>NZ_QANL01000098.1 GCF_003067705.1 Planctomonas deserti
GGCGCTGCTGCCGCCGCTGCTGCTGATGGCGCTGCTGGCGTGGTTGCTGCGCGGGGTGCTGTTCGGCCTGCCGTCGCTGTTGCTGGGCGTGGCGGTGCTGGCCTGGTGTTGGGGACCGCGCGACCTGGATCGCGATATCGAAGCGATCATCGATGCCGATGACGCAGCGACGCGGCAGGCCGCGGTGCGCAACCTGCAGGCGGCCGGTGGCAGCCTGCGCGAGGACATTCCGTCACTGGTCGAGGCAACCGTGCTCAACGCCTTGCGGCGCTGGTTCGCGGTGCTGTTCTGGTTCCTGCTGCTGGGCCCGGCCGGTGCTCTCGGTTACCGGCTGCTGGCGCTGATGGCGGAAAGCCCGATGCGTGCCCGCGTGCCGGTGGAGCCGCTGGCGCTGGCGCAGCGCCTGCTGGGCTGGATCGAGTGGCCGGTGGCGCAGCTGATGGCATTTTCGATGGCGCTGGTGGGCAACTTCGATACGGCGTGGAAGGCCTGGCGCCAGGCCCACGGCGAGCGCCTGGCCGGCAACATCGGCTTCCTCGGCGCGGTGGCGCGGGCCAGCGTCAATGCCGAGCTGCGCGAGGATGCGCACGATTACACCGAGGCGGGGCTGTTGCCGGTGTG
>NZ_QANL01000099.1 GCF_003067705.1 Planctomonas deserti
GGGTATCGGGGCCGAGACTGAGTTGCAGGCGTTGGTAAAGCGGATCGATGAGCGGATCGTGAGATCAACTGCACCAGGCCACGATTCACGGTGACCCTAGCAAACACAGTGGGACGAACGATACGCGTGTTTTCTGCAAAAAGCGATAGCCCGGACGTTCATGGGCTGGCCCCGCCCGCTAGACGTGACAAGGGCTGGCAGCCGTTCGAGGCTAACCCCGAGTCCCCATTCAGGATTTTCCTACCCTACACTGGGTAAATGACTGAAGCTGAAACCCAAGCTGAACCCGCCCTCCCCCGCATCTGGGTGGACGCGGACGCCTGCCCCACCGTCATTCGCGACATCCTGTTCCGTGCCGCTGAACGCGTTGGCATCGAGCTGACCCTGGTCGCCAACCAGTGGATCCGGACCCCGCCCTCACGCTGGCTGCGCTCGATCCAGGTGCCCCAGGGCCTGGACGTGGCCGACAGCGCCATCGTCGAACGGGTCGCCGCCGGAGACCTGGTCGTCACCCAGGACATCCCACTGGCCGCGCTGGTGCTGGAGAAGAAGGCCGTGGCGCTGAACCCGCGCGGCCAGCTGTACACCCCGAACAACATGGCCGAGCGGCTGTCGAT
>NZ_QANL01000100.1 GCF_003067705.1 Planctomonas deserti
CTTCGCTGTTCGCGGCGGCGCAATGCCACCGTGGGAGTCCACCGGCGCGGGCAGTTGCCCGGCGCCGGCGTCAGGTCGGGCAGGATCGCTCCCGCCCGTCCCGGATCAGGCCTTCTCGGCCATCTTCTTGGCCTTCTCGACCGCTTCTTCGATGCCGCCGACCATGTAGAACGCCTGCTCCGGCAGGTGGTCGTACTCGCCATCGACGATGGCCTTGAAGCCACGGATGGTGTCCTTCAGCGGCACGTACTTGCCCGGCGAACCGGTGAACACTTCAGCCACGTGGAACGGCTGGCTGAAGAAGCGCTCGATCTTACGGGCGCGCGACACGGCCTGCTTGTCCTCTTCGGACAGCTCGTCCATGCGCAGGATCGCGATGATGTCCTTCAGTTCCTTGTACTTCTGCAGGGTCTGCTGGACGCGCTGGGCGGTGTCGTAGTGCTCGTGGCCGATGACCAGCGGGTCCATCTGGCGGCTGGTGGAGTCCAGCGGATCGACGGCCGGGTAGATACCCAGCGAGGCGATCGAACCCGACAGGGTGACGGTCGAGTCCAGGTGGGCGAAGGTGGTCGCCGGCGACGGGTCGGTCAGGTCGTCCGCGGGAACGTAGACGG
>NZ_QANL01000101.1 GCF_003067705.1 Planctomonas deserti
CGCTGGAAGCGACCCTGGCCGCATTCGGCCGGCTGATCGAAGCCGGCAAGGTGCGTGCGATCGGTGCGTCCAACTACAGCGCCACGCGCCTGGCCGATGCGCTGAAGGTATCCACCGACTACAAGCTGCCGCGTTACGAAACCCTGCAGCCGGAGTACAACCTGTACGACCGTGCCGGCTACGAAAAGGAACTGGAACCGCTGGTGCAGCGCGAACAGATCGGCGTGATCGGCTACTACGCGCTGGCCAGTGGCTTCCTCAGCGGCAAATACCGCACGCCGGCCGATGCGGCCAAGAGCCCGGCACGTGGCGAGAACGTGGTGAAGCGCTATCTGAATCCGCGTGGCCTGCGCATCCTGCAGGCGCTGGATGACGTGGCCAGCAAGCACAGCGCCAGTGCCGCGCAGATCGCACTGGCGTGGCAGATCGCACGGCCGTCGATCACCGCGCCGATCGTCAGCGCCACCAGCGTCGAGCAGCTGCACGATCTGCTGGCAGCGGCCAACCTGTCGTTGAGCGTGCAGGATATCGCGCAACTCGACGCCGCCAGCGCGGAAGCCTGAGTTGTAGTGCCGGCCGCTGGCCGGCATTGCACAACAGCGAAGAAAATAAT
>NZ_QANL01000102.1 GCF_003067705.1 Planctomonas deserti
CTGAAACGTCGCAGGCTGCGCGGGCTCAGGCTCAAGTGCGCCGCCAGCGTATCCAGCGTGGCATCACCCGCGGCGAGCGCCCGGAACAGGACATGTGCACGCTGCGCCGAAGTATCGAGCGCGGACGCACCCATATGCTGCTGCAGGCAGTGCGCCATCCGCTGCAGGCGCAGTGCAGGCGCGGTGTCGCCGATGGAGGCCGCAGCCTTCTTCGCCCACGTGCCCTTCAGATCAGCCAGTGGCACGGCCTGGCCGATGATCCCGGCCAAGGGCAGGCCCAGCGCGGCCAATGCCTGGCCGGGACGGAAGCGTGCGCCCAGCACCTGTGCACCGGGTGCCAGCGCCGGGTGCGCGGCCACGCGGTCCGGGCCGACCACGAACAACGCACCGTCGCGCCAGAGGATATCCACGCAGCCATCGGGCAATACGGTGATGTGCCCATCGGCATCAGCAGGAAGCTGGCTCTGCCAAAGCTGGCCAAAGTGGCCGCGCAGCGGCGCAGGCGCCAGATGCTCCTGGTAGGTCGTGCCGGTGCCTGCAAGAGAGGAAGGGTCGCCCATGCCGCATTGTGGCGCCACGGGGCCCATAAAAGTGAAGCCCGGCGCGAGGCCG
>NZ_QANL01000103.1 GCF_003067705.1 Planctomonas deserti
CGACGCCGCATCCATGAAGTTGGACCAGGTCTGGCCGGCCATCCAGTTGTTCCAGTACATGTAGGCGTGGCGCAGGGTCACACCGTAGGTATTGGTGGCGGTCTGGTTGCCCAGCGAGTTGCCGAAGAAGTCCATCTCGAAGAACGCACCGGCCTTGTTGCCCGATTCGCTCACGTTGTCGATGCCCAGGTTGAAGCGCGAGAACTTGGCGTGGGCGTTGAAATCGGTGCCCGAACGCTTGCCGCTGCCGCCGGCGCCTTCCACCGGGGTCTGGCCCGGCAGGTACAGCGAGCGGCCGGTGGCGTCGTCGGCCAGCTGGCCATCGCTGGTCTGGGTGGCCAGGAAGTCGGCCTTGATGAAGCCACCGATCTTGACCGTGGTGCCCGGCGCCGCGCCCGGGGTGATGGTGGTGACCTGGATCGGCTGCTTGTCCGCCGGCACCGAGGCGACCGGCTTCTGCTCGGCCTGCACCGTGCGGACTTCGGTCACCGCCTGCTGGGTCTGGCTGATCTGGGTCTGTTGTTGTTGCTGCGAGGACAGCAGCAGCTGGACCTGGCGTTCCAGTTCGGCAACGCGTGCTTCCAGCGCTTTCTCTTTGGCGGTCTCTGCGA
>NZ_QANL01000104.1 GCF_003067705.1 Planctomonas deserti
GGGAACCCCGGGCAACCCCTGGAATTGGGGTTGCTGCGACCGACGGCCACAAGATAGTGGGGGTAAAGGGGTCCGTCAACGCCAAATGTAGTGAAATTCGGCAATCCCTTGCGCCGCAAGGATCGTGCCATCGGCGCCCGGATCAGACGCTTCAGACCTGCCGGAACGGGCTGCGCAGTCAAGCCCGAAAGGCGTCATTGCGGTGGTACAACGCACCGCGAAAACGGAACAATGACAGCTTCACATGACAGTGATGAAACTGGCTAGGGACAACCCTGTGGATAGGTGGTGGGCAGTCGGTGGGAAAGCCGGTATGGCCGGACGAATCGCCATCGCGCAGTGACTTTCGGCGGGTGACGGCGCCTGCCGAACGCGGGATGCTGGGGTCCTGCAATGACCGGAAAGGATTCCACCATGCGCCTGTCAGCACCCGCCTTGGCCCTGCTGGCTGCTGTGGTCACCGTACCTGCAATTGCCGCTGACACCCCGAAGCTGCGCGCAGACCAGTGCGGCATCCATACCGACTATGACGTGCTGGTGGACAGCGGCGGCATCTGGCTGCGGCATGGCCCGCAGGCACCGCACGAGGTGGTGTTCCACGATGGCTTGCT
>NZ_QANL01000105.1 GCF_003067705.1 Planctomonas deserti
CGACCATGATGTCGCCGGCGCGGACTTCGGCACCGATGTACACCACGCCGCTCTCGTCCAGGCGGTTCAGCGCCTGCTCGGAGACGTTCGGGATGTCGGCGGAGATTTCCTCCGGCCCCAGCTTGGTGTCACGCGCGACGCAGGTCAGCTCTTCGATGTGGATCGTGGTGTAACGATCCTCTTCCACCACGCGCTCGGAGAGCAGGATGGAGTCTTCGAAGTTGTAGCCGTTCCACGGCATGAACGCGATCAGCATGTTCTGGCCCAGGGCCAGTTCGCCGATGTCGGTGGACGGACCGTCGGCCAGCACGTCGCCGCGGGCGATGACGTCACCCACCTGGACCAGCGGACGCTGGTTGATGCAGGTGTTCTGGTTCGAACGGGTGTACTTGACCAGGTTGTAGATGTCCACGCCTGCGTCGGTGGCGCCAACGATCTCTTCCTCGTTGACCTTGACCACGATGCGGGCCGCGTCGATCTGCACGATCTCGCCACCACGACGGGCGTTCACGGTCACACCGGAGTCACGCGCCACGGCGCGCTCGATGCCGGTACCGACCAGCGGCTTCTGCGCACGCAGGGTCGGCACGGCCTGACGCTGCATGTTGGC
>NZ_QANL01000106.1 GCF_003067705.1 Planctomonas deserti
CGTAGCGGCCGTCGGTCGGGCGGCGCGAGGGCTGCACGTAGGCCGCATTCCAGCTTTCCGGACCGATCGCACGCAGGAAGGTGGCCGGGTGGAAGGTACCGGCGCCCACCTCCAGGTCGAGCGGCTGGATGAGCACGCAGCCCTGCTGGGCCCAAAACTGGTTCAGGGTCTGGATCAGGCCCTGGAAGGTGAGCGGAACGGTCGGGGTCGCGGACATGCGTACGAGTCTTGGCCGGCAAGGGGGTGCGTTAGTATAACGGCCGACCTGCGGGGCATTCCGTACCCGGGAGGAGCAGGCAGATGGAACATCGGCTGCCGGTCGGCACGCCCGGCGAAGCGGGCGGCGTCGCGCTGCCCTGGGGACGGCTGCAGTTCGAGCAGATTGCCGCAGCCGTGGTCGCCGATGGCCTGGTGGCCGAACAGGACCGCGAACGCATGCGGTTTTCCGCACAGGGCGCGCGCAACGCCAGCGAAGTGCACCCGCTGGTGCTGCTGTCCAACCTCAAGCTGGCCGCCAACGGCGGTGGCGAGCTGACCCTGGAACGTCTCACCGAATGGCTGGCGCAGCGTACCGGCAGCCGCTACCTGCGCATCGACCCGACCCGGGTGG
>NZ_QANL01000107.1 GCF_003067705.1 Planctomonas deserti
TATGTGTTTCCTATTCGAATGAATATAAGAGTAAAGTACATAATAAATATGAAATATACCTTCAACCTTCAACTGTTACCCCTAAAAAGAACCCTATCCAACATTAGGGTTCTTTTTTCATACCAAGCCAAAAATAAAAAAGGCTTATCCAGTTATATACACATTTTTGTCCCCTGCATACACTACTTATGTACAACTGCCTACTTGATAAATTGCCATACAACAGAGTGATTGAAAGGGGATTTTATGAATTATTCATTTAATAAATCTGATAAATTAATCCCTTTTAAAAAGAACTACGGGTGTTCAAAAACAGCCTGTAGGGACCCTTGTAGTTCAATACCAATAAAAAAGTCAAAATCCTATATAGTGGATTTTGACTTTTTTATTGGTATCCCCCTTGTTTTTGGGTGTGAGTGCTGGCTGGGGGTTTGGGGGCTAGCCCCCAGGAACTTAACGTAATTTTATATGGCATTAGTGAAATTCTTGAACGATAGATCAAGGCGGTTCGGCAGGTACAATTGCTAGTCCAAGTCGTGCAACTTAAATCCTCGTTTTTGGTATGTTCGGCTTGGCGACATGCTCACACCTGCCGAATTTCACAATGC
>NZ_QANL01000108.1 GCF_003067705.1 Planctomonas deserti
CGCGCAGGCCGAGGATGCGCACGTAGAAGTCCTTCGAGCGTGCGTAGTCGCTGCAGATCAGTGCGGCGTGGTGGATGCCCAGCAGGCCGTCGGAAGCGGTGTTCATTGCAGGGTGTCCAGCCAGCGCTGGGCGATCTTCAGCGCCAGCGGATAGGGTTCGGGGTCGTTGCGGTTGGTCAGCACGATCACGGTCAGGTGCTTGTCCGCATGGCGCACGATCACGTTGCGGAAGCCGATGCTCTCGCCGCTGTGCCATTGCACCGGGCCATTCAGGCGCCAGCCGAAGCCGTAGTGCGGTACATCCGGTTCGGGCGTCGATGTGGCCGGGCTGAACATCGCCCGGCGCGAGGCTTTCGACAACAGGCGGTCGTCGTACAGCGCCGCATCCCACCGGGCCAGGTCGTCCAGCGAGGAATAGATGCCGCCATCGCCGAGCACGGCGCTGGTGGTGCTCTGGTCGGTGCGTTGCCAACGGCCATCGATCCAGCTGTAGCCATAGGCGCGTGCAGCGACCGTGTCCTCGCCGTCCTGGTGGGCCACGGTATGCGCCATCCCCAGCGGGCGGAAGATGCGCTGCTGCAGGAAAGTGGCGAAATCCTGTCCGGAG
>NZ_QANL01000109.1 GCF_003067705.1 Planctomonas deserti
TGGCATGGACGGCGCAAAGGTCCAGCTGCATGAGCTCGCAGCACGCATGCAGGCGATCCTGGCCGGATACGGCGAAGAGGCCGATGCACTGCGTGCGCTGGCGACGCTGGCGGTCGAACGCGATCATTGATCGCTGCGCGCTCGTCGGGCACCGCCCGCAGCTCCCTGCACATGAAAACGCCCGGCAATGCCGGGCGTTTTCAGTTCCGCATGCAGCCGGTCTTACTTGATCAGGCGCAGGGTGAACGGGTAGCGGTAGGCTTCGCCGTTGTTGGACTTCACTGCAGCAATAATGCAGAACACCAGGTTGATGACGCCGACGATCGGGGCCAGGATGCCGCCGATGATCACGATCATCAGGATGATGCTGATGACCATGGCGATGGTCACGGTGATCTGGAAGTTCAGGGCTTCCTTGGCCTGGTCGGTCACGAAGGCCTTGCTGGCGTCATCCTTGTTGATCAGCCAGATGATCAGCGCGCCGATGAAGCCGGTGAAGATGCCCAGCAGGTGCGCAGCCAGCGCCATGGTGCGCTGGTCGGCCGGGGCATCGGTGGTTGCCGGCGGCGGCGGGACGTTATCGAATTCGCTCACGACAAAACTCCT
>NZ_QANL01000110.1 GCF_003067705.1 Planctomonas deserti
GACCTCTACCCGAAGGGCGGTGACCTGTCGCGTGCGCAGTTCTGGACCGGCCTGCGCCCGGCCACGCCGGACGGTACGCCGGTGATCGGCGCCACGCCGTTCCGCAATCTGTACCTCAACACCGGCCACGGCACGCTGGGCTGGACCATGGCGTGCGGCTCGGGCCGCTACCTGGCCGACCTGATGAGCGCGCGCCAGCCGCAGATCAGCACCGAAGGCCTGGATATTTTCCGCTACGGCCAGTACGGTCACGCGCCGCAACAAGAGAACCGCACATGCGTCCTGCCCGCGCGCTGATCGATCTGGGCGCCCTGCGCAGCAACTACCGGCTCGCCCGTGAACTGGGCGGTGGCAAGGCCCTGGCGATCATCAAGGCCGATGCCTATGGCCACGGCGCAGTGCGCTGTGCGCAGGCACTGGAAGGCGAGGCCGATGGTTTCGGCGTGGCCACCATCGAAGAGGCGCTGGAACTGCGCCAGGCCGGCATCCGTGCGCCGATCCTGCTGCTGGAAGGCATCTTCGAGCCCAGTGACATGGCGCTGGTGGCCGAACACGATTTCTGGTTCGCGGTGGGCTCGCCGTGGCAGCTGGAAGCCCTGGTCGCGT
>NZ_QANL01000111.1 GCF_003067705.1 Planctomonas deserti
GAAATATTATATTCAGGATTTAAAAGATCAATATAATACTGTTCTCTTTCTATTAAAACTGAAGACTCACAATACTCTAAAATTTCTAGGGTAAAATTATCGAAACCATGAGTTAATAAAGCTTTATAGATAATCATTATATCTTTACGATCTGTAAGATAGGAGGTATTAAAGTAATTTCTAAATCTTTTACTTAAATCTAGAGCACTTCCTACATATCTTTTTCCGTTAATTTGGTTTGTCCACAAATAAATACCGGATTTACCTTTATTTTCTTTTAAAATTTTAGCTTTTTCAATACTAGGATTAATATAAACAACTTTAAAATTAGCAAAATATAAATATATAAAAAGTATAGATAAATCATAATACAATTTTAATCTTTTAACAACTATGCTTAAAGCATTGTCAAATGAATTTACTTGGGCATCACCAAGTAAAATCCCTATTAATACTTCTTTACTTTCATCTGGTAATTTTACTGCAGCTCTTTCAGACGGAGATAAACGAATTATCCCTTTTGTTGAACGTGCAGCAAATAATACCCGACTATAAATAAATAATATTATAGAAGATAAATCCATTGATGGTTGTTAATTACATAGT
>NZ_QANL01000112.1 GCF_003067705.1 Planctomonas deserti
GCACGCTGCGCCGGCACAAGACCGCCGCTGCCCTGATCGTGCTGGAAGTCGCACTGACCTGCGCCATCGTCTGCAACGCGCTGTTCCTGGTCAGCCAGCGCGTGGAGAAGATCAGCATGCCCAGCGGCATCGCCGAGAGCGAACTGGTGATGCTGCGCGTCAGTGGCATCGGCAAGCAGACCGACGCCATGGCCCGCACCCGCGAGGACCTGGCATCGCTGCGCGCGATTCCCGGCGTCAGCAACGTCACCATCATCAACCAGGTCCCCTTCCGCAACGGCTCCTCCAGCAGCAGCATTTCGCGTGTGATCGACCAGGAACGGCCGACCACCAACGCCTCGATGTACACCCTGTCCGAGAACGGGCTGGCCACGATGGGCATCAACCTGATCGCAGGCCGCGATTTCCTGCCCGACGAATACCAGAACTTCGAAGACGCCAGCAAGGGCGGCGCCAAGGAGAAGGCGATCCCGGTCATCTTCACCCAGGCCACCGCCGCCAAGATGGAACCCAATGGCAGTGCGCTGGGCAAGACCTACTACATGGGCAAGCAGCCGCTGCATGTGGTCGGCATCGTCGACACCCTCAGCACGCCCAATGGCTG
>NZ_QANL01000113.1 GCF_003067705.1 Planctomonas deserti
CTGTGTGGAGGGCTGGACATGCTGGCCGAACCGACCATCGACTATCGGCAGCATGGCAACAACCAGATCGGAGCCAGTCGGCGCGGCTTTCTGCAGCGCCTGCGCCATCTCGACCTGTTCGATGCGCAGGCGCGCCAGCGCACGGCGGGGCGCCTGCTGGCCCTGGATGCTCTGCTGCGACAGCGTGGCGAGGTCGTGGCGCCGGAGCGCTTCCAGGGGCTTCACGCGCTGGCTTGGCGCATGGCGTGGTCGCGGCTGCAGCTGTATCGCCGCGCGGATGTTCAGGGGCGCTGGATCGCCCATGACGTGCCGCGCTTGATCGCTCGGTTGGCCAATGTCTGCCTGGCCGGAGCCGGCTGGAAGGGCCTCCGGGCGGCACTGGCAGGGGCCGCGGCAGGCCAGCGGACGTCGCGCCCAGCTTGAACTGCAGTGAAACCGCAGCCCATCGCCTGCCAGCCGCCACGGCGGCTGCGTTAGACTCGCCAGACCCTACCTGCCCGCATCCCCGTGCCCCGACGCTACGATTCCGACGACATCGACGATTACGACGACGACCAGCAGGACAACGGCCCGCTGTGGCGGCGCCGCCTGATCACCTGGAG
>NZ_QANL01000114.1 GCF_003067705.1 Planctomonas deserti
GACGATCCGGGTAATTCGCTGATCCTGGTGCGCTCGGGCAACACCATCACCGGTTCGATCCGCAAGGACGGCAAGCTGTATCGCCTGCGCCCGCTGGGCAACCGCCATGTACTGGTGGAAGTGGATGAATCGCGGATGCCTGCCGATCATCCGGCCGACTACAACCAGCTGCCGAAAATCCCGATGGGCAACAACGATCGCATCGGCATCGCGCAGGCCTCGTCCGGTAGCCCGGCCACCATCCGCGTGCTGGTGGTTGCGACCAATGCAGCAGTAACGGCTTATGGCGGCAACATGCAGTCGCTGGTGCAGCTGGCGGTGGCCGAATCCAACCAGGGTTATGTCAACAGCAACGTCGGCATCACCATGGAACTGGCCCGCTACGAGACCACCAACTACACCGAATCGGGCAGCTTCGATACTGATCTCGCGCGCTTCCGTGGCACCAGCGACGGCTACATGGACAGCATCCACACCAGTCGAAACACCTACACGGCAGACGTGGGCGTGCTGCTGATCAACAACACGGCGTACTGCGGCCTGGCGTCGGGGATCGGCTCGACGGCGTCGACGGCGTTCGCTGCGGTGTACTGGGATTG
>NZ_QANL01000115.1 GCF_003067705.1 Planctomonas deserti
AAACGCGATAGGCGGTTTCCTGCTGCACAGGCTGCAGCGGGATGACACGGATCAGGCGGTTGCCACCGCCTGCGAGCGCGAACTTGCCGGGGGTAACAGCGATGGCGGCCTCGCTCGGCTCCATCTCTACTTCGCTCTCTTCGGCACCTGCAGGATCGACGATCCGGCGCAGCGTTGCCTGGATGTACTGCGGCTGGGTGGACTGGGAATAGATGCGGATCTGGGTGGCACGCTTGCCATCCACCGCGGCGCGCATCGGGTGGACGGTGAGGTTAGCCTGCGCAGGCAGTGCCATCAGCAGCGCTATGGGAATCAGGCAAAGGGCGGTGAGCTTCATGGAGGCTCCCGGAGGTCAGGGCGTTGCGGTGGGCACACGGAGCTCGACCTTCAGGTCGCCCCAGTAGATGCCCGAGCGTTTTGTGGAAATAGGGACACGCGGGATATCCAGCGTCATCGGCGTGGGCACGCAGAACACCGGTTGACTCATTCCCGGCAGCATCACCAGCCGCAGTTGTGCGGTATCGATGCCGTGCAGCTGCTCTTCCACGCCGTTGGTCAGCGGCACCGTGATGCCGTTGTGGTCAAGCGTGACGGTGTAG
>NZ_QANL01000116.1 GCF_003067705.1 Planctomonas deserti
TGGGCCAGCGTGTCGAAAGCCATCAGCAGCGGGAAGCCGATCACATACAGGCGCCTCATGAGCCGGCCCCCACCACGGCTACGCCGGCGGTGACCAGCAGCATGCCGGTCACCCGCAGCGGCGTGAGTTTCTCGCGGAACAGGAAACGGCCGGCGATCATCAGTGCGACGATGTTGATCGAGCCCAGCAGCACGCCCTTGGACAGCGGCACCAGCGACAGGAACGCGATCCAGGCGACGAACTCAAGCACATAGCAGGCGATGCCGATCCACAGCCAGGGACGGCTGAGCATGTGTTTCCAGCGTTGCAGTCCTTCGCCTTCCTGCGGATCGCT
Source organism: Planctomonas deserti (assembly GCF_003067705.1). GTDB lineage: Bacteria > Actinomycetota > Actinomycetes > Actinomycetales > Microbacteriaceae > Planctomonas > Planctomonas deserti. Next base: position 335 of record NZ_QANL01000116.1, read on the forward strand.
GGCGGCGGCCTTGAAGGCGAGCTGGCCACCGGTATCGAGTACCACATTGGCCAGCCACAGCAGCGTGGCGAGTGCCCCCATTTCAGGCCACCGCCTTGAGGACGCCACTGCGTTCACCGATCTCGGTGAAGAAGCGCGCGCTGCGGCGGATCACATCGCGGCGTTCGCGGTCGATGGTGATCATGTGGTAACTGTCTTCCAGCACCACCAGTTCCTTCGGGCCGCTGACCCGCGACATCACCAGCTCGGCGTTGCCCATGCTGG
>NZ_QANL01000117.1 GCF_003067705.1 Planctomonas deserti
GCAGCACCTGCATGCCGAATGGTCCACCGGCCTGTACATCCTGGAATGGGGCTTCACGATCATCTTCACCGCCGAGTACCTGCTGCGGCTGGCGGTGGTCAAACGCCCGCTGCGTTACGCGGTGAGCATCTGGGGCATCATCGACCTGCTGTCGATCCTGCCCGCCTACCTGTCGATGTTCATCCCCGGCGCGCAGAGCCTGCTGGTGGTGCGCGCGCTGCGCATCCTGCGCGTGTTCCGCATCCTCAAGCTGACCCGCTACATCGAGGAAAGCGGCGTGTTGATGACGTCGCTGTGGCGCAGCCGGCGCAAGGTGCTGGTGTTCCTGTTCACGGTGATCACCATCACCATCATCGCCGGTGCGCTGATGTACGTGATCGAGGGCCCCGAACACGGCTTCACCAACATCCCGGCCAGCATGCACTGGGCGGTGGTGACCATGGCCACGGTCGGCTTTGGCGACATCGTGCCGCAGACCGTGCTCGGCCGCTTCGTCACCTCGGTGCTGATCCTGATCGGTTACAGCATCATCGCCGTGCCCACCGGCATCTACACCGCCGAACTGGCCAGCACCATGCGCGATGCCGAGCTGGCCGC
>NZ_QANL01000011.1 GCF_003067705.1 Planctomonas deserti
AACACGGCACGGTGCTGGATCAGCTGCATATCCGCCTGCAGTCGCTGCACGCGCGCAGTGCCGAGTTGCTGTCGCTGCAGCACTGGCACCCGCATAGCGACGCCGCGCTGCGGGCGCTGTGCCCGTTCCTGTTCGACGATGTCGGCCTGCATCGCCTGTTCGTGATGCTGCCACCAGACTGCAATGACCCGTTCGCCACTGCGCTGCACGCCTTCGGCTTCGAGCAGGAAGGCCTGCTGCGCGACCATCATCTGGATCTGGATGGCTGGCAGGATCGCCAGCTGCTGGCATTGACCGCGCCGATGTGGCGCGGCCAGCATCGCGCGCTGGACTAGCGCACCCGCTCCAGCGCATTGCCGGCACCGGTCAGCACCGAACACGCGTGGTCCTGCAGTTCTTCAGCGCTGGCCTCGTTGCCGCTGGCGGCATCCACGCGGGTGGCCAGCAGGATGAAGCCCGGACCGCCCTGCACGGCGTCCCGGCCGGCCACGACCAGGCTCCACTGGCCCACGTCGTCCACGCCAGCGAGGTCATAGGCCAGCAGATTGAGCGGATTGGCGGTCAGTTCCTCGCCCGGCAGCAGGCGGGCCTGGTACTGATGGCCGCGCAGCAGCACCGGCAACGGTGCCCAGCGGCTGCCGACGGCGGCAGCATGCGTGTCCAGCGCCCGCAGCACGTCGGCACGCAGGCAGTCGACATGGATATGCAGCTGGTGCTGCGAGCGGCCGTGCGGCGAATTCAGCGCCAGGCTGGCCACGTTGCGCGGCAGCGGTTGCCGCAAGGCCTGTTCGGTATGCCCGCGCGCCTGCCAGGCCGCAGCGAAGTAGTTCGGTGCACCGCGCTGGTACAGGCTGCGGTTCTCGATACCGCTGACCTTGTCCAGCGGCATCAGCAGGAACTGGTAGTCGCCGTGCGCGTCCTTGACCAGCACATCGCGGCGGTCTGCGGCCGTCTCCACGCGCAGGCAGTCGCCGCGTGGACCTTCGGCGCCCCGGCAGTCACGTTCGATCAATCGCCACAATGCATCGGAATGGGCCGGCGGCGACGGTGGCGCGCTGGCACAGGCGGACAACAGCAGCAGGGACGGCAGCAGGAAGGGGCGCAGGGACACGGCAACGACTCACGGAACAGGCACGGCAGACGGCGCCGCGCTGCATTCTAGCCAGTGCAGTACTGCAATCAGTAGGTGCCGAACGGCACTTCAACCACGATCGGGGCGGCACTCTCGCCGGCCTGAAGGCTGTAGCGGTCCAGCGCGCCAT
>NZ_QANL01000118.1 GCF_003067705.1 Planctomonas deserti
TCGGCGCACTGGAAATGAATTCGCGCGGCTTCATCTCGCCATTCGGCCGCGAGGAGAAGGAACTGCTCTCCCACCGCATCGCCGAACACCTGTGGCTGACCGTGGGCGGCGAGGACAAGATCCTGCCGGCGGCGGTGGTCAACGACCTGCTTGAGCGCAAGCTGGAGGAGATCGAGGAGAAGGAAGGCCGCCGCCCGGGTGGCCGCGAGCGCAAGCGCATGAAGGACGACCTGCTGCATGAACTGCTGCCGCGCGCCTTCGTGAAGTCCTCGCGCAACGACGCCTTCATCGACCTGCAGCACGGCTACGTGGCAGTGGATACCTCCAGCCGCAAGACCGGCGAGTACTTCATGTCCGACATCCGTGGCCTGCTCGGCAGCTTCCCGGCGATGCCGCTGAACGCCGAAGTCGCGCCGCGTTCGATCCTGACCGGCTGGATTGCCGGCGAGCCGCTGCCGACCGGGCTGAGCCTGGGCGAAGAGTGCGAGATGAAGGACCCGGTGGAAGGTGGCGCGGTGGTCAAGTGCCAGCACCAGGAACTGCGCTGCGACGAGATCGACAAGCACCTGGACGCCGGCAAGCAGGTGACCAAGCTGG
>NZ_QANL01000119.1 GCF_003067705.1 Planctomonas deserti
CGAGTGGGAACAGCTGTTCGACAAGTACGCCAGCCAGTACCCGGGCGAAGCCGCCGAACTGACCCGCCGCTCGCACGGCGAGCTGCCGGCCGACTTCGTTGCCAAGGCCGATGCCTACATCGCCCAGGTGGCCGCTGAAGGCCCGACGATCGCTTCGCGCAAGGCCTCGCAGCTGGCCATTGAAGCCTTCGCCCCGCTGTTGCCGGAAATCGTCGGCGGCTCGGCCGACCTGGCGCACTCCAACCTGACCCTGTGGAAGGGCAGCAAATCGGTTGCCAGCGACGACGCCAACGCCAACTACGTGTACTACGGCGTGCGCGAGTTCGGCATGACCGCCATTGCCAATGGCCTGGCCCTGCACGGTGGTTTCATTCCGTTCGACGCCACCTTCCTGGTGTTCAGCGACTACGCCCGCAACGGCGTGCGCATGAGCGCGCTGATCCCGGCCCACGCCATCCACGTCTACACCCACGACTCGATCGGCCTGGGCGAAGACGGCCCGACCCACCAGCCGGTGGAGCACCTGGCCTCGCTGCGCTACATCCCGAACAACGACGTGTGGCGTCCGTGCGATGCGGTCGAGTCGGCAGTGAGCT
>NZ_QANL01000120.1 GCF_003067705.1 Planctomonas deserti
CTCCGCCGCCAGCGCGGGGTCGATCCAGTCGCTGCGGCTGATCAGGTGCCGTGCACGCTTGCCAACCGTGTCATAGAGATAGAAATCGCCCGGATTGCTGCCTGACCAGGTTTCCACCAGCACCGTCTTGCCATCGCGCGTGCTGGAGGTGATGTAGACCGCTCCGCCCAGGCCGGCTTCGAGGCTGCGGTACAGGCGAGCGTCGTCCGAGGCGTCATCGAAGAATGCCGTTCGCGGCGCACTGCCAAGGAACAGGGCCCCGACTGGCACGCGGCTGCCGGGGCGCCGGATGATGCGCGCCGGGTCGGCACTCCCATCGCGCAGCACGGTGCGTCGTTCATTGCTCTGGGGGTCCCAGCTGACAATGGCATCAGGTCCATCTGCCTGCTCGACCTGCAGGTACGCCAGGCGACCATCGGCCGAGAAGCCGAGCGGCGCCTCGATGCGCTTGCTCAGGGATTCATCATTGAGCAGGACCCAGTCGCTGTTGCTGCCCGTGCGGTAGTAGAGCTTCTGCGTGCCATCGGTAACGACAGCGCGTGCGAAACGCACCTCGCCCTGCTCATCGGTCGTGAAGTCCGCATCGGGAATGGGAG
>NZ_QANL01000121.1 GCF_003067705.1 Planctomonas deserti
TTCCTTGTCCGGGTCCGAATCAACCACGATGCCGGCGCCAGTGCGGAAGCTCACCTCGTGGCCATCCACTTCGGCGGTGCGGATCAGGATGTTCAGGTCCAGGTCGCCATCGCGGTTCAGCCAGCCGAAGGCGCCGGTGTAGGCGCCACGCGGCACCTGCTCCAGCTCGCTGATGATCTGCATGCAGCGCACCTTGGGGCAGCCGGTGATGGTGCCACCCGGGAACGTGGCGGCGATCACCTCGCCGGGGGTGACCTCGGGGCGCAGGTGGCCGCTGACGTTGCTGACGATGTGGTGCACATGCGCGTAGCTCTCCACGGTCATCAGCTCATCGACCACCACGGTGCCGGGCAGGCAGATACGGCCCAGGTCGTTGCGCTCCAGGTCGATCAGCATCACGTGCTCGGCACGCTCCTTCGGGTGACCGACCAGTTCCTGGATGCGCGCGGCATCATCGTCCCCCTCGAAGCGCGGACGCGTACCGGCAATCGGCCGGGTCTGCGCGTGGCCGGCATGCACCGACACCAGCCGCTCCGGCGAGGAACTGACCACATGGCGGCCATGGGCGCTGAACAGGCCGGCGAACGGTGCCGGG
>NZ_QANL01000122.1 GCF_003067705.1 Planctomonas deserti
ACCTGAGCAAGCGCGAGGTCGATGGCTATTACAACGGCTTCGCCAACCGCACGCTGTGGCCACTGCTGCACTTCCGCCTCGATCTGGTCGACTACGACCGGGGCACCCGCGAGACCTACCACAAGGTCAACGCGCTGTTCGCTGACAAACTGGCGCCGCTGCTGCGCGAGGACGACATCGTCTGGATCCACGATTACCACCTCATCCCGCTCGGCGCACTGCTGCGCGAGCGTGGCATCGGCTGCCGCATCGGCTTCTTCCTGCATATCCCGATGCCGTCGGCCGACCTGCTGCAGGCGATGCCCGACCACCTGCGGTTGTTCTCCGCGCTGTATGCCTACGACCTGGTCGGCTTCCAGACCCAGCGCGACGCCGATCGCTTCCAGACCTACCTGCGCCTGTTCGGCGGCGGCCGCGTGCTCGAAAACGGCGAGCTGGAAGCACCGGGCGGGCGCCGCTTCCGTGCCGCTGCCTTCCCGATCGGCATCGACACCGAGCTGATCGCACGCCAGGCCGGCACCGCTGCCACCAAGGCCGCCGTAAAGAATCTGCGCGCCAGCCTGCGCGACCGCCAGCTGGCCATCGGCGTGGATCG
>NZ_QANL01000123.1 GCF_003067705.1 Planctomonas deserti
CAGATCGAGCTGTTCTTCGTGGGACGCGAGGGCGACCCGCCGCGGCCCCTGCTGGAATGGGACCAGCTGCGCGACGAGATCGGCGATGCGCTGGGCGAGGCCTCGCCGGACCGCTGGCTGACCATCATGTTCACCACCGACCGCGAGTGGACGATCTAGGCCCGCAGGACGATCGATCAAGTTTTTCGTACGCCTTGCAACCCAACGTACGCGGAAACCGGGCAAAGTAGGCTCCAACGAAACACCCACCCACCGACCAGGAGCATCCCGATGTCCATCGAAAAGGTTCTGTACACCGCCCAGGCCACCTCCACCGGCGGCCGTGAAGGCCGTTCCGTCTCCTCCGACAACGTGCTGGACATCCAGCTGTCGACCCCGCGCGAGCTGGGCGGCGCCGGCGGCCCGGGCACCAACCCGGAACAGCTGTTCGCAGCCGGCTACTCGGCCTGCTTCCTGGGCGCGCTGAAGTTCGTGGCCGGCCAGGCCAAGGTCGCGCTGACGGCCGACACCACCGTGACCGGCAAGGTCGGCATCGGCCAGATCCCGACCGGCTTCGGCATCGAGGCCGAGCTGACCATCAGCGCTCCTGGCGT
>NZ_QANL01000124.1 GCF_003067705.1 Planctomonas deserti
GCACCCTTGGAGAGCGTCCCGGCCGCGTCGTCGCTGCGGGCCAGTTCGCCCAGCCAGCCGCCGGTCGCGGTCAGGTTGCGCTCCATCACCTTCAGCTGCACGCCGAACATGCTTTCCGCGTTCTCCAATGCCAACCGGTTCGCACGCGTTGCCGCGGCGGCGAACTGGCGGGTGGCATCACTGAAGCGATCGCTGAAGGCGGCGGCCATGGGGCATCAGGGAGTGACTTGATGCAATGCAGCATACGCCGTTGATGCGGCAATGCAACAAAAATAACAAAGGCGCCCACGGCGCCTTTGAAACACCTTTCAGATCAATGGGTTGATCAGGCCGCCGGGCCGCGGTAACGGCAACCGGAGGTGCAGGTTTCGTGCACGGTGATCTCGCTCAGCGCCGGCAGGCTCGGCTTGAGCTCGTTCCAGATCCACACCGCCAGGTTCTCGCTGGTCGGGTTCTCCAGGCCGGGGATGTCATTGAGGTAGTGATGGTCCAGGCGGTCGTAGATCGGCTGGAAGGCCGCCTTCACGTCGCCGAAATCCATGATCCAGCCGGTCTGCGCGCCAGGCTCGCCCTCGACCTTCAGTTCCACCC
>NZ_QANL01000125.1 GCF_003067705.1 Planctomonas deserti
GCTGGCGGCAGATGAACGTGCCGGGCGAAGACCAGTACCGCAACAAGGGCGTGGCCTACTGCCCGCATTGCGATGGTCCGCTGTTCAAGGGCAAGCGCGTGGCGGTGATCGGCGGCGGCAACTCCGGCGTGGAAGCGGCCATCGATCTGGCCGGCATCGTGTCGCATGTAACCCTGCTGGAGTTCGATTCCAGCCTGCGCGCCGACGAAGTGCTGCAGAAGAAACTGCGCAGCCTGGCCAACGTCACCGTGTTGACCAGCGCGCAGACCACCGAAGTGCTGGGCGACGGCAGCCGTGTCACCGGCCTGGTCTACAAGGACCGCGTCGGCGGCGACGCCCACCGCGTCGAGCTGGAAGGCATCTTCGTGCAGATCGGCCTGCTGCCCAACACCGAGTGGCTGAAGGACACCGTGGCGCTGTCGCCACGTGGCGAGATCGTCATCGACGACCGCGGCCAGACCAACCTGCCGGGCGTGTTCGCTGCTGGCGATTGCACGACGGTACCCTACAAGCAGATCATCATCGCCATGGGCGCCGGTTCGACCGCCGCACTGAGCGCGTTCGACCACCTGATCCGCTCGTCGGTGAG
>NZ_QANL01000126.1 GCF_003067705.1 Planctomonas deserti
CACTGATGACCATCGTGCGCCGCGAAGTCGCCCGCATCATGCGCATCTGGGGCCAGACCCTGGTGCCGCCGGCGATCACCATGACCCTGTACTTCCTGATCTTCGGCAACCTGATCGGGTCGCGCGTGGGGGACATGGGCGGCTACACCTACATGCAGTTCATCGTGCCGGGCCTGGTGATGATGAGCGTGATCCAGAACAGCTACGGCAACATCAGTTCCTCGTTCTTTGGCGCCAAGTTCGGCCGCCACGTGGAAGAGCTGCTGGTCAGCCCGATGCCGAACTGGGTGATCCTGTGGGGCTACGTGGCCGGTGCGGTGCTGCGCGGCCTGATGGTGGGCGTGATCGTGCTGATCATCGCGATGTTCTTCACCCCGGTGCGCATCCCGCACCCGCTGGTGATGCTGACCACGGTGATCCTGGGTGCGACGATCTTCTCGCTGGCCGGTTTCATCAACGCGGTGTATGCGAAGAAGTTCGACGACGTGGCGATCGTGCCGACCTTCATCCTGACCCCGCTGACCTACCTGGGTGGCGTGTTCTATTCGGTGAAGCTGCTGCCGGGCTGGGCCGAAGCGGCCACGCATGC
>NZ_QANL01000127.1 GCF_003067705.1 Planctomonas deserti
GTTCACATCAAATCTACTTTCAGTTAAGAAATGCACTACTGATTTAAATTGCAATGTTATATTTAGTCCTAATGATGTGAAGTTTCAGGATATTGAGAGCAGCCAATTGATTGGAAAAGGAGTTACAAAGGGAGAGTTATATATGCTTGAGAAGCTTGATCCTGTTTCCAATCATAACTGCTCATTTACTTCTGCTTCTAGTTTGAATAAAAATGCATTGTGGCATGCTAGACTAGGTCATCCCCATGAGAGGGCTTTAAACTTGATGTTACCAGGTGTGGTTTTTGAAAATGATAAGTGTGAAGCTTGCATTTTAGGCAAGCATTGTAAGAATGTGTTTCCAAGAACATCTACTGTTTATGAAAATTGCTTTGATTTGATTCATACTGATGTGTGGACTGCACCTAGTTTCTCTAGAGACAATCATAAGTATTTTGTCACATTCATTGATGAAAAATCCAAATACACCTGGTTAACTTTAATCCCATCAAAAGATAGAGTGATAGATGCATTTAAGAACTTTCAAGCTCATGTGACTAACCATTATAATGCCAAGATTAAAATTTTTAGATCAGATAATGGAGGTGAG
>NZ_QANL01000012.1 GCF_003067705.1 Planctomonas deserti
ATGCCAACGGCAGCGTGGTGCACCTGGGTGACGTGGCGACGATCGGCCTGGGGCCGGAGAGCTACGACAGCATCAGCACCTTCAATGGCAAGCCGTCGGCCTCGCTGGGCATCGAGCTCAATGCCGGTGCCAACGCGATCGCCGTCTCCAAGGCCATCGATGCACGGCTTCAGCAGCTGCAGAAGTACTGGCCGCATGGCTATACCGCCCACGTGGCGTTCACCACCACGCCGTTCGTGACCATCTCGCTGAAGGAAGTGGTGATCACCCTGATCGAAGCCATCATCCTGGTGGTGCTGGTGATGTACCTGTTCCTGCAGAACTGGCGGGCCACGTTGATCCCGACCATCGCGGTGCCGGTGGTGCTGCTGGGCACCTTCGGCGTGCTGGCCGCGTTCGGGTACTCGATCAACACCCTGACCATGTTCGCGCTGGTGCTGGCCATCGGCCTGCTGGTGGACGACGCCATCGTGGTGGTGGAGAACGTGGAGCGGGTGATGACCTTCGAAGGGCTGGCACCGAAGCCGGCCACGCTGAAGGCGATGGGCCAGATCACCGGCGCGCTGGTCGGCATCGTGCTGGTGCTGACCGCGGTGTTCCTGCCGATGGCGTTCTTCAGCGGTGTCACCGGCGTGATCTATCGCCAGTTCTCGGCCACGATCGTCTCTGCGATGGCCCTGTCGGTGCTGGTGGCGATCGTGCTGACCCCGGCGCTGTGCGCGACCATGCTCAAGCCGCTGAAGAAGGGCGAGCACCACGTCGCCCATCGCGGCCTGGCCGGTCGCTTCTTCAATGGCTTCAACCGCGGCTTCGACCGCACCAGCGAAAGCTACCAGCGCGGTGTGCGCGGCATCATCCACCGTCCGTGGCGCTTCATGGGCATCGTGGCGGCGCTGTTCGTGCTGATGGGCGTGCTGTTCGTGCGCCTGCCCAGCTCGTTCCTGCCCAACGAAGACCAGGGCGTGCTGATGGCGCTGGTGCAGGCGCCGGTCGGTGCCACCCAGGAACGTACGCTGGAATCGATCGCGGCACTGGAAAACCACTTCCTGCAGAACGAAAAGGATGCGGTGGACTCGGTATTCTCGGTGCAGGGCTTCAGCTTCGCCGGCATGGGCCAGAACGCCGGCATGGCGTTCGTCAAGCTGAAGGACTGGAGCGAGCGTGACGCCGACAATGGCGTGATGCCGATCACCGGTCGCGCGATGGCGGCACTGGG
>NZ_QANL01000128.1 GCF_003067705.1 Planctomonas deserti
CCTGCGCGATTTCTACCTGGGTGGCCTCGACGGCTACCGCATCGCCTTCAACGACGATTTCGGCCAGGCCCTGGTGCCGGCCAAGCAGCACTTCCGCTCGGAAACGGTCGACTCGCAGCGCGGCGAGGCCGAGTGGGCAGGCGGCAACCTGTACTTCGAGCAATGGAGCTACGACTTCCAGTGGCGGGTACTGCCAGCCAGGCAACGCTAGCGCGACACATCGCACTCCACACCATTCGATTCTTGCAGGAGAGAGCAGGGGATGAAGGCTTACAGCATCAAGCGGGCGGCGTTGTGCGTCGCTCTCGGGGCGTGTCTGGGCGCAATGCTGCCCAGTATCGCAATGGCACAGAACGTAAGCGGTGCCGTGGCCGGGCGCGCCACCGCCGGCGACCAGGTGACTGTGGTGAGCAGCAGCACGGGTCTGACCCGCAGCGTCACGGTCGGTGCCGATGGCAGTTATCGCCTGGGCCAGCTGCCGGTGGGGGATTACCAGCTGCAGCTCAGCCGTGATGGCCAGAAGCTGGGCGACCAGGTCGCCGTCAGTGTGGCGGTAGGCGGCACCACCACGGTCAACCTGGCCAGTGG
>NZ_QANL01000129.1 GCF_003067705.1 Planctomonas deserti
ATCGGCCTGGAAGGCAGCTTCGAAACCGGTTCGCGGTACTGGGACTGGAACGTCAGCTACATGTACAACCGCAATGAAGGCGAGCGCATCGGTACCGGCAGCATGTACCAGCCGCACGTCGACCTGGCGGTCGGCCCGTCCTTCATGGATGGCACCGTGGCACGCTGCGGCACCCCGGGTGCAGTGATCGCCGGCTGCGTGCCGTGGAACCCGGCCGCGCCCATGGGCTATGCGGGCCCGGGCTCGCTGAGCAACCAGGACGTACAGGACTACCTGTTCACCCGCTTCGTCGACAAGATGAAGAGCACCACCAAGGTGGCCAGCGCCAACATCTCCGGTTCGCTGTTCACCCTGCCGGCCGGCGACATCATGGGCGCGATGGGCTTCGAGCACCGCAGCGAAGAAGCCAGCTACACCCCGGACATGCGGGTGCAGAAGGGTGAGATTACCGGCACCACCGGCCAGCCGACCCGTGGCGACTACTCGCTCAACGAGGTCTACCTGGAGCTGCAGGTGCCACTGCTGGCCGATCTGCCGTTCGCGCGCGAACTGTCGCTGGACGTGGCCGGTCGCTACTCGGATTACAA
>NZ_QANL01000130.1 GCF_003067705.1 Planctomonas deserti
GTGGTGCTGGGTGCCCGTACCGAGCTGTTCGGCCTGCAGAGCAACTTCGGCCTGAGCGCTTCGGCCGGGCAGAAGCGTGCCCAGGACGCGACGCTGTTCGCCAACTTCAGCGGCAGCTTCTAAGCAGAAACCAGGCGGGGTCGGATCCCTTTCGGCAACGAAAGGGCTCCGGCCCCGCTCTGATGCGGGGGCACCATTGCGCAACACCGGCCCCAGCGCATAGACTTTCCACTGCAACGCGGGCGTAGCTCAATGGTAGAGCTGTAGCTTCCCAAGCTACTGACGTGGGTTCGATTCCCTTCGCCCGCTCCATCCTGCGGTCCGGGCCAGTATCAGACGCTCCGAGGTTCCGCACAGCCTGTGGTTCAATGTGTAGTTTCCACGTTGCTGCGCCACGCGGTCCTGCCACAGCTGCCCGTGATCGACGCTGTTTCATGCTATGCGTCGCTCTGCACGTAATCGAGCTCTTCCCGCAGCGCATTGAGATTGAGCATCAGCAGTTTTGACGCCTGTCGGATGTCGCGACGGTCGTAGCGTGCCTGTGACTCGTGGTCGCGCGCCACCAGACCCGCTCCGGGCATCTGGT
>NZ_QANL01000131.1 GCF_003067705.1 Planctomonas deserti
TTGCAACAATTATAGTTTTTCCATATTGTAAACTGTTGTCGTTTAACATGAGTTTGGGTTCTTTTCATCATTGTCTAAAACAAGTCTGAGTTACAGAGTTACGCCGGGTGTCTGTTCGTAATCTATTTTTTCACAGGTGAACTCTTCATGTCCCCATCTTAAATCGATTGATCATAAATGTTCCTGATTTGTAGCCCCTATGTAAACCTTATATATATGATTCTCATCTTTGATGAACCCAATATGCATCTCCACAAAACTCATTGATTCCTCTTAGCTTTAACCATCTTCTAGAAAATGTCTCTCTGCCTCTCCAGTTCCTCAAACCGGCGTCCCCGGCGTCCGTCACTCAACCTTCGAGTCTCTCCGTCTTGGTCGTAGTAGTCAGAGCATAGCCTCTAGCCTCCTCGCTTCTGGGATTCCCTGAACTTCAAGAAAGACAGTGAGTTTATGGGAATCACGGTTCTCTTCCTTGATGAAAAGGTAAGTTAATCTTCGATTTATCACACTTATTTAATATAATTTTTTTAATTGATTTTCTGATTCTTTGTTAAATAATATTATTTGCAGATTCCGTGATTCA
>NZ_QANL01000132.1 GCF_003067705.1 Planctomonas deserti
TGCTTTATACCATCTAAAGACGGAAATCTAATTTATACAAGCTACGCTTCAAGTTAACTGAAGTAGTGCTGTGCACTAGCAAGCTCTCTACAGTTTTTCTTGAAATTCTTCCTCTTTAACCAAACAAAGTATATTTTGTTCGGTGGACTAAATAAGACTTTAATCCATTAAATATAATAATTTGAAAGAAGGGAAAGCTATTAATATTAATATAACTGCAGGAGTGATAGTTCATATTAATTCGATTAATGTCGATTCTTAAGTACTTTCATACTTAACTGGACTATATCTTACCTTATATAAGGTTTCCACGTTTAGTCTCTAAGGATCCTACTGAAATATAGGGCGGTCTTTCATAACAAGCTCGCTCTGTCTATATTTGGTGGTTTCCTGCTGATAGTCCATTGTACATCCTTTAGGGTTATCACTGATAAAGCATATCTTCGTCATCTTTATAGTACCTAAAGGCTTTAGGAGTTTCCAGCATATAGTGAAATTTTACTCATAGTTTTTTTTTTAAGTTTAACGATCTCCAGTAAATTTATATCTATCTTTAAATATTTCACCTGAATTTATATAAAGT
>NZ_QANL01000133.1 GCF_003067705.1 Planctomonas deserti
CAGGTCGCGGGTGTGGATCACGGCAGCATCAGCAACGTTAAAAACGACGTCGCCGCTGGCGTAGGCCATGCCGGACAGGCCCGAACCGACCAGGGTCGGTACGTGCCAGCGGATGTAATCCCAGCTGCTGCTCTGGTCGCCGGTCCATGCCACCGCATAGCGCTGGATGCCGGCCCAGCCCATCACCGTCCACAGGAACGGGCGCGAATCGGAATTGTCCAGGATGCCGTTGAAGGCCTGGCGGTTGGCGTCCATCGCGAACTGGTAGCCCTTGCCGGTCCAGGCCACGTCCAGCTTCTGCACGCGGCTGCCGGCCTTGCCCACTTCCCAGGCGATCTTGTCGACGCCGTTCTCCGTCCACAGACCGGTGCGGAAACCGTACTTGGCCAAGCCCTTCACCGTTTCCGGCAACTGCTTGTAACCGCAGCCGTAACCATCATTGGGCAGGATCCAGCCACCGGGCATGTCGTGGGCGCGGTACTGCTTGGCCACGCTGTCGATCACATCCGGGGTGGTGCCGGTCGGGCCGTCGCTCCAGCCTTCGGGCACGGTGCCGGGCTTCTTGCTGTTGTCGCCGTCGTT
>NZ_QANL01000134.1 GCF_003067705.1 Planctomonas deserti
CCAAGGTCATCAACTCGACCGCCGCCGCAGGCATCGCTGCTGCGCCCGTTAACAGCAACGCGGCCAAGGCCGCCCATCGCACAGACATGGAAGTACTCCGAAGGTTCTCGAGATCACAGGGATCGGCCTGCGCCCATATGCGTCACCCGGAAATTGGCGGTCTAAAGGGCGCGTGCAGATGCTCATACGCATCTGCACGCGTTTCGGCCTCGATTTCAGGCAAATACCGGCCGACAGCCAATTGCGCCAGCAGCAACCAGCGCAGGGAAAATCCCAGCTGGCCGCCCGCGGTCATGCAGGGGTCTTGCGCGCGTCGGCGCGTGCCCGGCGCGCGTCGCCCAATATTTCAAAGGCTTCCTTCATCACGTAGAGGCCGATAAGGGCACCGATTACGAAATCCGGATATGGACTGGCCAGCCACCACACCAGTAGGCCAGCCAGGATCACGCCCACGTTGGCTACCACATCGGCTCGGGTGAAAAGCCACGTCGCCCGCAGATGTACTTCGCCAGACTTCAGTGGCGCCAGCATGCGAAGGACCGCGAGATTGACCACTAGCGACAATAGAGCCGTACCGATCAT
>NZ_QANL01000135.1 GCF_003067705.1 Planctomonas deserti
CATGGACGACCATGGCCCGCACGAATTCGAGCAGTTCCTGATCGGCAGCTGGTCACACACCCGCTTCATGGAAATGCGCCTGCCCGGCCACGACGGTCAGCCCAGCCAACTGCTGGGGGTGGCGGTGACCGACGTCACCGAGCACGGCCTGTCGGCGGTCTACACCTTCTTCGACCCGGACCACGCCGCACGTGGACTGGGCACCTTCGCGATCCTGCAGCAGATCGAATGGGCACGCCGCGAGGGGCTGCCGCACGTGTACCTGGGCTATTGGATCCGTGGCCACCAGAAGATGGACTACAAGCGTCGCTTCCATCCGCTGGAAGCCTACGATGGCCGCCGCTGGCACGATTTCGACAACGATCTGGACGGGCGCTGACAAACCGCTGACACCGGGCCGGGTGCACAATACGGCCCATGAACATGACCCGCCGCCATCCCCTGATCCTCGCCCTGGCCCTGCTCTGCGGCGCCAGCGCCCCTGCCTTCGCCACGTCCCCCGCGATGACCGAAAAGCCGTCCGCTGCGCTGCGCCTGGCCACCTACAACACCTCGCTGTATTCCGACGACGCCGGTGGCCT
>NZ_QANL01000136.1 GCF_003067705.1 Planctomonas deserti
GTGCGCCCGACCTCGGCGCTGCGCACGCCTGCGCAGGTGGCGCGCTACCTGACCGATGACGAGCGCAAGCTGTACGAGCTGATCTGGAAGCGTGCGGTGGCCTGCCAGATGATTCCGGCCACCCTCAACACCGTCAGCGTCGATCTGTCCGCCGGCAGCGAACACGTGTTCCGCGCCAGCGGCACCACCGTGGTGGTGCCCGGCTTCCTGGCCGTGTACGAAGAAGGCAAGGACAACAAGAGCGCCGAAGACGAGGACGAAGGCCGCAAGCTGCCGGCGATGAAGCCCGGCGACCGCGTGCCGCTGGAACGCATCCAGGCCGAACAGCATTTCACCCAGCCGCCGCCGCGCTACACCGAAGCGGCGCTGGTGAAGGCGCTGGAAGAGTACGGCATCGGCCGTCCCTCGACCTACGCCTCGATCATCCAGACCCTGCTGTTCCGCAAGTACGTGGAAATGGAAGGCCGCAGCTTCCGCCCGTCCGACGTCGGCCGTGCGGTGTCCAAGTTCCTGTCCAGCCACTTCACCCGGTACGTGGACTACGACTTCACCGCCAAGCTCGAAGACGAGCTCGATGCCG
>NZ_QANL01000137.1 GCF_003067705.1 Planctomonas deserti
TGGCTGCCGGACTTCCGCCCGGCGCTGGCTGATGGCAGCACGCCAGCGATCAGCCTGCGCCAGCTGCTCAGCCACAGCAGCGGACTGGGCTACCGCTTCCTGGAGGCCGACGTTGATGGACCCTATGCACGCGCCGGCGTCAGCGATGGGCTGGATGCCAATCCCGTGAGCCTGGGGGACAACGTGCACCGCATTTCCCAGGCGCCGCTGCTGTTCGCGCCGGGCAGCCAATGGCGGTACTCGTTGGGCGTGGATGTGGCCGGTGCGGTGGCCGAAGCAGCAACCGGTGAAACCCTGCAGGCACTGTTCGAGCGCTTGCTGGCCGCCCCTCTGGCCCTGCGCGACACCGCCTTCGCCACGCGCGATGCCACACGCCTGGCCACGCCGTATGTCAGCGACACGCCACACCCGCATCGCCTGCGGGAAGGCGAGGTCGTCGCTCCGTTCGAGGGTACCGTCGGTATCGAATACAGCCTTGTCCGCGCCACCGATGCCAGCCGTTTCCCTTCGGCCGGGGCCGGTCTGGTCGGTACCGCCGATGACGTAATGGCGGTGTTGGAAGCCTTGCGTGACGTGCAGC
>NZ_QANL01000138.1 GCF_003067705.1 Planctomonas deserti
AGCATCTTCACGCGCGGGCCGCCTGCACGCGCAGCAGCGCCGCGTCCATCGCGTAGCGGTAGCTGTCGGCGCCGAAACCGCAGACCACGCCCACGGCCTTGTCACTGAAGTAGCTGTGCTGGCGGAACGGCTCGCGGGTATGCGGGTTGGACAGGTGGATCTCGATGAACGGCACCGCCACCGCCGCCAGCGCATCGCGCAGGGCGACCGAGGTGTGGGTGAACGCGGACGGGTTGATCAGGATGAAAGCGGTTCCGTCATTGCGCGCGGCCTGCACGCGGTCCACCAGCACATGCTCGGCGTTGGACTGCAGGCTCTCCACGGCGTGTCCGGCGGCCGATGCCTGGGCGGCCAGGGCCTGGTCGATGTCGGCCAGCGTGGTGTGGCCGTAGACCTCCGGCTCGCGGGTGCCGAGCAGGTTGAGGTTGGGGCCGTGCAGGACCAGCAGCTTCGCCATGGGATCCGGAAGACGGGAAAGGGCGGCAGTCTGGCGGAACCGGCGGATGCTGTCCAGTTCGACGAAGTTTGCAGCGTTTCAATCGTGTGTTTGAAATCTGCCGGAGCGCTTGTGGCTGTACG
>NZ_QANL01000139.1 GCF_003067705.1 Planctomonas deserti
TGCCACCGCCAACTTCCATCCACGCAAAGTCCGGCCCCATCCAGCTGGCGTACAGACCGATCACGATGGACAGCACCTCCATCGCCAGCATCAGCCAGGCCATGCGTTGCAGGCGTACGGCATTGGCATGGGTGAAGGGGCGTTCGTTGGCCGCAGAACGCAGCAGCCGCGCCAGGTGGCGCAGGAACATCAGGCACAGCACCAGTAGTGCGACGATGGCGGCCAGGCCCACGCAGAAATGCAGGAACAGATGCGAACCGTGCACGGCCGCGGCCTGCGCGTCGTGCACGCTGTCGAGCAGCCAACGGCGGTCGTGGGCGACCAGTGGCACGGCCAGCAGTGCGGCCAGGATGCCCAGCCAGCACATCGCCCGGACGGCCTGTACGGCGGCCTGGGCCAGGGTGAACAAGCCTCGCGCGGGTCTGGCGCGGGCGGGACGAGCGGTCAAGCGGCCTCCGGCGTTGGGGCAGCATCGCCGCCCCGGGGTGAATTTATCGATAAACGATATAACACACGCCGCGTGAAAGTCTGAATCGGGAAAGTGGCCCCTGTCAGGGCCCAGGCGCGCCCTGTTCCAG
>NZ_QANL01000140.1 GCF_003067705.1 Planctomonas deserti
CTAGGTACCAACGTGACCAAGGGCCTGGGCGCAGGCGCGAACCCGGAAGTCGGCCGCCAGGCCGCGCTGGAAGACCGTGAGCGCATCATGGACGCGCTGCAGGGTGCGGACATGGTGTTCATCACCGCCGGCATGGGCGGCGGCACCGGCACCGGCGCTGCACCGGTGGTGGCACAGCTGGCCAAGGAAATGGGCATCCTGACCGTGGCCGTGGTCACCAAGCCGTTCCCGTTCGAAGGCCGTCGCCGCATGCAGGTCGCGCTGAAGGGCATCGAGGAACTGAGCCAGCACTGCGACTCGCTGATCACCATCCCGAACGAGAAGCTGATCACCGTGCTGGGTCGCAACGCGACCATGATCCAGGCCTTCCGTGCCGCCAACGACGTGCTGCAGGGCGCCGTGCAGGGCATCGCCGACCTGATCGTGCGTCCGGGCCTGATCAACGTCGACTTCGCCGACGTGCGCACCGTCATGTCCGAAATGGGCCTGGCGATGATGGGCACCGGTACCGCCCGCGGCGATGACCGCGCGCAGGCCGCTGCCGAGTCGGCGATCCAGAACCCGCTGCTGGACGACG
>NZ_QANL01000141.1 GCF_003067705.1 Planctomonas deserti
GACCACGACCGTCAGCCAAAGTCACTGCAACAACTTGCAATAGCACTATGGCCGACCCAGCCGGGGGAGCAACGCTAGTGCAGGACCCGGGTGAAATATCAGCCAGGAGGAAGCACCTTGCCCGGGTTGAGAATCCCATCCGGATCCAGCGCGGCCTTGATCGCGCGCATCGTCGCCAACGTAGCCGGTGTGAACGCCTGCGCCATGAAATCGCGCTTGGCCAATCCAATGCCATGCTCGCCGGAGAGCGTTCCGCCCAGCGACAGCGTCAGCTCGAAGATCTTCGGCAGTGCGGCATGCGCGCGCGCGTTCTCGTCGGCATCGTCCGGGTGATAGAGGATGTTGACGTGCAGGTTGCCGTTGCCGGCATGGCCGAAGGTGACGATGGTGAGTGCGTAGTCGCGTGCCAAGGCCTGTACGCCGGCTACCAGTTCCGGAATGCGCGACACCGGCACCACCACGTCTTCATTGATCTTGCCGGGCGCGACGGTCCGCAGTGCTGGCGACAGTGCCTTGCGCGCGGCCCACAGCTGGTCGCGCGCACGGCCTTCCATCGCTACGTCCAGTTCGATCAT
>NZ_QANL01000142.1 GCF_003067705.1 Planctomonas deserti
TTCAACCTGGTCGAACCCCTCGCCATCGAGCGCGCGGCGCAGTTCGGCCAGGCCGGCACGTCCGCTCGCCACAGTCGGCACAGAGGGCTTGCCAGCGACAGGCGTCACTGCACGCGGGCGCCGGCCTCGCTGCCAGCCCCACAACAGGGTCAACAGCCACAGCAGCGCCAGACCGATGGCCGCCGCCATCCACGGCCACGGACGCTCGGCCAGGCCGCTGGCGCGCGGATCGGTGGCCGCGATACGGCTGTCCTGGCCATCGGTGCCCGGCAATGCGGCGTCGGTGTCGATCGGTGGCAACGTTGCCGGTGAGGCAGTGCCCGTGCCGGTGCCGGCCGCAACCGTCAGTGTCAGGTCCGGCAGCTTCGCCTCCTGCGCCTTGCCGTTGCGCACGTCCCACCAGGGCAGGCGCGGCCCTGGCACCGCCAGCGCACCCGGCTGGCGCGGCACGATCGAATAACGGCGGGTGATCTTCAGCCGCGGCGTACTGCCGTTGAAGGTCTCTTCGTACTGCGCGGGTTCGGCAAACACCAGCGCATTGGCGCCGACATCCGGCACCGGCAGGTCGGTGAAC
>NZ_QANL01000143.1 GCF_003067705.1 Planctomonas deserti
CGGTGGCGCGAGAACCACATCGAGATCATGGTAGCGAACAGGCCGAACACCATCTCCAGCACGAACACGATGATGTAGTAGGCGAAACCGCGGCCGCCGCCTTCGCGGTTGCCCGACAGCGCGCTGTCGATGATGCCGCCGACCACGCGGGCCAGCACGATCACGAAGGTGTTCAATACGCCCTGCAGCAACGCCATGGTGATCATGTCACCGTTGGCAACGTGGGCGATCTCGTGGCCCAGCACCGCTTCGGCTTCGTCTTCGCTCATGTTGTGCAGCAGGCCGGTGGACACCGCGACCAGCGCGTTGTTGCGGTTGGCGCCGGTGGCGAAGGCGTTGATCTCCGGGCCTTCGTACACGGCCACTTCTGGCATGCCGATGCCGGCCGCCTTGGCCTGGCGCTCGACCGTGGCCAGCAGCCAGCGCTCGGTCTGGTTGCGCGGCTCGGTGATCACCACCGCACCGGTGGAGCGCTTGGCCATCCACTTGGACAGCAGCAGCGAGATGAAGGAACCACCGAAGCCGAAGATGCCGGCCATGACCAGCAGGCCGCTCATCTGGCTTGGATTGACCC
>NZ_QANL01000144.1 GCF_003067705.1 Planctomonas deserti
CTGCAGCGCATGCGGGCCTGACCGCCGCTGCACGGCGCCTGCACGGGCCACTGCCGATCATCCTCGTCACCTGAGTGGGACGACGACGATGAAAGTACGAAACCTGTTCAATACGATCGCCAAGAAGGCCGCGGCCGCCACCGGCTCGCCGTGGACCTTCCTGGCCGCGGTAGCGATCGTGGTGATCTGGGGCATCAGTGGCCCGGTATTCGGTTTCAACGACACCTGGCAGCTGGTGATCAACACCGGTACCACCATCATCACCTTCCTGATGGTGTTCCTGATCCAGCACACGCAGAACGCGGACACCGCCGCGATGCAGATCAAGCTGGACGAGCTGATCCGGGCGACCGCCGAAGCCAACAACGAACTGTTGGATCTGGAAGAACTGGACGAGGAGCGGCTGGAGGAGATCCGCCGCGAGTACGAGCAGATGGCGCGCGAAGCCGGCGACGCGCTGGCGCGGGTACGCGCCTGCCATGCAGCGCGGCGCGACGATGAAGCGGTGTAGCGGGCCCCGGAATGACAATGCCGGCCAGCGGCCGGCACTACCATCGATCATCAGGCAGGTGCC
>NZ_QANL01000145.1 GCF_003067705.1 Planctomonas deserti
GGGTCGACTTGCCGACGTTGGGCAGGCCGACGATGCCGCATTTGATACCCATGGGTGACAGCTCTCTGGGGTGAAAGTGATTGGGGAAACAGCGACGTGGGCGCTGCTTTTCCAATCATTCTCCGTACCGACCAACGGTCGGTACCTACCGGTCTGGTTGACTCCGTACCGACCAACGATCGGCACCTACCGGCCTGGTTGACTCCGTACCGGCCAACGGTCGGTACCTACCGGTTATTTCGGGGTGTGCAGCCGCTTCATCGCTTCGCTGAAATCGCCCTGTACCGCCAGCGGCATCACGTCGATCGCATCGTCGATGGCGCGCGCGATCAACACGTCGTCGTCCTTCGACGGGCGGCCCAGTACCCAACCCACCACGCGGTCCTTGTGGCCGGGATGGCCGATGCCCACGCGCAGGCGGTGGAACTTGCCGTGGCCAAGCAGGCGCATGGTGTCACGCAGGCCGTTCTGGCCGCCGTGGCCACCGTCGAACTTCAGCCGCGCCACGCCGGGCGCCAGGTCCAGTTCGTCGTGGGCCAGCAGGGTTTCTTCCGACTCGATCTTCCAGAACCG
>NZ_QANL01000146.1 GCF_003067705.1 Planctomonas deserti
GTTCAACGGCCAGAAGGTCACGGTCCAGGACCTGGCCACCTTCGATCCGACCGGTGTCGAGATCGCCCTGTTCTCGGCTGGCGGCAGCGTGTCCAAGGAATACGCACCGAAGTTCGCCGCAGCGGGCGCGGTGGTGATCGACAACTCCTCGGCCTTCCGTTACGACGATGACGTGCCGCTGGTGGTGTCCGAGGTCAACCCGGAGCAGGTCGCCAACCGTCCGCGCGGCATCATCGCCAACCCGAACTGCTCGACCATGCAGATGCTGGTGGCGTTGGCGCCGCTGCACCGCAAGTACGGCATCGAGCGCATCAACGTCTCCACCTACCAGTCGGTGTCCGGCGGCGGCCGTTCGGCTACCGAGGAACTGGGCAAGCAGACCGGCCAGCTGCTGAGCTTCCAGGAAATCGATCCGCAGCGCTTCCCGGTGCAGATCGCCTTCAACCTGATCCCGCACATCGACGACTTCCAGGACAACGGCTTCACCAAGGAAGAGATGAAGCTGATCTGGGAAACCCGCAAGATCCTCGGCGACGACAGCATCCTGGTGAACCCGACCGCGGTGCGTGTGCC
>NZ_QANL01000147.1 GCF_003067705.1 Planctomonas deserti
CTGGAAGGAATAGGCCAGGATCCTGTCGCCCGGGTCGGTAAGTTTCTGCGCGAGCTGCGCAAACTCGGTTGTTTCCGGAATTCTGCGATCGGCCAGCAACTGGTCTTCCTTGGCGCCGCCGACAATCAGTCGAGCCATCAGGATGCAGCACAGTACGAGCAGCAGACCGCGCTGACGGGGGAGCCCCGCCGGGAGCAGGTGCAGGAGCAGCAGCGGCATGGTGAGTGCGACGTAGATATAGCTGAGGCCATGGATGTAAAGGCCGCGAATGAGCATCGAGCCCACTCCCAGTGCGATCAGGATCTCACGCCAGGGAAGTGCTGGGCGTCTGCGCGCAACAGCCGCAAGGGCGGTCACGATGAGACCCAGCAGGAGCAATCCCCCCAGGTCTGATGTTGCCGCGTGGAAGGCGTTTCCAATCAGCTTCAGCAGGCCATGTCCCTCGTTGTACTGTGGAAGGAGTACGGCATTCAGGTAGATGTGGAAGGCAAGGTATCCCTTGACAGAACCTGTCCACACGAGGAGCACGAAGTTGAACGCGATGGCTGCGACGGTCCCGCAAAGTACCTTG
>NZ_QANL01000013.1 GCF_003067705.1 Planctomonas deserti
GAAGCTGCGGAAGTAGCCGAGCAGGTTCGGGCGGCCGAACTCGTTGTTGAACGCAGCGCCACCAAGCGGGCCGTCGGTCATGATTTCCAGTGCCGGTGCCATGCGCGGGTTCAGCGCGCGCGGCGCTTCCCACGGCTGCGGCAGTTCCGGAATGCGCAGGTGCGAGACCGAGAAACCGGACAGGCCCGCCTTCGGCTTGCCGCCACGACCGGTCGCGCCTTCGTCGCGGATCTCACCACCATTGCCGGTGGATGCGCCCGGGAACGGCGCGATCGCGGTCGGATGGTTGTGCGTTTCCACCTTGATCTGGAACGCGCTGGGCACCTGTGCTTCCCGGCGGTACTCGCCACTGGCCGGATCGGGGCGGTAGCGGGACGCCGGATGGCCTTCGATCACCGCGGCATTGTCGCTGTACGCGCTGAGCGTGTGCTGCGGGGTCTGCTGGTGGGTGTTCTTGATCATCCGGAACAGCGAACGGTCCTGTTCCTGGCCGTCGATGGTCCAGCTGGCGTTGAAGATCTTGTGGCGGCAGTGCTCGGAATTGGCCTGCGCGAACATCATCAGCTCGACGTCCGACGGCGACCGGCCCAGCGCGGTGAAGCGTTCGCGCAGGTAGTCGATCTCGTCCTGCGCCATGGCCAGGCCGAGGCGCTGGTTGGCCGCCTCCAGCTGGTCCACCGGCACGCGTTCCAGTTCACCCCGGGCCGGCGCCGAGAACAGCGCCTGGCCCTGTTCCACGGTTTCCAGCACCGACTGCGTCATCGGGTCGTGCAGCGCCTTGACCAGCGCCTGCTGTGCGGCGGCATCGGCCGGCCAGCCCTGCACGTCAATGCGCAGGCCGCGTTCCACCCGGCTGACCGGCTGCCCGGCACCGCGGACCAGTTCGGTGGCCTTGCTCGACCACGGCGACAGCGTGCCCAGGCGCGGCACCACGATGCGGCTGACCGCGCCTTCGGCCACGGCTTCGGCCTGCGGCGCCGCTTCAAGGATGCGGCACAGGGTGGTCAGGTCGGGGGCGGCGCTGCCTTCGGGCTGCACGAAGTA
>NZ_QANL01000148.1 GCF_003067705.1 Planctomonas deserti
CGGCGGCGATGCGTCCGTCCAGGTCATCGCGGCGCTTCACCGGGCGGGCGAAGATCAGTTCGGCGGTGCCGAGTGCGAAGTCACGCAACAGGGCGTTGCTCACGAACAGGGCGGTGACCAGCATTCCGAGCAGGGTGAAGATGCCCAGCATCTGCGCGATCACGGTGGGCGCGTTGCTGTGCACGTTGCCGACGCCGCCACCGATCTGCACGGCGTCGCTGGAGGCGGCGGCGAAGGCAAGCAGGGCGAACAGCCCGGCCAGCAGCCACAGCAGCGGGGAACGCAGCTGCTCGCGCAGCTCGAAGCGGAAGAAGTTGAGGATCATGGCGTGCTCCGCTCAGGCTGCCGCGCGGGCACGGGCCTGCAGGCGCAGGCGCTGGAAGTACACGTCCTCAAGGTCGGGAGCCACCGCCGCGAAGCCATCGCCGGGATCGTTGGCACTGTGCACGTGGATCACCGGGCGGCCACCGACCAGACGGGTCGACAGCACTACGTAGCGTGCTTCATGGTCGGCCAGTTCCGAAGGATCGACCTGCTTGCGCCAGACCTGCTGCTGCAGAGCATCGATGGC
>NZ_QANL01000149.1 GCF_003067705.1 Planctomonas deserti
ATAGATGATGCGGCGCTGCACCGGCTTCAGGCCGTCGCCGATGAACGGCAGGGCGCGGTCCAGGACCACGTACATCGAGTAGTCGAGGTAGGCGCGTTCGGCGTACTCGCGCAGCGGCAGTTGTTCGAATCCGTGGAACACGGGGCGGGCAAGTTCGGTCATGCGGCGTTGTTACCTGTTGTCGGGAGGCGGCGACGGCGGTCGCCGCTCGCAATCCTGTGATTATCCGGATGCGGCGGGGGATGCCAAGCCACGTGCAGGGTCCAGCCCGGTTTCCAGGCCATGCCCGGCCCGTGCCAGGTAGCGTCCCGGCGGCAGCCCGAAGTGGCGGCGGAACACGGTGACGAAGGCGCTGGCGCTGCTGAAACCCAGTGCATGGGCGATATCGGCCACGCTGCGGCCTTCGGTCAGCTGGCGCAGGGCCTCGGACAGGCGGGCCTGCTGCCGCCACTGCGCGAAGCTGAGGGTGGTCTCGTCGCGGAAGTGACGGGTCAGGCTGCGCGGCGACAGGCCAGCCCAATGCGCCCATTCGGCCAGGCTGCGCTCGTCGGACGGGTCGGCCAGCAGCT
>NZ_QANL01000150.1 GCF_003067705.1 Planctomonas deserti
CGCCGATCCGCGATGCCGATGTGGGGTCACTGCAGGCGCAGGCAACGTCGGGGCGCTGCACGTTCCATGTGGAAGCGGATGACGCTGCAGCGCTTTCGCGTCAGCAGTCGTTGCTCCAGAGCGTGTCGGCGATCGCCTGTGGTGGGCCAGCCACCACCCGGCCTTCGCAAAGGGCTGCAGGCTTCGACCTGCAGATGCCTGCACGTTGCCCACTCTCTTCCAGCACGCCGTTGATTGCCCGGGAGGGAGGCTGGCACCAGCGGCGACTTTCGTCGGTCCCGACGTATCCTGCGGCCGCCATGCGCGAGGCCCAGCAGGGGGGTGTCGAGCTGATGCTGCTGCTGGATGCACAGGGCAAGACCCAGGCGATCATCCTGTCCCGATCCAGCGGCTACCCGCTGCTCGATGCGGCGGCGCTCAAGCATGCGCGTGACTGGCGCTACGAGCGTGAAGCGGCAGGCAAGGCACCAAGCATGAGCCTGATACGCGGCACGGTCACGTTCAAGCTCGACTGAGGCGCCTACAGGGCGGGCTCGGCCTTCCACTCCCACCACCGATAGTGGTACTCG
>NZ_QANL01000151.1 GCF_003067705.1 Planctomonas deserti
GGTCTGTTCCGCATGGGGATCACTGCCAATACGGTGACCGTGGCTGCTGCCGTGGTCTCGCTGCTGGTGGCTGCCGCCGTGTGGTGCTGCGCGCCGGCCCAGCCCCTGCTGTACCTGCTGCTGCCGCTGTGGATGCTGCTGCGCATGGCACTCAACGCGGTGGACGGCATGCTGGCCCGCGAGTTCGGCCAGCAGTCGAGGCTGGGCGCCTATCTGAACGAATTGTGCGATGTGATCGCCGATGCGGCGCTGTACCTGAGCCTGCTCAGCGTACCCGGCGTGCGCCCGGAGGCGCTGTGGCTGCTGGCCTGGACGGCGGCGCTGAGCGAGTACGCCGGCGTGCTGGGGCTGATGGTCGGTGCCAGCCGCCGCTATGACGGCCCGATGGGCAAGAGCGACCGCGCCTTCGTGATCGGTGCGCTGGGCTTGCTGCTGGCCTTCGGCTGGGGCGGTGCACTGACGGTCAGCGGCGTGGCTGCAGCCATGGCAGTGTTGTGCGTGCTGACGATGATCAACCGCGTCCGTCGCGGACTGCGGGAAGCGGCGGTTTCGCCGAATTAATCAAGCA
>NZ_QANL01000152.1 GCF_003067705.1 Planctomonas deserti
TATAAAATTAATAAAAATGATATAAAATTGTATAATTATCAAAAATTTAGCCTAAACAATATTTATAAAATTTGTAGATATATAAGAAATTAATGATCTTACGATTAGATATTTAAATTTTAAAAAAAACTATAGAAATTTTTTGAAAGCTTTAGTAATACAAATTGTATAATTATACAAAAATAATAATATTTCGAAATTTGAAATGTTATATATGAATATATTTATTTTATAGATGATGTATGGACTATTACCATATTTTTAAAAAGTTTACAAAAAATAAATATCAATATTAAATTTAATATATGAATTATTATCATATTCTAATAAGTTTGTCAAAAATATAAATCAACATTAAATGAAATTATCCATGTCATATTTTTCTAGGAGTCATGTCATCAATTTCAGTAGTCATGTCATATTTGTTTTGTGAAATTGATTGTAGAGAAGACATGTGGCAAAATTATTTCGCA
Source organism: Planctomonas deserti (assembly GCF_003067705.1). Taxonomy (GTDB): domain Bacteria; phylum Actinomycetota; class Actinomycetes; order Actinomycetales; family Microbacteriaceae; genus Planctomonas; species Planctomonas deserti. The sequence continues at coordinate 474 of NZ_QANL01000152.1, forward strand.
AATATAGTCTAGGGGATTACATAAATTCTATTAAAAGTTAATAGCAAAAAATATTAAAATAATTTAAAAAAAAATAAAATTAAATAATATCTTAT
>NZ_QANL01000153.1 GCF_003067705.1 Planctomonas deserti
ACCCACCACATGCGCGGCTACGTGCGCGCCCGCGCCGACTGCATCGGCCGCCATGGCGGCTGTGCCCGCAGCATCGAGCGCGCGGTCAGCGCCGCACCGCTGGCCCGCCAGCTGCTGCGCCGCTTCGTCCGCCAGGCGCGGCTGTCTTCAGCCCAGCCGGTGGCAAAACAGGGATAATCGGCGGCACGGGCAGCCGCCCGGCCCCCTCCTGTCCTTCCCGGATGTCCATGAAAGAGATTCGCAAGCTGCCGGCTTCGGCGGGCGCCCAGTGGTTGCTGGATACGTTCTCGCTGTACCGGCGTGCGCCGCTGCAGCTGGCCCGGATCGGTCTGACCTGGCTGCTGGTGAGCTGGGTGGTCACGCTGTTGTCGACGCTGATTCCCGGCGCCGCCGGCATGGCCGTGCAGCTGATGACCCTGGCCATCTCGCCGATCATGTTCGGCGGCATGCTGTATGCCGTGGGCGAGATCGACGAAGGCCGCCCGGGCCTGGCCTCGCACCTGCTGCAGCCGATCCGCGACCACCGCGTCAGCCACCTGCTGGTGCCGCTGGCGATCCAGGTGCTG
>NZ_QANL01000154.1 GCF_003067705.1 Planctomonas deserti
GATCACCTGGATCAGCTCACCCTGGAAGCGGGTTACCGCAGTCAGGTAGCTCGACTCGGCGCCAAGCTCCGGCGGCGGGTGGATGTCTTCCACCGCGATGTTGACGATGCGTTCGACGCCGCTGACCAGGAACCCCTGGATCGAGCGGTTGAATTCGGTGACGACCAGGTAACCCGGCGAGGTATCGGCATCGGGCTCACGCTCGGGGTGGCCGATGGCCAGACCCAGGTCCAGCACCGGCACCGAGCGGCCACGCACGTCGGCCACGCCGGAGAACTGGCTGGGCAGCCCGGGCACCTGGAACAGCTCCGGGCGCCGCAGGACCTCCTGCACCTTGAAGACATTGACGCCAAAAAGCTGACGTCCGCCGAGACGGAACAGCAGCAGCGCCAGGCGATTGTGGCCGGCCAGACGGGTCCGCTGGTCGATCCGGTTGAGCAGGTCATGGGACATGGCTGCTGTATCGGCGCGTTGGGTGCCAAACTTGAGGGCGCTCTGCCACTGCGCGCTCCACACCGCAATTGTGTTGTCGCGCCATGTTCGACCGAGGCTCTTGTAGCCTCGAG
>NZ_QANL01000155.1 GCF_003067705.1 Planctomonas deserti
TGGCGTGCCAAGCAGGGCCGCGCGGTGTACCCGGATGCCAACCGCACCCTGCGCATCAGCTACGGCAAGGTCGAAGCGCTGCATCCGCGCGACGGCGTGACCTACTCGCCGGTGACCACCGTGGCCGGCATCGTCGAGAAGAACACCAACGCCTATCCGTTCGATGCGCCCAAGCCGCTGCTGGCCGCGATCGCCAAGGGTGACTTCGGCAGCACCGCCGACCCGGCGCTGAAGACCCAGACGGTCAACTTCCTGACCAACCTGGATACCACCGGCGGCAACTCCGGCTCGCCGGTGCTCAACGCCAAGGGCGAACTGATCGGCCTGAACTTCGACAGCAACTGGGAGTCGGTCAGCGCCAGCTGGTGGTTCGACCCGCGCTACAAGCGCGCCGTGCACGTGGACATGCGTTACCTGCGCTGGCTGCTGGCCAAGGTCTACCCGGCACCGGAACTGCTGAAGGAAATGGGCGTGCCGGCCCAGTAACGCCGGCTCCTGGTGGGTGCCCACCGTTGGTGGGCACGGAGGCTTCCGTCACGACCAACGGTCGTGATCTACTGGCCCC
>NZ_QANL01000156.1 GCF_003067705.1 Planctomonas deserti
CGGTGCCGGCGGCGTGTAGCTGTCCCATCCTCCCTGGAATTTCTGCCCGCGTGCATGTTCCAGCGTGACCAGGCGCTTGGCGTCGCCACGGTTTCGGTGGCGGGCGCGGATCTCGGCATAGTCGGCCTCGTTGGCGGCCACGAAGGCATCGCGCAGGTCACGCGAGATCAGCGACTGGGCCACTCCGACCGCGCGCGAGGCATCCTTCACCCACACCGTGGGCGCCTTGTAATGCGGGTCGATCTTCAGCGCGGTATGCGCACGCGAGGTAGTGGCGCCACCGATCAGCAGCGGCAGCTCGAAGCCCTGGCGCTGCATCTCGCGGGCGACGTGGCTCATCTCCTCCAGCGATGGAGTGATCAGTCCAGACAGGCCGATCAGGTCGGCGTTGTGTTCGCGGGCGGCATCGAGGATTTTCTGTGCCGGCACCATCACGCCAAGATCGACGACCTCGAAGTTGTTGCAGGCCAGGACCACGCCGACGATGTTCTTGCCGATGTCATGCACATCGCCCTTCACCGTGGCCATGATGATCTTGCCGTTGCTCTTGGCGGTGTCGCCGCT
>NZ_QANL01000157.1 GCF_003067705.1 Planctomonas deserti
CTGCAGGTCGGTGATGCGATCGCCGACCATGCCCGAACGCGCCCAGTCGATGCTGCGGTCCTGCAGATAAGCCGTCATCAGTCCGATGCCCGGCTTGCGGGTCGGCGCGTTGTCCTGCGGCCAGCTGCAGTCGATCAGCACGTCACGGAAAGTGATGCCCTGGCTTTCGAAGATCTGCAGCATCAGCTCGTTGGGGCCATCGAAGCTGGCACGCGGGTAGCTGTCGCTGCCCAGGCCATCCTGGTTGGTGACGATCACGAACTGGTAGCCGGCATCCCGCAGCTTCAGCAGCGCCGGGATCACCTGCGGCACGAAGCGCAGCTTTTCGTAGGCGTCGATCTGGAAGTCGGACGGCTCCTCGATGAGGGTACCGTCGCGGTCGATGAACAGGATCGGGGTCATGCTGCGGCCCTCCGCGCCGACAGGGCCGCAAGCACGCGGTCATTCTCTTCGGGGCTGCCGATACTGATGCGCAGTGCATCACCCAGCTGCGGCGCGGCGCGCTGGTCGCGTACCACCACGCCGGCATCCAGCAAGGTGTCGAACGCTGCCTGCGCATCAGTG
>NZ_QANL01000014.1 GCF_003067705.1 Planctomonas deserti
GTCAATGGTGCGTATCGTGATCGATCCGGCCTACACCGGCATCGCCTTCGTCGGCGACAAGGACCAGGCAGCGACGATCACCATCAATCCGGGTTGGCTGGAGCAGCATCCGAACGACATCGACCTGGTCACCCATGAGGCGATGCACATCGTGCAGGGGTATCCCGGCTATGGCGATGCACGGGTACCGGGCTGGCTGGTGGAAGGCATCGCCGACTACGCGCGCGACCGCTACGGCATGGACAATGCCGCCGCAGGCTGGGCACTGCCGGGCAAGGTCGAGAAGGGACAGAACGTCGACAGCGGCTACCGGGTGACCGGTGCGTTCCTGAAATGGGCCGAGGCCGAGCATCCCGGCCTGGTGCTGGCGCTGGACAAGGCCCTGCGCGACGGCCGCTATGCACCGGCGCTGTGGCAGAAGCATACCGGCAAGGCACTGCCGGCGCTGTGGGCGCAGTACGCCAAGCCACGTTCGGATGCACCGCCGCCGGCGCCGGCGCGCCGCGGCAAGCGGCACTGACCGGGTAGAGTCGACTGGGTAGAGTCGACTGTTAGTCGACTGCTCTACGTCCAGGTCGCGAAAATCCCGCGCTGCGCGCGATAGTCGACTGACAGTCGACTCTACCCGCCGGTCGCCCCCGTCGCCCGATCGCCCGATCGCCCCGGTCGTTCTCCGTCCGCCGCCGGGGGCTTTGCCGGCCAAGGCCAAAACCGCGCGCGTCGCTGGGGTTTCGCATTTCAGGGTTAGTCTGTGCGCCTCTTCCATGGAGTCGCCCGTTGATGCGCCGCCGTTCCCTCGCCCTTGCCCTGTCCCTGCTGCTGCCGGCCGGCGCCTTTGCCCAGGCCCAGCCGCAGGCCGCACCGGTCGCGTCGCCCTCCACCGCGCGCAGCAGCGCCACCGTGGTGCTGACCGCCGCGCCGGCCGACTGGCGTGCGCTGGATGGCCAGCGCGTGCGCATCGCCGCACCGCTCACCCTGGCCGGTACCGACGGCCTTGAGCGCTTTGGCCAGCTCACCGTGGCC
>NZ_QANL01000158.1 GCF_003067705.1 Planctomonas deserti
CCTGGCGGTTGGGCAGGCCGAGATGCTCCTTCGGCGTCACGTAGCAGAGCATGGCCGTACCGAACCAGCCGATCATCGCCGCGCCGATCGCGCTGGTGATGTGGTCGTAGCCGGGCGCGATATCGGTGGTCAGCGGCCCCAGCGTGTAGAACGGCGCCTCGCCACACTCACGCAGCTGCTTGTCCATGTTCTCCTTGATCAGCTGCATCGGCACGTGGCCGGGGCCTTCGATCATGGTCTGCACATCGTGCTTCCAGGCAATCTTCGTCAGCTCACCCAACGTTTCCAGCTCACCGAACTGCGCGGCGTCGTTGGCATCGGCGATGCAGCCCGGGCGCAGGCCGTCACCCAGCGAGAAGGTCACGTCGTAGGCCTTCATGATCTCGCAGATCTCTTCGAAGTGCGTGTAGAGGAAGTTCTCCTTGTGGTGCGCCAGGCACCACTTGGCCATGATCGAGCCACCGCGGCTGACGATGCCGGTCACGCGCTTGGCAGTGAGCGGCACATAGCGCAGCAGCACGCCGGCATGGATGGTGAAGTAGTCCACGCCCTGCTCGGCCT
>NZ_QANL01000159.1 GCF_003067705.1 Planctomonas deserti
AATTTGAATAGAAATCTATATTTATATATATAAATATAGATTTTTTTATTCAAACTCGTAGAATCTACGGTTCTACCTTACTTACCTACATCACACACAACTAAAAAAAGCAAATAGATTTTTTGTAATTTCGGGTGAAATAATGAAAAAGAAGTTTATTCTTCTTTTCATTTCAATATTTTATTCTTAAAAAATATTGTTTTTTTAAACAGAAATAAAAAGATGGTGTACAAAGGCAATAGAAGATTTATTTCGTAATGACTGGACTCTGGGACGGAAGGATTCGAACCTCCGAATAGCGGGACCAAAACCCGTTGCCTTACCGCTTGGCTACGCCCCATTTTTATTCAAGACTACTAAAAGAGTAATATTGCTATTGGTTGTTCGTCAATTCAATTTCAGCCCAAATGAAATATAGATTACATTGGTGCTATAGTTTTGACACGTGTAGATAGCAAATCAAACTTACTTTATTGATCATTACATAGAATTCAATTAAGATATTGTATGAAAATATTATTTCTTTCATTCTCATAAGAGAATGAAAGGATTTTTGATTG
>NZ_QANL01000160.1 GCF_003067705.1 Planctomonas deserti
AATTTCCTGCACACGCTTCGCGCCGAAGCCACGCAGCGCCTGCAGGCGCTGAAGCGTACACGCCGGGTACAGACCTACGACGATCTGATCGATGGCGTGGCGGTGGCGCTGGAAGGCCCGCAACGGCTGACACTGGTGAAACAACTGCGTGCGCAGTACCGCATCGCGCTGGTCGATGAGTTCCAGGACACCGACGATCGCCAGTGGGGCATCTTCCACACCGTGTTCGGCGATTCGCCGGAGGTGCGCGAACTCGGCCTGGCGCCGGCACTGTTCCTGATCGGCGACCCCAAGCAGGCGATCTACGGTTTCCGCGGCGGTGACATCCACACCTACCTGAAGGCCAAGCAGGTGGCGCAGCAGGCGCCGGTGCTGGACCAGAACTTCCGCTCGCGACCGGCTGTGTTGCGCGCGTTGCAGGCGCTGTACGACAACGGTGGCGAAGACGCCTTCCTCGAACGCGACATCCAGTTCGAGCCGGTGCGGCCCGGTGGCGTGCGCATCGACGAGGACTACCAGCGTGATGGCCATGCCGCCGCGGCACTCACCCTACGCGTGCT
>NZ_QANL01000161.1 GCF_003067705.1 Planctomonas deserti
GATCGGCGCAGCGGGCAGCACGCGACTGGCCGGCGACGTCGCCATTGCCATGCAGATGAGCGAGGTGGACGCCAGCGCCGCCTACGCCGTATTCGATCGCAGCATCGCGGTGGCGGTAGGCCTGCTCGATGCCAATGACCGCCTCGATGCGATCCGTTTTGAGCCCATCAGCGCGGGGATGAACACCGCGCCGTTTGCGCGTGCGCGGCAGCTCGATTGGAATGCGCATCCGTACACCGCGATCATCGTGCTGGGCCAGGGACCGGATGAACTGACCACCCCGCTCAGCGCCGGCAGCAAGCTGCGCCTGAAGGCGGCCGCGCAGCGCTACGCGGCAGGTGATGCGCCCTTCCTCATCGTCTCCGGTGGTGCGGTACATCCGCGCGGCACCCGCAGCGTCGAAGCGGTGCAGATGCGCGAAGCGCTGATGGCACGCTTCGGCATTCCCGCAGATGCGATCATCATCGAGCCGTATGCCCGCCACACCACCACCAACCTGCGCAATGCAGCCCGGTTGCTGGCGGCCCTGCAGTCACCGCCGCGGCAACCGGCACTGGTG
>NZ_QANL01000162.1 GCF_003067705.1 Planctomonas deserti
GGTTCCAGAAGGCGCTGGACCTGTTTGGCTGGCACCAGGACCTGTAGAGCCGAGCCCACGCTCGGCTGCGCTTCACGGCGCTGCGCGCCGCCGCCCGAGCATGGGCTCGGGCGCTACGGAAATCCCGGTCACTTCTTTTCCGGCTCGTTGACGATCGCTTCCAGGTCCTTCTGCAGGTCCGCGAACAGCGGCTGCATGCGGGCCTGGATGGCCACCATCACGTTCTGCATCAGGGCCGGGGTCTTGTCCAGCAGGCTCTGGCCGGCCGCGCTCTCGTAGAACTCGGCCATCGCCAGCACGTCTTCCTTGCTGAAGGTCTTCTTGTACAGGTCCACGTACATCGGCCGCAGCTGCTGCCACGACAGGGCCTGGCGAAGGGTCTGGCTGGTCCGCGCCTGGATCCGCTTCAGCTGTTCCTGCTGCTGGGCATTGAGCTGGCGCTGTGCGGCCACCTGCTGGAACTGCTGCTGCTGCATTGCCTCGATCTGCGGCAGCATGGTGTCGATCATGCTCTGCGCCCGCGACGCGGACAGCAGGCGGTTGATGTCGCCATCGGTC
>NZ_QANL01000163.1 GCF_003067705.1 Planctomonas deserti
ATGAAGATTTTTAAGAAGTCTCTTAGAAATTTTAAAATAACTGGAGATAAGAAAAAACATAACTTACCGATTTATTTATTTTAGATGTCATTTGTTATTGACATCTTTTTTTTTTTATTATTTTCCATTTTTTAGGTGTGGGAATTTAACAACACATGTGTGGGAATTTTCCCACACCCTACCCTTGTTAAACCCTTGATATTACTGACTTTCTTTACTTTGCTCTTCTCACTCTTATATATAGGGCTAAAAGTTCCGCAAGGAACAGGTAGTATTTTTGAGCAAACAACGCTCAAAAATCTCCACCTTCATAATAAAAAAGTCGGTTCGTTCATCCTCACCTAAAGACTACCGTCTTTTCTTTTTTATTATGTCCTTGCAAAACTTTTTTCGGCTTGTATGCTTTTCTCGCCAAGCCGACAGACAAAAAGCAAAGCAATGCCGATCGACTTGGACTAGTAAGTATACAAGCCGAACCGCCTAGATCATTCGTCCTAAAATAGTGCTTACTCCAAAATTGATACGGAATACGTGGGGTTTCGCCCCCACACGACG
>NZ_QANL01000164.1 GCF_003067705.1 Planctomonas deserti
GTTCTGCTTACGGATGGTCTTCTGCTTGTTCTTCGCGAACTCCTTCAGGCCACCCTCGCCGTCCAGGATCTTCCAGAACTCGTCCATCACGTAGATCAGCGGACGGCCGTCGATCAGCGACTCCAGGCGGTGCAGCAGGTAATTGATGACCGGCACGCGCACTTCAGGGTTGTCGATGATGTCGGTGTAATCGAACCCGATGATGTTGGCCTTGCTGAGATCAACGGTATCGACCGGGTTGTCGAACACCCAGCCCAGCGAATTGCCCGAGGTCCAGCGGCGCATGCGCGCGTAGAGACCGTCATCGCCCATGTTGGGCAGGCTCTTCTGGAAGTTGGTCATGTTGCGCAGGTGCATCGGCGTATCGAGCATGCTCTCCACTGCGCGGTAGATGTCCTCTTCCTCACGGGCACTGTACTCGCGCTTGCCGGCCAGCACCTTGATCAGGTCGGCCAGGAACTGCACGTTCGACTCGTTGTTCTCGCACTGGAACGGGTTGAAGCCAGTCGGCGCACCGTTCTCCAGGGCCAGGTAGTTGCCGCCGCAGGCACGC
>NZ_QANL01000165.1 GCF_003067705.1 Planctomonas deserti
GCTGTATGTGCCGACCAACCTGAACCTGATCCGCTTCAAGCCGCTGCGCGGTACCGGCCTGATCGTGTTCGAACCGACCCTGGTGTTCGCCATCGTCGACAACTTCTTCGGCGGCGACGGGCGCTACCCCACCCGCATCGAAGGCCGCGAGTTCACCGCCACCGAAATGCGGGTGATCCACCTGCTGCTGAAGCAGACCTTCGCCGACCTTCGCGAAGCCTGGGCACCGGTGATGGATGTCGACTTCGAGTACATCAACTCGGAGATCAACCCGCACTTCGCCAACATCGTGACCCCGCGCGAATACGTGGTGGTGTGCCGACTGCACGTCGAGCTCGACGGCGGTGGCGGCGACATCCACGTGACCCTGCCGTACTCGATGCTGGAGCCGATCCGCGAGCTGCTCGACGCCGGCATCCAGAGCGACCGCAACGATCGCGACGAGAGCTGGGGGCAGACCCTTCGCGAACAGCTCAACATCGCCGAGGTGACCCTGTCCAGCGTGCTGGCCAGCAAGCGCATGACGCTGCGTGACCTGACCCAGCTGAAGGTG
>NZ_QANL01000166.1 GCF_003067705.1 Planctomonas deserti
GAACTGCCCCGGTGCGGTGCCGCTGCTGCCCACGTCACGCAGGTGCTGGCCGGTGCTGCCATCGTAGACCACCAGCTTGTCGGTCGCCTTGGCCGTGGCGATCAACCACAGCATGCCATCCGGAGCGCGCCAGGCCGCCGGCGAATCGATGTTGTCAGCCGGGGTCATCGGCGAAAGGAACGCCTCGGCGATGGTGGTCACCGTGCGCTCGCCGCTGGCCTTCGCCGGCGTCGCGGCCATGGCAGGATCGTTGCCGGCGGACGGTGTGCAGCCGGCGGCCAGTGCAACGGCCAGCGCGGCGGCCAGGGCAGTGATGCCACGCGCCATCACAGTGCCACCTTCAGGCCCAGCGCATAGGTGCGGCCATATTCTTCCATCTGCAGGGTGCGCGAACGCGTGCCCTGGTACAGCTCCAGCGGCTTGTCCAGCAGGTTCTGCGCCTCGAAGTACATGCTCACCCGCGGGGTGAACTTGTAATCCAGCGAGAAATCGAGCTGGGTGTTGGGTGCAACATAGATGTCGAACGCGCGGCCCTTGCCGATGCTGTCCAGG
>NZ_QANL01000167.1 GCF_003067705.1 Planctomonas deserti
AGTTCGTTGTTGCCGGCCTTCGGCGTGGTCACGCGCAGCGGGCCGTCGCCACCGTGGTAGTCATTGGGGCCGATGTCGCGGGTTTCCGCCTTGCGGAAGTACGGCAGGCAGTCCAGGTAGGTCCAGTCTTCCAGGCCCGGCATGCTGGCCCAGTTGTCGTAATCCATCGCGTTGCCACGGATGTAGCACATGCCGTTGATCAGCGACGAGCCGCCCAGGCCCTTGCCGCGGCCGCAGTCCATGCGGCGGTTGTTCATGAAGGGCTCGGGATCGGTCTTGTACGCCCAGTTGTAGCGCTTGCCCTGCAGCGGGAAGGCCAGTGCCGCCGGCATCTGGGTACGGAAGTCGAGCCGGTAGTCCGGGCCACCGGCTTCCAGCAGCAGCACGCTGACATCGGCATCTTCGGTGAGGCGGGTGGCCAGCACGTTGCCGGCCGAACCGGCGCCGATGATGATGTAGTCGTACTCGTTGTGGGTGCTCATGGGTGTCTCCTGCAGGCCGGGGCGCGCTGCGTGCAGGCGTCCCGGCGGAATGTCGGATCGGCGCGGTGGC
>NZ_QANL01000015.1 GCF_003067705.1 Planctomonas deserti
GCAGCCGTCCGCTGTACGACTATTTCCGCCAGGCCTTCGCGCAGGTCACCAACCCGCCGATCGACCCGCTGCGCGAAGACTGCGCGATGTCCCTGTCCACCCAGCTCGGCAAGGAGACCAACATCTTCCATGCCGGCCCGGAGACGGTGAACCACGTCATCCTCAATTCACCGGTGCTCAGCCAGCGCAAGCTGCGCCAGCTGCTGAAGATGGACCAGTACGTGCAGGCCAACCGCCTGCTCGACCTGTCCTACAGCGAAGACGAGGGCCTGCGTGCCGGCATCGAGCGCATCTGTGCCGAGGCCGAACAGGCCGCGCGCGAGGGCATGGTGATGCTGCTGCTGTCCGACCGCTACCCGGTGGCCGGGCGGCCGATGGTGCATGCCCTGCTCGCCACCAGCGCCATCCACCACCACCTCTCGCGGCTGGGCCTGCGCTGCGACGTGAATCTCATCGTGGAAACCGGCACCGCGCGCGACCCGCACCACATGGCCTGCCTGCTCGGCTTCGGCGCCACGGCGGTGTATCCGTACCTGGCCTACCAGACCCTGTTCGACCTGGGCCGCCGCGGCATCCTGAAGCTCAGCAAGGGCGGTGAGCAGTCGCAGATCGGCCGCCGCTACCGCAAGGGCGTCTACAAGGGACTGTCGAAGATCATCTCGAAGATGGGCATCTGTACCGTGGCCAGCTACCGCGGCGCGCAGCTGTTCGAGATCATCGGCCTGGAACCGGAGGTCGTGGATCTGTGCTTCCCGGATACCGCCTCGCGCATCGGTGGTGCCGGTTTCGCGCGCCTGGATGCCGACGCGCGCGAACTGTGCACGCAGGCCTGGGACGCGCAGCAGGACGTGGATGTCGGCGGCCTGCTGAAGTACGTGCACGGCGGCGAGTACCACATGTACAACCCGGACGTGGTGACCACCCTGCAGCGCGCGGCGCGCAGCGGCGATCCGCGTGCCTGGCAGCAGTACTGCGATGCCGTGCACGCGCGTCCGCCGTCGGCACTGCGCG
>NZ_QANL01000168.1 GCF_003067705.1 Planctomonas deserti
TGTCACACCCCTCGCCTCGGTGGGGCTTTACCTACACCGAACCGGCCAGTTTCCCGATTGCACCCCAGGCGCACTGTTGCCACCTTGCGCGAGCAGTGCAGCACTACCCTACTCATGGAGAGATGGAAGTGAAATCGAAGCGCAACGACCGCAGAACTGCCCGCTCAGCCCTCCGCCCCCTGCTGCTGGGCGCGTCCCTTTGCCTGATGTCAGCTGGCCTCGCCCAAAATGCCTTCGCAGGCCAGTGGGTCCAAACTGGCAGGGTGCTACTGTTAGATTCAGAAGGTATAGCGCCTTACATCGTGTCGTGGACCAACACCTGCCAAGGCGGAGTGGAAGGACCTTCGGGCTTCTACACCTACGGGGACTGGGGTCCAGAGGGACTGGGCTCGTGCCCCTCCGACGCAAACACAGGCTGGGCAGCAAATTACGCCGGGAGCGTAGGCTATTGCAGGCCCGAGCCGGAACATCTTGGCGGAGGGTACTCCTGCACAGAGTACTCGCACACGTTTGGTGGTCAAACATACTCGGGAGCTATACCAGCAACGTGC
>NZ_QANL01000169.1 GCF_003067705.1 Planctomonas deserti
GGTCATGTTGACCTGCTCGGCGATGACGTCGGCCACCGTGCCATCACGGGCGACCTTGATCATCAGGATCACATCGCCCTGACCACCGATCCTCATTGCCTCGTCCGGATAGCGCGGCGGCGCCAGGCGCTCTGCCGTCACCGAATCGGTGGCCTTCGGATCGTACTCGCTGAAGTCGACACTGGTCATGCTGACTTCGTAGTCGCCCTTGCCCGTGGACTTGCCACGCAGGCGTACCCGAAACGGGGCCTGTGCGGCGACGGCCTTGCCATCGACCCGTGTCGGCTCGAAACGCCAAGGGCGAATGGTGCGTTCAACAAACGCGGCAATACCCGGGCTGATGTTCGCCTTCTGATCGACCACCAGAGCGCTGACTGCGCCTTCTGCCGTGACCTCGATCTTTCCGGTCAGTGTCATGCTCAATTCGGTGGTGGCGCGCACGGCACGCGTGTTCTGCGCGCAGGCCTCGCCGGCAAACAGCGGGGTGCCGGCACCTACGGCCAGCGCGAGAGCGAGAAACAGGGGAGAACGCATCATTGCCGGATCCTTGG
>NZ_QANL01000170.1 GCF_003067705.1 Planctomonas deserti
ATCCGGTCGATACGGCCGGACAGGATGTTGTAGTCGACTCCGGTCTGCCGCGCGACGCTGCCGAGCAGGGGATCGTAGGTGTCTCCGCCAAGGAAGGTCAGCCGCACGATGCGGCCACCGACGGCATCGAAATCGCGGTGCAGCGCACCTTCGTCCACCTGCTCCGATTCACTGACGAAACGGCGCGTGGTCGGGTGCTGCGGATGCAGGAACACCCGGGTGACCGGCCCGGTCTCGACCATCTGGCCGGCGTCGAGCACGGCGACACGGTCGCAGACACGGCGGATCACATCCATCTCGTGGGTGATCAGCACGATGGTCAGGCCCAGCTCGCGATTGATCTTCGACAGCAGCGACAACACCGAGGCGGTGGTCTGCGGGTCCAGCGCACTGGTGGCCTCGTCGCACAGCAGGATCTGCGGGCGTGTCGCCAGCGCACGGGCGATGCCGACGCGCTGCTTCTGCCCACCGGACAGCTGTGCGGGGTACTTCTGCGCGTGCGCCTCCAGGCCCACGGTCTGCAGCAGCTCGGCCACGCGTGCATCGATCT
>NZ_QANL01000171.1 GCF_003067705.1 Planctomonas deserti
GTGCTGGCGCTGGACCCGCACGTGATCGTGCTCGGCGGCGGCCTCTCGCAGTATGCGCCGCTGTACCAGCAGCTGCCGGCGGCCATCGCCGCCCATCTGTTCAACGGCGTGCAGGTACCGCCGATCGTGCCGCCGCGCTTCGGCGATGCCGGTGGCGCACGTGGTGCCGCCCTGCTCGCCTGCCAACCCTCGTTTTCCTGATGTCCGGAGCCTGACCATGTCCCCGTTGCAGACCCTGCTTGCCTCCCACCGCGCCGGTGCCAACGTCGGCCTGTACAGCGTCTGCTGCAGCAACGAGCAGGTGCTGCGCGCGGCCATGCACGTGGCGCTGGCACACGGCACCGTGCTGCTGGTCGAGGCCACCTCCAACCAGGTCGATCAGTTCGGCGGCTATACCGGCATGACCCCGCCGCAGTACCGCGACTACGTCGGTACCCTGGCCGATGAGGAAGGCTTCCCGCGCGAGCGGCTGATCCTCGGCGGTGACCACCTTGGCCCGAATGCCTGGCAGAAGCGCCCGGCTGCCGAAGCGATGACCCACGCGCGCGT
>NZ_QANL01000172.1 GCF_003067705.1 Planctomonas deserti
TGGCGCGGTGTCGGCCGCCTCCGGGCGCAGCTGGGTGTAGATGTTGAACAGGGTCAGCACGGCCACGCCCGCCCACAATGGCAGTTGCGGCAACGGCAGGCCCAGCACCCAGGTGGCAACCAGGATGGTGGCGGCCTGGCCACCTACGGCAAGCCAGCGCAGGCTGCACAGGGTACGGAGAAACGGGGCGTCGGGACCGGTCATTCACGCTCATCGTATGCGTTCACGGGCGACCGTGCCTGCGACAATAGGCCGCAGCCGTGCCACCGGCTGAATGCGAGTCACCCGGAATGCGGGGGCGGGCGGTAGAATGCGCCCATGCACGACGCCGTCACCCGCCCGACTCCTCCCTCCGATGCCACCTCCTGGCCCCGCCGCCAGACCCATGCCGTGCAGATCGGCGGGGTCACCGTAGGCGGAGGCAAGCCGGTCGTGGTGCAGTCGATGACCAACACCGATACCTCCGACGTGGCCTCCAGCGTGAAGCAGGTGGCCGAGTTGTGGCGTGCGGGTTCGGAAATGGTGCGGCTGACCGTCAATACCGTGGA
>NZ_QANL01000173.1 GCF_003067705.1 Planctomonas deserti
CGCTGCCCCCTGCATTGAAGAACGAGGTTGAACGATGAGTACTGCTTCGGACGCCACCAAGACCGGCAAGCTGCGGCTGGGCGGCAGCAACCTCTGGCTGTTCCTGCTGCTGGCATCGATGATCCTGTTCGGCGTCAACACCGGTGTCGCCACCTGGCAGGGCAGTCGCCTGGCCGATGCCGGTTCCAAGGCAGCCGACCTGCAGGTGCTGTCACAGCAGCTGGCCAACCAGGGCCGTGACGCGGTGGGCGGCAACGCGCAGGCGTTCACCGCCTTCAAGGCCACCCGCAACGCGATCGAACAGAATGTGTCGACGCTGCAGGGGCGCTACGGCAAGGAGCCTGGGGTCTCCGGCGCGATCGCCACGCTGGGTGAAACCTGGGCGCCGCTGGGCAAGCAGGCCGGCCAGCTGGTCGCCAGTGAGCCGGCGGTGCTGGCCCTGGCTGGCAACGCCAACAACTTCAGCGGTGCAGTACCGGGCCTGCAGGCACAGCTGAACGAGCTGGTGCGTGCGATGTCCGCCTCCGGTGCGCCGTCGGCGCAGGTGT
>NZ_QANL01000174.1 GCF_003067705.1 Planctomonas deserti
CTGCCACCGTCCACGCCCTATGCCACGCAGACCCCGGCCGGGGTGCTGCCGCCGCCGAAAAAGAAGCTCTCCGGTTGCGCCCTGACCGCGATCATCGGCGGCGGCCTGCTGCTGGTGCTGGTGCCGATCATGGCCATCCTCGCGGCGATCGCCCTGCCCGCCTATAACGACTACACCGTGCGTGCCAAGGTCGCCACCGCGGTCAATGCCCTGCAGCCGCTGAAACAGCAGGTGCAGCACTTCGCCGACGACGAAGGCCGCTGCCCCGGTGCCAACGATGCCGGTTTCCCGGCCCCGGGTGACTTCACCCAGGCTGGCCTGTCGGCGGTGAACATCGGCCGCTTCAACAACGGCCACTGTGGCATCGAAGCAACGCTGGCCGTGCCCGGCAAGAGCCTCGACGGCGACCTGCTGTGGCTGGAATACGATCGCGACAGCGGCCGCTGGGAATGCAGTGGCGAAAGCAACGACAAGTACCTGCCGCCGACGTGCCGCGGCTGAGCCACGCGCACGCCAGCACCTCCAAGGATGATTCAACAGGGAACAT
>NZ_QANL01000175.1 GCF_003067705.1 Planctomonas deserti
GACCTGCTCCTGCTCCGGCTCGAACAGCTCGTTGGTCAGGCCGCTGGACAGCGCGGTCTGCGAGATGTCGATGATCAGGTCGGGCATTTCGGTCTTGCTGGGCAGCTGCCGCAGCATCTGCTGCAGCACCTGTTCCATCTGTGCCAGCTGCTGCTTCAGCGGCGCCAGGTTCACCGCACGCTCCTGCTGCTTGGTGAACTCCGAACGCAGCTCGGTTTCCTTCGATTCCAGGCCGGCCAGTTCCTCACGCTTGCCGCTGATCAGCAGCATCCACGCAACGAACATGATCACCACCGCCAGCAGCGAGCAGAAGACGATCTTGGCCTTCTGCGGCCAGTTGCCGATGTCGTTGAAATCCAGGTTCTTGAGATCGATCTTCTGGCTCATGCGCGGTCCCCCTGCAGCGGGGCATGGAAGGCCTGCGGCGGCTGCGCCAGGCGGCTGCCCTCGGGCTTCGGCGCAGGCTTTGCAGCCGGGGCTGCCGGCTGGTTCGGCGTAGCCGGGGCCGGGGTGACAGCAGGTGCGTTGACCGGCGCGGCGGCGGGTG
>NZ_QANL01000176.1 GCF_003067705.1 Planctomonas deserti
GCCGTCGCGCAGGGGCGACATCGCTACCACCGGCTGGCCTCGCACGAGGTTGCCGACATGCTGGAGGGCATCCTGCGCGTTGCGGACCGCACGCCGTCCTGCACCGCTGAGGCATCACGCAGCATGCCGGCGTTGCGCCAGGCGCGTTCCTGCTACCGGCATCTGGCCGGTGTGCATGCGGTGGCGATCACCGACCGCTTGTTGCAGGCAGGGCACCTGGTCCCGCACCAGGCGCATTGGCAGGTGAGTGTGGAGGGCGCAGCGTTCCTGCGGGAGCTCGGCCAGCCGCTGGCTGAGCTGCTGCGGCTTCCAGTGACGGTCAAGCCTGCGCGTTATTGCCGAGGATGCCTGGATTGTACCGAGCGGCGCCCCCATCTGGCTGGCTTGGTCGGCGAGGCCATGCTGGACAGCTTCGTGAAGAACGATTGGCTTCGGCGTGTTGAGGGCCGACGCGAACTGCGGCTGACACACCTGGGGCGCGAAGCACTATGGAAGCGGTTCAACCTGACAACATAAGTACCCATCAGTCTCATTCGCCCACGACAT
>NZ_QANL01000177.1 GCF_003067705.1 Planctomonas deserti
GAATTCAACCTGGTCTACGACCGCGGCACCCTGTTCGGGCTGCAGAGCGGTGGCCGCAGCGAGAGCATCCTGATGAGCCTGCCGCCGCGGGTGCGTTGGGAGTACGGCTTCAGTCCGGAAGCGGGCAGCGCCGAAGCGCGCCTGGCCGACTACCTGGTGCCGCGCGACTGGCTCTGAAGTTCCGGTGCCACGGCTGAGCGTGGTGCCTTCGTTACCTGCGGTGCGCGACGCACCGGACAGGACCTGTTCCATCTCCTTCAAGGACGAACCGATGTCTGCTGCTGTTTCCCTTCGCCCGCGCGTTGCGGGCTGGCGCTCCCTGCTGTTGCTCGCGCTGGCCTCGGCCAGCCTGCCGGCTGCCGCGCAATCGATGGCCTGCGGCACCTACAAGGACAGCGGCGGCAACACCACGCTGACCCTGGAGAGCGAAGGACACGGCTTCCTGTCCGGCCCCTACCAGGCCACCGAGGAACTGCGCGTTGCTCGCCAGGAAGACGTGCTCGGTACCGGCAACCTGTCCACCGGCCAGCTGGAAAACTGGTACT
>NZ_QANL01000016.1 GCF_003067705.1 Planctomonas deserti
CTGCACATGCAGGTGCTGGAGAACAGTCATCTGCAGGTGCGGCGCGGCGATGCGGCGCTGACCATCGCCGGTGTCACCGATCCGGTGGCCGCGCGCTACGGCCTGCCGCTGCCGGATCTGGAGGCCGCGTTGGCCGGTGCCGATCCGTCCGCGCCGGTGATCCTGCTTGATCATCGCCCGCGCAATGCGCGCGAGGCGGCGGCGCGTGGGGTGAAGCTGCAGCTGTCCGGGCATACCCACGGCGGGCAGATCATCGGCATGGACCAGTTGGTGAAGCGGGCCAACGATGGCTATGTCTCCGGGCGTTATGAAGTGGACGGCATGACCCTGTACGTGAGCAACGGTGCAGGGCTGTGGGCCGGTTTCCCGGCGCGCATCGGCGCTCCATCGGAGATTACCCTG
Source organism: Planctomonas deserti (assembly GCF_003067705.1). Classification (GTDB taxonomy): domain Bacteria; phylum Actinomycetota; class Actinomycetes; order Actinomycetales; family Microbacteriaceae; genus Planctomonas; species Planctomonas deserti. The sequence continues at coordinate 403 of NZ_QANL01000016.1, forward strand.
GTGACGTTGCGCGGCGCGCCGTGATCTCTACTGGGGTCAGATCCCTTTGCCACCGGCGAAGGGCTCTGACTCTGTGCCCAACTGCGCGGGGCACGCATGCGCACTTCGACGCAGCGCCTGCGCCCGCTTGGCGATCCAGCGCACCACGAAGGCGGTGAACAGCAGCGCCGACGGCACCGCATACCAGAAGTTGCCCGGCACGCGCTTGAAGTACGAGTAGGTAAACACCGCCGCGATGGTCCACATGCCGGTGACGTGCAGGCGACGCCAGGCGGTGGGTCCCATGCGCCGGGCGAGCCCCCGGTGCGAGGTGATGGCCAGCGCCAGGATGGCGATGTAGCCCACTGTGCCCGGGAGGTTTGCCAGCGCGGATCGTGCTGGCCAGAACGCCGGGTTGAGGATGCCGAAACTGGTGATGGCAATTGCATGCAGCAGGTGCGAGAACGCGAACGACAGGCCGATGACGCGCCGTTCGCGCAGCAGCAACCGGGTGAACGGGCCGGGCAGAAGGCTGGCGAACGACGATGCCGTGAACGCT
>NZ_QANL01000178.1 GCF_003067705.1 Planctomonas deserti
CTGCCGCACTGCTGGCCGCACTGGTAAAGGTGCACGGTGGCAGCTGGCTGCTGGCCGTGCTGGTGCTGCTGTTCACTGCCTCGTTGATCAACATCTGGAACTTCATGGATGGCATCAACGGCATTGCCGCCAGCCAGGCTGTCGTGGTCGCGCTGGGCCTGGCACCAGTGCTGCCCTGGCCGTACTCGCTTGCGGCCGTGGCCCTCGGTCTGGCCTGCCTGGGTTTTCTGCCGTTCAACTTCCCACGGGCGCGGATCTTCATGGGTGATGTCGGAAGTGGCGCACTGGGATATGCGGTTGCCGTCGTTCTGGCGATCGCAAGCCTGAAGACCGATATCCACTGGATCCTGTTGCTGGTGCCGGCCTCGACGTTCCTCGTGGACGCAGGCTTCACGCTGCTGGCGCGCATCATTTCAGGGCAACGCTGGATGGAACCCCATACCCAGCACGTCTACCAGCGGGCGGTGCAGGCAGGAGCCAGCCATGCCCAGGTGACAGGGATGTACTTTGCTTTGGGCCTGTTCAGTATTACAGTGCTTAATG
>NZ_QANL01000179.1 GCF_003067705.1 Planctomonas deserti
GGAAGCCCCCGGCAGCGTGCGCAACTGGGACTACCGTTACTGCTGGCTGCGTGATGCCGCGTTCGTGGTGCGCGCACTGAACCGCCTCGGCGCGACGCGCACGATGGAACAGTTCCTCGGCTACATCTTCAACCTGGCCACCACCGACGGCACGTTGCAGCCGCTTTATGGCATCGGCTTCGAGGCCAAGCTGGACGAGGATGAGGTTCCCAGCCTGTCCGGCTACCGTGGCATGGGCCCGGTGCGCCGCGGCAACCTGGCCTGGGTGCAGCGCCAGCACGATGTCTATGGCAGCGTGGTGCTGGCTTCCACCCAGCTGTTCTTCGACCGGCGGCTGCAGGACCCGGGCGATGCGCACACCTTCGCCCGTCTGGAGCCGCTGGGCGAACAGGCATTTGCCCTGCACGACGTACCCGATGCCGGCCTGTGGGAATTCCGCGGCCGCACCGAAGTGCATACCTACACCAGCGCGATGTGCTGGGCCGCCTGCGACCGCCTGTGCAAGATCGCCGTGCGCCTGAAGCGCGATGACCGCGCCCAT
>NZ_QANL01000180.1 GCF_003067705.1 Planctomonas deserti
CGATGGGGGGTGTGGAAGCGCTGTTTGTCGAAATCCTGACCGGCGATCATGCTCAGCAGCAGTTCGGCCATGAAGTGCGGGTCGTCATGCCGGAGCTGGCCTTGCATGCAAACGGTTTCAATCCATTCAGCAAGATGAAGCGTCAGCGCGCCGGCGCCATGCCGGTACAGCGTACGCGCCTCTTCGGGAAACTGGGACGCATCGGCGGCGATCAGCCGACAGGCCTGGCCCACGTGCGGTTGGTTGAAATGCTCCAGGAAGTCGATGGCGAACTGGAGCAGGCTGGCACGCAGGTCGTCACTGCGGAGTGCACGAACCATGGCGCCGGTGGCGTGGCCTACATGGCGCTGCATCACCCGCCGCAGCAGTTCCTGCTTGCTGCCATAGCGCGAGTACAGGGTCTGCTTGGAGCAGCCGGCGTGCTGGGCCACCGCGTCCATGCTCATCTGCATGCCCTGTTGGGCCAGCAGCTCGCGCACGGCATCGAACACGCGCTCATCGCGTGCGTCGAGGGCAACGGGTAGGGAGGCCGGGTTCAC
>NZ_QANL01000181.1 GCF_003067705.1 Planctomonas deserti
TGTGGCGGCTTCACCAGCGCCTGCAGGCCCTGCTCGGCGCTGGGATAGCGACCATTGTCCAGCTTGAACAGCTTCAGCGCCTGCATCAGCGCCGCGATGTCCTGGCGCGCCGCCACCACGCGCGCCTGGTCGGGACGGTCCATCAACCGCGGCACGATCAATGCCGCGAGAATGCCGATGATCACCACCACCACCATGATCTCGATCAGGCTGAAACCCTGCTGCCGAGCCCTGCGACCACCCACCTGCCTTGCCATTGTTCCGCCCTCATCATCCTGGAAGAGACCGCTGCGCCATGGTCAGCGGTGCATGTGTCAGTACGATAAACATCCGCCCGCTATTCGCTGCGGCTGTGCCTGCAGCGGTGCAGCACGTACCGCTGGCGCACACGCCGCTTCAAGCAACGGAGATGGAAGGCTGCCCAGTGTGTCGTCGATACAGGCCCGCAGCAGTGGATGTGCGCAGGCCTGCAACAGGCGTACGCACTGCATCGGCGACCAGGCCGTGCCGTGGTCGAGGCCGATGAACTGCCGGTAGGC
>NZ_QANL01000182.1 GCF_003067705.1 Planctomonas deserti
GATCCGGTACAGCCAGCTGCGGCGGTTGCTGCCACGCGGCGCGGTGAAGGCGGTGCCGGTCAACTGTTCGGCGTACAGGCCGTGGGCCACCTTCTGCGGTGAGTTCTGCCCGACCGGCAGCGCGCCGACAACGGCCTCGGTGGCGAATTCGTTGCCGAAGCCGGACTGATAGCCGCGGGCGGTGATGGCGGGGGACATGGGGGCTCCTGGGTACGGCGAGACCGGAACGGAAAGCAACCGAGCATGGCTCGGCTCTACAGATGGGCAGGCGCCGGGACTGGCCCGGCGCTACCGATGACCTTACAGCACGCCGCGGCGGATCTGGTCGCGCTCGATGCTCTCGAACGGTGCGGTGAAGTTGCCTTCGCCGAAGCCTTCGTTGCCCTTGCGCTGGATGATCTCGAAGAAGATCGGGCCGATGCAGTTCTGGGTGAAGATCTGCAGCAGCTTGCGCTGGTGGGTTTCCGGATCGGCATCGATCAGGATCTTGTTCTTCGCCAGGCGCGGCACGTCTTCACCGTGGTTCGGCACGCGCTGG
>NZ_QANL01000183.1 GCF_003067705.1 Planctomonas deserti
CAATGCCATCGGCGCCGGTGGTGTGGCAGATCGGGATGAAGCCTGCGCGACCCTGATGCGTGGCAGCGTGCTGCTGCCCGACTATCTGGAGCGCCTGCAGAACGGGCATCGCGATATTCCGATCGTGCTGATGCCGCTGCTCAACGAAATCCGTGCCGCGCGTGGCGAAGAGGGCGTGCATGACAGCGTGCTGCTGGCGTTCGCGCCGGACAGCGTCAGCGCCACCGAGGCCGAGCTGGACCATGCCCGGGGCAGCCTGAGCGGGCGCAACCGCGAGCTGCTGGATACCGTGGGCAGCGCGGTGAAGGAAGAACTGCTGCGCATCAAGGATGCGCTTGACCTGCACCTGCGCACCGGCGGTGCGCCGGAACAGCTGCAGACCCAGGCCAACGAGCTGGGCGCGGTGGCCGATACGCTGGGCATGATGGGCCTGGGCGTGGCCCGTGGCGTGGTCGTGCAGCAGCGCGACGCGCTGCGTGGCGTGGTCGAGGGCCGCCAGCAGATCGACGAGAACCTGCTGCTGGATATCGCCGGTGCG
>NZ_QANL01000184.1 GCF_003067705.1 Planctomonas deserti
TCAGCAACGGCATCGATCAATTCGGTCTTGTTCATTCTCTACAACTCCTTTGGCGGTGGGTTCCGCTTATTCGACAGGGAAGCAACCGCATGCCTTCTGCATGCGGCCGCCATGTGGAAACGGTTCGCCGATTCAGTCATCGCTGACAGCGATCACTCATTCGCGAGTGCTGCTTTTATACCAGCGGCCCTACCCCCACGCAAGCTGGAAAGCCAGCAACGACGCGGGTTTCGGGCCATCGGACAGCGCGCGTCAATGCTTGACGCGCGCGCTTCCACTCGGTTTGGCCTTGCTGCGCACCGTGACACGTTGCGCACTCTTGCGCGCCTTCTTCGGTGCCAGCGGGCGCTCCAGCGCCAGGTCCAGGACTTCTTCGATGTACTTCACCGGCACGATCTCCAGATCGCGGGTGACGTTGGCCGGAATGTCTGCAAGGTCCTTGCGGTTCTCTTCCGGAATGATGACCGTGCGGATACCACCGCGCAGTGCGGCCAGCAGTTTCTCCTTCAAGCCACGGATGGCGGTGACACGACCACG
>NZ_QANL01000185.1 GCF_003067705.1 Planctomonas deserti
CGTTCCGCACCGGCCCTGTTCGGCCCCGGCTGCGCCGCCGGCCTGGTGCTGGGTGCGTTGGCCTGCGTGCAGATGCCGGTGCTGCTGCCGCTGTGGCTGAGCGTGCCGATGGCGGTTGCCGGCGGCGCGGGCTGGTTGTTGCGCTGGCGCGGCCGCGCCTGGGCTGCAATCGTGCTCGGCCTGGCATGGGCCACATTGCACGGGCAGTGGGCCCTGCACGGCCAGCTACCACCGGGCACGCCGCCGCAGGATGTGCAGGTGCGCGGGCGGGTGGCTGATCTTCCACAGCGCGGGCCCGGTTACACGCGTTTCGTGCTGCACGTGGATGAGGCCGATACGCTGCCAGCACTGCGTGGCAGGCGCCTGCAGGTCACCTGGAACGACCCGAGGCGCGGATCGTCAGCGCACGAGGCCGGCGGTCGCCATGCGGTTCGTGCGGGATCGCATTGGCAGTTGTCGTTGCGCGTGCGTGCGCCACGCTCGCGGATCAATCCCGGCGGCTTCGATGGCGAACGCCATGCATTGCTGCGCGGCATT
>NZ_QANL01000186.1 GCF_003067705.1 Planctomonas deserti
TACATGTCGCTGCCGGTGCCGGCGATGACACGGCAGGTGAACGTCGAGGCGTTGAACTCGTGTTCCGCGTACAGGATCAGCGAGGTGTGCATTGCCTTCACCCACGATTCCTGCGGCTTCTCGCCGTGGAGCAGGTGCAGGAAGTGGCCACCGATCGAGTCATCGTCGGTTTCCACGTCGATGGCGCGGCCGTTGTGGCTCCAGTGGTACCAGTACAGCAGCATCGAACCGAGGCAGGCCATCAGCTTGTCGGCGATGTCGCGCGCGCCCGGATGGTTGTGATCATCCTTCTCCGGCGCCACGCAGCCAAGCACGGACACGCCGGTGCGCATCACGTCCATCGGATGCGCCGACGGCGGCAGCTCTTCCAACGCCGCCTTCACCGCAGCAGGAATGCCACGCAGCGACTTCAGCTTGGCCTTGTACGAGACCAGCTCGGCGCGGGTCGGCAGCTTGCCGTGCACCAGCAGGTAGGCGATTTCCGCGAACTCGCTGGGGTTGGCCAGGTCCAGGAGGTCGTAGCCGCGGTAGTGCAG
>NZ_QANL01000187.1 GCF_003067705.1 Planctomonas deserti
CGCCAGGTTGATGCCACCGAGCACCACCACGGCATGATGCTGGCGATCGCCTTCGAATCGGTGATCAAGTTGCTGGCGATGCTGGCCGTGGGCGTGTTCGCCTACCCGTGGCTGAGCAACCGCAGCGACGCGGTGGTCGAGTCGGTGCACACGCTGTTCACCGGCCTGCCGCCGGTGGGATTCATCTCGCAGACCCTGCTCAGTTTCCTCGCGATCATCTGCCTGCCGCGCCAGTTCCACGTGGCCGTGGTCGAATGCGGTGACGTGCGTGACGTGCGCCGCGCGCGCTGGATGTTCGGTGGCTACCTGGTGCTGATCTCGGGCATGGTGTTGCCGATCGCCACCGCCGGCGTGACCCTGTTCGGCACCGGTGGCAGCGTCGCCGACGATTCGATGGTGCTGGCCCTGCCGCTGGCCGAAGGCCGCAATGCGCTGGCGCTGATCGCCTATGTGGGCGGCTTCTCGGCGGCCACCGGCATGGTCATTGTGTCTTCGATCGCACTGGCCACCATGGTCAGCAACGACCTGGTGATGCC
>NZ_QANL01000188.1 GCF_003067705.1 Planctomonas deserti
GCCCTTGCGTACGAATGTCCTCCGGCGCCGGCCGTTGGCCGTCACCTCCCCTTTACTTCGTACGCAAGGGCATCCGCCCTGCGTTCGGAGTTCGTCGGCGCCTCGTTGAAAGGCGCCACGAGCGCTGCGCTTTACCTGCCGTAAGCCGAGCCTCGTCGGGGCAGGCAGGGGTCTGGGCAAGGTAAAGGAGGAGGTGACGGCCAAGGGCCGGCGCCGGGGGACATTTGTCCAGGCCCCTGCCCGCCCCGGCGGGGCCCTCCAGCCTGCAGAGACGTCGGACGAAGACGCACTTCGGTATCCGGACGCCAGACAAAAAAAGACCCGGCAGAGGGAGGGATCTGCCGGGTCCGGATTGCGTGGGGGGAGGGACCCACGCAATGAGCGTTGCGTCGCGTCAGTGGTTGTTCGCGTCCGCCGTTGATTCGTTGTAGCCCTGCACCAGTTCGGACCAGGCTTTGCTGGCCTGCAGGCCGAGACCGACCACGTCCTGCTGGGCCTGGCCCAGCCGCTGCAGGTTGTCCTGCCACAGCTGCG
>NZ_QANL01000189.1 GCF_003067705.1 Planctomonas deserti
CCGTGGATGGACACCACCCTCAACGCCGATGCGCGCGCTGCGCTGCTGCTGAAGGCGATGACCGAGGATGAGAAGTTCCAGATGCTGCACAGCTACTTCGGGCTGGGCAAGGATGGTGGCCCGCTGCCGGAAGGTGCGGTCGGCTCGGCCGGTTTCGTGCCGGGCGTGGCGCGGCTGGGCATTCCATCGCAGCAGTCGGCCGATGCCGGCGTCGGCGTGACCAATCCAGGCGGCATCCGCCCGGGCGACTTCGCCACGGCGATGCCGTCGGGCCCGTCCACCGCCTCCAGCTGGAACCGTGCGGTCGCCTTCGCCGGCGGCGCAACGATGGGCCGTGAGGCGTGGCAGCAGCGTTTCAACATCCTGCTGTCGGGCAGCGTCAACCTGCAGCGCGACCCGCGCAACGGCCGCAATTTCGAGTACGCCGGCGAAGACCCGCTGCTGGCCGGTTCGATGGTCGGTGCGCTGATCCAGGGCGTGCAGAGCCAGCACGTGATCTCCTCGATGAAGCACTTCGCGCTGAACGACATGGA
>NZ_QANL01000190.1 GCF_003067705.1 Planctomonas deserti
AGATCGTGCCGCTGCTGGACAAGCAGCTGGGCGACTGGAAGGCGACCGGCGAGGCGCCGCAGGTGAAGGCGGCCACCGACGTGGCGTTGCCGAAGGGCCCGCGCGTGTTCCTGATCGACCAGCCGGGCGCGGTGCAGGCCAACCTGTTCGCCGGCCAGGTGGTGGCGCCGTCCAGCGCTACCAGCTCGACCCGCTTCGATATCGCCAACGGCGTGATCGGCGGCGACTTCACCTCGCGCCTGAACATGAACCTGCGTGAGGACAAGCACTGGTCGTACGGTGCGCGCAGCAGCGCGATCAACTCGGTGGGCCAGCGCCCGTGGATGGCCAGCGCGCCGGTGCAGATCGACAAGACCGGCCCGGCGATGGCGGAAATGCGCAAGGAAATCGCCGCGTTCGCCGATGGCAGCAAGCCGGCCACCGCCGCCGAGGTCAACCGCATCCGCAACATCCAGACCCTGAGCCTGCCCGGTGCCTACGAGACCGCCAGCGCGGTCGCCTCGACCATCGGTTCGATCGTGCAGTTCAAGCGT
>NZ_QANL01000191.1 GCF_003067705.1 Planctomonas deserti
GGCATCACCAGCTCGGCGCGACTCGTGTGCACGTCCAGCAACGCCGGACCGCGCTGGGACAGGAAATCCTGCACCGCCTCCTCCAGATCCTCGCTGCGGGTGACCGTGCGGCCGTGGAAGCCGATCACCTCGGCCAGGCGGCCGAAGTCCGGGTTCTTCAGGTCGGTGTAGTTGTCCAGAAGGCCTTCCACCTTCTGCTCCAGCTCGACGAAATTCAGCGAGCCGTTGTTGAACACCACCACCTTGATCGGCAGGTTTTCCTGCACCGCGGTCAGCAGGTCACCCAACAGCATCGCCAGGCCACCATCGCCGGACAGCGAAATCACCTGCCGGCCAGGAAACGCCTTCTGCAACCCCAGCGCCTGCGGCATCGCGTTGGCCATGGTCCCGTGCAACAGGCTGGTCAGCGTGCGGCGGCGGCCATTCACCCGGATATGCCGCAGCACCCATACCATCGGAGAACCCCCGTCTGCGGTGAACAGCGCATCGTCGCTGGCGTGCTTCGACAGCAGCGCGGTCAGGTGCTGCGGAT
>NZ_QANL01000192.1 GCF_003067705.1 Planctomonas deserti
CAGCGCGCCGAACGCATCCGCGAGGGCAATGGCATCGCCGGCATGCGCGAGCGCCTGGCGGCCGTACGTGGCCGACTGGAATTCGCGCGCACCGCACAGGGCGGCATGCACCTGACCGCATGGTTGCCGGCATGAGTGGCGCCGCGATCCGCGTTGCCCTGGCTGATGACCAGGCACTGGTGCGTGCAGGCCTGCGTGCGCTCCTGCAGGGCTTGGGGGTAGACGTAGTGCTGGAGGCCGAAGATGGCCAGATGCTGCTGGACGCGTTGACGGCCCAGCGGGTGGATGTGGTGCTCAGCGATATCCGCATGCCCGGGATGGACGGGATCGAGGCACTGCGCCAGCTGCGCGCGCGCGGCGATGCCACGCGCTGGCTGCTGCTGACCACCTTCGATGAAAGTGATCTGCTGCTGCGCGCCAGCGAGGCCGGTGCTCAGGGCTTCCTGCTCAAGGACGCTGCACCCGCAGACCTGCGCGAAGCAATCGAGCGCGTCGCCGCTGGTGAAACCCTGCTGCTGCCGGTCAGCACC
>NZ_QANL01000193.1 GCF_003067705.1 Planctomonas deserti
GACGTGGACGCCGGTGGTGCCCTGCTCACGCGCCAGGCGGCGCGGGTCGATCCGTATCGGCTGACCTATGCGCTGCTGCAGCGCCTGCGTCGGCGCGGCGGGCACGTGCATGACCGCACGGTGCTGCACAGCCTCGACGCCACTGCGCGTGGGGTGACCGCCCGTACCGAAGACGGTGCCACCATCCGCGCCCGCCACGTGGTGCTGGCCATGGGCTATGCCAACCAACGCTGGCTCGATCAGCGGGTTGCGCGCAACCGCAGCAGCTACGCGTTCATTACCGATCCCATCGAGGCAGACGTGCTGGGCCGCCTGCAGCGCACGATGGTGTGGGAAAGCGCACGCCCGTACCTGTACCTGCGCGCCACCGGCGAGCGCCGCCTGCTGGTGGGCGGGCTGGACGACGCCGTCGACATCCCCGCCCGCCGCGACCGGCGCGTTCAGGGCAAGGCCGACAAGCTGATGAAACAGCTGCGGCACTGGTTCCCGCGCCTTGATCCGATACCCGCCTTCTCCTGGGCCGGTACCTT
>NZ_QANL01000194.1 GCF_003067705.1 Planctomonas deserti
ACGCTGTGGCTGGAAGCCCCTGCCACAACGCCTGAAGATGGGGCCTGCACACCGGGTTTCCAATGTCTTGACGTCCCTGTCCCATCCGGCCCACTAGCCTGCCCCAGCAAGGAGTTCCCCATGACCATCCATGTCGGCCACCGCATTCCGGAAGTGACCCTCAAGCGCATCCGCGAGGGCATCGAAACACTCGATACGCATTCGCTGTTCGATGCGCGCAAGGTGGTGCTGTTCGCCGTGCCCGGCGCGTTCACCCCAACCTGCTCGGCGCGCCACCTGCCCGGCTACGTCGAGAAATTCCAGGCGTTCCGCCAGCACGGCATCGATGTCTACTGCATGGCGGTCAACGACCCGTTCGTGATGAAGGCCTGGGCTGCCGACCAGAGCGTGCCCGACGGCCTGCTGATGCTGTCCGACGGCAATGCCGAACTGACCCGTGCGCTCGGCCTGGAGCTCGACGCCAGCGCCTCGGGCATGGGCATCCGCTCACGCCGTTTCGCCCTGTACGTGGTGGATGGCGTGGTGCGTGC
>NZ_QANL01000195.1 GCF_003067705.1 Planctomonas deserti
CAATACGTCTTATATTTTCCATGCGATCACTTTCAGAAAATCCTAAGTCTTTATTTAAACCGTGGCGAATGTTATCCCCATCCAGCACATAATTTCCAATATTCTTTTCAAACAGTTTACGAGCGACCGCATTCGCTACTGTAGATTTACCCGAAGCTGATAGACCAGTAAACCAAATTACAAAACTATGATGTCCATTCTTCACTCTTCTCTCATCTTTTGAAACCGAAGCTGTATGCCAAGTAATATTCGTATCCATCTCGTTCTCTCCCTATTCTGTTACTACTTCTTTTTTCAAGCCTTTAATTAGCACTTCCACTACTTCTTTACGACTAAATGTACTTGGCGGAATCTCACCGTTTCTTAATAATTCTCTTACTTTCGTACCCGATAAAATAACATGATCTTCTTTTCCGTGCGGACATGTTTTCGTTGAAGCCATCGCTTCACATTTCGTGCAGTAAAAACTATGCTCAAAGAATAGTGGTGTAATTCCTAACTCTTCTATCGTAAAATTTGTGAAGATTT
>NZ_QANL01000196.1 GCF_003067705.1 Planctomonas deserti
CCAGCTGATGCGCTCATTGACGACATCAATACCGGCAGCCAGCAGCAGGCGGGGAAGCTCGTGCTCCAGGCCGCGGTTGGCCGGGCCCATTGCGCTGAGCTCGAACTGGCCGGGGAACTGGAAGCCGTGGTCGGGGTTGTCGGACTTGATTTCCATGCCCCCATTATCGGGCCGCAGGCCAACAAACCCAAGAGTATTCATCAACGTCAAACAGTGCACCGGTGAGTCGCTGCGTTGCATCTGAACAGCCGTTCAGCATTGGCCGTTGCCCCTTGGGGCGCCGCAGGACAGTGCAGGATTGTCTTCACGAGACAATGTCGTTTTCGGAACAGACAAGTGATTCGAACGCGCTCGTTCCATCACGCCCGCACGAGTACCGTGTCGCGGCATATAACGACAGACAGAAAAAACCTCCACATGAGCCCCCCTTCCCAACGTCGCCTTGCAGCCCTCGGGCTGTCCGGCCTGCTGGCTGCTGCCCTCCCCCTCGCCGCCCAGGCGGCCGAACAATGTGGCCCGGACGCGATG
>NZ_QANL01000197.1 GCF_003067705.1 Planctomonas deserti
GGACGGTGTCGCACGCCCACTTGTCCCATTCGACCACGGCCAAGTGCTCGAAACCGGCAATTTCGCATCCCATGGCCAAACCGCCGGCTCCTGCGAAAAGCTCAACCGATCTCATTCCAGTACTCCAGTGAATTTTGCTTGATTGGACCAATGGTCCAAATAGATTTGGACGCGATCATCCTTCTTCCGAAACGAAGGATGGCGTCGTGCTGAGTGAGATTTCCATGCCCAAAGACGACAACACTGCAATCAGCTTTCTGCTGCCGAGCTCAGAAAGGCGCCCCCTTTCGAATCGTGAAAGCAGCTCAGCAGTTACGCCGCTGGTCTTCGCTACGTCGATCTGCTTCAAGCCCAGCTGCTTACGCCTAGCAGCTACCTGACAGCCTAGTTCATGGAGGGTCGTCACGCCCGTCTTCCGTGCTCGATACGCGTCAATTACTGATCTATACGTCAAGTGAGGCAAGTGAAATCCGGACGGGAAGGATCTCCCTCTGCTGTCTCAGGAGCTGAGACAACCAGGCGGGGAG
>NZ_QANL01000017.1 GCF_003067705.1 Planctomonas deserti
GTCGCCTTCGCCTATGGCTGCTACTACGCCGTGCAGTGCGCCGATGGCAGCGTGCCGGGCAACTACTTCGCGCCCAACGGCGACTACGACGTCTACGACTACCGCAGCCCGGACGATACCCGCCGCAACCAGCAGGCCCGTGCCGAACTGCGTGGCCGCTTCGAGACCGGCAGCGTCGGCCATGAGCTGACCCTCGGCGCCGACTACTTCCGCCGCACCGTGGACAGGCGCCCGAGCGTCAACGAGTACGTTGGCACCACCAACATCCACGACGCACCCGTGCCGGTGTTCGCGCCGTCGCCGAAGATGCCGGGCCCGTCCGCACGTCGCCTGGACAGCCGCCAGACCGCGTTCTTCGCGCTGGACCGGATGAGCTTCGGCGATGACTGGCAGTGGCTGGCGGGTGGCCGCTTCGTGCGCCTGGACGAGCACGCCTACGACAAGCGTGGAAACCCGCAGCGGCACAGCCGCCTGTCGCGCTTCCTGCCGCAGACCGCGGTGGTGTGGAAGGCCACCGACCAGCTCAACGCCTATGCCAGCTACGTGCGCGGCATTTCACTGGGCCAGGAAGCGCCGTTCTGGACCAGCAACGCCGACACCTTCCTGCCGTCGGTGCAGTCGCGGCAGCTGGAAGTGGGCGTGAAGTACGTGCCGGTCGAGGCGCTGACGCTGGGCGCGGCGCTGTTCCGCATTTCGCAGCCGTACCAGTACGCCAAGCCGGACAACAGCGACGTCGGCTACACCTTCGTCGAAGAAGGCACGCAGACCCACACCGGCCTGGAGCTGACCGCCAACGGCCAGCTGACCGATGCGCTGCAGATCGTTGCCAGCGCCAGCGTACTGCAGGCGCGCGCGCGCGACACCGGCACGCCGGCCTATGAAAGCCATCAGCTGGTGAACGTGCC
>NZ_QANL01000001.1 GCF_003067705.1 Planctomonas deserti
ACATCTAGATGCGAAAACCAGAACCGGGAATCGATACCCAGTCTCCGCGAGTTTGTTCTGACTAAATTCGAATATCAACTGACATTCATTATCTAATCCAAAGGAATCTCACCAACCACCAAAAAGGTGATTGCCGAGGATATTTGGCATTTGACATTGTGCACGCTGTTGAGTTCTCAAGGATCGGACGCACCCGGATCCATCCCTATTCAGGACTTCCTCCGAGGCAACTTCCTTAGCTTACATCATCTCCTGGCCCCCGTCAACTCGGCCGGGCGGTTCGGATCGTGATGATCCTGGCCCGGTTCGGGTGAGGGGAACTGTCGGAGCGACGTCCCATCCTACGCATCCGATCCGACTACTCGCAAGAGCGTCTGAACCAGGTGGAGGAGGTGGCCCCCGCTTGAGGCCGGGAAGCTCAGCGGCTTTCCCGCACCTTTGGGGTGACAAGTAAGTACTTTACGCAGGGCTCCAGGGGGCCGCAACTCGGCGCTGCAGCCCGGGCGTGTCGCGCCACAGTTCCCCGGAATCCCGGCGATGTGGCTCTACTCGGCGCCGGCGTGCAGGTGCCCGAGCGCACGCTCAAAGCGGGCCCGGAACTCGGCCACCTCGGCGTCGCCGATGATCAGCGGCGGCGCGATGCGGATGCTGGACGGGTTGGGAGCGTTGATGATCAGCCCCTCCTGCATCGCGGCAGAGGCGACCCGTGCCGCGACCGGCTCGGCGAGACCGAGCCCGAGCAGGAGTCCTCGCCCGCGGACCTCCCGGATGAGCGGGGAGCGCATGCCACGGATCACGTCGCGCAGCTGCTCTCCCCTGCGCTCCGCGTTCCCCACCAGGTCGGCCGTCTCGATCTCCCGGAGTACGGCGTTGGCGGCGGTGGTGGCGAGGGGGTTCCCCCCGAAGGTGCTGCCGTGCTGCCCCTTCTGCAGGAGGTCGGACGCGCGCTCGAAGGTCACCATGGCGCCGATCGGCACTCCGCCGGCGATGCCCTTGGCCACGGTGATGGCGTCCGGCTCTATCCCGTAGTGCTGGAAGGCGAACCACCTGCCGGTGCGACCGACACCGGTCTGGATCTCATCGAGCATCAGCAGGGCGCCGTGTTCACGGGTCAGCTCGCGCGCGCGCCGCAGGAAGCCGTCGGGATGTTCGACGACCCCCGCCTCGCCCTTGATGGGCTCGACGAGCACGGCGGCCACCGTGTCGTCGATGGATGCCTCGAGGGCCTCGATCGTGGCGTCGATGTGCTCGACGCCACCGGGCAGAGGCAGGAAGGGCGCCTGCATCTCGGGCTGACCGGTCAGGGCGAGGGCCCCCATGGTGCGGCCGTGGAAGGAGCCCTTGACGGTGAGGATGCGCGTGCGCCGCCCGGACTCGTTGTTCCGGCGGGCCAGCTTGAAGGCGGCCTCGTTGGCCTCGGCGCCCGAGTTGCCGAAGTAGACGCGCCCGGCGTCCCCGGCGCCGCTCAGCCGGCGGAGTCGCTCGGCGAGTTCGATCTGCGACGGCGTCGCGAAGTAGTTCGACACGTGGGCAAGAGTGGCGATCTGCCTGCTCACCGCCTCGACGAGGGCGGGATGCGCGTGCCCCAGCGAGTTGACGGCGATGCCGGCGAGGAAGTCGAGGTAGCGCTTGCCCGCGCTGTCCTCCACCCAGGCACCCTCACCGCGGACGAGCATTGCGAGCGGCGGCGGGGACGAGCGCATCATGGCCGAGCTGAAGCGCTCCGCCCACGGGGTGACCGCATCCGGCGGCGGGGCGTGGTGCCAGGTGGGGGAATCCGACCGGGGGGACGACCCGTCGGCCGGCTCGGGAACCGGAGGAAGCTCCGGAACCGCATCCGTCGCGCAGCCGTGATCCGTTTCCGTGGGGTGGTCAGACATGGGAGACGACCTCCGTGCCGATGCCGCTCCGGGTGAAGATCTCGAGGAGGATGGAGTGCGGGATGCGGCCGTCGATGATCGCCGCCTTCGCCACTCCCCCGTCGACGGCCTCGAGGCACGCCGCCATCTTGGGGATCATTCCGGACTCGAGGCTGGGGATCAGCTCGCGCAGCGCATCCGCCCCGATGACCGAGACGAGCGATTCCCGGTTGGGCCAGTCGCTGTAGAGCCCGGCCACGTCGGTGAGGACCACGAGCTTCTCGGCGCCGAGCGCCACCGCGAGCGAGGCCGCGGCCGAGTCGGCGTTGACGTTGAGCGACTGCGTCGGATCGTCGATGTCCGGCGCTATCGAGGAGACCACGGGGATGCGGCCGGCCTCGAGCTGGGCGAGAACGGCGGCGGGGTCCACCTCGACCACGTCCCCGACGAGCCCCAGGTCGATCTCCTCGCCGTCCACGACGGCGGACCGGCGCCGGCCGCGGAACAGGCCCGCGTCCTCGCCCGAGATGCCGGCCGCGAGCGGCCCGTGCTCGTTGATGCGGCCCACGATGCTGCGGCTCACCTGGCCGGTCAGCACCATGCGCACGACGTCCATGGCCTCCGGCGTCGTCACGCGGTAGCCGCCGCGGAACTCCGACTCGATGCCCAGGCGCTTCAGCATCGACGAGATCTGCGGGCCGCCGCCGTGCACCACCACGGGGCGGATGCCCGCGTAGCGGAGGAAGACGATGTCCTCCGCGAACGCCCGGGTCAGCTCCTCGCTCACCATGGCGTTGCCGCCGAACTTGACCACGATGATGCGGTCGTGGAAGTGCATCAGCCAGGGCAGCGCCTCGATCAGGGTGGCGGCCTTCTCCCGCGCCTGATCCTGGTCCGTGCTGCTCCGGTCCGTGCCGGGCTGGTCGGTGCCGCGCTGGTCGGTGCCGGGCCGGTCCGTGCTGGGCTGGTCACTGCCGCGCTGGTCCGTCACCTGCTGGTCGCTCTCCGTCGCGTCGATCGTCGGGTCCGCCATCCTCAGCTCGCGTATGCGCTGTTCTCGTGCACGTAGTCGTGCGTGAGGTCGTTCGTCCAGATGGTCGCGGTCTCGCCGCCCGCGTGCAGGTCGATCAGCACGTGCACGGCCCGCGGTGAGAGGTCGACGAGGTCGCGGCTCTCGTGCGGCTCCCCCGCTCGGCAGACCTGCACGCCGTTGATGGCGACGTCGATCCCGTAGGGGTCGAAGGCCGCGTCAGTCGTGCCGACGGCGGCGAGTACGCGGCCCCAGTTCGGGTCGTTGCCGAAGACCGCCGCCTTGAAGAGGTTGCTCCGGGACACCGCCCGGCCGACCGTCACGGCATCGTCCTCCGACGCCGCGTTCACGACCTCGATGGCGATGTCGTGGCTCGCGCCCTCGGCATCCGCCTGCAGCTGGAGGGCGAGGTCACGGCACACGTCGGTGAGCGCGTCCGTGAAGTCGTCGACGGCCGGCACCACCGCTGACGCGCCGGAGGCGAGCAGGGTGACCTGGTCGTTCGTGGACATGCAGCCGTCGGAGTCGAGGCGGTCGAAGGTGACCCGCGTCGCGGCCCGCAGGGATGCGTCCAGCACCGGGGAGGGCAGGTCGGCGTCGGTCGTGAGCACGACGAGCATGGTCGCGAGCCCGGGCGCGAGCATGCCCGCGCCCTTCGCCATGCCGCCGACCGTCCAGCCGTCGGGCGAGCGGAAGACCGCCTGCTTGGGCCGGGTGTCCGTGGTCATGATGG
Source organism: Planctomonas deserti (assembly GCF_003067705.1). GTDB lineage: Bacteria > Actinomycetota > Actinomycetes > Actinomycetales > Microbacteriaceae > Planctomonas > Planctomonas deserti. Next base: position 3,623 of record NZ_QANL01000001.1, read on the forward strand.
CCTCGGCCGCGTCCGCGCCGCCGGACTCCGCGAGCGAGCCCGCGGCGGCCCCGACGCCGTCCTGCAGCTTGTCGAGCGGAAGCTGCTCGCCGATGAGGCCCGTCGAGCACACGAGGACGTCGCCCGCCGAGATGCCGAGGTACTCGGCCACCGTCTCGGCCGTGGAGTGCGTCACCTGGAAGCCGCGGGCGCCGGTGTAGCAGTTGGCCCCGCCCGAGTTCAGCACGATGGCGGCGACGGTGCCGTCGGCGATCACCTGCTGCGACCACAGGATCGGGTTCGCCTTGCAGCGGTTGCTCGTAAACACCGCGGCCGCCGCCTGGCTCGGCCCGTGGTTCTGCACGAGCGCGAGGTCCCTCGCCCCCGTGGACTTCAGTCCGGCGACGGCGCCCGCCGCCACGAATCCTCGTGCTGCTGTCACGCTCACGGCGCCACCCCGTTCCTCTGCAGTCCCGTCGTCTCGGGCAGTCCGAGAGCGATGTTCGCGGACTGGATCGCCGCCCCCGCGGTGCCCTTGCCCAGGTTGTCGATGACGGACACGGCCACGACCCGCTGCGCGGCCTCGTCGATCGCGAGCCCCACGAGCGCCGTGTTCGAGCCGAGCACGTCCGCGGTGCTGGGGAAGACGCCGGGCGGGGTCAGGTGCACGAAGGGCTCGTCGCGGTACGCCAGCTCCCAGGCGGCCCGCACGTCGGAGGCGCTGAAGCCGGGCTCGAGCCGGGCGGTGGACGTCGCGAGGATGCCGCGGGCCATGGGCACGAGCACAGGCGTGAAGGACACGGTTACCGGCGACCCGCCCGCGAGCTCGAGGTTCTGCTGGATCTCGGGGGTGTGCCGGTGGATGCCGCCGACGCCGTAGGCGCTCGCGGAGCCGAGGATCTCGCTGGCGAGGAGGTTGGTCTTCAGGGCCCGGCCGGCGCCGGACGGGCCGACCGACAGGACCGACACGATGTCGTCCGGGCGGATGACGCCCGCCTTCAGGCCGGGGGCGAGGGCGAGGGTGATCGCGGTCACGTTGCAGCCGGGCACCGCGATGCGCTTGACGCCCTTCAGGTGCTCGCGCTGCGCCTCCGGGGCGTCCAGGTGCACCAGCTCCGGCATCCCGTACGGCCAGGCGCCGTAGAACTCGCCACCGTAGAACTTCGCCCAGGCGGACTCGCTCGTGAGGCGGTGATCCGCGCCGCAGTCGACAACCAGGGTCTCGGGATCCAGCTCCGCCGTGATGGCGCCGGACTTGCCGTGCGGCAGGGCGAGGAACACGACGTCGTGCCCCGCGAGGTTCTCCGCGGTCGTCTCCACGAGCTCGAGGTCGCCGTAGCTGCGCAGGTGCGGATGCACGCTGAGGAGATGCGATCCCGCGTTGGAGTACGCGGTGACGGTGCGCACGTCGAACTCGGGGTGATCGGCCAGCAGGCGGAGGAGCTCGCCGCCCGCGTATCCGCTTCCGCCCGCGACCGCCACCGAAAAAGTCATGCATCCAACCTACTGCCGCCCGGCACCCGCCTCTTTCCGCCGAAGCGCCTCACCCCGCACGCGCACGCGTGAGGTGCCTACTTCGGACCCTCTCGGGCGGAATTCGGGACCGAAGTGGGCACCTCACGGGAGGGGGCGCGGGGTCAGTCGCGGAGGGTGGCCCCGAAGCGGGTGGCGGCGAGCGCGACCGCCCCGTTCTTCGCCTCGGTCGCCTCGGCGGCCGTGAGCGTGCGGTCGGCGGCGCGGAAGCGCAGCGCGAAGGTGAGCGACTTCTCCCCCTCGGCGACGCCCGTGCCCCGGTAGTCGTCCACGAGCCGCGCCTGCTCCAGAAGCTCGCCGGCGCCCTCGATGATGGTCGCCAGCACCTCGGCGGCCGGCACGTCCACCGGAACGACGAGGCTCAGGTCCTGCGTCGCGGCCGGCATCGACACGATCGGGGACACGACGACCTCGCGGCGGGCGTGCTCCAGCAGCGCGTCCAGATCCACCTCGGCGACGCCCACGACCCGCGGCAGGTCCAGCTCCCGCGCGAGCGCGGGCAGCAGCTCGCCCGCGAAGCCGATCGGCACCGCCCCGGTGGGCGTGTCGACGACCAGCTCGGCGGTGCGTCCGGGGTGCAGGGCCTTGTGCCGGCCCTGGATCACCCGCACCTCGGCGCCGACGGACGCGGCGAGCTGGTGCACGGCGGTCAGCGCGTCGGCGACGCCCGCGGGAAGCGCGGTCTGCCCCGGCTGCTTCGCCACGGTGTTGCCCGTCACGAGCACGCCGACGTGACGCGGCTGCGGGGGGATGCCGGCGTTCAGCAGAGCGAGGGTCTCGTCGCTCGGCAGCGCGCCGCCCTGCGGCAGGTCGGTCGCGTGGCCGTAGGTGACGCCCGGCTCGGGCCGGAAGACGAGGCCGATCTCGAACAGGGACAGGTCGGTGAAACCGCGGGAGAGGTTGCGGCGCGCGACGTCGATCAGGCCGGGCAGCATCGAGGTCCGCAGGAACGGCGCCTCGACGTCGAGCGGGTTCGCGAGTCGCACCGCGGGCACCGCATCCTCCGTCGGGCTGCCGAACGTGTCGTTCGCGATCCCGGACAGGAAGGGGTAACTGAGCACCTCGACCGCGCCCACTGCGGCGAGGGCGTCGGCGGCCTTGCGACGCAGGCGCTGCTCGCGCGTGATGCCGCGGCCGGGCGGGGCGACGGGCAGCACCGAGGGGATGCGGTCGTAGCCGACGATGCGGGCGACCTCCTCTGCGAGGCTCGCGGCGTCGATGAGGTCGGGTCGCCACGTCGGCGGGGTCACGGAGAACCCGGCGCCGGTGCTCTCGACGGACGCCCCGACGGCCGCGAGCGTTCCGCGCACCTCGTCGGCCGAGAAGTCGACGCCGATGAGGCGGGTCACGTAGTCGGCCGGCAGGGCGATGGCGGCGGGCGGCTCGGACTCGTCGAGCACGGAGCCGAGCTCGTCCGCCGTGCCGCCCGCGTGCTCCACGAGCAGCTGGACGACCCGCGCGGCCGCGGCGGACGCCACCGCGGGATCGACACCGCGCTCGAAGCGCTTGGACGCCTCGCTCGGCAGCTTGTGCCTGCGGGCGGTGCGGGCGATCGACACGGGGTCGAAGTTGGCGGACTCGATGAGCACGTTCGTCGTGCCGCTCGAGATCTCGGTCGCGGCGCCACCCATGACGCCGGCCAGGCCGATGGCGCCGGACCCGTCGGTGATGAGCAGGTCCTCGGGATCGAGCGTGCGGGTCTGGTCGTCGAGGGTGACGAGCGTCTCCCCGGGACGGGCGCGCCGCACGGTGATGCCGCCTGTCAGCCGGTCGAGGTCGTAGCCGTGGATCGGCTGGCCGAGCTCGAGCATCACGTAGTTCGTGATGTCGACCGCGAGCGAGATGGACCGGATGCCGGCGAGCTTCAGGCGCGCGACCATCCACGGCGGCGTGGGGCGGGTGGCGTCGATGCCGCGCACCGTGCGGGTGACGAAGACGCCGCAGCCGACGCGCCCGCGGATCGGCGCCTCGTCCTCGACGGTCACCGAGAACCCGCTCGGCCGCGCGGCCGACAGGTCCGCGGCGACGCGCTCGACGGGATCCGTGAAGGCGGCGCCGGTGGAGTGCGAGTACTCCCGGGCGATGCCGCGGATGGAGAACGCGTACCCGCGGTCGGGCGTGACGTTCACCTCGACCGCCTCGTCGTCCAGGTGGAGGAGGCGCACCGCATCCGTGCCGACCTCGGGGTCGAGGCCGATCGAGGACAGCACGAGGATGCCGGCGTGGTCGTCGCCGAGGCCGAGCTCCTTGGTCGACGCGATCATGCCGTCCGACACGTGGCCGTAGGTCTTCCGCGCGGCGATCGGGAACGGCCCGGGCAGCACGGCGCCCGGCAGGGTCACCACGACCTTGTCGCCCACGGTGAAGTTGTGGGCGCCGCAGACGATGCCGCGCACGTCGGCGCCGCCGTCCGCCGCGAGCTGCCCCTCGGGCGCGACGCGCACCTGGCACCAGTTGATCGTCTTGCCGTTGTTCTGGGGCTCGGGCGTCGCCTCGAGGACCTGCCCGACCACGACGGGCCCGGTCACCTCGAAGCGGTGCACGTCCTCCTCCTCGAGGCCGACGCGCACGAGGGCGGCGTGGATGTCCTCGGCAGTGACGTCTCCGGGCAGCTCGACGTACTCGCCGAGCCAGCTGATGGGGATACGCATGCCTCTAGACCACCATTCCGAACTGCTGCGAGAAGCGGATGTCGCCCTCGACCATGTCGCGCATGTCACTCAGGTCGTTGCGGAACATGAGGGTGCGCTCGACCCCCATGCCGAAGGCGAAGCCGGTGTACTCGTCCGGGTCGATGCCCGCGGACTTGAGCACGTTCAGGTTGACCATGCCGCAGCCGCCCCACTCGATCCACCGGGGCCCGCCCTTGGCACCGGGGTGCCACACGTCCATCTCGGCACTGGGCTCGGTGAACGGGAAGTAGTTCGGGCGCAGGCGGATGCGCGCCTCCTCGCCGAACATCGCTCGGGCGAAGTGCTCGAGCGTTCCGCGCAGGTGCGCCATGGTGAGGCCGCGGTCCACGGCGATGCCCTCGACCTGGCGGAAGACGGGGGTGTGCGTCGCGTCGAGCTCGTCGGTGCGGTACACCCGGCCGGGCGAGATGCGGTACACGGGCAGCTCGCTCGCAAGGAGCGAGCGGATCTGCACGGGCGACGTGTGCGTGCGGAGCACGAGGTGCGACTCCGGCGGATCGATGAAGAACGTGTCCTGCATGGCCCGGGCGGGGTGGTCGGCGTCGAAGTTGAGGGCGTCGAAGTTGAACCACTCGCTCTCGAGCTCCGGCCCCTCGCCCTGCTCCCAGCCCATGCCGACGAAGATGTCGACGATCCGCTCCTCGAGAGTGAGCAGCGGGTGGCGCGCGCCGGGCGTCCAGCGGGTCGGCAGCGCCGTGACGTCGATGGCCTCGGCGGCGAGCTGCGCGGCCGCCTCCGCCTCGGCGATCTCGGCCTCGCGGGCGGCGAGCGCCTGGTTCACCCGGGCGCGGGCCTGGCCGACGAGCTTGCCCGCCGCGGCCTTCTGATCCTTCGGCACGGTGCGCAGGCCGGCGTTGAGCTTGGCGAGTGCGGATGCCTCCCCGACGTGGGCGTTCCGCGCGGCGCGGAGGGCGGCGGAGTCGGCGGCGGCGGCGATGTCCGTCAGCGCGGCATCCACCGCCTGGTCGACGTCGGATCCGGAGATGTTGATGGGGTCAGACACGAGAGACGAGTTTACGGCGTCCCGGGTGCGCCCCCGCCGCCGCAGGGTCTTGCCGTGGCCGGTGTGGGCGGGGACGCTACGGGAGGACCTCGGCATCGCGGGACCGGTCCCACAGGGCGAGGCGGGTGAGGGCGGGCTCGCCCATCCGGTCGACGACGAGCGTGAGCAGCTGCTCGGTGAGGAGGAACGCGGCGGACATGCTCTGGAACGTCTGCCCCGCGTCGCTCGTCACGTCGAGCACGACGTCGGCCCGCGGCGCGATCGGGCAGGCCAGGCTGTCCGTGACGAGCACGAGCGTGGCGCCGCGGCGCTGCGCCGCCGTCGCCAGGTCGGAAGCGCTCCGCTGGTAGCGGTGGAAGTCGAACAGCACGACGACGTCGCGCCGGCCCAGGTCGAGCACGGTGCCGAGGTCGCGGCCGTCGGGGTCGTTGATCATCCGCACCCCGGGTCGCAGCTGCTCCAGGTGCAGCCCCAGGTGGTAGGCGAGGAGGTAGGAGAATCGGCCGCCGGCGAGCACGATCCGCTTGCCGGGATCCGACAGCGCGGACACCGCAGCATCCCAGGAGGACTCGGGGATGCGGCCGAGGGAGTCGACGGCCCGCTCGGACTGCGCGCGGGCGAAGTGGAGCACGGTCTCCCGCGCCGAGCCCCCGGCGACGACCTCGTCGTCGACCCGATTGATCGGCCCGGACGAGCGCAGCCGCAGCTCCTCACGCAGGGCCCGCTGCAGGTCGGGGAAGCCGGTGAAGCCGAGGCTCTGGGCGAAGCGGAGCACCGTGGGCGGGCTCACCCGCGCCTCCTGGGCGAGGCCCGCCGCGGTCGACAGCCCCGCGCTCGGGTAGTCGCCGAGTAGCACGCGTCCGACCTGCCGCTCCGCCCGGCTGAGCGTGGGCAACGCCGCGGTCGTCAGATCGGCGACGGTGCGCTTCCCCTCGGCCACGACGGTCAGGCTACCCGGGCCTCGGCGGCGAACAGCGACTCCGTCGTCGCGTGCCCGTCCGCCAGGCGGATGGTCGTGACGGACTCCGGCGGGAGCGCCTCCCAGTCGGTTCCGGCCACGCCCGTCGAGCCGATCAGCACGGTGCCGTCATCCTTGCGGCGCCAGCGCAGGGCGAAGTAGTCCTCCGCGTGCTCGTCCGGCAGGTCGTAGGCGAGGATCTCCGCGATGTCCTCCTCGTCGAGCGAGCTGCCCGCCGACGCGTGTACGACGATGAGCTGCTCCGCGTCAAGGAGGATCGCGTTCAGGCTGCTCGCCGGGAACGTCGCCCGGAGGCGGCTCGCCACCTCGAGCGCCGCCGCCGGCAACGGGAGGCCGTCCGCGACCTTCTCCCGGATGAGGGCGAAGTACATCTCGCTGTCGGTCTGGCCGACGAGGCGCTCGACGCTCGCCGGGGACAGCATCGAGCGCACCCGGTCGAGGGGCTTCACCGATCCGTTGTGCTCGAACGAGATGCCGTCCGCGAGGAAGGGGTGGGTGTTGTCGTCCTGCACGCCAAGGCCGAGCGTCGCCCACCGCAGGTGGACCATCGCGGCGCGGGCCTGGGCGGCGATCGCGGAGCCGAAGGCCTCGTCCTCGGCGGCCGATCGCACCGACTTCTGCACCTCGGGCGCGGCGCCGGGATCCGCGATGCCTGACCATCCCCACCCGTCGCCGTGCACCTGCGCGAGCGACACGAAGCTCTCGATGCCCGCAGGGCCGAGCTCGGCGTCCGCGGCGGAGGGGGTGGGGGCGACGTAGGCGAAGAGACGGCACATGTCGGGGCGATCCTCCCAGGACGAGTCGGACGGGCGAATGAAACGAATGTAACAGGCCGCTTCCTTGTAATGACTTTGAAACAAATCTGCCCCATGATGATGCCACGACGATGTGAACCCGATGCGGAAAGTGGATCCACGTGGACGAGACGATGGACGGAACGACGAGTACCGAGCTCGAGTCGCTCGTGAGCGCGCTCGAGGGGGCCGGAGTCGATCTGCTCGTCGGTACCGCCGTCGACTTCGGCGGTGTCACCCGGAGCAAGGGAGTGCCCGTGCGCCGGCTTCCGGCGTTCGTCGAGTCCGGCATGGGGGCGTCGCCCTCCTGGAACGTGTTCTGCGTCGACAACGCCATCGCCTTCACCTCCACGATCGGCGTGACCGGCGACCTCCGCCTCCGCCTCGACCCCGCACGCGTGCGACGCATCGACGACGGGCTCGCCTGGGGGCCGACCGACTTCTACAACCAGGACGGCACGCCGTCCCCGCTCTGCTCGCGCAGCCGCCTCGCGGCAGTGGTGCAGCGAGCCGAGTCGCTGGGACTCGTCGCCACCATGGGGACCGAGCTCGAGTTCACCCTCACCACGGCAGACGGCGAGCGCCTGCCCCGCCCGGCCTGGGCCGCCTACGGCATGCAGTCCGTTGTGACCAACCGGGCGTTCCTCGTGGACCTGACCGCAACCCTCGAGGCGTCGGGCGTCGGGCCCGAGCAGGTGCACGCGGAGTACGGGATCGACCAGTTCGAGGTGTCCCTCGCCCCCGCGTCGCCCGTCGCCATGGCCGACGCTCAGGTGCTCACCCGGGCGCTGATCGGAATCGTCGCCTCGCGCCACGGCATGGCCGCGTCGTTCTCCCCGCTGCCCTGGATCGACGGCACGGGGAACGGTGCCCACCTCCACCTCTCGCTCGCCCGCGACGGCGAGCCGCTGTTCGCGGGCGGCGAGGGACCGCACGGCATCACCGAGGCCGGCGGATCGGCCATCGGGGGCATCCTGGCCGGGCTGCCGGAGCTCCTCGGCGTCTACGCGGGCTCGTTCCTCTCCTCGCACCGGCTGCAGCCGGGGCACTGGTCGGGCGCGGCGGTGTGCTGGGGGCTGGAGAACCGGGAGGCGGCCGTGCGCTTCCTCGCGGCGACGCAGGGCAACCCGCACGGCGCGAACGTCGAGCTGAAGATCGTGGACCCGACGGCGAACATCTACCTCGCCGCCGCCGCGCTGCTCGGCTCGGCGCTGCACGGCATCGAGGCCGGACTCCCCCTGCCCGCGGAGGTCGCCACCGATCCGGCGGGGCGGGCCGACCCCGCTCTCGCGCTCGAGTCGGACCACGCGGCCGTCCTCGCCGCGCTCGAGGGATCCGCGCTCGCCGCGGAGCTCCTCGGCCCCGAGATCCTCGAGGGCGTCGTCGCCGTGCGCCGGCACGAGGCCGAGGTTCTCGCCACCCGCACCGGCGAGGAGATCGCCGAGGCGCTGCGCTTCGCCTGGTCGTCCTGACCGCCCTGATCCGACCCCACGACCTCGACCCGACCGACCGCGCCCGACCTGACCGACCCCATCCCGGCACCCCAGCCCGTCCCGTCACCCCCCCAACCCGAACGGAGAGAGCCATGGCAGTAGAACAGCACGACCAGACCGTCATCCGGCGGCGCCTTCCCCTGTGGGCCGCCCTGGCCCTGTCCCTCGCCACGGTGGGCCCGACCCTCGCCATGTCCGGCAACGGGCAGGGCCTCGTCGGCATCGTCGGCAAGTCCGTCCCGCTCGTCTTCGTCATCGGCCTTGTCGGCGTCGGACTCGTCGCCTACGGCTTCGTGCGGCTCACGCGCCACCTCAACCACGCCGGATCCGCGTACGCGCTGGTCGGCGGCACCATCGGACCGCGGTCCGGCTTCTTCTCCGGCTTCGCCATGCTCGGCGCCTACGTCGGGTTCTCCATCGGCACGCTCGCGCTCACCGCGACGTTCGTGAACGCCTTCCTCGCGCAGCTGCAGAACGGCACCGACGACCCGTTCCAGATCCCCTGGATCGTCATCGCGCTCGTCGGCGCGGTCATCTCCTTCGCCCTCGCCGGCCGCGACGTCGCGCTGATCGCGAAGGTCCTCCTCGCGATCGAGGGCATCGGCATCGTGGCCATGGTCGTGCTCGTCGTCGTGATCTTCGCCAACGGTGGCGCCCCGACCACGGGCCTCGACCTCAGCGTCTTCAGCTTCGAGGGCGTTGACGTGTCGCAGGTCATGTCGGGCGTCGTCGCCGCGTTCCTGTCCTGGGCGGGCTTCGAGGCATGCGCGTCGCTCGGCGAGGAGACGAACGACCCGAAGCGCAACATCCCCCGCGCCCTCGGCGGCACGCTCGTGCTCACCGGCGTGCTGTTCATCGTCGTGATGTTCGTGCAGACCGTCGGCTTCGGCACCGACGCCGCCGGGCTCGAGCGCTTCCAGACCTCGGGCAACACCCTCGGCGACCTCGGCAACGACTACATCGGCACCTGGTTCAGCCTGATCATCATCTTCACCGCGATTTGCGCGGCCTTCGGCTGCCACCTCGCGACCGCCGCGACGTCGGGCCGCATGATCTACGCCTTCGCCCGTGACGGCTTCGGCCCCTCCTCGCTCGCGGTGCTGCACACCAAGACGCAGGGACCCCGGCGGGCGACCTGGCTCGTCATCGTACTCGCCCTCGTGGCCAACATCGTCTGCGCGCTCGTCGGCTGGCCGGTGATGGGCACGGGCAACGCGCCGCTCGACGCGTACTTCCTCTTCGCGGTCGCGGGCGCGGTGTGCCTCATGGTCGCGTACTTCATGGTCGAGATCGCCGCCGTCGTGTTCACCGGCAGCCGCCGCTTCGACGTCGTGCACGGCGGGCAGGGCCGGATCCTCGGCATCGCGCTTCCCGCGCTCGGCGCCATCGTGATCGCGGTCGTGCTCTGGTTCAACGTGAAGGATGCCACCGACCCGGCCGCCGCTCCGCTCCTCGGCCTGTACTGGTGCGCGCTCGGCCTCGTGCTCGCGGTCGCGGCGTCGAAGATCGCCGCGCGCGTCGGACGCGCCCTGAGCGCCGAGCTCGACCTCCCCGCCCTCGGCAAGGAGCTCGACCCGCGCGAGCCGGTCGTCAGGTGACAACCCTCTACGAGCGCGACGCCGCGGTGATCGCGGGCGTCGAGAAGCTGCGGTTCTTCCCGCTCGAGGTCGTCGAGGGCCGCGGATCGCTGCTCTACGATCCCGACGGCAGGGAGCTCCTCGACCTGTCCGCGACCTGGACCGCATCCGGGCTCGGTCACGGGCATCCGGCCGTCGTCGAGGCGGTCACCCGCGCGGTCCGCACCGCGCCGGGGTCCGGCGGCCTGTCCGCCGTCCACCCGGACTCGGTCGGCCTCGCCGAGGATCTGCTCGCCCTCGTTCCCGGCTCCGGCGAGCGCCGGGTCTACTTCGGGCACGCCGGTTCGGACGCGAACGATGTCGTACTGCGGGCCTGCCGGAACGCCAGTGGCCGGCGGACGGTCCTCGCGTTCGAGCACAGCTACCACGGTGGCGTCGGCCTCGCCATGGCGGTCTCCGGACAGCAGGTCGACGCGGGACACGAGCCGGACCCCGACGTGGTGTTCCTGCCCTACCCGAACCCGCTGCGACCGCGGACCGGCGACATCGACTCGACCGTCGACGAGATCCTGGCCCGTGCCAGGGAGGTGCTGGCGACGGACACCATCGCGTGCCTCATCGTCGAACCGATCCTCTCCGACGGCGGCCTGGTCGTGCCGCCGGACGGGTTCCTCGCCCGACTGCACGCGCTTTGCCGGGAGCACGGCGTGCCGCTCGTCTGCGACGAGGTGAAGGTCGGCCTGGGCAGGCCGGGCCTCCTGCACGCCTTCGCCCACGACGGCATCGAGCCGGACATCGTGACGTTCGGCAAGGCCATCGGCGGCGGGCTTCCCCTGTCTGCGGCCGTCGGGCCGGCAGCGATCCTCGACAATCCGCCCGCATCGGCCCTGCTGACCACGGCGGGCAATCCGATCTGCACCGCCGTCGGCCGCGCCGTGCTGCGCACAATCGTCGAGGACGGGTTGCCCGAGCGCGCCAGGATCGCGGGCGAGCGCCTGATGGCGGGGCTGCGCGACGTGCAGGACGGGCGCGGCGCCGACCGCGGCCGATCGGCGGAGCGCATCGGCGACGTGCGCGGCCGCGGGCTGGCGATCGGCCTGGAGCTGGTCGCCGGGCGGGACGGGCTGGAGCCGGACCGGGAGCTCGCCCAGCGTGTCGTCTACCGGGCCTGGCAGCTCGGCGCGGTGCTGTACTACGTCGGGGGGAACGTGCTGGAGATCACGCCGCCGCTCATCATCACGGACGACGAGGTCGACCGCGCGGTCGCGATCCTCGATCGGGCCATCAGTGACGCCATCGCCGGCGTCGTCACGAAGGAAGAGGTGGCCCCCTATGTCGGGTGGTGAACTGCGGTACCTGTCGATCGAGGACGTGGACGTGCTCGCGGGGCTGGCCGACCCGGTGCCGGGCGACCTCGCGGCCGCGCTCCGGGACATGCGGCTCGCGGACCACCACGTGCACGGCTGCTACACCGCCGACATCGACCGGGCCCAGTTCGAGGAGTCGATCAACGAGGGGTCACCCGACCCCATCCCCGCGTTCATGACGCAGTTCGACTCGCAGCTGGGCTTCGCGATCCGCCGTTGGTGCTCGCCGCTGCTCGGGCTCGAGCCGCATGCGAGCGCCGACGACTACTGGGCCCGCCGCGCCTCCCTTCCGCGCCGGGAGGTGAACCGCGCGATGCTGACGCCCGCCGGCGCGTCCCGCTGGTACCTGGACACGGGCTTCAAGGGCGGCTCGATCAGCTCCGCCGCCGAGATGACGGAGGACTCGGGGGTGCCGGGCTCCGAGATCCTGCGCCTCGAGGTGCTGGCCGAGGGACTGCTCAACGACGGCGTCTCCCCCGCGGAGTACCCGGACGCGTTCCGCTCGGCGCTGCAGGACGAGGATCACGTGGTCGGCTACAAGACCATCGCCGCCTACCGCACGGGCTTCGACATCGACTGGTCGCGCCCCTCGGACGAGGAGGTCGCGCGTGCGGTCGAGGCGTGGGCGGCGGCGACGAACGGACCGGCCCGGCTGCTCGACCCGCGCATCATCGCGTTCGGCATCCACGAGGCGGCCGACCTGCGCCGCCCCGTGCAGTTCCACGTGGGCTTCGGCGACCGCGACATGGACCTGCACCGCTCCAACCCGATGTACCTGCTCGACCTGCTGCGCCAGCCGGCGATGGCGGGCACGCCCGTGATGCTTCTGCACTGCTACCCGTACCACCGCGAGGCGGGCTACCTGTCGCAGGCGTTCGACGACGTCTACTTCGACGTCGGTCTGACCCTCAACTACCTGGGCAGCCAGAGCAGGCAGATCGTGGCGGAGTCGCTGGAGTCCGGCCCGTTCGCGAAGCAGCTGTTCTCGTCCGACGCGTTCGGGCTGTCGGAGCTGCACGTGCTCGGTTCGATCCTGTGGCGCCGGTCCATGGCGCAGGTGCTCGGCGCCTGGGTGCGCGAGGGCGACTGGAGCGAGGCTGACGCGATCCGCGTCGCCCGCATGATCGGCCGGGACAACGCGGAGCGCGTCTACGGAATCTGAGCCGCCCCCAGCCTCCGCATCCGCATCCGCATCCGCATCCGCATCCGCCGTACGGTTCCGGATTCAGGCCGCACGAGAGACACGCCGTGCTTCGAGGGGTCGAAACGCGGCGTGTCGCCGTACGACCTGAATTCGGGACGGTGCCCCTGCACGGTGCTGGGGGCCGGTGCCCGCCAACGTGGGCGGGCTAGGTCGAGGCGCCCGCGACGGCGGCGCCGCCCTCGAGCGGAGCGACGGTCGCCGCGCCACCGGGTCCGCCGGTCGGGGCCGCGGTCGCGGTGCCGGACTGGTTCCGCCGGCGGGCGAGGAACCGGGCCAGCGTGGAGACGGCGAGGTTCAGCAGCAGGTACATCGTGACCATGACCACGAACAGCGGGAAGTAGTACGTGGAGCGGCCCAGGTACTCGGCGAGGAGCTCGCCCTCCTTCACGAGGCCGACCTGCCCGACCACCGTGCCGAGCGCGGTGTCCTTGATGAGCACGACGAGCTGGGCGACGATGATCGGCAGCATGTTGCGGAACGCCTGGGGGAACTCGATGAGCAGGCGGTTCTGCAGCGGGCGGAGGCCGATCGCGAGACCCGCCTCGCGCTGGCCCTTCGGCAGCGCGAGCATGCCGGAGCGCAGCGCCTCGCCGATGATCGCACCGTTGTAGACGGTGAGCGCCGCGACGACCGACCAGTACGCGCCGATGGGGAACATCAGGTAGATGAACAGCATCATCAGCAGCACGGGCATGCCACGGAAGAACTCGAGCACGACGGTCGTGGGGACGCGCACGACGCGCAGCTCCGACTGCCGCAGCAGGGCGAACACGACGCCGAGGAGGATGGCGAGCGCCGCGGCGGTGATGGCGGACTGCACGACGATCCAGAGTCCGCGCAGCAGCGCCTGCCAGATCAGCGGGTCGTTGAAGATGAGCCAGCGCTCGGCGTCCAGCTGGCCCGCCTGGGCGAGCTGCACGATCGCGAACGCCAGGACCCCAGCGACCACCAGGCCGGTGACGACGGAGAGGATGCGCGAACGCCGCCGGGCGCGGGGGCCCGGGACGTCGTAGAGGACACTCGTCATCGGCGCACCGCCACTCGTCGTTCGATGTGGTCGGCCAGCTGGCCGAGCGGCACCGTGATGATCAGGTAGAAGAACGCGACGCCGAGGAAGACGGCGACGACGGCGTTGCCGTTCGCGTTGGCCACCTCGCGCCCGACGTTGAAGAGCTCGAAGATGAAGAACGCCCCGGCGACGGATGTGTTCTTCGTGAGCGCGATGATCACGTTGATCAGGGGCGGCACGACGCTGCGCACGGCCTGCGGCAGGATCACGAGCCCGAGCGTCTGGCCGAACGTCATGCCGATGCTCCGGGCCGCCTCGGCCTGGCCGACCGGCACGCCGTTGATGCCGGACCGGATCGCCTCGGCGAAGAACGGGGCCGTGTAGATGGTGAGCGCCAGCACGGCGGCCACCTGGAACGGCAGCGCGCCGGAGATGTACGTGATGATGACGCTGAAGAAGGTGAAGACGAGCAGCAGCGGCGTGTTGCGCAGCACCTCGACGTACACGGTCGACGTTGCGCGCAGGCTCGCGACGGGTGAGACGCGCATCGCCGCGAGCAGGAGCCCGAACGGCAGTGCGAAGAGTGTCGTGAGCCCGAGAAGCGTGAGCGTGCCGCCGAACCCGCGAAGGAACGTGTCGATGTTGTCGAAGATGACGTTCATGGCACCTCCTTCGGGAAGTCAGGGTGGTGGGGAGAAGAAGCGGGACCGAGCGGTCCCGGGAAGCGGTGGAGTGGCCGACCGGCGCCGGCGTGGGAGCCGGATGAACCGGGACCGGCCGGTCCCAGGGGAAGGTGCGGACCCGCAATGCGGGTCCGCACCTCTCCGGGTGGTGCTAGTAGCGGTCGACCGCCGGGGGCTCCGGCGTGTTCTCGATAACGGTGCCCGCGGTGGCCTCGAACAGGCGCGCCCAGGTGCCGTCGTCGTACGCCTCCTCGAGGGTGTCGTTGATGAAGTCGCGGAACGCCTGGTCGCCCTTGGCGATGCCGATGCCGTAGGGCTCCTCGGTGAAGGTCGCGCCACCGTCGACGAGCTTGAACTCGCCCTCGTTCTGGTCGACGAATCCGGCGAGGATCACGTTGTCCGTGGTCACCGCGACGACCTGCTTGTTGCGCAGCGGGTCGAGGCACTTGCTGTAGACGTCGGTGGGCACGACGACCGCGCCGTACTCCGCCTCGATGGTCGCGGCGGGCGTGGATCCGGCGACGGAGCAGACCTGCTGGCCGCGCACGTCCTCGGGACCCGTGATGGTCTCGTCGTCCGCAAGGACCATGAGCGCCTGACCGGCCACGTAGTACGGGCCGGCGAAGTCGACGACCTCCTTGCGCTTGTCGTTGATCGTGTAGGTCGCGACCACGGCGTCGACGGAGCCGTTCTGGATGAAGGGCTCGCGGTTGGCCGACACGGTCTCGGTCCACTCGATGCTGTCGAAGGGGATGCCGAGCTTCGAGGCGATGAGCGCACCGATGGCGACGTCGAAGCCCTCGGGCTTGCCGCTCGGAGCGCGCAGGCCGAACAGCGGCTGGTCGAACTTGGTGCCGATGGTCATGGAGCCGGCCTCGGCGAGCTTCGCCATGGTCGTGCCCTCTTCGAACTCGGGGCTCTCCTCGACGACGAGCGAGTAGGGGCCCTCGCCCTCGGCGGGGGCGTCGGACGCGTCCGCGCCGGGGCTCGTTGCGCTGCCGGGCGCGCCGCATCCGGTGAGGCCGAAGGCCACGGCGACCGCCGCGGCGCCGACCGTCAGGAATCTTCTCTTCATGGGGTTTCCCTTTTCTCTTGGGTGCTGTTGCTGTGTTCGGGAGGGAATCGGCGTCGCGCCCCAGCCCCGGGGCGGGGTACGCCGGGTCAGTGGGTGAGGATCTTGGAGAGGAAGTCCTTCGCGCGCTCGCTCTTCGGGTTGTCGAAGAACTCGGCGGGGGTACTGTCCTCGAGGATCTCGCCGTCGGCCATGAACAGCACGCGGTCCGCGGCCTTGCGGGCGAAGCCCATCTCGTGGGTGACGACGACCATCGTCATGCCGTCATGGGCGAGCTGCACCATGACGTCGAGCACCTCGTTGATCATCTCGGGGTCGAGCGCCGAGGTGGGCTCGTCGAGCAGGATGACCTTCGGGTCCATGGCGAGGGCGCGGGCGATTGCGACGCGCTGCTGCTGTCCGCCGGAGAGCTGGGCGGGAGACTTGTTGGCCTGGTTGGCGACGCCGACGCGCTGCAGCAGGTCCATGGCGCGCTTCTTGGCGTCCGCGGGCGACTGCTTGCGCACCTTGATCGGGCCGAGCGTCACGTTCTCGAGGATCGTCTTGTGCGCGAACAGGTTGAACGACTGGAACACCATGCCGACGTCGGCGCGCAGCTTGGCGAGGCCGCGACCCTCCTTCGGCAGCTCCTTGCCGTCGATGAGGATCGTGCCGTCGTCGATCGTCTCGAGGCGGTTCAGCGCGCGGCAGAAGGTCGACTTGCCGGATCCGCTCGGCCCGATGACGACGACGACCTCGCCACGGTTGATCGTGGTCGAGATGTTCTTCAGGACGTGCAGATCCCCGTAGTGCTTGTTGACGTTCTTGACGACGACCAAGGGCTCGCGCCCTGCGGCTGCGGTGCCGGGGGCGGGGTGCGCCGTGTGGCTAGGCTCCATGCCTTCACCCTATTGCACGGCATGTTACGTATTTGTGTCGCTTCAATCGCCCTGGGGAACGGCGGAACGCTGCGCGAAGGCGCTCTCGTACAGGCACACCGAGGCCGCCGTAGCGAGGTTCATCGACTCCGCCTGGCCGTAGATCGGCACGGAGACGGCCTCGTCGGCGAGGGCGAGGTTCTCGTCGGTGAGCCCGCGCGCCTCGTTCCCGAACAGCCACGCGGTGGGCCGGGCCAGCGTCCCGGCCTCGCGGGCCGCGAGCAGGTCGGAGCCCTTGATGTCCGCGGCGAGCACGGTGAGGCCGGCCTCGCGCGCGCGGTCGAGCACCGCGGAGAGCTCGGGAGCGAGCGCGACGGGGAGGTGGAACAGCGACCCCGTCGTCGCGCGGACCACCTTCGGGTTGTACGGGTCGACGGCGCGGCCGGTGAGGATGACCGCGTCGGCTCCCGCCGCGTCCGCGGCCCGGATGATGGTGCCGGCGTTGCCCGGATCCCGCACCTCCTCGAGGATGGCGACGAGCTGGGGCCGGTCGGCGAAGATCCGGCGCACCGAGGTGGGGAACTGGCGGCAGACCGCGACGACGCCCTGCGGCGTGACGGTGTCGGCCATGGCCTCGAGCACCTGCTCCGTCACGTACTCGATCTCGACGTCGGCCTCCTCGGCCGCCTCGCGGAGCTCGGGGTGGCGCTCGAGCGCCGTCGGCGTCGCGAACACCTCGACGAGGAGCTCGGGACGGAAGTTGAGGGCCTCCCGCACGGCCTGCGGCCCCTCGAGGAGGAAGGCGCCGGTCTCCGCCCGCTCGTCCTTCGTCGACAGCCTCGCGACGGAGCGGACACGGGGGGCGCGGGGGTTGTCGAGCATCGCGCCAGTCTACCGACGGGGCATCCGGCGACCGGGGCGGGAGCAGCGCCCGGCGCGACGGCCGCGGACACGACGAAGGGGCGGCACCGGAATCAGTGCCGCCCCTTCGTGCGGATGGTGCGCTGCCTTAGGCGGCGGAGACCTTCGGAGCCGACGTGTCGGCCGGAAGGGCCTGACGGGCGGTCTCGACGAGGGCGGCGAACGTGGCGGGCTCGTTGACCGCGAGGTCGGCGAGGATGCGACGGTCGACCTGCACGCCGGCCAGGTTCAGACCCTGGATGAGGCGGTTGTAGGTGAGGCCGTTCGCGCGCGACGCGGCGTTGATGCGCTGGATCCACAGGCGGCGGAACTCACCCTTGCGGGCGCGACGGTCGCGGTACGAGTAGACGAGGGAGTGGGTGACCTGCTCCTTGGCCTTGCGGTACAGACGGGACCGCTGACCGCGGTATCCGGCGGCGCGCTCGAGAATGATCCGACGCTTCTTGTGGGCGTTTACGGCCCTCTTTACTCTTGCCATTTCCTATTTCCTTCTGAACGTGTCCGGTCGGTGAGGCGGATGGGCGCGAGGCGCCCACGGGGCCTACTTGCCGAGGAGCTTCTTGACGATCTTGCTGTCGGCGGCCGAGAGGACCTGGTCCTCGTTGAGGCGGCGCTTGCGCTGGCTCGACTTGACCTCGAGGTTGTGGCGCATGCCGGCCTGCTGCTTCATGATCTTGCCGGAACCGGTGACCTTGAAACGCTTCTTCGTCCCAGAGTGAGTCTTCTGCTTAGGCATTGTTTTCTTCTTTCGCTTCTCGTGCACTCGCCTTGTTGGCGTCGCGCTTTGCGTTGGCCTCCGCCTTGGCCTCCGACTTGTTCTTCGCCGGGCCGATGACCATGACCATGTTTCGGCCGTCGATGGTCGGGGTGGACTCCACGGAGCCGAACTCCGACACATCCTCGGCAAATCTCTGGAGCAGACGCACGCCCTGCTCGGGGCGTGACTGCTCACGACCGCGGAACAGGATCATGGCCTTGACCTTGTCGCCCTGCTTGAGGAAGCCCTCGGCGCGCTTGCGCTTGGTCTCGTAGTCGTGGCTGTCGATCTTCAGGCGGAAGCGCACCTCCTTGAGGATGGTGTTCGCCTGGTTGCGGCGAGCTTCCTTGGCCTTCTGAGCGGCTTCGTACTTGAACTTCCCGTAGTCCATGATCTTGGCCACGGGGGGCTTCGAATTCGGTGCTACCTCGACGAGGTCGAGATCTGCTTCCTGTGCGAGCCGGAGAGCGACATCGATGGAGACGACGCCGATCTGCTCGCCTGCTGGGCCAACGAGGCGAACCTCAGGAACGCGGATACGGTCGTTGGTACGGGGATCGCTGATGAATAACTCCTCTGGATTGCGATGCCTGCTCCCGTGGCGACGGATGCCGCCCACGGGCCGGAAGAGGAGATTTCACCGAGCTGGGCCGGCGAACCGGCACAACGGGCTTCGCCTGTGTGCACTCTCGCGCACACGAACTCCCGTCAAAGGGAGCGGCATCGACCCGGTAACCTTATGAAGCGGTCAAGCGCGGGTGGGAAATTTCCACTTTCGTACCGGCGCTACAAACGCCGGAAGCCATGAGAACTATAGCAGGTCACGCGGAAAACGGCACCCAAGGGCCAGTAGGAGGAACGCATGAGCGACTACGAGGGTCCGACGGGTCTCGAGAACGGCGCGGGCGCCGATGCCGGCGCCGGTGCCGATGCCGAGGGCGACTACGTCCGCGACATCGCGGAGGTGTCGGCGGTCGAGGTCATCACCACCACGGCCGTGCACCTCATGAGCGCCGCCGCCGTGAAGTGCGGCCTCGCCGACGACCCGGAGTCGCAGACCGACCTCGACGAGGCGCGGAAGATCATCACGTCGCTCGCCGGACTGGTCACGGCGGCGTCGCCCGAGATCGGCGACCACCACGCGCGCAGCCTCCGTGACGGCCTGCGTTCCCTGCAGCTCGCGTTCCGCGAGGCGTCCGCGATCCCCGACCCGATCGGCAAGGGCCCGGGAGAGAAGTGGACCGGCCCGGTCAGCTGACCCGCCCCGCTTCGTACGCAACACAGGCTCAGCTGCCCCTTTGGGCGGAAGCGGCCGGCGCCATCGGTGGCTCCGGGCTGTGAGGGAGCCTGCGTCAGGTGCTCGCCCCACGGTCCCTGAGCCCGATGCCGCGTCCGCACCCTACGGTCCCTGAGCCTGTCGAAGGGATAAGGACCACACGGTCCCTGAGCCCGTCGAGGGGACGCGACGTTCGCTTTCGGGATCAGTTGCGTCGCTTCGACCAGCTCAGCGACCGTATCCGGCCCCGTCCCCGTCCCCGATGTCACCCCTCCCCGCTCTCCAGCACGCAATTCGGCACATGTGGGCCGACACGCCGCCCTAGTGACACGGCATCGGGCGTGTCACGGCGGATCTGCTGAATTGCGTTGACCATTCGGCCCGACTGCGCCTTCCGTGCGCAATGCAGGCTCGGCGCGCCCTCGGTCGGCGGGAGCCCGCGCCGACAGTGGAACCCTGCCGTGAGGGAGCCTGCGTTGGGTGCTCGCCCCCACGGTCCCTGAGCCTGTCGAAGGGACGGGACGTTCGCTTCCGAAATAACTTGCGTCGCTTCGACGAGCTCAGCGACCGTGTCCGTACCGTTCGTGCCCGTCCTGTTCCCTGCACCCGGAGCGACGCAACTCAGCAGGTCTGGGCCGACACGCCGCTTCGGCAACACGGCATCCGGCGTGTCGCGGGGGATCTGCTGAATTGCGTTGACGACCCCGCCCCCAGGGACCGAGGGCTAGGGGGTGTGAGTGGTGAGGGCTACGCGCATGCTGTCCACGCGGGTCGCGATCATCTCGTCCGCCGCCCAGCGGGACTGCAGGCGGGCGAGCAGGGCGTCGAGCGCGGCGCGGTCGAGTCCCGGGACGAGGGCCAGGCGGACCACGACCTCGGGGCCCGCGAGACGGGCGTCGGGGTCCCCCGCCGAGACGGCGACCGCGCCGACGGCGGACTCCCCTGCGACGGCGGCGGCGAAGGCGGCCTCGACGGCCGGATCCGTGGCGCTCGGCGACCACGGCTGCGACTGGGCGATGGCCCACAGGGCCGGGCGGCGCAGCACGAACTCGGACTCCGAGGTGGGGTCGAGGACCACGAGGTCGGTCTGCTCGCTCGCCGCGGCGAGGGCGACGCGCACCCCGTCGGCCGGCACCGGCCGCGCTGTGGGGTTCCAGGCGCGCATGGTGTCGACGGACGTGAACACCGGCATCACGCTGCGACCGTCGGGACCCGCGACCGTGACGATGGACAGCTCGGCGCTCTTGTCGACGGTGAGGCCGTGCGCGCCCTCCCCCGACTCGCCGAGCGCGGCGACCAGCGGGATGAGCAGGCGCGACTCGCGCACCGCGTCGACCACGGCGGTGGCGTCGGCGTCCCCCGCCCGGAAGCGGCGGAGGGCGTCAGCCAGCCGCGGCGGCGCGGATCCGTCATCCGTCGACGCGGCGGTGTGCTCGAACGACCGGCCGGCCCAGGGGCGCCCGGCGGAGTCCGTGGCGCCGCCGGCGCCGTGGGGTGCCGACATCAGTCGGAGGCGACGTCCAGCGCCTCCGCGAGCGTGAATGCGCCCGCGTAGAGCGCCTTGCCCACGATCGCGCCCTCGAGGCCGTTGGGCACGAGCTCGCGCAGGGTGGCGAGGTCGTCGAGGGAGGAGATGCCGCCGGATGCGATGACCGGGCGATGCGTGCGGGCCATGACCTGCTGCAGCAGCTCGACGTTCGGGCCCTTGAGGGTTCCGTCCTTCGTCACGTCGGTCACGACGTAGCGGGCGCAGCCGGCGTCCTCGAGGCGGTCCATGACCTGCCACAGGTCGCCGCCCTCCCGGGTCCAGCCGCGGGCGGCCAGGGTCGTGCCGCGGACGTCGAGGCCGACCGCGACCGCCTCGCCGTACTGCGCGATGACGTGCGCCGCCCACTCGGGGTTCTCCAGGGCCGCGGTGCCGAGGTTGATGCGCTTGGCACCGGACTCCAGCGCGGTGTCGAGCGAGCGGTCGTCGCGGATGCCGCCCGACAGCTCGATGTTCACGCCGCGCGTCGCGCGGATGACCTTCTTGATGATGCCGAGGTTGTTGCCGCGCCCGAACGCCGCATCGAGGTCGACGAGGTGGATCCACTTCGCGCCCTGGTCCGCCCAGTCGCTCGCCGCATCGACGGGGTCGCCATAGTTGGTCTCCGTGCCGGCCTCGCCCTGGGTCAGGCGCACGGCCTTCCCGCCCGCGACGTCGACCGCCGGAAGCAGCGTCAGTCCGGGGGTCCTGTTGAACTCGCTCATTGTCGCCTTCGTTAGTGGTGCACGGCCGGTGGCGATATTAGACCTAGCGGAGCGTCCGGAGCCAATTGGTGAGGAGGCGGATGCCCGCGGGACCGGACTTCTCGGGGTGGAACTGGGTCGCGGTGAGGGGGCCGTTCTCCACTGCCGCGACGAAGCGCCCGCCGTGGTCCGCCCAGGTGACCTTCGGCGACGGGAAGGGCGGCTCCGGGAACAGCGTCCAGTTCTGCACGGCGTATGAGTGCACGAAGTAGAACCGCTCGTCCTCGATGCCGTCGAACAGCGCCGTTCCCGCCGCCGCGTCCACCGTGTTCCAGCCCATGTGCGGGACGATGGGCGACCGCAGCTCCTCGACCACGCCCGGCCATTCGCCGAGGCCCTCGGTCTCCACGCCGCGCTCGACGCCACGGGAGAAGAGCACCTGCATGCCGACGCAGATGCCGAGGACCGGCCGGCCGCCGGCCAGCCGCTTGTCGACTATGGCGTCGCCGCGCACGCTCATGAGGGCGTCCATGACGGCCGAGAAGGCGCCGACACCCGGCAGCAGCAGTCCGTCGGCCTCCTGCGCCTTCTTGGCGTCCCGGGTGAGGAACACGTCCGCACCGGCGAGCTCGAGCGCCTTGACTGCCGAGTGGATGTTGCCGCTGCCGTAGTCGAGGACTGCGACGGATGGGGCGCTCACAGCGCTCCCTTCGTTGAGGGGATTCCGGACACGCGGGGGTCGAACTCCTTGGCCGCGCGGAACGCGCGCGCGAAGGACTTGAACTCGGCCTCGGCGATGTGGTGGGGGTCGCGCCCGCCGAGCACGGTCACGTGCATCGTGAGGGCGGCGTTGAAGGCGATCGCCTCGAAGACGTGCCGCACCATCGACCCGGTGAAGTGCCCGCCGATGAGATGGAACTCGAAGCCGGCCGGCTCCCCCGTGTGCACGAGGTACGGACGCCCGGAGATGTCGACGACGCTCTGCACCAGCGCCTCGTCGAGGGGCACCAGGGCGTCGCCGTACCGGGAGATGCCGGACTTGTCGCCGAGTGCCTGACGGATGGCGGTGCCGAGCACGATGCCGATGTCCTCCACGGTGTGGTGGACATCGATCTCGATGTCGCCCGATGCGCGCACGGTGAGATCCGTCAGGGAGTGCTTGGCGAACGCGGTGAGGAGGTGATCGAAGAACGGGACCGACGTGCTGATGGTCGACTGGCCGGTGCCGTCGAGGTCGAGCGACAGCTCGATGCTCGACTCGCTCGTCTCGCGTCTCAGCGATGCGGTGCGGGCAGGACGTTCGCCGGTGCTCATCCGTTCAGTTTAGCCGCGACGGGGGTGCGACCCACGGCCGCGATCGCCTCGAGGAAGGCCGTCGTCTCGGCCTCCGTTCCCGCGCTCACCCGCAGGTGGCCCTCGATGCCGATGTCGCGGATGATGACCCCGCGCTCGAGCAGCGCCTCGAACAGCGCGTGCGGGTCGTCGACCCCGCCGAACAGCACGAAGTTCGACCAGCTGGGCACGGGCGCGTAGCCGAGTCGCTCGAGCTCGACGATGATGCGGTCGCGCTGGCCCTTGATGTCGTCCACCATGGCGAGCATCTCGTCGGCGTGCGCGAGGGCGGCGATCGCCGCGGCCTGGGTCAGGGCGGAGAGGTGGTAGGGCAGGCGCACGAGCCGGAGGGCGTCGGTCACGGCGGAGTGGGCGGCGAGGTAGCCGAGCCGGGCACCGGCGAAGGCGAAGGCCTTGCTCATCGTTCGTGACACGAGAAGACGGTCGCGGCCCTCGAGCAGGGTGAGCGCCGTCGGCTGATCCGCGGGGATGAACTCGGCGTATGCCTCGTCCACGACGACGATGCCGTCGGTCGCGTCGTACGCGGCGGCGATGGTCTCGAGCGACACCGGGGTCCCCGTGGGGTTGTTCGGCGAGCAGAAGAACACGAGGTCAGGCCGCGTGCGCTCGATCTCGCGAACCGCCGTCTCCGGCGAGATATCGTAGCCCGCGTCGCGCGTGCCGTCGATCCACCGCGTTCCAGTGCCGGACGCGATGATCGCGTGCATGGAGTAGGTCGGCGGGAAGCCCAGCACGGACCGGCCCGGCCCGCCGAACGCCTGCAGGATCTGCTGCAGCACCTCGTTCGACCCGTTGGCCGCCCAGATCTGGTCCCGGGTCAGGCCGTGCCCGAGGTAGCCGGCCAGCCGATCGCGCAGCTCGCCGAACTCGCGGTCCGGATAGCGGTTGATGGTGAGGATCGCCGAGGCGAGACGGGCCACGATGTCGTGCGCGACGTCCTCGGGCACCGGATGCGTGTTCTCGTTCACGTTGAGCGCGACGGGAACCTGCTTCTGCGGCGCGCCGTAGGGGGTGCGGCCGCGGAGGTCGGCGCGGATGGGGAGGTCGTCGAGGGTGGTCACCAATCGAGTGTAGGGCGGGACGAATCCCGTGCCGCTACCGCCCCAGGTCGCTCGGGATCGCCAGCTCCTGCCCCGGCACGACGTCGTAGGACGACAACTGGTTGAGCCGCACGATCGACTCGATGACGTCACGCGGGTCGGCGGCGGGGGCGACGGCCTGGGCGATGGCCCAGAGCGATTCGCCGCTCTCCACCGTCACCGACTGCAGCGGGACCCGCGAGATCTCCGACGAGGCGACGGCGGGCTCTCCGGTGAGCGCGAGGAACAGGGATCCGGCGACGATCGGGATGCCGGCGAGGGTGGTCAGCGCGGCGCGGCCGCGGCGGGTGAGGCGCAGGCGCGTGCGGGGGGCCGTCGTCGCGGGTGCAGGCGCGGCGGGCGCGAGCGCCTCGACGGCGACGAGGTGGCGCCGGGGCGGGAAAGAGGTGGCGAATGCATCGGTGATGAGAACTGCGCTCATGGTCGTGCCTCTCTGTGAGGTGTTCCGGGGGGTGCCCGGGTCGATCCCGCACCCGGCGCTCGGTCCTCGGCCGGGAGGCCCGGGCACCGGGTGCGAAGATCTGTTCCGAATATATCTTCGATCGAACGAAGCTACAACTGCCGGCAGGAATTCGAGGAGCAATTTCGCGAAACACTCGAACGGATGTTTGCTTCCCGAACCCCTGCCGATATGGTTCGAGTGTCTGGTTGGCACTCAATCAGGAGCCACCGACATTGCCGCCACCGCGCGGCCGAGAGACAGGGGATCACGTGAGCACGGAGCGAGCCCAGGGTGACCGCGGGACCAGGCGCCGCAAAAACCTCAGCGAGAAGCAGGTCGCGATCCTCGAGGTCATCTCGAAGTCCGTTGCGTCCCGCGGTTATCCGCCGAGCATGCGCGAGATCGGCGACGCCGTCGGGCTCGCCTCGCTCTCGAGCGTGACCCACCAGCTGAACCAGCTGGAGCTGAGCGGCTACCTCCGCCGCGACCCCAACCGTCCTCGCGCGCTCGAGATCCTCATCGAGCTGCCCGCCAACCCCGCGGACGCGGACCTCGACAACGTGACCCCGGTCGGCGACGTCGCCATGGTGCCCCTGGTCGGCAGGATCGCCGCCGGCGTACCCATCACGGCCGACCAGCAGATCGAGGAGGTGTTCCCGCTCCCCCGCCAGCTGGTGGGCAAGGGCGAGCTCTTCATCCTGCGTGTCTCGGGCGATTCCATGATCGACGCCGCGATCTGCGACGGCGACTGGGTCGTCGTCCGCCGGCAGAACACCGCGGAGAAC
Organism: Planctomonas deserti; assembly: GCF_003067705.1. Classification (GTDB taxonomy): domain Bacteria; phylum Actinomycetota; class Actinomycetes; order Actinomycetales; family Microbacteriaceae; genus Planctomonas; species Planctomonas deserti. Next base: position 28,729 of record NZ_QANL01000001.1, read on the forward strand.
GGCGACATCGTGGCCGCCATGTTGGACAGCGAGGCGACCGTCAAGGTGTTCCGGCAGCGCGACGGCCACACCTGGCTGCTTCCCCGCAACTCGAGCTTCGAGCCGATCCTGGGCGACTTCGCGGAAGTGCTCGGCAAGGTCGTCGCCGTCATGAGGTCCGTCTAGCCGACGTCCGCCCCGGCGGGTCCGTCACACGAGACAGCGCCGCCCGACCTGCTGGTCGGGCGGCGCTGTCTCGTTGTGGCGCCTGTCGTCAGTCGGCGAGGACGGTGGGCGCGGGTGCGTCCACCGCGAACTCGGCGAGCTGCGGCGCGAACTCCGGCGACACGAGGGCGTGGACGCGGGTGCCGCCCTCCTCGTAGTCGATCGAGAGCACGCGCTGGCGGTCGTGCACCTGGGTGACGAGGTCGCCGCGGTCGAACGGGATCAGGGCGTTGACCTCGACCGAGGGCCGGGGCAGCAGGGCCGAGATGCGCTCGCGCAGCTCGTCGATGCCGGCGCCGGTGCGCGCGGACACGAACACCGCATTCGGCACGAGCCCGCGCAGGGCCATCAGGTCGTCCTCGGACACCAGGTCGCTCTTGTTGAACACGATCAGCTCGGGCACGTCCCGCGCGTCGACCTCGCCGATCACGTCGTGCACGGTCGCGATCTGGCTGGCCGGGTCGGGGTGCGACGCGTCGACGACGTGCACGATCACGTCGGCGTCGGCCACCTCCTCGAGGGTCGAGCGGAAGGCCTCGACGAGCTGGTGCGGAAGGTTCCGCACGAACCCGACCGTGTCGGTCAGCGTGTACAGCTGACCGTCCGGCGTCTCGGACTTGCGAACGGTGGCATCGAGGGTCGCGAACAGGGCGTTCTCCACGAGCACGCCGGCCCGCGTGATGCGGTTCAGCAGCGACGACTTGCCGGCGTTGGTGTATCCGGCGATCGCGACGGACGGCACGGAGTTGCGGTTGCGGTTCGCCCGCTTCGCCTTGCGCGCGGGCTCCATGCCCTTGATCTGCTTGCGCAGCCGCGCCATGCGGGTGTGGATGCGCCGACGGTCGAGCTCGATCTTCGTCTCACCGGGTCCGCGGGATCCCATTCCTGCGCCCGCGCCGCCCACCTGACCACCGGCCTGGCGGGACATCGACTCACCCCATCCGCGCAGTCGCGGGAGGAGGTACTGAAGCTGCGCGAGCTCGACCTGGGCCTTGCCCTCGCGGCTCTTCGCGTGCTGGCTGAAGATGTCGAGGATCACGGCGGTCCGGTCGATGACCTTGACCTTCACCACGTCCTCGAGCGCGCGCCGCTGGCTGGGCGCAAGCTCGGTGTCCGCGATCACGGTGTCCGCGCCGAGTGCCGCGACGACGTCGCGCAGCTCGTGCGCCTTGCCGCTGCCGAGGAACGTGCCGGGATCCGGCGTCGCGCGCTTCTGCAGCAGCCCATCGAGCACCTTCGCGCCCGCGGTCTCTGCCAGGGCGGCGAGCTCGCGCAGCGAGTTCTCCGCGTCCTCCAGGCCGTTCTGCGGGTAGATGCCGATGAGCACGACGTTCTCCAGCCTCAGCTGCCGGTACTCGACCTCGGTGACGTCCTGGAGCTCCGTGGACAGGCCACCCACGCGGCGCAGAGCCTGGCGCTCCTCGCGGTCGAACTGCTCCCCGTCGGCTCCCGCCGCGTCCGGGCGCGAGTCCCCGTCGGCCTGCAGCGCCTGAGCGGCGCCGGCGCCGAACAGGGCGTATCCGGACGAACGGGTCTCTGCGCGTGCGAGCACGCGGTCGACGACGTCGTCTCCGTGTTCCTCTTGCTGGTTCGTCATGTGTTGGTTAACCCTAGTCTCTTGGATTTCGATATCTTCCCTCTATGTCGGGCGACCACTACTTCACCTCGTCTCCGGAGAGCGAGCTGAAGCTGCGCACCTTTTCTGCGCGGCTGAGTGGTCAGTCGTACGAGCTGACGACGGCGAACGGGATCTTCTCCCCCGACCGCATCGATCTCGGCACTCAGGTGCTGCTGAGCTCCACGCCCGCGCCGCCGGCCGCCGGTCACCTGCTCGATCTCGGTTGTGGATGGGGCCCCATCAGCCTCACGCTCGCGCTCGAGTCACCGGACGCGACCGTGTGGGCGGTCGATGTGAACGAACGGGCGCTTCAGCTCGTCCGGCTCAACGCCGAGCGCTTGGGCCTCATGAATGTCAACGCGGTTCTGCCCTCGGATGTTCCCGCCGACGTGCGGTTCTCGACCATCTGGAGCAACCCGCCCATCCGCGTGGGCAAGAACGAGCTGCACGGCATGCTCGAGCACTGGCTGCCCCGGCTGGCGCCCGGCTCGGACGCCTGGCTCGTGGTGCAGCGGAACCTCGGCTCCGACTCGCTGCAGGCATGGATGCAGGCGACCCTCGGCGACAGGATCGCCGTGCAGCGAGCCACCTCGAGCAAGGGCTACCGCGTGCTGCGGGCCCGGCGGACCGGGAGCGTCCCCGACTCAGCGGAGTAGTGCTGCACGGCGGACACGGTCCCTGAGCGTGTCGAAGGGACACTACCGGCGCACGGAACGTCCCTTCGACAGGCTCAGGGACCGTAGAGCCCCGCATTCCGCACGCAGCGAAAAGCGCGCTACGGGAGGGCGAGCACGCCGTCGAAGACGAGCTCCGCCGGACCGGAGAGCGCGACGTGCTCGCCGTCCTCCGCGGGGAACATGCGCACGCCCACGACGCCGCCGGGCACCTGCACGCGCCACTGGTGCGGGGCGCCCTGACCGGCCCAGTGCCGCGTGGCCAGCGCGGCGGCCGCGGCACCCGTGCCGCAGGAGAGGGTCTCGCCACTGCCGCGCTCGTGCACGCGCATCCGGATGCGGCCGATGCCGTCGCGCACGAGGGGCTCCTCGGGCACGACGAACTCCACGTTGACGCCGCCGACGACCTCGGGCTCGACGTGCGGGACGTAGGACAGGTCGGCCTCGTCGAGCTCGTCGTCACTGGACAGGGCGACGACCACGTGTGGGTTGCCGACGTCGATGCCGAGCCCGGGGCGTGCGACCTGCAGGTTCTTCGCGCGGACGAGCGGCTCGCCGCCCGCGAGGCGCCAGCGGCCGAGGTCCACGGAGAATCCCGAACCGCTGATCTGGACGTCGCGGACGCCCGCCCGGGTGCCGATCGGGATCGTGTCGCCGGGGACGAGGTCGATCAGGCCGTTCTCCAGCAGGAAGCGCGTGTAGACGCGGATGCCGTTGCCGCACATCTCGGCGGGCGAGCCGTCCGCGTTGAAGTAGTCCATGAACCACTCGGCCGCCGGGTCCTCGGCGAGGCTGGCGGCCCCCTCCGGGAGGCTGGCCGAGCGCACGGCGCGGATCGTGCCGTTCGCCCCCACGCCGAAGTTGCGGTCGCAGATCGCCGCGATCTGGCTGGGGGTCAGGTCGATGTCGCCATCGGGGTCCGCGAACAGCACGAAGTCGTTGCCCGTGCCCTGTCCCTTGGTGAACTGGAGATCGATGGCCATCCGCCCATGCTAGTCAGCGGCGGCAGAGCCCGGCCGAGCACGGATCCCCGCCGGCTCGAGGGCGGCATCCACGGCGGCCATCGCCTCGTCCACGCGCCCGGGGTCGAGCGCCCCGAGGGGGGTGGCGTCGGAGTAGCGGCGGAACCAGCTGACCTGACGCCTCGCGTACTTCCGAGTGAGCAGCGCGGTCTGCGCGATCGCCTCCTCCTCCGTCAGGTCGCCGCGCAGCTGGGCGATCGCCTGGGCATAGCCGATCGCGCGGCTCGCCGTCACGCCCCGCTCGAGCCCGAGCGGCAGCAGGGCGCGCACCTCCTCGACGAGCCCGTCCTGCCACATCGCCTCGACGCGGGCGTCGAGGCGGGGCACGAGCTCGTCGCGGGGCATGCCGAGACCGAGGATCACGCTGTCGCGCCAGCGGCCGGGCTGCTCGGGCAGGGACGCGCTGTGCGGACGGCCCGTGAGCTCGATGACCTCGAGGGCCCGGACCAGACGCCGCCCGTTGAACGGCCCGATGGCGGCCGCCGCCTTCGGGTCGATCTCCCTGAGGTGCCGGTGCAGCATGCCCGGCCCCTCCCGCTCGAGCCGCTCCTCGAGCCCGCGCCGGATATCGGGATCGGTGCCGGGGAACTCGAACTTGAACAGCACCGACGACACGTAGAGCCCGGAGCCGCCGACGAGGAGGGGGACGGCGCCCCGGTCCTGCACGTCGGCGATGGCCGCGCGGGCATCCCCCTGGTAGCGGGCCACCGCGGCGTCGTCGGTGACCTCCAGGACGTCGAGCAGGTGGTGTGGCACGCCCCTGCGCTCCCCGGGCGGCAGCTTCGCGGTGCCGATGTCCATGCCGCGGTAGAGCTGCATCGCGTCGGCGTTCACGACCTCCGCGGCGATCCCCCGATCGCGGAGGCGCTCAGCGAGGTCGAGCGACAGGGCGCTCTTGCCCGTGCCGGTCGCCCCGACCACGGCGATGATCGGGGTCACGGAAGCGTCGCTGGGCGTCAGCGCCGGCCGTCGGCGGAGTCGTAGATCGGCACCGTGATCACGGGCCGCGCTCCGACGCGCAGGCTGGGCAGGCCGAGGTTCACCGCGGGGCCTGCGTCGCCCGCCCCGCCGTGGGCGGGGACCGCGCACGACTCGGCCTGAGCGCGATCCCAGGCGTCGCCCGCGCTGGTGCGGCGCAGAGCCAGGGGCGCGCCGTCGGCCGAGTCCGCGATGAGGTGGAACGGGGCGGCCTGGCTGATGGTCACGGTGACGATGTCGCCCGGGCGGGGCTCGGGCGAGCCGGCCGGCACGTCGAAGTGCACGAGCCGGGAGTCCTCCGCGCGGCCGCTGAGGCGGTGCCGTTCGGCGTCCTTGCGCCCCTCGGTCGTGACGAGGAGGTTGACGCTCGTGCCGACCAGCTTCGCGTTTTCCTCGGCGGAAATGCGGTCCTGAAGGGCGACGAGGCGCTCGTAGCGCTCCTGCACGACGGCCTTCGGAACCTGGTCGGGCATGGTCGCCGCCGGGGTGCCCGGCCGGATCGAGTACTGGAAGGTGAAGGCGGAGGCGAACCGGGCCAGCTCGACCACGCGCAGGGTGTCCTCGAAGTCCTCCTCGGTCTCGCCGGGGAAGCCGACGATGATGTCGGTGCTGATGGCGGCGTTGGGGATCTTCTCGCGCACCCGGTCGAGGATGCCGAGGAACTTCGCGGAACGGTAGGACCGGCGCATGGCCTTCAGCACCCGGTCGGAGCCGGACTGCAGCGGCATGTGCAGCTGCGGCATCACGTTCGGGGTCTCCGCCATGGCGTCGATGACGTCATCGGTGAAGGCTGCCGGGTGAGGGCTCGTGAAGCGCACGCGCTCGAGCCCCTCGATGCGGCCGGCGGCGCGCAGCAGCTTGCTGAACGCCTGGCGGTCGCCGAACTCGACGCCGTAGGAGTTCACGTTCTGCCCGAGCAGCGTCACCTCGATGGCGCCGTCGTCGACGAGCGCCTGGATCTCGGCGAGCACGTCGCCCGGGCGGCGGTCCTTCTCCTTGCCGCGCAGCGCCGGGACGATGCAGAAGGTGCAGGTGTTGTTGCAGCCGACGGAGATGGAGACCCAGCCGCTGTGCACGGAGTCGCGCTTGGTGGGAAGGGTCGAGGGGAAGGTCTCGAGCGACTCGAGGATCTCTATCTCGGCCTCGGCGTTGTGCCGGGCCCGCTCGAGCAGCCGGGGAAGCGAGCCCATGTTGTGGGTGCCGAAGACGACGTCGACCCACGGGGCGCGCTCGAGGATGACGTTCTTGTCCTTCTGGGCGAGGCAGCCGCCGACGGCGATCTGCATGCCCTCGTGACGCTTCTTGACGGCCGCGAGATGGCCGAGGTTGCCGTAGAGCTTGTTGTCCGCGTTTTCGCGCACCGCGCAGGTGTTGATGACGACGATGTCGGCCTCGGCCCCGTCGGCCGGCACATAGCCGGCGGCCTCGAGCGAGCCGCTGAGGCGCTCGGAGTCGTGCACGTTCATCTGGCAGCCGTAGGTGCGCACCTCGTAGGTGCGCGGACGCCCTGCGGCGTCGAGGGCGGCAGGCGACGCGAGGATGGGCGTCGGCGGCGTCAGGGGGGCGGTCTGGCTCATGGTGCGTCTAGTTTAGGTCGGCGTTCCCGCGCTGTCCGTCGCGTCCGCAGGCCGCGCTCCCACGATCAGCGGAAGCGCACCCCGGAACCCCGGCCGTGGCCGGCGAGGGCGACGCGGGTGGCCTCGCGCACGATCGACGACGAGTAGCCGCGCCGCATCAGGTAACCGGTCAATCGCCGCTCGGCCGTTGCCGCGTCGAGGGACGAGAACTGGCGGGCGCGCTTGACGGCCATCTCGGTGGCCATCGCCTGCTCGTCCTCGTCGTCGATGGCGGAGACCGCCTCGTCGATCACGGCGGGGTCGATGTGCCGCTGCGCAAGCTCGCGGGCGAGGGCGTTGCGCCCCAGCCCCTTGCGCTCGTGCTTGGTGCGCACCACCGTCTCGGCAAGTGCCGCGTCGTCGAGCAGGTCGACCCGCTGGAGGCGGTCGAGCTCGGCCTCGATGGCCTCGATGTCGTACTCGCGCCGTGCGAGCAGGTCGCCGAGCTCCCATCGGGACATGCCGCGACGGGTGAGGGCGCGCATCGACACTGTCTCGATGTCCTGCAGCGGAGCCTCGGGCTCGGGCTCCGCCTCGTGATCCGCCTCGGGCTCGGTCTCGCCGGCCTCCGGGTCACCGACGGCGACGTGGGCGGTGATGCGCGCGAGACCCTCGGCGCGCCGTCGGTCCTTCTCCGACCGATCCTGGTCCGGGACCTTGTGGTCCGGGACATCCTGGTCGGAAGGCGCCCAACCGGTCTGGGCAGCGGCGCCGTCCGGGGCCGCCGCACCACCCGGTGCGGAGGCACCGCGGAGATAGGTCACGGGAGCGAGGCCGCCGTCCTCCCGGTCGCTGGCGGGAGGAAAACGCACCATGTCCCGTGACCTATCCGTTCCGCGTCCGTCGATCCGGCTCACGCGCCCTTGCGGGCGGCGATCTTCGGCTCGATGGAGTTGACCTTCGACTCCTCGATGGGCGTCACCTCGGCGACCGCGTTCGGGTCGGCGACGAGGCCCATCTTGATCTTGATCTTGTGCTCGATGTCGGCCGCGATGTCCGGGTTCTTGATGAGGAAGTTGCGGGAGTTCTCCTTGCCCTGCCCCAGCTGGTCGCCGTCGTAGGTGTACCAGGCGCCCGACTTGCGCACGATGCCGTGCTCGACACCGAAGTCGATGAGGCTGCCCTCGCGGGAGATGCCGACGCCGTACAGGATGTCGAACTCCGCCTGCTTGAAGGGCGGCGCCATCTTGTTCTTCACGACCTTCACGCGCGTGCGGTTGCCCACCGCGTCGGTGCCGTCCTTCAGCGTCTCGATGCGGCGGATGTCCAGGCGGACCGACGCGTAGAACTTGAGCGCCTTACCACCGGCCGTGGTCTCCGGGCTGCCGAAGAACACGCCGATCTTCTCGCGCAGCTGGTTGATGAAGATCATCGTGGTGTTCGTCTGGTTGAGCCCACCGGTCAGCTTGCGCAGGGCCTGCGACATGAGGCGCGCCTGGAGACCGACGTGGGAGTCGCCCATCTCGCCCTCGATCTCCGCGCGGGGCACGAGCGCCGCGACGGAGTCGATGACGATGAGGTCGATGGAGCCGGAGCGCACGAGCATGTCGGCGATCTCCAGGGCCTGCTCACCGGTGTCGGGCTGCGAGACGAGCAGGGCGTCGATGTCGACGCCGAGCTTCTTGGCGTACTCGGGGTCGAGCGCGTGCTCCGCATCGATGAAGGCCGCGATGCCGCCTGCGCGCTGCGCGTTGGCGATGGCGTGCAGGGTGAGCGTGGTCTTACCCGACGACTCCGGGCCGTAGATCTCGACGATGCGGCCGCGGGGCAGTCCCCCGATGCCGAGGGCGACGTCCAGCGCGACGGAGCCCGTGGGGATCACGGCGACGGGCGCGCGTTCCTCGCTGCCGAGGCGCATGACCGAGCCTTTGCCGAACTGGCGGTCGATCTGGGCGAGGGCGGTCTCGAGCGACTTCTCGCGATCAGCGGGTGATGGCATGGGATTCTCCTTCGGTGGAACGTGTCGCGCCTATAGGCTGTCGACGCTCAAAACCCGGACCGCTGGAAGCGGGACCGGACCGTTCGACAAGGCTGTTGCTGGCTCAACGCCTGATGAAGAGCACGCTAGGCAAAGCCACCGACATTCCACTCGGCGGGGCGCCATCTGTGTACAACTCGTCTTCGATTGGACCTGAGTACGAGGCTATCAAGCCTCGAAGGTGTATTCGAGAGGCGGCTGGGCGTGTCGCGCGTGGATTCCCGCCGATCGGCGGCGTGCGGCGGCTACTTCTTGGGGTCGGCGAGACCGGCGCCGTGGCGGCGCGACTCGGGGACGTCCATGGCGCGGCACAGCGCCAGCCAGACGTCCTTCGCCCGCACGCCGGCGGCGAGAGCGGCCTCGGGCGTCCGGCCGCCGAGCTCCGCGAGAACGAGGTCGTGCAGCAGCACCTGCCCGTACCCCTGGCCGAACTCGTCGGCCACGGCCCGGCGGAACTCGCTCAATCGCATCCGTCAACGCTAGCCGGTCGCCCGTTAACGACGAAACGCCCCGCGCGTGCGGGGCGTTCGGCGGTTCTTGAGTCACCGGGTGACGAGGTCTGCGTCCAAGTCTGCGACGAACTCATCCGGCACGGTGTCCGGGATGGGGTTGAGGCCTTCGATCACTGCAAGTCGATCTCCGACCTCGCGCATGATCACCGAGATCGGGGTGTCGAGAGCATCTGCCACCGAGGCGAGGATCTCCGACGAAGCCTCTTTCTGGCCACGCTCCACCTCGCTCAGGTAACCGAGTGCGACGCTCGCCTTGCTTGCGACCTGGCGGAGCGTGCGTCCCTTCTGCAGGCGGAAGTCCCGGAGAACATCGCCAATTTCCTGACGAACTAGTACCACTGGACCCTCCTTCAATGCCTGTGCGCCTGCGAAAGCCGGCGGATACGGATGGACAACGTTACAACCACCGATTGCGCCAATCTAACCATTCACACTGGGGGTTTGCTTGTGAACCCGCTAGTAGTAACCGCGCGTCGCGGTCATTTGTTCCCGAGCTCGTCCACCGCGTTCTTCAGCAGGAGCAGGGCCTCGTACACCGTGGTGTTGCGGATCTCGCTGCGGTCGCCGGTCAGTGCCAGGCGCGTGACCCGCGTGCCCGCGGGCGTGGAGATGCCCACGAACACGGTGCCCGCCGGCTGGCCGTCCTGCGGATCCGGTCCGGCCGCGCCGGTCGTCGCGATGCCGATGTCGGCGGGCCGGCCCGAGACGCGGCAGTGCTCGCGCACGCCCACCGCCATGCGTCCGGCCACGTCGGGATGGACCGCCCCGTGGGCGGCGAGCACGTAGGAGTCGACGCCGAGCAGGGTGTGCTTCAGCTCCGTGTTGTAGGCGACGACGCCGCCCCAGACCACGGCGGACGCCCCCGGCGGGTCGATGAGCTTCGCGGTCAGCAGGCCGCCGGTGAGGGACTCCGCCACCGCGACGCTCAGTCCGCGCGCGGTGAGTTCGGCGATCAGCTCGATCGCCAGGCCGTTGACCGAGACGCCGTGGATCTGCGGCCCGCTCCCCTGGCCCGCGTCGCCGGTGCCTGCGGCGTCACCACCGCGCACGACCTCCTCCTCGGCGGTCATCGCGGGGTCCTGTTGTGCCGCACCGCCTGCACCACGTAGTCGATGCCGGTGACCACCGTGAGCATGACGGCGATCGACATCACGCCGGTGTTGAGCACGTGCACCCACGGGCCGAGGAGGTCCCACAGCGGCACGAGGGCGAGGGAGATCGCGACCGACTGCGCGATGGTCTTGAGCTTGCCGCCGCGGGAGGCGGGGATGACGCGGTCGCTCAGCACGGCGAAGCGGTAGACCGTGATGCCGATCTCCCGCACCATGATGACGACGGTGACCCACCAGGGCAGCTCGCCCAGCAGGGAGAGCGAGACGAGGGCACTGCCGATCAGCACCTTGTCGGCGATCGGGTCGAGCAGCTTGCCGGCGTCGGTCACGAGGTTCCGGCTGCGGGCGATCGCGCCGTCGACCCCGTCCGTGGCGATGGCCACGATGAACAGGGCGGCGGCGACGTAGCGCAGCGCGCCGTCCGCGGAGCCGTCCATCAGCAGGAGGGCGATGAACAGCGGCGCGAGCAGGATGCGGACCACCGTGATGACGTTGGCGAGGTTCGCGTTGCTCGCGGGCGTCTCGCCCCTGCTCACGAACCGCCCCCGCAGTGAACCGCCGAGAACGGAGTCGTTCCGCGCCGGTGTGCGACCCCTCCGCACGCTGCTCTTCGGCACGTCGATCACTCCCTGCCGGTCAACCCCCAGGCGTCCTCGTCCGAGGCGCCCTCCTCCTCATCGTATCCGGAGTAGTCCTTCTCGAGCGGGTCGGCGGAGTACCGCTCGTCCTCCTCCGAGTCGGGCTGCGGCGAGACCGGGGAGGCCGTGCGCGGTGCCGCTGCGGCGGGCTCCTCGCCCCGCATCCGGGCGAGCACGGCGGGCAGCTGCTCGGCCGCGACGAGCACGTCGCGGGCCTTCGAGCCCTCGGACGGGCCCACGACCTCACGCGACTCGAGCAGGTCCATCAGGCGGCCGGCCTTGGCAAAGCCGACCCGCAGCTTGCGCTGCAGCATCGAGGTCGACCCGAACTGGGTGCTGACCACGAGCTCGGTGGCCTGGAGCAGCAGGTCGAGGTCGTCGCCGATGTCCGCGTCGATCTCCTTGCGCTCCACCGTCGCCGCGACGTCCGGGCGGTACTCCGGCTGCGCCTGCCGGGTGACGTGCTCGACGACCTTGACGACCTCGCTCTCGTTCACCCAGGCACCCTGCACGCGGATGGCCTTCGAGGCGCCCATGGGCAGGAAGAGGGCGTCACCCTGGCCGATGAGCTTGTCGGCACCGGGCTGGTCGAGGATGACGCGCGAGTCGGTCATGCTGCTCACCGCGAAGGCGAGGCGGCTCGGCACGTTGGCCTTGATGAGGCCCGTCACGACGTCGACCGAGGGGCGCTGTGTCGCGAGGACGAGGTGGATGCCGGACGCACGCGCGAGCTGGGTGATGCGCACGATCGAGTCCTCGACGTCGCGCGGCGCGACCATCATGAGGTCGGCGAGCTCGTCCACCACCACGAGCAGGTAGGGGTACGGCTTCAGCTTGCGCTGGCTGCCGGCGGGCAGCACGATCTCGTCGTTGACCACGGCCTTGTTGAAGTCGTCGATGTGGCGGAAGCCGAAGCTCGCCAGGTCGTCGTACCGCATGTCCATCTCCTTCACGACCCACTGCAGCGCTTCCGCCGCCTTCTTGGGGTTCGTGATGATGGGCGTGATCAGGTGCGGGACGCCGGCGTAGATGGTGAGCTCGACGCGCTTCGGGTCGATGAGCACCATGCGCACGTCGGACGGCTTCGCCCGCATGAGCAGGCTCGTGATCATCGAGTTGACGAAGCTGGACTTTCCGGAGCCGGTGGAGCCGGCCACCAGGAGGTGCGGCATCTTCGCGAGGTTCGCGACGACGAAGCCGCCCTCGACGTCCTTGCCGACGCCGATGGTCATGGGGTGCGAGCTGCTGGTCGCGACCGAGGACCGCAGCACGTCGCCGAGGGAGACGATCTCGCGGTCCGTGTTGGGGATCTCGATGCCGATGGCGCTCTTGCCCGGGATGGGCGAGAGGATCCGCACCTCGTTGCTCGCGACGGCGTAGCTGATGTTCTTGGCGAGGGCGGTGACGCGCTCGACCTTCGTGCCCGGTCCCACCTCGAGCTCGTACCGGGTCACGGTCGGGCCGCGGGAAAACCCGGTCACCGTCGCGTCGACGGAGAAGTTCGTGAGCACCTCGGTGATCGCGCGCACGACCTCGTCGTTGACCGCGGAGCGCGCCTTCGCCGGGGTACCGGCGGAGAGGGCGGCCGGGGACGGCAGGCGGTACGGCGCGGTCGGCGCGTCCGACGTGGGAGTCTGCACGTCCTCGTCGAAGTCGCCGCCCGTGAAGCCCGGCAGCTCGTCCGTCGCCGACATGCTGTCGTCGTCGAGGATGCTGGTGGGGCTCGGGGAGACCACGGGTCCCGGCACGGGCACCGGCGACGCGGACTTCTTGGACGACGCCGCGGGCACCTGGTCGGGGTGCAGCAGGTCGCCGAGCACCTCCGTGTCGAACTGGCCGGGCAGCGGCTTCGTCGCCAGCTCCGGGTCGGGCGTGCGGTCGAGGATCTCGGTGGGGCTCGTCGAGGTCGGCGAGAGCACCGGGCTGTCGTACGCGGGGTCGTCCTCGCGCTGCGACTTGTTGCGGCGCCACCAGGGCAGCTGGCCCTCGTCGTCCTCGTCATCGCCGTCCTTGCCCGCGTCCTTGCGGGCATCCTTCTTGGCGTCCCGGTCGGCCTCGGTGTCGGTCGCGCCGAAGAGGTAGCCGTAGAGCTCGCGCAGGCGCGGTCCGACGCGGTTCGGCGGGGTCTTCGTGATGATGAACAGGGAGAGCACGAGCAGGATGGCGATCACGACGCCCGCGCCGTACTGCGTGAGCAGGGCGGTGAGGGGTGCCGCGAGGATCCAGCCGAGCACGCCGCCCGCGGTGGCGAGCACGATCATGCCCTCGCTCGGGTCGGGCTGGCCGCCGGTGAGGTGGCAGAGGCCGGAGACCGTCACGAGCAGCACGCCGAGACCGATGCCGATGCGGCCGTTGTCGTCCGTCGACGAGGGGTGCCGGAAGAGCCACAGGGCGAAGAGGAACAGGATGACGGGCAGGGCGAAGGCGACGCGGCCGAACAGTCCGCCGAACGTGTAGGCGTCCAGCGCGATCGCGACGGCGTCCGTCGGGTTGAACCACTCGACGATCGCGCCGATCACGGCGAGGACGATGAGGAAGAACGGGAAGCCGTCCCGCCTGTCCTCCTTGCTCAGCTTCTCCGGGCCGAGGGCGCGCGCGGCGCCGCCGGTGAGGTGGGCGAGGCCCATCCAACCCCGCGACAGCAGGCCGCTCTCCTGCGGCTCGTCGGCGACCGGGTACTTCACAGTCTTCTGCGCGGCGGTCGCGGACGACTTCCGTCCCGATGCCTCTGTGGTGCCGCGCGAGGACTTCGCGACGGGCGACGCGGTGCCGCGCCCCTGCGACGCCCGGGCACGGCCGTTCGACTTGGTGCTCGTGGCCATTCCCTTACGGTACCTTCCCGGTCCGCCGCGGGCGGGCAAGGGGGCACGGGTGTCTGTTCCGGCCGGTCAGTACCGGATCGCATCGATGACCTTCACCCGAACCGCGACGATGGCGGGCAGGAGCCCGGCGAGGGCGCCGACGAAGAGCGACGCGGCGAGACCGAGGATGGCCGCGTCGAGCGGGAAGGGCGGCAGGTCGACGACGCCCCGCCCGATCGCGTCCGTGACGAAGGGGCTCTTCACGATGGCGACGGCGGCGAGTACGCCGACTACGCCCGCGGCCATGGTGGCGACGACGCTCTCCATGAGGACGGCGAAGAAGACCCGGCCCGCCGTCGCTCCGAAGCTGCGGCGGACGCCGATTTCCCGGATGCGCTGGCGCACGGTGACGAGCGAGATGTTGACGAGCCCGAGCGCGCCGAGCAGGAGGACGAGTGCCGCAACCCCGCCCACGAGCAGCTTGATCGGCAGGAACGGGTCCTCGCCGAACGCGGCGAAGTCGTTGCGGTTGACCGCGACCTCGACCCCGTCGCCGAGGTCGGAGGCGATGTCGGTGCGCAACCGCTCCGCCAGCTCGTCGGCGATCTCCGGCGGCACCCACGCCTCGAGGGACGGCTGCCCCTGGGCGACCGCATCCGGGCCGGCGACGCGCTCGAATGCGTCGAGGAGCATATACGCGGTCGGCCCCTCCTCCGGATAGTTGTTCGGCAGCACGCCGGTCACGACGGCTGTCGCGCCGTTGAGGCCGAGCAACGGAACGGTCGGGTTCGCGCTGAGCTCCACGCCGCCGAGCGCGACGAGGAACGCCTCGTTCACGACGAGCGCGGGCGCCAGGCGGGCGGAGTCCGCGTCCTGGAACCAGCGCCCCTGCTGCACGGGGACCCGGTGCATGGTGCCGTAGTCGGCCTCGACGGCCGTGACACCGATGTCGCGCACCCCGTCCGGGAACTGGGCACGCAGACCGGTGTAGAGCACCGCGCTCGTGTACGTGACGCCGTACCGGTCAAGGGCCTTCGCGTACGCGTCGCGCGACTCTGTATACGGCGCGGGCATGCCTGTGTCCGGGGCAAACGACGAGATGCTGAGCGTCGCCGGCCGCCCTCCCCCGCGCTCGGAGAACTCGCGCTGCGCCTGTTCCGCGACGGCGCCGAGCCCGACGACCGTGGTGAGCGCGCAGACGGCGACCGCGACGCCGATCAGGGAGAGCAGCACGCGCGTGCGGTGGATGCGCAGCTCCGCCCAGGCCTCGACGACCGCGCCGACGAAGCCGGTCGCGGCGTTCCTCACGCCGTCACCTCCGCGCCTGAGCCGGCCGGCAGGAGCACCCCGTGGTCCAGCCGGTAGTGCCGCTCCGCGAGCGCCGCGACGTGCGGGTCGTGGGTGATGGTCACGAGGGCCGATCCCGCGGTCCGCGCGACCTCGTCGAGCAGCCCCATGACGGTCTCACCCGTCTCGACGTCGAGGGCGCCGGTCGGCTCGTCGGCCAGGATGATCCGCGGCGAGCGCACGAGGGCCCGGGCGATGGCGACGCGCTGCTGTTCGCCGCCGGACAGCTTCTCGGGCATGGCGGTGAGCCGGTGACCGAGCCCAACGCGGTCGAGCATTTCGGCCGCGATCGCCGAGCGGCGCCAGAACTGCCGCCCGCTCGCGTAGAGCAGCGGCGTCATGACGTTCTCGAGCGCGCTGCGGCCGGAGAGCAGATTGAACTGCTGGAAGATGAAGCCGATGTCGCGGCCGCGGGCGCGGTCCCGCGCCGCCGCGGAGAGCGTCGACACGTCGGTGTCGCCGAGCAGGATGCGCCCGGTCGTCGGCGCGTCGAGCAACCCGAGGATGTTCAGCAGGGTCGACTTGCCCGAGCCGGACCGGCCGACGATGGAGATGTGGTCCCCCGCGTTCACGTCGAGGTCGACCCCGGTGAGGATGGTCAGCGGCGGCGCGTCCGGGAGCGGGATCGTGCGGGTCACGCCCTCGAGGCGGACGAGGCTCATCCGCCGTACCCGACGAAGCCGTCCTCGCCCTCGGCCGGCGCGGGCGCCCCCGGCACGAACTGCAGCACCGTGTCTCCCTCGGCGAGCCCGTCGACGATCTGCACCGATGCGCCGTCGTTCAGGCCGATGCGGACGGGGCGCTTCTCCGGCTCCCCACCGTCCGGCGCCACGACCCAGACGTTGCCGTTCTCGGACAACCCCTCGACGGCGGTGGTGGGCAGGGTGAGCACGTCGGCCGCCTCGCCCGCCGCGATGGTGATGCTGGCCGCGAGCCCGTTGAAGACGCGCACCTCGCCCAGGATCGCGCAGGACACGGTCGTTCCCCCGGACGCGGGCGGAGCGCCGACGTCTGCCCCGCCGAGCGGGTCGTCCTCGCCCGCCGTGGTGCTGCCGCTGGACACCTTCAGGCCGGGGCAGCTGAACGGGGCGGGCCCGCCGGGGATGGTCACGGTCGCGTCCGCGGGCTGGGTGACCAGCCGGTACTGCTGCTCGGCGGTGAGCGTGCCCGTCGCCGAGAAGGTGGAGGGGGCCACGGAGCCGAGGCTGTCGCCGACCGAGACGACCTGGTCCTTCAGCACGGGAAGCGAGCCGACGACGCCGGCGATCGGGGCCCACACGGTCTCGACCCGCACCTTCGGCTTCGGCTGGGTGACGGACCCGTCCTCCGCGACGACCGGGTCGACGGGCGTCTCCTGCCGGATGCGAAGGAGCGGGTCCCCCTTGGCGACGGTCGCGCCCTGCGCGACGACGAGGTCCGAGATGGTGCCGGCGAGCGTGGCGCGGATCGGCACGGTGGCATCGGCGGCGATGGCGCCCTCGACGACGATGTCGTTGACGATCGTCCCCGTTGCCACCGCCACCTCGGCCTGCGTGATCTCGCCGGTCGGCACCGCGGGATCGGTGGTCGCGGTCGCGTCGCCGAAGAACGCGACCTTGACCAGGGCCGCCGCGATGGCGCCGAAGATGATGAGTCGAAGGATCGGGAAGATCCACTTGCGCGTGACGCCCATCCGGGGACCGCCTTCCTTCCGCTGCCCCGCGGATCGGTATGTCGGTCACACTATCCAGGAGGTGAGGAAATGCACCTCCGCCGGAAGGATGATCAGCGTCGCCTGTGGGAGGACATTGCGGGACCTCGCCGCGCTCGCCTCTGATCGCGGCGCCCGATCCTCGCGCGTCAGTTGAGCGTGCGGACCATGGTGTCGGCGTCACGGCCGGACTCGACCGTGACGAAGCCCTCCCCGCGGTACAGGCTCATCGCGAAGTTGGCGCGCTCGCAGCTCAGGCTGATCCGGGCGAAGCCCGCCTCCCGGGCCTGCGCGACGACGGCCTGCAGCAGGGCGCGGCCGACGCCGCGGCTGCGCCAGGCGGGATTCACGCCGAGGGTGAGCTCCGGCACGCCGGGTCCGACGAATCCGTAGCCCGGGTCGGCCGCGGTGAGCAGCCGCAGCCAGCAGGCCCCGATCGTGGTGCCGTTCGCCGTGACGGCGACGGAGCCGAGGTCCCCCGGCCGCGGCCAGCCCGCGACGTAGTGCGACACGGCCGGGTCGGCGAGGGTCGCGTCGCGCGATCGCTTGCGCTCGGGGTGCCAGTTGGCGGCCTCGACGAGCATGTCGGTGAGGAGCCGGGCGTCCTCCATCGTCGCGGGCCGGATCGAGAACGCCGAGTCGCTCATGACTGCACCAATCGGGGATGCGAAGGAACGCGAGACCGCCAGAGTACGGCAGCGACCGCACCCGGGACAGGCCCCGCGGGGACGAGGCGGGTCGCTCAGGCGGCGGACTCGGTGGGAGCCCGCCGCCGGATCGATCAGGCCTCGATGACCACCGGGATGATCATGGGGCGGCGGCGGTGCGAGGAGTTCACCCAGCGGCCGACGGTGCGACGCACCACCTGCGAGAAAGCATGCGAGTCGCGCGTGCCGTTCGCGGCCGCCTCGGCGAGCGCGCGGATGACCTGCGGCTTCACGGCGTCGAAGACCGACTCCTCCTCCGCGAACCCGCGGGCCTGGATCTCCGGGCCGACGATGACCTTGCCGGTCTGGGCCTCCACCACGACGAAGATCGAGATGAAGCCCTCCTCGCTGAGGATGCGGCGGTCCTTGAGGTCGGCGTCGGTGATGCCGCCCACCGTGGATCCGTCGACGTAAATGTAGCCGAGGTCGAGCTGGCCGACGACCGAGACGTGGCCCGCGCGCATGTCGAGCACGGTTCCGTCCTCGGCGATGAAGGTGTTCTCCTCGCGCACGCCGGTCTGCACGGCGAGGTCGCGGTTGGCCTGGAGGTGGCGGTACTCGCCGTGCACGGGCAGCACGTTCTTGGGCTTCAGGATGTTGTAGACGTACAGCAGCTCGCCCGCGGACGCGTGGCCGGAGACGTGCACCTTGGCGTTGCTCTTGTGCACCACGTTCGCGCCGAGCTTGGTGAGGCCGTTGATGACGCGGTAGACGGCGTTCTCGTTGCCCGGGATGAGGCTCGAGGCGAGGATGACCGTGTCGTCCTTGCCGATCTCGATCTGGTGCTCCATGTTCGCCATGCGGCTGAGCACGGCCATGGGCTCGCCCTGGGATCCGGTGCTCATGTAGACGATGCGGTTGTCCGGCAGGTTCGCGGCCTGCTTGCTGTCGATAAGCACGCCCTCGGGCACCTTGAGGTAGCCGAGGTCGGCAGCGATGCCCATGTTGCGCACCATCGAGCGGCCGATGAAGGCGACGCGGCGGCCGTGGGCGTGCGCGGCGTCCAGCACCTGCTGCACGCGGTGCACGTGGCTCGAGAAGCTCGCGACGATGACGCGACGGGGCGCCTTGCCGATCACGGCATCCAGCACGGGACCGATGGAGCGCTCGGTCGGGGTGAAGCCCGGCACGTCTGCGTTCGTGGAGTCGGGCAGGAAGAGGTCGACGCCCTCCTCGCCCAGGCGGGCGAAGGCGCGGAGGTCGGTGATGCGGTCGTCGAGCGGGAGCTGGTCCATCTTGAAGTCGCCCGTGTGCAGCACCCGGCCGGCCTTGGTGACGATGGAGACCGCGAGCGCATCCGGGATGGAGTGGTTCACGGCGACGAACTCGAGCGCGAACGGCCCGAGGTCCTCGTGCTGGCCCTCGCGCACCTGCAGCGTGTACGGCTTGATGCGGTGCTCCTTGAGCTTCGCCTCGATGAGCGCGAGGGTGAGCCCGGAGCCGATGAGCGGGATGTCCTGCTTCAGGCGGAGGAGGTAGGGGACGGCGCCGATGTGGTCCTCGTGGCCGTGAGTGAGCACGACGCCGACCACGTCGTCGAGGCGGTCGCGGATCGGAGAGATGTCCGGGAGGATCAGGTCGACGCCCGGGTGCTGCTCCTCGGGGAAGAGCACGCCGCAGTCGACGATGAGGATCTTGCCGTCGATCTCGTAGATGGTCATGTTGCGACCGATCTCGCCGAGGCCGCCGATCGGGATGACCCGGAGCGTTCCGGGTTCGAGGGCGGGCGGGTCGAATACGGCGTTGGGCATGAGGTCTCGTTCCTACGTTGTGGTGTGGGGTCGTGCTGCCGCCTCACGGGCGGTGGACGTCGTGGCGGCGCCGAGGCGCCGGGGAGGTCAGCGGGTGGTGCCGGCGACCTTCGGGAGGGCACCGCCTGCGGCGGCGTTGCGGTCCGGGCGGAAGTTGCGGAAGTCGGCGCCGGGCACGTTCTTCACGAGGTCGATCTCGTCCTCGATCTGCGCGGCCTCCCACTCCTCGGGACCGACGAGCGGCAGGCGCACGCGGGGGCTGCCGATGCGGCCGAGCCCGTGAAGGATGTACTTGGCCGCGACCGTGCCGGGCACGTGGGTCATGACGGCGCGGACGAGCGGCTCGAGCTGCTGGTGCGCGGCCGTCGCGGCCTTCAGGTCGCCGGCGTTCACCGCATCCACCATCGTGCGGTACGGCGTGGGCGCGATGTTCGCGGTCACGCCGATGAGACCCGTGCCGCCGATAGCGAGCGTGGGCAGCGCGTTGGCGTCGTCGCCCGCGAAGTACAGGAGGTCGGTCTGGTTGAGCACGCGGCTGACCTCGCTGAGGTCGCCCTTCGCATCCTTCACGGCCATGATGTTCGGGTGCTTGGCGGCGCGCAGCAGGGTGTCGTACTTGATGGGGATGCCCGTGCGGCCCGGGATGTCGTAGAGGATGACCGGCAGGTCGGTGGAGTCGGCGATCATGCGGAAGTGGGTGAGCACGCCGGCCTGAGTCGGCTTGTTGTAGTACGGCGTGACGATCATGTTGCCGTCGGCGCCAGCCTTCTCGCTCTGCTTGGCGAGTTGCATGGCGTGCGCGGTCTCGTTGGAGCCGCCGCCGGTGATGATCTTCGCGCGCCCATCGGCGACCGACTTGCCGACCTCGACGAGGCGGATCTTCTCCGGGTCCGTCAGCGTGCTGGTCTCGCCCGTGGTGCCCGTGACGACGATGCCGTCGGCCCCGGCGCGGATCACGTCGTCGATGTGCTTCTCCACGCCGGGCCAGTCGACCTCCCCGTCCGCCGTGAACGGCGTGACGAGGGCCACGAGTACCTGACCGAACGGATTCTCGAGAGTGGACACGCTCTACAGGGTATCGGGTGGGGTCGCCACCTCGGTGCCGCGGTGTGTGTTGCGGGGTGCGGGTGCGGTGCCCCGGATCCGGTTTCGTCTAGTACACAACACAGGCTCCCCCACAGCCCTCCTCAGGTGATCGCGCGGGTGGAGACGCGGATTCAGCTGTTGCAGCCTGTATTCGGTACTGATGCGGGCCTTGCGCGGTCCCCGAGTGTGTCGACATGCGGGACGAGCACGGCGGACCAGGCAGAGGGGCGTCAGACGCGGAGGAGGTGCAGGCCCAGGGCGATGTGGCGCTCGACCGCCGCGAGCACCTTCTGCCGTTCCCGCATCACCTGGCGATAGGAGAAGCGCAGGGTGACGCAGCCACGGGCGGCGCCGGCGGCATCGCGACTGCGGTCCGACTCGAACTCGTGATACTCCTGACCGTCGAGTTCGATGATCAGTGACCGCCCGATGAGCAGGTCGACCCGTCCCACTCCCGCGATGCTCACCTGCGGGCGCGCGTCGATGCCGGAAAGGTGGAGCCGCCAGCGGACCAGAGTTTCGAGTCCGCTCTGCGCGTCCGACCGGCAGAAGTCGATCGCCCGCGTGACGTGCCGCGGGACCCGCTCAGCGAGTTCGTCGAGCTCCTGCGATGCAAGCTCATCCTGATTGAGCGCGGATTCTAGTGTGACGAGGAAGCTCTCTGCGCCCTGGCACCGGGCGATCTGCAGGAGCGCGTGCGGCAGGGAGACGGCCGCTTTCTCGTCGCCGGGCCAGCCGTGATCCCGGTGCACGCGGCGCCCGCCCGGCGGGGGAAGCCGGCTCTGAGTCGGCGGGATCCAGACGTGCACGCGGGAGAAAGGGAGGGTCCAGAGACTGTGCAACCGTGCGGCGGACACGCAGCCGACGCGGCCTCCGATGGCCGTCGCTTGCCGTACGGACGACGGGGCGTGAGGCGCAACAAAGCTGCCGCGCCGCACCCGCTTGATCAGTCCCTCCTCGAGAGCGAGGTCGACGTGCCGTCTGCGGAGGCCGGCCCGGCGGAGATCGGCAGCGAGAACCAGGCCATGGGACTCCCGGACTTCCACCCCGAACACGCGCACCCTCCCAGGCTGGCGCGGTCGGTCGGTCAGCCGACCGGGGACCTCTGTGCCGTGAAGAGGCCGCTCTGGTTTGGATCTGTGGAGGACTGTTCCCCACCGCTGCGTTCCGCCCGGCTCGACACAAGAGGCTCGACCGGTTCGCAATGCAGGCTCGACGTTTCCCAACACAGGCTCGATCAGATCTCCGGCGGCGGCAGACCGCCTCTCAGCGGTGTTGTCGCCTTGTGCGAGCCTGTGTTGCGCTCCGGGTGAGCCTGTGTTGCGTTACGGGAGGGAGGTGAGCCCGTGATGGGCGCGCAAGCCTGTGTTGGGTGATGGCGAGCCTGTGTTGGGGTGAAGAGAGCGGACGGGTGGGATCGGGTCAGTAGAGGTCGAGGTCGGGCTCTCGGCCTTCCGCCGTCGCCTTCTCGGAGGCGCGCTCCAGGCGCACGCGGAGGGGCTCCTCGTCGGGGTGCGGCACCACCATCACGGGGCACGGCATGTTGACCAGCACGTCGTGGGTGACCGAGCCGAGCAGCAGTCCGGGCACGGCGCCGCGGCGGTGGGTGCCGACCACGATCAGGTCGGCGGACTCGGCCGCGTTCACCAGCTCCAGGGCGGCCGGCCCCTCGAGCAGCTGGGCCCGCACGGGCAGGTTAGGGTGCCTCTCGGCGATGCGGGCGACGCAGCGGTCCAGGATCTCCTGGTGCTTCACCCCCACCGTCGAATGCGGGTCGGGACCGATGCCGATCCGGCCCAACAGGTTCGCCGCCGGGATGTGCCAGGTGTGGATGACGAGCAGCTCCCGGCCCAGGCGCTCCGCCTCGCGGGCGGCGACGTCGAGCGCGACCTGCGACGTGTCGTCGTCGTTCGCGCCCACCACGACCGGTCCCGCCTGCGACGTCCACTTGGCGGGCACGACCACGACGGCGCAGCGCGCGGCGGCGGCCAGCTGGTGCGGGAGGATCCCGTGGAACACGCCCGTCGCCTCGTGCGTGCCGACGACGAGCAGGTCTGCCCGGGCCGACGCGTACAGGAGTTCCTGGCGCGGCGTGCCGCGGCGGATCGAGCCGCTCGACGCGACCGACGGCGCCTCCGCCTCGGCGCGCTGCACCGCATCCTGCACCACCCGCTCGTACAGCGGCCTGAGGGTCTGCTCCGCGTCCGGCGGCGCCTGGTTCGACATCTCGATCACCGTGGTGATGTCCAGCGCGGCGGGCGCCGACTTCGCGCGCTCGATGGCCCAGCTGAGGGCGGCGTCGCTCTCCGCTCCCCCGTTGACCGCTACGACAATCTTCTCGACCATGGCGCCTCCCAGCGTTGCCGGCGACGCCGAACAGCCGGCCCGCTCCGCGGGTTCGCGGATGGTCGCGTGCCGGCGCCATCGCCGTTCGCTCTCATGCTAGCCAGGACGGGCCGCCCGCCAGAAGAGCGGGGCCATCGGGGTGGTGTCCCGTCGCTTCGACGAGCTCAGCGACCGTAAGGGCGACCTCGGTAAGCGAGTTGCGGTTCCTGGGCCGGTCGAAGGGACACGCGGATCCGTTACGTCGCTTCGACAAGCTCAGCGAGCGTAGGGGCCGATATGGGTAGGCGAGTTACGGTGCCTGAGCCTGTCGAAGGGACGCGCGGTTCCGTTACGTCGCTTCAACAAGCTCAGCGACCGGAAGGACGAGCTCAGCGACCGGGACAGCAACCGCGACCGTGACCGTGACCCCCAGCCCGGCGGCACCACCGCAGGTGCGGTTACGGGGCCACGCGGCCGTTCGCGTTGAAGGCCGCGTAGGTGAGCGGCATGAGCTCCGCGAAGACGTCCTCCATCTGCTCCGCGCACATCTCGATCTCGCGCTGCGGGAACGACGGGAACTGCGTGCCCTCGCGCTTGGTGCGCAGCGACAGGAAGTTCATGAGCGACCGGGCGTTCAGGGTCACGTACATCGACGAGTAGATGTTCAGCGGCAGCACGATGCGGGCGACCTCGCGAGCGACCCCGGCGTCGAGCATCCGCTGGTACGCCTCGAAGGCCGCGGTCGACGCCGCGCGGGCCTGCTCGCCGACCAGCGCCGTCTGCTCGGGCGTGCCCGGCGTGAAGTCGTACGCCCCCGGCTTGCCCACCTGCACGAGGTTGCGCTCCGGACCGGGCACGTAGAACACCGGGTTCAGCTCGCGGTAGCGGCCCGATTCCTCGTTGTAGGAGGCGATCCGGTGCCGCATGAACTCGCGGAACACGAAAATCGGCGCCTGCACGTAGAAGGTCATCGAGTTGTGCTCGAAGGGTGAGCCGTGGCGGTCGCGCATCAGGTAGTTGATGAGCCCGCGATCGCGCTTGGTCTGCACGTCGGCATCCACGTCCTGCGCAGCCTCGAGGGTCTGCTCGCCCTGCGTCGAGACCCGCGCGGCGAACAGCACGTCGGAGTCGTGGGCGCTCGAGCGGACGAGCTCGACGGTCATATCGGAACGGAAGACGATGCTCTCAGACACGCCCTTCACCCTAGGGCAGGTGCGGCGCCCGGGGACTCCCCGGGGGCACAGCCCGCGTGATTACGCTGGGACTCCTCGACGGAAGGTGGCGGCATGACGAACGAGCACCAGGTGGATCCGGGGGACGACCCCGTCCCCGAGGCGGTGTCCCCCGCGAAGGCGGACATGGTCGACGCGGCAGGCGGGACGACGCCCAGCACGACGCCCGGGATGACAGAGACGCCGGCGACCGAGGGAACGGCCCCGACGACACCGCGGGACGGAACGGGCGCCGCGGATGCGGTGGAGCCCGAGGACGAGGGCCCCGCGGAGTCCGTGCTCGAGGCGGTCTCGCCCGTCAAGGCGACGCTCGCGTCCCTCGCGACGCCCGCCGCGGCCGAGCCCCGCAGAGCGCTGCGCGTCCTTCTCGCCGGGGCGTCCGGCACCATCGGCACGGAGCTCGTCCGCCAGCTCGAGGCCGCCGGGCACACGGCGATCCGGCTGGTACGGCGCGAGGCCCAGGGCCCGCTCGAGGTCAGCTGGTCGCCTGCGGAGGGTCGCCTCGACCCCGCGGCGCTCGACGGCATCGATGCGGTGGTGAACCTCTCCGGCGCCACCATCAGCCGCGTGCCGTGGACGGCCGGCTACCGGCGGCAGATCCTCGACTCCCGCATCTCCGCGACGCGGACCCTGACCCAGGCGATGGCGGCTGCCGCAACGCCTCCCGAGGCGTTCCTCAGCGGATCCGCCGAGGGGTTCTACGGCGACCGGCCGGGCGAGACCCTCACCGAGGACTCCCCGCGCGGCCTCGGCTTCCTGCCGGAGGTCGTTGACGCCTGGGAGAGCGCGGCACGGCAGGCGCCGTCCGGCACGCGAGTCGTGCTTCTACGCACGGGCATCGTGCTCGCGGAGAAGGGGGCGCTCCAGCCCATCCGGCTGCTGACCAACCTCGGCGTCTCGGGCCCCCTCGGCGGCGGCCAGCAGCACTGGCCCTGGATCAGCCTCTACGACGAGGCCGCCGCGATCGTGCATCTCATCGCCTCGTCCTCCCTCTCGGGACCCGTCAACCTCGTCGGGCCGACCCCCGCGACCGCGGAGCGCCTCATGCGCTACCTGGCCCGGCGATCGCACCGGCCGTACCTCGTGCCGGCCCCACGCTTCGCGCTCACGCTCGCGCTCGGCGACGCCGGACGCGAGCTGCTGCTGGCGAGCAGGCGGATCTCGGCGGCCCGCCTGCAGGAGGACGGATTCTCGTTCGCGCACCCGGGCGTCAACGAGGCCGTGGACTGGGCCGTGAACCGGTCGGAGCACGGCGCCTAGCGCAGCCTCTGCATCGCCGGCGGGCGCTGCCAGCGCTAGCGGGCGTTCTCGGCGCGCTGCAGGTCGATGGCCGTGCGGATGGCCTTCCGCGCCCGCTTGCGGTCGCCGCTCGCGTCGTAGGCGAGCCCGAGCCGGAACCAGGCGCGCCAGCTCTCGGGCTCGGCGTCCACCTCGGCCCGGTAGCGCGGGAACTGCTCGTCCGCCGCCGCCCGGACGGGGCGGCCGCTCGCCAGCTTCGGCAGGTCGTCCACGGGGAGGCCGCCCTCGGCGTCGAGGATGCCGACGAGCCGCTGCGTGCGGAAGCCGAACTGGAGCTCGCGCCAGATGGCCCACGCCCCGACGAGCGGGAACACGAGGAGCGCGACCCCCATCGCGACGCCCACCCCGACTCCGGAGCCGAGCAGCACGACGGCCCGCTGCCCGAGGAGCACGAAGTAGAGCACGAGGAGCGCCGCCATCACGGCGACGCCGATGCGTGCGTTCACGCGCGGTCCGCGGGCGCCGGGACGGACCCGGACCGTGGGGCGGGGGCGACGGCCGACGCGGCGAGCACGGCGGAGCCGCCGCCGTTCTCCGGAGTCAGGTCGATGAGCTTGTCGAGGCCCACGATCACGCCGCGGGCCGAGCGCACGGCACGGAGGGCGATGAGGATCCCCGCCTCGTAGGCGCTCGGGGCGAGCGTCTCGTGGCTCAGGGTGAGCACCTCGCCGTTCCCGCCGAAGTGCACGTCCTGCTTGGCCACAACGCCCTGCATCCGCAGGCTGTGGATGGGCACGCTGGCGACCTGCTGGCCGCGGGCGCGCTGGTCGACGTGCGGCGCGACGACGGGCCCCATGGCGGAGCGGGCCGAGCCGATCAGCTCCGCGGTGCGCACGGCCGTGCCCGAAGGCGAGTCCACCTTCGACGCGGAGTGGGCCTCGACGATCTCGATGGAGTCGAAGAAGCGCGCTGCCATGGTGGCGAAAGTCGTGGCGAGCACGGATCCGACCGAGAAGTTGGGCACGATGATGACGCCGACGGCGAGGTTGCCCGTGATGCGGCGCTCGAGGTCCGCGATGCGCTCGCCGGACCAGCCGCTCGTGCCGACGAGCACGTTGATGCCGTGCGCGATCGCGAACTCGACGACGCCCTGGCTGACCGACGGCAGGGTCACGTCGACCGCGATGTCCGCGCCGAGCATCTCGCTCAGCTCGCCCTTCGAGTCGATGGCGGCGACGACCTCGAAGTCCTCGCTGCCCTCCAGGATGTGGAGGATCAGTTGGCCCATCTTGCCCGTTGCGCCGACGACAGCGACCTTCGTAGTCATCCGGCCATGCTACCGAGCGGCTTTCTTACCGCGCTGTGCGGGGCGTCGGGGGTGCAGTCGGTCATGGAGGTGTTGCGTCCCTTCGACAGGCTCAGGGACCGTGGGGTGGCTCAGGGACCGTGGGGTGGCTCAGGGACCATGGGGTGACTTAGAGACCGCGGGGCGGCCCAGGGACCGTATCGGGCTAGACGGGCTGGGGGTCCGGGAGGCCTGTGCGGAGCTCGACCGGAAGGTGACCGAGGTCGTTGTGGACCACGAGCACGGGCGGCTTCGCCGAGCGCACGCGGATGATCGTCAGCCCGCAGTTCGCCTGGTTCAGGCCCATCCAGCGCCAGTCCGCGGCGTCGAAGACGTGCCGCACGAACCAGGCGATCACGAAGTTGTGGGTGATCAGCAGGTCGTGCCGGTCCTGCCGGCTCGGCGAGAAGAACTCGCTCACCGCGTCCGCCATCTGGGCCGACCCGGCGTCGATCTGCTCCGGCGTGATCCCGCCGAAGAACGACTCGAACGCGTGCGGCATGTCGGGCGACGGACCCGAGGGGATGCAGTCGAACAGGAGGGCGTTCGGCTGCGGCTCGAGCGCGGGCATGCGCTCGGCGATGATGTCGGCGGTCTCGGTCGCCCGCTTGAGCGGCGAGTGCCATGCGCCGGTGAACGGCACGCCGCTCAGCCGGTCGGCGACGAGCTGCGCCTGACGCTTGCCCCGCGGCGACAGCGGGCCGTCCGGCAGGCCGTGCTCGGCGTCGAGCTGTTCGCCGTGCCGGACGAGATACAGGTAGTGCGACATGGTCCCCCTAGACGATCGCGCTGAAAGCAGAGTCGTCCACCGTGCCGACGGCGGCGATGGACAGCGGGCGGGCGGCGAGCTCCCCGGCGAGGGAGCGGATGTCCGCAACCGTCACCAGGGCCAGACGCCGCAGGGTCTCATCGAGGTCGATGAACTCGCCCATGGTGATCTCGGCGCGGCCGAGCCGCGACATGCGGGTGTCCGAGTCCTCGAGCGCCAGCGCGGAGGCGCCCGAGAGCTGCCCGACCGCGCGGCGCAGCTCCTCCTCGGTCACGTCCTCCTCCGCGAGGCGGCGGAACTCGGCGAGCATCAGCTCCGCGACCTGCCCGGCCTTGCTCGGCGAGCAGCCCGCGTACAGGCCGAAGACGCCGGCGTCCGAGTAGGACGAGCCGAACGAGTAGACGGAGTACGCGAGGCCGCGACGCTCCCGCACCTCCTGGAACAGGCGCGACGACATGCCGCCGCCGAGCACGGAGTTGAGCACGCTGAGATGCGCACGGCGGTCGTCCGCCGCGACGATGCCGGGGACGCCGAGCATGATGTTGGCCTGCTCGATGGGCCGGTGCACGGTCGTGAGGGCGCTGCCCCGCGCGATTTCCACGCCCTCGCCCGAGCGTCGTCCCACGGGCGCGCCGGGGATGCTGAGGTCCCAGCCCGCGGCCTCGAGGGCCGCCGTCACCCGCACGACGAGGAGGTCGTGGTCCACCGCTCCGGCGACCGAGATGACGAGGTCCTGGGGGCGGTAGTTCGCCCGGTAGTGGTCCCACACCGCGTCACGGGTCGCGGCCTGGATCGTCTCGGGGTTGCCGCCGATCGGGCGACCGAGCGGGTGAGCGCCGAACACGGCCTCGAAGAACCGCTCCCCCGCAACGTCGGAGGGGTCGTCGTCGGCCATCGCCAGTTCCTCGAGGATGACCCCGCGCTCGTTCTCGAACTCGGTGGGGTCCAGCCGCGAGGAGGTGAGCATGTCGGTCAGCACGTCGACGGCCATGGGCAGGTCGCGATCCTGCACCTTGGCGTAGTAGCAGGTGTACTCCTTCGCCGTCATGGCGTTGTGCTCGCCACCGACGGCGTCGAAGGAGATCGCGATGTCGAGGGCCGACCGCGTCGGGGTGCCCTTGAAGAGCAGGTGCTCGAGGAAGTGGGTCGAGCCGTAGTTGGCCGGCAGCTCGTCGCGGGATCCGACGGCAACCCAGTAGCCGATCGTCGCGCTGCGGCTGCCCGGCACGCTCTCGCTGAGGATGCGCACCCCGCTCGGCAGGATCGTGCGTCGGACGAGGGAATCGCCGGATGCGGTGAACGAGAGCTCTGGCTCGTCGAGCGGGAAGGCAACGGCGTCGTTCATATCCGCTCCACACTACGGCACCGGTTCGGGCGCCCCCCGTGTCCCCCGTTCTGGGGGTGCGGCGGATCCGGGGCGAACAGACAAGTCTGTCCACCCCTCTGCTACTGTCGGTTCCGGAAGGTGAAGCAGGACCCGAAACTGCTTCACCCCCAGACTTTCGTCGGTGCCGCCTCAGTGACGGCCGCGGCTCCGACCCACCCGAAACACGACCGTCACGCGCAGCGCCCGAACGCTGTGCATCATGCGGCACCCCGAGGAGACCATCGTGGTGATCAACGCCCAGCAGGAAACGACCCGGCCGCTCTCCGCCGCCAAGGCCCGTCTGCTCGAGGTGGCGGACGAGCTCTTCTACAGCGAGGGCATCCACACGGTCGGCATCGACCGCATCATCGCGACCGCCGGGGTGACCAAGGCCACCTTCTACAAGCACTACGGGTCGAAGGACAACCTCATCCTCGACTACGTCGTGGGCCGCTCCGCCGCCGTGCGCCGCCTGCTGACCTCGGTCGTCGACGAGGGCCAGTCGCCCGCCGAGGTGCTGCGCTGGACGGTGACGACGGTGCTCGAGAACATGTCCCGTCCGGGCTTCCGCGGCTGCCCGTTCCTCAACGCGGCCTCGGAGTTCCCGGACCGCGACCACCCGGTGCGCCGGGCGATCGCCGAGCACCGCGAGTGGTACCAGGACTTCCTCACCGACCAGCTGAAGCTCATGGGCCACCCGTACCCCGGTGACGGCGCCGACGAGCTGTACCTCCTGCGCGACGGCGCCCTCTCCTGCGCGTACGCGGGAGACGCGGTCGCCGCGCAGACCGCGTACGAGCGCGGCGCCGAGCGCATCTTCACCCAGGTGGCGGCTGCCGCCCACTAGGCGGCGCACGCGGCCGGCCCCAACCGGCTCCAACGCAAAGATGCCGCGGGCCCCCCGGCCCGCGGCATCTTTCGTGATCCTCGTGTCCCCCCGGAAACGTGACCCCTTGCGTGAGTGGTGGCCCCCCCGGCCCTCACAACGGGACTGGCGCCCCCCGGCGCTTCCCCCCGCGAGCCCCCCGGCTCGCAGGTACGAATGTAGCAACGGCGCGAAGCGAGCGGACAGACCCCTTTTCGGGGGCGGAGAAACCGGCGCCCGCGCGGACGGGGCACCGCTTTCCGGAACGCGGACCGCGCGGCTAACCGAAGGCCTTGCGCAGCGCCGCCAGGGCCATCACGGAGTCCTCGATCGCGCCGCCCTCGTGCCCGTTGTACGGCCAGATGGTAATCTCCTTCGGCCCCGCGTACTCGTGGTAGGACGCGAAGACCGTTGACGGCGGGCAGATGCCGTCCATGAGCGCGACCGAGTACGAGATGGGCACCGTGGCCCGACGGGCGAAGTTGACCCCGTCGAAGTAGGACAGGGTGCGGAAGACCATGTCGGTCTTGTCCCGCTGCACGGCGAGGTACTGGCCGAGCTCGCGGTAGGGGTAGTGGTCGGTGATGGTGGACGCGCGCCGCATGTCGCTGAGGAACGGCACGAACGCCACGGCAGCCGTGAGGTCGTCGCGCAACCCGGCGACGGCGATGGTGATGGCCCCGCCCTGACTGCCGCCCACGACGGCGACGCGGTCCTGGTCCACCTGCGGGAAGGACTTAAGTGCGTCCACCGCGCGCACGGCATCGGTGAAGAGCCTGCGGTAGTAGTAGTCGCGCGGATCCTCGATGCCGCGGGTCATGACGCCGGAGTACGCCGGTCCGGACCCGCCGGGGTCCGGCGTCGACCCCTTGCGGTGGCCTGCGCCCTGGCCGCGGGAGTCCATGATGAGGTGCGCGTACCCCGCGGACGCCCAGACGAGGCTCTCCAGCGGATTGCCTCGGCCTCCCCCGTACCCGATGTACTCGACCACGCCGGGCAGCGGGCCGGTGGCGCCGGCGGGCAGCAGCAGCCACGCCCTGATGCGGTGCCCGCCGAAGCCCGAGAACGTGACGTCCCAGACGTCGATCGTGGAGAGGCCGCTCTCCCACGGCTCCGCCTGCACGTCGAGCGGGTGCTCCGCCGCCTCGGCCAGCGTGCTGCTCCAGAACTCGTCGAAGTCGGCGGGGTTCGGCACGTCGCTGCGATAGTTCCACAGGTCGGCCTCGGGCATGTCGGTGAACACGGATCTCCTTCGATGGGTCTCGACTGCGGTCCGGCCGGGCCGGCCGCACGATGGGCACCGTCCAGTATCCCGGTGCGCGCGCAGGCATGCCGCGCCCGACATCCGTCCCCGCCGTCCGAGGCGGGCCCCGACGCTATTCCGAGACGCGATCGAGCAGCGCGAGCTGCTCCCGGGACAGGGTGAGCCCGACGGCCCGGATCTGCTCCTCGATGTGCTCGGCGGCGGCGGCGCGCACCACGGGGATCACGCCACCTCCCCGGGCGAGCAGCCACGCCAGGCTCACCGCGGCCAGGGGCGCGCCGACCTCGAGGGCGACACGCTCGACCGCGGCGAGGATGCGCTCTCCCCGCGCTCCGATGTGCTCCCGGGCGGCCGCGAACATCACCGAGGTCGGCACCTGGTCGCGCGAGCGCAGCACCCCGGCGAGATAGCCGCTGGCCAACGGCAGCCGGGCGAACACGGCGAGTCCGACCCGCTCGGCAACGGCGGCGAGCCCGCTCTCGTAGGCCGACCGGTGCACCAGGTTGTACTCCGTGAGGAGTCCGGACGGCGCGGGGATGCCGAGGCGCTCTGCCGTGGCCGCGAGCTCGGCGATCCGGCCGGCCTCGAAGCCCGCGACGGACAGGAAGCGGACCTTGCCCGCGACCCGCAACCGTTCAACGGCCCCGAGGCTGTCCTCGAACGGGGTTCCCGGGTGATCGCCGTCGAACGCGAGGAAGTCGATCCGGTCCGTACCGAGCCGGCGGAGTGACGCGTCCACCCCGCGCGTGATGGAACTCGGGGACAGGCCTGCGGCATCCGGGTGCCTGCCCACCTTGGTGGCGACGATCATGCCGTCACGGCACCCGCGCTCGCGCATCCAGGTGCCGAGCATCACCTCGCTGCGGCCGCCCGCGTAGTGGTCGGCGGTGGCCACGAGGCGCCCGCCTGCGGCGTGGAACGCGTCGAGCACGGCGGAGGTCTCCTCCGGTCCTGACGCCCAGCCGAAGATGCTGCCGTCGAGGGCGAGCGGGTACGAGACGAGTCCCGTACGCCCGAGCGGCAGCGACGCGCCGCCCCCATCGGCTGTGTTCACGCTTCGAGCATATGCGCGCGCCCCCTATGGGCGGGCGTATTCTCGCACGAATGCGGCCAGGACCTTGCCGGGCTCGGGGACACTCACCCCCTCCACCGACTCGATGAGCGCGTGCATCTGGTCCGGCTGGAAGTAGCCGTAGTTGCGGTAGACGTGGATGCGGGTCACAATCCCGTCCACGGTGAGCTCGGGGTGGAACTGGGTCGCGTAGACGTTGCGGCCGATCCGGAACGCCTGGACCGGGCAGTTCTCCCCCGTGGCGAGCAGCACGGCTCCGGGCGGAAGCTCGGTGCAGGCCTCCTTGTGCCCCACGAAGGCGTCGAACGACTCGGGCAGCGCCGAGAACAGCGGATCCTCGGCACCCTCGGGGGTGAGGGACACGCGGACCCGGCCGATGGGCTCCGACCATCGCCGGTCCACGACGCCCCGGAGGTGGGTGCCGAGGAGGCCGATGCCGTAGCAGGCGCCCAGGAACGGCCGGTCGCGGGCGAGGACGTCGTCGAGCAGCGGTCCGAGCTCGCGCTCGACCCTGCGCTGCGACTCGCTCTTCTCCTCCTCGGGGTCGCTCGTGGTGAACGGGCTGCCGCCGACGACGATGCCGGAGTAGTCGTCGAGGTCGAGAGCGGGCATGGGCACCGCCTCGAGGCGGACGCGGTGGAGCTCCGCCGGCTCGAGGCCGCCCGCCTCCAGGAAGGCGGCGTACTCGTTGTCCGCGGCCTCGTCCTCGGCGCGCGTCGCGAGCAACAGGAAGGGCTTCATCTCCACATGCTACGCAGCCGGGGAGCGCGACGAAGCCCGCCCGCGACGGGTCGCGGACGGGCTTCGTGTGGCGGGGTGGGACCACCCCGGGCTGGATTACTCCGCGCCGACCTCGGCGGTGTCCGCGGTCGCCTCGGCGCCCTCGGCCTCGTCCATCACCGGGGCGAGCGACAGCTTTCCGCGGTCGTCCGTCTTGGTGATCTCGACCTGGATCTTCTGGCCGACGGACAGGACGTCCTCGACGTTCTCCACGCGCTTGCCACCGGCCAGCTTGCGGACCTCGCTGATGTGCAGCAGTCCGTCCTTGCCGGGGGTGAGCGACACGAAGGCGCCGAACGACGCGAGCTTGACGACGGTTCCGAGGAACCGCTCGCCGACCTCGGGGTTGAGCGGGTTGGCGATCGCGTTCACCTGGGCGCGAGCAGCCTCAGCCGAGGGGCCGTCGACGGCGCCGATGTACACGGTGCCGTCCTCCTCGATGCTGATGTCCGCACCGGTCTCGTCCTGGATCGCGTTGATCGTCTTGCCCTTCGGGCCGATGAGCTCGCCGATCTTGTCGACGGGGATCTGCACCGAGATCACGCGGGGCGCGGTCGGGGCCATCTCGTCGGGGGCGTCGATGGCGCTCGTCATGACGTTGAGGATCGCGGTGCGAGCCTCCTTCGCCTGCTTGAGCGCGCCGTCGAGCACCTGCGAGGGCAGGCCGTCGAGCTTGGTGTCGAGCTGGATCGCCGTGACGAACTCGCTCGTGCCGGCGACCTTGAAGTCCATGTCGCCGAGCGCGTCCTCGGCGCCCAGGATGTCGGTCAGCGCGGCGTAGCGCATCTGGCCGTCGACCCTGTCGGACACGAGGCCCATGGCGATGCCGGCGACCGGCGCGCGCAGCGGCACACCGGCGTTCAGCAGGGACAGGGTCGAGGCGCAGACGGAACCCATCGAAGTCGAGCCGTTGGAGCCGAGAGCCTCGGACACCTGACGGATCGCGTAGGGGAACTCCTCGCGCGACGGCAGCACGGGCACGAGCGCACGCTCGGCGAGCGCTCCGTGGCCGATCTCGCGGCGCTTCGGGGTGCCGACGCGTCCCGTCTCACCGGTGGAGTAGGGCGGGAAGTTGTAGTAGTGCATGTAGCGCTTGCGCGTGACCGGGCTCAGCGAGTCGATCTGCTGCTCGAGCTTCAGCATGTTCAGCGTGGTGACGCCCAGGATCTGGGTCTCACCGCGCTGGAAGATGGCGGAGCCGTGCACGCGGGGGATGACGGCGACCTCGGCGTCGAGCGGGCGGATGTCCGCCAGCCCACGACCGTCGATGCGCACGCCCTCGCTGAGGATGCGACCGCGCACGACCACCTTGGTGACCGACTTGTACGCGGCGGACAGCTGCACGAGCACGGACGCGTCGACCGAACCGGCCTCGACGCGCTCGGTGATGGTCTGACGGACGCGGTCCTTGACCTGGTCGTCAGCGGCCTGGCGCTCCTGCTTGTCGGCGATCTGGTAGACCCGCACGAGCTCGTCGTAGGCGAGCTCCGCGACGACGTCGTAGGCCTCCTGCGAGTAGGGCGGGAAGACCGGGTAGTCGGCCGTGGGCTTCGCGGCCTGGCGGGCCAGGTCGGCCTGCGCCTCGACGAGCGACTTGAGGAACGGCTTGGCGGCCTCGAGGCCCTGCGCCACGACGGCCTCGTTCGGCTTGGTGGCACCGCCCTGGATGAGCGCCCAGGCACCGTCGGTGGCCTCGGCCTCGACCATCATGATGGCGACGTCCTGCTCGCCGTTCTCGTCCGTGACGACGCGGCCGGCGACGACCATGTTGAACACGGCGTCCTCGAGCTGCGAGTGCTTGGGGAAGGCGACCCACTGGTCACCGATGAGGGCGACGCGCACGCCGGCGACGGGGCCGGAGAACGGAAGGCCGGACAGCTGCGTCGACGCGGACGCGGCGTTGATGGCGAGCACGTCGTAGAACTCGTCCGGCG
Source organism: Planctomonas deserti (assembly GCF_003067705.1). Lineage (GTDB taxonomy): Bacteria > Actinomycetota > Actinomycetes > Actinomycetales > Microbacteriaceae > Planctomonas > Planctomonas deserti. The sequence goes on from NZ_QANL01000001.1 coordinate 62,654, forward strand.
CGATCGAGAGCACCGTGACGACGACCTGAACCTCGTTGCGGAGGCCGTCGACGAACGACGGACGCAGCGGCCGGTCGATGAGACGGCAGGTGAGGATCGCGTCGGTGGACGGGCGTCCCTCGCGACGGAAGAAGCTGCCGGGGATGCGACCCGCGGCGTACATGCGCTCCTCGACGTCGATCGTGAGCGGGAAGAAGTCGAAGTTGTCCTTCGGGTGCTTGCCGACGCTCGTGGCGCTCAGCAGCATGGTGTCTTCGTCGAGGTAGGCGGCGACGGCGCCCTGCGCCTGCTGCGCCAGGCGACCGGCCTCGAAGCGGACGGTGCGCGTGCCGAACTTGCCGTTATCGATGACGGCTTCGGCGAACTTGATCTCTGGACCCTCCATGTGGGGGTTTTCTCCTTTGTTTAGTGTCGCAACCCCGTGTGGGCAGCGACAGTCGTCCAGGAGCAGGAGCGGGCAAGGCGATCCGGGCGCGCCTCGCGAATGCGGGGTCTACCGGGAAACGTGCGGCTCTGCGGGTGCTCTAGTGCACCGCGGGCGCATGTCTGGCCATTAGTAGAAATCCTCCGAGCGACTCGGAAAACCACCACCAACGACCAGCCTCCTGCCGGCCTGCTCCGTTGTTGCGTGTTCAGTTTGGCGATGCGATCCGGATCGCCCAGGGCGACATGGTTCGGATCCATCGAACGGGCGAACCCGCTTCCCGCCGGGCGGTGCGTCGTGCCGAGCGGGCCCGTGACACGGGACTCCGTCGGCGCACCGGTTCACGGGCGTACGGTGCCGACTCTAGCACGCGGCCCCTTTTCCTCCCCGGAAGGCCCGGCGGATTCCCGGGCTCGTCCATATGCCGGTCCGCTCCCCCGCCTCCGCGGTGATCACTGCGTCAGCGGGTCTCGCCGATCAGCAGGTCGACGCGCAGGCCGGCCTTCGTCTTCACGATCGCCACCGGGAGGCGGGTCTTGTTCTCCCGCTCCTGCCAGCGCACGAGGGCGGCCTCGACGGCGCCCTCCAGACCGCGCGGGACCTCGCCGACCACGGCGGTGGGCCGGCCGTCGGCGAACAGGCGCACGGGCATCGGCGCATCCACGCGCTCGTCCTCCTGGGTGCGGCGGGGGATGAAGGCCTCGGGACTCGACCGTCCGACGATGCCGGCGATCACGTCCTGCGCCCCGTCGCTCTTGGCAAGGCGGATGGTCACCCGCGCGTTGCGCGGCTGGAGGTTGTAGTCGTAGTCGCTCAGCTTCCCGGAGCCCGCGTCGCTCTTCGGCGGGGCGTCGGGGTCGGCTGGGCGCTGGAACGGAAGTCGCATGTGCCCATTCTGGCGGCTCGGGCCCCGGCCGCGGGAGAGCGGCGCGGGGGTCGGCGCGACGGGGTGCGTCCCTTCGACGGGCTCAGGGACCGTGAGATTGTCCCTCGTCAGGACCGGTACGGTCGCTGAGCCTGTCGAAGCGACGTGACCGGCGCGGGGGTGCGTCCCTTCGACGGGCTCGGGGACCGTGGGCGGTTCCCGTGCATCGGGCGGGCGTTAACGGCGAAACGGCCGCTCCCCGAAGGGAGCGGCCGCCTCGCGACAAGAACTAGCGACGAAGGCCGAGGCGTCCGATCAGTGCGCGGTAACGGTCGATGTCGATGTCCGACAGGTAACCGAGCAGGCGGCGGCGCTGTCCCACGAGGAGAAGGAGGCCACGACGCGAGTGGTGGTCGTGCTTGTGCTCCTTCAGGTGCTCGGTGAGGTCCTTGATGCGCTGGGTCAGCATTGCGACCTGCACCTCAGGAGATCCCGTGTCACCGGGGTGGGTGGCGTACTCTTCGATGATCGCCTTCTTGACGTCGGGTGCTAGTGCCATAAATGGGACCTCTTTCCTCTCGCTGCGCGGTGCCCTGCACGGGATGTGTGAGCTCTCTTGATCCGCGGCCGTTCTGACGGCAACCGAAAGAGTCTACCACCGCTCAGGCGTAGCGGGAGATGAGGGCGTCGAGGGCCTCGTCCAGCTCTACGTCGACCTCGCGGCGGGACTCGTCCTCGTCGTGCCACGCCACGATCTCCCGGGCGCCGGCGGCGAACGGGACCGTGGCCACGTAGTCCGGCACCAGGGACTTCACCTTGCTGTTGTCGAAGATGACGGAGTGCGACTTGTCGCCCAGGATGCCGGGCCCGAGGTCGGGCAGCGCCGCGGCGATCGCATCGGAGCTGACGTGCACGATGTCCGCCTCGACGCCCGCCGCGCGGGCCAGCTGATCGGTGATCTGGTTCCAGGTCAGCACCTCGTCCGAGGTGATGGTGAAGCTGTCGCCCACGGCCTGCGGGTTGCCGAGCAGCCCGACGAACGCCTTCGCGAAGTCGGTGTTGTGGGTGAGCGTCCAGAGGGAGGTGCCGTCGCCGTGCACGACCACGGGCTTGCCCCGCCGCATCCGGTCGATCATGGTCCAGCCGCCGCTCAGCGGGATGGACGTGCGGTCGTAGGTGTGGGAGGGCCGCACGATCGTGACCGGGAAGCCGCTCTCGCGGTAGGCCTCGACGAGCACGTCCTCGCTCGCGATCTTGTCGCGGGAGTACTGCCAGAACGGGTTCCGCAGCGGTGTCGACTCGAGGATGGGCAGCCGGGCCGGCGGCTTCTGGTACGCCGACGCGGAGCTGATGTACACGTACTGCCCGGTGCGGCCCGCGAAGAGGTCGATGTCGCGGCGCACGTGGTCCGGCACGAAGGCGACGAAGTCGACGACGACATCGAACTCGCGGTCGCCGAGCGCCGACCGCACGGCGGCCGCGTCGGAGACGTCGGCCGTGAGCACCTCGGCGCCCTCGGGAGCCGGCCTCGTGCCCGTGCGGCCGCGGTTCAGCACCGTCAGGTCGATGCCCCGCTCGACGGCCAGCGCGCCGCACGCCGAGCTGATGATTCCGGTGCCCCCGAGGAAGAGGACCTTCAGGTTCGTCACGGTGTGCTCCCTACGCCGCGCTCAGGCGGCTGATCTCGTCGGAGGAGAGCTCGAGGTCCGCCGCGCGGGCGGAGTCGACGATGCTCTCCGGGCGGCTCGCGCCCGGGATGGGGATGACGCGCTCCGAGAGCGCGAGCTCCCAGGCGAGTGCGACCTGCTGCGGGCTCACGCCCCTGTCGTCGGCGATCTCCCGGAACGCGGAACGCTCCTCCCCCAGCCCGGGCGCGCGGCGGATGCCGCCGAGCGGGCTCCACGGCAGGAATGCGATCCCCAGCGAGTCGCACAGCTCGAGCTCCGGCTCGCTGGAGCGGAACTCGGGTGAGAACTGGTTCTGCACCGACACGAGGGCGTCGCCGAGCACCTCGTGCGCCGTGCGGATCTGGTCGGGGTCGGCGTTCGAGATGCCCGCGAAGCGGATGACGCCCTGCTCGATGAGCTCGCGCAGGGCGCCCATGGTCTCCTCGTACGGGACCTCCGGGTCCGGGCGGTGGTGCTGGTACAGGTCGATGACTTGCACGCCGAGGCGCTCGGCGGACGCGCGCGCCGCCCGGTGCAGCGCCTCGGGCGATCCCTCGAGGCCCCACGGCCCCTCGTCGCGGTGAATCGTGCCGCCCTTGGTCGCGACGACCACGCCGGAGGTGTCGCCGCCGTAGGAGCGCAGCGCCTCCGCGATGAGGATCTCGTTGTGCCCGATGCCGTCGGCGTCGAGGTGGTACGAGTTCGCGGTGTCGATGAGCGTGATGCCCGCGTCGAGCGCCGCGTGAACGGTCGCGATCGAGGTCTCCCGATCCTTGCGACCCTGGATGGACATCGGCATGCCACCGAGGCCGATCGCGCTGACGGTGAGGGAGCCGAGGGAACGATGCTTCATTGAATCTCCTTGACGGAACGGAACTTCGGTAGGGACTTCGAGGGGGACGGGGGACGGGAGGCGAAGCGGTGCGGGGCGTCCGGAGTGGTACTCGGGCGTCCGAGTGTGGCGGGACGACCCGCGGGTCAGACGCTGAGCTCGACGAGCAGCGCGGGCAGCTCGTCGGCGAGCTCGCGGGCGAGGAAGCCGAGCGGCCCCACCCGCGCGGCCAGCCGGTCGCCGGCCGCGGCGTGCAGGTACGTGCCCCAGCAGGCGGCCTGCTCGAGGGTCGCGCCGCGGGCGCTGACGCCGAGGATCGTGCCCGCGAGCACGTCGCCGCTGCCCGACGTGGCGAGGCCCCCGAAGCCGCTCGTCGAGTTCCAGAGGGACCCGTCCGGCGCGGCGATGGAGTTCATGCAGGTGACGACCGCGCCGTAGCGCTTCGCGATCTCGGCCACGTCGTCGTCGAGATCCCCCACCTCGCGGTCGAGCAGGCGCTCGGCCTCGGACTGGTTCGGGGTGAGCAGCAGGCGGCCCGCCAGGGCTTTCTGCACGTCGGGAAGGCCGGGAAGCACGCCGAGGGCGAGGGCGTCGAGGTGCACGCGCACGTCGTCGTCGAGCAGGGGGACCAGGTTCCGCAGCAGTTCCGCGGCCTCGTCCGGGTCGTCGAGGCCCGCTCCGACGAGCACCGCATCCGTGCTCGCCTCGCGGCCGAGGCGGTCGGCCGCGTCGCCGCGGACGGCGCCGGACGGCGTCTCCGGCAGGCCGATGACCCCGGACTCCGGCACGGCGACGGCGAGCGCGGCCGCCGTGGACTCCGCGACCGCGAGGGTGAGGCGGCCGGCTCCGACGCGGAGCGCGCTGACTCCGGCGAGTAGCGCGGCCCCGGGTGTCTTGCGAGCGCCGCCCACGACGAGCACCTGCCCGCGGTCGTACTTCGAGGTGCCCGGGGCGGGCAGCCGCCACTCGCGGAGGAGGGCGGGGGTGATCAGCTCAGCGCGAGAAGACATCGCGGTCACCCCCGTGCTGCGTCACCGGAGCGCCGTGCTGCTCGAGGTGCTCCGTGGAGTTGAAGAGGGTGGGCGTCCAGCGGCGGCCACCCGGCTCGCGGGTGAGCAGGCTGACGCCGGTGTTCATCACCGGGGTCGTGGCGCCGATCTCGAGCACCTCCTCCTCCGTGTAGCCCTCGCAGACGTAGCGGAACACGAGCACGACCGCGTCGTGGCAGACGACCGCAACACGCTCCGGCCCGCCGTACACCTCGAGGTCGAGCAGGAACGAGCGCACGCGCAGCGCGAGGTCCGCCCAGGACTCCCCGCCCGGCGGCCGGTAGTAGAACTTGCCCAGCCAGCGGCGGCGCTCGGCCTCCTGCGGGAAGCGCGAGACGATGCCGCGGCCGGTGAGGGTGTCGAGCACCCCGAGCTCCCGGTCGCGCAGTCGCTCGTCCAGCAGCGGGCGGAGGCTCTCGCCCGAGCCGCCGCCGTCCCCGGCGGCATGGCCGTCGGCGCCGGTCGCGCCGAACGCGAGCTCGGCGGTCTGCCGGGCGCGCATGTAGGGGGACGAGAAGACTGCGCCGGGCCGGAGGTGGCGGCCGTCCCCGTTGAGCCAGAGACCGAGCGACGTCGCCTGCTCGACCCCGGTCGCGGACAGCGGCACGTCGGCGTCGCGCTCGGTCACGGGCACGACGTCGAGCCGGTCCCGGGTCGCCGTCGCGGCTGCGACGTTGCCCTCGCTCTCGCCGTGGCGGATCAGCAGCAGTTGCGTCGTTGTCATGCGGGGGCGGACTCCTCGGGGTCTCACGGGGTGTCACGGGACGAATGGTGCCCGTCGTTCGAGCGTATGCCGGTCGCCCGCCCGACGCGGGCGGCGCTACCGATCGCGGGCGGGCATCCTGCACAATGGCGGAACGCGCACGGGAGAGGGACGCATATGACGAGCACTGCGAGGCGGGTGCTCCTCGGCGTGCTCGCCGTGGTGCTCGTGGGCCTCATCGGCGGGGCCCTGCTCGCCCTGGGACCGCGGCTCTCCATCCCCGACGAGGCGGGGCGCGCCGTGGACGTCGCCCCCGTCGTCGTGACGCCGGCCCCCGCACCTCCTCCCGCCGATCCCGCTCCCGTGCCCGGCGAGCCGCCGGCGCCCGCGCCCACGCCGTCCCCGTCGGAGTCGCCGGACGAGGATGATGACGGCGCGACCGTCGTGCCCGGTCCGGAGCCTGTCGAGGTGGGCGACGACAACGGCGGCGACGACGGCGATGACGGCGGCTCCGGCCGGTCCGGCAGGGATCACCCCGAGGACGACTAGCCCCGCCGATCCCGCTCCGCTGCGCGCCGGGGGGCACGTGTGCGTGCTGCGTGCGTGCCGCGTGCCGGGGCGGGTGCTGGGTGCTGCTGCTGTGTGCTCGCCCTAGGTCCTGCTCCCTCTCGCCCCTGCCCAGGCAGAAGGTTCCTGCGCAGGTAAAAGCTGGGCAGGAATTTCCTGCCCAGGCAGGGGCAACGGAGGCAGCAGGTTTGAGTCTCCTGCCCAGGCAGGGGCAAGGGAGGTCAGCGGGGCGGGGTCTCCTGCCTGGGCAGAGGCGACGAAGCCAGCGGGGCGGGATGCCCCTGCGCAGGCAGAAGATTCCTGCGCAGGTAAAAGCTGGGCAGGATCCTCCTGCCCAGGCAGGGGCAACGGAGGCAGCGGGGCGGGGCCTCATGCCCGGGCAGGGGAAACCAGAGGCAGCGGGGCTGGGGCTCCTGCCTGGGCAGAGGCAGCGGAGGCTGGCGGGCGGGATGCACTGCCCGGGCAGGCGCAACGGAGGCAGCAGGGCGGGGGTCTCCTGCCCAAGCAGGGGCAACGGAGGCAGCGGGGCGGGGTCTCCTGCCTGGGCAGGAGCAGCGCTGAGGCGGCGGGTCCAGGCGGATCCTCGGCTTCATGAGAGACGTCTCATGTTCGTCTGTGGGGCGGCTCATGGTCGGCGCACAGCCTGGACCCGTGGCGATGGACGCCATGCCCGTCCTCCGGGCTCGAGAAAGGTCCCCTCATGCGCATCTCCCCGAAGCGAGCCGTACCGATCGCAGCCGGCGCCGCCCTCATCACCGCCCTTGGCATCGGTGCGACGCTCACGGCGCAGGCCGCCGAAGGCGCCGACGACAACCCCACCAGCCGGAACGGAGAGATCGCCGACGACAACGGCGGCACCCGGGCTCCCGGCGTCAGCGACGACGCGACCGCCACGCCGACCCCTACCCCGTCGCTGTCCCCCTCGCCCTCGCCCACTCCCTCGCCGACGGACCTGCCGTCGCTCACCCCGCCGACTGACGACGACTTCGGTCTCGACGACACCCCGACGCCCGACCCGAGTTGGACACCCGACCCGGCCCCCGGCGCGGACGACAACGGCGGGCTCCGCGCGCCCGGCGTCAGCGATGACCCGGCGGGCGTCGACGACAACGGTGGCACCCGCGCCCCGGGCGTGGGCGACGACCCGGTGGGCGTCGTCGACGACAGGGGCGGGCTCCGCGCGCCCGGCGTGAGCGACGACGCCACGGACGGTGACGGTGGGCATCACCGGCACGGCGGCGACTCACGCGACGACGACTCGTCGCACCACGGGTCCGACGACGACCACCACGGAGACGGCGACCACCACGGTGGCGACGACCGCCACGACGACGACTCCGGGCACCACTCGGGCGGCGACGACGATCACGACGACGACGACTCCGACGACGACGGCCACCACGGCGGGCGCTCCTCGGACGACTGACCCGACCTCGACGGCGGGGCATCCACGAACGGGGGATGCCCCGCCATCACGCTGCCGGTACCCGACCGCCGCGTGACGGCGGGGCGTTCACGATTCAGGCCCAGCGCCGTGAACGCACGGGATTCAGGCTCTCCTGCGGCGTGTCGCCCGTAGGGCCTGAATTGCGATCATCAGCACCTGCACCACGACCAGCACCAGCACCAGCACCGGCGCCAGCAGGATCGGCGGGACCTCGGATCAGCGGTAGCGGTAGCCCATGCCGCGCACGGTCTCGATCCGCTGCGCCCCGAGCTTCCCCCGCAGGTAGCCGACGTAGACGTCGACGATGTTCGAGCCCGGGTCGAAGTCGTAGCCCCAGACCCGACTCAACAGCTGCTCGCGGCTCAGCACCTGGTCCGGGTGCCGCAGGAACTCCTCGGCCAGCGCGAACTCCCGCGCGGACAGGTCGACGGGCTCCCCGTCCACGATCGCCCGCCTGGTGCGGAGGTCCAGCTGGACGGCGCCGTTCCCGAGCACCGTCGTGGACGGCGCCCTCCCGTCGGCGATCCGCAGGCGCACCCGGGCGAGCAGCTCGTCGAAGCGGAACGGCTTGCTCATGTAGTCGTTCGCCCCGCCCTCGAGGCTCGCAAGGGTGTCCTCGGCCGAGTCCCGGGCGGTCAGCACGATCACCGGCAGCGTCGATCCGCTCCCGCGCAGCCGGCGCAGCACCTCGTACCCGTCGATGTCCGGCAGCCCAATGTCGAGCACGAGCAGGTCGAAGCCACCGCCCGCGGACTCCTCGAGGGCGGCCGCCCCGGTCCCCACGACGTGCGCCGAGAAGCCGGCCGCCGTGAGTCCCTTCCTCACGAACGAGGAGATCCGGTCCTCGTCCTCCGCGATCAGGATCCTGCTCACGCGTCGGTCCCCTCTCCGGCCGCGCCGCCGGGCGCCACCTGGCTCTGTCGCCCGGCGGGGCGGAATGGCAGGTCGAGGGTGATGACGGTGCCGTCCCCCGCCGCCGACCGGACGAGGACTCCGCCGCCGTGAGCGGTCGCGATGGCCTCGACGATCGCCAGGCCGAGTCCCGAGCCCTCGCTCCCCCTGCCCGCGGATCCGCGCCGGAAGCGCTCGAACATGTGCTGCCGGGTGTCGTCGCTGATCGGCGCGCCGTCGTTGCGCACCCACAGCCGCAGGCGCTCGCCGCCCGACGGATCGGGCGCCAGCGCGCTGCCGATCTCGATGCTTCCGGCGGGTGCCCCGTGCCGGACGGCATTGGACGCGAGCTGGAGCAGGGCCTGGGTGATGCGCTCCGGATCCACCAGCGCCACGACGTTCGCGGTGCCGCCGGACACCCAGCGGTGGCCGGACAGCGCGGACGCCTTGCGCAGCACGGCAGCCGTGAGCGGCGCGATGTCGGTCGGGCGCGCGTCGAGCCCGGCGGGGGCGCTCGCCGTGGCGAGCGCCGTGATGTCACGCACCAGCCCGCTCATCCGGTCGAGCTCGTCGATCGCGAGCGCCTTCGTCGACGCGACGTCGGCGGGGTCCGACTCGTCCATCACCTCGAGATGCCCGCGCACGATCGTGATCGGCGTCTTCAGCTCGTGCCCCACGTCGTCGAGGAGCCGGCGCTGGCTGCTGAGCGCGCCGTCCAGCCGGTCGAGCATCTCGTTGACCGTGCGGGTCAGGTCGGACACGTCGTCCCGGCCGCGCAGCGGGATGCGCTCACTGACGTCCGACGCCGTGATCCTGGCGGCGGCGAGTCGGAGGTCGCGGATGGGTCGCAGCAACCGCCCCGCGACCACCCAGCCGACCCCGCCCAGCACGAGCAGGGCGACGGCGGCGACGGCCGCGAAGGTGCGGAACGCGTCCCCGATGGGCCGGAGGCGCGCGTCGAGGTCGTAGGCCGCCACAAAGAGTCCCGTGCGCGCGTCGCCCTGCACGGAGACGGGGATGGCGATGTAGCGGATGGAGTCGCTCGTGCCCCGGACCGCGACACCGCCCGCCGCCTCGGCCGCCACGCGCGGCGCGAACCCGGGCAGGGCGTCAAGCGCCAGGTCAGCGTCCTCGGGGGCGAAGGTCGGCTGTCCGTCGATCAGCGCGAGGGTGCCCTGGTCGGCGTCGGGCCGCACCGCCCGCACGAGGTCCCGCAGGAGGCCGGTCAGGTCGACGGCCGCGCCGTCTGCCGCGACGTCGGCGGCCTCGGCGGCCGTGGCGAGGAGCCGCTCGTCGACCACGGCGAGCGCCCGCTCCCGCTGCACGAGGGATGCGGTGCCGCCGGCGACGAGCATCCCGAGCGCGGCGACCGTGAGGATCGCGGCGAGGATGCGCACGCGGACGGACGGCGAGCGCGGCCGATCCTCCCTCTGGTCGCCCGCGCGCATCTGCCCATTATCGGGTCCCGGTACCCGCTGCCGCCCGCTCCGCGCCGCCCCGCCCGGTGTCTCCTGTCCCGGTGTCTCCTGCCTGGGCAGGGGGATCCTGCCCGGGCGCGAGGACCCTTCCCGGTGTCGCCTGCCCAGGCACGAGGATCCTGCGCAGCTTGAAGCTGGGCAGGATCCTTCTGCCTGGGCAGGGGCGGGAGAGGGGGCCGCGATGCGCCCGGCGGACCGGGCGGGACCGGGCGGATCGGAAGGACGGGATCGGACGGACGGACGGACGACACGCGGCCTAGACCGGGGTCGCGGCGGCGGCGTCCGTCTCCCCGGTCTGCTGCTTTGCGACCCGCTCCCGCTTGCGGTCGAGCAGGGTCATGACAGGCGTCGCCGAGATGCCGTGGATGACGATGGACGCCACGACCACCAGCCCGGTGATGCCCCAGATGCGCTCCCCGCCCTCGAACGCGCCGTTCGCGAGCGCGTAGGCGACGTAGTACAGCGAGCCGATGCCGCGCACCCCGAAGAAGGAGATGACGCCGCGCTCGCGCAGGCCGGTGCGCCCGAAGGCGAGGCCGATCCAGCCGGCGAGCGGGCGAACGACGAGCAGCACGGCGAGCGCGACGAGCACGTCGGGCAGGGTGAGCTCCGCGAACAGCCCGCGGGCGACGGCACCGCCGAGCAGGATGAGGATCAGGGCCGTGAGGAGCCGCTCGATCTGCTCGACGAAGCGGTGCAGGATGCGGTGGTAGCCGTGCGACCGCTCGGACCCCCGGATGGCGACGGCGCAGACGAACACCGCGACGAAGCCGTAACCCTCGATGACCTCCGCGACGCCATACGCGAGGAACGTCGCCGCGAGCGCGACGAAGCCCTCCGCGTGCTCGGCGAGCCGCAGCCGGTCGGAGGACACCGAGAAGAAGAGCTTGCCGAGCAGCCAGCCCGTGCCGAGTCCCACGGCGCACCCGGCCACCAGGCGCCACAGGACGTCGAGGAGCACCCACTCGCCGAGCCAGTCCTGCGGAGCGACGCCCACCGCGCTGATGGCGATGGCGGCGTACACGAACGGGAAGGCGAGGGCGTCGTTGAGCCCGGCCTCGGAGGTCAGGGCGAACCGCGCCTCGTCCTCGGGCTCGTCGGGATCCTCCGTCGGCTCGCCGACCTGCACCTCGGTGGCGAGCACCGGATCAGTGGGGGCCAGCACCGCGCCGAGCAGCAGCGCGCCGGCCACCCCCAGCCCGAGCGCTCCCCAGCCGAGCAGCGCGACACCGAGGATCGACAGCGGCATCGTGATGGCGAGTAGCCGCCAGGTCGACGCCCAGCTGCGCCGACCGAGCCGCCGGTTGATGGCGAGGCCGGCGCCCATCAGCGAGATGATCACGCAGATCTCGGTGATGTGCAGGGTCAGCTCGCCATACTCGATCGGGCTCGGCGTCGGCAGGTTGGGGATCAGCGCGAACGCCAGCACGCCCGCGCCGAGGAAGACCATGGGCATCGACATCGGCACCCTGCCGAGCAGGCGAGGCAGCAGCGCCGCGGCGAGGGTGGCGAGTCCGACGGCGGCGAACGCGACCCCTGCCCCGTCGATCATGACCCGCTCCCGGGCGTCGCGTCGGCCGCGAGCGCGCGGATCGCGAGGTGCGCGAGCGCCGCCGCCTGGTCCGCGAGCAGACCGTCGTCGAACACGACGCGGGGCGAGTGGTTGGCGGCCGCCGTCGCGTGGTCCACGCCCTCCGGGCTCGCCGAGAGGAACACGAAGGTCCCGGGCACGCGCTCGAGCACGAACGAGAAGTCCTCGGAGCCCATCAGCGGGTCCGGTAGCTGCGCGACCCGATGCGGGCCGAACAGCTCGCCGAGCCGCTCGACGGTCTCGGCAGTGCGAGCCCCGTCGTTCACCGTGACCGGGTAGACGACCTCGAAGTCCACCTCCGCACGGCAGCCGTGAGCCTCGGCGATCGACGACGCGAGCCGCGGGATCTCCGTCTGCAGCACCGCGAGGGACTCGCGGGAGAGGGTGCGCACCGTCGCCCCGAGGGATGCCGTGTCCGGGATGATGTTGAACGCCGTGCCCGCGGAGAGCTTCGTCACGCTCACCACCACGGGGTCGAACACGCTGAACCGCCGGGTCACCATGACGTTCAGCGCCGTGACGATCTCCGCGACCGCCGGCACCGGGTCGTGGGCGCGCTCCGGCTCCGACCCGTGCCCGCCCTCGCCGTGCACCTGGATGGTGATGTGGTTCGCGCCCGCCATGAGGGTGCCCGGCCGGGTCGCGAAGACGCCGCGGGGGCCCGGGACCACGTGGATGCCGTAGGCGGCGATCGGCAGGGTGCCCGACGCGTCGAGCAGGCCCTCCTCGATCATCACGCGGGCGCCGGCCTGGCCCTCCTCGCCGGGCTGGAACATGAAGAGCACGTCCCCGACCAGCTCGTTCCTGCGGGCGTGTAGCAGGCGGGCGGCGCCGACGAGCCCGGCGACGTGCAGGTCGTGCCCGCAGGCGTGCATGTTGCCGTTGGCCGAGGCGAACGGCAGGCCGGTCTTCTCCTCAATCGGCAGCGCGTCCATGTCGCCACGCAGCAGCACGGTCGGTCCCGGCCGGCCACCGCGCAGCACCGCGACGACGGACGTCGTCGCGGTGCCGAGCGTGATCTCCAGGTCGAGGCCGTCGAGCGCCTCGAGCACGAGGGCCTGCGTGCGGGGCAGGTCGAGGCCGAGCTCCGGCTCTGCGTGCAGCCTGCGGCGCAGCGCCACGAGATCGGGCAGGATCGCGGCACCGTCGCTGAGTAGGGTCATGCGGTCAAGTCAAGCAGGGCCGAAGAACCTCCCGCTCGCGATCCGGGCGCCCTCACCGAGAGCGGCCAGCTTCGCGACGGCGATCTGCGGGTGGATGCGGCCGCCGAGACCGCAGTCCGTCGACGCGATGACGTTCTCGGGACCGACGACGGAGGCGAAGGCCTCGATGCGGTCGGCGACGAGCTCGGGATGCTCCACGACGTTCGTCGCGTGGCTCACGACGCCGGGCACGATCTTTTTCCCCGCGGGCAGCTCGAGGTCGCGCCAGATCTTCCACTCGTGCTCGTGGCGCACGTTGGCCGCCTCGAAGGAGTACGACCCCGCGTTGATCTCGAGCATGAGGTCGGCGATGTGGCTGAACTCGATGTCGGTGGTGTGCGGCCCATGCCAGCTGCCCCAACAGAGGTGGAAGCGCACCTGATCCTCCGGCAGGCCCCTCAGCGCGTGGTTCAGCGCCTCGACCCGGATGCGGGTGAACGCCCGGTAGTCCTCGACGCTCGGCTCCGGGTTGATCTGGTCCCAGTTCTCCGCGATGGAGGGGTCGTCGATCTGCACCGTGAGTCCCGCCTCGACGATGGCCGTGTACTCCTCGCGCAGCACCTCCGCCCAGGCCCAGATGTGCTCCTCCTCCGTCGCGTAGTAATCGTTCGCGATCCGCGCGCCGCTGCCGGGCGAGAGCGCCGTGAGGAACCCCCGCGACGTGTCGTCACCGAGGCCCGCCTTGAGGTTGGCGATGTCGTTGGCGATGGCCTCCTGGCCCACGTACTCGAGCGGCCCCGTCGTCGAGGGGAAGGCCGTCGCGGTCTTGCCGGTCGAGATGCCCGAGGTCGGGTCGCTGTACGCGTCGCGGAAGATGGTCCAGTCGCGACGGTCGGGGAACGAGGTGAGGCGCACGTTCCCCGGCTCGGAGCGCACGGGCTGCTGGCTGAAGATGTCCGAGCCCGTGAGCGAGAGCCCGCTCACGCGCTGGAAGGAGTACGACCACCAGGCGCCGTAGTCGACGGCGCTCGTCATGGCCTTGCCGTACTCGCCGTCGTTCACGATCGTGATGCCGAGCGCGCGCTGGCGCTCGACCAGGTCAACGACGGCGGCGGTGAGGAGTTCGTCGAACTCGTGGGTCCGCTCCAGGGTGAACCCGTCGTCCGCCAGGCGGCGGGCGTCGTTCGCCGCGATGAGTTCGGGGGTGCGGGGCAGGCTGCCCGCGTGACTCGTGTCGATGCTGTTTCCGGTCATGGCGACTCCGTCCTGTCGGCCGCGCGAGGCGGCGCTGGGGGAAGGGGCCGATGGCCGGCCCGATCCATGGGGTCGCAGGCGGTGCCCGATCGGGCTGGCGAGGCTTCGCGTGAGATGCGCTGCGATGGTTGCCATAGTGGACCGGGCCCGGGTCGGCCCGCAGCGAGCGCGTAAGACAACGACACGAAAGCCACGCGCGGGCGGCGGGACGGGCGAGGACCGCCGCGACGTCAGCGGGTCAGAGCCCGGCGAGTGCCTGGTCGAGGTCGGCGACGATGTCCCGGACGCTCTCCAGCCCCACCGAGAGCCGGATCAGGCCGGGGGTGACGCCGATGTCCCGCCGCTCCCGCTCGGTGAGCCTGCCATGCAGCGTGCTGCCGCTGTGGATCGCGAGGGTGCGCACGTCGCCGATGTGGGTCATCGTGCTCACGAGCCGCAGCGCGTCGAGCACGGTTCGCGCCGCCTCCCGCCCGCCACGGAGGTCGAAGGCGAGCACCGACCCGGCGCCCCGCGGGAAGAGGGCCTTCGCCCGCTCGTGGAACGGGCTGGAGGGCAGGTCGGGGTGGTCGACGGAGGCGACGGCCGGATGCGCCTCCAGCCACGCGGCGACCTCACGGGCGTTCGCGACGTGCCGGTCCATCCGCAGGGAGAGGGTCTCGATGCCCTGGAGGAGCGCGAAGGCGCTCTGCGGCGGCAGCGTAGGTCCGTACTCGTTCACGACGTCGCGCCGCAGGTAGCGAAGGAAAGCCTGCTCGCCGTGGCGCTCCAGGTAGGAGGCGGACCCGTCCGGCCCCCGCTCGGAGAGCACGGGGAAACGGTCGCGGTTCGCCCCCCAGTCGAAGTGCCCGCCGTCCACGATGGCGCCGCCGAGCACGCTGCCGTGCCCGGAGAGCCACTTGGAGGTGGAGTGGATCACGATGTCCGCGCCGTGCTCGATGGGCCGGAGGAGGTACGGCGTCGCGACGGTGTTGTCGACGACGAGCGGCACGCCGATGCGGTGCGCGATCCGGGCGAGCTTGGCCAGGTCGACGATGTCGTTCTTCGGGTTCGGGATCGACTCCGTGTACAGCGCACGGGTGTCCGGCGTCGCCCGCGCGAGCCACTCCTCCTCGGGCGCCTCGGCGTCGAGGAAGTCGAAGGAGACGCCCTGACGGCGCAGGCTGCCGCGGAACATCTGCTTCGTGCCCTCGTAGAGGCTGCGGGTGGCCAGCACGGACCGGCCCGCGGGCGCGAGGGCGAAGATCGTCGAGGCGATCGCGGCCTGACCGCTGGCGACGAGGAGGGCGCCGACGCCGCCCTCCAGGTCCGCGAGCCGCCGCTGCACCACGGCGTTTGTCGGGTTCTCGCTGCGGGAGTAGATGTCGCCGGCGCTCGTGCCCGCGAAGCGCCCCTCCGCGTCGTCGAAGGATCCGAACAGGTAGCCCGCGGTCTGGTAGATCGGCGTGATGCGGGCACCGAACGTCGCCTCCGGCAGCACCCCGGCGTGGATCTGGCGGGTCTCGAAGTCGTAGCGGCCGTGACCCGCGTGGGGAGCCGGGTCCGTCACCGCTCGTGCTCGTGCACGGGCTCGCCGAGGCTCAGCATGAGGCGGTTCGCCCAGTTGAAGAAGGCGGCGCCGTTGACGACGTCGACGATCTCGAGGTCGTCCAGGCCCGCCGCGCGGAGCCGGTGCACGTGCTCCTCGCCGAAGGCGATCGGGGTCGCCGTCAGCGCGACGGCCGCGGCGACGATGGCGTTCCACCGCTCCCCCAGATCGGCGCCGACGCCCTCGTCGAGCAGTCGCTGCACGTCGTCCTGGCGCTTCGAGAAGTGCGAGGCGAAGCGGGAGTGCACGGATGCGCAGAAGATGCACCCGTTGAACCGGCTCGCGGCCGTGGCGGCCAGCTCGCGCTCGGCACGCGGGAGACCGGTCCTCGTGTTGTAGAAGATGTCCTTGTCCGTGCGGGTGCGGGCTCCCAGGATGTCGGGATCGCGGGCCAGCAGCATGAAGTACTCGCTCTTCGCGCGGGACCTGTCCACGAGCCCCGACCAGTGCCGCTCGGTCAGCTCGTCCTCGGTGAGCGGGGGGAGCCAGGGCTCCCAGCCGAGCGCGTCCTGGGTGAAGGCCACGGGCCGGTCCTGGTCGGGCCGGACGTCCGGCGCCGGCGTGGTGCTGAGGTCGGTCATGAGGAGCTCCTCGTGGTGTCGGCGGGAAGGGCGGCGAGCGTGGCCAGTCCGGACACGACCCGCAGCTGGAACGAGAGGAAGGCGACCTCCTGGGACAGGGTGACGATGTCGTCCACGGACCAGCCCGCGTCGGTCAGGGCGGCGAGCGCGGCCGGGCTCGCGTCCCGAGGCCGGAACACGAGGAGGTGGGCGTGCGCGAACGCGGCGGCGAGGCGCTCGCCGAGCGCGGCGGCCGTCACGGCGGGCACGGCGTACTCCGGTCCGGCGGCGTCCTCCGCGGACAGCGGGCCGGGGGGATACGCGCCGTACGGACCGGAGGCGGCGCCCGCCGCGGCCGCCGCGAGCACGGCCGCGACGAGCCCGTCGGAGGCGCCGGCGGCGGTCAGCTCGGACACGTAGTGGTCCGCGACGCCGGACGACCCGGCGCCGTGCAGCGTGGTGACGAAGACGGCGACGGCGTGCCGCTCCAGCAGGCTCACCCCGCGAGGGTCGGCGGGGGCGAACAGGGCGAGGTGACTCTCCTGCGCGTTGTCCCTGGCGGCCGGGCGCTCCGCGCGCACGAGGTCCAGCGAGGAGCCGGGCTCGATCCCGGCCAGCCTGTCGATGATGTCGAGTGTCATGCGGTGCGTCCTTCAAGGGTCGGGGCGGCAGGAACGGGAACGGAATCGGCGCCGGGGGCGTCGCGCCACCCCAGGAGCGGCGCGACGCGCTCGACGAACAGC
Source organism: Planctomonas deserti (assembly GCF_003067705.1). Taxonomy (GTDB): domain Bacteria; phylum Actinomycetota; class Actinomycetes; order Actinomycetales; family Microbacteriaceae; genus Planctomonas; species Planctomonas deserti. Next base: position 79,452 of record NZ_QANL01000001.1, read on the forward strand.
TCGATCGATCTGAGCACGAACGGGTGCGGCGGGTCGACGGAGTGCACCTGCACCGCCACGTCGGTGGCGTGCGCGAGGGACGGGTCGGCGGCGAGGGACTCGGCGACGTCGTCCGGCTCGCCCAGGTGCTGGTCGAAGGCGCGGATGAGCCCGTCGAGGGAGTCGTCCGCGGCGGGCTGGCCGATGCTCGCGAAGTGCGCCGCGGCGCGCCCGAGGCCATCGGCGGCGAGTCGCCGCGCCTCGCCCCGATCGTCGGAGACGAAGACGGACCGGGACGCGAGGATGCGGGGCGGCACGCCGTCCGGCAGCGCGTCGAGGTAGGCCTCGATGATGGGCACCTGCAGGTCGGCGAGCGTCGCGTCCGGGTGCTCGGCCGGCCGGGGCTGCGTGCGGGAGAGCATGAGGCCGTCACCGGCGAGGCCCGCGCGGCGGCCACCGGCCACGGAGAACGTGGCCTGCCACACCCTGTCGAGCAGGGATCCGCCCGCCGGGTACAGGCTGTCGCCCGCGTCGGTGAGAGGGTCGCCGCGCCACGCATCCTTCAGGACGGCGAGGTGGCGGTCGTAGGTGGCGGAGCGGTCCTCGCTGCGCTGCCCGAACGCCGCGAAGGAGCTGGGCGTGCCGCCGCTGCCGACACCGACCTCGAGCCGGCCGCCGGAGAGCAGGTCGAGCACCGCGGCGTCCTCGGCGACGCGCACCGGGTTCTCCAGCGGAAGCGTCACGATGCCGGTGGCCAGCCGGATGCGGGACGTGCGGGCCGCCGCGTGGGAGAGGAACACGAACGGCGCGGGCAGCCCGCCCTCGCCGGCGCGGAAGTGGTGCTGGGCCACCCAGGCGGAGTCGAAGCCGAGCCGCTCGGCGAGCTCGATCTGCTCGAGCGCGTTGCGGTACCGCACGGCCGCGGGTGCCGCGTCCAGCAGCCGGGTGAAGAATCCGAGTCTCGTGCCGGTCATCGGCGGTCTCCTAACGGGGTGGGTAGAGCGTCTGCGGCGCCCGGCACGGCGGCACCCGGCACGGCGGACAGCAGCTGCTGCGTGTACTCGTGCCGGGGGTCGGCGAACAGCGACGCGACCGGGCCGCTCTCGACCACCCTTCCGCGCCGCATCACCGACACGGTGTCGGAGATCTGCCGGACGACCGCGAGGTCGTGCGAGATGAAGAGGTAGGTGAGTCCCAGGTCGCGCTGTAGCTCGTCGAGGAGTCGCAGGATCCCGGCCTGCACGGTCACGTCGAGCGCCGAGACGGCCTCGTCGAGTACGAAGACGGCGGGGTCGAGGGCCAGCGCCCGGGCGATCGCGACGCGCTGCCGCTGACCGCCGGACAGCTCGCGCGGGTGCCGGAGCAGCACGGACGGGGGCAGTGCCACCCGGTCGACCAGCTCCGCGGCCCGGTCGCGGCGTGCCGCGCGGTCGCCGAGACCGAAGTTGCGCAGCGGTTCCTCCACGATGTCGCGGATGCGCTGGCGCGGGTCGAGGGTGGAGAACGGGTTCTGGTAGACGAGCTGCACCCGCCGTCGCAGGGCGCGCAGGGCGGCGCCGCGCGCGTCGGTGATGTCCTCGCCGGCGAGGGCGATCGAACCGGCCGTCGGCGTCTCGAATCGCGCGACCATGCGGGCGGTCGTCGTCTTGCCGGAGCCGGACTCCCCCACGATGGCGTGCGTGGTGCCCGCGGGCACCGCGAACGACACGTCGTCGACGGCCCGGAAGGCCGCGCCGCGCGCACCGCGACGGAACTCCTTGACGAGACCCGTGACCGCGAGGGCCGGCGGCGCGGCGGTGGGCGGCGCGGCCTCTGTGGTCGCCCCACCGGCCGCGGAAGAACCGCCGCCCGCGGGCCGGGCCACTCGTTCCACGGTCGAGAACGCCGGCGCGTCCGCGAGCAGGGCCCGCGTGTACGCCGAGCCCGGCGCCTGAAGGATCGTGGCGGTGTCGTCCTGCTCCTCGACCCGGCCGTCCCGCATCACGACCAGGCGCTGGGACCGCTCCGCGGCCACCGCGAGGTCGTGGGTGACGAAGAGCACGGCCGTGCCGAACTCCCGCCGTAGCGAGTCGAGCAGGTCGAGCACGTTCCGCTGCACGGTCACGTCGAGCGCGCTCGTGGGCTCGTCCGCGATGATCAGGCGCGGGTGCAGCGCCACGGCGATGGCGATGAGCACGCGCTGCCGCATGCCGCCGGAGAGCTCGTGCGGATACTGCCTGGCCCGGTGCTCCGGCTCGTCGATGCCGACGCGCTCGAGCAGGGCGAGCACCCGCGGCAGGACCGGGCGCCGGTCGCGCGGCTCGTGCAACCGGAACACCTCGGCGATCTGAGCACCGATGGTCTGCACCGGGTCGAGCGAGCTCACCGGGTCCTGCGGCACGAGGCTCACCTGGGTGCCGCGCACCGCGCGCAGGCGGCGCTCGTTCCAGCCGGCGATGTCCGTGCCGTTCAGGAGCACCCGGCCGCGCTCGACGCGGCCGTTCTCGGGCAGCAGGCCGATCACCGCCTGGGCGGTCGTGGTCTTGCCCGAGCCGGACTCGCCCACGAGCGCGACGGTCTGCCCCGGCTCGATCGCGAGCGAGACGTCGTGCACCGCCCGCCTGATGCCGCCGGCAGTGGAGTAGGAGACGGCGAGGGACTCGATCTCGAGGAGGCTCATCGGATCCGTCCTGCCTGTGCGCCGCGCCCGATGGACTGCCCGACGCGGTTGGCCGCGAGGACGACGAGCACGACGACGAGCCCGGGGAATGTGGTCAGCCACCAGGAGGTGGCGATGTAGTTGCGGCCCTCGGCGATGAGCAGTCCCCACTCCGGCGTCGGCGGCGGTGCGCCGTAGCCGAGGAAGCCGAGGGTGGAGATGGCAATGATGGCTGTGCCCACCTGCAGCGCGATCAGGGACAGCACAGGCCCGAGGGAGTTGGGCAGCACGTGCCGCACGAGCACGCTCGCGTAGCGGCCGCCGGAGCCGAACGCGGCCTCGACGTAGTCGCTGCGGCGCACCCGCACGACCTCGGACCGCGTCAGCCGGGTGAACGAGGCTATGGACGTGAGGCCCACCGCGATGGCGGCGTTCACCGTGCCGAAGCCGAGCAGGATGATGACCGAGAGCTGCAGGAGCAGCCCGGGGATCGAGAGCAGCACGTCGACGAGTCGCCCGATGATCGCGTCGACGATCCCGCCCGCGGAGCCCGCGATCAGGCCGAGCACGGTGCCGGCCACGAATCCGACGGCCACGGCCACGACCGCGGCGGACAGCGAGTGCGCCGCGCCGTGCACGATGCGGGCGTAGAGGTCGCGTCCGAGCTCGTCCGTGCCGAGCCAGTGCGCCCCGCCCGGCGGGAGCAGCCGGTCGCGCGGCGTGCCGCTCACCGCGCTGTAGTCGGTGAACAGCCCCGGGACGAGCGCCCAGAGCAGCACGACGGCGAGCACCGCCCAGGCGAGCAGAAGCGTCGGGCGGAACGGCAGTCGCCGCCCGCGGCCGCTCCGGCCGCCCCGCCGGCCGCGCTTCGCGCCGCGTTCCTCCCCGGGTGGCGTTACGCCGGGACCCGGACGGTCGCCTGCGCGCTCCTCGGCCAGGACCGACTTCACGCCGGCGCTCACGCCGAGGCCCCCGTCGCCACGCGGGCGCCCGCGCGCCGGTTCGCCCGGCGGTCACCCGAGCGCACCGTGATGCGCGGGTCGAGCACCGGGTACAGCAGGTCGACGATCAGGTTCACCACGACGTAGCCGAGCGCGGAGAGCAGCACGACGGCCTGGAGCACGGCGACGTCCTGGTTGTTGACCGCATCCTGGGTGATCCTGCCGATGCCCGTGCGGCCGAAGACCGTCTCGGTCACGACGGCGCCCGCGATGAGCTCGCCGAGGAGGACACCCGCGATCGTGAGCGCGGGCAGGGTCGCGTTGCGCGCGACGTGCCGCCACAGCACCCAGGAGGGGGACGCGCCCTTCGCCCGGACCACGGACACGAATGGCTGCACGGACACCTCGTCGATGCTCCGCACGAGCACCTGCGCGAGGGGCGCGGAGATCGGGACGGCCAGCGTGAGCACCGGCAGGAGGAGGGACTCGAGGGTGGAGCCGCCGATGACGGGGACGAGCTTCAGGCGGAAGGAGAAGATCTGGATGAGGGTGATGCCCAGCCAGAACGTCGGGATGGAGATGAACAGCGACGGCACGGAGTGCAGCACGTTCCGGAGCCACGCGAACGGCGTGAGCGAGGAGACGAGCGCGATCCCGACGGCGAGCACGACGGCCACCGCGAACCCGAGCGACGCCAGCACCAGCGTCGACGGGAGGTTGGCGGCAAGCAGCGTCGTGACGGGCACGCCCGCCTGCACCGAGTAGCCGAGGTCGCCGGTCAGCACGTTGCCGATCGCGTGCAGGTACTGGACGAGGAGCGACTCGTCCGCCCCGTAGGAGAGGCGGATCTCCTCGAGCTGCGCGGGGGTGAGGTTGAGATCGCCGCCCTGGAACTTGATGAGCACGGCGTCGCCCGGCAGCGCCTGCAGCAGCACGAAGGTGACGGTGAACGCGATCCACAGCACAAGGACGGCCTGGGCGATGCGCCCCCAGAGGTATCTGGCCACGAGGAGGACGCCCCTAGTGCTCGGCGAGCCAGGTCGTGTAGAAGCTCGGCCGGCCGACAGCCTCGAACCCGAGTCCCTCGACGTACGGCGCCCCGGCGTAGACCTGCGGCTCCTCGAACAGCGGGATGTTGTAGGCCTGGGCGATGAGGTGCTTCTGCACCTCCTGCGTCGCGGCGAGTCGAGCCTCGCGGTTCGGCTCGCTCGTCTCGGCCTCGAGCAGGCCGTTGAGCGTGTCGTCGCGGAACGTCGCGGTCGGCGCGGAGCCGCCCGCCTGCAGCAGGCTGTTGCGGTTCGTCGGGTAGAACTGGCTCTTGATCACGTCCGGGTCGGCACGGCCCACGATGCTGACCACGAGGGGGGACTTCGCCGGGTCGAGCTCGTCGGTCGTCTTGCTGCCCGCGTCGCCGGCCTTGACGCTGAGCGTCACGCCCACCTTGGCCCACTGCTGCGCGACGAGCTGCAGCACCTGCCGGTTCTGCGGCTGCGGCAGCGACTCGTAGATGGAGAGCTCGAGCTTCTGGCCGTCCTTCTCGCGCACGCCGTCGGCGCCCACCGTCCAGCCGGCCTCGTCGAGGAGCCGCTCGGACAGCTGGGGGTCGAACTCCAGCTCGTCGGAGAGGTCGATGTAGCCGGCGGCCGTCGACGCGAGCACCGACGTCGCCTGCGGGTAGTTCTTCGAGAAGAGCGTCTCCACGACCTCGGCCGAGTCCGTGGCGTGCAGGAGCGCCTGCCGCACGCGGAGATCGGAGACGAGGGGGTTCTCGGGGTGGAAGGAGATGCTGTCGTTCACGCCGTTCGTGGCGCGGGCATAGACCTCGTAGCCCTGCGAGGTGACCTGCTCCTCGTCGTACGCCTGCACCTGGCGGATGAGGTCGCCCTGGCCCGAGAGCAGGGAACCGATGCGCACGCTGTCCTCGCCGGTGACGATGACGGTAATGCCGTCGAGGTACGGGCGCCCCTGGTTCTCGGAGCTCTCGGGGGCCCAGGCGTAGTCCTCGCGTGCGGCGAGGTCGACCTGCTTGCCGAGCTCCTCGCTCTCGACCATGAACGGGCCGGAGCCGATGATGGCCGTGGCGTTGCCGAGCTCGTCGAAGTTCTTCGCGAGGGTGGAGAGGGACACGAGCCCGGAGCCGATGGTCGCCGTGCCCTGCAGGAAGCCCGGGGAGGGCTTCGTGAAGAAGAAGCGGACCGTGTGCTCGTCGAGCACCTCGCTGTGGTCGTAATTGTTGATGACCTCGGAGACCGGCTGCTTGAGGGCCGGGTTGCCCAGGCCGTAGGTGTCGAAGTTCTTCGCCACCGCCGCCGCGTCGAGGGGCGTGCCGTCGGAGAAGGTGACGCCGTCGCGGATGGTGAAGGTGTACTGCGTCGCGTCCTCGCTCACCTCCCAGCTCTCGGCGATCCACGGCTCGATCTCGAGCGTCTCGGGGTTCTGGTACGTGAGCTTGTCGGTGATCTGGTTGAGGATGCCGCCGTTGGGGTAGAAGCCGCCGGCCGGCGGGTACAGGTTGGTGTGCGCCTGCTGCTCGAGATAGGTCAGCGTGCCGCCGGTCACGGGATCGGTCGGCGCTGTCGCGGATGTCCCCTCGTTCCCGGCCGCGGAGGAGCAGCCGGCGAGCAGGAGGCTCGCGGCTGCGGCGGCAGCCGCGAGGGGAAGGAGGCGGAATCGGGACACGGTGGAGCCTTTCGTGAGGGGTGCGGGATGCGCGGCCGGTTCGGCCGGTCGGCTCGGCCGAAGCGCCGGGGTGCCGTGCCTCATGTTCCGTCGGGGGCCGCCGGCGGCCGAATCGGTGCGTCACGAAACGCAACGTCGCGTCACACTTCGTCATCCAGGAATGCGCCCGAGCCCGATCGCGTCGATTCCGCGACGCCGCGTTACGCGGTGCGCGGCAGGCCGACTCACGGCCCGCCAGCATGACGTCATGGTCGAGGTAGTCACGGCGCCGCTCGAGCGCATCCGCACCGAACGCAGCAGCATCAAGTGGACGAGGTTCCCGTCCGACGTCCTTCCCCTGTTCGTCGCCGAGATGGACTTCGCCATCGCCGAACCGGTGGTGGAGGAGCTGGTGCGCCGCGTGCGGGCCTCGGACGTCGGCTATCTCGACGGCCCCGGGCCGCTCGCCCCCGCGTTCGCCGCGTTCGCGAGCCGGCGCTGGGGCTGGCACGTGGATCCGGCGCGCGTGCGCATCGCGACCGACGTGAGCGTCGGCATCGTGGAGACCCTGCGCCTCGCCGTGCCCCGCGGCGGCCTCGTCGTGGTGACGCCGCCCGTGTACCCGCCGTTCTTCGAGCTCGTGGAGGAGGCGGGCGCGACGGTCGTCGAGGTTCCGCTCGCCGTGGAGGACGGGCGCTGGTCGCTCGACCTGGACGGCCTCCGCGACGCCTTCGCGGCGGGCGCGGACGCCTTCCTGCTCTGCAACCCGCACAACCCGCTCGGGCTGGTGCACGACGCGGCGACGCTGGCCGCGGTCGCGGGCCTCGCGGCGGAGCACGGCGTGCTCGTGGTCAGCGACGAGGTGCACGCCCCGCTCACCCACCCCGGCGCCGCCTTCGTGCCGTTCCTGCCGCTCGCCGAGCGCGCGGGCGCGCGATCCGTGTGCGTCACGTCCGCGAGCAAGGGCTGGAACCTCGCGGGCGCGAAGTGCGCCATCATCGTCGCCGGCGACGCCGCCACCTCCCGCCTGCTCTGCGCGCTGCCCGAGGAGGTCGCGTGCCGCACGAGCATCCTCGGACTGCACGCGAACGTGGTCGCCTACCGATGTACCGACTGGCTCGACGACGCCATCGCCAGGATCGTCGCGAACGACCGTCTCCTCGATCGGCTGCTCCGCGAGCGCCTGCCCCAGGTGGTCTACCACCGGCCGCGGGCGGGCTACCTCGCCTGGCTCGACCTGCGGGGGCTCGGGCTGGGTGAGGACCCGGCCGCGCGCATCCTCACCGAGGCGCGGGTGGCGCTCAACGCGGGGCACACCTACGGGCGGGAGGGCAGGGGCTTCGCCCGCCTCAACCTGGCCTGCGATCCGGACGTGCTGCGGGAGGCCGTGGCCCGGATCGCCGCCCTCGTGCCCACCGCCTGACCGGCAGCGGCGCACGGGCGGTGCGGCGGGCAGGGAAGCGGGGCGTGATCGGCCGGCCAGCGTCACCGGGCAGGCTCAGCTCGGCGGGCTCACCCGGGCAGGCGTCAGGCGGGGCGTGAGCTCAGGCCGCCGCGGACGATCGAGTCCGAGGAGTGGCCCGGATCCCCGTCCAGCGGCTCCGCCGACACGTCGACGACGCTGTACTCGGCGAGGTCGATGTCGGCGGGCAGGGGGAAGGTGCCCTCGTCCGTGGCGAGCAGGCCGACGCTGACGAGCTTCGTGAGGTCGCTGCTGATCAGCCACACCTCCCGCACGGTGTCGGGCCGGGTGTCGCGGCTCACGTTCACGCTGAGGACCCGCTCGCCGTCCACCTCGCGCACCTCGGCGCTGCCCCTGGCGTCCGGCCAGGCGGGCAGGGCGTCGAGGGTCGCCTCGGCGACGACGTCCCCCTCCCCTGCGGTGAGGGAGCCGACCACGAGGGTGGTGCCGACGCCGGCGACCACGAGGATCCCGGCGGCGACAGCGAGCCAGGCGGTGCGGCGGCCGCGGTCGGCCCGGCGAGGCCGCAGCGGCGTGACGGGCGCCGACGCGGGTGCGGGTGACGCGTCCACCGTGCCGGGCGGGGCGGGCGCCGGCCGCACTCCGGACGGGTCGGCGGAAGCGGGATCCGACGAGGCCGCGGTGCCGACGGAGCGGCCCGCGACGACGTCGGGAACGAGGCCCGGGGACAGCCCGAGCGAGGAGGAGATGCCCGCCCAGACGCGGTCGCTCGGCTGCTCGAGCCGGGCCGACGCGTCCGTGGCGCGACCCGCGGTGACGACGAGGGCGAACTCGTCGAGGCGGCCCGCGCACTCGCCGCAGCGGGCGACGTGGTCGACGTCCTCGGCCGTGCCCGCGGACTCGCCGAGCGCGAGCAGGGCGAGCACGTCGGGGTCAGTGTGCGTCATAGGTCACCTCCATCCGCGATCGAAGTCTGTCCAGGCTGCGGCGGATATGACTCTTCACCGTACCGAGAGGCAGGGTGAGCCGTTCCGCGATCTGCGCGTGCGTCAGGTCCTCGAAGAAGGCGAGACGCATCACCTGCTGGGGCACCGGCTCCAGGCGGGCGAGCTCGTCGGCCACCAGGAGCCGTTCGGCGAGATCCGGCTGGTGCAGGCCCTCGTCCGCCTCGGCCGTGGCGATCAGCGCGGCCTCGACCGTGCGGTCACGGGTGCGGGCGGCGAGCGCGTCCGCGATCTTGTGCCGGGTGATCCCGACGAGCCACCCCGGGAGGGGCCGCTCGGGGTCGTACCGGCCCCGGCCCTGCCAGGCGGACACGAACACGCGCTGCGTCACGTCCTCCGCCTCGCTCACGTCGCCCAGGTTGCGCAGCGCCAGCGTGTACACCAGCGCCGACCACCTCGTGTACATCTCGGCGAGCGCCCGCTCGTCGCCGGCGGCGAACGAGGCCGCAAGCGTCGCAAGCGCGTCGTCGGGGCGAGCGTCTGTCACGATGGGCGGCAACTTCCGTAGTCGGGCGTGAGCACATGCTAGCGCCGCCGCAGTGGTCGTCATGGGATCGGGAGAACGGTGACGACCACATTGTCGAGGTAGTGGCCGGTGCTGCGGTCGAACTCGCCGCCGCAGGTAACGAGCACGAGTCGCTCGGGCCCGGTCCGGTCGAAGAGGAGATCGAGCGGCACCTCCGTCTTCGGGGTGCGCTCCACCCGATCGACGCGATACCCGTGATCCGTGCCGTCGGCCGTCGTCACGGTCACGACCGCTCCGACGGGAACGTCCCGCAGCCGGGCGAATGCGCCGAGCCCGTGGACGAGCGAGTCCACGTGGGCGGCGACGACGGTGGTGCCCGGGGCGCCCGGCGCGGGTCCGAACCGGTACCAGCCGGCGTCGGCGGTGTCCTCGGGCAGGGCCATGGCGCCGTCGTCGTCGACGCCCATCGCGAGCACGGGCATGTCGAGCTGCACGTCCGGCACCTGCAGGCGCACGGGCGGGGGCAGCTGGGCCGGAGCGGTCTGGGCCTCGATGCTGGAGTCGCGGCGCGGAACGGCGGCGGGCGCCGGGGCGGGAGCGACGGTGGGCGTCGGTGCCGGTTCCGTGGTCGGCGCGGCATCCGGCGTCGTCGTCGGCGATGGGGACGGAGAGGCGGTTGCGGGGGCGCTCGCCGCGGGCATGCGAGGGGTGCCGGCCGCCTCCGAGCCCGCCGCGCAGCCGCTCAGAACGAGGGAACCGAGCAGGAGCACCGGAAGGACGGTGCGCGCGAGGCCGCGGCCCCGAGGCACGCGCCGACGAAGCGGGCGAGGAGGACGGGCAACGACGGGTGCTGCTGCGCCCGGTGCGGGGATCCGCATGGTCGTTCTCCTTCCTGCTTCGCGTTGTTCGGGGAAAGCGATGTGAGCTTTTCGGCCGGTTCCCGCCCCTGTGGGCGGGCGGGGGGTGGGACGGGCTCGGGGCCAAGGCCTTCGCCCGACAAGGACGGCCGGGAGGTGGGGTCGATACCGCCTCCCGGCCGCCGGCCTGTCGTGCTACTTGCGGACGGGCGCCACCTGGCGACGGACCACGAGGGTCGCGGCTCCCAGCAGGGCGAGCACACCGGCGATGCCGAACCAGAGGGTGCTGGAGTCACCCTCGGCGGCGAGACCGGCGCTACCGGCGGGGATGCCACCGGGCGCGGAGTGCAGTCCCTCGATCGTCTGCACGGCGAGTGCGAGGTTCGAGTTCTGCAGGCTGCCCCACGCGTAGACGATGGTGCTCGTGCCCTCGGCGACGTTCACATCGGCCGGGCCGATCACCGGGGCAGTGGTGCCCGCTGCGGCCACAGACGCGTTCACCGTGCCGGCGGGAAGGTTCAGCACCTTCTCGTTCGGGTTGGTGAGGCCGCTGATCACGGCGCTGCCGCCCGCGAGCACGTCGACGGCGGGAGCGGATGCCACATGCCGCACCGTCAGCCGGCCTTCACCGGCGGCGGTCGGGGTGACGTCGTTCGTGAACAGCGTCGCTCCGGGCTGACCCGCCTCGTTGAGGTGCGCCACCGCGGTGTAGTTGCCACCGGCGGACAGGGTCAGGTCGACCGGGCCGATCGCCGGGGCGCTGGCGTCGGGCGCGTCCGACGCCGTGATGGCCACGGAGTACGTTCCGGCCGGGAGGTCGAGCGGTCCGGCGAGGTCGCCGGGCTCGAAGTCGTCGATCGTGAGCTCGTTGTTGACGTAGACGTCGACCGTGAGGCCGGGCACGCCGTGCAGGACGGAGAGCTTGGCTCCGTCGGTGGCCGCCGCGGCGGGGGTCGCGACCACGGCGAAGGCAACGATGCCCACGGCCGCGCCGCTCAGGATTCGAGTTCGAGTGCGCATGAAAACCTCCTTGTTATGGTCCGGAAACCGGACCGGTTTGCCTTTGACCACCACTTCCGCCGGGGAGGACGAAGCGGATGCAGGCGCGGGAGATCTTCCAGCCAACCTTCAGGATCCGGCGCAGGACCGGAGTCGCGGACCGGCCCGGGCAGCGTCCTCGGTGAGGCGACGGGTCGGTGAGGCGTCGGGTCGGTGAGGCGTCGGGTCAGAGGGTGAGGGTGGCGTGCACGTCCACGCCGAGCGGACCGAGCACCGAGCGGCCGGGCAGCGCGCCGAGCTCCAGCACGACGCCGATGCCGGTGAGCGTGTAGCCGGCTCCGGCGATCAGGCGCGACGCGGCCGTGAGGCTGCCGCCCGTCGCGAGAACGTCATCGAGCAGCAGCACGCGGGTTCCCGCGGGCAGCCGTCCGGGCGCGAGCTGCAGCGAGTCCTGGGCGTACTCCAGGCCGTAGTGCTCGGTGAGCACCGTGCCGGGCAGCTTGCCCGCCTTGCGCACGGCGAGCACCCCGGTGCCGGTGGCGAAGGCCACAGCGGAGGCCAGCAGGAAGCCGCGGGCCTCGACGCCGGCGACGACGTCGAACCGGCCGAGGAACGGCGCGAGCAGGTCCTCGACCACCGCCCGGAACGCCGGTCCGGACGCGAACACCGGGGTCAGGTCGCGGAACACGACGCCCTCGGTCGGGAAGTCGGGATAGCAGTCCAGCAGCGCGCGGACGACGTCCGCGGTCTCCGTGTCCGTCACGCGTCCACGCTCGATGCGTCGGCGAGGTCGCCGCGGCCGCCGGCGAGACCGGAACGGTCGAGGAGGTCGGCATCGAAGCCCTCGGGCAGATCCGCCGTCGTAACGATGTGCAGCCGCTGCGTCGGCCGGGTCATGGCCACGTAGAGCGCACCCGCCCCTCGCGGCGACTCGGCGAGCAGCCCTGCGGGCTCGGCGAGGACGACCACATCGAACTCGAGCCCCTTGGCGTCCTGGGCGGAGAGCAGGGCGATCGGCCGGGTCAGTCCGGCGGGACCGCGGCCGATGTCCTGCCCGAAGACCCGGGACAGGGAGTCGCCGATGGCGTCCATCCGGTCCTCGGGTGCGATCACGGCGATGCTGCCGCCCGGGTGGAGCTCGCGGTCCTCGTCCACGACGTCCGCCACCGCGTCGGCGAGGTCGGAGGGGTCGACGCGGAGGGCGTCGACGGGCCACTCCGTGCCCCGCACCGCGCGCGAGGCGGTGATCGGCAGGCCCTGGGCGACCGCCACCCGCTCCGCGGCCTCGGCAATCTGCGCGGGAGTGCGGTAGTTGACGGTCAGCTCCTCGAGGCGCCAGCCGCCGGTGAAGACGGGGTCGAGCGCCCTGCTCCAGTCGGTCGCGCCGGCCGCGGCGCTCGCCTGAGCGACGTCGCCGACGATCGTGAAGGACCGGAGGGGGCAGCGACGCACGAGCAGGCGCCACTGCATGGGCGAGAGCTCCTGCGCCTCGTCGACGACGATGTGCCCGTAGGTCCAGGTGCGGTCGGCCGCCGCGCGCTCCGCGGTCGTGCCGCGGGCGACCGTCTCCGCGAACCCGGCGGCCAGGTCCTCGGCGTTGACGAGTCCCTCGACGCCCATGTTGCGGATGGCGTTCTCCGCGTTCTCGATGTCGCGCTTGCGCTGCTGCTTGCGCTCGCGCTTCTCCGCGTCGACGCGCTGGTCGAACTCGCCGAGGAGCTCGGCCGCCTCGTCGAGCAGGGGCACGTCCGACACGGTGAAGGGCTCGTCCCGGTCGCGACGGAGGAGCGCGCGGTCGCGCTCGCTCCAGTCGCGGGTGATGGAGGCCAGCCAGGATGGGCGGGCGTAGAGGTCGGCGATGAGCTTCTGCGGGGTCAGCGGCATCCAGGCGGTGTTGAGCAGCACCTTCACGTCGTAGGCCGTGCGCAGGTCCTCGCGCAGCACGGCGACGTCCGCGTCGTCGACGGTGGAGCCCGAGCGGCGCATCTGGTCGGCGAGCTGCTTGGTCAGCTGGTTCAGCGCGCTCTTCACGAACGTGACCCTGGCCTCGTTGTGCGGCTTGCGGGTGTCGCGCGCCCGGTGCAGGGCGTTCGAGAGGAGCGAGGGCTCGACGACGAGGCGCTCGCCGTTCACCTCGATGGTCTGCGGCGCGTCGGGCACCCGCTGGCGGGAGCGGACCGCGCGGGAGAGCACCCCGGCCATGCGCGCCGAGCCCTTCACCGCGGCGACGTCGGGCGCGTCGTCGCGCACGGCATCCACGCCGGGGAAGAGCTGGCCGACGCTCGCGAGCACGACGCCCGTCTCGCCGAGGCTCGGCAGCACGGCCTCGATGTACTGCAGGAACGACCGGCTCGGCCCGACCACGAGCACGCCGGAGGACTGCAGCCGGTCCCGGTAGGAGTAGAGGAGGTAGGCGGCCCGGTGCAGCGCGACCGCGGTCTTGCCCGTGCCCGGACCGCCCTGGACGACGAGCACGCCCTTCAGGTCGGACCGGATGATGCGGTCCTGCTCCGCCTGGATGGTCGCGACGATGTCGTGCATCCGGCCCGTGCGCTGGGCGGTCAGGGCGGCCAGCAGCGCGCCCTCGCCCTGCAGCTGCGCCTCGGATCCGGTGAGCAGGTCGGCGTCGAAGACCTCGTCCTCGATGCGCACCACCTGCCGGCCCTTGGTGGTCAGGTGGCGGCGGGCGCGGGCGCCCAGAGGCGTCGCGGCCGTCGCCTGGTAGAACGCGCTCGCCTGCGGCACGCGCCAGTCGAGCAGCAGCGGGCGCTGGTCCTCGTCGCGCAGGCCGATGCGGCCGATGTAGCGCAGAGTCGGGTTGTCGGTCGGGTCGTCGCCCGCGTCCCCGTCCGCGCTACCGCCGGGCAGGTGGCCGGGCGCGAACTCGAGGCGCCCGAACGCGAGCCGGTCGTCGACCTCGTTCAGGGCGCGGATGCGGTCCTCGTAGATGCGGGCGAAGGCGTCCCGCTCGGATCGGTTCTGATGGGTCCCGCCCTGGTTGGCGGCGCGCACCGCGGCGAGCTGATCGGCGGCCTCCTGGCGCAGCGCATCCAGTCGCGCGTACAGCCCCGCGACGTACGTCCGCTCGCGGGCGAGTTCGGCGTCGGCCACGCAACACCACCCCTCTCGACACACGGCTTCCGGGATCGGAAAACCGGCGTGCAAGTCTATCCGAGGGCGGCACACCGTCGGCTGTGAACGCACCCCCGGGGCGTGGAACGGGCACCCGGCTCCGAACGCGTGGGGCCGCGGTCAGGGTCGGGGGTGCCGAATAGTGTGATCGACATGCGCATCCTGCATCTCTCCGACACCCACCTCCTGGAGGGTGGGCGACTCCACAACGCGGCCGTCGACACGCACGAGGCCCTGCTCCGCGTGCTGGCGCACTTCGACGCCGACGACCGGATCGGCCTCGTGGTCGCGTCCGGCGACCTCTCCGACGACGGCAGCGTGCGCTCCTACGAGCTGCTGCGGGACGCGCTCGAGCCCTGGGCGGCGGCGCGGAACGCGCGGGTCGTGTACGCCATGGGCAACCACGACCTGCGCGAGGGGTTCGCGGCCGTGCTCGGCGGTGGTGACCCGTCCGGCCCCCTGGACAGCGCGATCACGGTCGCCGGGGTGCGGGTGATCGTGCTCGACTCCGCCGTGCCCGGCGCCGGTTACGGCCGGATCCGGCCCGGGCAGCTCGACTTCCTGCGTCGCACGCTCGAGGAGCCCGCGGAGCGCGGATCCCTCGTCGTGGTGCACCACCCGCCCGTTCCCGCCGCCACCGTGCTGTTACAGGGTCTCGCGCTGCAGCAGCCCGAGGAGCTGCTCGCGGCGTGCGCGGGCACGGACGTCCGCGCGGTGCTCGCCGGGCACTACCACCACCCGCTCTGCACGGTCGCCGCGGGCATCCCGGTGATCGTGAGCGGCGGCGTTGCGAACACAGCGGACGTGCTCGCGCCGGTGGGCGTCGAGCACGCGACGCGCGGATCGAGCGCGACGATCATCGACCTCGAGGACGACGAATCCGTGCGCGCGACCGCCGTGCACGTGCACGGCCCGGGCGACGGCGAGACGGTGCTGATGCTCGACCACGACGCGGTGCAGCGGATCATCCGCGAGTCCGGTGTCCCGGGTGCTGCGGGGGGTGCGGGTGCGGGTGCGAGTGCGGGTGCTGCGGGTGCAGGTGCGGATGCGGATGCGGATGCGGAGAGCGACTCCCCCCATCCTGCGGACGTCGTGGGGGATGCCGAGCAGCCAGCCGGCGAGGGCACAGCACCGGCCGCTGCTGCCCTCTAGACGCCCCTCGGCCCGCCCCGGTTCGACCCTTGCGCGGTCGCGGGGGCGGGGTGCATCCTAGGACTGTTGAACTCATCGTCCGTGGCCTCGTCGGCGGCACTGCCCCGCAGCAGGACGGTGAGTTCCTCACGTTAACGGCCCTCCCGCGCGGCGACTGAACCGGCGCCCGCGCCCGCGGCCGGACTCTCGCGTCTCCCCCGCCGTCGATCCGTTCCTGCCCAGGCAGAGGCATCCTGCCCAGGGGCCCCGACGCCTCCTGCCCAGGCAGAAGGATCCTGCACAGCTAAAAGCTGGGCACGATCCTTCTGCCTGGACAGGGGCGCGAGGGGTGAGGCCTCCTCCCCCGGCAAGACCGCGCGTCGGCAGCGCACACCCGGCTGCAATCCGCCTCGTACGGCACCACGGGCCGGGCACCCTGGCCGGATGAGTACGACATCCACGGTCGTGGCGCGGCCGATCGACCTCATCCTCACGAGCGACGTCGCCGGTCGCGACGGGAGCAACCATCAGCTGCGGCGCGCCCATGCCCGAGGCGAACTGGTGCGCATCCGTCGCGGCGTCTACGTCGACGCGGCAGGCTGGAACGCGGCGAATCCCGATGACCGCTACCGGATGCAGGTGCGGGCCGCGGCACTCACCCGGCTCGCCCCGCTGCATGTGTCCCACCTGTCCGCCGCCGCGATGCACCGCCTCCCCATGGTGGGCACGTGGCCGCCGGTCGTGCAGGCCATCACCCCGGGGGCGTCAGGAGGAAGCTCGAAGCACGGCATCGTCACGCACAGCCGCGTGCCGGCCGCTGCCGGCGTCTTCGTGGACGATGTCCTCGTCACCACGATCGAACGCACGCTCGTCGACGTCGCCGGCACCTCCTCGGCACGCATCTCGGTGCCGATGCTCGACCACGCCCTTCGCCTCCGCCTCACCACGACGGCCGCCCTGCGCGAGGCGTTGAGCGACGTGCCCCACGGCCCCGCGTCGTCACGAGCCCGTTCCGCGGTCGAGTTCGCGAACCCCCTCGCGGACAGTCCCGGCGAGTCCCTCAGCCGGGTGCTGATTGAGGAGCTGGGGTTCGCGCAGGCGGAACTGCAGGTCGCGTTCTCGCTGCGCGGTCGTGTCGCCATCGCGGACTTCTACTGGCGGTCGGTGAGGCTGATCGGGGAGTTCGACGGCCGAGGCAAGTACGAGCGCGACGAGTTCACGCGCGGCGCCGAGCCCGGCGAAGGTGGTGTGGCGGGAGAAGCGCAGGGAGGACGAGCTGCGCGCGACGGGCGAGCGGGTGGTCCGCTGAACCTGGGACCTGCTGCTCTCCCCGGATCGCCTCACCCGGCACCTCCGCGACGCGGGCGTTCCGCTCGCGCGGTAGCAACGTCATCGGAGCGCTTTCTGTGCGCTCCCGGGTCTCGCTCCCTCTTCCATCGCTCGCACCCTCGCGCCCTCGCCCTGCGCTCCCCCGCGCACTCGCTGCCCCTCACCCGCTCCTGCCCAGGCAGGAGGATCCTGCGCAGCTAAAAGCTGGGCACGATCCTTCTGCCTGGGCAGGGGCGCGAAGAAGGTGGGCAGGGGCGCTAGGCACCTGGGGGTCGCGCCTAGGAGAGGTGGCGCTCCTCCGGCCCCGTGTACTCGGAGAGCGGGCGGATGAGGGCGTTGGACGCGAGCTGCTCCATGATGTGCGCGGTCCAGCCCACGACACGGGACGCCACGAACAGCGGCGTGAACGTGAGGGTGTCGAAGCCCATCAGCGCGTACGCCGGGCCGGACGGGTAGTCGAGGTTCGGCTTGATGTTCTTCCGCTCCCCCATTGCCGCCTCGAGCGACTCGTACAGCGCGAGCATGTCGCCGGCGTCGTACTCGTCGACGAGCGTCTGCAGCGCCGCGCGCATCGTCGGCACCCGCGAGTCGCCGTTCTTGTAGACGCGGTGGCCGAACCCCATGATCTTCCGCTTGGCCGCGAGGGCCTCGTCCAGCCATGCGTCGACCCGGTCAGCGGTGCCGATCTCGTCGAACACGTGCATGACGGCCTCGTTCGCGCCGCCGTGCAGCGGGCCCTTGAGCGCGCCGATCGCGCCCGTCACGGCCGAGTAGAGGTCCGCGAGCGTCGACGTGATGACGCGGGCGGTGAACGTCGACGCGTTGAACGAGTGCTCCGCGTACAGCACCATCGACACCTCGAACGCGCGGACGACGACCGGGGCGGGCACCTCGCCGAACGTCATGTGCAGGAAGTTCTGCGCGTAGGTCAGGTCCTCGCGCGGCTCGACCGGCTCCTGCCCACGCCGCCGCCGCTGGTCGTACGCCACGATGGCGGGCAGTTGGGCGAGCAGCCGCACGGCGCGCTCGAGATTCGCCTCGGGCGACGCGTCGTCGAGATTCTCGTCGTTCGCACCGATCACGCTGACGGCGGTGCGCAGCACGTCCATCGGATGCGCGGACAGCGGAAGCGCGTCGACCACGGCGCGCACGTTGTCGGCGAGCGCGCGCTGCGACCGCTCCTCCGCCTCGAAGTGCTCCAGCTGCTCGTCCGTCGGCAGCTCGCCGTGCCACAGCAGGTAGGCCACCTGCTCGAACGAGCACTCGGCCGCGAGCTCCTGCACGGGATAGCCCCGGTAGAGCAGCGAGTTCGTCTCCGAGTTCACCTTCGAGATCGTGGTCACGTCGACCACGACGCCGGCGAGACCCTTGTGGATGTCGGTCATGGGGCTCCTTTGCACACGCCGCGAGAGGCGGCAGGAGCAGCGTAGCGGCCTAGCGGTGCCCGTCGAGGTTGAAGTTGAACACCGAGGAATCGAAGCGGTTGTACGCCTCGTAGTCCAGCAGCTCGTACAGCCGCGCCCGCGTCTGCATCTCGGGCACCACGGGCTTCAGGGAGCCGTGCTCGTTGAGCACGTCGAGGGCCCGCTCCGCCGCGCCCATCGCCATCCGCAGCAGCGACACCGGGTAGATGACGATGTTCATGCCCACGTCGGCGAGCTGCGCGAACGTGAACAGGTCGCTCTTGCCGAACTCCGTCATGTTGGCGAGCAGCGGCACATCCACTGCGGCGCGCATGACCTCGAACTCGCCAAGGTCGGCCATGGCCTCGGGGAAGATCGCGTCGGCCCCGGCGTCGACGAGGGCCTTCGCCCGGTCGAGGGCGGCGGGCAGCCCCTCGACCGCGCGGATGTCCGTGCGCGCCATGATCAGGAAGTTCGGATCGCGCCGCGCGTCCACCGCCGCCCGCACCCGCTTGAGCGCCGTGTCCTCGTCCACCACCTGCTTGCCGTCCAGGTGGCCGCAGCGCTTCGGGTTGACCTGGTCCTCGATGTGCAGTCCGGCGAGCCCCGCGTCCTCGAGCAGCTGCACGCTGCGGGCGACGTTCATCGGCTCGCCGAAGCCGGTGTCCGCGTCGACGATGGCGGGGAGGTCGGTCATGCGCGAGATCTGCCGCGACCGGTCGGCCACCTCGCTGATCGTCGTGAGCCCGATGTCCGGCAGGCCCAGGTCGGCCGAGAGCACGGCACCGGAGATGTAGACCCCGTCCATGCCCTTCTCCTGGATGAGGCGGGCGGAGAGCGGATTGAACGCGCCGGGGAAGCGCAGCAGCTGCCCGCCGGCGAGGCCGTCGCGGAGGGTCCGGCGCTTGTCGGCGGCGGTGACGGTGGTGTGCAGCATCAGAACAGGCCCTTCGGGACGACGACCGAGTCGAGAAGGCCCGGCCGGGCGGTGATGGTGAGCGCAGAGAACTCCCCGGCGGAGAGCTCGGGCAGCCGCTCCGCGGCGGCGAGGAAGCGGTCGATCTCGCCCGGCTCGAGCACGCCGTCTGCGAGCGTGCGGAACTTCTGCACGTACTGCTCTCGGGCGAACGGGCGGGCACCGAGCGGATGCGCGTCCGCGACCGCGATCTCGTCGACGATGCGGGTGCCGTCGGTGAGCGTGATGGTCACGCGGCCGCCGAAGGCCTTCTCCGCCGGGTCGAGCGAGTGGTAGCGCCTCGTCCACTCCGGATCCTCCTCGGTCGTGGTCCTGCGCCAGAGCGCGACCGTGTCCGGCCGGGCCGCGCGTTCGGGCGCGTAGGAGTCGACGTGGTGCCACGCGCCGTCCTGGAGGGCGACCGTGAAAATGTACGGGATTGAGTGGTCGAGCGTCTCGCGCGACGCGTACGGGTCGTACTTCTGCGGGTCGTTCGCGCCCGAGCCGATCACGACGTGGGTGTGGTGCGACGTCGAGATGAGCACGGACTGCACGCGATCGGCGTCGGCGAGCTCCGGGTGGGCGGCGTGCAGGCGCCGGGCGAGGTCGATCCAGGCCTGCGCCTGGTACTCCGCCGAGTGCTCCTTCGTGTAGGTGTCGAGGATGCCGCGCTTCGCCTCGCCGGGCGCCGGCAGCGGCACCGAGTACGCCGCGTCCGGCCCGTCGAGCAGCCAGGCGATCACGCCGTCCTCGCCCTCGTAGATGGGGGTGGGGCTGGTCTGCCCGCGCATGGACCGGTCCACGGCCTCGACGGCCATCTTGCCCGCGAAGGCCGGCGCGTATGCCTTCCACGTGGAGATCTCGCCCTTGCGGGACTGCCGGGTCGCGGTGGTGGTGTGCAGGGCCTGGCCGATCGCCTGGAACACGGTCTCGGTGTCGAGCCCGAGCAGGGTGCCAATGCCCGCCGCCGCGGAGGGGCCGAGGTGCGCGACGTGGTCGATCTTGTGCCGGTGCAGGCTGATGGCCTTCACGAGGTCCACCTGGATCTCGTACCCGGTCGCGATGCCGCGCACGAGGTCGCGGCCGGTGAGCCCGCGCTCCTGGCCGGCGTGCTGGGCGACGGCGATCAGCGCGGGGATGTTGTCGCCGGGATGGGAGTACTCGGCCGCGAGGAAGGTGTCGTGGAAGTCGAGCTCGCGCACGGCGACGCCGTTGGCCCAGGCCGCCCACTCCACGCTCGCGCGGGCCTCCGGGAATGCGCCGAACACGGTCGCGCCCGCGCCGCCGCGGGAGACCGGGTGCGCCAGCGCCTGTGCCCGCGCGGCGACGACGGGGTCGCGGGTCAGGGACGCGGCGGCGACCGCGGCGTTGTCGATGACCCGGTTGATCACCATGTCGGTCACCGCATCCTCGACCTCGACGGGGTCCGTCGCGACGCTCGCGATCTTCCACGCGAGCTGGTCCTCCCGGGCCAGGGCGTCGGAGCTGGGGTGCACGGTCACCGGGTGAAGCTGCATGCCCTCCAGCGTAGGCTCTCGCCTCTCCACCCCCTGAGGTGCCTACTTCGGACCCGAAATCGCCGGATTCAGGACCGAAGTGGGCACCTCACGGGGTGGCGCGGGGACCGGGACCGGGCCCGGGGGCCCAGGACCGGCTAGCGGCGGCGGAGGGCGGACTCGTAGAGGTCGCGGCGGCCGAGTCCCGTCTCGGCGGCGATGGCCGCGGACGCGTCCTTCAGCCGCACACCGTCGGACACCAGCTCGAGTACCTGCTCGACGCCCGTCTCCAGGTCGATCGCGAGCGGAGCAGCGCCCTCGACGACGATGCAGATCTCGCCGCGCACGCCCTCGGCGGCCCAGGCGGCCAGCTCGGCGGCGGTGCCCCGCCGCACCTCCTCGTACATCTTGGTGAGCTCGCGGCAGACGACGACGCGGCGCTCCGCCCCGAGCTCGGCGGCGAGGTCGGTCAGGGATGCGGCGAGCCGGTTGGGCGACTCGAAGAACACCATCGTGCGCCGCTCGCGCACGAGCGCCCGCAGCGCGGCCGACCGGTCGCCGCCCTTGCGCGGCAGGAAGCCCTCGAACGTGAAGCGGTCCGTCGGCAGACCGGAGACGGCGAGCGCCGCGAGCACGGCGGACGGGCCGGGGATCACGCTCACCCGCACGCCCGCGGCGGCCGCGGCCTCGACGAGGTGGAAGCCCGGATCCGACACGACGGGCATGCCCGCGTCGCTCAGCACGAGCACGTCCTCCTCGGCGGCCAGGGCCACGAGCTCGGCCGCGCGCGCCCCCTCGTTATGGTCGTTCAGCGAGAGCAGCCGCGGCCGGTTCTCGACGCCAAGCGCGTTCATGAGCTTGATCGTCACCCGGGTGTCCTCGGCGGCCACGGTCGTCGCCGTACGCAGGGCCTCGACGAGTCGCGGGGACGCGTCACCCAGGTTGCCGATGGGCGTGGCCGCAAGGAGGAGCATGCCCCCGATTCTGCCAGCCGCGCCCGTGGAAGAATTGCCCGGTGTCCGTCTCGACTGCCCCCGCCTCGCCGGTCGGGACGCCCGCGGTGTCCCGCGTCGACGAGTGGTGGGGCCGGATGCTGGCGACGCCGGCCCGCAGGCGCGCCTGGGAGTGGGGCGGCCCGATCGCCGTCACCCTCCTCGCCGCGGTGCTCCGGCTGTGGAACCTCGGCCACCCGCACACGCTGCAGACCGACGAGACGTTCTACGTCAAGGACGCGTACACGCTCCTGAACCTCGGCTACGAGGCCGACTGGCCCGACGAGGCGGACGCCCGGTTCAACGCCGGGGAGACGGACATCTTCACGCGCGACCCCTCCTTCGTCGTGCACCCCCCGCTCGGCAAGTGGATCATCGCGCTCGGCCTCGCGGTCTTCGGCGCCGACAGCAGCTTCGGCTGGCGCATCGGCACCGCCGTCGTGGGCATCCTCGCCGTGCTCGTGCTCACCCTCGTGGCGCGCATGCTGTTCGCCTCGCCGCTGCTCGGGGTCGTGGCGGGCGGCCTGCTCGCCGTCGACGGTCACGCCATCGTCATGAGCAGGGTCGCGTTCCTCGACACCTTCGTCATGTTCTTCGCGCTGCTCGGCTTCGGCGCCGTGCTGCTCGACCGGCGATGGCACTTCGCCCGGCTGGCGTCCGCGATCGCCGCAGCGCGAGCGCGGGGCGCGGATCCCGAATGGGGACCCGCGCTGTGGTGGCGGCCCTGGCTGCTCGCGGCGGGCGTCGCGTTCGGCGCCACCGCATCCGTCAAATGGTCGGGCCTGTACTTCCTCGCGGCCTTCGGCGTGTACTGCGTCGTCGTCGACATGGTGGCCCGCAGGCGGCTCGGCATCCCGTTCTGGTTCAGCGGCGCGATCCTGAAGCAGGCGCCGGCGACGTTCCTGCTGCTGGTGCCCGTCGCGCTCGTGGTCTACGTCGCGAGCTACACCGGCTGGCTCGTCACGTCCGGCGGCTGGGACCGGGGCTTCGCCGACGAGGAGGGCAACGCCTGGTCGGGACCGCTCGCCTGGGTGCCGCTGCCCCTGCAGAGCCTCTGGCACTACCACGTGAGCCAGTACTCGTACCACGTGGGGGTCGACGCCGAGCACAGCTACAAGGCGAACCCGCTCACCTGGCTGCTGCTGGTGCGTCCGTTCGCCATGTACTACCGCTCGTCGGCCCAGGGCGAGAACGGCTGCGACTTCTCCTCCTGCACCGAGGCGGTGACGTCCATCGCGAACCCGATCCTGTGGTGGGCGGCGAGCGCCGCGGCGCTCTACCTCGTCTACCGCCTGGTGCGGCGCCGCGAGTGGCAGGTCGGTCTGCTGCTCACCGGCCTGGCCGCCGGCTACCTGCCCTGGCTGATGTACCTGCACCGCACGGTGTTCCAGTTCTACTCGATCGCGTTCGAGCCGTACCTGATCCTCGCCCTCACGTTCTGCCTCGGCCTCGCGCTCGGCCGCCGGAACGCGCCGCCGGCGCGGCGGATGATCGGGATCGCGGCCGTGGGCGCCTTCGGGCTCGTGGTCCTCGCGGTGAGTGCGTTCTTCTACCCGGTCTGGACCGGGATGCAGATCCCCTCCTGGTTCTGGAACTCCCACAACTGGCTGCGCTCGTGGATCTGACTCCGGCGCGGTCGGCGCGACCGACCGGACCCGCGACGCCCGCCTGGCTGCCGGGGATCGCCGTCGCCGGGCTCGCCGCCCTCGTGGCGCTCGCCGTGTCCTCGGCGCTGCCCGCGGTGCCGCTGCTTACGGCCGCGGTCGCGCTCGGGATCGCAGCCGCCCAGATCCCCCGGGTGAGGGCGTGGCTCGCCGGCGCCCCGAAGGCCGGCCTGGCCCTCGCAGCCCGTCGCCTGATGCGCATCGGGGTCGTGCTGCTCGGCCTCAAGCTGAGCCTTGTCGACGTCGCCGCGCTCGGCTGGCGGGCCGTGCTGCTGGTCGTCGCGGTGGTGCTGCTCGCCTTCGCCGGCACCTACCTGCTCGCGCGGCTGTTCCGGATGCCGGGCTCGCAGCCGCTGCTGCTGGCCGCCGGCTTCTCGATCTGCGGGGTCTCCGCGATCGGCGCGATGAGCGCGGCGACGCGGTCGCGCGGCAGCGACGCCGCCGTGCCCGCCGCCCTCGTGACGCTGTGCGGGACGCTCGCGATCGCGGTGCTCCCGCTGCTGGCCGGACCGCTCGGGCTGTCCGCGGAGGAGTTCGGGCACTGGGTGGGCGCGGGCGTGCACGACGTCGGCCAGGTCGTGGCCACCGCGCAGGTCGCGGGATCCGCCGCCCTCACGGTCGCGATCGCCATCAAGCTCACCCGCGTGCTGATGCTCGCGCCGCTCGTCGCGGGCGCCGCCGCGGTCACCCGGCGACGCGAGCGCATCCGCCGGCGCGCCGACGAGGCCTCGGCGTCGACCGTGGCCTCCCCCGCCGCCGCTGCACCGACCGGCGACCCGGCGGGCGCCGCCGCCACGACCGCCTTGACCGCCACGACCACGACGTCGCTGCCGCCGATCGTGCCGCTGTTCGTGGCCGGCTTCGTGGCCGCGATCCTCGCCCGCACCCTGCTCGACATCCCGGAGCCCGTGCTCGCCGCCGCGGACGCGATGCAAACCGCCCTGCTCGCCATGGCCCTCTTCGCGCTGGGCGCCGCCGTGCGGCTGCGCGACCTGTTCGGCACGGGCGGCCGGGCCATCGCGGTCGGCCTGCTCAGCTGGCTGCTCATCGCGGCGCTGGCCCTCGCGGCAGTCCGCCTCGGCTGACCGCCGCCGCCCTGCCCGCCGCCGAGGCCGCGCCCCGCACACCGCGCACCCCACACGGCCCGCCGCCGAGCCCCGCGCACCACACCCGCGCCGCCGCCCGCCGCACCCCGTAAATACCTCGCCCCTGCCCAGGCAGAGGATTCGTGCCCGGCTTTTAGCTGGGCAGGATCCTCCTGCCTGGGCAGGGGCACCGGGGGGTGGAGCGGTGGAGCAGGGGTCGAGCGGGTGTGGCGGGCGGGGCTACTCCGCGATCAGGGCGTCGATGCGGGCGTCCACCTCGGTGAGCGTGGACACCTCCTCGTTGCCGATGTAGAGGCTGTCCATGGCCGGGTTCAGGATCGAGAGGATCTCGGCGCCGTGCGTGGTGACCGGGAACAGGACCGTGTAGTTGTTCTTGACGAGGTCCGTGAAGGGCGACACGTCGACGCCGCGCTTCTCCTTGAACGCCGCGATGGCGGCCTCCGTGCCCGCGGGCCGGGCCGGGAACACCACGCCCTCCTCGCCGATGATCGTCTGGCAGGCGTCCGTGCCGAGGAAGGCCACGAAGCGGGCGGCCTCCTCCGGGGTGTCCGTCTGCGCGCTGATCGAGTCGCCGAGGCCGTTGTACATGGAGACCGGGTGTCCGATGGGGCCCGCCGGCACGGACGCGATGCCGAGGTCGATGCCCTCGAGCCTGCCGTAGCTCGCGATGGTCCACGAGCCGTCGGGCGAGAGCGCCGCCTGGCCGGAGCCCAGCTGCTGCTGGGGGTTCGGCGCCGTGCCGACCCGCTCGAACGAGGGCATGTAGCCCTTGTCGACGAGCCCGAACAGCCACTCGAGCGAGGCCTGCACGCGCGGGTCGTCGTAGTTGTACTCGGTGCCCCACACGTCCGCGTTCGTGTACTTCCAGCCGGTCGCGCCCGCGAGCCAGGACCACTGGGTCTGGCCGTGGCCGCCGCCGCCGGAGCCGCCGGACGCGAGCCCGTAGGTCACGACGTTGGTCGGGTCGAAGCCGGGCTCGTCGCCGCGGACGCCGTTGGCGTCGATGGAGAGGTGCGCGATGACCTGCTCGAACGTGCCGCCGTCCTCGGGGTTCCACTGGAGCCCCTCGAGGTCGGCCGCCGTCATGCCGGCCTCCTCGAGCATCCCGTTGTCGTAGAACAGCGCGATGGTGTCGAAGTCCTTCGGCATGCCGTAGCGCTTGCCGTCGAGGCCGGTCCACAGGTCGAGCAGGCCCTCCTGGAAGCCGCTCTCGTCGATCTCCTTCGTCGCCTCGAGCGAGTCAAGCGGCAGCAGCACGTCGCGGCTCACGAACTCCGGGTACTTGGTGAGGTGGTCGGTGAACACGTCCGGCCCGGCGCCCGCGACGAGGCCGGCCGACAGCTTCTGCCAGTAGTCGCCCCAGCCGTACTGCGTGATGCGGACGTCGATGTCCGGGTTCTCCTTCTCGAACGCCTCGGCACACTTCTGGTAGCCGGGCAGCTGGAGGGACTCCCACAGCCAGTAGTCGATGCTCGTCGTCGCGGCCGCTCCGCCGGTCCCCGCGCAGCCCGCGAGGCCGAGGAAGCCGACCGCGATGGCCGAGCTGGTGATGCGGCGCCACGTGCTGCGACGGCCGGAGGTGGAACGGGCGGTCCGGGTGCGGTGTGCTCGTGTCATGGTGGGTCCCTAAGCCTTACTTGATCCCGCTGAAGCCGATGGAGTTGACGATCCTCTTCGCGAAGACCGCGAACAGCAGGATCATCGGCAGCGCCGCGATGAGGGTCGCCGCCATGAGGCCGGCCCAGTCGGGACCGCCCTGCGGGCTCTGCGCCCGGAAGGATCCGAGCGCGACGGTGAGCACGCGCGAGTCGTCGGTGTACGACACCATGAGCGGCCAGAAGTAGTCGTTCCAGGCCGTCATGTAGGTGAGGATCGAGATGGTCGCGATGGGGGCGGCGGACATCGGGATGATCAGGTTGAAGAACACCCGGATCTTGCTCGCGCCGTCCACGAGCGCCGCCTCCTCGACCTCGAGCGGCACGTTCAGGAAGAACTGGCGCAGGAAGAAGATCGCGAACGGCGCCATGAACATCGACGGCAGGATGATGCCGAGCAGCGTGTCGATGAGCCCGAGCTGCTTCACCAGAAGGAAGTTCGGCAGCAGCGTGAAGATGACCGGGACCATCAGCGAGAGCAGGAACACGCCGAACACGAGGTCGCGTCCGCGCCAGCGCAGCCGGGCGAAGGCGTACGCCGCGAGCGCGGAGAAGAACACCTGGAACACCGTGATCACGGTGGCGACGATCGCCGAGTTGATGAGGTAGCGCCAGAAGTCGATCTTCGCGCCGGAGCCGCCCTGCTCGATCGCCTCGTCGACGGTCTGCAGGCCGAACACCCGCTCGAAGCCGCCCCAGCTGAAGTCCGCCGGCAGCAGCGAGCTCGAGTTGGCGTAGAGGGCGCCGTTGCTGGAGAGCGCCGTGCGGAGCATCCAGTAGAAGGGGAAGATCGTGATGAGCAGCAGGATGCCCATCGCCACCCAGGCGACGATGCGGCCGATGCTGACCTTGCGCCCCGTGCGCTGCTGCACCGGCGGGGTGCGGCGGCCGCCGTCCGGGTCGGCCGCGACCGGCGCCGCGATGGTGGAGGGTCCGTCTAGCTGAGTCATGTGCGTGAGCCCCTAGTTCAGGTCGGTCTGACCGGCCCGCGTGATGCGGTACTGGAAGAACGTGACGACGACGAGGATGGCCAGCATCGCGACGCTGAGCGCCGACGCGTAGCCGAAGTTGAACTGCGCGAACGCGTTCTCGTAGATGTAGACCTGCAGCACGCGGCTGGCGTTGACCGGGCCGCCGCTCGTGGTCACCGAGACGGTGTCGAACACCTGGAACGAGCCGATGACCGAGATGATCAGCACGAGTCCGAGGATCGGCCGCAGCAGGGGCAGCGTGATGCCGGTGAACTGGCGAAGCTCGCTCGCGCCGTCGACCCGGGCCACCTCGTAGAGGTTCTGCGGAATCGCCTGCAGGCCCGCGAAGATCAGGAGGGCCGTGTAGCCCATGTGCCGCCAGACGTTCACGGCGGCGATCGTCGGGATGGCCCACTCCTCGGTGGTGAAGAAGCCGATGCGGTCGAGGCCGATCCACTCGAGCAGCTGGTTGCCGATGCCGAGCTGGAAATCGAGGATCCAGAAGAACACGAGCGCGGCCACGACGTTGGACACCAGGTACGGCGCCAGGATGAGCCCGCGCACCAGGGTCGACTGGGTGAGCCGCTGCATGAGGAGCGCGATCACGAGGGCCACGACGGTCTGGATGCCGATGTTCAGCACCACGTACTCGAGCGTCACCCAGATCGCGTTCCAGAACACCGGATCCGCGAACATCCGGGTGTAGTTGTCGAAGCCGACGAAGCGCTCCGGCGAGAGCAGGTCCCACGAGGTGAAGCTCAGCCAGATGCCGCGCACCAGGGGCCAGAAGTAGAACAGCACGAGGCCGATCACGGCGGGGAAGATGAAGAGCAGCGCGAGCTTCGTGTCGTCCGGTCGCCGCTGTCCTCCCCCCGCCCCTGCCGAGGGCCGGGCAGGCACCCTCCGCGCCTCACTCCGGGTTGTTACAGCCACCGTGACCCCTCTCGGTCAAGGGCCGAGCCGCTCACCCTCCACGTCATCGTGCGGGTGGGTTCCGGCGCAGCATCTTGTGCGAATCGAACGTGGCGCGCCGCGGATGACGGCGTCGTCTCGGACATTCTTGCCGCAATCGGTGCCCCTCCGTCAAGCGCGACAGGCAAAAGAAGGGAAAGAATTGGTAACGCTTCCAAATGGCGCCGCGGAACGGCTAGGGTCGCCGGAGGAACTGCGCCAATGGCGGACGCACCCGTTCGCTTTCGATCACAGGGGATGTCTTTCGTGAGCACTTTCGACTGGAACACCGGCCGCATCACTCTTCGCTTCGAATTCGGTGAGGACGGTCCCGTGCGTCTCGTCGCCATCGAGGATCCCGAGGCGGGTGTGGGCCCGGCCGAGGGGCGTCCGTCGCCGGCGCAGCCGCTCGTCGAGGTGCTCTCGCCGGCCTACGGCCGGAACAACAACAGCTACCGCTACGACGGCTCCGCGCTCGGCGCGGGGCTCCGCTACGTGTCGCACGAGGCGTCGGACGCGTCCGATGCTTCCTCTGCGGGCGTCGCCCGCCTCACCGTCACCCAGCGCCACGCCGAGTCCGGTCTGCGCGCGACGAGCGTGTTCGAAGCCCACGAGGGCGTCGCCGCCGTCCGCGCCACCACCACCGTCGCGGTGGACGAGGGCGCGGAGCCGCTGCCCGTCTGGGCGGTCACGTCCTTCGCGACCGGCGCCGTGGTGTCCGACTCGCCTAACGACATCGACGTCTGGCGCGCCGCATCGTCCTGGTGCCAGGAGAACCGGTGGGGATCGGAGCCGCTCCGCTCCCCCGGGCTCGTCGCCATCGACCCGCACGCCTGGGGCGAGACGAGCCGCAACCGGCTCGGCTTCTCGAGCCTCAGCACCTGGTCGTCCGGGCTCTACAATCCGCTCGGTGCGGCGAGGAACCGTGCGACCGGCGCGACCCTCGCCTGGCAGATCGAGCACAACGGGGCCTGGCACTTCGAGGTCGGTGAGAACCCGGACTGGGCGCACGGCGCCGTTCCGATCGAGCAGCGCCTGCGCTCCCCCGAGCCGGCCGGCCCACCCCGCGGCGACCGGTCGAGGGACGGCGCGTACGTCGCGGTCCTCGGGCCGACCGACACCCTGCACCAGTGGTCGACCGTGCTGGACGGCGAGCGCAGCTTTACCACGGTGCCCGTGACCTTCACCGTCGCCGGCGGGCTCGAGGACGCCTTGGGCAACCTCGCCGGGCACCGCCGCGCCGCCCGCCGCTCCCACCCGCAGGACGCGACGCTGCCGGTGGTCTTCAACGACTACATGAACACGCTCGAGGGCGACCCCACCGAGGACAAGCTCCTGCCGCTCATCGACGCCGCGGCGCAGGTCGGCGCGGAGTACTTCTGCATCGACGCGGGCTGGTACGACGACACCGCCGGCTGGTGGGCGAGCGTCGGCGACTGGAGGCCTTCGACCGCGCGGTTCCCGTCCGGCCTCGCCTCGATCCTCGACCACATCCGCGAGCGCGGGATGGTGCCGGGCCTGTGGCTCGAGCCCGAGGTCGTCGGCGTCACGAGCGAGGCCGCGACGAGCCTGCCGGAGGACGCCTTCCTGCAGCGCGGCGGCGTGCGCGTGCGCGAGAACAACCGCTACCTGCTCGACCTCCGCTCGCCCGCGGCGCGCGCCCACCTCGACGAGGCCGTCGACCGCCTCGTCGGCGAGCTGGGCGTCGGCTACTTCAAGCTGGACTACAACGTGACTCCCGGCGCGGGCACCGACCGGGACGCCGAGTCCGTGGGCTCCGGGCTGCTCGAGCACAACCTCGCCCTGCTCACCTGGCTCGAGAGCGTGCTCGACCGGCACCCGGACCTCGTGCTGGAGAACTGCGGGTCGGGCGCCATGCGCAGCGACTTCGCCATGCTCTCCCGGCTGCAGTTGCAGTCGACGTCGGATCAGCAGGACCCCCTGCTCTACCCGCTGATCGCGGTCGGCGCCCTCGCCCACGTGCTGCCGGAACAGGCGGGCAACTGGGCGTACCCGCAGCCGGACATGGACGACGAGCAGATCGTCTTCACGATGTGCACGGGCCTGGCCGGCCGCCTCTACCAGGCGGGCGTGCTGAGCGGCATGGACGAGCACCGCCTCGGCCTCGTCTCGGCGGGCGTCGCCGCGCACAAGGACACCCGGCACATCCTCGCCCGGTCGACGCCGCGCTTCCCGACCGGGCTGCCCACGTGGGAGGACGCCTGGACGACGGTGGCGTTCGACGCGCCCGACGAGACCCTCGTGCTCGCCTGGCGGCAGGCGCACGCCGACCCGTCCGTCCAGCTCGACCTCCCGCACCTCGCGGGCGCCAGCGTCTCGGTGCAGCAGGTCTACCCGCCGGAGGGCGTCGGCGCGGCGTGGGAGACCGAGGCCGTCGACGGCGGCCTGCGGATCACGACGCCCGACGCGGTCGCGAGCGCCCGCATGTACCGCCTGGTGCGCTCCGCCTAGTTCCGCCCTCTTCTATCCCTGAGGTGCCCACTTCGGATCCGATTCCGGCGGAAACGGGTCCGAAGTGGGCACCTCACGGGGATTGGAGGAGCCGGGGACGCGCTCAGCGGCGGGGCGGCGCCGAGCTCTCGCGCTGCACGAACAGGGGCGGCAGCTGCACGACGGCGCGGAGATCCCCTCGGCCGTCGTGCATGCCGGTGAGCAGCTCGAAGGCGCTGCGCCCCAGCTCCTGGAAGTCGATGCGCACGCTGGAGAGGGAGGGCGTCCACACCGCGGACAGCGGGGTGTCGTCGAAGCCGACGACACTGACGTCCTCCGGCACCCGCCTGCCCAGCTCATGGAACGCGCGCATGGCGCCCATGGCCATGTCGTCGTTGAAGCAGAACAGGGCGGTCACGTCGTCGCCGCGAAGGCTCTCCAGCACGGCGCGGCGGCCGTCCTGCGGCGTCCAGCCGCACGGCACCATCTCCGGCACCCGGGCGCCGCGGGACTCGAGCGCGCGCCGGTAGCCGGCCGTGCGACCGCGGTGCGCGATGTTGGGGAAGCCGAGGTGGTGCACCGTCTCGTGCCCCGCGTCGAGCAGGTGCGACGTCGCGATGAACCCGCCCTGCTCGTCGTCGATCCACGTGCGCGGCAGGTCGGGGTGGCCGTCCTCCGCCAGGGTCACCGCCACCACCGGCATGGTCGGCGGAAGGCGGTCGAGCGCCACCGTGACGCTCCGCTCGAACGCGACGCCGATGATGCCCGTGAGCGGCTGGCTCAGCACGAGGTCGAGGGCCGAGCTGATGTCGTCCGGGTCCTCGCTCTCGACCACGGTGATGCTCACGAGCATGTTCCGCCGCCTCGCGGCCTCCTCGATGCCCCGGATAGAAGAGGCGAAGCCGTACCGGTCCGTGTTGGCGGCGAGCACGCCGACCATGCGCTGGCGGCCGCGCACGAGGGCGCGCGCCGCCTCGTTGGGCCGGTAGCCGAGCTCGCTGATCGCCGCGAGCACGCTGGAGCGGCGGCGGTCGCTCACCTGGCTCGCCCCGTTGAGCACGCGGGAGACCGTGGTCACCGATACGCCCGCCAGGCGGGCGACGTCGGTGATCCCCGGTTGCTTCCCGCTCGTCCCCTGGTCCATGAGGTCGAGACTAATAGCGCCCCGGTCACTCCTCCCGGTCGAAGCGGACGATGCGCGCGCCGTGGGCGGGCACGTCGACGGCGAGGGAGTCGCCGGAGACGGGCACGCGCTCGCCGGACCAGACGTCCGTCGCACTGCCGGCCGCCGCCGGGTCGATACCCAGCGAGGTCAGCGGCACGGAGACGGACTCCGGCGCCTCGCCCGTCCAGAACACGGCCGCGTATCTCGCCGGTGCATCGGTCGCCACGGCCGTCCAGGCCACGAGATCGCCCTCGCGGAACACCTCGCGGTTCCGCTCCGAGTGCGTGAGCACGCGCAGGAGGTCGGCGTTCGTGAGCAGCGCGATCGTCTCCGGCGGGCTGCTCGGCAGGTCGCCGCCGAACATGAGCGGCGACCGCGCCATCACCCACAGCGTCATCAGCGTGCGCTGCTCCTCGTGGGTCAACAGGCTCTGCCGGTCGCTCCCCCGCTCCGCGCGGATGCCGATGTGGCCGAGCGGCAGCATGTCGGCGTCCGCCCACGCCCCGGACGTCTGGAACGGCGCCCAGCGCGACATGCGGCCGAACTGGTCGAACACGTCGGACCAGCGGTCCCACAGGTCGTCGGACACGCGCCACATCTGCGCGTTCGCCCGCAGGTGGTCCAGGTGCTCCGTGGATAGGTTCGTGCCCGGCGAGAGGCTCAGCGCGATCGGCCTGCCGCTCCTGCGGATCGCCTCGGCGTAGGCCTCGATCTCCCGGGAGTGGTACGGGGCGAGCATGTCGTCGGCCTTCACGAAGTCGACCCCCCACTCCGCGAACTGGGCGAGCTGCGCGTCGTAGTAGGCCTGCGCGCCCGGATGGTCGTGGTCGAGCCCGTAGTTGTCGGGGTTCCAGGAGCACGTCGACGAGGTGTCGGCGACCTGCGCCGCGGTGAACTCGGTGCCGAGCACCGGCAGGTCCTCGCGCACGGCCCGCCGCGGGATCCCGCGCATGATGTGCAGGCCGAACTTCAGCCCCAGGTCGTGCACCGCGGCGGCGAGCGGACCGAAGCCCCTGCCGTCGGCGGCCGACGGGAACCGGTTGGCGGCCGGCATCTGCCGCCCGTAGGCGTCGAGCTCGACCGGCGGCTCCTCGTTGTACCCGCCGGCCCGCGCCGTCGGCTCGTACCACTGGATGTCGACGACGACCGTGTCCCAGCCGTGGGGCAGGAGGTGCTCGGCCATGAAGCGGGCGTTGGCGAGCACCTCCTCCTCGGTCACCGCGGTGCCGAAGCTGTCCCAGCTGTTCCAGCCCATGGGCGGGGTCGCGGCCAGCGTTCCCCCCGCCCCGTCGAGGGCGTCCGTCACGCGGTGGCCTTCGGGAGGGAGTTCGGCGCGTCGCCGAAGTCGGGGATGGGAAGCCGCTCGCCACCCTGCCGCGCCGACTCGAGCGCCACGACACCCGGCAGCGTGAAGCGCGCGGCCACCCAGGCGTTCACCGGGGGCAGCGTGCGATCGCGGACAGCGCGGACGAAGTCGTCGGCGAGGAAGTGGTGGGATCCCTCATGGCCGTTCCGGGCTCCGTCGAAGGAGCGCGGCAGCCGGCTGCGGTCGTGCACCTTCGCCGTGCCGCTCAGGAAGCTGTTGAGCAGAGCCGGATCGATGTTCTTGAACTCCTCGGAGGACTCGTCGACCTCGATCTTCGTGCGGAACAGGTCGCCGATGTCGCGGATCGTCTTGCGGTCGCTCTCGGCGGCGGACGTCGAGGTCTGCTCCATTAAGCCGTCCGTTCCGTAGAAGCGGAATCGCGACTCGTGCACGTCGGCGGGGTGCCCGACGCGGCGGAACTCGTTCGTGCGCATCACTCCGCCGTCGGCGAGGTGGAAGAGGGCGGACATGTTGGAGAAGTCGTTGCCGAACATCGAGACGCTCGTGTCGAACACGCCGTCGCCGCGGTCGTCCTTCACGCCGATGCAGCTGACGCTCGTCGCGTACGTCGGTAGGGCGCCGAGAACGCCGCCGATGGCGTGGGTGGGGTACAGCATGGGCGGGTAGCTGGCCGTCGACTTCCATTCGTCGCCACCGCTGAACTGGTAGGCGGCGTAGAAGCCGTTGTCCATATCGTGCACGTAGTCGCCCTCGGAGTAGAAGACGCGACCCCAGGCGCCCGCGGCGATGCGCTCGCGGGCGTAGACGACGGCGGGGTTGTAGAAGCTTGTTTCGCCCATCATGTAGGTGAGGCCGGTGCGCACGACCGTGCGGATGATGGCCTCGATCTCCTCGGCGGAGATGGCCATCGGAACCGCGGAGTAGACGTGCTTGCCCGCCTCGAGGGCCTTCACCACGATGGGACCGTGCGTCCAGCGCTGGGTGAAGATGGCGACCGCGTCGACGTCCGGCGACGCGAGCATCGAGTCGGCGTCCGGGAACGTTCCGGCGAGGCCGTAGCGCTCCATGTGCTCTGTGGCCCGGTCCTCGTGCACGTCGGTGACGTACACCGCGTCCACGTCGGGATGCAGGGTGAACAGGTTGATGAAGTGGCCGGCGAACTGACCTGCGCCGATGAAACCGATCGTGAAACCCATGGCTCTCCTCGTCATTGGGGACGTCTTCCGCAACTTTTGGTGACGTTTCCAGTTAACACGTTCGAGGGCGTACGCCGAGCATGCCGAGCCGGGATATTTCGTGAAATCAGGCCGGAAGCACGACGTCGGACCGCGTGATGGTGATCGCACCGTTCAGCGACATCACCCGGCCGGTCACGTAGCCACCCTTCTGCACCGTGGCGTTGCCGTTGGCGAGGAAGGTTCCCCGACCGACCGCGCTCTGGCCGAGATTCACGGTGTTGGTCGCGCGCCAGTAGACGTTGGCCGCGGAGGCGCCGTTCGCGAG
This sequence comes from Planctomonas deserti, assembly GCF_003067705.1. Classification (GTDB taxonomy): domain Bacteria; phylum Actinomycetota; class Actinomycetes; order Actinomycetales; family Microbacteriaceae; genus Planctomonas; species Planctomonas deserti. The sequence goes on from NZ_QANL01000001.1 coordinate 113,648, forward strand.
CACGATCACGCTGCTCGCCGCCGTCGCGATGGTCGCCGCGGAGAACACGAAGACGGCGCTCGAGTCACCCCGCGCGTCGAGGGTGACCGTGCCGCTGACGGTGAAGGCGCCGGTCGTGCTCGCGTAGACGCCGGGGCGGATGGTTCCGGTCAGCGTCGGCACCCGCGTCGAAGTGGTGGCCCGGGTGCCGAGCGCGGCGTAGAGGGCGAGGGCGTCCGCCCGGACGTTCCTGGCCGTCAGGTTGCCGAGCTCGATGGTGCCGGACACGTCCGTCTGCCGGAAACCGGAGAAGGTCGAGCCGGGGCTGACCGCGACGCTGCCCTGCACGGTCGTGCCGAGCCCGAACTGCTCCGCGTTCGTGATGCTCGAGTACGCGAGAAGGGCGAACGGGGCGGCGCGGCCCGCGCTGAGCGCCGGCGCGCTGGCCACCCGCCAGGAACTGCTGACCGCCGAGGTGCGCGTGCTGAAGGCGGCGGCCGACTCCTCCGGCCGCACCACGACCATGCCGAGCGCCGCTCCCCCGGCCAGGGTCAGGATCGCCCGCCGTGCGACGGCCTGCTCGCCGGACTCGGCCGGGGCGGGAGCGGCGGGGGTGGGCTCACCGGGCGCGCCCGTTCCCCGCCCCCTCCAGCGGCGGCGTCGTGTCCCGGTTCCGGTTCCTGGTTCCGCATCTGTCCCCTCGGGAGCGGCGGTGCGCGTGCCGGTGCCGACAGTTGCCGCGGCGGCGGCGATCGCGCCCGCGGTGAGCGCCAGCCAGAGGAGGAGGGCGGGGAAATGACCGTGCCCGAGCCAGACGCTCGGCAGACCGATGAACGGCACGAGCAGTCGTCCCTGGCCGATCACCTGGTCCGCCGACATGGCGACGCTGTCCGGGTCGGCGTTGGCGTCGCCCTTCGTGATGTAGGTCCCGTCCCCGTTGTCCTCGACGATGCGGTGCAACCGCGTGCGGGCGACCCCGTCCGGCTCCGCGGCCGCGGGGTTGCGGAACTGCACGACGCGCCCGAGTTCCGGCGGCTCGCCCTCCGGCAGGGCTTCCGCCAGGACGACGTCGCCGGGCCGAATGTCCGGCATCATCGAGCCGCTCTGGACGACGGACGGGTGCCAGCCGAGCAGGGCGGGTGCGAACGCGATCACCGCGAGCCCGAGCACCGTGGTGAGGTAGCCGCGCGATGCCGAACCCAGCAGGAACCAGCCCCAGCCGTCCCGTGAGAGGACGGCGCCGGAGCCGGTCCGGCCGCGACGGCCGGATGCGAAGCGCTTTCCCATGGGAGGTCCTGTCGGTCGAGGCGATGGCCGGGCGGTCGAAGCACGTGCGGCTGTCAGCCGCGGCTTCGGCCGCGGCTGTCGGCTACTTGCTCTGCAGCTCCCAGACGAGGTCGATGCTCGTGCGGGCCCCCTGCAGGGCGTCGATCTCCTGCTGGGTCATGCCCGTCGTGTCGAACTTCCAGACGCCGCGGTAGGTCTTCTTCTCGCCGGCCGTGCCCGTCGTGCTCCACGCGGAGCCGCCGGTGGCGTAGTCGAAGTTGACCTGCGCGAGGGTGGAGAGCGGCGCGGCGGGAACGGTGTCGGGGGCGGGAACGAAGCCGGTGCAGTCGTTGAACGTGCCGCCGGTGCCCTGCTGGAGGTCGAACGTGATGCGGTTCTCGAGACCCTGCGCCGACTTGGACAGGTTCTGCGTGTACGCGCGCACCTCTCCCGCCACGTTCGAGTTCGAGGTGACCACGATGCACTTCTCGCCGCCCTGTCCGGGGACGAGGTTCTCGATCGTGAACGCCGCGGCGCCCATGTCGTCGTCGGTCAGGGCGACCTGTCCGGCGCTCCAGGCGTTGCCCGCGCTGCGCGTGTTGGACGTGAAGGCCGCCTGCGAGCCCTGGAACACCAGGGCGCCGGCGACGAGGATGGCGGCGGGGCCGACGCTGAGGCCGACGATGGTGCGGACGCGTGCGCTGGGAGCGGTCATGCGCTGGGAGCGGTCATGACGATTCCAATCGGAAGAATGCGGAGGATGTGGCGGGATCCCGCCTCCGGGAATCCGGAGCGCGGTGCGTCCGCGACGAGCCACACGCTACGGCCGGGGTGAAAACCCCTCCTACGCCCCACTACGGGGGCGATTCCGCGCCCCCCGCGGAATCCCGGGGGCAGGGGGCGGCGGCAACCTCTGAACTGGGGGCGGCCGGTAGCCTCGGCGGCATGACGGACCCTGCGCTGCTCGGCCCCGCCACCCCTCCCGCCCTCTCGGTGATGACGTGGAACGTGCGACGGCGGTTGCCGCTCGCCCGGCGCTCGAGCCCGGACCGCTGGGACCGGCGCCGCGACGCGATCCGCGCCGTGCTGCAGACCGAGCGACCGACGGTGCTCGGGGTGCAGGAGGCGCTGCCCGAGCAGGTCGAGTGGATCGCGGCGAGCCTCGGCGCCCGGTGGGTGGGGCGCGGCCGGGACGCGGGCGGCGGCGGCGAGCACTGCGCCCTGTTCTACGACCCCGACCGGCTGACGCTGGAGCGGTGGCGGCAGTACGCGCTGAGCGACACCCCGACGGTCGCAGGGTCCCGGTCCTGGGGGAACCCCTGGCCGCGGGTCTTCGTCGTCGCGGACTTCACCGACGCCGCCACCGGCGCGGGCTTCCGTGTCGTCAACACGCACCTCGATCCCCTGTCCGGGCGCTCGCGCCGCCGCTCGGCGGAGCTGCTGCGTGACGTCGCCCGCGGCACGTGGCCCCCGCTCGGCGCGCCGCGGCCCACCCTCCTGATGGGCGACGCGAACGCCGGTGTCGGCTCCCCCGCCCACCGGATCCTGACCGAGGCGCTCGTCGACACCTGGGATGCGGCCGGGACCCGGGCGTCTCCCGCCTGGCGCACCTACTCCGGCTTCCGGCCTCCGCGGCAGGGCGACCGTATCGACTGGTTGCTGGCGACACCGGAGGTCGAGATCGACGTCGCGGGGATCAACGCCGCACGCCCCGGCGGGGTCGCCCCCTCGGACCACGAGGCAGTGCAGGCGATCCTGCGCCTTCCGGTCAGGGTTGGTGGATAACCTTCCGCCATGGTCGAGACGTTCCTCCGGGTTCCGCGCGACACCGGTGAGGTCGTGGCGGACGCCATCCGCCTGCTCGGGTTCATCAGCGGCGTCATCGCCGGCATGACCTTCGATCCCCTGCTGTTCGGCGTGTTCGGACTGGTCTCCATCGGGCTCGTGATGACGCGGTTCCTCGGCGTCCGGCCCGCGCTCGACATCACCACCTCGATCGTCCTGCTCGTCGCCGCGTGGGCGAATGCACTCGACCTGTACGTGCTGGCGCCGGCGATCGACATCCCGGTGCACCTGCTGCTGAACGGGCTGATCGCCGCGCTCGCCGTCGTGCTGTTCCAGCGGGTCGACGTGCTCCCCGAGCTCCCGGCGCGGGCGCTCGTCCTCGTCACCGTCGCCATCGGCTTCATGGCCGGAGTGCTGTGGGAGGTCGGCGAGTGGGCGGGGAACCGCTTCCTCGACCCCACGATCTTCGTCGCCTACGAGGACACCATCGGCGACCTCGTGGTCGGTGGCCTGGGCGCGCTGATCGCGGGCCTCTCGATGCCGTGGGTCACCGCCGACAGCCGGTGGCAGGGCTCGCGGGAGGCCGCCCCCTCCTATAGGTAGCGAGCATGGCGCCGTGTTACGGTGCCGCCGCGGTCCGCTCCGGATGCTCGGGTAGCGTGACGCGCATGGCAGATCGCGAGTACGGCTTTAAGACACGGTCCATCCACGCCGGGAACATCCCGGACGCGACGACCGGCGCCCGGGCCCTGCCCATCTACCAGTCCAGCGCGTTCGTCTTCGACGACACGGCGGACGCGGCCGCCCGCTTCGCCCTGCAGAAGTACGGCAACGTCTACTCCCGGCTGTCGAACCCCACCGTCGCGTCCTTCGAGGAGCGCATCGCGAGCCTCGAGGGCGGGCTCGGCGCGGTCGCCACGGCCAGCGGGCTGAGCGCGCAGTACATCACGTTCGCCTCCCTCGTCGGCGCGGGCGACCACATCGTGGCCTCCGCCAACCTCTACGGCGGCTCCATCACCCAGCTCGACGTGACCCTGCGCCGGTTCGGGGTCGAGACCACCTTCGTGCAGTCCTCGCACGCCGAGGACTACGCCGCCGCGATCACCGACCGCACCAAGGTGCTGTTCGCCGAGACCGTGGCGAACCCGTCCGGCGAGATCGCCGACATCGAGGGCCTCGCCGCCGTGGCCCACGCCGCGGGCATTCCGCTCATCATCGACTCGACCATCGCGACCCCCTACCTCAACCGGCCGATCGAGTGGGGCGCGGACATCGTGATTCACTCCGCCACGAAGTTCCTCGGCGGCCACGGCTCGACGCTCGGCGGCGTGGTCGTGGAGTCCGGCCTGTTCGACTGGGACAGCCCCCGCTTCCCGCTGTTCGACCAGCCGGTCGCCAGCTACGGCGGCCTCAACTGGTCGGGCAACTTCGGCGAGTACGCGTTCCTCACCCGCCTCCGCGCGGAGCAGCTGCGCGACATCGGCCCCGTGCTCGCCCCGCACTCCGCCTTCCTGCTCGCGCAGGGCGTCGAGACGCTGCCCTACCGCCTGCAGGCCCACGTCGACAACGCGCGCGTCGTGGCGGAGTGGCTGGACGCCGACCCGCGCATCGCCTCCGTGAACTGGGCGGGCCTCCCCGCCCACCCGCACCACGAGCGGGCGCAGAAGTACCTACCGAAGGGGCCCGGCTCCGTCTTCAGCTTCGAGGTGAAGGGCGGCCGCGCGGTCGGTCAGCGCTTCATCGAGTCCGTCGAGCTCGCCAGCCACCTTGCGAACATCGGCGACGCGAAGACCCTCGTCATCCACCCCGCCTCCACGACGCACGCCCAGCTCACCGAGGCGCAGCTGCTCGACGCGGGCGTGCTGCCCGGCATCGTGCGGCTCAGCGTCGGCATCGAGGACGTGGAGGACATCATCTACGATCTCGACCAGGCGCTGGACGCCGCCACGAAGGAGGCCTGAGCATGAGCTTCGACACCGGCGGGCTGCCCGCCGCCCAGACCAGCGCGCATCCCGCCGCGACGCCCGACTCCGGCCCCACCGCGCCCGTCGACGAGACGCCGGGCACCACGACGGCGGTGCTCTCCAACGGCCTCACCTGCGAGATCCCGCGCTCGAGCCCCCTGGCGAAGCTGCTGAAGTCGCAGCGCACCTGGGTGGGACCAAGCGCCAGGGAGCGGCAGGCGATCCTGCGCCGCGCGAAGTCCGTCGCCATCGTCGGCGCCTCGCCGAACACCACGCGGTCGAGCTACTTCGTCGGCACCTACCTTCTGCAGTCGAGCGACTACCGGGTCTACTTCGTGAACCCCAACGCCGACACGATCCTCGGCCAGAAGGCGTACCCGGATCTCGCCTCGCTGCCCGAGGTGCCGGACATCGTCGACGTCTTCCGCAAGGCGGGCGACATCCCGAGCGTCGTGGACGACGTGCTCGCCTCCGGCGCGAAGACCATCTGGGTGCAGCTCGGCATCTGGAACCAGGAGGCGGCGGAGTACGCGGAGAGCAAGGGCCTGACCACCGTCATGGACCGCTGCATCAAGGTGGAGCACGCCCGCTTCCACGGCGGACTGCACCTGCTCGGCTTCGACACGGGCGTCATCTCGTCGCGCAAGGCGGGCGCACGCTAGCACGGTCGGAATTTCCTCGCTCGGGGTTCTCGATCAGGCCTTCGTTCCTAGAATGAAGGATGCCCGTCACAATGAGGTCGATCGCCACAGCCGTCCCGAGGACCACGTTCTCCCAGCCCGTCGTGCGGGACGTGTTCGCACAGCAGCCCGACCTCGGCCGGCTGGCCAAGCGCCTGATCGGCGCCGCGTTCGACGCTTCCGGCATCGAGCGCAGGCACACGGTGATCGAGGAGCTCGACTTCGAGGACCGGCCCGGTGACTCCGTCTTCTACGACTCCGCGTCCGGCCGCATGCTCTCACCGGGCACCCGGGTGCGCAACGAGCTCTACATCGCTCAGGCGGCACCGCTGTTCCTCGAGGCCGGCCGGAAGGCGCTCGAGGCGTGCCCCGAGCTCCGGCCGGAGGACGTGACGCACGTCATCACCGTGTCCTGCACGGGGTTCTACGCTCCGGGGCCGGACTACCAGGTCGTGCGCGAGCTCGGCCTTGCGACGACGACGCAGCGCTTCCACATCGGCTTCATGGGCTGCTACGCCGCCTTCCCCGCCCTGCGCGCGGCGAAGGCGTTCTGCGAGGCGGACCCGGACGCGGTCGTGCTCGTGATCAGCGCGGAGCTGTGCTCCCTGCACGTGCGCAGCTCCAACGACCCGGACCAGATCGTGGCCGCCTCGGTCTTCGCCGACGGCGCGTCGGCCGCGGTCGTGACGGGCCGCACTCCTCCGCCCGACGCGGCGACGCTGCGCATCGACCACCTGACCACCGAGCTCACCCCGGTCGGCGAGGCCGACATGGCGTGGAAGATCGGCGACGAGGGCTTCGAGATGGTGCTGAGCAGCTACGTGCCGAAGATCATCGACGAGCACATCGAAGGCGCCCTCTCGCCGCTGCTCGCGCACGAGCCGCACCTCGCCGAGGCGCCCTACCGCGACATCGAGCACTGGGCGATCCACCCCGGCGGCCGCAGCATCCTCGACAAGGTCGAGGGCAAGCTGGGGCTCAGCGAGAAGCAGCTCGCCCCCTCGCGCGACACACTGCGCGACTACGGCAACATGTCGAGCGCGACCATCCTGTTCGTCCTCAAGCAGATCCTCGAGGGACCCGTCGAGGGCGGCGGCGAGCGCGTCTGCGCCATGGCGTTCGGACCGGGGCTCACGGTCGAGGCCGGCCTGCTCACCCGGGTCCCCGCCAGCGTCCCTGCCGCCGCCGCGGACCCCGCCGCCGGGTCGAGCGCGGACACCCGGGTCCCCGACACCGCCGACGGGGCCGAGTCGGCCGCGGAGGCGCTCGTTCCCGCCGCGCTGTGAGCCGGTTCGTCCTCTCCTCGCGGGCGACCGACGCCCGCGAGATCATGGACGACCCCGGCTGCGACCCGCGCGCCCTCGAGCGCACCTACCACCACTTCCGGGTGGTAAACCGGGTCGTGGCGGGCTGGCGGTCGACCTACCGGCATCTGCTCCGCCCCGCCTTCGTGCGGGGACGCGAGAACACCCTGCTCGACATCGGCTCCGGGGGCGGCGACGTGCCGCGCCTGCTCGCCGCCTGGGCGGCGCGTGACGGCTTCCGGCTGCGGATCACCGCGATCGACCCCGATCCCCGCGCGCAGGCGTACGCCTCCGTTCAGCCGCCGGTGCCCGGCCTCACCTTCCGGGCGGCGCTGAGCGGGGACCTCGTAACCGAGGGCGCCCGGTTCGATCTCGTCACCTCCAACCACGTGCTGCACCACCTGTCGCCGGCCGAGCTCGCCGCGCTGCTCGCGGATTCGGAGCGGCTGTCCGCGAGGCTCGCCGTGCACAGCGACATCGAGCGCAGTCCGCTCGCCTACGCCGCGTTCTCGATGGGCACGTGGCCGTTCTTCCGCGACTCCTTCATCCGCGCCGACGGCCTCACCTCCATCCGGCGCAGCTTCACCGGCCCCGAACTGCGGGCGGTGGCACCGGCGGGCTGGACCGTCGAGAACCGGTTCCCCTTCCGGAACCTGCTCGTCCACCGCGCCCCGGGCGTGCCACGTGCATGATGTGGTCGTGGTGGGGGCGGGCCCGGTCGGCCTGATGCTCGCGGCCCAGCTCGCCCAGGGCGGCGCGGACGTGCGCGTGTTCGAGAGGCGCGCGGAGCGGTCGGCCCACAGCCGCGCGATCGGCATCCACCCGCCCTCGCTCGACGCCCTGGCCGGCGTGGGCGTGCGCGACGCCGTCGTCGCGGAGGGCCGGCGCATCACCGCCGGCGTCGGCCGCTGCGGCGGGCGCGACCTCGGCACCCTCCCGCTCACCCGGGTCTCCCCGAGCCATCCGTTCGTCATCACGCTGCCGCAGAACCGCACGGAGGAGCTGCTCGAGGCGCGGCTCGAGCAGCTCTCCCCCGGCGCCCTCCGCCGCGGCGTCGGCGTGCGCTCGGCGACCGCCGGGGAGGACGGCATGAGCGTGCAGACCGAGGACGGCGGCGAGTTGTCGGCCCGGTTCGTGGTGGCCGCCGACGGCGGCCGGAGTACCCTGCGCGACGCCGCCGGGATCGCGGTGCGCCGGCGCACGCACCCCGACACCTACCTGATGGGCGACTTCCCGGACGACACGGCGGACGGCGACCTCGCCGTGCTCTACCTCGAGCCCGGCGGCGTCGTCGAGTCCTTCCCGCTGCCCGGCGGCGTGCGCCGGTGGGTCGCCCGCACGTCGGAGCTCGAGTCGGACCCGTCGGCGGACCGGCTCGCCCGACTCGTGGAGGATCGGACCGGTGAGCGGCTGGAAGCCTCACGCAACACCATGCTCAGCGCGTTCTCGGTGCAGCGCGGCATCGCGGAACGCCTCGGCCGGGGCCGGCTGCTGCTCGCGGGCGACGCCGCCCACGAGGTGAGCCCCATCGGCGGCCAGGGCATGAACCTCGGCTGGCTGGATGCGGCCGCGCTCGCGCCGCTCGTGCTCGCCGCGCTGCGCGACGGCACCGCGTCGCGACCCGGCGCCGGCATCGATGCGGCCGCATTCGCCCGGTACGAGCGCGACCGGCTGCGAGCCGCCCGCCGCGCCGCACTGCTGTCCGAGGCGAACATGGCCCTCGGCCGACCCAGCCGCGGCGCCACCCTCGCCCTCCGCAACGCCACCATCCGGGCGCTCGTCCGCACACCGGTGCGCGGCGCCGTGGCGTCCGCGTTCGCGATGCGCTGGTCCTGACCGCTCGCTGAATCGGTGCGGTCGCGGATGTTCTTCCCGGCCGGAGGCGACAGGATGGGGCGGATGCGACTCCCCTCCCTGGCGTTCGACCCCCGCGCCGTGCCGTCGCGGCTCCGTTCCGCGTTCCCCCCGTCGCGGCTCGTCTTCGCGGCGAAGACCGCCTTCGCCGCCGCCATCGCGTGGTGGCTCGGCGGTCTGCTCCCCGAGCCTCTGCGCGACTACTCCTACTACGCCGCCTTCGGCGCGGTGATCAGCATGAGCGCGACGGTCATCGGCACGCTCCGCTACGGCCTGCAGACCCTGCTCGGACTCGGGCTCGGCATCCTGATCGCCCTTGCGCTGCTTCCGTTCGACGCGCCGGCGGTCGTCGAGATCGCCATCGTGGTCGCGGTCGGTGTCTCGCTCGGCGGCATCCGCCGGCTCGGCGCGGGCCGGGACTACGTCGCGGTCGCCGCCCTCTTCGTGCTGGTGATCGGCGGCACCGACCCCGAGCCGTTCTCGCTCTCCTATCTCCTGCAGACGGGCATGGGCGCGGTGGTCGGGCTCCTCGTCAACCTGCTCGTGCTCCCGCCGCTGCGCATCGACGCCGCCGTCGCGAAGATGTCCGGCTTCCGGGCGTCGATCGCGACGTACCTCGACGACATGGGGACGGCCCTCACCGAAGACTGGCCGCCAGCGCACGAGGACTGGGCGGCGTCCACGGAGGGGCTCGCCGACACCGCCGCCGACGTGCGTGCCGCCCTGCAGGAGGCCGCGGACAGCCGGCGGGCCAACCCGCGCGCCCGGCTGCACCGCCGGGACGCCGACCAGGACGAGCGCGATCTCGAGATCATGGAGCGGGTCGGCTTCCATGTGCGCAACATCAGCGACACACTGGCGAGCGTGGTGTGGAAGTCCCCCTTCGACGTGAGCCTCCCGGACGATGCCCTCGAGCCGCTGAGCGTCGCGCTGCACGCCTCCGCCGACCTCGTGCGGGCGTGGAAGACGGGCGAGGATCAGGACGACCGGCTGCGGGACGCCCGCCACGCTCTCGATGCCCTGTTCGCCCGGCTGAGCGACGAGCGGGTGGCCAACCGCGACCCGGACGGCACCGCCGCATCCGTGGCCCTCGACCTGCGCCGGATCGTGCTGTCGATCCAGCCCCGCCTGCAGTCCACCGATGGGCCCCCGGAACGGGGGCGCGTCGCATGAATCGACGTCCCTCCCTGCTCGTGCCCTTCGCCATCGTCGTGGTCTGCGGGAGCGTACTCAGCCTCCTCGCGATGCTCCTGCACATAACCGTTTTGGTGCCGTGGCTGGTCATTGGCACATTAATTTTCGGAACCCGCACCTGGAGCCAATACGCCCGGTCACGGCGGGATTCATAAATAACGATTGTTATTCTTTTCTCGCCTGAGAGGAATCTTCCACTTTGCTGCTGAACTTCTTCGTGCCAGTGTTGACATCAGTAACCCCCGCGTTCGGGGGTCATGAACAACGTTTAGGAGTAAGTCATGGGCATCATCGGTTTTCTGATTCTGGGTCTGATCGCCGGCGCCATCGCGAAGCTGATCCTCCCGGGTAGGCAGGGTGGTGGCTGGCTCATCACCCTCGTTCTCGGCGTGGTGGGAGCGCTTCTCGGCGGGTTCCTCGGCGGCCTCATCCTCAACCGCCCGCTGGGCGATTTCTTCGACATCTGGACGTGGGTTCTTGCCATCCTCGGCTCGATCATCGTGCTCCTGATTTACGGCGCGGTCACCAACCGCGGTCGCTCGCGCGCGTAACACCGCTCGGAACGACGAGACCCCGGGAGCCGCAAGGCTTCCGGGGTCTTCGTGGTTTCCGGGGCCCGTTCACCCCACTGGTCGGGGTGAGCGCGTCGCGACCGCGACGTATGCTCGGAGCGTGACTGCGTACGTCTCGGCCCTCGACCTCTTCTCCGTCGGCATCGGGCCATCGAGTTCGCACACCGTCGGCCCGATGCGGGCCGCACGCGACTTCGCCGCGGAGTGCGTCGCTACCCCTCAGGGCGCGACGATCCGGCGCGTCACCTGCCGCCTGTTCGGCTCCCTCGGGGCGACCGGCCTCGGCCACGGCACGCCGGACGCCGTGCTCGCGGGCCTGGCCGGGATGTCGCCGGAGACCTGCGACCCCGCGGCGGTCCGCGGCCTGTGGCCGGGGCGCGGCGAGCGCGAGCTGCTGCTCGCCGGCGTGCTGCCGGTTCGCGTCTCCGGGGGCGACCTCACCTTCGAGCCGTTCGTGCGGCTCCCCGGGCACCCGAACGCCCTCACCCTCACCGCGTTCGATGCCGACGGCGCCGTCGTGCTCGAGTGCACCTACTACTCCGTCGGCGGCGGCTTCATCCTGCGCGACGGCGAGGACGATCACCGCCCGCTGCCCCAGGGCCTGCCGCACGCGTTCGACACGGCGGCCGAGCTCGTCGAGCTGTGCGCCCGGCGGGACACGACGTTCGCGCAGGTCGCCCTCGAGAACGAGGACGCGATTCGCGACAGGACCAAGACCCTCGCCGGGCTCGACGCCATCTGGTCCGCCATGGCCGCGTGTGTGTCGGCCGGGCTGTACGCGACGGGATCGCTGCCGGGCGGGCTCGGCGTGCGCCGCCGCGCCGAGCGGATGCGCGAGCGGCTCGAGGCCGTCGACGCGGCCCGCGAGCGCGACACGACCCACGAGTGGCTGCAGGCCTTCGCCCTCGCCGTGAACGAGGAGAACGCGTCGGGCGGCCGGGTCGTCACTGCGCCGACCAATGGCGCGGCGGGCATCCTTCCGGCCGTCGCCTCCTACTACCTGCGGTTCGTGCCGGGTGCGTCGCCGGACGGCATCCGCGAGTACCTGCTGACGGCGACCGTCATCGGCTCGCTGTTCAAGGCCAACGCCTCGATCTCCGGCGCCGAGGCCGGCTGCCAGGGCGAGGTGGGGTCCGCCTGCGCCATGGCGGCGGGCGCCCTCTGCGCGGTGCTCGGCGGCACGCCCGCCCAGGTCGAGAACGCGGCCGAGATCGCCATGGAGCACCACCTCGGGCTCACCTGCGACCCGGTCGGCGGCCTCGTGCAGATCCCCTGCATCGAGCGCAACGCGATCGCGTCCTCCACGGCGGTGAACGCCGCGCGCATGGCGCTGAACGGCGACGGCGTGCACCTGGTCTCGCTCGACACGGTGATCGAGACGATGCGCCAGACCGGGCTCGACATGTCCACGAAGTACAAGGAGACCTCGACGGGCGGCCTCGCGGTCAACGTCATCGAGTGCTGACCGCCCCCTCCCTCGCTTCCTGCTCACCCCGTGAGGTGCCCACTTCGGTCCCTCTTTCGCCGAAACAGGGTCCGAAGTGGGCACCTCACGGATTACCGCACGTGACTCCACCGGGTGCGGTCGAGAGGGATCGCGCCTAGCGTGGCCGCATGAGCGCACGCCTCTCCTCCCCCGTCGTCTCCACGCAGTGGCTTGCCGACCACCTGGGAGCCGAGCGCATGGTCGTGCTCGACGCGAGCGTGCTTTCCTACGAAACCCCGGCGGGCGGCCGGGCCTGGCTGAGCGGCTACGACTCCTACCTCTTCGACGGGCACGTGCCCGGCGCGTACTTCGCCGACCTGATCGAGGAGTTCAGCGAGCCGGGTGCTCCGCACCCGTTCACCCGGCCGACCGCGGCACGGTTCGAGGCAGCGGCCGGGGCGCTCGGCATCGGCCGCGACACGACCGTGCTGATCTACGACGTCGAGGGCGGCAACTGGGCGCCGCGCCTCTGGTGGCTGTTCCGCGCGTTCGGTCACGACGACGTCGCGGTGGTCGACGGCGGGCTCGCGAAGTGGCGGGGCGAGGAGCGCGAGGTCGAGACCGGCCACAACGAACCGTCCCCCGCGACATTCGTCGCCGAGCCCCGCGAGGAGCTGTGGGTGGACCGGGCATTCGTCGAGGCCGTGCTGCGCGGCGACGAGGATGCGGCGCTGCTGTGTGCGGTCCCGGCCGGCGAGTTCACGGGCGAGGCGGCGACCACCCGGCCCCGGCCCGGCGTGCTGCCGGGCAGCGTCAGCGTGCCGGCCGCGCAGCTGCGTGATGCGTCGTCAAAGCTGCTCGACGGTGCAAGTCTCCGCTCAATCCTCGCGCCGGTGCTGGGGGCGCCCCGTGTCGTGGCGTACTGCGGCGCCGGGATCGCGGCCGCATCCGACGCCCTGGCCCTCACGCTGCTGGGGTACCGGAACGTCGCGATCTACGACGGCTCTCTCAACGAGTGGGCGGCGGACCCGGATGCGCCGCTCGTGCTGGGCGACCCGCCGGCCCCGCCCAGCAAGCCCGCTGCGGCCCGCCGCGCCCGCGCGAAGCACCGCTGAGGTGCCCGCTTCGGTCCCGTTTCGGGCCGAATGGGGACCGATTCGGGCACCTCACGGGAGTGGGACCGGGGGTGGGACGGGGGGGACAGGGCGGGTCAGGGGGTGGGGTGGAGGAGCGCACCGAGCGCGGCCGGGTCGGTGACGGGGAGCCGGCAGACGAAGTCCGTGCAGTAGTACGCCGTGGTCTCGCCGCGCACCGGGCGCCGGCCCTCGAACAGCTCGAAGCCGGCCGACGCGAACGCCTCCGCCGCCGCGGGGCTCGCGATCGCGCAGATCGAGCCCGGTCCGAGGCCGGAGCCGAAGGCCGAGCGGGCCAGGCGGAGGATGCCCGCGGACCCCGAGTCCGCCGGCGCCGCCGAGTCCTGTCCTGACGCGCTCGACACGACTGGCTCCCCGCCATCGGCGTCCCGACCCCCCTCGCCCGTGACGACCACGAGCTGGGTGGGCTCCGTCGAGACGTGCACCATCGCCTCCAGCGTGGCGCCGAACGACACGGATGCCTGCACGGCGGACGGGGCGACCGTGCCGAGCGCGGACCGCGCCGCCTCCAGGTAGCGGGCGTCGGCGGTGAGCAGGAACAGCCGGTGCGCCGCGGAGGCGGCCGCGCTGAGGCCGGACGGGTACGCGCCCTCGCTCAGATCGACCGTGAGCGCGAGCCCGAACGCGCTGAGTGTGGGATCCGCGCCGCCCGGCACCGCGAACCCGCGGCCGGGGACGATGAGGGCGTCGATGAGCCCGCGCGCGATCGACGCGTAGCGGGCGTCCCCCCGGGCCAGCGCCAGCTCGAGCAGGCCTCCCGCGAACATGCCGTGGTCCTCGAGCGTCGCGGTCGCGGGCGAGGGTCGGCCGTCGAGGGAGGCGCGCAGGAGGGAGCCGTCCTCGCCGAGGTGGGCGTCGAGCAGGAAGTCGGCCGCCCGGGCGGCCGCGTCGACCCAGTCCGGCCGGTCGAGCGCGACCCCGGCCCGGGACAGGGCGGCGATGGCGAGGCCGTTCCAGCCGGTGAGTACCTTGCCGTCGACCGCGGGGGGCGGCTGCGAGCGCCTGGCCTCCGCGTCCAGGGAGTAGTAGACGCCCTCGACGCGCGCGCCGTCGACGTAGCTCTCCGAGTCCTGCGCGGAGCCGAAGCCGCCCTCGGGTCGCTGCAGCACCGTGGTCAGGAAGGAGGCGATGCCCGCCGCGATACCGGCGGCCTCGGCCGCCTCCTCGCCGTCCTCTTCCCCGCCGACGCCGCTCTGGGCGAGGCGGGTGTAGGCGTCGAGCAGCAGCGCGTTGTCGTACAGCATGCGCTCGTAGTGCGGGTCGGACCAGTCACGCTTGGTGGAGTAGCGGAAGAAGCCGCCCTCGACGCCATCGCGCAGGTCGGACGCGGCCATCGTCCGCAGCGTGCGCGACACGAGGGCGCGCAGCTGGGCGGAGCGCTCCGGGGACAGCAACCCGCCCGCGCCCAGCGTCTGCAGGAGCAGAAGCACGGGCACCATGGGGAACTTGGGCGCGCTGCCGAAGCCGCCGAACTCGCGGTCCTCGTGCCCGAGCAGCTCTGCGGCGATGCGGTCGAACGCGCCCGCATCCGGAAGCTCGTCCCACGCCGCAGCCAACCGCTCCGCCGCCGCGGCGAGCGCCTGGGCGAGCCGGTCGGCGTTCTCCTCGACGTCGAGCCGGCGCTCCTGCCATGCCTCCGTGACCGCGTCGAGGATCTGCCGGAACGACGGATGCCCCACGATCGGCCGGGGTGGCGAGTACGTGCCGGCGTGGAACACCCGTCCCCGCGGCGTCACGAACACGTTGAGCGGCCAGCCGAGGTTCCTCGTGAAGGCGCCGGCCGCCGCGATGTAGCTCGCGTCCACGTCGGGATGCTCCTCGCGGTCCACCTTGATGGACACGAACCCCTCGTTCAGCACGGCGGCGAGCTCCGGGTCGGCGAAGCTCTCCCGCGCCATCACGTGGCACCAGTGGCAGGTGGCGTAGCCGATGGACACGAGCACGGGCACGTCGCGCCGCTCCGCCTCGGCGAACGCGTCCGGCCCCCACGGCCACCAGTCGACGGGGTTGTCGGCGTGGCTGCGCAGGTAGGGGCTCACGGCGTCGCCGAGGCGGTTGGTCATGTCAGTTCACCTCGAAGGGGTTCCCGCCCACGCGGCCCTCGCGCTCGAGGGCGCTGATCGCCGTCACCTCGTCGTCGCTCAGCTCGAAATCGAAGATGTCGAGGTTCTCGATCATGCGCTCGCGCCGGTTGGACTTGGGGAACACGACGTTGCCGGTCTGGATGTGCCAGCGCAGGATCACCTGCGCGTTCGACTTGCCGTGCGCCGCGGCCGCGTCGACGATGGGTGCGTCCTCGGGGATCGCCCCGGCCGCGAGCGGGCTCCACGCCTCGGTCACGATGCCGTGCTCCCGCCCGTAGGCGGTAACCTCGGGCTGCTGGTGGTAGGGGTGCAGCTCGATCTGGTTCACCACGGGCACCGTGTCCGTCTCAGCGGCGAGGCGCTCGAGGTGCGGCACCATGAAGTTGGAGACGCCGATGGAGCGGGTCCCGCCGTTCTCGCGGATCTTCTCGAGCGCGCGCCAGCTGTCGACGTAGAGGTCCTTCGCGGGGCACGGCCAGTGGATGAGGTAGAGGTCGACGTAGTCGAGGCCGAGCTGCTGGATGCTGGTGTCGAACGCGCGGAAGGCCGAGTCGTAGCCCTGGTCGGTGTTGAAGAGCTTCGTCGTGACGAAGAGCTCCTCGCGCGGGATGCCGGATTCAGCGATGGCCCGGCCGACGCCCTCCTCGTTGCCGTAGATGGCGGCGGTGTCGATGTGCCGGTACCCCACGGCGAGCGCGTCGCTCACGATCTCGTACGCGCGGTCGGGATCCACCTTGAAGACCCCGAATCCGAACTGCGGGATGGTGGTGCCGTCGGAGAGGGGAAGTGCGGGTATTGATCGAGTGTCCGTCATACCTCAGGTCTACTCGCGCGGTCGCGAGCACGCTCCCGCGCGAACCCGAGGACGTACGATGGAAGGCCATGTCACCCACGCCGCCGGAAGCCGTCGCCCCCGAAAGCGTCGCCCCAGAGAGCGCCGCACCCGCGGACGCCGGCACCCTCGTCATCTCCTACCCGGCGGAGCTGCCGGTCAGCCAGAAGCGCGACGACATCGCGGCCGCGATCCGGGACAACCAGGTCGTCATCGTCGCGGGCGCCACGGGCTCGGGCAAGACGACCCAGCTGCCGAAGATCCTGCTCGAGCTCGGCTGCAGCAGCATCGGGCACACCCAGCCCCGGCGCATCGCCGCCCGCACCATCTCGGAGCGCATCGCGGAGGAGCTCGGGTCCGAGGTCGGCCGCCTTGTCGGCTACCAGGTGCGGTTCACCGACCGCGTCTCCGCCGAGACGCGCATCAAGCTGATGACCGACGGCATCCTGCTGAACGAGATCCACCGGGACCGCACGCTCGCCAAGTACGACGCGATCATCATCGACGAGGCGCACGAGCGCAGCCTCAACATCGACTTCCTGCTCGGCTACCTCAAGCAGCTGCTGCCGACCCGTCCCGACCTGAAGCTCGTGATCACCTCCGCGACCATCGACCCGGAGAGCTTCTCCCGGCACTTCGACGGCGCGCCCGTGGTCGAGGTGTCCGGGCGCACCTACCCCGTCGACATCCGGTACCGCCCGCTCGTCGCCGAGCAGCTGGACGACGACGACCCTGATGCGGAAGCCGACGACGGCATCAAGGCCGACGACCGTGACTACCTCGAGGGCATCAACGCCGCGCTCGACGAGCTCGCGGGCGAGGCGCCCGGCGACGTGCTCGTGTTCCTCTCGGGCGAGAACGAGATCCGAGACGCCGAGGAGTCGATCCGCGGCCGGCTCTCCTCCGGCTCGGCGCTCGACCGGGCGACCGAGGTGCTGCCGCTCTACGGCCGCCTCTCCGCCGCGGACCAGCACCGCGTGTTCCGCCCCTCGGCGCAGGCCGGCATCCGGCGCCGCGTCGTGCTCGCCACGAACGTGGCCGAGACGAGCCTCACGGTGCCGGGCATCAAGTACGTCATCGACGCCGGCACCGCCCGCATCTCCCGGTACAGCGTGCGCGCGAAGGTGCAGCGCCTGCCCATCGAGGCCATCTCGCAGGCGTCGGCCAACCAGCGCTCGGGTCGATCCGGCCGCACCAGCCCCGGCATCGCCATCCGCCTCTACTCCGAGGAGGACTTCACCCGGCGTCCCGAGTACACCGAGCCCGAGATCCTGCGCACCAACCTCGCCGCGGTCATCCTGCAGATGGTGTCGCTCGGCCTCGGCGACATCGCGGCGTTCCCGTTCCTGCAGCCACCGGACCCGCGCGGCATCAAGGACGGCATCGACCTGCTCGCCGAGCTCGGCGCCGTGGTGCGCACCAAGGAGGGCCAGCCCGCGCTCACCCGCGTCGGCCGCGACCTCGCCCGCCTGCCCATCGACCCCCGTTTCGCCCGCATGGTCGTCGAGTCGAAGCGGCACGGCACAAGCCGCGAGGTGATGATCATCGTCGCGGCCCTCACCATCCAGG
This sequence comes from Planctomonas deserti, assembly GCF_003067705.1. GTDB lineage: Bacteria > Actinomycetota > Actinomycetes > Actinomycetales > Microbacteriaceae > Planctomonas > Planctomonas deserti. Next base: position 131,311 of record NZ_QANL01000001.1, read on the forward strand.
ACGTGCGCGAGCGTCCGCTCGAGCGCCGGCAGCAGGCGGACGAGATGCACGCCCGGTTCACGGATCCGACGAGCGACTTCCTCACCCTGCTCAACCTCTGGAACTACCTGGAGGAGAAGCAGCGCGAGCTCGGCTCGAGCGCGTTCCGCCGGCTCTGCAAGGCCGAGTACCTCAACTACCTGCGCGTGCGGGAGTGGCAGGACGTTCTTCGCCAGCTCCGCCAGCTGGCGAAGCCGCTCGGGCTCACGATCGGCGAGCCGAGCGTGAACCCCGACGGCATCCACAAGTCGCTGCTCGCCGGGCTGCTGAGCCACATCGGCCTGAAGGACGCGGCGAAGAAGGACTACATCGGCGCACGTCAGTCGCGGTTCCTGATCTTCCCGGGCTCCGCGCTCGCGAAGCGGCAGCCCGCCGCCGTGATGAGCGCCGAGCTCGTCGAGACGTCGCGCCTGTTCGCGCGGATGAACGCCGCCATCGATCCCGCCTGGGCCGAGCCCATCGCCGGCGAGCTGGTGAAGCGCAGCTACAGCGAGCCGCACTGGGAGAAGAAGCAGGGCGCCGCCGTGGCGTGGGAGCGGGTGACGCTGTTCGGCGTGCCGATCATCGCCCGCAGGCGCGCGCAGTTCGCCCGCATCGACCCCGCCTACGCCCGGGAGCTGTTCCTCCGGCACGCCCTCGTCGAGGGCGAGTGGCCGAACGAGACCGGCCGTGACCGGCTCTTCGACTTCGACCGGGAGAACCGCCGGCTGCGCAGGGAGCTCGCCGAGGTCGAGGAGCGCACCCGCCGCCGCGACATCCTGCTCGACGACGAGGCCGTGTTCGAGTTCTACAACCGGCGCATCCCGCAGGACGTGAACACCGTGCGGGGGTTCACCTCGTGGTGGCGGAAGGCGCGCGAGGGGCAGCCCGACCTCCTCACCATGACGGCGGAGGCGCTCGTCGAGGACGACGACGGCGTCGATGTGGACGAGAACGCCTTCCCCGCCGCGTGGCGGCAGGGCGACCAGCGGCTGAAGCTGCGCTACCGGTTCGAGCCCGGCGCGGAGGACGACGGCGTCACCGTGACCGTTCCCCTCGCGCTGCTGGCCCGGCTCTCGCCCGAGGGCTTCGACTGGCAGGTGCCCGGGATGCGCGCAGAGCTCATCACCGCCCTGCTGCGGAGCCTGCCGAAGGCCATCCGGCGCAACTTCGTGCCTGCCGCCGAGTGGTCGGACCGGCTGCTCGCGGCGCTTCCCGCAACGGTCCCGGACCCCGCGGAGGGCACCGGCACCGGGGGTTTCCTCGTGACCCTCTCCGCCCTCATGACGCGCCAGACCGGCGTCCGGGTGACCCCGGAGGACTTCGACCTCGAGCGGGTGCCCGCCCACCTGCGCATGTCGTTCTCCGTCGTCGACGAGCGGGGCCGGCCCGTCGCCCAGGGCAAGGAGCTGCCCGAGCTGCAGCGGAGGCTCGCGAGCCGAGCCCGGGAGAGCGTGGCCGAGGCGTCCTCCCGCACGCATCACGCGATCGAGCGTGCGGGCATCACGACCTGGGACTTCGACGAGCTCCCCCGCTTCCTCGACACCAGGCAGGGCGACGCCGTCATCCGCGCCTACCCGACCCTCGTCGACGAGGGATCGAGCGTCGCGATCCGGCTGATGAGCACACCCGCCGACCAGGCCCGCGAGCTGCCGGCCGGGGTGCGGCGGCTGCTCCTGCTCGCGGTGCCCTCCCCCGTCGCCTACGTGCAGCAGCACCTGACGTCGGCCGAGAAGCTGACCCTCACCCAGAGCCCCTACCAGAACACCCAGGCGCTGTTCGAGGACTGCCTCGTCGCCGTCGTCGACTCGGTACTCGAGCGGGTGCAGCCCGACGGGCAGATCTTCCAGCGCGTGCAGTTCGAGACGGCGCGGGATCGCGTCTCCGGCGTGGTGATGGACAGCATGTTCGAGACGGTCGCGACCGTGACCCGCATCCTCGCCGCCGCACGCACCGCGGAGAAGGCGGTGAAGGCCGCGACCAACATGTCGCTGCTACCCGCTCTCACCGACGCACGCGAGCAGATCGCGGGGCTCGTGCACCCGGGCTTCGTCTCCCGCGCGGGGCTCGCCCATCTGCGCGATCTGCCCCGCTACCTCGCGGGCGTGACCGCGCGCATGCAGAAGCTTGCGGACAACCCGGCCCGGGACCGCGCCTGGCTCACCGAGGTGCAGACCGCGACCGCCAGGTACGCGGACGCGGGCGGGACCATCCCGCTCGCCGCGCACGCGCCGCCGCACATCGTGCAGGCCAGGTGGATGCTCGAGGAGCTGCGGATCAGCCTGTTCGCGCAGCAGCTCGGCACGTCTGTGCCCGTGTCCCTGCAGCGCATCCAGAAGGTCCTGGCCCGCTAACCGCTCCCTCCTCCAAAGAGGGAGAATGGACGCATCCCGATCGACGAGGAGGGGGCTGCGGCATGCCGAATGCGGTGATCGTGGATGCGGTGCGCACCGCATCCGGACGGGGCAAGCACGGGGGTGCGCTCGCCATGATGCACCCGGTGGACCTGCTGGGCACGGTCCTGCGCTCGCTCGTGGAGCGCGTCGGACTCGATCCGGCCCTGCTCGACGACGTTATCGGCGGCTGCCTCTCCCAGGTGGGCGAGCAGGCGGTGAACATCACCCGGAACGCGGTGCTCGCGGCGGGCTTCCCGGTGTCCGTGCCCGGCACCACCGTCGACCGGCAGTGCGGATCGAGCCAGCAGGCTGTGGCGTTCGCGGCGCAGGGCGTGCTCGCGGGCGTCTACGACGTCGTCATCGCCTGCGGGGTCGAGCAGATGAGCAGGAACCCCATCAACGCGGCGACCCTCGGCCGCGACCAGTGGGGGCCGATGGTGCGTGAGCGCTTTCCCGAGGGCCTCGTGCACCAGGGCATCTCGGCGGAGCTCATCGCCGCCCGCTGGAACCTCGACCGGGAGGCGCTCGACGAGTTCTCGGCCCGCTCGCACCGGCTCGCCTGCGAGGCGACGACCCGCGGCGCGTTCGCCCGCGAGATTCTTCCCATCGAGGTGACGGATGCGGAGGGCGCGACGCGCGTGCACGACGTCGACGAGACGATGCGGCCGGGGACGACGGTCGAAAGATTGGGCGCCCTGCACCCCGCGTTCCGTGACGAGGAGCTGGGGCGGCGGTTCCCCGAGATCGACTGGCGCATCACCGCGGGCAACTCGTCGCCCTACACGGACGGGGCGTCCGCCGTGCTCATCGCGAGCGAGGCCGCGGCGGAGCGGCTGGGCCTCACCCCCCGGGCCCGGTTCGTGGACTTCGCCGTCGTCGGTTCCGACCCGATCGAGATGCTCACCGGCATCCTGCCCGCCACCCGCAAGATCCTCGACCGCAGCCGCCTGGGCATCGACGACTTCGACGCCGTCGAGGTGAACGAGGCCTTCGCGCCCGTTCCGCTCGCCTGGCAGCGCGAATTCGACGCCGACCCCGAGCGCATCAACCCGCGCGGCGGCGCGATCGCCCTGGGCCACGCGCTCGGTTCCTCGGGCACCCGGCTGCTGACGACGCTCGTGTCCGAGCTCGAGGACTCGCGCGGGCGGTACGGGCTGCAGCTCATGTGCGAGGGCGCGGGCATGGCGAACGCCACGATCATCGAGCGGATCTGACCGGTGCGGATCGACGGCTCGGTCGCCCTGATCACCGGCGGGGCCTCCGGGCTCGGCTTCGCCACCGCCGCCGAACTCGTGGCGGCCGGCGCCCGGGTCGTGCTGCTCGACCTCCCGTCGTCCGCCGGGGCCGATGCCGCGGCATCCCTGGGCGAGAACGCCGCGTTCGCGCCCGCCGACGTCGCCGACGAGGCCTCGGTCGCCGCCGCGGTCGACCTCGCCGCTGGGCTGGGCGACCTGCGCATCGTCGTGAACTGCGCGGGCATCGCGACGCCGGGCCGCGCGGTGAGCCGCGGCGGTCCCCTCCCGCTCGCCGACTTCGAGCGCGTGGTGCGCGTCAACCTCACGGGCACGTTCAACGTCATCCGGCTCGCCGCCGCCCGGATGCGGGAGGTGCCGCCGCGGGGCGAGGAACGCGGCGTGATCATCACCACGGCATCCGTCGCCGCCTTCGACGGCCAGATTGGGCAGCCCGCCTACGCCGCGTCGAAGGCGGGCGTCGCGGGCATGACGCTCCCCCTCGCCCGCGAGTTCGCGTCCGCGCTACTGCGGGTCGTCACGATCGCGCCGGGCGTCTTCGAGACGCCCATGATGGCGGGACTGCCCGCGGACGCGCAGGCGTCCCTTGCCCGCGAGGTGCCGCACCCGGCCCGCCTCGGCCGGCCCGAGGAGTACGCGGCGCTCGTGCGCCACATCGTGGAGAACCCGATGCTGAACGGGGAGACGATCCGCCTCGACGGCGCGATCCGCATGCCCCCGCGCTGAGCGGGTGCGGTGCGAGGGTGCTGGATGCGGGGTGCGATCCCTGAGCCTGTTGAAGGAACGCAGATCGCCGCTTCGCCCGCGACACGGTCCCGTCACGGTCCCTGAGCCTGTCGAAGGGACGCTGGCCGTCACGCCCGCGACGTCGTGGACGAGCAACTTTTCCACAGTTCAAAAGTTCATCATCGAAGAAACTTTCGACGTGGTAGAATGTGTGCTATGAGAACCCCGGCAGCGACGCTCCTCCGCACAGCGGATACGGTCGCGCGCCTGGGCTCCTCGCCCACTTCTTACGCCGCGCTCCCGAAGCAGGATCTGCTGAACGCCCTGCACGTTATCTCGGACGCACGACACTGCTGCGACACCATCACCGCCGCGATAGCCGCGGAACTGAGCCGACGCTCCGAGCCGGATCTCGGCTCGGCCGGCCTCGCCCAGCAGGAGGGCTACCGCACCCCGCAAGCGATGGTCGAGGCCATCACCGGGACCACCAAAGGCGGCGCCCTCTCGATCGTCGAAGTGGGCAAGATGCTCGCCGAGACGGACGCGGTCGAGACACTGAAGCGCGAGCACCCCGAGCTACCGGCCCCGCCGACTCCCTGGCACGCGCCTGTCGCGCACGCGGTCACCGACGGAAAGCTCTCGATAGCTCAAGCCGACGCGATCCGGGCCGGGCTGGGGTTGCCAACGGAATCCGTGCCGCCCGAGGCGCTGTCCGAGGCGGCAAGAGAACTCCTCGATGACGCGACCACGCTGACGGCGGGGCAACTACACCGCCGCGCGCGCCAGCTCCGCGACGACCTGAACGACGCCGAGGTCGCCGACCGCGAGAAGGCGCAGCTCGAGCAGCAGCACCTCAAGGCCTGGAAACGCCCCGACGGGATGGTGGAGGGCAAGTTCCTCTACGCTCCTGAACCCGGCGCCTTCCTCCTGTCGGTACTCGACGAGCTCACCAGCCCGCGCAGGGGCGGGCCGAGGTTCGTGAAGGAGGAGGATCGGGCGCGCATCGACGCGATCGCGAACGACCCGCGCCCGACCGACCGTCTCGCGGCGGACGGGTTCCTGGAACTGCTGCGGATCGGGGCCGACGCCGACCCAGGCCAGGTCTTCGGGTCGCGACGCCCGGCGGTCCGGGTGATCGTGACGAAGGAGACCCTCGACTCCGGCGAAGGCCACGGCTCGATTCAGGACACCGGCGAGGCCGTGAGCATCGGCACCATCCGCCGCGAGATCTGCTCAACCGGAACGGTAGCGGTGGTCCTCGACGACGACGGCCAGTGCATCAACGTCGGACGGGAGCAGCGCCTCTTCACCGCACGCCAGCGCATCGGACTCGCGGTCCGAGACGGCGGGTGCATGTGGCCCGGCTGCGACCGACCACCGTCCTGGTGTGAAGCCCACCACATCAACCAGTGGAAACGGGACCACGGCAAGACAGACATCGCCGACGGAGTCCTGCTCTGCAAGCACCACCACCTGCTTCTGCACAACAACGGCTGGGATATCCGACGAACGGGCGGGCGCTACATGTTGCTGCCACCGAGGTCGGTCAGTCCAAACCGCGAGCCGCGGCACTTGGCGACGAAGAGCAGAGCGGTCCAGGACTGGAACGCCCGCCGACACCGCCTCCGGGTGCACGACCGGGACCGCTTCCCAGAACCGACCCCACCAAGCGGTAGATGATGCTCCCCTTCGTTCGCGGCCGCCGGTCCCCCACGGTCCCTGAGCCTGTCGAAGGGACGCGACGAGCCTTGCGTCGCTTCGACAAGCTCAGCGACCGTGATGACAGTCTACGGGACGGCCACGAAAGCGGGCGACTGCACCACCCGCATCACCGTCGCTGCTCGCGAAGCTTTCAAAACGACCAGCGCGGACCGACGGCACCATCCCGGTCCCTGAGCCTGTCGAAGGGACGCGACGTCACCTCCCGTCGCTTCGACAGGCTCTGCGACCGTGGTGACCGCGTGCGGATCGCTCCCCGCCCCGGCAGCCGCACCACCCGCATTCTGTCGCTGCTCGCGAAGCTCTCGGGATCGGCCAGCGCAGACCGATGGCACCATCCCGGTCCCTGAGCCTTCCAAGGAACGCGTTGGACCTGACGTCGCTTCGACAAGCTCAGCGACCGTATCCGGGACTCGGGCTGACCCCGGACACCGCACCACCCGCTTCACCGTCGCTGCTCGCGAAGCTCTCGGAAACGACCAGCGCAGGTCGGCGGCACCATCTCGGTCCCTGAGCCCGTCGAAGGGACGCGCCGCACCGCACCGCGGACTAGCGGCGGAGGAGGCGGCGGATCAGGGCCGCGCGACGCGGCGTGAACGGCGGCATCAGCGGGGCGAGGGTCTCCGGCCGGAGCGGCTTGACCAGCACCGCCTTCCGGTGGCTGAACACGGTGACCGACCGCTCGCCGTGATAGCTGCCCGTGCCACTCGCCCCGACGCCTCCGAACGGGAGCCCCGGCACCGCGAGGTGCACGATCGACGCGTCGAACACGATCCCGCCCGAGCTCGTTCGGCGCAGCCACTGCCGCCGCGCCGCGCGATCCTCGGTGTACACGTACAGCGCGAGCGGCTTGTCGCGGGCCGCGACGAACTGGATCGCGTCCTCGAGACCGGCGACGCGCACGACGGGCAGGATCGGCCCGAAGATCTCCTCCCGCATGGCTGCGGAGTCGCGCCCGGCATCGGCCAGGACGGTCGGCGCGATGTACCGGCTCGCCCGGTCGGACTCGCCGCCCACCGCCGGCGTCTCCTCCGCGAGCATGCCGACGAGCCGGTCGAAGTGCTGGTTGTTGATGACGCGGCCGTAGTCAGCGCTCGTCGCCGGGTCCGGCCCGTACAGGTCCCGCACCGCCTCCGCCAGCCGCTCGACCAGAAGGTCGGCGACCGCGGGTGTCGCGAGCACGTAGTCCGGCGCGACGCAGGTCTGGCCCGCGTTGATGTACTTGCTCCAGGCCAGCCGCCGGGCCACCGCGCGCAGGTCGACGGTGTCATCGACGTACGCCGGCGACTTGCCGCCCAGCTCCAGCGTCACCGGCGTCAGGTGACGCGCCGCCGCCTCGAGCACGAGCCGCCCCACCCGCCCGTTGCCCGTGTAGAAGATGGAGTCGAAGCGCTGCTCGAGCAGCTCCGCCGCGACCGACGAGTCGCCCTCGACGACCGCCACCGCCCGCTCATCCAGGTATCGCGGGATCAGCCGCGCCAGGGCCGCCGACATGGCCGGCGCGAGCTCGCTCGGCTTCAGCACCACGCAGTTGCCCGCGGCGAGCGCGCCGAGCATCGGCGACAGGCAGAGCAGGAGCGGGTAGTTCCACGGCGCCATCACGAGCACGACGCCGAGCGGCTCGAGCACCGTCCGCGCCGTCGCGGGCATCGCGACCGCGGGCACCGGCACCCGCTGCGGACGCAGCCAGCGCGCGAGGTGCCGCCGCGTGTGGGCGAGCTCGGCGCGCACGAAGGAGATCTCGGCGATGAACGACTCGATGCCCGGGCGGCCCATATCCGCCCGAAGCGCCTCCTCGAGCTCCGGGCCGTTCTCGTCCAGCAGCCGGCCCATCGCCTCGAGCTGGGCGAGCCTCCACGACAGGGGGCGCGTGATCCCCGTGCCATGGGCGGACCTCAGGCGGCCGACCACGGTTGCGACGTCCTCGATCGGTCGGGTGTCCGTCATGGCGGCCTCCTCGCATCGGCGATGAGCCCATTCTGCCCCCGCGCGTGTACCTGGAGACGGGATCGCGAACCTCGGATCCCGGGGTCGCAGCGGCCGTAGCGGCCGCTACAGCGCCTTCTCGAAGCAGATGCTGTTGTGGATGATGTCGTACGGCGGGAACACGTCGATCGTGCGGTAGCCGATGCTGCGGTAGAGCGACACCGCGTCGGGCTGGCGGTCGCCGGTCTGCAGCACGAGGCTCTCCGCCCGATGCTCCCGCGCGATCTCCTCCGCCTCCGCCATCAGCATCCGGCTGAGTCCGCGGCCCCGGGCGTCCGGCGCCACGAACACCCGCTTGACCTCGAGCCGCTCGCCCAGCCGCCGCACCGCGAGGTGCGCGAGCGCGTCGCCCGCCTCGTCCTCGAGCAGGACGGTCGCGACCACGTCGGCGGGGTCCACCGCGAACGCGCGGGCGGCCTTGGCGGGGAAGTCGGGATCGTCGTCGTGACGGCCCGCGTACCGCTCGGCCATCTCCTGGTCCATCGCCGCCCGGAGCCGCGCCGCCCGCCCGTCCTCCCAGTCGACCCGCCTTGCCCGCACACCGCTCTTCGTCACCATTCCAGCGTATGCGGGATTCCCGGTGCCCCCGTTCGCGCTTGATACCATTGATCTCTTGTGAGCAGCTACTCGGACCTTCTGAAGACCCGTGGAGTCGCCCGCATCATCTCGGCCCAGCTCCTCGCCCGCTTCCCCGGCGGCATGCTGTCCCTCGCCTTCCTGATGCACGTCGAGCGCATCCACGGCTCCTACGGCGCAGCCGGCCTCGTGCTCGCGGCGACCAGCATCGGCCAGGCCGTCGCGGGCCCCCTCACCAGCCGCTGGATGGGCCGCTGGGGGATGCGCCCCGTCCTCGCGCTGACGACCGCGGTGTGCACCATCGCGGTCGTGGTGATCGCGCTGCTCGACACCCCCGAGCCGACCCCCGTGCCCATCTACATGGCGTTCGGGCTGCTCGCGGGGCTCGCGAACCCGCCCGTCCAGCCCGCTGTGCGCACCATCTACCCCAAGATGGTCAACTCGAAGCAGCTCACGCCGCTGTTCTCCCTCGACGCGTCCGCCCAGGAGATCATCTGGGTCTTCGGCCCCGTCATCGCCACGTTCCTCGCCATCCAGGTGAGCACGACCGCGGGCATCCTCGTCGCCGCGGCCTTCATGGTCGGCGGCGGCCTGTGGTTCATCTCCTCCCCGGAGCTCGGGCTCGTGCGCATCCCGCGCAGCAAGCGCAAGTTCGGCGTCGTCCTGCGCCGCCCGTCGGTGCTGCTCAGCACCGTGGTCGGCTTCCTCCTCATTGCGGCCTGCGCCGCCATCGAGGCCGGCGTCGTCGCCGTCTACGGGCACGACGGGGCGGAGGCGGGCATCGTGCTCGCGATGTTCGCGATCGGATCCCTCGTGGGCGGTCTCGCGCTCGGGCACATCCCGATCGGGCCGTGGGCGATGGCCCGCCGCATCTTCATCGTGTTCGTGGGTACCGCCCTCGCGGCGCTGTGGATGAACTTCTGGTGGCTCAGCGTGTTCCTGTTCGTCGCCGGCGTCGGCATCGCGCCCGCCCTCGCCGTGCTGTTCGCGGTCGTCTCGTCGACCGTGAAGTTCAGCGACACCGCCGAGGCCTACGGCTGGATCGGAACGGGGCAGCTCATCGGCGCGGCCCTCGGCTCGGCGGGCGCCGGCTTCCTCATCGACGGGATCGGGCCCCAGGGCGCCTTCCTCGGCGCGGCGGCCATCCTGGTGTTCGGGGTCCTGATCCCGGCCACGTTCCGCAGGCACTCCCCGGACCTCCGCGGACGTGAGGCGGGCCCGATCCCCGACACGGAGCCCGTGCCGGTCATCACCTGACCCCTGCCGCGCTCTGCGCTGGAACGTGCCGCGTTCCACACCGGAACGGGCCGCGCCGCGCATAATCGAGGGATGCCTCCCCTCCCCCTCTCGCCGGTCGTCGCGCTCAACGACGGCCGCACCATTCCCCAGCTCGGCCTCGGCGTGTACAAGGTCGCGGACGACCGGACGGCGGACACGGTCCGGGTCGCGCTCGAGGCGGGCTACCGGCACGTCGACACCGCGGCGCTCTACCGGAACGAGGCCGGGGTGGGCGAGGGCATCCGGCAGGCCGGCATTCCCCGCGACGAGCTCTTCATCACCACCAAGGTCTGGAACGATCGCCACGGCTACGACGAGACCCTGCGGGCGTTCGACGAGAGCCTCGGCCTGCTCGACCTCGATCGCGTGGACCTCTACCTCATCCACTGGCCGGCGCCGAAGCAGGATCGCTACGTCGAGACCTGGCGCGCGCTCGAGCGCATCGCGGCGGACGGCCGGGCCACGTCCATCGGCGTGTCGAACTTCGAGCCCCACCACCTCGACCGGCTGCTCGCCGAGTCGGGCGTGACCCCGGCCGTGAACCAGGTGGAGCTGCACCCGTGGCTGCCGCAGACGGAGCTGCGCGCCTACGACGCGGCGCACGGCATCGTGACCGAGGCGTGGTCGCCGCTCGCCCGCGGCCAGATCCTCGGCAATCTGGTGCTCGATGAGCTGGCCGCCAAGCACGGCAGGACCCCCGCACAGGTCGTGCTGCGCTGGCACCTCGAGCTCGGCAACGTCGTGATTCCGAAGTCGGTCACCCCCGAGCGCATCCGCGAGAACCTCGACGTGTTCGGCTTCTCGCTCGACGCGGACGATCTGGCGGCGATCGCCGGTCTCGAGTCCGGGGAGCGCACGGGACTGCACCCCGACGCCCACGGCTGAGCCGGCGCCCCGCCCTCAGGCCGCGACGGCCTCGTCCCCGTTGTCCACGTCCTCAGGATCCGGCAGGCTCACGAGGAACCGCCACAGCGGCACCGTCGCGAGAAGCCCGATGGCACCGCCGAGCACGAACGGGACACTGAGGTCGATGCGCGCGAGCAGGCCGCCGACCACGTAGCCGAGCGGCATCCCGCCCCAGAGCAGCGTGCGCCAGGTGCCGTGCACCCGCCCGAGCAGCCGGCCCGGGATGACGGCCTGGCGCAGCGACATCACGAGGACGTTCCAGACCGTCACCCCGATCGTCACGATCACCCACATGGCACTGGCCACCCACACGTTCGGGACCAGGCCCATGACGAGCAGTCCGGCCAGCAGCAGGACGTTGCCGAGCGCGATCGCGCGTCCGGCTCCGAGGCGCTTGGCCAGGGGCGCCGTCACGGCGGTGCCGAGGAGGCCGCCGACGGCGCCGGTGAGCATGAACACGCCGAACAGCGCCTCGGGTACGGCGAGCCGGTCGAGAGCGAACAGCACGAGCGTCGCCGTCGCCGCCGAGATCCAGAAGCCGGTGAACGTGCTGAACAGCCACAGCGTGCGGAGCATCCGGTTCGCCCAGATGAAGCGCAGCCCGTCCAGGAACTGCCGCCGCCACGGCACCTTCTCCTCGCTCGCCGGGCGGGCGAACTGCCGTCCGGATGCGACCCGCGGCAGCAGCACGGCCAGCACGGCGGCGAGGGCGAACGCGGCGGCGTTGACCCCGAGCGGAATGAGCACGGACACCGCGAACAGCACGGACGTGAACGGGCCGGAGAGGAACGTCTGCACCACGAGCTCGCCCGCCTCGATGCGGGAGTTGGCCCGCGGAAGGTTGGCCTTCGCCACCACGCTGGGCACGACCGCGCGGGCGGCGCCGTCGTAGACGGTCTCGAGCGTCCCGTAGACGAAGATCACCGTGAAGAGCCAGCCGATCGTGAGCGAGCCCGTCGCGGTCAGCGCGCAGAGGGCGAGCGCGAGGAGCGCGCGCACGCCGTCGGCCACGGCTAGCGCCCGCCGCCGGTCGACGGCGTCGACGATGATCCCGGCCGGGATGGCGAAGAGCAGCCAGGGCAGCAGCGCCATCGCCGACAGGATCGCGATCGCGAGGGGGTCGTGGGTGAGCCGCGCCGCGAGCAGCGGCATCGCGGTGCGGGCGATCCCGTCCCCCAGGCTGGAGGCGAGGTTCGCCGTGAAGAGGTTGGCGAACGCAGGCCCGAGCGACCGCGGCGTGCCGCGATCGCCCGGGCCTGTGCTCACCAGCGGCCGTGGATGGCGGCGCGGAAGTAGCGGTCGTAGATGTCGCGCACGGCGGCGTCGAAGGTCTCGCCGAGCGGCGGCACCGACCCGGCGACCGCGTTCGAGCGGGCCTGGTCGACGTTGCGGGCGCCCGGGATGACGGTGGAGACGCCGTCGAGCTGCGCGATCCAGGCGAGCGCAGCCTGCGCCGGGCTGAGCTCCGGGTTGGCCTCCTTGGCCGCCCGGGCGAACTCCTGGGCCGCGGTCACGCCCTGCTCGAAGTCGACGCCGGAGAAGGTCTCGCCGACGTCGAAGGCACTGCCGTCGCGGTTGTAGGTGCGGTGGTCGTTCTCGGCGAACGTCGTCTCGGCCGTGTACTTGCCACTGAGCAGCCCGGACGCCAGCGGCACGCGGGCGATGATCCCCACCCCCGCCTCGCGGGCGGCCGGAAGCACGGCGTCGAGCGGCTTGAGCCGGAACGCGTTGAGGATGATCTGCACGCTCGCGGTCCCGGGCCGGGCGATCGCGGCGAGCGCCTCGTCTGTGGTCTCGACGCTCACGCCGTAGTTCGCGATCGCGCCCTCCTGCACGAGAGTGTCCAGCGCGTCGTAGACGGCGTCGCTCGAGTACACGGGCGTGGGCGGGCAGTGCAGCTGCACGAGGTCGAGCCGGTCGACGCCGAGGTTCTCGCGCGATCGGTCGGTCCAGGCGCGGAACTTCTCCAGCGTGAAGTTGGCCGGGTCCTGCTCCTCGCGGCGGCCCATCTTGGTCGCGACGGTGATGCCGTGCCCCGGGTTGGAGGCGAGGTATTCGCCGATGAAGCGCTCGCTCCGGCCGTCGCCGTAGACGTCCGCGGTGTCGAAGAAGGTGACGCCGGCATCCACCGACGCGTCGAGCACGGCCCGCGCATCCGCGGGGTCCACCTCTCCCCAGTCGGCGCCGAGCTGCCAGGTGCCCAGGCCGATGACGGAAACGGTTCTGCCGGTGCGGCCGAGTGTGCGATTGTCCATGCGTCCGACCCTACGCATCCTCGCGATTCGAGGCACCATCGTTGCCCGGCCGCCCCAACGATTCCGGGGTGCAACAGGCCCGTCACGAAGCCGCCCGAACCCTGGACCGGGCATGCGCGCGGGCGGTTGCATGGCCTCATGACCCGCCGACTTCGCGCCCTCGCCCTCGCCGCCGTGCTCGCGGTGTCCCTCGCCGGCTGCACGGCGGGATCCGGGACGTCGGAGTCCTCCCCCGACATCGGGGTCCCGGTCCCCGCGACCGACGGCAGCACCGCCGGCGGGGACACGGCCGGCGGCGAGTCCGGCGGCGTGCCCGGTGCCGCCCCCGGCGCGGCTCCCGACGGGTCCGGCGGCGGGGGGTCGGCGGAGGACGGCGTGGACCGCGACGTCGTGACGACCGGGACCATCACCATCACGGTCCGCAACCCCGCCGCCGCGGCCGAGGAGGCGGCGGACCTCGTCGAGTCCGCGGGCGGGCGGATCGAGGCCCGCGTCGAGCAGGCGCCCACCCCGTCGGACCGCGGCCGAGCGACGCTCACGGTCCGCGTGCCGTCTGCCGCGTTCTCCGCGGCGCTCGAGGACCTCAAGGACCTCGGCCGCGTGGAGAGCGTGAACCTCACGGCGATGGACGTCACGTCGCGCACCCAGGACCTCGAGGCGCGCATCCGCGGGCTGCAGACGTCGGTCGACCGCCTGCTCGGCCTGCTGACAACGTCTGCGGACACCGATGCCCTGCTCAAGGTCGAGGGCGCACTCGCGGAGCGGCAGACCGAGCTCGAGAGCCTGCAGTCGGAGCGGGACTCGCTCGCGGACGCCGTGGCCCTCACCACGGTCACCGTGCAGCTGCTGTCGGCCGGCATCGCGCCGGACCCCGAACCCGACGACTTCTGGGCGGGTGTCGTCACGGGCTTCTCCGGACTCCTCGCCGCGCTCGGGGTGGCCGCGGTCGGCATCGGCGTCGCCCTGCCCTGGCTGGTATTCCTCTCCGCCGTCGGGGCGCTGCTGTTCCTCGTGCTGCGACTGATTCGGCGTCGCTCGCCGGAGCGGCGCCGTGCGACCGCCGAGCCCGCGGCGCCGCCCGCCGGCGGGGATGCGGCCTAGCCCAGCCGGCCCCGGCTCACTCCTGCGGCGGCCGCCAGCGCGCGGCGTGCAGGAAGAGCACGCCGATGCCGGTCGCCAGCCCGACCACGAACACCCACGGGCCGAACTGCCCGCCCAGCTGCGCCCAGTAGATGTCGTCGCGGGAGTCGACGCTCGTCGAGTTGAACACGCCGTACGCCCGCGTCACCAGCACGACGCCGAACGCCATGCAGGCTGCCGACAGGGCGCTGAGTCCCACGGTGTACGCGGTCCACATGCGGTGGGCGTGCGCGCGCATCGCGGCGGCGCGCTCCTCCGCCTCGGGATCACCGGCTTCCCCCGAGGCCGCGACGCCCGCCGCGGAGCGCGTCCCGGCGCCGGAGCCCGGAACGCCCGCAACCGGGTCGACCTCCGCGCTCACGGACCCGCCGCCGACGAACCACGAGGACTGCCCCGACCCCGCGGACCGGCTGCCCGAGTCCACGTTCGTTCCCGCGCTCTGCTCTGCGGTCTCGGATCCGGAATCCGCGGCGCCCCGCAGGGGCAGCCGCGTCGGGCGGCTACCGGCATCCCGGCCGCTGCCGTCGAAGCCGCGCTGGAAGGCCGGGTCGTAGCGGGGATCGTACGCCCCGCCCGACCCGGCCGATCCCGCGGAACCGCCGTGTCCGGCCGGCCCTCTGGTCGCCATGATGCCTCCTCGAAGGCGCTCGGACGCTCCTCGACTAGGAGGCGGTGACCGCCACCTCGATCACGGCCCAGGACAGCGGCGGCAGCGTGAGCGTCATGCGTCCGCCATCGATCTGCACGTTCTCCAGGGGCTTCAGGCCCACCTGCTCGCCGGTGTCGAGGTTGTTCGTGGCGAAGCGGTCCTTGCCCTCGGGGGCGACGAGCACCTCCGCCCGGGTGACCTTCGACGCGGCGAAACCGCGGAGCGCCACCTCGACCTCGGCCGAGTCGTCGAGGCCACGGTTGGCGAGGAAGAAGGCCGCGCGGCCGTTCTCCTCGTCCCAGGTCGCGCTGACGTCCACGAGGTCCGCGTCACCGAACTGCGCGGTGTCGACGCGGTCCGAGACGGTGCTCGTGCGCAGGATCTGGCCCTTGGCCAGCTCCGCCATCCGGGCGAACGGCCAGAAGATGCTCTGCCGCCAGGCCGGCCCGTTCTCCTCGCTGCGGATCGGGGCGATGACGTTCACGAGCTGCGCCTGGTTCGCGATCTTCACCCGGTCGCCGTGGCGGAGCAGCGAGTTGAGCAGGGTGCCCACCACGACCGCGTCCGTCACGTTGTACTCGTCCTCGATCACCCGCGGGTGTTCGCGCCAGACACCCGACTTCGTGATGTTGTGCGGCTGGTCCTCGCCGTCGAGGCCACGCTGGTACCAGACGTTCCACTCGTCGAAGGAGAGGTCGATGAACTTCTTGTGCTTGCCCCGCGCCCGCACCGCATCCGCCGTGGCCACGACGGACTCGATGAAGTAGTCCATGTCCACGGCGCTGGCGAGGAAGCTCTTCGCGTCGCCGTCCTGCTCGTAGTAGTAGGCGTGCATCGACATGTAGTCGACCTCGTCATACGCGTGGGTCAGAACGGAGTACTCCCACTCGCCGAACGTGGGCATGCGCGAGTTCGAGCTACCCACCGCGACGAGCTCGATACTCGGGTCGACGTAGCGCATGGCCTTCGCGGCCTCCATGGCGAGGCGGCCGTACTCGTCCGGCGTCTTGTGCCCGATCTGCCACGGCCCGTCGAGCTCGTTGCCGAGACACCACAGCTTGATGTCGAACGGCTCCTCCGCGCCGTTTTTGCGCCGCAGGTCCGACAGGTAGGTGCCGCCGGGGTGGTTCGCGTACTCGACCAGCTCGCGTGCCGCGTCGACGCCGCGGGTGCCGAGGTTGATCGCCTCCATGATCTCGACGTCGGCGAGCTTCGACCACTTCGCGAACTCGTGCAGGCCGAACTCGTTCGTCTCCAGCGTGTGCCAGGCGCCGTCGAGGCGTCGCGGGCGCTGGTCGACCGGCCCGACGCCGTCCTCCCAGTTGTAGCCGGAGACGAAGTTGCCGCCGGGGTAGCGCACGACGGAGACGCCCATCTCCTTGGTGAGGTCCAGCACGTCCTGGCGGAACCCGTCCTCGGTGGCCGTCTCGTGTCCCGGCTCGTAGATGCCGGTGTACACGCAGCGGCCCATGTGCTCGACGAACGAGCCGAAGATGCGGCGGGGAACCTCGCCGATGGTGAAGTCGCGGTCGATGGTGATGCGCGCACGCGTCATGAAGCTGTTCTCCTTTGCTTGGGGGTGAGGGAGGAAACGAACGAAGGCGGGCCCCGTGGGGCCCGCCTTCGCCGTGCTGGCTTACTGTCCGCCGAAGCCGGTGGTCGCGAAGCCCTTGATGATCTGCCGCTGGAAGAACAGGAAGACCACGATCAGGGGCAGTGCGGCAAGCACGGCGCTTGCCATGTCCTGCGCGTACTGCACACCGAACGCGCTCTGCACGGTCTGCAGGCCGACGGGGAGGGTCATCAGCGAGGCGTCGTTCGTGACGATGAACGGCCAGAGGAAGTTGTTCCATGCGCCGACGAACACGAAGATCGACACGGCGGCGAGGATCGGCCTCGAGAGCGGCATGACGATCTGCAGGAACACGCGCATCCGGCTCGCACCGTCGACGCGGGCCGCCTCCTCCAGCTCGATCGGCACCTGGTCGAAGAACTGCTTCAGGATGAACACGATCGCCGGGTGGATGAGCTGCGGCAGGATGATTCCCGCGTAGGTGTCCACCATGTCAAACGCGAGCATCTGGTAGAAGAGCGGCACGATCAGCATCTGCGGCGGCACGATGATCGACGCGATGGTCAGGTAGAACAGCCACTTCTTGCCCGCGAAGTTGATCCGCGAGAACGCGTACGCCGCAAGCGCGGAGATGGCCACCGAGACCGCCGTGATGACGACCGAGGTGAACACGCTGTTGAACGCCCACTGCGGGATGTTCCCCTCGGAGAGCACCGACGTGTACGCGTCGAGCGTGAAGCCGCCCTCCGGGATCCAGGTGACGGGCGTCGCGCCGGCGTCGGCCTCGCTCTTCAGCGAGGTGACGATCGCCCAGGCGAACGGCAGGAGCCACAGGATCGCGAGGATCGCGAGGATGACGAACGCGATGATGCTCGACGGCCGCAGCGGCTTGCGCTTGTCGCGACCCTGCCGGGCGCTCGGCACACGTCGGTCGGTGGAGGCTTCAGTACGATTCAGAACTTCGGTCGTAGTCATTACTTTGCTCCCCTTCGAGACGTGATGACCATCTGGGCGACGGACGCGATGACGATGATGGCGAAGAACACGTACGCAACGGCGGACGCGTAACCGAGTCGGTACGCGGTGAAGCCGGTCTCGTAGATGTACTGGACGATGGGCCGGGTGGCACCGCCGGGTCCGCCGCCGGTCATGATGTAGATCTGGTCGAACACCTTGAGCGAGGCCAGGATCTGCAGGATCACGATGACCAGCGTGGTCGGCGCGAGCTGCGGGATCGTGATCGAGAACAGCTGGCGCCACTTGCCCGCGCCGTCGAGCGACGCGGCCTCGTACTGCTGCTCGGGGATGTTCTGCAGGGCGGCGAGGTAGAGCAGGAAGTTGAAGCCGACCGTCCACCACACCGTGGTGATGACCACGGAGATCATCGCCGTGTTGGAGTCGGTGAGCCAGGCCGTCTGGCCGCCGAGGATCGAGTTCACGAGACCCAGTTGCGGGTTGTACATCCAGATCCAGAACAGCGACACGACCGTGGACGCGAGCAGGAACGGGGCGAAGAACGCCAGGCGCCAGAGCCACTGCCCCGGCAGGCCCAGGTTCACGAGCAGCGCGAGGATGAGCGCCACCAGCACCAGCGGAACGGTGCTGAGCACCGTGAACCAGAGCGTGTTGCCGAGCGAGCGCCAGACGTCGGCGTCGCGGAAGGCCTCGCCGTAGTTCTCGAAGCCGATCAGCTCGCTGTTCGCGCCGGTGATCGACTGGCCCGTGAGGCTCAGGTAGAACCCGTAGATGATGGGCCAGACCAGGAACAGCAGGAACGCGATCACGAACGGGGCGGCGAAGGCCCAGCCGTGCAGCGTGTCCCTGCGGCGCGCCGAGTTGGGTACCCGGCCGTCCCGCCTGTTGAGGGCGCTAGGGCCTATGCCCTGAGCCCGGTTGAGTTGAGGTGTTGTCGTCACGAATCGACTCCTTCGTCAGTTTCGTCGCGTACTACGCGGACTCGAGCGGGTTGGGCCGGTTGAGCATGATGTTCAGGCGTCGGGCGAAGCCCTCCATGCCCTTCTGCGGGTCCTCGCGACCCAGGAACACGTTCTGCACGTTCTCCGCGAAGTAGGCCTGGAAGTCCGAGCCGGATCCGCTGAACCACGCCGCGGGGTCGAACACGACCTGCTGGGCCGCCTCGGCGTAGTGGATCTGCGGGACGAGCTCGCCGTACGCCGGGCTCTCCACGATCGGCTGGTAGGCGGGGATGTGGCCCGCCTCGGCCCAGCTGATCGAGTTCTTCAGGATGCTCGCGACGAAGCGGTAGGTGTCGCGCCGCTTCGCCTCGTCCGGGTTGTTCTGGTGCGGAAGGACGAACGCGTGCGAGTCGGCGTAGGTGGCCGGCGTGCCGTACATGGTCGGGATGACCTGCGCGTCGACGGGCAGCTCCGCGTTCACCATGGTCGGGAGCTCCCAGACGCCGGTGAAGAAGAGACCGCTGTCGCCGCTCACGAACTCGCTGACGGCCGTGCCGTAGTCGCCGGTCTGGGCCGCGATCGTGCCGTCGAGCAGCTGCTGGATGAACGTGAGCGAGTCGACCGCCGCGTCCATGTCGTACTCGACCTCGCTGCCGACCTCGAGCTTCATCTCGGCGCCGTGCTGTGCGTACAGCGTGTAGAAGAGGCGCCACATCTGGGCACCGTCGTTCAGGAAGCCGTAGGACAGGCCGTGCACCCCGGTCACGCCCTGCATGGCGCGCGCAACCTCGAGGAACTCGTCGGGCGAGGACATCGCCGGCAGCCTGCCGCTGCCGTCGAGGAGCCCGGCGGCCTCCGCGTGCTCGGTGTTGAACATCATGATGAACGGGTGCGTGTCGAGGGCGATGGAGTACAGCTTCCCGTCCATCACGCCCTTCTCCCACACGCGGGGCAGGAACGTCTCCTCGGTGACGCCCTCCTCGGCCAGGATGTCGAGGTCCCACTCGTCGAGCAGTCCGCCGGGCGCGTAGCCGGCGACGCGCGTGGCGTGCATGACCGCGAGCTCCGGGGCACGACCGCCGACAGACGCCATCGCGAGCTTGGTGTAGTAGGGCGTTCCCCAGGTGAGCACCGTCTGAGTCGCGTGGAACTCGTCGGAGAACTCGTCGTTCGCCTGCTGGACGAGGGCGTTCATCTTGATTCCGTCACCACCGCTGAGGAGGTGCCAGAACTTCAGCTGCTCGACTGCGCCGGCCGCGATGGCCGAGCAGCCGGACAGGGTGGACGGGAGCAGGACGCCACCCAGCAGGGCGGCTCCTCCCGTCAGAACCGTTCGTCGAGACAAACCGGTGGTGGACTTTTCGAACGCTGAGTTCGTGTGTTTCACCCGTCACTCCTTTGAGACGCGTCGCTGTACTGTGGCGCGAGCCCCGGGCGGGCGTCGCGTGTCGTTCAAATTACATCGTTGTAAAGCAGTTTGGCAATACGGGAGGCGAGCCGAGTTCGGGTGGCTCTGTGGTCGCATTCTGCTCCCACGGTCGCCAAACGGCGATAGGCGCGCGCGAATGCGTGTCCGGTCCGTTATGTGCGCACGGCCACGCGGGTGGTGCCGCGCTCCACGATCCGGTGTCCGACGACGACCAGGCGGGGCTCGAGGTCGCGGTCCTGCATGCGCTCCACGAGCATGGTGAACGCCCGCCCGGCGAACTCGCGCTTGTCGAACGAGACGGTCGTGAGCCCCGGTCCGAGGAACTGCGCGGCGTCGATGTCGTCGAATCCGGCGAGCGCGACATCCTGCGGCACCCGGTGCCCGCGGGCCGTGATCGCGCTGAGCGCACCCATGGCCATGCCGTCCGTGAAGCAGAAGAACGCATCGGGCAGCGGGTTCGAGTCCAGGTAGGCGCCGACCACTCGCGCGGCGGCCGCGGGGGCCCAGTCTGCCTCCTCGATCTCCCGCGCCGGCAGGCCGGCCTCCGCCATGGCCTCGCGATAGCCGATGCCGCGCAGGTGACCGGCGGCCGAGACCGACCGCTCTCCCCCGCCGACGCTGACGATCTGCCGGTGTCCGCGCTCGATCAGGAACCGCGTCATGTCCCGGGCCGCCGCGACGCTGTCCACGGCGACCCGATCGGCGATCTCCTGCTCGACCTCCCCGATGAGCACGACCGGTGGCAGGGTGACCCCGCGCTCCAGGGCGCTGGCCTCGAGCACGACCGGGTTCAGGATGAGGCCGTCGATCTGGTGCGCCCGCGCCTTGACGAAGAGCTCGTGCTCGCGCACCGGCTCCATGCCCGTCTCCTCGAGCTGCACGCTCCAGCCCGCCTCGTGCGCGAACTCGACCACGTGGTGGGCGATCTCGGCGGAGTAGGCCGTCTCGAGCTTCGGCAGCGCGAGGGCGATGAGGCCCGAGCGGCCGTTCCGCAGCCCGCGGGCCGAGAGATTGGGGACGTACTCGAGCTCCTGGAGGGCGAGCTCCACCCGCTTCCGCGTTGCGGGGCTCACCGGAACGAGCCCGTTGACCACGTTCGAGACCGTCTTGGGCGACACCCCGGCGCGCCGGGCGACGTCTTTGACGGTTGCTCGCATGCGAGCAATCTAGCGCAGGGGGCGCACCGGGAAGCCCCCGTTGTTGCGGAGCGCGGGAGGAGCGGCGGACGAGCGGCGGCCGGGAGGCGTGCGGGCTACCGTGCGGGCCGCGTCTTCCCGGCGGCGCGTCAGGCCAGGGCCGAGGCGCTGATCAGCGCGAGCAGGGCCCGGGCGTACGCGTCGGCGGGATCGGCCTCGGCGAACACCGTCGTCTCGCCGCGCTGGTCGATCTCCACGGCGAACCCGTCGTCCGTGCGGCGCAGCGAGCGGAAGCGGTCGCCGATAAGCTCGCGCAGCTGGTCCTCGCGGGGCAGCCAGAGCGAGTCCTCCAGCGCCACGGAGTCCAGCGCCCACTCGGTCGTGCCGTTGAAGCCGAGGACCGTGCCGGTCGAGTACTCGTGCGCCTCGATGGTCATGTCGCTCACCGTGAAGACCTCGCTCTCGAAGTCGTTCCGGTGGATGAGGAAGCGGTCGCCCGCGGTCGGGCGCCAGGCCAGACCGGACGCGTTGAGAGCGAAAGCGAGGTCCGAGGAGATCATGCGGTCATTATGCGCCGCGAACCTTGGCTCGGCATCCGCCCTCGGGGCACGGTGCCCCTTCGGCTCTCCCTCCCCCGTGAGGTGCCCACTTCTGCTCTTCCTGGGCCGAAATGGGGACCGAAGTGGGCACCTCGCGGGTGTGCGCGGTCGAGGAGCGGGGGCGGGGGTCAGGCGAGGAAGCCGCGCAGCAGGGCGGCCGTTCCCGCAAGGTGCTCCCGCACGGCGGCCGCGGCACCATCGGGATCCCCGGTGAGGATCGCGAGCACGATCGCCTCGTGCTGCTGGTCGGAGTGGGCGATGTTGGGTTCGAGCAGGGGGATGCGGTCGAGGAAGTCGTTGACGCGCGTGCGGCTGTCGGCCAGCAGCGGCACGAGGGAGGGGATGCCCGCGAGCTCGCCGACGGCGAGGTGGAGCCGGGAGTCCAGGCGCCGGTAGTCCTCGGGAGGCGCACCCCGGCACTCGCGCAGGCTGTCCCACAGCGCCTCGCGGTCGGCCGCGCTGAGGCTCCGCGCGGCGGCGGCCCGGGCCGCGCCCGTCTCGAGGAGCTCCCGCAGCCCGAGCACGTCGTCGAGCTCGGCCGCGGAGACCTCTCTCGACGGCTCCGCCGCCCCGGCCGCGGAGCCCGCTCCGGCGGGCGGCAGGACGTCGCAGACGAAGGTGCCGCCGTACCGGCCGCGCCGCGACACGACGTAGCCGGCGTCCGCGAGGGAGCGGAGGGCGTCCCGCACCGTGTCGCGGCTGACGGCGAACCGCACCGCGAGATCCCGCTCCGGCGGCAGCGCCTCCCCCGGCGCGACGACGCCGAGCCGAATGGTCTGCAGCAGCCGGCCGACCGTGTCCTCGAAGGCGTTGCCCGCGCGCACCGGCCGCAGCAGCGCGTCGCTCGCGATGCTCGGCCGCTCGGCCTCCGCCGGGTCCGGCGGGGCGCCGTCCGTCACGGTCGCGCGCTCACGGTCGGCGGCTCACTGTGCGTCGTCCCGTCACAGCGGGGTGACGTAGGCCGCGCTGATGCCGCCGTCGACGAGGAAGGTCGAGCCGGTGATGAACGACGCGTCGTCGCTCGCGAGGAAGGCGACGGCGGCCGCGAGCTCCTCGGGCTTGGCGAACCGCCCGACGGGCACGTGCACGAGTCGCCGCTGGGCGCGCTCCTGGTCGGCCGCGAACAGCTCCTGCAGCAGCGGGGTGTCGACCGGTCCGGGGCAGAGGGCGTTCACCCGGATCCCCTGCCGGGCGAACTGCACGCCGAGCTCGCGGCTCATGGCGAGGACGCCGCCCTTCGACGCCGTGTAGGAGATCTGGCTGGTGGCGGAGCCGAGCACGGCCACGAAGGACGCCGTGTTGATGATGGAGCCGCGGCCCGCGGGCACCATGTGCCGGAGCGCCGCCCGCGAGCACAGGTAGACGGACTTCAGGTTCACGTCCTGCACCCTCTGCCAGGCGGGCAGCTCGGTGGTCTCGATGGAGTCGTCGTCCGGCGGCGAGATGCCCGCGTTGTTGAACGCGATGTCGACCGAGCCGTACCGCTCCGCCGCGGCGTCGAACAGGGCGTCGACCTGAGCCTCGTCCGTCACGTCGACAGCGACGAAGAGCCCGTCGACCTCGGCGGCGGCCGCCTCGCCCGCCGCGCGGTCGACGTCGCCGATGACCACGCGGGCCCCCTCGGCGGCGAATCGCCGGGCCGTCGCGAGCCCGATGCCGCTTCCGCCGCCGGTGATGACGGCGACGCGGCCGGCGAGGCGCTGGGCGAGGTCGATGCTTGCTACGGTCACGGGCGTGCTCCCTGCTCCGGGCCGATGGGCTCGGGGGTGGTGGGCTGGGCGGGCGGAACGGCGGCCGGCTGCGCCGGCGGGAGGTCGGCCGGGGCATCAGGGATGCTCAGGAAGACGTTCTTGGTCTCGGTGAAGGCCTCGGCCGCATCCGGGCCGAGCTCGCGCCCGAGACCGCTCTGCTTGAAGCCGCCGAACGGCGTCGAGTAGCGCACCGAGGAGTTCGAGTTGACCGACAGGTTGCCGCTCGCGATGCCGCGGGACACCCGGAAGGCGCGGCCGAGGTCCCTCGTCCAGATGGACCCCGAGAGGCCGTAGTCACCGGCGTTGGCGAGCGCGATGGCGTCCGCCTCGTCCTCGAAGGGGAGCACGGCGACCACGGGGCCGAAGATCTCGTCGGTCACGGTGCGGTGCGATCGCGAGGTGGGCAGGAGCACCGTCGGCGGGAACCAGAATCCCGGTCCGTCCGGCGCGCTGCCGCGGAACGCGACGGGCGCATCGTCCGGCACGTATGCGCTGACCCGATCGAGGTGCGCCTTCGCCACGAGCGGCCCCATCTCGGTCGCGGCGTCGCCCGGGTGGCCGACGCGGACGCCCTTCACGGCCGGCTCCAGCAGCTCGAGGAAGCGGTCGAGGGCGCTCCGCTGCACGAGGATGCGGCTGCGCGCACAGCAGTCCTGGCCCGCGTTCTCGAACACGGCGTAGGGTGCCGTGGCCGCCGCGAGCTCGAGGTCCGCGTCCGCGAACACGACGTTCGCGCTCTTGCCGCCGAGCTCGAGCGTCACGGCCTTCACGTTCTCGGCGCAGCCGGCCATCACGCGCTTGCCCACGGCGGTGGAGCCCGTGAAGACGATCTTGCCGATGCCCGGGTGGCTCACGAATCGCTCGCCGACGACGTCGCCGCGGCCGGGCAGCACCTGGAACAGTCCGGGTGGCAGGCCGGCCTCGCGGCCGAGCTCCGCGAGCCGGAGGGCCGTCAGGGGCGTCCACTCGGCGGGCTTCAGCACGACGGCGTTGCCCGCGGCGAGCGCGGGCGCGAACGCCCAGCTCGCGATGGTCATGGGGAAGTTCCAGGGGACGATGACGCCGACCACGCCGATGGGCTCGAGGAACGTCACGTCGATGCCGCCCGCGACCGGGATCTGCTTGCCGATCATCCGCTCGGGCGCGGCCGCGTAGTAGGTGAGCACGTCGCGCACGTGGCCCGCCTCCCAGCGGGCCTGCCCGATCGGATGCCCGGAGTTGGCGACCTCCAGCGCGGCGAGCTCCTCGATCGCTCCCTCCACCGCGGACGCGAAGCGTCGCAGGGCCGCCGCTCGCTCGGCCGGTGCGAGGGCCGACCAGGCGCGCTGGGCCTCGGCCGCGCGGGCGACGGCCTCGTCGACCTGCTCCACGGTGGAGTGCGGAACCGTGCCGAGGACGGTCTCGTCCGCGGGGTTGATGAGGGTCGTGACGTCGCTCATCGGGTCGCCGCCACGAGCGCCGCGAACAGCCGGCCGTCCGCCGCGTCCTCCTCCGGGTGCCACTGCACGCCGACGCCGAACCGCGCGGCGGGCATCTCGACGGCCTCGATCACGCCGTCCTCGGTCGTCGCGGTCACGGTGAGCCCGCGCGCGACGCGGTCGAGCGCCTGGTGGTGGTAGCACTGCACGGTGAGGCCGGCCGCCTCGCCGCCGAGCACGTCCGCGAGGAGGCTCGGTCCGGTCACGGTGACGTCGACCGCGCCGAACACGCCGCCGCCGGGCTGGTACCGCTCGGTGCCCACGACCTCGGGGAGGTGCTGATGGAGCGTGCCGCCGAGCGCGACGTTCAGCAGCTGGGCCCCGCGGCAGATCGCGAGGAAAGGCAGGTCGCGCTCGATGGCGCCGCGCAGCAGCGCGAGCTCCCACGCGTCGCGGTCCACCCTGGGCTCGCTCGTCTGCTCGTGCCTGTCCTGCCCGTACAGGCCCGGATCCACGTCGGCGCCGCCGCTCAGGACCAGGGCGTCGAGCGCCTCGAGCACGCGATCCACCGCCTCGGGCGTCGGCTCCTGCGGGGGAAGCAGCACGGCGATCCCGCCGGCGGTGGTCACGGAGTCGAGGTAGACCTGGGGCAGGACGGCGGAGCGCACGTCCCAGACGCCGGTGCGGGCCTGCTCGAGGTAGGTCGTGATCCCGACGATCGGCGCGGTGGCGGCGGGGGGCGTCCCCGCTCGCCCGGTGCTCTCGCTCGCCGCCGTGTCCGTGCGCGTCCCGATGCTCGTGCTCGTGCTCGTGCTCGTGTCCGTCATTCCGTCCCCCTCGTACAGCGTGTCAGAAGCGCTCGAAGCCACGCACGCGCTCCCAGTCGGTGATGGCCGCGTCGTAGGCGGCGATCTCGATCCGCGCGTTGTTGACGTAGTGGTCGACGACCTCGTCGCCGAACGCCTCCCTCGCCAGGGCGGAGTGCTCGAACAGGTCGGCGGCCTCCCGCAGCGTCGTCGGCACGCGCGCGGCTGCACTCTCGTAGGCGTTGCCGGGCGTGAGCGGCTCGAGCTCCAGCTCGTTCTCGATCCCGTGCAGGCCGGCGGCGACGAGGGCGGACACGGCGAGGTACTGGTTCACGTCACCGCCCGGCACCCGGTTCTCGACCCGCATGCCGCTGCCGTGCCCGACGACGCGCAGCGCGCATGTTCGGTTGTCGAGGCCCCAGGCCACGGCGGTGGGAGCGAAGGAGCCGTCGACGTAGCGCTTGTAGGAGTTGATGTTCGGCGCGAAGAACAGGGTCAGCTCGCGCATCGCGGCCAGCTGGCCGGCCACGAAGGACCGGAACATCGGGGACATGCCGTGCTCGGCGCTCTCGTCCGCGAACACCGCTCCGCCGTCCGTCGACCGCAGGCTGATGTGGATGTGGCAGCTGTTGCCCTCGCGCTCGTTGAATTTGGCCATGAACGTGAGCGACTTCCCGTGCCTGTCCGCGATCTCCTTGGCGCCGTTCTTGTAGATGGAGTGATTGTCGCAGGTGACGAGAGCCTCGTCGTAGCGGAACGCGATCTCCTGCTGCCCGAGATTGCACTCCCCCTTCACGCCCTCGCAGTACATGCCCGCGCCGTCCATGCCGAGGCGGATGTCGCGCAGCAGCGGCTCCATGCGCGTGGACGCGAGCAGCGCGTAGTCGATGTTGTAGTCGCTGGCCGGGGTGAGGCCGGTGTAGCCGCGGCGCCAGGCGTCGCGGTAGCTGTCCTCGAACACCAGGAACTCGAGCTCCGTGCCCACGAACGCGGCGAGCCCGCGGTCGGCGAGGCGGCCGAGCTGCGCCTTCAGGATTTCCCGCGGCGACGGCGTCACGGGCCTCTCGTCGAGCCAGGTAAGGTCGGCCATCACGAGCGCCGTCCCGGGGATCCACGGCACGAGTCGCAGGGTGGCGAGGTCGGGGATCATGGCCATGTCGCCGTACCCCTTCTCCCACGAGGACATGCTGTAGCCGGCGACGGTGTTCATCTCCACGTCGACCGCGAGCAGGTAGTTGCAGCACTCCGCGCCGTGCGGGGCGACCTCCTCGCGGAAGAAGCGGGCGGCGACGCGCTTGCCCACGAGACGCCCCTGCATGTCGGTGAAGGCGACGATGACGGTGTCGATCTCGCCGGCGTCGATGAGGTCGCCGAGCTGATCGGTGCTGAGCATTCCTGTTCGTGCGGGCATCCGTTGCCTCCTCGTCGAGCGCGGCCCCGACTCGGCCTGCCGTCACGACCGACGGCGGCTCCATTGTGGCAGCGCCCGACCATTAGAGCACAGCGGGTCCGCCGCCCGGCGGAACTCGTAACGCGCTGGTTACACGCAAAGGTAGACAGCGGGTACCAATAGGTCGATACGCTGCCCTCAGTCCGCACGTGATGACGCGTGCCCACCTCGCCGCCGCTCCACCCGAACCGGAGGAAGAATGACGAACTCAGGCAACCGCAGCGCGTCCGGAGTCAGTTACAGCCGCGCCGAGGAGGGGTACTTCGAGAAGCGGAGCCTGAAGCGCACAGCGGGCGTTGCCGGCCTCTGGGGACTCGGGATCGCCGCCGTCATCTCGGGCGACTTCTCGGGCTGGAACTTCGGCCTCGAGACGGCGGGCTGGGGCGGCATGGTCATCGCCTTCGTCATCGTCGTCGTCATGTACTTCACGATGCTGTTCAGCATCGGCGAGATGTCCGCCGCCATGCCGCACACGGGCGGCGCCTACTCCTTCGCCCGGGCGGCCATGGGCCCGTGGGGCGGCTTCGTGACCGGTCTCGCCGAGACGATCGAGTACGTCGCCACCACCGCGGTGATCGTCTACTTCTCCGCGGACTACGCGAACGGCATCACCGACGCCCTGTTCAACTGGACGCTGCCCAACTGGCTCTGGTGGATCGTGCTCTACATCGTGTTCATCGCGCTGAACACGGCGGGAGCGGCCATCTCCTTCCGCTTCGCCACGGTCGTCGCCATCATGTCCATCGCTATCCTCGCGATCTTCGCGGTCACCGCCGTGTTCTCCGGCGCCTGGAGCACGGCGAACCTCTTCGACGTCGCTCCGGATCCGGGCCAGAGCGAGTTCCTCCCGCACGGCATCCTGCCGATCCTGCTCGTGCTGCCCTTCGCCATGTGGTTCTTCCTCGGCATCGAGGAGCTGCCGCTCGCCGCCGAGGAGGCGCACAACCCGGCGAAGGACATCCCCCGCGCCGGCATCCTCGGCATGATCACGCTCGTGATCTGCGGCGCCGTCGTGCTCGTGCTGAACCCGGGCGTGAACGGCTCGAGCGCGCTGGCCGCGTCCGGCGAGCCACTGCTCGACGGGTTCCGCGCGATCCTGCCCGAGGGCCTCGCGGCCGTGCTGTCGGCGTTCGCGCTCATCGGCCTGCTCGCGTCGCTGCAGGGCATCATGTTCGCCTACGGGCGCAACATGTACTCGCTCTCCCGGGCGGGCTACTACCCCAAGATGCTCTCCCTCACCGGCAAGCGCCAGACGCCGTGGCTCGCGCTCATCTTCGGCGCGGTCATCGGCTACATCGCGCTCGTGATCGTGGAGCTCACGGGCGGGGCGGCCGGCTCCGGCGGCGCGATCGTGCTGAACATCGCCGTCTGGGGTGCGGTGCTCGCCTACATCCTGCAGATGGCGTCGTTCGTGATCCTGCGCCGCAAGTTCCCGACCGCGAAGCGCCCGTACGTCAGCCCGACCGGCGTGTGGGGCGCGGTGCTCGCCGGCGTGATCGCCGCCGCGATCTTCGTGGGCTTCCTGCTCAACCCGCCCTACCTCCCCGCCATCGTCGCGATCGCGATCGTCTACGTGATCATGCTCGTCGGCTTCGCGCTCTTCGGCCGCCACCGCCTCGTGCTCTCCCCCGAGGAGGAGTACGCGCTGAGCGGCGGTCTGCACGGCGACCCGCAGCTGGAGGGCTACGACGCCATGGAGGCGGAGCTCGACAAGAAGTAAGGGCGGTCCGGGGTCTAGCTCGTCCCAGGGCCGTCACGGTCCCTGAGCTCGTCGAAGGGACGCAACCTGACCGGGTCGCGTCCCTTCGACAGGCTCAGGGACCGTGAGGCGGGCGACGCGGCCCCAGCTACCCCTACGCGTCGAGGAGGGCGCGGAGGTTCATCGCGTCGAAGGGCGCGTGCACCTTCGCGTCGTTGTCGAAGTAGACGTATACGGCGCGGCCCTCGCTCAGCCAGGCGCGGCAGCGGGTCGCCCAGTCCGCCAGCTCCTCGGGCGAGTAGCCGCTGACGTACAGCTCCTCGGAGCCGTGCAGGCGCACGTAGACGACGTCCGTCGTGACGCGCGAGATCATCGGCCACTTGCCCGCCGAGTCGGCGATGACCATGCCGACGTCGTGCCGCGCGAGCACCTCGGCGCACTCGTCGCTGTCGAAGGTCGGGTGGCGCGGCTCGAGCACGTGCCGCAGCGGCCGGTCGACGACCTCGCCGAGCCAGCTGCGGCCCTCCAGCTTGGCGTCGTGCTCCCGGGCGAGCGTGAGCGCCTCGCCCGTCGTCCGCGGCATCAGCGTGAAGAAGGCGTCGAGCACCTCGGCGTCGAACCGCACCCGCTCCGGCAGCTGCCACAGGACCGGGCCGAGCTTGTCGCCGAGCGCGAGCACGCCGGACGCGAAGAAGTTGGCGAGCGCCGCCCGGGCGTTCTGCATCCGCAGCATGTGCGTGATGTACCGGCCGCCCTTGACCGCGAAGACGAAGCCCTCCGGCGTCTCGTCCCGCCAGCGCTCGTAGCTCTCCGGGCGCTGCAGGGAGTAGAAGGATCCGTTGATCTCCACGGAGTCGAAGCGCTCGGCCGCGTACTCGAGCTCCCGGCGCTGCTGCAGTCCCTTCGGATAGAAGCCGCCACGCCAGCCCGCGTAGCGCCAGCCGGAGATGCCGATGTACGCCCGCGCCCGTGCGGAACTGCCTCCGGCATCCGCGCCGACCCCGCCCGCGCCGAGCCCATCCGCGCCGGTTCCGTCCGCGCCGTCCATCGCGAGCCCTAGGCGGCGATCCGGCGGCGCGAGAGCAGCATGGCGAACGCGCGCCAGCCCACGAGGAGCGCGCCGAGCACCACGGCGGTCACGACGATGAAGCTCGTCTCGGCGCCGACACCCGTGACGAAGCGCAGCAGCACGCCGAGAACGACGGTCGACGCCCACACGATGAGGCCCGGCCGCACCACGCCGTAGGGCCGGCGCCAGGCGACCGACGCGATCCAGCCGATCGCGAGCCCGACCAGGAACGGCCACGCGGTCGAGAGCACACCGCCGGCGTCGACGGCCTCGCCGTGGCTGACGCGGCCGACGAGCACGAACAGGATCACGGACACCAGGTCGAACACCGCGGCACGAGCGGCGCGGGCGGAGGGAGAGAGCGTTGCCACGCCCCAAGCCTAGGCCGGGTGATCGGAGCGGTCCGGGCATGGTCCCCCTATCCCCGCCCCGACCCGTCCCAGCCCCTCCCCGCCGTGCGCTGTAAGAGGTTCACAATTCAGGCTCAGCTGCGACACGCCGCATTTCGAGGCCTCCAGATGCGGCGTGTCGCAGCACAGCCTGAATCCGGAACGGGGCATCGCAACTCCCCGCACACCCCCTAGGCGGACTCGCGGACCACGAGCTCCGTCTGCAGCGTCATGGCCGCGGGGCGCTGCCCGTCGATGACCTGCAGCAGCAGCCGCACCATCTCCACGCTGATCCGCTCGAACGGCTGGCGCATCGTCGTGAGGGCCGGCGACACGGTCGCCGCGAGGGGCGCGTCGTCGAACCCGGCGACGGCAACGTCCTCGGGCACCCGCTTGCCGAGCGCGTGCAGCGCGTCGATCGCGCCCGCGGCCATCAGATCGTTGGCGGCGAAGACGGCGTCGATGTCGGGGGCGGCCGCGAGCAGCTCCCGCATGGCCCGGGCCCCGCTGGCGCGGCTGTAGTCGCCCTCGGCCACGAGGGCCTCGTCGAACGCGTCGCCCAGCTCCTGCCGGTACGCGTCGAACCGGT
This sequence comes from Planctomonas deserti, assembly GCF_003067705.1. Classification (GTDB taxonomy): domain Bacteria; phylum Actinomycetota; class Actinomycetes; order Actinomycetales; family Microbacteriaceae; genus Planctomonas; species Planctomonas deserti. Next base: position 162,037 of record NZ_QANL01000001.1, read on the forward strand.
CCCGACCGCCCGCCGTGTCCATCGCGCCGGTGATGGTAGCGATGCGCCGGTGGCCGCGGCCCTTCAGGTACGCCACCATCTCCCGGGCCCCGTCGCCGTCGTCCGCGGCGACCCAGCCCATGCGCCTCTCGAAGCCGAGCGGGGCGCCGCACGCGATCGCGGGCACGCCGGCATCCACGATGTCGCCGACCACGCCTCCCCGCCCCGCATGCGCGGAGACGAGCAGCACGCCGTCGACGTGGCCCGCGGTGATGAACTCGGTGGCCCGGCGACGCTCGTCCTCGGTGCCCGCCATGATGAGCACGAGCGAGATGTCGTGCTCGGCGAGGGCCGCGGCCGCCCCGCGCATGAGCACCGCGAAGTTCGGGTCCTCGAACAGCCGGTCGTGCGTCTCGGTGAGCAGGAACGCCACGGAGTTCGCCCGGCTCGTCGCCAGGCTTCGGGCGTGCGGGTTCGGGCGGTAACCGGTCTTCTTGATCGCGGCCTGCACGGCGGCGAGCGCATCCGGGCTGACCCAGTGTCCGCCGTTCAGCACGCGCGACACCGTGCCCCGGGACACCCCCGCCGCCTGGGCGACGTCGTCGATGGTCGGCCGGCGTCGGCCCTTGGCGGCGGTCACCGTTCCACCCTAGGACCTCCGGTGGAACCTTCCGCGCGGCTCACGCCTTGACGGCGCCAGCGGCGAGGTCGACGCGCCAGAAGCGCTGCAGCAGCAGGAACATGGCGATGAGCGGCAGCACGGACAGCAGGGCACCGGTGATGACGAGCGTGTACAGCGCGGGCACGGTGGCGCCCTGGTTCAGCAGGCCGTTCAGGCCGACGGTGATGGGGAACAGCCCGTCGTCACCGAGCATGATGTACGGCAGCAGGAAGTTGTTCCAGATGGCCACGAACTGGAACAGGAAGATCGTCACCAGCCCGGGCAGCATCATCGACGTCGCGATGGTGGAGAAGATGCGCATCTCGCCCGCACCCTCGGTGCGGGCCGCCTCGATCACGTCGGTCGGCACCGACGCCGCCGCGTAGATGCGGGCGAGGTAGATGCCGTACGGGCTGATGATCTGCGGCAGCAGCACCGACCAGTAGGTGTTCGTGAGGCCGAACTGGGCGAAGAGGAAGTACTGCGGGATCGCGAGGATGACGCCGGGCACGAGCACGCCCATCAGCAGCACGCTGAAGACCGTGCTCTTGCCCGGGAATGTGAACTTCGCGAGCACGTACCCGGACAGCGCGGACACGTAGGTGGAGAGCAGGGCACCGACCCCCGCGTACAGAGCGGTGTTGAGCATCCAGCGCCAGAAGACGCCGTCGCGGTAGGCGGTGAGCTCGACGATGTTGTCCCAGAGGTGGGAGCTCGGCGCGAAGGTGAACGTCGAGAACAGCTCGGAGCCGTCCTTCGTCGAAGCGGTGAGGACCCAGAAGACGGGCAGCAGGCAGTAGAGCGCGCCGAGCAGCAGGATCACGGTGGCGATCCAGTTCGGCTTGCCCCGGTTCGCGCGGTCCTTGCCGGCACGGGGCCCGGTGACGCGCGGGAGGTCGACGGGAGCGGTTGCGGTGGCGGTCATGGTCAGTCCTCCTGGCCGAAGGCGCGCTTCTGCACGATGCGCAGGAACAGGAACGAGAGAAGAAGGGTCGCGAGCGCGATGACCACGGAGGTTGCGGCCGCCGAGTAGATGTCGTCGCGCGTGAACGCGTCGCGGTACACCTTCATGAGCGGCGTCCAACTCGTGGACAGCGAGTTGCTGAGCGGGCGCAGGGTGGTCGGCTCCGCGAACACCTGCAGGGTCGCGATGAGCGAGAACAGCGACGTCATGACGATGGACGGGGCGATGATCGGCACCTTGATCCGCAGCGCGATGTCCACCTCGCTGGCGCCGTCGAGCTTCGCGGCCTCGTAGATCTCGGTGGGCACGGCCTTGAGCGACGTGTACATCACGATCATGTTGAAGCCGACGCCGCCCCAGAGCGCGATGTTGGCGATGCCGAACAGCACGAGGTCGGACGACAGGATCTCCGGTGCGTCCCAGCCGAGGGAGTCGAAGACGAAGTAGAAGGGGCTGACGCCGGGGAGGTAGAGGAAGCCCCAGAGCAGAGAGCTGATGACGGCGGGCACCGCGTAGGGCAGGAAGATCGCGACGCGGGAGAAGCCGGCGGCCCGGGTGCCGCGCGCGTCGAGCAGCAGCGCGAACAGCAGGGCGAGGCCGAGCATGGCGGGCACGAGCACGAGCCCGTAGAGCAGCACGCGGCCGATGCTGGCCGCGAACTCGGGGTCGGCCAGGGCGGCGACGTAGTTCTCGAAACCGACGAAGACCTGCTTGCGGGCACCGGAGCCGAGACCCAGGCCGGTCACCTGCGTCTTCTGGAAGCTGAGGTACACGGCGTAGACGATGGGGGCCGCCATGAAGGCGAGGAAGAGCACGATGCCCGGGGCGAGCATCGCGTAGGGGGTGAGCACGCGGCTGCGGAACGAGCTGGCGCCTCCGCCGCTGCGGCGGCGGGCCGGAACGGGCGTCGCCGCTGCGGTGCGGGAACGGGTGATGGTCACTGCGGATCCTTGCCTCTCGGGCGAGCGGGCCGGCGCGGGACCGGATGGTCCCGCGCCGGCGTTCGCTCACTTGACCGTGAAGCCGCTCTTCTTGAGATCGGCGACGGTGATGTCCTGCATGGCCGCGACCGCGTCCGTGAACGCGGTGCGCGTGCGGGCCTCGGCGGCCTTGGCGAACTCGTCGTTGTACGCGCTGAAGGCGACGTTGACGTTCGGTCCGTAGGTGAACGGCGACACCGTGTCGGCGACGCCCGCGGCGACCTCGTAGAAGTCGGGCTGGTTGCTGAAGAACGCCGGCGGCTCGGTCAGAGCCTCGTCCGCGCCCGTCTGGTCGGCCGGGTAGATGTTGGCGGTCTTCACCAGGGCCTCGATGGCCTCGGGGTTGGTGTTCAGCCACGTCGCGAACTCGGTGGCCTCCTCCTTGTGCTCGGACTGCGTCGTCACACCGGTCGAGGATCCGCCCCAGTTGCCGGTGGCCTGCTCGGAGCCCCACTGCGGCATCGGGGCCGCCTTCCACAGTCCGGCCGTGTCCGCGGCGTTGCCCGCGAGCACGCCGGGCGCCCAGACGGCGGAGAGCCAGCCGACCTGACCGCCGTCGTTCAGCGCGGAGTTCCACTCCGGCGTGTACATCGGCTTGTTGTCGATGACGCCCTCCTCCACGAGGCCGCCCCAGTAGTCGGCGACCTTCGTCGTCGCGTCACCCTCGATGTCGACGCCCCAGGCGTCGCCGTCGATGGACCACCAGGAGGCGCCGGCCTGCTGGGCGAGGCCGGTGAACCAGCCTGCGTCGTTTGCCGAGAACGTGCCGAGGTACTTGCTCGGGTCGGCGGCGTGCAGCTTGCGCGCCACGTCCGCGTACTCCTCCCAGGTGGTGGGCACGGAGAGGCCGAACTGGTTCAGGATGTCCTCGCGGTAGTAGAACATCATCGGGCCGGTGTCCTGCGGCACGGCGTAGAGCGCGTCGCCGCCCAGGGTCACGGACGACCAGACGCCCGCGGCGAAGTGGTCCTCGAGGTCCGCGGCGCCGTCCGAGATGTCGGCGAGCGCGTCGGCCGACACGAGCGTCGGGATCTTCTGGTACTCGGCCTGCATGAGGTCGGGCGCGCCGCTGCCGGCCTTGATGGCGGTGAGCAGCTTGGTGACCGCGGGGTCGCCGCCGTCCTGCTTGTTCACCGTCACCTGGATGTCCGGGTTCTTCTCGTTCCAGATGTCGACGACCTTGTCCAGGTTCGGCGCCCAGGCCCAGTAGGTGAGCTCGACGGGGCCCGAGCCGTCGCCGGAACCGGCGTTGGCCGAGCAGCCGCTGGTGATGAGCGCGGTCGTGGCGAGAACCGCAACGGTCCCGGCGCGAAGAAGCTTGCGCATTCGTCCTCCTTGTCGAAAGCAGTGGTGCTTGGCTCGTCGCCGCCCGTCCGGAAGGGCACCGGATTCGCAGGCGGCTGGGAGCGGTATTAGTAATCCACACCGTTTTGGCAAAGTCAATCCGGCGGCATCAGCGGATTCGCGGCAGGTTCCGCGGATTGAGGCGGACGGTCGCTGTGATAGAACTGTGACCGCACACAGTTCGAGACGATGGAGTAGTTGTGACCGAGGACACCCCCCGCGCGCAGTCGACACAGGTCGACAGGCCCACCTGGATGCCGGGGAGCACGAAGCTCCGCTACGGCGGCGACTACAACCCCGAGCAGTGGGATCGCGCCACGTGGCTGCAGGACATCGACCTCATGCGCCGCGCGGGCATCAACCTCGTGAGCGTCGGGATCTTCTCCTGGGGACTGCTCGAGCCGCGCGAGGGCGAGTACGACTTCTCGTTCCTCGACGAGATCCTCGGCCTGCTCCACGAGGCCGGCATCGACGTCGACCTCGGCACCCCCACCGCGGCCCCGCCCGCCTGGTTCTGGAAGAAGTACCCCCAGGCCCGCGTCGTGACGCGCGAGGGCGTGACCCTCGGTCACGGCTCCCGCGGCATGGGCAGCCCCAGCTCCGCCGAGTACCGCCGCGCGGCCGCGGGCATCACGTCGGCCCTCGCGAAGCGGTACGCGGATCACCCCGCGGTCGTGATGTGGCACGTCCACAACGAGTACGGCGCCCCCGTGAGCGAGTGCTACTCCGAGCAGTCGGTGCTCGCGTTCCGCGAGTGGCTGCAGCGCCGGTACGGGTCGCTCGACGGGCTCAACGCCGCCTGGGGCACCACCTTCTGGAGCCAGCAGTACCGCGAGTGGGACGAGGTCGACGCCCCGCGCCTCTCGGCGAGCATCGTGAACCCCGCCCAGCGCCTCGACTTCAAGCGCTTCTCCTCCGACGCGCTGCTCGAGTCCTTCGTGATGGAGCGCGACATCCTCCGCGCGGCCACCCCGCATCTGCCGGTGACCACGAACTTCATGGCCACCAACTGCCCGTCCGTCGACTACTGGAAGTGGGCGCGCGAGGTCGACGTCGTTGCCAACGACTACTACCTGGTGGCCGAGCGGGAGGACAACCACGTCCTCGCCGCGATGGACTCCGACTTCACGCGCTCCATCGCCGGCAACCGGCCGTGGATGCTCATGGAGCACTCGACGTCCGCGGTGAACTGGCAGCCCCGGAACATCGCGAAGCGGCCCGGCGAGCTGGCCCGCAACAGCCTGAGCAGCGTCGCCCGCGGCTCGGACGCCGTGCTGTTCTTCCAGTTCCGCGCCTCACGGTACGGCGCCGAGAAGTTCCACTCCGCGATGCTGCCGCACGCCGGCGAGACCTCACGCGTCTGGCGCGAGGTCGAGGCGCTCGGAGCCGTGCTGCAGGGCATCGAGGAGGTGCGCGGCTCCCGCGTCGAGGCCCGCGTCGCCCTGCTCTGGGACGTGGAGTCGTTCTGGGCCCAGGACCTCGAGTGGCGGCCCTCCGTCGAGCTCGACCACCGCGAGCGCATCGAAGCGTACTACTCGGCGCTCTGGCGGCGGGGCGTGACCGTGGACTTCGCGCACCCGTCCGCCGACCTGTCCGGCTACGACCTCGTCTTAGCCCCCGCGCTCTACCTCGTCGACGCCACGTCCTCCGCGAACCTCGAGGACTACGTCGCGGCAGGCGGGAACATCGTCGTGTCCTACTTCTCGGGCATCGTGAACGAGAACGACGCGGTGCCGGCCGGGCCCTTCCCGGGCGGCCTGCGCACCGTGCTCGGCCTCAGCATCGAGGAGTTCCTCCCCTTCCGCGAGAAGGAGACGGCGAGCCTCAGCTCCGGCGCCACCGCGCGGTCGTGGGCGGACGACATCGTGCTCGGCACGGCCGAGGCCGAGGCCACACACCTCGACGGGCGCGCGGAGGGCCGGGCGGCCATCACCCGCAACGCTCTCGGGGCGGGAACCGCCTGGTACGTGGCGACGAAGCTCGAGGGCGACGATCTCGGCGCGTTCCTCGACACCGTTCTCGAGCGCTCCGGCGTCGCGGTGGGCCCCGTACCGGCGGCGGGCCTGGAGGTCGTGCGGCGGGAGGCCCCGGATGCGACCTACACCTTCCTGCTGAACCACTCCGAGCAGGAGGCCTCGTACGACGTCGCCGGCACGGACCTCGTCACGGGCGAGACGGTCGATACCGCAGTCGTCCCCGCCGCCGGGGTGCGGATCCTCCGCACGGATCGGAACGGGGCCGACGCGACGAGCGCCGGCGCCCGCTGACGAGGCGCCCGCTGACGTAGCGCCCGGTCACGAGGCGGCCGGTCACACCGCCCGCCGTCAGGCCTCGCGGCCCGGCTGGCGCCGCGGCCTGACCTGCTCCGTACGACCCTGGCCCCGTCCGGCATCGCCGGGCGGGGTCCCGGTCGTCCGGGGACCGACGCGCTGCTGCTGGCTCGCGGGGCCGCCCGACGGCCCCTGTCGCGCCGCCCCCGCGGCGCCCGATCCGCCGTTCGGCGGGCCCGACCGGGCGGCGCTCGCCCCGCCACCGCTCGGCGGTCCCGTCGGGCGCGTCCTTGGTGCGCCCGGCTGTCCCGACAGTCCGGCGTGCGTCGAGCCGCCGCCGTTCGGCGGGCCGGAGCGGGCGGAGAGCACCGGGGGCCGGAACTTGACCGACTGGTCCGCCTCCTCGAGCGTGCGGTAGTAGCCGACCAGCTCGCGCCCCGCCGACGTCTCCGCCCAGGTGACGACGCGGAAGTACCACTCCCGCCGCGCGCCCAGCTGCAGGTGCCGCACGATGGCGGCGGGCTCGCGGCGGCTGTCCCGCATCAGGATCCACTCCCCCGCTCCGATGCGGATGGGGGGCCACGGGGGTTGCCAGCTCACCAGTGCTCCTCACGTTCGTTCGGGGAGCAGTCCGGCCACTGCGGAATCGATGCTACTGGGTGGCCACCGACGTTACTTGGCCTGGGCGGGCGCCTCGGTAGTTCCCGCGCGATGATGCAGGTGCGCTCCGGGCTGATGCGGCTCCTGCCCCGGCTCCGGGAGGTACTGCAGCCCCGTGGACGAGTTCGCGCTCGTCATGAGCAGGTCGAGCCACTCGCGGTTCACCGCGACCTTCTCCTGCTCCTGCATATGGAACTGGATCGGCGTGCTGCGGCTCAGCCAGATGGCGCTGCGTCCCCCGCCGACGGCGGCGGAGTCGTGCCAGCTGAAGAAGAAGCACTCCCCGCGGCGCAGCTTGCCCGTGATCACGATCTGCAGGTGAGTGAGCGTGCGGTCATCGATGGTGACCTCGATGTTGGCCCCGTACATGAGCGTGCCCATATCGCTGCCCCTGTGCGTCGATGCTGGGGCGCCCCGAGTCAGGGCGCGTGCCCACACTCTAGTGCAGCGTCACGATCCGGCGCGGCGCGAGATTCCGAGCACGTACGCGGCCTGCCCGGCGTGCTGCAGGTCGTCGGACAGCACGCTCACGAGGCGCACGGCGAGCGTCACCGGCGGATCGTAGGAGTCGTCCACGACGCGCTCGAGCGCGTCGTCGTCGATGCCGCGGAGGCACTCGACCGTGCGGGCGTGCACGGCGTCGAGGTAGCCCCCGAGTAGCTCGGCGGAGGCGTGCACGGCGCCGACCTCCTCGGCGGTCTGCCCGTACCCGGTCTCGCCAGCGTTGAAGGGTAGCTGGAACCGCTCGACCCAGCCTCTCGCCGTCCACACCTGCTCGTGGCCGAACGCCTCCGCGATGTGGTCGTCCTGCACGCGGGTCAGGTGCCAGACGAGCCACGCCACCGTGTTGGCCTCCGAGTCGATCCGGTGCACGAGCTGATCCTCGGTCGCGCGCCTCAGCGTCGAGTGCACGGTCTGGCGCACCCGGTCGAATCCGTCGATGAGGATGTCGTCGATCGCCATGCTCCGCCTTCCGCGCGTCCGTGAACCCCGCGGGCACCCGGGTCCGTGAGTCCCCGTGTCCCTGAGTCCTCAGCGAACCTACGCCTCCCCGGCGGCGGTCGGCGTCCGCCCAGCGCGGCTGCCTAGGTTGGGGCGCATGACGATCTCACGCATCCAGCCCGGCCCGGACCAGGAGTCGGTGTGGGACTACCCCCGGCCGCCGCGCGTCGAGGAGACCACCGAGCGCGTCGTGGTGCGATTCGGCGGCGAGGTCGTCGTCGACACCCGCAGCGCCCTTCGCGTGCTCGAGACCAGCCACCCGCCGGCCTACTACCTGCCGGTCTCCGCCTTCGCGCCCGGCTCGCTCGTCCCCGCCCCCGGCTCGTCCATGTGCGAGTACAAGGGCCGTGCGGCCTACTTCGACATGCGGGCGGGCGGGGCCGTCGCCGAGCGCGCCGCCTGGGCCTACCGCAGCCCCCTGCCCGGCTTCGAGGCTCTCGCGGACCATGTGTCGCTCTATCCCGCGGCGATGGACTCGTGCGAGGTGAACGGCGAGCGCGTCGTGCCGCAGGAGGGCACGTTCTACGGCGGCTGGATCACCTCGCGCGTCGTCGGCCCGTTCAAGGGGAGCCCCGGCACGCTCGGCTGGTGAGACGGGCCTGATCGGGCACTGCGGAGCCTCGCCGGGCACCGCGGAGCTTCACCGCGCACTGAGGAAGACAGGGCGCCCGAGAGATCAGGACCCCGGCGAACGACGAAGGGCCGGTCCTCGCGGACCGGCCCTACTCGGGTGGAGCTAAGGGGATTCGAACCCCTGACCTTCTCATTGCGAACGAGACGCGCTACCAACTGCGCCATAGCCCCGAACTGCCTGTCGAGATTATCACGACCCGGCGGGTGCGAATGACACCCGGGGTGGGACGGCCGACGAGGCTGGGGTGCCGCCTAGCTCGCCTGGCGGCGGCGACGCAGCACGGCGTCGAGGTCGGCCATGCCGGGCTGGGCCTCCTCCACGATGCCCATGCGGGCGAAGCGGCTCAGCGGCGCGGCGGGCGCCTCGGGGGCGGCCGGGACGGCCTGCACGGCGAAGACACGCTCCGCTGCCGGCGACTCGGCCGCGGGCTGCTCGACGACTGCCTGTTCGACGACAGGCTGCCCGACGACGGGCAGCGAGGCGACCTCCGGCTCCTCGTGCGCCTGGCGCAGCGCGCGGTCGGCTGCGGCGAGGGCGGCCGCCAGCTCGCGCTCGGCGGATCCTGCGTCCGAGGCCGTCGGCGCGGGAGCGGCGGAGCGGGAGAGGTACAGGGGCTTCGGCACGGGCACCGGCGTCCAGGGCTGCGCCTCGGCAGCTGGCGCCGCGACCTGCGGATCCTGCTGGTCGCCGAAGTCGGGGAACGCGGTGCGCACGACGCGGCGGACGGGCGCCTGCGCCACCTTGCGGGCCTGGGCGATCCGCGACATCCGCTGCAGCCCGGCGAGGGCGAGCATCGCGGCGATCGAGCTGACCACGAGCAGACCCCAGGCGCCGGCGGACGCGACCTGGCCGAGCCCGACGGCGATCCCGATGAGGGCAAGCGCGAGCACGCCCGTCGCGGTCAGGCGGGTGCGGCGGAGTCGCACGGCGGCGGTGGGTGACGCGACGGTCTGCGGGGCGACCTTCGGCAGAGCACGCGCGGCGGCGGCATCGCGGGCCCGGGCCGCGGCCTCGGCCTCCTCGGCGGCTCGTCGCAGGGCACGCTGCTGCTCGGCGACGCTGCGCGCCGACGTCTCGGCGCGAACCTCGTCCGGCACCTCCGCCGTCTCCGCCAGGATGCGCAGCGTCTGCTGCAGGCGCACGGCGTTCCGTTCCGTCGCGAGGTACTGCCGCCTCCGCAGCCACGTCGGCAGCAGGTATGCCAGCCAAAGCAGCGCCGAAAGCGCGATGATGATGCCGCCGAACTCCATGCTCCCCACGTTAGGAGTCGGGTGCATCCGCACGGCCGAAGCAGCCGGGGTGTGTTGTGGGGAAAACGCCCGTGAGGTGCCGGATTCGGCGCTTCCCGAGCCGGATCCGGGTCCGAGTCGGGCACCTCACGGGGAGGGCCGAGCGGAACCGAACCTCAGGTCAGCGGCGGCGGGCGATCGGGAGCGGGTTCGCGGCCGCGTCGCGGTCCGCCTGCGGGATGGTGGCGGCATCCGTCGGCACGTCGCGGTCGAGCCAGCGGCGCAGCACGCCGGTGTCGAGCTCCTCCGTCACGAGCGCGAAGCAGAAGTGGTCGCGCCACTCCCCGTTGATGTGGATGTACCGGCGCCGCAGGCCCTCGTAACGGAAGCCAAGCTTTTCAACCACCCGCAGCGACGGCGCGTTCTCCGGCCGGATGCAGATCTCCATCCGGTGCAGGCCGAGCTGGTAGAAGCAGTAGTCCGTGGCCAGCGCGACGGAGATGGGCGTCGCGTTCTTGCCCGCGAACCGCTCCGCGACCCAGTAGCCGATGGTCGCGGACGAGAGCGAGCCGTAGCTGATCCCGGACACGTTCAGCTGGCCGGCCAGCTCGCCGTCGTACTCGATGATGAACGGCAGGCCCTGACCCGACCGCGCGTTGGCCTGGAGCGAGCGGATGCTGGCGCGCGCGTCGAAGGACAGCGGCGCGTGGGGGCTCGTCGCCTCCCACTGCCGCAGCCACGACCGGTTCTGCACGAGCTCGCGCTCGAGGGCGCGGGCGTCGCGCACCCGCACCGGGCGGATCGAGACGTGCCCCTCCCGGAGCGTCGGAATGGTTGCCGGCACTTCTGAACCCCGCTCCACGCGGACCGCGCGGCTAGCTTTCCAGCTTCTGCGTGAACTCCTGCAACCACGGACGGAAGTCGTCGCCGAGGTCCTCGTGGTCGGAGGCGAGCTGCACGATGGCCTTCAGGTAGTCCAGCCGGTCGCCGGTGTCGTAGCGGCGGCCGCGGAACACGACGCCGTACACGCCGCCGGTCCACTCGGGCGCGCCGGCGAGCTTCTCGAGCGCATCCGTCAGCTGGATCTCGCCGCCCTTGCCCGGAGGGGTCTTCTCGAGCACGTCGAAGACCTCGGGGCGCAGCACGTAGCGACCGATGATCGCGAGATTGGACGGGGACGTGCCCGGCGCGGGCTTCTCGACCAGGCCGGTGACGCGAACCACGTCGGGGTCGTCCGTCTCCTCGACGGTGGCGACGCCGTAAAGGTGGGTCTGCGAGGGGTCGACCTCGAGCAGCGCGATGATGCTGGCGTTGCGGCTGATCTGCTCCTCGATCATCTTCGTCAGCAGCGGGTCGCGCGCGTCGATGATGTCGTCGCCGAGCAGCACGGCGAAAGGCTCACGGCCCACGTGCATGGCGGCGCGGAGCACGGCGTGGCCGAGACCCTTGGGGTCGCCCTGGCGCACGTAGTGCATGTCCGCGAGGTCGGTGGACTCGTTCACCTTGCGCAGGCGCTCGCTGTCGCCCTTCTGCAGCAGGGTCGCCTCGAGCTCGGTGTTGCGGTCGAAGTGGTTCTCCAGCGCGTTCTTGTTGCGGCCCGTGATCATGAGCACGTCGTTGAGGCCGGCGCCCACCGCCTCCTCCACCACGTACTGGATCGCGGGGCGGTCCACGACGGGCAGCATCTCCTTCGGCATCGCTTTCGTGGCGGGCAGGAAGCGAGTGCCGAGGCCTGCGGCAGGAATGACGGCCTTGGTGATGTGAGAAGCCATAGGGGACAGGCTATCGAGATTTGTTAACTAAAATCGTCGCCATGGTTACGGAGGCGAGTCATCGCAAGCGGGCGCTGCGCATGGAACTGCGCGAGCGCCGCCGCAATCTCACCTCCTCGGAGCGCGAGGCGGCGACAGAGGGACTGACCCGCAACCTCATCGACCTCGTCACCTCGCACCGCGCGAAGTCGATCGCGTGCTACCTCTCCGCCACCGACGAGCCGAGCACGAGGCCGTTCGTCGATTGGGCGAACCGCAACAATCTCCGGGTGCTGTTCCCGGTCTCCCGAGAGGACGGGCTGCTCGACTGGATCGTCAGCCGCGCCGAGGAGGAGACCGAGGGCTTGTTCGGCATGCCCGAGCCGATCGGCGAGGTTCTCGGGCCGATCGCGATCAATCAGGTCGACCTCATCATCGTGCCCGCGGCCGCCGTGGACGAGCGCGGCATGCGGATGGGCTGGGGCCGCGGCTACTTCGACAAGACGCTCGGGTCCATGGAGGCCTGCCCGCCGGTCTACGCTGTAGTGTTCGATTCCGAATTCGTGGACTCCGTGCCGCGCGAGGTGCACGACCAGCCCGTCAACGGGATCGTCACCCCCACTCGCATCCTCACCTTCTAGGACACCGTGCCCACCTATTCCTACCGCTGCACCGCGTGCGGCAACGCCTTCGACATCCAGCAGTCCATGAGCGACGCGTCGCTCACCGAGTGCCCCGTGTGCGGCGGCACGCTCCGCAAGGTCTTCTCGCCCATCGGCGTGACGTTCAACGGGTCGGGCTTCTACCGCACCGACTCCCGCTCCTCGGGCTCGAAGTCCGGGTCGGCGAAGTCGTCCGGGTCGTCCGGATCCTCGACGTCGTCCGGCGGCGACTCCTCGTCATCCTCGTCCTCGTCCTCGTCGACCTCCTCCGGCTCCGGCACGGGATCCTCGTCGTCGAGCAGCGGGTCCTCGGGATCGGGCGGATCGAGCAGCGGGTCCTCGGGATCGGGCGGATCCGGCTCCGGCTCCGGGAAGTAGGCGTGAAGGGCTTCAAGGAGTTCATCCTCCGGGGCAACGTCATCGACCTCGCCGTCGCCGTCGTCATCGGCACCGCCTTCACGGCCATCGTGAACTCGCTCGTCGCCAACATCTTCAACCCCGCGATCGGCGCCCTGTTCCAAGCCTCCAGCCTCGACGCCCTGTGGGTCGTGACGCTGCCGAGCATCAGCGGCGAGGATGCGGAGATCCGGTTCGGGGCCGTCATCGGCGCCGTGCTCCAGTTCCTCATCATCGCCGCGGTCGTGTACTTCGTGCTCGTGCTGCCGATCAACCACCTGAAGAAGAGCGCGTTCGCGCGGCAGAAGGCGGAGGACGAGGCGACGCCGGAGAACCTGCCGCCGACCGAGGCCGAGCTCCTCATCGAGATCCGCGACCTGCTCGCCGGCCGCCCCTCCCCCGAGGGAACCCAGAACCCGCGCGGCTGACCCGTCGCCGGCCGGCGGCCGCGGGTCCCGATGCCGCCTCGCCGGGCGGAGAGCGCCCGCGGCCGCGCGGCGCCGCATTCCCGTCGTTACTATTGCGCACTGTCGCCCGCCGTCCGGCGGGCAGACACGCACTCGACGATGAGGATCCGCGAATGCCCCAGGACACCACCACCGCATCCGACGACACGACGGGAACGGGCACCGCGGTCCGCGCCGTCATCAACCTCGACCTCGAGGGTCCGCGGATCAGCAGACACATCTACGGCCACTTCGCGGAGCACCTCGGCCGGTGCATCTACGACGGGTTCTACGTCGGCGAGGACAGCGACATTCCGAACGAGGGCGGCATCCGCCTGGACGTCGTGGAGGCACTGCGCGCCCTGAACATCCCGAACCTGCGCTGGCCCGGCGGCTGCTTCGCCGACGAGTACCACTGGATGGACGGCATCGGTCCCAAGGAGGATCGGCCGAGCATGGTCAACACCCACTGGGGCAACGTCGAGGAGAACAACCACTTCGGCACGCACGAGTTCATGGCGCTGTGCGAGCTGCTCGGCGCCGACCCGTACATCAGCGGCAACGTCGGCAGTGGCACCGTGCGCGAGATGAGCGAGTGGGTGGAGTACCTGACCCGCAACGGCGACAGCCCCATGGTGCGCCTGCGCAAGCAGAACGGCCGCGAGGAGCCGTGGAAGGTGCCGTTCTGGGGCATCGGCAACGAGGCGTGGGGCTGTGGCGGCAACATGAGCGCGCAGGCCTACACGGACGAGGCACGCCGTTACTCCACGTACTGCCGGAACCACGGCGACAACACGCTGTACCGCATCGCGGCCGGCGCCCGGGACGACGACTACTCCTGGACGAAGACGCTGATGGAGTCCATGAACTGCCTGGGCTGCCAGCGCGAGCCCACGAGCTACTTCCAGGCCGTGTCGTTCCACTACTACACGATCCCCGGCCCCTGGGAGGACAAGGGGAACGCGCTCGTCTTCACCGACGACGAGTACTACCTGACGATGCTCAACGCGCAGCGCGTCGACGAGATCATCGAGGGCCACTCCCGGGTCATGGACTGCTACGACCCGAAGAAGCGGGTCGGCCTCGTGCTGGACGAGTGGGGCACCTGGTGGAACGTCGAGCCGGGCACCAACCCGGGCTTCCTGTTCCAGCAGAACACGCTGCGCGACGCCCTCGTCGCGAGCCTGCACTTCGACATCTTCCACCGGCACGCCGAGCGACTCGTGATGGCCAACATCGCGCAGACCGTCAACGTGCTGCAGGCGATGCTGCTCACCGACGGCGAGAGCCTGGTCCTCACGCCCAGCTACCACGTGTTCGAGATGAACAAGGGACACCAGGACGCCGCCTCCCTCGACGTGCACCTGCTGGGCGTGACCGCACGCGAGGTGGAGGGCGAGGAACTCCGGACCCTGTCCGCCTCCGCGAGCGTGAAGGGGAGCACCGCGCTCGTCTCGGTCAGCAACCTCGACGCGGGGAGCGCTCGCGAGGTGTCGTTCGACCTGCGGGGCCGGTCCGTGACCGGCGTGCGAGGCCGCATCCTCACCGCGGACACGCTGCAGGATCACAACGCCCCGGAGCATCCGGAGTCCGTCGCGCCGCGCGACTTCGACGGCGCCGAGACCACGGACGACGGCCTCCGCGTGGCCCTGCCGCCGCACTCCTTCGTCACCCTGGAGCTCACCCTGGCCTAGGTGCTCCGCAGCACGGTCGCGCACGGGTCCCCCTACGGTCCCTGAGCTCGTCAAAGGGACGTTCCCCGTGCGGGCAGCGTCCCTTCGACAGGCTCAGGGACCGTGGAAGGCAGGCTCCAAGCCGCGCCCCGGAGTCGGATGCGGGCGGGCTAGCCCCAGTGCGGTGGGACGTCGCGGCGCAGGCGCTCGTCGTTCTCGCCGCTGCCGGATGCGGGCCGGTCGCCCCAGGCCTGGTCGGTGTCCTCGCTCGCGCGCACCGGCGCCGCCCCGGGCACCTCGCGCTGCGGCGTGGGATCGGATCCGGGCACCGGCTGGGTCCGCGCCCGCCGCGGGCAGCGCTTCTTCGGTCCGGCTTCGGATGGCGCGGCTCCGGATCGCTCGGCTCCGGACCGCTGCGGTTCCGGTCGGTCGCTCATCGGGGCGCCGCGATCACGGGTCGAACCCGCGCTCACTCCGCGTCGGGCCGGTACGGCGACGCGGTCGACTGCGCGTGCCGCGTGTCGTCCGTCACCGGGATGGGTCCGGTCGCCGCGTCGGGCTCGCTGACCCGTGCGGCATCCGCCTGAGCCTCCCCGGCGAACGCGTTCCCGGCATCGGCCTGCGCGCCTTCGTCCGTCACGACGTCCGCAGCGGCACCCGCCTCGCCGTCCGACTCCTCCGCGCCCGCGGTCTGCACCGGGATGGGCTCGGTGTGCGGCGCGGCGGCACCCACGGCGCCGAGCGCCCGGGCGATCTTCGCGGCGACGGCATCCGGGTCGGCGAACAGCTCGAAGCTGTGCACGCGCAGGTAGTGCCAGCCGAGCCGCTTGAGCATCTCGGGGCGCAGGCGCAGCGACTCGCGCAGGCTGAAGCGGTTGACGGTGCTGTCGGTCTCGATCGCGATGGCGCGGCCCTCGTACGACGCGACGAGCGCGAGCTTGCCGCGGTGTCCGAGCGACACGGTGAGGCCGAGCACCTCGAGGCGACGGGCGAGGTCCACGAGCATGGCGTCGCTGTCGTCGGGCAGGTGCTCCTCGACCGTGCGGGCCTTGGCCTCGCCGAGGATCTGCGCGAGCGCGACGATGCCGTGCCGCATCCGGTCCTCGTCGATGTCCTCCGGCTGGAAGCAGGAGACGACCACCATGGAGCGGCGGGCGCGGGTCATGCCGACCGCGAGGAGTCGCTCGCCGCCCGGCGCCGCGAGGGCGCCGAAGTTGGAGAGCACGCGGCCGTGCGGGGTGCGACCGTAGCCGACGGAGAAGATGACCCGGTCACGGCTCTGCGCGACGCACTGCTCGAGGGTCGCGACCATGAACGGCTCGGCACGCTCGCCGAGGAAGAACTCGGTGACGTCCGACCGCTTCGCCGCCGCCGCGAGCACGGCCTGCTGCACGCGCACCGCGTGCTTGGCGCTCGCGGTGATGACCATGAGGGACTCGCGCGGCCGCCACTTGGCGTGGTCCAGTACGAGCTGCACGACGCGCGTGACCTCGGCGTCGACGCTCTCGACGGCGCCGGTGTCCTCGTCCGCCATGCCGTGCCCGTTCTCGACGAAGTCGAGCGAGAGGCTGCTGTGACCGAGGAACGTGCCGGCCCAGGGCAGGGACTGGATGCGGCCGCCGTAGAAGCGTCGGTTCACCAGCTCGGCGAGGTCCTCGCCGCCGGCGCGGTAGCTGCGGGTGAGCGACAGGGTCGGCAACAGCTCGCCGAGTCGCGCGAGGGCGGAGTCGGCATGCAGCTCGTCGAGGGTGGTGTCGTTCTGGCGGGAGGCACTGTCGACCGGCGGCGCGGGCTCGGTCACGGCGATCGAGAAGGGCGTCGGCGTCTGGGTGACCGGATCGCCGAACACGACGGTCTGCTTCGCGCGGCGGATGGCGCCCAGGCTCTCGGCGAGCGTGATGGCGCCCGCATCCACCAGGAACAGCGCGTCGAACGGCATGGTGTCGGTGATGTCCGGCACCTCGTAGGGCGAGGCGAGCCACACCGGGGCGACCGAGCGGGACAGGTGCGGCGCGGACTCCTGCAGGGTGAACGCGTTCACGTCGTCGCCGCGTAGCAGCTGCTTGAGCGCGTGCGACTCCTCCTGCCAGTCGACGAGGCCCATCTTCCAGGCCTCCGCGAGCTGCCACGCGAGCAGCTGTGCGCTGCCAGCGGCGTGCGCCTCATCCACGAGGCGGAAGTCGGCTTCGAGCCGGTCGAGGATGTCGGTGTTCGCGTTGAGCAGGCGCTTGTCGCTGGCCAGCAGGTGCTCGAGCACCGACTGCCACCAGGCCAGCTCGAGCTCGGCACCGACGCTCTCGGCGGGCATGTGCCGCTGCGACAGGTCCGTGAGCAACGGGTCGAGGTCGAGGGAGCGCAGCTCCGCGAGCAGCGCCGTGCGCTCCTGCAGGTTGTTCAGGACCTCGGACTCGGCCGCGAGGCCCTCAACCTTGGACAGCAGGTCCGGGATCGAGAGCTCGGCGAGCGGCTCGCGCCTGGTCAGCTGGCTCAGCGGCTCGTCGAGCACGGCGAGGTCCTCCGCGACGCGCTGGTACGCGGCGTGCACGTCGCCGATGCCCGTCGGCACCTCGGGCGTGACGCCGCCCGGCGCGTAGCGGTGCCACGACTCGCGCTGGTGCTGCACGCGCACGAGCGCCTCGTGCATGTCGGCGATGTGCACGCCGGGGCGCACGTACTCCTTGGCGAGCTTGCGGAGCCGGCGGCGGTTCGCGCCGGACATCTCGGCCGAGTCCTTGCGTGATCCGGTCGCGATGATGAGCTCGGTGAGCGGCCGGTCGAAGACGACGGGCTGGAACTTGTCGAGCGTCTCGCGGAGGTCGAGCAGCAGCCGCAGGTACAGACCGAGCTCGGCTATCGACTCGAACATGCGCATGTGCGTCTTGGCGACGAGGTCGGTCGCGCGCTCGAGAAGGTTGGGCAGCTCGGTGTCGTGCAGGGTCTTCGCGAGCTGGTGCGCGCTCGACGCGGCGGCCGTGGTCGGGAAGCTCGCGCCATACCAGGGCGAGTCGTCCGGGCCGTAGCGGAACTGGCCGAGCGCGGCGGCGCGGACGAGGGTCTCGGCGGCGCCGGCGCGGTCGTCAGCGAGGGCCTCGATGGAGCGGCGGGTGAGGCGGGCGGTGGTCGACGGCGGGGCCGGAAGCAGGGCGAGGCGCGCGAGCTCGCTCAGCGCATCCAGCACCGAGACATGCAGCACCGGATCCTGACGGCTGAGCGCGTGGCGGTAGTCGAGCAGCACGTGGCGCAGGCGTACGAGCGCGTCGTCGACCTCGTTCATCGAGGGCTTGCGCGCCTTCTCGTTGCGCGAGATGGCGGCCACGACGTCGCGGCGCAGCGTGCGCGGCGACACGGCGAGGCCGGGCAGGTCGATGGCGGAGAGCCGCTGGGCGATGCCGGCGAGCGTCGAGTGCCGCGGGCTGACCACGAGCACGCGCTTGTGCTGCGAGACGAGGCAGCCGATCGCGTTCACGATGGTCTGCGTTCCGCCGGTGCCGGGCAGGGTCTTCACGACCAGCGAGTTGCCCGCGTTGATCTGCGCGATGACGTACTCCTGCTCGGAGTCGGCATCCAGCAGCAGGGTGTCGGTGACCGGTGGGCGGTCGTCCTGGGCGATGGGCTCCACGGGCGCATACGCCTCCCCCACGCCCCAGCGGGCGGTGGGGTTGCCGGCGATCGCGTCGATGACGAGGTGGTCGAGGTTCTGGGCGTCGCGCGCCATGGCGAGCCCGACCTCGGCGAAAGACGACACCACGAGGCGCGGGTGCACCGTGAAGTTCGGCAGGTGCGTCGTGAGGCCGCGCAGGCGGTCGATCACGGGCTGCGGCTTGAAGGATCCGTCGGACAGGGCGAGGGCGACGAACGACCGCGCGTCGAGGGTGATGCCGAACTGCTCGTGCAGCGCGCGGGCCAACGACGGGTTGAGGAAGGGCTGACCCTTGAGCTTGATCTCGAAGTCGCGGCCGTGGCGACGGATCGCCAGCGGGCGGAGCAGCACCGGTGCCCGGTAGCCGTTCTCCCCGTTGGTCCACTCGGCGAGGCCGATGGCGAGGTGGATCGACTCGATGCCGCGCGACGACAGCAGCTCGATGCCCTTCTGGGTGAGCTCGCCGGCCGCCACGCGCGCGGTGCGCAGTGCGATCTCGTCACGGATGAGGCTCGACAGCAGCGTCGTCTTGCCCGTGATGAACTGCGCGAGCCCGCCCGGATGCGTCGTGGACAGCTCGATGCGCGACCGCGGGGTGTCCGAGAAGTGGAGC
The DNA here is from genome assembly GCF_003067705.1 of Planctomonas deserti. Taxonomy (GTDB): domain Bacteria; phylum Actinomycetota; class Actinomycetes; order Actinomycetales; family Microbacteriaceae; genus Planctomonas; species Planctomonas deserti. Next base: position 180,941 of record NZ_QANL01000001.1, read on the forward strand.
AGCGGCGAGGGGCCGCCCACCTGAGCGAGCTGGGCCCGCCAGCGCTGCCACGAGGGCTCGGCGACGTTCGTCGCCTGGAAACGCGGGTCGCCCACGCTCAGCGCGTGGGGCGCGGTGTCGTTGTGCGAAGCGTTCGTCAACGGATCCTCTGCATGCTCATCGACGATGCCGGACAGCAGGTCCTCGTCGTCGGTTCGGTTATTGGCGCGCCACACGGCACCCAGACTAAGCGCCAACAGGGGCTCCGCTCCCCCACCACGCCCGGGTGTCACGGGATCGAAGTCCTCCATATGTACCCCACGACGTCCCCCGTGTTACTCCTGGTGCCGGTGTCACGAGTGCCAGCGTGCACCGGTGGGGCCGGTCCATCACGGTCCCTGAGCTCGTCGAAGGGACGCAACGGGTCAGCACGTCGACTGGATCACCTGGACGCGGCAGGCAGCTGCGGCCGGCCCTCGCCGACACCGTCACCCAAGGCCGGCGCCCAGACACGACTCCCCCGCGAGCCCGGGTATCATGGCCGGGTCAGCCTCTGTAGCTCAATGGAAGAGCAGTTCCGTCCTAAGGAAAGGGTTGGGGGTTCGAGTCCCTCCAGGGGCACCCCGTCTTCAGCACCAGCGCCTCGCAGGGGCACGCTCACTGGCAGCAGGGTCGCGCACGACACGCTGTTGCTCGTCCTCCCCACCGAGGTTCGGGACCCGGACTCGACTCCTAACGCGAGCTGGAGCGGACGGAGCGATCCGCGTCAGTGTCCCCCTCCGCTGCGACGTCCGAGGCGCTCGTGACCCGCACGTTCCCGCTTCCGGCGGCGGCGTGGGTCGTCGCGTCCACGTAGGACGGACCGGACACGTCGCTGTCGGTCGGCCCGTCGGCGTCGGCTTCCGACGCGCCCTCCACCGCCGCACCCTCAGCATCCGCACCCTGCACCGGGGCCGATGCGTAGGCGGCGGAGAGGCGGCGGTAGGGCGCCGACACGAACGCGAGCAGCACGACCACCAGCAGCACGGCGCTCGCGCCGAAGAAGGCAAGCGCGATCCCGCGGGCCTCGCCTGGGCCGAGGAGCCAGCCGAGCGAGTCGCGGCCGGCCCGGGTGTTCATGTACGGGATCAGCCAGAACTGCGCGAGCGGTCCGATGATGAAGGACGACACCGGGGCAGCCGCCGACTCCAGGCTTGCCGCGAAGCCGAAGACGCGGCCCTGCTTCTCGAAGGGCACGACCCGCTGCACGATGGTCTGCTCCGACGCCTCGGCGATCGGCATCAGGCACATGAACAGCAGGATGCCGAGCGCGTAGACCCACCACACCTCGCGGATCGCGAAGGTCATCCCCAGCAGCGCGACTCCGATGTTGATGAGGAGCATCGTGCGCACGGGGTTCTTGCCGAGCCCGAACCGGGCGACCAGCCCGCCACCGACGATGAAGCCGATGCTCGTGACGCCCAGGACGATGCCCCAGATCTCGACCGAGAAGAGGGTCAGGCCGTAGGGGTCCATGAGCGCCATGAACACGCCGCCCACGAGGTTGTTGAACGTCGAGAACAGGATGAGCGCGAGCAGCCCCGGCACCGCGACGACGGCCGGGATGACGCCCTTGAACCCGAAGCCCTTGGGGGCGGCGCCCTCCACGTGCACGACGCCCCGCTCGGGGATCGGCACGAAGAACAGGTGGACGAGGGCGAGCGCGGTCGCGACGATCGCGATGACGACGGTCCACCCCATCCCGAGCAGCCCGATGGAGAGGCCGGAGAACACGCTGGTGACCATGAAGGCGAGCCCCTGCACCGCGCCGACGAGACCGTTCGCCTTGTCGCGGCGGTCGCCGGGGACGAGCAGCATCACGGTCGTGGACAGCGCGATGTTCCGCATGTTCTCCACGACCCCGCCGACGAGGATCACACCGGCGAACACCCAGAACCAGGGTCCGCCCCAGTCCACGAGCACGGCCTCGGGGAACGACAGGTACAGCCCGCCGGCGAGGAGGTAGGTGACCAGCGTCACGGCGCTCGCGAGCACCATGACGGCCTTCTTCTTGTTGTGGTCGACGATGACCCCGAAGACCACACCGAGCGCGGCCACGAGCAGCATGTACGAGCCGCCGATGATCGCCGTGGCGAGCACGGACCGGGTCTCGAGATAGGCCCAGAAGGTCAGCGCCCACCACAGGTAGCTCGAGGTGACGTTGGCCACCGCGGTGTTGGCGAGCACCTGGTAGAAGGCGCGGACGGTCCGCGGCCCAGGCGTGTACTCGTCGGGGCCGTTGCCCCTGTCCGACGTGTTGTCCGACGTGGCGACCGGATGCGACATGCGTGCTCCTCCTGCGGAGACTCGTGATGGAGCTGCTTCGGCGGACGGCTGATGTGGACACTGTTCACATCACATGAGGGACACGCTACCGAAGCGAGCCCCGCGCCCGCAATGGGGAATAGTCGGCGATCGGGAGAACGGCCGCTCTCGTCCTTTGCGCCCCTCGCCGAGCGGCGCGCTCGCCCGGCCGCGCGCCTACCGCTGCGACTGGCCGCGCGCCTACCGCTCGTCGAGCTCCCGCGGCACGGTGATCGCGTCCACGAGGGCGCCGTTGCGCCAGACGGTGATCTCGATGGGCCTGTCTATGGCGTCGTCCACCATGAGCTGCTGGATTGCGGTGGCGGTCAGCACGCGCGTGTGACCGAGCTCGATCACGATGTCGCCGCGGTGCAGCCCGGCCTCCTCGGCGGGGCTGCCGGGCGCGACACCGGCGACCTGCAATCCCGTGGCCGAGCCCACCCGCGCGGCCGCCTCGGGCGCGAGCGGTACCTGCGCCCCGATGATCCCGAGCCAGGCCCGACGCACCCGGCCTTCGGCCATGAGCGCGGTGATGATCCTCCGCGTCGTCGCATTGATCGGCACCGCGAGTCCCACGCCGACGCCGGCCACCGCCGTGTTCACGCCGACCATCCGACCCGCGCTGTCCGCCAGGACTCCCCCGCTGTTGCCCGGGTTCAGCGCCGCGTCCGTCTGGATCACCTCGTCGATCACCCGGCCGGCCTGCGTCGGCAGGGAGCGCCCGACGGCGGACACGATGCCCGCCGTGACACTGCCCGCAAGGCCGAGGGGGTTGCCCAGCGCCACCACGACCTGACCCACGCGCAGCTGCGACGCGTCGCCGAGCTCGACCGGATGCGGGACCGCGTCCCGGGCGCGCAGAACCGCGAGGTCGGAGAGCGTGTCGCGCCCGACCACATCGACCCGCGTCGTCGTGCCGTCCGAGAACACCGCGTCGGCGGCATCCGCCCCGGCGACCACGTGGGCGCTGGTCAGGAGGAGGCCCTCCGCGTCGATGACGCTCGCACTACCGGCGCCCGATCCCCGCGGGCCGCGCACGGCGATGCTCGCCACACTGGGGAGCACGCGCTCCGCGACCGCCACCACCGTCCTCGAGTAGGCGTCGAGGAGTCCGTCGTTGTCCATCCCGGGCGGGCCGTTCATGGCACCAGAGCGTACGTCCGGCCGCGCCCCCGACGAGCGTCGTTCGCTTGCAGCACAGACGGGGGAACTCGACTTGAGGTCAGTGCACCAGACCGGTGATCAGCGCGCCCGCGAGGGCGATCGCACCCTGACCGAGGGTGAGCGCACCCGTGACGAGCGCGGCACCTCCCGCCAGCGACCAGAGCCGGCGGACCGACCGTGACTCGCGCTCGCCGCGGTGCAGCTCCTCCCAGTGCACCTTGACGGCCTGGGTCGGCGGGACCATCGATGCGCTGTACCGCTCGAGCGCGGCGCAGACGGAGTCGGCCTGGAACTCGGACAGCGACGCCGGCCGGCTGACCAGGATGCGCACCAGCTGCGAGGCCGGGGCAAGGTCGATGCCGTCCGGCAGGACCTTGGCGTCGACACCGCGCGCCCCCACGATCGCGACGCACGCGCGAACGGGTACCCCGACCACGCCGGCGTCGGCGAGGATGCGGGCGACGCCGCGCGCCTCGTGCTGAGCGGCGCGGACGTACTGCTGCCGCCGGCCGTTGACGCGCACGTTCATTCCCCGGGCCCACACGCGTCCACCGCGGTGGTGCTTCGCGTTGATCGTGAAGACGCCCTGCGGCCCGACGACCACGTGGTCGACGTCCGACATCCCCGTGCCGATGGGCAAGGAGTGGAACACGTGCCAGCCGAGCGGCAGCCGGCTCAGTTCATGGCCGACCTCCTGCTCACCGAGCACGCCCTGATACCAGGGCCAGTCCTCGGCGGAGAGCGGCGAGACGCCGAGCACGCGCTGGAGCGCGGTCCGCTCGGTGGTCGTGGTGTCGGCGAGCCGCTCCATGAGCAGCTGCGCGGGTATGCGGCGCGGAGCCACCTTCACCCGAGTCCGCGTCGCCACGCGCGCGAGTAGATCCTGACCTGTCGTGCCCTGCATATCCTGCTCCCCCTTGCCCTTCGGCACGATATGGCCGGCCGGGGATGCGGCGCTGCCCCCACTTTGGGGCGCTGCGGCGACCCGGGCGGCTGCGAGAGCGCGTCCCACCGAAGATTCGCTACCTGATCGACGCTGCCCATAGGCGACGGGAAAGTCGCTTTCCCTACTGCGTAGCAGTTTCCAGATTCGCCATCGTCGCACTGGCGAGCTCTGAGACGACCTGTGGATCGATGCCTCCAAGACCCACCTGAGCGATGGTAACCACGTTGTGACCCGACGCGACGACGGCGATGTCGGCGATGACGATGAGGAAGCTCACCGAGGCCTGCAACTTGAACGCGAGCGTGGAATCCGCATAGTTGGGCAGCGAAACAGGCAGGATTTGCACCGCCGAAGTGATGCCCTGGTCGTCAGTGATAGTGAAGTTGGCACAATCCTTCAGCTTCTCGGCGAACGCCTCTAGCTTGTCGGAGTCCACCTCGGACTCGTAGCTCTTCAGCTCTACTGTGGCTCCGTGCAGGTCGAACATCTCGTCGCCGGACTTCTTGAACTCGGCCTTCGAGGCGGCGACCGCCTCCTCGCCCTCAGGAACGAGAGCAACGTCACCGAAGTCGGTACTTGCTGAGAGGTCGCACTCGGCCGGGTTGTACGTGGAGGCCGCGTCGTCGTCCGCCGCCCCCGCGTCATCAATCGACCCCACCTCCCACCCCTCGGCAGTGATGGCTTCGACGGCGGGCAGGGCGGCGTCAGCCTGATCTTGCGTCAAGACGCCTCGCGACCCGCTGGCTGCAGGTTCGGCAGTGGCTGTAGGAGAAGCGACCGCTTCTTGATCACCGACCGTGACCGCCTCTTTTGCCGGCGACGAACATCCGGCAAGTAGCAGCGCCGCGACTCCCATGGTTGTTGCAGAAATACTCAAGCCTGATCGGCGCAATTTCATCGATCTCCCTCATCCCCGTGTTCCGCTCACTCTAAGCGGAGCGGACGTCCCCTGCTTCGGGAGGCGAGAGCGCCCTTCGGTTGCGACCGACGGTCTCGGACCGAAGCAGCACATGGGACTGCACTGCTCATATGAAAAAGCCTGTAGATACTCGTCGCGTCCCTGGGCGAGCCCAGGTCGCTCGAGTCGCGTAACAAGAACTGGCCCAGGTGCGCCGCGCAGGCACCGGCAGCAGCCCGCGGAGATAGTTGACCGATGTCCACTACCGGCGTATAGTTGACAGCAGTCAACCAAAAGCAGGAGATCGATGTCGCGCACCACCACCGCAAAGCACCGCAAGGAAAAGGAACCACGCCAGCCCGTCTCGCCCGACGGCAGCATGAGCCAGAGGCAGGTGCTCGAGTCCCTGTCGGGGCTGCTGCTCGGCATGTTCGTGTCGATCCTGGCCGGCACCGTCGTCGCCACGTCGCTGCCGATCATCATCTCGGACCTCAAGGGCGACCAGTCCGCCTACACCTGGGTCGTCACCGCGACGCTGCTCGCCACGACGGTCAGCACGCCGCTCTGGGGCAAGTTCGCCGACCTCTTCAACCGCAAGCTGCTCATCCAGCTCGCGCTCACGATCTTCGTCCTCGGGTCCGCGCTCGCCGGTTTCTCGCAGAACACCGACATGCTGATCGTGTTCCGCGTGCTGCAGGGCCTCGGCGCCGGCGGCCTCGCCTCGCTCAGCCAGATCATCATGGCCGACATCATCAGCCCGCGTGACCGCGGCAAGTACGCCGGCCTCTTCGGCGGCGTCATGGCCATCGGCACCGTCGGCGGCCCGCTGCTCGGCGGCCTCATCACCGACGGGTTCGGCTGGCGCTGGAACTTCTTCATCGCCCTGCCCGTGGCCGTGGTCGCCATCATCCTGCTGCAGCGCACGCTGCACCTGCCCAAGCACCCCAAGCGCACCGTGCACATCGACTACTTCGGTGCCGTGCTGATCGCCGCGGGCGTGTCCCTCCTGCTGATCTGGGTCTCCCTCGCCGGCAAGGACTTCGAGTGGGCGTCCCTCCCCTCGTACGTCATGGTCGGCGGCGCGGCTCTGCTCCTGATCGCCGCTGTGATCGTCGAGCTGAAGGCCCCCGAGCCGATCATCCCGCTGTCGATGTTCAAGAACCGCACCTTCACCCTCGCGGTCATCGCGAGCATCTCGGTCGGCGTCTCGATGTTCGGCACGTCGGTGTTCCTCGCGCAGTACATGCAGCTGGCCCGCGGCGCGACCCCAACCCAGTCGGGCCTGCTCACCATCCCCATGATGGCCGGCCTGCTCATCGCGTCGACGATCTTCGGTGGCATCATCAGCCGCCGGGGCACCTGGAAGGCCATCATGGTCTCCGGCTCCGTGCTCGTCGTCGCCGGCACGATCCTCCTCGGAACCCTGCAGTACGACACGAGCCTCGTGTTCGTGGGCGTCTTCATGTTCACCCTCGGCGCCGGGCTCGGCATGCTGATGCAGAACCTGGTGCTCGTTGTGCAGAACTCCATCGAGGTGAAGAACCTGGGCGTCGCCACGAGCGCGGTCACGTTCTTCCGCAGCCTCGGCGGCACCATCGGCGTGTCCGTACTGGGCTCCGTGCTCGGCACGCTCATCGCGGACCACCTCGCGACCGGCATCGTGAAGCTCAGCCCCGCTGAGCAGGCCCAGGCCGCACAGACGCTCGGCGACGGCACCATCCCGCACGTCGCCGACCTGCCGGACGCCATCCGCATCCTCGTCGAGAGCGCCTACGGCTCCGGCGTCGGCAGCGTGTTCTCCTACAGCGTGCCGCTGGCCGTCGTCACGCTCATCGCGGTCATCTTCCTGCCGAACGCCAAGCTCGGCACCAAGAACGCCGTGCAGTTGCGGGGAGCCCGCACCGGTGCCGTGGACGTCACGGCCGTCGATGATCAGCGCAAGCGTGAGCGGGAGGACGCCGGGGATGCCGCCATCACCGCGTCCACCGCCACCGCCGCCCTGAGCGCGGTCGGCCAGGCCCACCCGACGGGATCCGTACAGGTCATCGACACGGACACCGACGACAACGCGCGCTCGGCTCAGGCACGCCGATGACCGAGTCCACGACAGCCGCCGGCCGCACAGCCACCGCGGACGACGAGGCGGCCGAGGCCCTGCACGCGGTCGAGGAGCAGATGAGCGCCCTCGGGCGTCGCATCCGGGCCGTCACGCGCGACGCGGCGGTGAAGATCGACCCGGCGCTGCCGCCGTTCGGGCTCAAGGTGCTCCGGCACCTGTTCCGCAACGGTCCGGCGCACGCCAGCGCCGTGGCGGACCACCTCGACGTGGATCGCAGCGTCATCAGCCGCCAGGCGAAGCAACTCGAGGAGCTCGGCCTGCTCGAGTTCCGCACGGATGAGAATGACGGCCGGGCCCGCTTCCTCGCCCTCACGCCGCGCGCCACGGAGCGCATGGCTGAGGTGGGCTGGGGCGACAGGACTCCGCTCTTCCAGACCCTCGCGAGCTGGTCCACCGAGGACCTCCGCCAGTTCGCGCGGTACATCGAGCGACTGAACGAGCCCCTCGAGAGCTGACGACCTCGAGTGCGATGAGGCCCCGGATGCCGGCATCCGGGGCCTTCCTGCGTCCTCGGGAGCTAGTGCGACCAGCCACTCCGACAGGGTCGCGAGGGTTCTTCTCTCTGACCGCGCAGGACCGGACACCGGGGCGGCCCGTTGCAGCCGACCGCGTCAACGGGTGACGCTGACGGGCACACCGGCATAGCGTTGCTGCACGGGATCCACCCGCACAACGAAGAGCGGAGAACGAGCAATGACGCACGTCACGGACAACCGACCGGACAGCATCCCCGTACCCGAGGGCGCGGACAAGCAGACCCGCGAGATCATCGAGGGCATCTACGGTGACGGGATCATCGCCTGCAAGGGCGCGCTGCCCCGGCGCTGGGCCGAGGAGCTGGCGGAGGACATCGACGTCGCCTTCAAGGAGGCCCTGACCCGGAAGAACGGTGCCGTGGGCCGCGGGCCGAACCGGCACTACGTCGAGATCCACCCCGAACAGATCCGCGGCTTCGTGGAGCTCGTCGACCACCCCTGGGTGCGCGCGGTGTCCGAGGCGATCCTCGGGCCGGACTACCAGATCATCGAGCTCGGCTTCGACGTGCCCCTCGCCGGCGCCGTGAACCAGCCCTGGCACCGGGACTTCCCCATGCCGGAGGAGACTCGCGTGCACAAGCGGCTCAACTCCCTGGCCTTCAACGCGACGGCCGTGGACACCAAGGAGGACATGGGGCCCTTCGAGATCGCGCCCGGCACCCAGTGGGACCTGTCCGAGGAGTTCGACCACGGGATGTTCCCGCCCAAGTCGTGGTACCCCCGCTACGAGGAGCGCGCGGTGCGGAAGTTCCCGCAGATGGGCGACGTCTCCGCGCGGTCGGCCCTCACCATCCACCGCGGCACCCAGAACTTCTCGCAGACCGCCCGGCCCGTGCTCGTGCTCGGCGTCGACGCGCCCGGCGCGGGCAACGCCGAGCGTCACGACATGGCTGTCACCCACGGCTTCTGGGACTCGCTGCCCCAGCGCGTGCGGGATCACCTGGTCTGCCCCGTCGTGGACGAGCTGCAGCCGATCTACCAGAAGCACACCATCGAGGGCCTCATGATGGGCAACGCCTGACGCCGCGCCGTTCCGCTGACGGCGGAAGTCGCGAGCGCATCACCACGGTCTGCAGCGCGAAAGGGCCCGAACCGCGCCGCGGCTCGGGCCCTTCCTCGTGTGTCCCCTTAGTGCTCGGCTCCCGGTGAGGTCAGCGCCCGCCGGCGGCGGTCCCGCATCCGGCCGGATACCAGCGCCGCGGCTCCGGTGACCATCAGGGCGAGGGCGGCGAGACCGCTCGGCACCGCGTCCCCCGCACCGGTCGCCGCGAGCGCACCAGGCGCCTTCTCACTCTCGGGCGCAGCGTCGTCGGTGGGCAGAGTCACGGGCGTCTCCCCCGCGGGCACGGTCGGCAGGGACGGCGCGAGATCAACGTCCGGCTCCTCCGCGCCGGGATCCGCGCCCGGGTCTACGGGCGCAGGCGGCGTCGTGCCCGGGTCGGGCTCGGTCACCGGCGTCTCGGCTCCAGGGTCGGGCTCGCTCACGGGCGGCTCTTCCACCGGCGGCTCCTCGACCTCGCGCGGCAGCTCGGGCGTGCTGGCGGGGGCGACGCGGTGCAGCGTCGCCTGCTCGTAGTCGTATGCCATCGCCAGCAGCTCGGCGTCGTGGTTGCGCGGTGCCGCGAGCTCGAGGCCGATGGGCAGCCCCGACTCGGTGAAGCCCGCGGGCACGGACATCGTCGGGATGCCGGTGTTCGCGCCCAGGTCGCAGAACGCGGTGCCCGCGCCGTCGGGCGCCGCGGGGACCTCGGAAGTGGGCATCGCCATGGCGTCGAGGTCGTGCTCCTCGAAGAACGCGTCGATCGCCAGCTTGCCCGCGTCCTGCGCCGCCACGGCGGCGTCATAGGCCGTATTCGGAATGTCCTCGTTGCTCAGGAAGTAGTCGACCGTGTCCTGGGTCAGCGACGTCTTGCCGTCCGCGACGACATCCGAGAAGGTGAGCGCGTCGACGGGCGCGGTCAGCTCGGCGAGGCCCTCCGGCCACTCGGCCTCGGTCGCTGCGAAGAAGGCGTCGATGCTCGGACGGATGTCGATCCAGCCACCGCTCGCGAGCACGGTCTGCACGAACTCCCGGGTGAAGGGAACGTCCACGATCTCCGCGCCCTGAGCCTCGAGGTCCAGGACCGCCTGATCGATGATGGCCGTCGTCTCGGCTAGGCCGGGGTACCCAGGCTGCTCCTCGAAGTCCCAGTGGAAGTAGCCGATGCGCTTGCCTTCGAGGGCGGTGTCGCTCAGGCCCTCGACGTACTCGTCCGTGTTCTGGCCCACGGCGATCTCGGTGAGCGGGTCGGCGGGGTCGTAGCCCGCCAGCACCTCCATCAGGAGCGCGGCGTCGGTGACGGTCTTGGTCATCGGCCCGGAGACGTCCTGTCTGGCGGACAGCGGCACGATGCCGTTGACGCTCGTGAGGCCCATCGTCGGCCGGTAGCCGACGAGGCTGCCGTGCGCGCTGGGGCCGATGATCGACCCGCACGAGTCGGTGCCGAGCCCGGCCGGCCCGAAGCTCGCGGCAACCCCGGCGCCCGTGCCACCGCTCGATCCGCTCGCGCTCAGCGCCTGGTTGTACGGGTTGGCGGTGCGCCCCCGCTCCGAGCTGAGGGTGAACCGGCCGTGCCAGGCGAACTCCGACATGTTCGTCTTCGCCAGGATGATCGCCCCCGCGTCCCGGAGCCGCGCGACGGCCGTCGAGTCGGCGGCCGTCCGGTAGGTGTGCAAGGACGCGCTTCCCGCGGTGGTGGGCAGGTCGAACGTCGCGTAGTTGTCCTTCACGAGCACCGGCACGCCGTGCAGCGGACCGCGGATCTCGCCGTCGGCGCGCTCCGCGTCACGCTCCGCCGCGGTGGCAAGCGCCTCCGGATTCGTGAGGATCACCGCCGCGAGGCCCGGCTGGTCGCCGTACGGGTCGTCGTACGCCGCGATGCGGTCGAGGTACTCCTGCACGAGGGCGACGGAGGTCTGCTCCCCCGACTCAAGAAGGTCGAGCACGTCCGCGACGCCGAGGTCGACGACCGATGGGCGAGCAACTGAGGAGGGCGCGGCGAGCGCAGCGGGGGCGGTCACGGTGGCGGCGATGGCTATGCCGGAGCACAGGGCGAACGCAGCCGAGGCGCGGGTCGCACGGCGAAAGGCGCGTGCCGGTTCTGTCATGGAGTTCCTTCGGTGGGGGAAAGGGGTTCTCCGTGAGCATGGCCGCCGGCTGTTTCCGCGCCGTTACGCCATCGTTACGTTTCTCCGGGCGCCACCGCCCTACACCTCAAGCCGGCGCCTACGCGCCGGTGCGCTTCCGCTCAACGACGGTCCGGGACGCTCCGCTCATGAGGCGCTGCGGCCGCACGCTCCGCGCCGCGCGTCCGGGTGGATACGGGTACCGGTCAGACCCGGTTGCGCTTGGTGGTGATCGACCGGCGCACGAAGCCGATGGCGATCGTGCCGGCGATGAGGATGATCGCGATGATCGAGAGCCACACGAGGCCCTCCACGACGAAGCCGATCACGGCGAGGATCGCCCAGAGGACGAGGAGCACGATCAGCAGAACCACCATGCTGCGACCCTACGCCCCGACCACCACCCGTGAGGTGCACGATTCGGCTCCAATTCGCGCCGAGGAAGAGCCGATCCGTGCACCTCAGGGAAGACGAGGGAATGGGGAATGGGTGACGGACGTGCGGGGAGGGGCGAGGTGGATCCGTATGCCGCTCATCGGGTGGTCATAGGAATCGCATAGCGGCGACGGGCGGAATGGGGGAACCGCTACATCCCGGAGGTTCCCCCCATGGCGCAATTCGCCTTCATCCTGCTCGACCTCGCACTGATCTCGGTGCTGACGTTCGGGCTCTATTTCCCCCGGCACCGCAACCGCGACCTGGTCGTGGCCTACCTGTGCGTGAACGTCGGCGTGCTCGCCGTCGCGGAGGTGCTCGCCTCCAGCGTTGTCGGGGTCGGACTCGGCCTCGGCCTGTTCGGCGTGCTGTCGATCATCCGCCTGCGCTCGTCCGAGATCGCGCAGCACGAGGTCGCGTACTACTTCGCGGCCCTCGCGCTCGGCTTGATCGCGGGGCTCAGCTCAACGCTCGCCCCCCTGCCCATCGCCCTGATGCTGCTCCTCGTGGTCGTGATGTACCTCGGCGACTCCCCGCGGCTCCTGCGCCGCTACCGTCAGCAGATCATCACCCTCGACCGGGCGATCGCGGACGAGGGTGAGCTGCACGACCGCCTCGAGCGGACGCTGGGTGCCCGCGTGCGGGTGGCGATCGTCCAGCAGCTCGACCTGGTGAACGACACGACCCTTGTCGACGTGCGATACCAGGTGCCGCAGCACCCCCGTTCCCGCTCGGCAACCGGGTCGGCCGCTCCGGACGCGGCGCTCTCCGAGGCCGGCTCCCCCGCCGCCCTGCGCGCGGACGGGCTGTACAGCGAGGCGCGGTCGTGACCGCCCTCGACCGGCTGCGAACCATCGGGCTTCAGGAGCTCGTGGAGCAGGCCGCGATGCAGACGAGGGTCGACCGCAAGTACGTGCTCCCCCGCGACGACCTCGGCGAGGTGCTGCAGGCCCTCGACCCGGCCACCCGCGTCCTCGACGAGGGCGGCCGGCGTGGGTTCGCCTACGAGTCCGTGTACTTCGACACCCCGGACCTCGCCAGCTACCTCTCGGCCGCGCGCAAGCGGCGGCGCCGGTTCAAGATCCGCACCCGCGCCTACCTCGACTCCGCCGAGGCGTACCTCGAGGTGAAGACCCGCGGCGGACGGAGCCTCACCGTGAAGGACCGCATCGCGTACGGCATCGACGACCGGGCCGTGCTCACGGCGGAGGGCCGCGAGCACGTCGACCTCGTGCTCGCGGACGCCGGCATCGGCTCCGTCGGCCCGGGCGACCTGCGCCCCACCCTCGTCACCCGCTACGCGCGCACGACGCTTCTGCTGCCGGATGCCGTCGGCCGGGCGACCGTGGACGAGGACCTCGAATGGGCGTCTCCGGATGGACGGCGCGTCCGGCTGCCCGAGCTCGCGATCGTCGAGACCAAGTCCGGTTCGTCGCCCTCGACGGTCGACCGGCTGTTCTGGTCGCGGGGACACCGCCCCTGCGGCATCTCGAAGTACGGCGTCGGGATGGCAGCCCTCGATCCCGGGCTGCCCGCGAACAAGTGGAGCCGCATCCTGCGGCGCCACTTCGCCGGCCCGGCCCTTCTCGGCGGTGGACCCCCAGAATCTTCGCCCGGCAGCCGGCCGGCGCCCGGTCTCCCCGCCCCCGCTCTTCCGACCCACCACACCCCTCACCCGGCCACCTGGTCGGCACACACCCGTTAGGACACCTCGTGCGACACCCGAGATACTCCCTGTTCCTCCCCGTTCTGCTCACCGGCGGCCTGCTCGCGGGCTGCACCGCCGTGGCAACCGGGACCACCGGCACGTCCTCCACGTCGTCCGAGACCACCTCGTACGACGTCCCGGCGGACACGACCGCGGCCGATGTGCTCGCGGCGAACGACGCCGACCACGACGACGCATCCGACTACGAGTGGGACCCCGCGGACGTCGTGGCGGTGACACTCGAGGGCGACGGCGCGACCACCGCAGGCACCGGTGTGGCCAGCGACGGCGGCACGGTCACCATCACCGCCGCGGGCACATACGAGCTCAGCGGCTCGCTCGACGGCCAGGTCGTCGTCGACTCCTCCGACGAGGGATCCGTGCGGCTGATCCTGAACGGCGTCGACATCTCGAGCGACTCCACTTCGGCCATCGCGGTCACGGCGGCGGACGACGCCATGGTCGTGCTCGCCGACGGCTCGGAGAACACCCTGAGCGACGCCGCAGCGTACACGGAGGACAGCGAGGTGAACGCGGCGCTGTTCAGCGAGGCCGACCTCACGATCACCGGCGACGGCTCGCTCGACGTGACGGGCACCGGCAACGACGGCATCACGAGCGAGGACGGCCTCGTGATCGACTCCGGCACGATCTCCGTGACGGCAGCGGACGACGGCATCCGCGGCAAGGACTACCTGGTGGTCAACGGCGGCAGCGTGACCGTCGACTCGGGGGGCGACGCGCTGAAGTCCGACGACGAGGAGGACGAGACTCGGGGCTACGTGTCCGTGACCGCGGGGTCGCTCCGGCTCACCTCGGGCGGCGATGGCATCGATGCGGCCACGGACGTCGTCGTCACCGGCGGCAGCCTCGACGTCACGGCCGGGAACGGCAGCGGCAGCGAGCCCGCCGCCGACGCGTCCACGAAGGGCATCAAGGGGGCCGTATACGTCGTGCTCGCCGGCGGGGACGTCACGGTGGACGCGTCGGACGACGCCCTGCACTCCAACGGTGCGATCGGTCTGAGCGGCGCCACCATCAGTGTCGCCTCCGGGGACGACGGCGTGCACGCCGACAGCCAGCTGGCTGTCACGGGTGGCTCGGTCACGGTCACCGGTTCCTACGAGGGCCTGGAGAGCGCCACCATCGGGATCTCCGGCGGTGACGTCGCCGTGACCGCGAGCGACGACGGCATCAACGTGGGCGGAGGCGACGGCTCCGCCGAGCAGGGCCCGGGCGCGGCGATGGACCAGATGTCGGACACGGGCGACTACGCGCTCACGATCTCCGGCGGCACCGTCGCGGTGGACGCCGACGGGGACGGTCTCGACTCCAACGGCACGGCGACGATCTCCGGCGGCACGACGGTGGTGAGCGGCCCCACCATGAACGGCAACGGGGCACTCGACGTGAACGGCACCCTGACCGTGTCCTCGGGCACGCTGCTCGCGGCGGGAAGCTCCGGCATGGTGGTGACGCCGAGCGCGGACTCGCCCCAGTCCTCCGTCGCCGTCTCGTTCGACGCGACCCAGCCGGCGGGCACGGTGGTTCAGCTCCTGAACGCCGAGGGCGAGACCCTCGAGACGTTCGAGTCGTCGAAGGACTTCGCGTCCGTCATCTTCTCGTCGACGGACGTCGTGGCGGGTGAGGAGTACGAGGTCTATGTCGGCGGCACCGCGACGGGTGATTCGGTCGGCGGGTACTCCGCGGGAGGCGACTCGAGCGGCGCGACCCTCTCCTCCACTGTCACTGCCGGCGACTACAGCGCCGTCAGCAGCGGGATGGGTGGCGGCCCCGGTGGCGGCGGCCGCCCCGGTCGCCCGAGCGACGGCTCCTGAACGAGCCGGTTCGTCGGCTGCCGGTCAGCGCGCGTGGGCGAGCAGCGGTCCGTCACCGGCCCTGAGGAGGAGCGCCGGCCGGCTCTCGGAAATCCGGTTCGTTATATAGGAGATCCGGTCCGTTAAATAGGAGTGCCGCGGGCCCCCCGGCCCGCGGCATTCTCCGTGGTCGCATACCCCCCGGTAGCGACCGTTCCCCCCTTGCGTGCGAGCCCCCCGGCTCCCACATCTAGAAATCTAGGCGCTACTGGGAATTCACCACAGTCCCCCTTAGGGGGTTCCCCGTTGGGGGGTTCCCCCTACGGGGGTCAGCGGTTGTGCTCGGTCAGCCAGGCGTAGGGGTCCACCTTCACGCCCGCGACGATCACCTCGAAGTGCAGGTGCGCGCCGGTCGAGGAGCCGGTGTTGCCGACGCGGCCCACGCGGTCGCCCTGCTTCACGTAGTCACCCACCGCGAAGACCGGCGAGTTCACCAGCATGTGCGCGTACAGCGACTGCACCTTCCTGCCGTCGATCGTGTGGTCGATCACGACGTAGGTGCCGAAGCCGCTCGTCGCGGAGCTGCGCACGACCGCGCTGACCCGGCCGTCGGCGATGGCGGCGATGTCCGATCCGCTGCCCGGCGTGAAGTCGAGCCCGTTGTGGATCGGCTGGCAGACCGAGCAGACGTAGGGGCGCGGGCCGAAGCGGTCAGTGAGCGGAACGCCCTTGAGGAACGGCCACTGCACCGCGGCGTACGGGTTGTTGGTGAAGGTGCTCGCCAGGCGGCTGTAGGTCGCGACGTTCGCCTTGGGGAACACGGGCGCGGCCACCGTCACGGTCGAGCAGGAGAGCTTGACGTTGCTGCCGTCGCCCTTGTTGATGGCGTAGACGCACACGTCGTGCTCGCCCGGGCTGGTCACGACGTCGATCGTGAAGCCGTGCGCCGCCCCGTACTTGGGGTAGACCGCGGCCACGTCGGGACGCAGACGGTCGGCCTTCGCGGTCTGCGCGTACTTCCCGTCGACGTAGACGTCGACCAGGATCGCGCTCGCGGCGTTGGGGTCGAGGGCCCAGCCGCGCACGGACAGCGTGCCGACCTGGCCGATGAACTGCTCCACCGCGCCGACCGGGCTTCCGCCGGACAGGCTCGTCGCCCGGATGGGCTGGGTCACCGTGGGCTCGGGCTTCCCGGCGCCCAGCCACTCGGCGTAGCTGATGGGACGGTCGAGGGTGAGTCCGGTGTACCAGATGGTGGGGTCGTCGGCGGTCTTGTGGAAGTGCCCGCCCGGTGCGGCCGAGAGGACCTCGGGGCGCGGGTAGGCCTCCGCCGCCCACTCCGTGCCGCTGACCGCGTATCCCGCGCCACCGGCGATGTCGGTGTACCGGACGATCTCCGGGGCCCAGGAGAGCTTGCGGAAGCCCTCGTTCTTGCGCTGCTCGAAGGCACGGTAACCGGAGTCCGCCCACTCCTTGTTGGTCAGGGCGTGGTTGATGCCGTCGGGCCCCTCGACGAGCACGTCCTTCGACGTTCCCCACTGGTAGAAGTAGCTGCCCTTGATCCAGCCGGCCGCGCGGGCGGTCGGCGATCCGGCGGTGCGCCACTGGTCGAACGTCAGCGCCTCCCACTGCCAGGCACTCTCGCCGCCGGGCCAGAAGGTGACGGCGTAGAGGGTCGGCGACCAGGGGTACCGCACGTAGTCGGTCGCGGTGCTGCTCGGAGTCTTGCTGCCGTACACGGTGGACCAGCGCTTGTAGCTGAGCGGCGTCGGCGTCGTGCCGTTCACCAGCTCGTAGATGGTGGACGAGTAGTCGTTCTTGTAGATGCCCCAGGTCTTGGCGGTAGCGGTGGCCTGCACGTCGGCGATTCCGCTTCCGTCGGCCGGAGCGGGCGCCGCGGGCGTCGGGGTGGGCGTGGCTGCCGGTGCCTTCACCACGGCGGGCGCGGGCGTAGTGGTCGGTGCCGCGGTGGGGGCCGGAGTGGTCACCGGCGCCGCGGTTGGCGTGGGCTTCGGCGTCGGTGCCGCCGTGGCGGCCGGCTTGGGCGCGACGGGCGTCGCGCTGGGCGTCGGCGTGGCGGTGGCGACGGGCGCGCCGGTCACCGAACGACCCGCGGGCGAGGTCGTCGCCGACGACGTCGCCCCGTCCGTGCTGACGGTGCTCACCGGGTCCGCTCCCGGCACCGGGGCGCCGGTCGCAGCCTGCGCTGCGGTCGGGAACAGGAGGCATCCGCTCATCACTGCTGCTGTCATGAGAGCGGCGCCGCGTCCGTTCCGGCGGAACGCGGACTGCTTGTTGGACTTCTGCACTGGTTATTCTTCCCTCGTTCGGTGAGCGAGGGAGCGCGGGCGACCGCGCGCCTCAGCGCGGGCACACCCGTATCCCCCGGCCCATCTCGTGATCCCCCGACGGCTGTCGAGCACCGTCCCCACGGGCCCGATCAGCGACCCCGTACGCCGGTCAGGAGACCGGCCGGATCACTGTCGCCATCCTCACCAGCGGCGGCGTCCGCCGCGGTGTCCTCGTCCATTCTGGGGGTCGCGGACCATCGAGTCTTGCCCCCAATATGGGGCGGCGTCCGGCGTGGCGCCGCGGCACAGCGGCGGATCGCGCCATCCGCACGAAGGCGAAAGTGCGGATGAGAGGGAGAAAGGGCTGAGGCCCGGCTCCAACAAGGGGGGTCGTGGAGCCGGGCCTCGGAGTACGGCAACCCACGAAAAACCGGCTCGCACTCGGGAACGGGTAGGGGGGTATCCGTTCGGCCGGGGGCCGGGGTTCGCATCGGATCGCGCGTACCGCCAGGAGTTAACATAGCGCGTTGTCCTCCACTTGGGGGACCCCACTCCGGGGGGCGTGAAGCAAATGCACAGCGGGGCGCACCGGGAACGGACGGGGTGGCTGAACGCCGCTTCCCGCCGTCGCTTCGTCGCTTCGTCGCTCGCGTTCCAGGAGGGCCCGGGCGGCTATGCGTGCGCCCAGACCTGCGGTTCGGACCGGACCGGCTTGCCCGTGCGGGCCGACTCCTGCATGAGGAGCGAGAGGTAGTTGTCCTGCGACGCCTCCGCCAGGCTGTAGAACGGCGGACCACCATCGACGTGGTCACTCATCCGCACGAGGCATTCCGCGATCGCGATCTCATCGTCGCTCAGGCGACCCGGCAGGAAGGGATTCGTGAAGACCCACTCGTCGCCGAGGATCAGGCCGCGGAGGAACAGACCCTCGAGGTTGCCGCCCTGACCGGCCTCGATCCGTCGGATCGTGCCGAACATCGGGGTGCGGAAGTCCTGGAGATAGCTGACCTCGAGGTCGCTGATCTCTCCCCGCTCGCCGCGGATGAGTAGCCGGTTGCGACGGATCCAGGAGAAGTACTGCTCCCCGGCGAAGTCGTACACGCCGAGGCGGTCGGCGCCGAACTCGAAGCGGGCCGTGATCTGCTCCGCGGTCACGCTCCTCTCCTCGGTCGGGTCGCCGGTGCGGTCCGGTCCCTGCGCGAGCGGCGAACGGAACACCGAGGCGGTGATGGTCGCGTCCTCGAAGGTGATGCCGAGCGCGCGGCGGAGGATGCTCACGCCGTGGTAGTCGTGGCACTGTCCCACGAGCACATGGCTGATCGGGCCGAGCCGACCCGACGCCGCGACCGCCAGCTGCGCCCGAAGCAGAGGCGAGAGGTGGTACTGCTCGGCCACCTGCAGGATGGCCCCGTCCGCGACGAGGCGGTGCAGCGGTTCGGACGACTCGGCGTCCAGCGACGGCGGCGTCTCGGTGAGCGCGGGCACGCCGAGCTCGGTGAGCCGGATCATCGTGGCCGGTGCCTGCTCGCGCGGCACCGAGACGACGACGAACTTCGGCCGCGTCGCCACCAGCTCCTCGACGGTCCGGAAGGTCGGCACGCCCCAGGCCTGCTCCACCTCACGGCCGCGGTCCGCGGAGCGCGTGACGACCCCGGTGATCTCGAAGCGCTCGGGCAGCGCCCGCGCTATCCGCTGGAAGAACTCGCTCCGCCAGCCGCTCCCGACGATGCCGAAGCGGATGGGCGACGCGGCTCCCGTCACGAGGTCCCCTGCTCGGGCTGGGCCGCCACCGTGGGCAGGGCGTCAGCGATGGCGGTCACGATGAGGGCGAAGGAGTGGGCGCCGGGGTCCGGGGAGCCGAGGCTCTTCTCGGCGTGCGGGCGTGCGCGGCCCATGCGGGGCATCAGGTCCGACGTCGCCGCCGCCGCCTCCGTCGCGGCGAGCGCCGCGGCCGCGAGCGCGTCGCCGGGGGCGGACCCACGGTCGAGCTCCTCGCGGAAGCGCGCGGCGAACGGCACGATCGCGTCCACCATGGTCTTGTCGCCGACCTCGGCCTTGCCCACGCCGCGGATCGCGTCGACCGCAGCCTGCACGGCCTCGGCGATGTCTGCGGCGGCCGGATCCCGGTCGTCGCCGATCCGGGTGCCGAGCGTCGTCAGCGCGAGCCCCCACAGGGCGCCGGAGGTGCCGCCCGCCCGGTTCGACCAGGCGTCGCCCGCTCGGGTGAGCACCGTGCCCGCCCCGGCGTCGCGCGCCAGGGCGTCCTTCGCCGCACCGAGGGCCGCGGACGCGCCACGCTGCATGCCGATGCCGTGATCCCCGTCACCGGCGACGGAGTCGATGCGCCCGAGCTCGTCGGCGTGCTCGTCCATCGTCCCGGAGAGCGTTTCGAGCAGCGCGGTCACGACGGACGCGGCCGCCCGGGATGCCGGGCTGGCCTCGGGAAGCGCGGCCGACTCGGAGTCGCCCTCGTCGTCGAGCGCGTCCGCGGCATCGTCACCGAACTCCTCGCCGCCCGTGGCGGCACCGACGCTGCCCTTGCGGTAGGCCGGCGTGTCTGTGGGCGCCGACCAGAGCCGCTCGAGCTCGTCGTCGAGCCAGAGGATCGTGAGTGAGGCACCCGCCATGTCGAAGCTCGTCACGAGCTCCCCCACCTCGGGCTCGACCACCGTCACCCCGGCCTCCTCGAGCAGGCGGGCGACGCTCCGGTAGACGACGAAGAGCTCCTCGTACTTGACCGTGCCGAGTCCGTTCAGGATCACGGCCGCGCGCTGCCCGTTCGCGTCCTCGACGCTCGGGGGCAGCTCGTTCAGCAGGCTGGTGACGAAGAGCTCCGCCAGGCCGTCCGCCGTGGGCACGTCCGTCTCGCTGATGCCCGGCTCGCCGTGGATCCCGAGACCGACCGCCATGCGGCCCTCCGGCACCTCGAAGAGCGGGGCGTCCGCACCGGGAAGCGTGCAGCCGGAGAAAGCGACGCCGATGCTCCGCGTGCGGTCGTTCGCGAGTGTCGCCACGCGCACGACCTCCTCGAGGTCCGCCCCCTCCGCCGCCGCCGCGCCCGCCACCTTGAAGACGGTGAGGTCACCGGCGATCCCCCTGCGGCGGGAGATCTCGTCGACGGGGGCGCTCGAGATGTCGTCCGTCACGGTGACCGTGCGGCACGGGATGCCCTCGTCGTTCAGCCGCTGCTGGGCGGTGTCGAAGTTGAGCACGTCACCGGCGTAGTTGCCGTAGCTGAGGAACACTCCCCCGCCGTTCTCCGCCGCCTTGGCCACGGCGTAGACCTGCTGCGAAGACGGCGACGCGAAGAGGTTGCCCATGGCGGCGCCATGAGCCAGTCCGGGACCGACCAGCCCGCCGAAGGCCGGGTAGTGGCCCGAGCCGCCGCCGATCACGACGGCCACCTGTCCCTCCGGGGTCCGCTGGCGGCGGGCGACGCCGCCCTCGACTCTGCGGACCCAGCGCCGGTTGGCGGCGACGAAGCCCTCCACCAGTTCGTCCGCGAAAGCGGTGGGATCGTTGAACAGCCGGGTCATGCCGGACCTCCTCTGCGTTCGTGCAACTGCGGCAGTGCAGTTGCGTTTCGTGCGTCAACCGTTCGTGGTGCGGGCGTCGTCGACGGGCCGGGCCTGCCGGCGACCGACGGCGCCGGTGGGACTAGTGGATGGGCGACGGACCGAGCTCGCGCAGCAGCTGGGACAGCTTGCTGTAGGCCTCGCTCCGATAGGCCACGACGCCCTCGACCTGCTCGGGCGTGTAGTCGGTCGTCAGGCCCTGGCCGTTCTTCGTGCCGAACCGGCCGGCCTCGACGGCGTCCTTGAGCATCTGCGGCGTCCCGAGGCGCGGCCCGAAGGCCTCCTCGAAGGTGCGGAAGCAGTTCGCGTACACGTCGAGCCCGGCCATGTCCGCGATCTTGAAGGGGCCGAAGAACGCGAGCCGGAAGCCGAAGGTCGAGCTGACGATCGTGTCGACATCCTCGGGGGTCGCGATGCCCTCCTCGACGATGGACATCGCCTCCTTGAGCAGCACGTACTGCAGCCGGTTGAGCACGAAACCGGGAACGTCGGCGACGAGGGCGCTCTGCCGGCCGGCGCGGGCGAGCATCTCCTTGACGACGGGCACGAGCGACCGGTCCGTCGCCTCTCCGGCCACCAGCTCGACGCCCGGGATGAACGGGGCCGGGTTGCTCCAGTGCACCGTGAGGAAGCGCTCGGGGCGGTCGACCGCGACCGCGAGGACGCTGACCGGGATCGTGGACGTGTTGCTGCCGATGATGGCGTCGGGCCGCGCGGCCGCGCTGATGCGGCGGAGCACGTCGTGCTTGACCTCGACGATCTCGAGCACCGCCTCCTCGATGAAGTCGACGCCGGCCACCGCATCCTCGATGCTCGCCGCGGCGCGGAGGTTCGCCCGCACGGCGTCCGTGCTGCCCGCCGGGAAGAGGCCCTGGAGCTCGAACTGCTCCGCCTCGCGCAGCAGGCGCGCGAGCTGCTGCTCGGCCACCTCCGCCGACACGTCCGCGATCACGACGGGCATGCCCGTCATGGCGAGCGACTGGGCGATGCCGCCGCCCATGTATCCGGCGCCGATCACGGCGACGCTCTCGATGCGTTCGATCATCCCTGTGGTTCCTTTTCGTAGTGACGAGTGATGCGGGTGCCGACCGATCAGGCCGGCACCTCGGCCGGAAGGATCCGGCGCAGGTAGTCGCGGTTGGTCGCGCTCACGCTGAGCCCGTCGCCGCCGTAGTGCTCGACGCAGAAGGCGCCACGGTAGCCGGACTCGATGGCGAACGCGACGGCGTCGCGGTAGTTGATGACGCCGAACTCCATGGGGGACGGGATGGTCATCACCGCGCCCGTGGTCGCGTCCTCCGCCCGGTAGTAGTTCTTGACGTGCCAGTAGTTCGCGTACGGCACGGTCTTCTTGACCATGTCCTGCCACGACTCGACCGGCCGGTGCAGCCGCACGATGTTGCCGAGGTCCGGGTTGAGGCCGACGTGCGGGTGGTCGACGTCGCGGACGAAGCTCACGGCGCCGTCGGCCGTGCCGATGTAGGTGTCCTCGTACATCTCGAGCGACACGTGCACGCCGATGGACTCCGCATGCTCGCCGAGCTCTCGGATGCGCTCGACCGCGGTGCGACGCACGCCGTCGTCGTCCGGGTCCTCGGCGCCCTGAACGGTCCAGAACCACAGCGCCTGCTGCTGCTCGGGGGTGAGCGCCCGGAAGAGGCCGAACGACACGGTGCCGATCCCGAGCTCCGCGGCGACGTCGAGAACGCGGTGGCTGTACTCGAGGTACTCGTCCCCGTGCTCGGGGTCGACGACGCTCCGCCTGGCCGTGGACAGCGACACCATCGCGAGGTCGTGGTCCTCGACCACCGCCGCGAACTCGGCCCGGCGCTCCGGGGAGAGGTCGGCGACGCGGAGCCAGGAGTCCGTGGGGTCGAGGTGCCGGAAGCCGGCATCCCGCACCTGACCCAGGGTCCTCGCCCACTGCTCGGCGGTCTGGTCCTGCACGCCGGCGCCGTTCATGGTGGACCCCGCGAAGTTGATCATGGCCGCCGCGATGGGCCAGTTGTCCCGCCCGAGCGGGCCGTTCAGTCCGAGGTGGGGTGTTCCGGTCACGCTTGTTACCTCCGCCGTCGACAGGTTTCTCTCGGCACCCGCACACACATCGTGGAGGTCCCCGGTTCGCCCAACGGTAGTAGGGATTCCGGGCGGGTGCGACACGCCGCCACCCCGGCCCCCTCTGTGAGCCCCCTCCGTGGGCCGCGCGCGGGAGACATAGCATCGACTCATGGAGCAGCTTTCCTCGGTGCGGGTCGACGCCTGGATCTGGGCGGTCCGGCTCACCAAGACGCGCTCGCTGGCGACCGCGGCCTGCAAGGCCGGGCACGTGCGCGTGAACGGTGACCGGGCGAAGCCCGCGCAGACGGTCAAGGTCGGCGACGCCGTGCGCGTGCGCACGGGCGAGCGGGAGCGCATCGTCGAGGTCGCGCGCATCGTCGCCAAGCGGGTGGGCGCCGCCGTCGCCGCGGAGTGCGTCGTCGATCACACGCCGCCGCCCCCGCCGCGAGAGCACGTGGCGATCGCCGGTGTGCGCGACCGCGGCGCGGGACGCCCCACGAAGCGCGACCGCCGCGACCTCGATCGGCTCCGCGGGTACTGAGGACCCGCGAGCACCGGGACGTCGCGAGGGCGGAGGCTCCCCGAGCACCGGGGCTTCGCGGTCGCCGAGGGCTCGCCCCGCAGCGGCGTCGCGACGGCGACGGTCAGGCGCGAGCGGCCCGGGACGCCTCCGTCCGGGCGACGGGCTCGGCCATCAGCACCAGCCCCGGCCCGCTGTTGGCCCCGGCCATGAGCTGCGAGATCCATTCGTGGTTCAGCTCCGGCATCCGCGTGCCGAGGTAGCGGAAGTACAGCGGCACCGAGGTGTCGAGCCAGATCGAGGTGCGCCGGTCACTGTCCTGCCCGTCATCGCTCCACGACAGCAGGAACGACTCCCGTCTGCGCAGCTTCGTGCCGATGACGACCTGGAGGTGCGCGAGCGTGCGATCGTCGAAGTCGACGGTGAGGTCGCCGTGCCCGTAGATCAGAGTGCCCATCGACCACGTCCCGGTACGCTCGCCGGCTCATCATCGAGGGGCGTTTTGCACCGGAAGCGGCGAGCGCCGCTGCGCCTCACGTACAGTGATACCACGTCCACCGGGCGCGCAGCATCACCTCCCGGTCCTGTATTTCCCAACCCCGGAACGGGCTCCGTCGCCCACCGGGATCGGCGCGGACCGCGGTCTGCAGAGCGAAGGAGGCAGGGTACGACGATGGGCAGGCTGATGTACGGCGAGTCCGGCGCGGAGATCGTCTTCGACGATCGCGTGCTCGTGCACCTCCAGATCGCCATCGGTGCCAAGCTGCGCCGGCACGAGAGCTTCTTCCTCTCCTGGCGCGATGACACCGCCACGGGGTTCGGGCGGAGCAGCATCTGGCTCGACACGGCGATCCCGCTCTACTTCCGCTACTTCGGCGGCCGCACCCCCGAGATCAATCGCGACTGGATCTCCGTGCTCATGGACTCGGCGAACGGGCCCACCGGGATGCAGGTGCTCAAGGAGCCCGACCCGCCGGGGCACCCGAGGCCGCGGGCCTGACCCCGGTCCCGGTCAGGCGGCGGCCTGGAGGAACTCGTCCCACTCCGGGAGCGAGCGTTCCATGCCCTTGACGATCCAGGTCGTCCCGCGCGGCGCCTTCGGCGTCGTCCGCATCATCCAGCCCATCTCCATGGGAGTGCGGTCGCCTTTGACGTTGTTGCAGCGCAGGCAGCAGGCGACGAGGTTCTCCCAGGTGTCCTCGCCGCCGCGCGAGCGCGGGATGATGTGGTCGATGGTCGTCGCCGACCCGCCGCAGTAGGCACAGCGGGATCCGTCGCGTCGCAGCACCCCTCGACGGGACACCGGCACGGCTCGCGCCCCGGGGATCCGCACGTAGCGGCGCAGCAGGATCACGGACGGGCGCTCCCAGGCGCCGGCCGAACTCCAGATCGGATGCTCGTCGTCGCTGGCCAGCACCGTCGCCTTGCCCTCGAGCACGAGCACCAGCGCCCGCTTGAACGAGACGATGGAGAGCGGTTCGTATCCGGCGTTGAGGACCAGTGTGCGCATGTTCTTCCTTTCGGACCGGCCTGGACGGCTTCCAGGCAGTCGAGCTCGAACCGCTACAGGTGATTCCGGGCAACAAAAAAGGCACCGTCGTAAACGACAGTGCCTTCTCCGAGCAGCAGGCTGCCCGGACACGTGTGCACGCAATGCTCCCGCAGGCAGCACCGAGGTACCCGTTGGCCGCGCCCATCCATGGTTGGGATGGTTCGTACCGAGTCCATCAGTGCTCCCCGAGGAATCCGTAGTGGTGTCGGCAAACAGGGTAACCCATGGGATCCGAAAAGCAGCGACGGGTGCGCCCTCCTTGAAGGAGGCGCACCCGTCGCGGTGTCTTGCGGGAGGAAGAGGCCGGGACCTAGATGCCGATCCGGACGAAGTAGACGCTTCCGGACCAGATCGGCCGCTCGCTCACGCTCTTGCCCGGGCGGGGGGCGTCGATGAAGTTGCCGTTGCCCGTGTAGATGCCCATGTGGCTGTGGTCGTTCCAGATGACGAGGTCACCGGGGCCCGCCTCGGCGCGCGAGATGCGCGTGCCGACCGCGGCCTGGGCGCTCACGCCGTGAGCGAGGTTGACGCCGAACTGGGCGAAGACGTACTTCACCAGACCGGAGCAGTCGAAGCCCGCGGGCGTCGCACCACCGAAGCGGTACGGGACGCCGATGTACTGGCGCGCCACGGCCACCACCTGGGACAGGCTGGAGCTGGCGTACGGGGCCGCCTCGACGAGCTCCGTCGCGCTGGGTCCCGTGTAGGTGCTGCTGGAGTTGCCCGCGGCCGTGGTGCTTCCACCGGCGCTGCTGCTCGAGGCTGCCGTTCCCCGGCTCACCGGGGTGGCGGCGGCCGCGGCTGCGGCAGCGGCGGCACGCGCCTCTGCGGCGGCCTGAGCGGCGGCAGCGGCTGCGGCAGCCGCGGCGGCGGCCTCCGCGGCCTGGATCTCGGCAAGGCTCGTGGCGGTGAAGGTGTCGCGCGACAGCACGGGCGCGGCGGCGGCGACCGACACGGTCTGCGCGTTCACGGCGCTCAGGGTCTGGAGCGAGGCCGGCGCCGACGCGGTGGCGGCGGTGGCGTCGTCGGGGCCGACGGCGTAGGCCGGAAGCGCGAGAACGCCGATCAGGCCGGAGACGAAGGTCATCACGACGACGTTCACGACGCCGCGCCTGCGGTACGTAGCCCGAACGGGCTTGACCACTGAGATCGATGCGGTGTTCAGACGCTGAGCGAGCGCGTGCTGCTCGGCACGGAGTGCGGGAGAGACGGCCGGGATGGGGCGGATGATGCGGAGCTCGCCGGTGTTGGCGGGGTGCGTCATCGGGGGTGCGGGTGTGTGGGTGGGGCGGTTCACGAGCGAACCGGGGGCATCAGTCAGGGTCAATTACTCGGCCTCCAGCGCCTCAACGCGCAAGCGGCGTTGTCCCGTCCAGAACAAGTAGTCCTTGATCATCGAGCTCAAGAGACGGGAGATGGAGACGTCTTGACTCGGGCCCTCTGACCGGGGTGTCGGTCAGCGGGCTCGTTCGAGGGTAAGGGAAGATAACGGTTTTGTCACGCTGGCAAGGGCCTGCGCTAACAAATTGGTAACGCTCAGGCCGAGATGAAGATGTGGCTGGCCACCTCGGTGGGCAGCTCCAGACCGTCGCCGAAGCCCTCCACCTGCACCAGCACGTACCGTCCGGACTGCGCGAATGTCGCCGTCGCGCCGGGCACGACGCCCGCCTGCTTCAACTGCGCGAGCAGCTCGGGGTCGAACTGGACCGGCTCCCCCAGGCGACGGATCTCGCCGGTGACGGCACCCGACGCGGCGGCCACGACGGGCACGACGTTGGCGACGCCGGACATGAACGCCACCGCGGGAGAATCGCCCAGCTCGTCGAGACCGGGGATGGGGTTGCCGTAGGGCGACTCCGTCGGGTGACCCAGCAGATCGAGGATCTTCCGTTCGACCTGCTCGCTCATGACGTGCTCCCAGCGGCACGCCTCCTCGTGCACGAACTCCCACTCGAGGCCGATGACGTCGTGCAGCAGTCGCTCCGCGAGCCGGTGCTTGCGCATGACGTGAACGGCCTTGTTCCGGCCCTCGGTCGTCAACTCGAGGTGACGGTCACCGGAGACGACGACGAGGCCGTCGCGCTCCATCCGCGCGACGGTCTGCGACACGGTCGGACCGGAGTGTCCGAGGCGCTCGGAGATGCGGGCGCGGAGGGGAACGATGTTCTCCTCCTCGAGGTCGAGGATCGTGCGCAGGTACATCTCCGTCGTGTCGACAAGATCTGTCACAGCTGCCTCTCCCTCACGATGCCCGACCCGGTCAAGCCTACTGTCTGACCTCTCCCCCGCCGGACGGGCCGGATGCCCCGGTCGATAGGATGCCGCCATGCCAGAGATCACCATCCCGACGTCGCTCCTGCCAGCAGACGGGCGCTTCGGAAGCGGCCCCACCAAGGTGCGCCAGGAGCAGCTCGACCACCTGATGGCGTCGCGCGAGATCCTGGGGACCTCGCACCGCCAGGCCCCCGTGAAGGACCTGGTCGGCCGCGTCCGGTCCGGCATCGCCGACCTGTTCCGGTTGCCCGAGGGGTACGAGGTCGTGCTCGGCAACGGGGGATCGACCGCCTTCTGGGACGCCGCGGCCTTCTCGTTGATCGAGCGGCGAAGCCAGAACCTGGTGTTCGGCGAGTTCGGCCAGAAGTTCGCGTCCGCCGCGGCGGCCCCGTGGCTCGAGCAGCCCGACGTGCGCACGGCCGAGCCCGGCACCCGCAGCACCGCTTCGCCGGTGGAGGGCGTCGACGTGTACGCCTGGCCGCAGAACGAGACCTCCACGGGCGTCATGGCACCCGTGACCCGCGTGCACGGTGACCCGGGCGCCCTCACGGTCATCGACGCCACCAGCGCCGCGGGCGGCGTCGACGTCGACGCCGCGGAGTCCGACGTCTACTACTTCGCCCCGCAGAAGAACTTCGCCTCGGACGGCGGGCTGTGGCTCGCCCTTCTGTCGCCGGCCGCCATCGAGCGCGTCGAGCGGATCGCGGGCGGTGACCGCTACATCCCGGAGTTCCTGAGCCTGAAGAACGCGCTCGACAACTCCCGGCTCAACCAGACGCTGAACACCCCGGCCCTCGCGACGCTCGTGCTGCTCGAGGCGCAGCTGGACTGGATGAACGGGTCCGGCGGGCTCTCCTTCGCCGCCGCGCGCACTCGCGAGTCCTCCTCCGCCCTGTACGACTGGGCCGAGTCCGTGGACTACGCCTCGCCGTTCGTCGCCGACCCGGCGGACCGCTCGCAGGTCGTCGTGACCATCGATTTCGCCGACGCCATCGACGCGAAGGCGATCTCCTCCGCGCTGCGTGCCAACGGCGTCGTCGACACGGAGCCGTACCGGAAGCTCGGCCGCAACCAGTTGCGGGTGGCGACCTACGCGGGCATCGACCCGGCCGACGTGCGAGCCCTCATCGGCTCGATCGAGTACGTGGTCGACCAGCTCGGCTGACGCCATGCCGCTGCGCCTGTGGATCCGGGACCGTGACCGGCGGGCCGATCCGGCGCCCGCGGAAGCCACCGGGCGCACGGCCGTCGCGGTGGGCACCGTCGCCTGGTCGGCGGCCGCGGTCGCGGCCCTCGCGTTTCCAGGTGCGATCGGCGCCGACGACCCCGCCGTCGTCACGACGTGCGGGGTCGGGGTCGCCGTGGGCCTGATCGGCCTGGTCTACACCGGCCGGCGGCCCGGCTAGTAGACGTTGCCCTCGTCGTCCTCGTCGGTCCGGGGCGAGTCGTAGTCGTCGTCCTCGTCCTCGTCCTCTTCGGAGTCCTCGTCCTCCTCGTCGTCGGAGTCCTCGTCGTCCGATTCCTCGTCGTCGGAGACCTCGTCGTCGGAGTCCTCGTCGTCCTCGGTCTCCTCGAACTCGACGCCGTCGAGCACGTCGTCGAGGTCGTCGGTGAGATCCGTCTCCTCGAGCGCCTCCTCGTCGTCGACGTCATCGTCCTCGGACTCGTCGTCCTCCGCCTCGGCCTCGGCGGCGCGGGCGGCCTCCTCCTCGGCGAGCTCCTGCGCGGTGTTGTACTCCGCCAGGCGGTCCGACCACGGCACCCACTCGGGAGCGAGGAGCGCACCCTCGCCGGGCAACAGCTCCATCTCCAGTACCGACGGCGGCTCGTCCCCGCCGAGCACGGACAGGGTCACCGTCCAGTTCCAGCCCGGGTACCCCGTCATGGTGCAGGGGAAGAGCACGGAGACCGCGTTGTCCGCGGCGACGACGCCGCGCCATTCGGCTCCGACGGTGGACGCCGGAGTCACATCGAGCAGCGCCGTGCGGGCTATCTGGACGGTCGCCGGCGGAAGGTCGACGGGCACCGGCTCGAACGCCGGCACGGGCTCAGCCACGGGCTCCGCCTCGTCTAGGGGCTCCGCGTCGTCCAGGGGCGCTGCGACACCGGCGGGAGTCGCCTCGTCCACGGGCGCCCCGTCCACGGGCGTTACGTCGCCGACGGGTGCTGCCCGGTGCACGAGGGTGGCCTCGTCGACGGGCGCTGCCTCGTCGACGACGGGCACCGTCTCCTGCGCGGGCGCGGCCTCGTCGACGGATCCCGCCTCGCCGACGGACTCGGGGTCAGACATCCAGGTCGTCCGCGACCCGACGCAGCACGGCGGCGATCTTCCGGCCGTGGGCACTGTCGGGGTAGCGGCCGCGCTTCAGGTTCGTCCCGATGCCGTCGAGGAGCTTGACCAGGTCCTCCACGATGATCGCCATGTCGTCCGCGGGCTTCCTCGCCATCTTCGCGAGGCTCGGCGGAGCGTCGAGCACGCGCACCGACAGGGCCTGCACGCCGCGCTTTCCCGCGACGACGCCGAACTCGAGACGGGTGCCGGGCTTGACGCCTGACACGCCTGCGGGCAGGGCGGACGCGTGGAGGAAGACCTCTTGGCCGTCATCTGAGCTGATGAAGCCGAAGCCCTTCTCGTCGTCGTAGAACTTGACCTTGCCGGTGGGCATGGAGACCTCTTTCGGATGCGTGCAGGAACCTGCCAGCCTAGTTTAACCGTCCGCACCCGGTGAGGTCCGCCCTATCCTGGGTGGATGCCCACCGAAGCCGAGCGTCCCGTCTCCCGAGTCGAGCGCATCCTCGCGTTCATGTCGCTGACGCTTGTCGCGGTCTCCGTGCTCGCGATCCTCGCCGTCATCATCGGCACCGGCTTCGGCGCGGGAGAGAACGACGGATTCAGCCGCGGCATCTGGCCGTTCATCATCGTGCTGCCCGCCCCGGGCCTCACCCTCGGGCTCGTGCTCCTTCTCGCTCTCCTCGTGGTGTCGTGGAGTCGCCGCGGACGCGAGAACAAGCGGGCGTCCCACTGAGGACCGGCGGACCGCCGCGATGAGCACCGTCCTCGCGCTGGCCACGAGGCTGCGCGCCATGCCGGACGGGGAGCTCCTGTCCGTCCTGCGCGCCCGGGCGGTGCCGGCCAACGGCATCGCGGACGTGTTCGACCTCGCCGACGCGCTGCTGTCGGCCGAGAGCGTGCAGCGCGCGCTCGAGCGGCTCGACCGGCCGACGCTCTGCATCCTCGCCTCGGCCGGGGCCCTCGCCGCCGAGGGCACGGCGCCGACGATGGCCGCCGTGAGGGACAGGATCCTCTCGCTCGCCGAGCGCGACGACGCCGTGCCCGCCGACGCGGACGAGCGGGCAGCCGCCCTCAATGCGCTGCTGCTCGCCGAGTCGACGGGCGACGAGGTGCGCCCGTACGAAGGCGTGCGGGCCCAGCTCGAGCGCTGGCCGGAGCTCGGCCTGCCGTCCGAGGCCGAGCTGGCCGCCGCGGCCCCGCCGCCGTTCCTCGACGCGGTCGACCTCACCCGCGAGGGCGGCACCGATCGTCTCGCCGCCGAGCGGGCCTTCGCCACCGTCACAGCCGTCACCGAGCTCGTCGCCGCGCTCGCGGAGGAGCCGGCCCGCGAGCTCAGCAGGGGCGGGCTCGCGCTGCCCGACACCAAGCGGCTGTCGTCCGCCCTCGCCGTCGACCTGTCCGCCGTGCCCGCCGTGCTCGCCATGGCGGAGCGCGTAGACCTGGCGGCCCGCGAGGGGAACCTGTGGCTCCCCACCGGCTCCGCCTCGGCCTGGTCGCTCGAGTCCTCGGCCGACCGCTGGTGCTCGCTCGCCCGATCCTGGCTGGACGGCCTGTCGGAGGACGTGCGCGGGATCCTCCGGCTGCGCTCCCGGGCGATGTGGGGCGAGGGGCTGCTCGCGTTCGTGGCCTGGGCCTACCCCGCGGGGCAGGCGTGGCTGAACGCCCGCATCGACTCGGTCATCACCGAGGCGGAGCTCCTGGGCATCACCGCCCAGGGGTCGCCGAGCGTGCCGGGTTCCGTGCTGCTCGAGCACGGCGCCGAGGCCGCCGCCGACGTGCTGAGCGCTCTGTTCCCGGCCGAGGTAGACCGCGTCTACGTGCAGCAGGACCTCTCCATCGTCTCGCCCGGCCCGCTGGCCCCCGCGCTGGACGCCCGCCTGCGCACCATGGCGCACGTGGAGAGCCGCGCCCAGGCGTCCACCTACCGCGTGTCCGCGGACAGCGTGAACCGGGCCCTCGCGTCCGGCGAGACCGCGGACAGCGTGCTCGAGTTCCTCCGCGGCATCTCGCTGACCGGGATCCCGCAGCCGCTCGACTACCTCGTTCACGACGTGGCGTCGCGCTTCGGCCTGCTCCGGGTGGGCAGGCTCGACACCGGGGACGAGCTCGCGCGCAGCTACGTGCGGTCGGACGATGCGCACCTGCTGACCACGCTCGAGGTCGACCAGGCGCTCGCGGCCCTGCGCCTGACCAGGAGCCCCGGCGGCCGCCTCTCCTCCCCCGCCGACCGCGACGCCGTGTTCTGGGCGCTGGCCGACGCCCGCTATCCCGCCGCGGCGGAGGATCGCGAACACCGCGTCGTCCCCCTGCGGCGGGCGCGGGTCGGCAGCCGCCCGATCGAGGACCGCCCCGATCCCGCGCGCACCATCCTCGACCGCCTCCGGCTGGCGGAATCCTCCGACCCGAACTCGATGGGCGCAGACTGGCTCGCGCGGCAGCTCGACATCGCCATCCGCGGGCGCCTGACGCTGATCGTGCGGGTCGCCATGCCGAACGGCGCCGAGGTGCAGTACGAGCTCGAGCCGACCGGCCTCTCGGGCGGCCGGCTGCGGGCCCGCGATCGCCGCGCGGACATCGAGCGCACCCTCCCGGTATCGCACATCACCGGCCTCGGCCCGTCGGACACCGCGCAGTAAGCCCGATTACACTGACCGCCGTGTCTGACGGCCCCCTCATCATCCAGAGCGATCGCACTGTCCTGCTCGAAGTCGCGCACCCCCAGGCGGAGGACGCGCGACACGATCTCGCGGTCTTCGCCGAGCTGGAACGGGCGCCGGAGCACGTGCACACCTACCGCATCACCCGGCTGGGCCTGTGGAACGCGCGCGCCGCCGGGCACACCGCGGAGGACATGCTGGCGACGCTCGAGCGCTACGCCAAGTTCCCGGTGCCCCAGACCGTGACGGTCGACATCACGGAAACGGTCGGCCGTTACGGGCGGCTGCGCATCGAGCGCGACGACGAGGACGAGCTCGTGCTGCGCAGCACCGACATCGCCGTGCTCACCGAGGTCGCCGGGGCCCGCCGCATCACGCCGCTGCTCACCGGGCGCCGTGACGACGACGCGTTCACCGTGCAGCCGTGGGCCCGCGGCCAGCTGAAGCAGGAGCTCGTCAAGATCGGCTGGCCCGCCGAGGACTTCGCCGGCTACACCCCCGGCACGCCGCACGACATCGACCTGATCGAGGACGGCTGGTCGCTCCGCGACTACCAGCACCGCGCCGTCGACAACTTCCTCGGCGGCGGCTCCGGCGTCGTCGTGCTGCCCTGCGGCGCGGGCAAGACCCTGGTCGGTGCGGGCGCCATGGCGGCGGCGAAGACCAACACGCTTATCCTCGTCACGAACACGGTCTCCGCCCGGCAGTGGCGCAGCGAGCTGCTGAAGCGCACCACCCTCACCGAGGACGAGATCGGCGAGTACTCGGGCCAGACCAAGGAGGTCAAGCCCGTCACCATCGCGACCTACCAGATCCTCACCGCCAAGCGGAAGGGCGAGTACGCGCACCTCGCGCTGCTCGACGCGCTGGACTGGGGCCTCATCGTCTACGACGAGGTGCACCTGCTGCCCGCGCCCGTCTTCAAGCTCACCGCCGACCTGCAGGCCCGGCGCCGGCTGGGGTTGACGGCGACGCTCGTGCGCGAGGACGGCCGGGAGAGCGACGTCTTCAGCCTCATCGGGCCCAAGCGCTTCGACGCGCCCTGGCGCGAGATCGAGGCGCAGGGCTTCATCTCGCCCGCCGAGTGCTTCGAGGTGCGGATCGACCTGCCGCAGCAGGAGCGGCTGCAGTACGCCGCGGCCGCGGACGAGGAGCGCTACCGGCTCGCCGCGTCCGCCCCGGCGAAGCTCGACGTCGTCAAGCAGCTGGTCGCCAAGCACAGCGGGGAGCGCATCCTCGTGATCGGGCAGTACCTCGACCAGATTGAGGAGCTCGCCGACGAGCTGAACGCGCCGCAGCTCACGGGCGCGACCCCGGTCGACGAGCGCGAGCGGCTGTACCAGGCGTTCCGGGACGGCGACGAGAAGGTCCTGGTGGTCAGCAAGGTCGCGAACTTCTCCGTCGACCTGCCCGAGGCGACGGTCGCCATCCAGGTGTCCGGCTCGTTCGGCTCGCGGCAGGAGGAGGCGCAGCGCCTCGGCCGCCTGCTGCGCCCCAAGGAGTCCGGGCTGTCCGCGAACTTCTACACGCTGGTCTCGCGCGACACCGTCGACCAGGACTTCGCCCAGAACCGGCAGCGCTTCCTCGCCGAGCAGGGCTACAGCTACACGATCCTCGACTCGCACAGCCTGGAGCGCGCCGCCTAGGGCCGGGCGTCCGGCGCTGTCCGGCGGCGCCCACTCGACTCCCAGGCAGCGTCCAGCGAACCCGCAGATAATGTCTGCATGACTGACGGACCGAAGATCCTCATCGTCGACGACGAGCCGAACATCCGCGACCTGTTGACCACCAGCCTCCGCTTCGCCGGGTTCGCCGTGCGCGCGGTCGCGAACGGTGCCCAGGCCATCTCCGCCGTGCTCGAGGAGGAGCCGGACCTCATCATCCTCGACGTGATGCTCCCCGACATGAACGGGTTCGGCGTGACGAAGCGGCTCCGCGCGGCCGGCTACACGGCGCCTATCCTCTTCCTCACGGCGAAGGACGACACCGAGGACAAGATCACCGGCCTCACGGTCGGCGGCGACGACTACGTCACCAAGCCGTTCAGCCTCGACGAGATCGTGGCCCGCATCAAAGCGATCCTGCGCCGCACGATGCACGCCGACGAGGATGCGATCATCCGTGCCGGCGAGCTGACCATGGACCAGGACACGCACGAGGTGCTCGTGGGCAACCAGCCGATCGAGCTCAGCCCGACCGAGTTCAAGCTCCTGC
The DNA here is from genome assembly GCF_003067705.1 of Planctomonas deserti. Lineage (GTDB taxonomy): Bacteria > Actinomycetota > Actinomycetes > Actinomycetales > Microbacteriaceae > Planctomonas > Planctomonas deserti. The sequence continues at coordinate 215,485 of NZ_QANL01000001.1, forward strand.
GCTACCTCATGCTGAACCCCAACCGCGTGCTGTCGAAGGCGCAGATCCTCGATCACGTGTGGGAGTACGACTTCAACGGCGACGCGGGCATCGTGGAGTCCTACATCTCCTACCTCCGGCGCAAGCTCGACCAGTTCTCGAGCGAGCCCGTCATCCAGACGAAGCGCGGATTCGGGTACATGCTGAAGGCGGCGAAGGTCTAGCCATCCCCCAGCTTCCGTCGCCTAAGGTCGGCTAGTCCGAACGACCCGAACCGAGGAGGCCACCGCATCGTGCACGAGAAGCTTGCCGAGCGCTGGGCGTCCATCTCCCTGCGGACGAAGATCACGGGCGTCACCGTGCTCCTTCTCACCCTCGGCCTGCTCATCTCCGGTCTGGGCACGACGGCGTTCCTGAAGCCGCAGCTGGTTCGCAACGTCGACGACCAGCTCGTCTCCTCGCTGAGCGACATGAAGACCATCTTCGGCCAGGACTTCGAGGGCACGACGTTCCGCCAGGCTCACGTCGAAGGGGCGAACGAGAACTACTACGTTGCGCTCGTCGACCCCGAGGGCCGCGTCATCGCCGACAACTGGCGCCCCGACCGCGACAGGCGCCTGCGCCCCGTGCTGCCGGACCTGACGGTGGCCACCGCCAAGGAGGTGGGCACCTCGATCATGCCGCTCACGGATGCGTCGGGGCGCAACGAGTGGCACGCCGCCGTGCGCCAGAGCACCCTCTCGGGCAGCCCCGTCTTCTACACGCTCGTGGTCGCCTCCCCCATGCGGCCCATCGAGACGTTCATGGCCACCTATCTCGCGGTCTTCTTCGGCTTCGGCGTCGCCGTCGTCGTGCTCGGGGCCGCGCTCACCCGGCTGCTCGTGACCACGACCTTCGCGCCGCTGCGCGAGGTGGAGCGCACCGCCGCCGCCTTCGCCGACGGCGACTTCAGTCAGCGCCTCGGCGGGGCGACCCCGAACACCGAGGTCGGCCGGCTCAACCGGTCGCTGAACACGATGCTCAATCACATCGACAGCGCGCTCTCCGACCGCGCGACGACCATCGAGCAGATGCGGCGGTTCGTCGGCGACGCGAGCCACGAGCTGCGCACGCCGCTCGTCTCCGTGCGCGGCTACGCCGAGCTGTACCGGATGGGCGCGCTGCAGACCCCGGAGGACGTGGCGAAGGCCATGGACCGCATCGAGAAGGAGGCCATCCGCATGGGCGGCCTCGTCGAGAATCTCCTCGCGCTCGCCCGGCTCGACGAGACGCGGCCGCTCGAGGTTCAGCCCGTCGACCTCTACCCGATCGCCCGGGATGCCGCCCTCGACACCATGGCGTCGTCGCCCGACCGCGTGGTGACGGCGCTGCCGCCCGTCGTCCTGTCCTCCTCCGCCCCGGCCATCGAGGATGGCGCGGACGACGGCAGCGCCGCGCTGCCGGATCTCGAGGAATCGACCGCCGGCGCACCCGCCACCACCACGGGGGCGATCGCCCTCGCCGGCGCCCGCCTCGCCCGGCTCCGGGCCCGCCGCCCGCGACGCTCCGACCCGGCCGGCGCCGCTCCGGAGACCCTGCCCGCCGACGCGCCCCTGCTCGTGGACGCGGAGACGACGGAGGTGTCGATTCCCGCCCTCGTGCTCGCGGAGGAGAACAAGATCCGCCAGGCGGTCACCAACATCCTCGGCAACGCCGTGCGCTACACCCCCGAGGGCACGCCGATCGAGCTCGCCGTGACGGTCGACCCGGTCGCCGAGGAGGCGAGCATCTCGGTCATCGACCACGGCGAGGGCATCCCGCCCCAGATCCGGGAGAAGATTTTCCAGCGGTTCTGGCGCGCCGACACCTCGCGCACGCGGGAGACGGGCGGCAGCGGCCTCGGCCTGGCCATCGTCGCGGCGATCATCTCCGCCCATCACGGGCGCGTCGAGGTGCTGGACACCCCGGGCGGCGGCGCGACGTTCCGCCTGGTCTTTCCGCTCCTCCAGAGGAGCCAGCAGGCCCCCGCCGTCAACAGCATCACCCCGCCGGACGCCGGCACGCCGCCCCGCTCCTAGCGTGTGAGCCTCACCGTTCCCCAACGAAGGAGGCTTTCATGACGAGATACCAGGTGGACAGCGACGCCGTCGCCTCGGCGACGGCGGCCGCCCACGGCTACATCGGCCGCATCGAGGCGGAGGTGGGCGGTCTGTACGCCCTGCTCGTGGACCTGCAGAACTCGTGGTCCGGTCCGGCGGCCGCCGCGTTCCAGTCGGTCGTCGCCGAGTGGCGGGCGACCCAGCAGCGCATCGCCGAGGGCATCGCCGTGGTCAACCAGGGGCTGGCCGCCGCCGGGCAGCAGTACGCCGAGGTGGAGGTGGCGAACGCCAGGCTCTTCGCCGGTCGCTGACGCCGCCGCCGGCCGATCACACCCCGGACGCGACAGTGGGCGGTTCCCCGAGGGGAACCGCCCACTGCTGTGCGTGCGTTGGTGCTTACGCGACGGACTTAGAAGTCCATGCCACCCGTCGGGTCGCCGGCCGGGGCCGGGTTCTTCTCGGGCTTGTCGGCCACCACGACGGACGTGGTGAGGAACAGACCGGCGATGGACGCGGCGTTGACGAGCGCGGAGCGCGTCACCTTCACCGGGTCGCTGATGCCGGCGGCCAGCATGTCGACGTACTCGCCGGTCGCGGCGTTGAGGCCGTGTCCGGTGGGCAGGCCGCGCACCTTGTCGACCACGACGCCGGGCTCGAGGCCCGAGTTGTAGGCGATCTGCTTGAGCGGGGCGTCGATCGCGACCTTGACGATGTTCGCGCCGGTCGCCTCGTCGCCGACGAGACCGGTGAGGGCCTCGGAAGCGAACGCGGTCTTGCCCGCCTGGATGAGGGCGACGCCACCACCGGCGATGATGCCCTCCTCGACGGCGGCCTTCGCGTTGCGAACGGCGTCCTCGATGCGGTGCTTGCGCTCCTTGAGCTCGACCTCGGTGGCCGCGCCCGCCTTGATGACGGCGACGCCACCGGCGAGCTTCGCGAGGCGCTCCTGCAGCTTCTCGCGGTCGTAGTCGCTGTCCGTGTTGTTGATCTCGCCACGGATCTGCGCGACGCGACCGGCGATCTGCTCCTCGTCGCCACCACCCTCGACGATGGTCGTCTCGTCCTTGGTGATGATGACCTTGCGAGCCGTGCCGAGCAGGTCGAGGGTGACGTTCTCGAGCTTGAGACCGACCTCCTCGGAGATGACCTGGCCGCCGGTGAGGATCGCGATGTCCTGCAGCTGGGCCTTGCGACGGTCACCGAAGCCGGGCGCCTTGACGGCGACGGACTTGAAGATGCCGCGGATCTTGTTGACGACCAACGTGGCCAGGGCCTCGCCGTCGACGTCCTCGGCGATGATCAGCAGCTGCTTGCCCGCCTGGATCACCTTGTCGACGACGGGGAGCAGGTCCTTGATGTTGGAGATCTTGGAGTTGACGATGAGGATGTAGGGGTCCTCGAACACCGCCTCCTGGCGCTCCGGGTCGGTCACGAAGTACTGCGACAGGTAGCCCTTGTCGAAGCGCATGCCCTCGGTGAGCTCGAGCTCGGTGCCGAAGGTGTTCGACTCCTCGACGGTGACGACGCCCTCCTTGCCCACCTTGTCGATGGCCTCGGCGATCAGGGCGCCGATCTCGCGGTCGCCGGCGGAGATGGACGCGGTGGCGGCGATCTCCTCCTTGGTCTCGACCTCCTTGGCGTTGCTGATGAGCTCGGCCGTGACGGCCGCGACGGCCTTCTCGATGCCGCGCTTCAGTCCGATCGGGTCGGCGCCTGCGGCCACGTTGCGGAGGCCCTCGCGGACGAGCGCCTGGGCGAGCACGGTTGCCGTCGTGGTTCCGTCGCCGGCGACGTCATCCGTCTTCTTGGCGACCTCCTTGACGAGCTCGGCGCCGATCTTCTCGTACGGGTCGTCGAGCTCGATCTCCTTGGCGATGGACACGCCGTCGTTGGTGATCGTGGGGGCGCCCCACTTCTTCTCGAGTACGACGTTGCGGCCACGCGGGCCGAGCGTCACCTTGACCGCGTCGGCGAGGGTGTTGAGTCCGCGCTCGAGGCCGCGACGAGCATCCTCGTCAAAAGCAATGATCTTTGCCATATGTGTTTTTCGCCCTCCCGGACGTAGTGAAAAAACGATGGGGGTTAGCACTCATGGTTCGCGAGTGCTAGCCAATTCTGGCACTCTCGCTAGTCGAGTGCAACTGAGCGGCGCGGCCGGTCAGGAGACGGCGGTCAGGAGACGGCGCTCCGCACGGTGCCCGTGCCGTTCGGAACGAGCTCCACCCAGGTGTTGCCCGGCGAGAGGGTCAGCACGGTGCCGGTGGCACTGACGAGCCGCAGGGGCGCGCGTGCGCCCTCCTTGACCCAGGTGCCGCGGACGATGCTGCCGCCGGTGGCGATCCACGCCTCCCCACTGCCCTCGAGCTCGGTACGCGGCACCCCGGGCGACTCGTCGATGTCGACCCGGGCGACGACGACGTTCACCGCGGTGATGGGCGCGCCGGACTGCGCGACGTCGGGCACGCCGTTCTGCGAGCGCGCGTAGTTCCCCGCGCGCGGGTCGTGCGCCCAGGCGGAGGAGCTCGTCGGCGAGAACGTGGTCTCCAGCGTGGCCGAGGGCTCACCCGAGACCACGGCGGCGGCCTCGTCCGGCGTCGGCGAGTACCGGAACTGCAGGGGCGGGGCGTCGAGGTCGCGGTTCTCGGCCACGATCCTGTCGGCGCGGAGGAGCACGTTGTGCGGGGCCTGGCGCTCGAGGGACCGCCAGAACACGTCCGCCGTGCCCTCCTCGCCCTCGAGGGCGTTCAGGACGCCCGTCTCCCGCATGGCCCGCACGAAGCGGTCCTGGCCGCCCGAGTACGCGATGATGCCGCCGAAGGGCGAGACGATGTCGGGATCCATCGGCCGGATCGACCGGATCGGGCCGACGGCGGGCGGCAGGTCGGAATGCCACACGGCGACGTACCGCGTTATGCCGCCCTCGACCAGCTCCTCGAAGACGATGTCGGCATGCTCGAGGCCGTACTGCGGCCGCGCCGATGGGTGGTTGTCGATCTTCGCGGCGAGGGACGGATGCTCCCCGTCGCCCTCGTTCACGGGCGTGCCGAGCAACGGAGACAGCCGCACGGGGGCCTCGAGCGTGCTCGTCGGCGTCGGCTCCTCCGACGGGAGCGACGGCGTGCAGCCGGCGAGCGCCAGCCCGCCCGCCAGAAGCAGCAGCGCTGCTGTGCGCCCGCGACCCCTCGCGAGCGCGCCCCCGGTACGCGTCATGGCGAAAAGACTAACGCCGCCCGCTGATGCGGGCGGCGTCAGTGCTCGACGGTGGGGTCGCCGTTACGCGGGACGGACCGACTCGGCCTGCGGGCCCTTCGATCCCGTGCCCACCTCGAAGGTGACCTGCTGGCCCTCTTCGAGCGACTTGTAGCCGCCCATCTCGATGGCGGAGTAGTGCACGAACACGTCCTGCCCTCCCCCATCGACGGTGATGAAGCCGTAGCCCTTTTCAGCGTTGAACCACTTCACGGTTCCGTTCGCCATGTGTACTCCCTGTGCTGTTCCTTTATGTGCGGCTCGGAGCAACTGGCTCCGCCCGGGTCCTCCGCACCTTCCGTCCGTTCAATCCGCCCCGACCTGCAAAGGGACGACAACGGGTTGCACACCGACGAGCCAAATGATGACGACCAAACAGGATGATAATGACGAAGCGGGCCCTTTCGGGAGTGCTATTCGTCGTCAATTTCGATAAGCGCCGGTATACGGGAAAGATTAAACCTGGCGGTAACACCGCGGGCGGAACGGGCGCCCGCGCGACGGCCCGATCGGCGCGGACCGGAGCGAGTTCCGGGCCGCACCCCGGGACGGCAGGGCGCTCGGCAGAGGGCGGGTCAACACAGCGCCGGTCGACCCAGGGCCGGTCGACACAGGGGCGATCAGCACATCGCGGATCAGAGCGGGTAATCGGCGCCCACCACGACGGTCAGGCGCGCGACTCCGGCAGGGTCCTCGCCGTCCTGCGGCGCGTAGTTCTCGGAGAGGCGCACCTCGGCCGATCCGAGCGACTGGGCCGCCCCGAGCGCGGCGCCCTCGTTCACCGGGTCCCAGTAGTAGACGGTCGTGGTCTCGACGTCCCGCGTGCTCGCGTTGGCCCGGGAGCCGACGTTCCAGCCATCGTCCGCGAGCCGCTCGGCGACCTCGGCGGCGAGGCCGGCGGTGTTCGTGCCGTTGAGCACGGTGACGAGGATCGCGGCGTCGACGACGGGCTCGGGCGTCGCCTCCGTCGTGGGCGTCGGTGTCGCGGTCTCGGCGATGGGGAGCACGCTCCCGCCCTCGAATGCGATGCCCTCCCCGATGACCGTGAGGGCGATCACCCCGGCGGCGACGAGCGCGAGCGTCGCGGCGAGCGCCCAGGCGAACACGACGAGGCCCCGGCGCCGCGGACCGGCCGCCCGATGGGCGCCGACGCGCTTCAGGTCGTCGGGGATGTCGTCGAAGCGATCGCGGGGGTAGCTGGCCATCGGGAGGGTTCTGGCGTTTCTGTCAGTCGAGGCGGTCGGAGCGGCGACGGAGGTCGTCCCCCATGCGTCGGGCCCGCTCGGCCCTGGTCGCGGCCCTGCTGTCGCGCACGCGCTGCAGCCGCTTCACGAGCATCGGGTCGTGGGCGAGGGCCGCTGGCGAATCTATCAGCGCCCCGAGTATCTGGTAGTACCGGGCGGACGAGAGCCCGAAGTTCTCCCGGATGGCCTGCTCCTTCGCGCCGGCGTGCCGCCACCACTGCCGCTCGAAGGCGAGGACGCGAAGGTCCCGGTCACCGAGGCCGGGGGCTCGGGGCGCCGGAGCGTCCGCCGGTGACGCATCCGCTTCCGCATCGGGTGCTTCCGCATCGGGTCCGGACTCCGGACCGGGGGCGTGCTGTGTCGGCTCGTCCACGCCCGCCTCCTTCTCCGATGGTCCACATCGTAGGTCGGTCACGCGGTGGAGCCGCCGCGCCCCGCCCGGTACATCGAAATGTGCGGGATGCCCGCCTCCACGTACTCCTCGCCGAACGGCTCGAACCCCAGCGACGCGTACAGGGGTGCCACGTACGACTGGGAGTGCAGGAGGAGCGGCTCATGACCGTGCAGCTCGATCACGTACCGGAGCAGCTCCTTCGCGAGCCCCTCTCCCCGCCTGTCGGCCCGCACGACGACCCGGCCCGGCAGCCGCCTCGCGCCCCTGTGCTCGGGCTCGTCGAGCAGGATGAGGCGGAGGTACGCGGCCACACCCCTCTCGTCCTCGATCCACAGGTGCTCCGTGCGCGGGTCTGGGTCGCGATCGTCGAGCTCCTCCTCGTCGATCCGCTGTTCCACGAAGAAGACCTGTGTCCGCAGCCGGAGGAAGGCGAACAGTTCGTCCGTGCTGAGCTCGGGCCAGGTCTTGCGCGTGATGGAATGGTTCGGCACAGGGGCGAGTTTACGTATGTGGCCCGCCCCGGCCGCCCGCCGGGCGGGTCACCGACGAAAGGATTCCCCGTGGACTACAAGGTCACGAAGACTGACGAGGAGTGGCGCAACGAGCTCTCCCCCGAGGAGTACCAGGTGCTGCGCCAGCAGGCCACCGAGCGCCCGTGGACGGGCGAGCTGCTTGACGAGAACCGGATCGGCGTGTACGGCTGCAAGGCCTGTGGCGCGGAGCTGTTCACCAGCGACACCAAGTTCGACTCGCACTGCGGATGGCCGAGCTTCTACGCCCCCAAGGAGGGCGACGCGGTGAAGCTGCTGGCCGACAACTCCCTCGGCATGTCCCGCGTCGAGGTCGTCTGCGCGAACTGCGGCTCCCACCTGGGTCACGTGTTCGACGACGCTCCGCAGACGCCTACCGGTGACCGGTTCTGCATGAACTCCGTGTCGCTGTCCTTCACCACGAAGGACTAAGCCCGATCCGCAGAAACCGTGTCGCTGTCCTCCACCACGTAAGGGCTGTCCTTCGCCAGTAGGGACTGACCGGTCCTGCAGAAACTCCGTGTCGCTGTCCTTCACGACGAAGGACTGAGCCCGGGCGCTCGTCGCCTCGTCGGCACCGACGCGATGCCGACGGCGACGAGCGTGAGCGCGGTGCCCGCGACGGTGGTCCACGCGACGGTGTGGCCGACGGCGGGCGCCGCGAGGTCGAGCACGAGAGACATCACCAGCTGACCGGCGATGGTGCCGAGGCCGAGCAGCAGCACCCCCGTGATCCGCACCGCGACGGCGGCCCCGGCGATGAACACGACGCCGATGAGGCCGCCGACGTACAGCCACGGCTCGGTGGGGAGGCTGCTCGGCAGCCCGGCGATGGCGGTGTGGATCGCGAACGCCACGAGCAGCACCGTCGTGCCGACGACGAAGTTGACGAACGTGGCGGTGAGGGCCGACCCCGCCATCCCGCGCACCTGCCCGTTGACGGCCTGCTGCCAGCCGATGCCGAGGCCCGCCAGGAAGGGCATCACGATCATCCAGATCGGGATGTCGCTCTGCAGCTGGGCGGACACGGCCCAGACGACGGCGACCAGCGCGAGCATGGAGCCGACGACGCGGGGCACCGTGAGCGGCTTCGGCGCCATGGTGCCGAGGCCGCGACGGTCGATCAGCAGGCCGCTGACCGTCTGCCCGCACACGGTGGCGACGGTGAACAGGGCCACCCCGAGCGCCGATGCGGTGAGCCCCTGGGAGAGCACGAGGAAGGCGCCCGCTCCCCCGCCCAGCACGTACCAGACGGGCGCGCGGCCGGCACGGACCGTGGACACCACCTGCCCGAGACCCCTTCGGCCCACCCGGGAGACGAGCATCGCGACGGCGAGCACCACGAGGCCGGACCCGAAGGAGATCACGGCCGCGAGGTACCCGTCACCCAGGGCACGGCCGAGCTCGCCGTTGATGCGGGACTGGAGGGCGACGAACGCCCCGAAGACGACGGCGCAGGCCACGGTGACGGCGACGAGCGCGCGGGATGCGGGCGGGTGGGAAGAAGGGGTCATGATGCCTTTCCGACCGATTCACCCTAGACGACCGCCGACGGCCGGGCGGTCCGTTCGTTCTGTTCCTGGCACGCGCGCCGCTCGCGTTCAGGCCCCGCAGTACGGGGTCGGGGCCATGGATAAGACCCCGACACAGGCGTACCTTTCGTCAGTATGAGGCAGTACCCCAACGACGAGTCGGTGCCTCCCACCTGTCCGGACTGCGGCGCCGCCCTCCGCGTGCTCGTCGAGCCCGGGCTGCGCGGACCGGTGTGGTTCTACGTCTGCCCGCTACACGGCCTGGTGTCCGCGGCGTCCTAGCGCCCCCACCGCACTCCTAGCGCCCTGACCGCATCGAGTCAATCCCGATTCGCAGGGTGGTGCACCGAGAACCGCGGGGTTATCGTCGGACCCGGTGCTCCTCGGACCTCGGGCCGACGGCGGACCGATCGAGACATTCACCGACAAAGGCAAACCCGGCGCGAGCCGGGGACGCAAAGCCACGGGACCCTCAGGGTCAGCCGGGCCACCGAAAGAAGAGGTACCACCGTGCAGAAGACGCGAGAGCGCCGGTCGTCGCTCACCCCCATGATCATCGGAACCGGGAGCAGCCCCCGCTGGAACGCGTTCGCCGCGGAGTGCGCGAGCTGGATGGTGACCCGCGTGGAGAACGGAGTCCGGGCCCGGGCGGTGACAGGTGAGGGACGCCTGCTCGCGGTCTTCGACGTCTTCGACAGCTGGCTCGACGGGCGCGACAGCGAGGCCGCCACGGTCGTGGACGCCGTGGTGCGGCTCAACGACCGGCACCCCATCGGTCGCATCGTCTCTCAGCAGGCCAAGCGCATCCGGTCCATTGTGATCGAGCTCGGCTCCCAGGCGGGGCTCGTCGACGTGGAGGAGTTCGCCGACTCCTGGCACATCCTCCTCCGCGGTACGGCGATGAGGGCGGTCGAGGGCGACACCGGGGCTCCCGCCCGCGCACGCGACATGGGCCGGGACCTCATCGCGCGGCATCGACCGCGCCCGGTCGTCATCCCGCTGTACCCCTTCGAGCTCGACAGTGAGTTCGATTGGATCGAGGCCGCCCAGGCCGACACGCCTCTGCCAAGCCGTGTCCGGGTTCCACACTCCTCCGACCCCTCCTTCGAGTGGTTCGACGAGTACGGCTGGGACGGCTACCCCGCCGCGCCCAGCACCTACGCCTGACGGGTCCGCGCGCCCGTACGCCTAAGGGCGAGCAGGGCCGGCGGCGCGCTGGTGCCCGAGGTCAGGCGCGCACGACCGAGTTGCGGTCGCGTCCCTCGCTCTTCGAGCGGTACATCGCGCCGTCCGCGGCCAGCACCAGGGCCTCCGCCGAGACCGTCCCATCCTGCGGCTCGTGCAGCGCGACGCCGATGCTCGCGGTGACGGGATAGCCCGCGGGCACGCCGCGCAGCGGCTCGCGCATGGCCTCGCGCACCCGGTCGGCGACCCGCACGGCCGCCGCCGCATCCGCCTCGGCGCAGACGATCGCGAACTCGTCGCCGCCGAAGCGTGCCACCGTGTCGCCTCGGCGCACCAGGCGTCGCAGGCGCTCGGCGATCTGGGCGAGCACCGTGTCTCCGACCACGTGGCCGAGCCGGTCGTTGATGGCCTTGAATCCGTCGAGGTCGACGAACAGCAGGGCGAGCGGGCGATGGGTGAGCACCGAGGACTCGATCGCCTCCGTGAGCCGGGACTGCAGGTGGGCCCGGTTGGGTAGTTCGGTCAGCGGGTCGTGCAGCGACGAGTGGCGCAGACGCTCCTGCAGCCGGATCCGGCGGAGCACCTGCCCCGCCTGCCGGGCGAGGGCAGCCTGCAGCTCCCCCGCGTCCCCCTCCACGCGGCGTGCGCGACCGAAGTAGCAGGCCACGACGCCGAGCGGCTCGCCCTCCGCGAGGATCGGCACGGCGGACATCGCCTCGGCGCGCACGGCAGCGAGACGCTCCGTCAGCCCGGGGAAGCGCGCGGCGTCGGGCAGGTGCTCGACCGTGACCGCGGCGGACATCCTCGCCGCCTGCGCCTCGGGCCCGTCGTCCGGCGCATCCCCGAGCGCCATACCGCCCGCCACGCGCCGCAGCACGGCCCCGTCGAGCACGAACACGGCCGACGTGGTGGCCTCCGCGGCCGTCCGCGCCGCCTCGGCGAGCGCGGACGCGAGTGCGCCCTCCGTCTCGCAGCCGTCGAACGAGGCGGACGCCTCCAGGAGCACACGCACCCGGCGCTCCGAGCGATCGGCCTCCCTGCGGGCGGCAAGCAGTTCCCGCTCGTAGTTCGACCGGCCGGTCGCGTCGAACAGGGCGACAAAGACGACGTCGCCGTGCGGTCCGGTGCGCTGCACGGACGAGGCGAGCACCGATCGCTCCGATCCGTCGGCTCCGCGCAGGGTGAGCGCGGCCTCGCGCACCTCGCCCTGCAAGCGCAGCACGGGGAGGTAGCGGGTCTGGTAGAACAGCCGGCCCGCCGTCGTCAGCAGCTCCTCGAACGGCCGGCCGACGAGATCGTCCTGGGCGAGCCCCATCCAGAGGGCGAGCGTCTCGTTGACGAGGAGCACGGTCCCGTTCACCGTGGTGGCGAGGAGGCCGCAGGGCGCGCTCTGCGCCAGGCGGTCGAACCCGCCGGACTCAGCCAAGGTAGTGCCGCATGGCGGCGGCCAGTTCCTCGGGCGCCGAGAGGTGCGGCACGTGACCCGTCGCGGCGAGCACGACGAGCTCGCTGCCCGGGATCGACTCGTGCACGAACACGCCGACCTCGTGCGGGGCGATGACGTCGTCCGAGCACTGCACGACGAGCGTCGGCGTGCGCACCGCCGCGAGGTCCTTCCGATTGTCGGACAGGAACGTCACCCGGGCGAAGTGGGCGGCGATGGCCGGATCCACGCGGCAGAAGCTGTCGGTCAGCTCCTGACCGAGCTCCGGCCGGTCCGGGTTGCCCATGACGACGGGGGCCATGACGGACGACCAGCCGAGATAGTTCGCGTCGAGGGTCTCGAGCAGGGCGTCGATGTCCGCGCGCTCGAAGCCGCCGACGTAGCCCTCGTCGTTGATGTAGCGGGGCGAGGGGCCGACGAGCACGAGCGCGCCGACGCGCTCGGGTGCCTGGACGGCCGCGAGGACGGCGATCATCGTGCTGACAGAGTGCGCCACGAGCACGGCGTCGCTCAGGTCGAGCGCCGTCAGGATGCCCACGAGATCGTCCGCGTGGGCGTGCAGCGAGTCGTACCGGCCCCGGTCGTAGGCGCTGAGGTCCGAGCCGCCCGCACCCACGAGGTCGAACAGCACGACGAGGTGGTCGCGTTCGAACTCGGGCGTGAGCAGCCGCCACATCTCCTGGCTGCAGCCGAAGCCGTGGGCGAAGACCATCGGGCGGCCCTCCGGATTGCCGAGGACCCGCACGTTGGTGCGCCGCAGCACGTCAGGAGCCGTGGCGTGCTCGACAGGCGTCGGAAGGGCCATCATCTCTCCTGCTCGGCGGCGAACGGACTCCCACTGGCCCCCTCGCCCGGCTCCATCATCCCCGAAGATCGATGAGGTCTCCAGGCCCCCGCGAGCCGGCTGCGGGACTTGAACCCGCAACCTTCCGATTACAAGTCGGATGCGCTACCAATTGCGCCAAGCCGGCACGCCGCTGGGTGAGAACGGCCCTCCCATCCTAGAGCAGCGGGAAAGAGCGCTACGGCGTCGTGGTCGGCGTCACCTCCGGCGTCGCCTCCGGGGTCGCGGCGGGCTCGGGCGTCGTCGAGGGCGAAGGGGTGGCGGAGGGCGAGGGAGTCTCCTCGGCGTCCGTCTCCTCCGTCGACTGGGCCAGCACGAAGGCGGCGAACTCGCTCGGGTCGTTCAGCTCGCCCCGGTACTGCTTGCCGTTCACGACGATGATCGGCGTGCCCTGCACCTGCTCGATGTTGGAGTCGGGGATGTCGCCGGTGAGCACGCGATCCGTCGCCGCGTCCACCCACGCCTTGTACCGCTGGTCCGTGATGCAGCCGGCGACGGCGTCGGCCTTGCTCACCCCGGCCTCCTCGGTGATGGCGATGATTGCCGCGTCGTCGAGCCCGCTCGACTGCTCGGCGGGCTGGTTGTCGAACATGAGGCTGTTGAACTCCCAGAACGAGTCCGGGGAGTAGTTGGCGACGCAGGCGGCGGCGTTCGCGGCCCGCAGGGAGTAGCCCTGCGCGCGGCTCGTGAGCACAGCCAGCGGGTGGATCTCGACGGTGGCGGCGCCGGTCTCGATGTAGCCCTCGAGCTGCTCGGCGTTGGTCTCCTCGAAGTCCTTGCAGTAGGGGCAGAGGTAGTCGACGTAGATGCGGATGTTGACGACGCCGGAGTCGTCGGTGGCCGTCGGCACCGGGTCGGCGTCGGACGCGAGCGCCATGGTGGGCGTGGCCTTGAAACCCTCGCCGATGTGAATGCCGTCGCTCGCCATGTTGGCGGGGCCGGGTCCGGCAGGACGCACACCGTTCCAGATCACGAGTCCGACGATGGCGATGATCGCGACGAGCACGAGGCCGATGCCGCCCTGGAGGGCCCACCGGGAGCGGCGGTCGCGCTTCTTCTGCTTCTCTCGGTTCAGCCGAGCCTTCTCGCGGGCGAGTTCACGCCGCTGATTCTTGCTGGGTCGACCGTCTCCGGAATCGCCGTGGGCCATAGATGTCACTTCCGAGGTGCGTATAAAGAACAGTGGCGCAGTCCCCCCGGATGCGCCGGAGAAATGATAAGTCGACTGTCTGGGAATAGCCCAAACGGCACCTGGACGCGATAGCTCGCCGGCCCCGCGGACCGTGTCGCCCCGCGCTTTCCTTCCTCTCGCGGGGCGGCGTGCCATACTGTTGCGAGTGGCCGACGACGTCCCACGTCGATGAGCCACATCGCAACATCCATTCACTACGGATCGTCCGGCACGTACCTGCCGGTGAAGGAGACAGAGAAATTGGCATCTGTAACGTTCGATAAGGCCACGCGCCTCTACCCGGGCTCCACCCGACCGGCCGTCGACAAGATCGACCTCGAGGTCGCTGACGGCGAGTTCCTCGTCCTCGTCGGCCCCTCCGGCTGTGGAAAGTCCACCACCCTTCGCATGCTCGCCGGCCTCGAAGAGGTCAACGACGGGAACATCTTCATCGGTGACCGCAACGTCACCGACATCCCGCCGAAGGACCGCGACATCGCGATGGTGTTCCAGAACTACGCGCTGTACCCGCACATGACCGTCGCCGAGAACATGGGCTTCGCGCTCAAGATCGCCGGCGTCGGCAAGGAGGAGCGCGCGAGCCGCGTCCTCGAGGCGGCGAAGCTGCTCGACCTGGAGCCCTACCTCAACCGCAAGCCGAAGGCCCTCTCCGGTGGTCAGCGTCAGCGTGTCGCCATGGGTCGCGCCATCGTGCGTCAGCCCCAGGTGTTCCTCATGGACGAGCCGCTGTCGAACCTCGACGCGAAGCTCCGCGTGCAGACCCGCACGCAGATCGCGTCGCTGCAGCGTCGTCTCGGCGTCACCACGGTCTACGTCACGCACGACCAGACCGAGGCCCTGACCATGGGTGACCGCATCGCGGTGCTCAAGGACGGCCTGCTCCAGCAGGTCGGAACGCCCCGCGACCTGTACGAGGCCCCGCAGAACGTGTTCGTCGCCGGCTTCATCGGCAGCCCGGCCATGAACCTGTTCTCGGCCGACGTCGTCGACCGCGGTGTCCGCTTCGGCTCCGCTCTCGTCAACATCGAGCGCAACGTGCTCCAGGGAGCCCACGGCACCCAGGTCACGATCGGCGTGCGTCCCGAGGACCTCATCGTCTCGACAACGCAGGGCGAGGGCCTCGAGGTCGTCGTCGACCTGGTCGAGGAGCTCGGCGCCGACGGCTACCTGTACGGCCACTCGGACCTCGCGGGCAACCGCACCGACATCGTCGCTCGCGTCGACGGCCGCCTCCACCCGAACGCCGGTGACCGTGTGTTCCTGCTCCCGCAGCCGGGCCACATCCACACGTTCGATGCGGAGACCGGCCTGCGCCTCAACGAGCCGGTGCACATCGGCTCGTAGTTCCGCACCGCACCACCGCACTCTGCCGCGGCCCTTTCGGGGCCGCGGCAGAGTCCGTTAAGGCGCCCTCCCCCCCGCTGATCGGCCCACCGAGAAGTGGGTACGCTCGTACCATGGACGGTTCACTCAACATCACCGCGGCGACGGTCGACCCCGCACTGCTCGACCTGCCGTGGGTGCTCCCGCTCGCGGACTGGCCGTCCGAGAACATCGCGACCCTGCCGAAGGGCATCTCCCGGCACCTCGTGCGCTTCGCCAACCTGTCCGGCTACGTCATCGCCATCAAGGAGACGACGGACGTCATGGCCAAGGGCGAGTACGACATGCTCCGCACCCTCCAGCGGCTGGAGGTGCCGTGCGTCGAGCCGGTCGCCGTCATCACGAACCGCACGGACGAGGACGGCAAGCCGCTGATGTCCGTGCTGGTCACCCGCCACCTCAAGTTCTCCCTGCCCTACCGCGCGCTCTTCTCGCAGACGCTGCGCCCGGACACCGCCACCCGCCTCGTCGACGCCCTCGCCGTGCTGCTCGTGCGCCTGCACATCATCGGCTTCTTCTGGGGTGACGTGTCGCTGTCGAACACCCTGTTCCGGCGCGACGCCGGCGCCTTCGCCGCCTACCTCGTCGACGCCGAGACCGGCAAGCTCTACAGCGGTGGGCTCTCCAACGGCCAGCGCGAGAACGACCTCGAGATCGCCCGCGTGAACATCGCCGGCGAGCTGATGGACCTCGCGGCCGGCGGCCACATGGAGGAGGACGTCGACCCGGTCGAGACCAGTGAGCGCATCGTCGCCCAGTACCGCATGCTCTGGCGCGAGCTCACGGCGGCGGAGCAGTTCTCCACGTCTGAGCGCTGGCGCATCAACGAGCGCGTGGACCGCCTGAACGCGCTGGGCTTCGACATCGAGGAGCTCGCCATCCGCACCATCGAGTCGGGCAACCAGGTGCACATCCAGCCCAAGGTCGTGGACGCGGGGCACCACTCGCGGCGCCTGCTGAGGCTGACCGGTCTCGACGCCCAGGAGAACCAGGCCCGCCGGCTGCTCAACGACCTCGACGCGTACACGGTCTCCTACGGCAAGCAGAACCTCGACGAGGAGCAGGTGGCCCACGAGTGGCTCGCCCGAGTGTTCGAGCCCGTGGTGCGCGCGATCCCGCGCGAGCTGCGGGGCAAGCTGGAGCCCGCCGAGGTGTTCCACCAGCTGCTCGAGCACCGCTGGTACATGTCGCAGCAGGAGTTCCGGGACGTCCCCCTCGCCGAGGCCGTCACGGCCTACGTGAACGACATCCTGCGCCACCGCCGTGATGAGGCGACCGTGATCGGCTCCCCGCCCACGGAGGCGATCACCACGATCACGCAGCCTGTGGACGTGTCCGCCGACGAGACCGAGGACTGGCGCGCCCGGGTCTAGTGCCGGTGCGGGTGCGGGTGCGGGGTCGGTGCGGTGTGGGTCCTGCGGGTCCCGTATCTCCTGCCTGGGCAGAGGCACCTAAGCCAGCCCTGCTCGTTGTAGTCCCGCGCTCCTGCCCAGGCAGCGGCGCCCAACGCAGCCCCTCTCGTTCTAGCTGCGCGCTCCTGCCCAGGCAAAGGCATCCTGCCCAGCGTGAACCTGGGCAGGATGCCCGTGCCTGGGCAGGGGCGGACACCCGGGCTCGATCACAGGCGAGTGAGGGGTCGCCCGGGACGCAATTCAGCAGATGCAGGCCGACACGCCGCTCAGGGGCGTGACACGCCGGCCGAGGACTCAGATCTGCTGAATTGCGTTGGTGAGGGGGTCGAACACAGGCCGCCCTCCTCCCAATGCAGGTTCGGAGGGCGTTCTTGATTGGGCAGGCCTGGAGTTACGCGGTTGCGCCTGTGCAGGAGCCTGTATCCGGGAAGGGCGAACCTGTATTGCGGAGGCGAGCCTGCAGCGGGAAAGGGCGAGCCTGCAGTGGGAAAGGGGGAGCCTGCATTGGGAGAGGGCGAGCCTGCGTTAGGAGCGTGCGAGCCTTCAGAGGGGAAGTTCCCGCAGTCCCCCTACATCTCGCGTCGCTTCGACAAGCTCAGCGACCGGGAGGCGTCCCTCCTCGCCCGCCCCCGGAAGGGACGGGCGCTTCGGGTGCGGATCAGCGGCGGGCGGCCGCCGCGCGGAGGCGCGAGATCTCGTAGAGCGTGACGCTCGCGGCGATGCCCGCGTTGAGGGACTCGGTGGATGCGCTGATCGGGATCGACACCACGGCGTCGCAGGTCTCGGTGACGAGGCGCGAGAGCCCCTTGCCCTCGCTGCCCACGACAACGACCACGGGCTGGTTCGCGAGCTCAAGGCCGGGCAGCTGCACATCGCCGCCACCGTCGAGGCCGATCACGAACACCCCGCGCTGCTTGAGCACCTTGAGGGTCTGGGTGAGGTTGCCCGCCATGGCGACGGGCGTGCGCGCCGCGGCGCCCGCGGACGTCTTCCACGCCGACGCCGTCATGCCGACGGAGCGACGCTGGGGCAGGATGACGCCCTGCCCGCCGAACGCGGCGACCGAACGGATGATGGCGCCGAGGTTGCGCGGATCCGTGATGCCGTCGAGCGCGACGAGCAGTGGGATCTGGCCGCGGCCCTCGATCTTGTCGAGCAGGTCGATCGGGTCGGCGTAGTCGTACGCGGGCACCTTGAGCACGAGGCCCTGGTGCACGGAGTCGGGACCGGCGAGCCGGTCGAGTTCCGGGCGCATGACCTCGAGCACGGGGATGCCGCGGTTCGTCGCGAGGGCGAGGACCTCCTTCACCCGGTCGTCGACCTCGATGCGGGTCGCCACGTACAGCGTGGTCGCCGGGATGCGCGCCCGCAGGGCCTCGACGACGGAGTTGCGCCCCGTGACGAACTCTGCGGAGCCTGCGGACGACGAGCTGGAGCGGCGTCCGCGCGACGGCGCCTCCGTGCGCTGCGCCTTCGCGCGGCCGCCCGCTGTGTTCTCGTAGCGCTCCTGCGCCGCCTTCCGCTTGCCGGCGGGATGGTACGGGCGGTCCTCGGCCTTGGGAGTGGGCTTCCTGCCCTCGAGAGCCTGCCGGCCCTGTCCTCCGGACCCGACCTGCGGGCCCTTCTTCGTCTTGCGCACCGCTCCGGCGCGCCCGGGCTTATTCGCCATCGATCCTCCAGTGTGATCCGTTGGGGCCGTCCTCGATCAGGATTCCGGCGTCGGCCAACTCCGCACGGATGCGGTCCGCGGCGGCGAAGTCCCGCGCGGCGCGGGCCTCCTGCCGCTGGGTGAGGAGTCGGCGGATGAGATTGTGCAGCGCGTCGCGCACGGCGACGCTGCTGGTGGACTGCCACTGCGGGGCCAGCGGATTGATGCCGAGCACAGTGGTCATGGCGAGCACCTCGCCGCGCGACGTCGCCGCGTTCTCGAGCTGCTCGGCGTCGAGGGCCGCGTTGCCCGCGCGCACCCGGTCGTGCAGCACGGCCAGGGCCTGCGGCACGTTGAGGTCGTCGTCCATGGCCTCGCGGAACTCGTCGGGCACGACCACGATCTCCGCGCTCTCGAAGCGCGTCGACTTGAGGCGGCGGGCCGACCGGGTGAGAAAGACCTCGATGCGGTCGAGGGCGGCCTCGGCCTCCGCAAGGGCGCCGTCGTGGAACTCGAGCGTCGAACGGTAGTGCGCGGCGCCGAGGAAGTAGCGGATGACGATCGGCCGCGCGGCAGCGAGCAGGTCGGCCGCGTAGATGGAGTTGCCGAGCGACTTGCTCATCTTCTGACCGGCGACGGACACGAGCCCGTTGTGCACCCAGTAGTTGGCGAAGTCGTCACCGGCCGCCGTGGACTGGGCGAGCTCGTTCTCGTGGTGCGGGAAGCGCAGGTCGAGACCGCCGCCGTGGATGTCGAACCGCGGTCCGAGGTAGCGGGTCGACATCGCGGAGCACTCGATGTGCCAGCCCGGCCGGCCCGGCCCCCACGGCGAGGACCACGACGCGGTGTCGGGCTCCCCCTCCTTGGTGCCCTTCCAGAGCGCGAAGTCGCGGGCGTCGTGCTTGGCGCGCAGCTCGGAGTCGGCAGCGGCCTCCATGTCGTCGAGGCGCTGGCGGGTGAGCGATCCGTAGGAGCGCCAGGAGCGGGTGTCGAAGTAGACGTCGCCGGATCCGTCCGACGCCGGGTACGCGTGGCCCCGGGAGATGAGCCGCTCGATGAGCGCGATCATGTCCGGGATGTTCGCCGTGGCCCGGGGCTCGTAGGTGGGCGGAAGGATGTCGAGGGCGGCGTAGCCGCGGCTGAACTCGAGCTCCACCCGGTAGGCGAGCGCCCACCACGGCTCCGCGTCGGTCGCGTTGACGAGCACCTTGTCGTCGATGTCCGTGACGTTGCGCACGAGCGTGACCGTGTAGCCCGAGTACTCGAGCCAGCGGCGCAGCTGGTCGTAGTTGAGCGCCGAGCGCAGGTGGCCGATGTGCGGGGACGACTGCACCGTCGGTCCGCACACGTACAGACCGACCCGACCCTCGACAAGGGGAACAAAGTCCCGAAGGGACTGCGTCTGGGAGTCGTAGAGCTGCACGGTCACGGCCGCAAGCTTACTTGGGCGGCACGGGAGCCCCGGCCGGAAGCACGAGTGCGGTCGCGATGGCGGTGAGGCCGCGACCCTCGCCGGGGAAGCCGAGCCCATCCGTCGTCGTCGCCGCGACGCTCACCGGCGCGCCGAGCGCACCGCTCAGCACGGCCTCCGCCTCAGCCCGGCGCGGGCCGACCTTCGGCCGGTTGGACAGCACCTGCACGGCGACGTTGCCGATCGCGAACCCGCGAGTCCTCAGAAGCTCGGCCGTGCGGCGCAGGAACACGTCGCCGTGGGCCCCCTCGAGCGCGGGGTCCGCGGTGCCGAACAGCCCGCCGATGTCGCCGAGGCCCGCCGCGGACAGAAGGGCGTCGCAGATCGCGTGCGCCACCGCGTCGCCGTCGCTGTGCCCGGACAGCCCGACCTCGCCCGGCCAGTGCAGCCCCGCCAGCCACAGGGGCTCCGCCGGATCGAACGCGTGCACGTCGACGCCGACACCCGTGCGCGGCGCCGCCGGCGCGGCGGGGACGGGACCGACGAGCTGCTCCGCCCGGTGCAGGTCCCACGGGGTCGTGATCTTGAACGCGCGGGCGTCGCCGTCGACGACCCGCACGGAGCCGCCCGCGGCGGCGAACAGCGCGGCGTCGTCCGTGTACTCGATGCCGTCCGCCGCGGCCTGGGCGTAGGCGGCGGCCAGCCCCGCCCGCGGGAACCCCTGGGGCGTCTGCACGGCGACCAGCTCGGATCGGTCGACCGTCGCCCGGACCTCGCCCGACGCGTCCCGGCGCTTGATGGTGTCGCTGACCGGAAGGCCGGGGATGACGCCGGCGCCGCTGTCCCGCGTCTCCTCGAGCACGCGGGCGAGCTGGGCCGGCGGGGTGAGGCAGCGCGCCGCGTCGTGCACGAGCACCGTCTCGACGTCGCCGCCCAGCACCGCCAGGCCGGCGGCGACGGACTCCTGCCGGGTCGCTCCCCCTGCGACCACGGTCACGTACCCGGCGGCGGCCCCGGCCGTCCGGTCAGCGAGCGTGCGCGTGGTGTCGGCCTGATCCGCCGGGACGACGAGCACGACCTGCGCGGGCTCGGGCAGGGCGAACACGCCGTCGAGCGCCCACTCCAGGAGGGTCCGGTCGAGGAGGGGCACGAAGGCCTTCGGCTCCGGTCGCCCCAGCCGGGTGCCGGACCCGGCCGCCACGACGATGACGGCGACGGTCGCGGCGGGCGGGTGATCCGCGGAGGAAGCGGGTGCGAGGGTCATGTCCGACAGGCTACCGAGCCGGAAAAGGCGCGACGGGCAGAGCGCGGGCCGGCACATCCGAGGGCTGGATACGGGAGGCGCGACACCCTCGACATCCGGGCACGAAAAAGCGGCGCCGGCCGGATGGCCGACGCCGCTCGTCGCGTTCGATGGGAACGGTCAGGAGGCCAGGACCTCGTCGAGCACCGTCGACGCCTTCTCCTCGTCCGTCTTCTCGGCGAGCGCAAGCTCGCTGATCAGGATCTGACGCGCCTTGGCAAGCATGCGCTTCTCGCCCGCGGACAGCCCGCGGTCCTGGTCGCGGCGCCACAGGTCGCGGACGACCTCGGACACCTTGATGACGTCACCGGACGCGAGCTTCTCCAGGTTCGCCTTGTAGCGGCGGGACCAGTTGGTGGGCTCCTCGGTGAACGGGGCACGAAGCACCTCGAACACGCGGTCGAGGCCCTCCTTGCCGATGACATCACGGACGCCGACCAGATCGACGTTCTCAGCAGGGACCTCGATGGTCAGATCACCCTGAGTGACGTTCAGCTTGAGGTAAAGCTTCTCCTCGCCCTTGATGATCCGCTTCTTGACCTCGATGATGGTGGCTGCGCCGTGGTGGGGGTAAACGACTGTTTCGCCGACCTCGAAAAGCATAGAGTGTGTTCCCTTCAGGAACCTCTAGTTTACCATAGGGCCTCCCTGCCCCTCCCGCGCGCCCGCCCCGACCGTGACCGTCCCCTAGGCTAGGCTCGACAGCGATTCCGCGGCCCGACGCCGTTGATCCGACGTCATCGTTACGGCAAATCGGAGGGTTTAGTTGAAACTGCGCGCCACCGCCTCGATCGTCCTGGCATCACTGATCATGGTGGGAACGACGTCGTGCAACTTCGTCAGCCCGCAGACGACCACGGAGATCTACGAGGCCTCCGACGGCGTGAACTTCTCCATCGGTGACATCAAGGCGCGCAACGCGCTCATCATCTCCGAGGACGGGGAGCACGGCTCCCTCCTCGTGACCTTCATCAATGACTCCGGCGAGGAGCAGGAGGTCTCGGTGCAGTACGACACCGTGACCGACGGCAGTGCGTCGCGTCAGACCAGCACCGTTTCGCTCGACCGCGGCATGACGATCTTCGACTCCGGCGACAACGAGACCTTCGTCATGGAGAACCTCGACGACGCCCAGCTGGGCGGCCTCTACCCGGTGTACTTCCAGTACGGCGACGCCGAGGGCCTCGAGGTCCAGGTGCCGGTGCTCGGCACGGAGCTGCAGGAGTACAGCACCCTCGCCCCGACCCCGACGAGCACCCCGGAGAACACTCCGACGCCGACCGAGGGCACGGAGAGCACCGAGGGCACGGAGAGCACCGAGGGCGCGGAGAGCACGCCGGAGAGCACCCCCGAGGTCACCCCGGAGAGCACGCCCGAGGCCGAGTAGCTCGACCTCGTCGGCCCCGTCGCAGCGGATGCGGCGGGCGCGACGACGAACTCCTGGCGCCAACGCGAATGCGGGGGCACTGCTCGGCAGTGCCCCCGCATCGTCGTTCGGTGCGGTCAGCCCTCGAAGCGGTAGCCGAGGCCGCGCACCGTGACGAGCTGCACGGGCTCGGACGGCTCGCGCTCGATCTTCGCCCGGATGCGCTTGATGTGCACGTCGAGGGTCTTGGTGTCGCCGAAGTAGTCGGATCCCCAGACCCGGTCGATCAGCTGTCCGCGCGTCAGCACGCGCCCCGCGTTGCGCAGCAGCAGCTCGAGCAGCTCGAACTCCTTGAGCGGCATCGCCGTCTCGCGTCCGTCGACCTCCACCGTGTGGCGCTCCACGTCCATGCGCACGGTGCCGGCCTCGAGCACGCCGGGCTCCTCCTCGCCCTCCTCCATCGAGACGCGTCGGCGCAGAACGGCGCGGATGCGGGCCAGCAGCTCGCGGGTCGAGTACGGCTTGGTCACATAGTCGTCGGCCCCGAGCTCCAGCCCCACGACGATGTCGATCTCGGAGTCCTTGGCGGTGAGCATGATGATCGGCACGCTCGATCTCGTGCGCAGCTCGCGGCACACCTCGGTGCCCGGCATGCCGGGGAGCATCAGGTCGAGCAGCACGAGGTCGGCACCGGTCCGGTCGAACTCCGATACGGCGCCCGGCCCGTCCTCGACAACGGCCACGTCGTAGCCCTCGCGCTCGAGCAGGAAGGAGAGCGGTTCGCTCAGGGCGGGTTCGTCCTCGACGAGAAGGATGCGGGTCACGTGGTACTCCTTGCGATGGGCTGTGCGGTGGGGCGGGCGATGCCGGCGTCGTCGGCGGGCGAGGCCGCGGGAAGGCGGATGGTGAACGTCGAGCCGCGGCCGAGCTGGGACCAGACCCGCACGTCGCCGCCGTGGTTCTGCGCCACGTGCTTCACGATGGCGAGCCCGAGCCCGGTGCCGCCGGTGTTGCGGGCGCGGGCCTGGTCGACCCGGAAGAAGCGTTCGAACACCCGGTCGAGGTCCGATTCCGGGATGCCGACGCCCTGGTCGGTCACGGCGAGCTCGACGACGCTCTCCGATCGTCGCACACCGATGCCGACGTGGGAGCCGTCGGGCGAGTAGGTGATGGCGTTGGCCACGAGGTTGTGCAGCGCCGTGACGAGCAGCGCCTCGTCGCCGTAGACCTCGGCGTCGAGGTCGCCGCCCGTGACGAGCCGGATGCGCCTGGCCTCGGCGACGACGCGGTTCTGGTCGACGGCGCGGGAGACCACCGCGTCGAGGCGCACGAGCTCGGGCTTGGCGAGGGCGTCGGCGGCCTGCAGCCGGGAGAGCTCGATGATCTCCTGCGTGATGTGGGCGAGCCGGGTGGACTCCGCGGTCAGCCGGTCGGCGAAGCGACGCACCTGGTCCGGCTCGTCTGCCGCCACCTGCAGAGCCTCGGCGAGCAGCCCGACCGCGCCGATGGGCGTCTTCAGCTCGTGGCTGATGTTCGCGATGAAGTCGCGCCGCACGCTCTCCAGCCGCACGGACTCCGTACGGTCGTCGGCGATGAGCAGCACGTACCGGGCGCCGAGCCGGGCGGCCCGCACGATCATGTACAGGCTGGCCTCGCTGAACGGGCCGCGGCTGAGCTCCAGCTCCTCGGTCAGGGACTCCCCCGACCGGCGGACGCGGTCCGTGAGCCGCACGAGCTCCGGGTGCACGAGGGCGGCATTCCAGACCAGCCCGAACGCGTGGGCGGCCGGCGAGGCCTTCATGACGTTGTTGGACGGATCGAGCACAATCCCGGCGGACTCGAGGGCGTCGATCACCTCGTCGACACCGTCCGGAACGGCCGGCGTGATCACCTCGGCGGCGCGTTGACCCCGGAGGGACGCGTGATGCAGTAGCCACGTGAATCCCGAGCCCACCGCGAGGCCAAGGGCAAGTGACACGAGCACCAACAAACCGGTGTCCATGGGGTCAACACTAGGAGACGGCCATCGGCCGATATCGCCGTTTCTCTGCCGTCCCGGGCTACTTTGGTAGAAGTTCAGTCCCGCGGCACCGAGAGTTAACCTTCACGGGTCAGCATGGGCGCCGGACCGTACGCGTGGCCGCGCGCCCGCGGACGCACCACAGAAACAGGAAGGACGCCCGCATGCGCGAGGTATTCCAGCAGGAGTTGCGAGAGGTCCAGGACCGTCTCGTCCACATGTCGACCCTCGTCGCCGAGTCCATTGACAACGCCACCCGCGCGTTCAACGAGTCCGAGGTCAGCCTCGCCGAGACCGTCATCGCCGCCGATCCGCACATCGACGAAGCCGCCCGCAGCCTCGACGACCTCGCCATCCACATCCTCGCCCGCCAGGCGCCGGTGGCCCGCGACCTGCGGATCGTCGTCAGCGCGCTGCGCATCAGCGCCTCGCTCGAGCGGATGGGCGACCTCGCCGAGCACATCGCGCAGCTCGCGCGCTACCGCTTCCCGGAGAAGGTCGTTCCGGCCAGCCTCCGCCCGACGTTCGCCGAGCTCGGGCAGCTCGACGTCGCCATCGCCCGCAAGCTGACGGAGCTGCTCACCAGCGAGGACGTGCGCCTCGCCGAGGAGATCCGCAACGACGACGACCGCATCGACGAGCTGCACCTCAGCGTCTTCGACGCCGTGCTCGGCGAGACCTGGAAGGGCGCGGCGGTGGACACCGTCGACTCCACCCTGGCGAGCCGCTACCACGAGCGCTTCGCGGACCACGCGGTGTCGATCGCCAAGACGGTGCAGTACCTCGCCACCGGCGAGCTGGTGCCGTCCTCCATCTGATCGCTCATCGCGGCGATCGCTCGTCGCGGCGACGCCGCTGGCCGCGTCACCGCTTCCCAGCACGCGAGAAGGCCCCGGGTTCCCCCGGGGCCTTCTCCGTTCGGACTGCGCCGCCCGTGCGTCTGTTCCTGCCCTGCCTACTTCTTGCCCTGGGCCGCGACGGCCGCCGCTCCGGCCGCGGCGGCCTCGGGGTCGAGGTAGCGGCCACCCGGCTGAACCGGGGCGAAGTCCTCGTCGAGCTCGTACACGAGCGGGATGCCCGTGGGGATGTTCAGCTCGGAGATGTCGGTGTCCGAGATGCCGTCGAGGTGCTTGACGAGCGCGCGGAGCGAGTTGCCGTGCGCCGTCACGAGCACGGTCTTGCCGGCGCGGAGGTCCTCCTTGATGTCGGACTCCCAATAGGGCAGCATCCGGTCGATCACGTTCTTCAACGCCTCGGTGCGCGGCAGGTCGTCGCCCAGCGCGGCGTAGCGCGGGTCGTGCGCCTGCGAGTACTCGTCGTCGTCGTCGATCGGGGGCGGCGGCACGTCGAACGAGCGGCGCCACACCTTGAACTGCTCGGCGCCGTACTCCTCGAGCGTCTGGGCCTTGTCCTTGCCCTGCAGCGCGCCGTAGTGGCGCTCGTTGAGACGCCAGGACCGCTTGACGTCGATCCAGGAGCGGCCGGCCTTCTTGAGCGCGATGTTCGCGGTGTCGATCGCCCGCAGCAGCACGGACGTGTAGACGATGTCGGGCAGGAGCCCGGACTCGGCCAGGAGCTCGCCCGCGCGGATCCCCTCCGCCTCGCCCTGCTCGGTCAGTCCCACGTCGACCCAGCCGGTGAAGAGGTTCTTCTGGTTCCACTCGCTGTTGCCGTGGCGCAGGAGGATGAGCGTGTATGTCGAGTTCGGCATTCCGCCAGTGTATCGACCCGCCGCCCGCCGGATCGGGGACCCCGGGTCACGGCGGTGGGCTGCGCTAGCGTGGGACCATGCGCGATCGAGCCCCGTCGACGCCCATCGGGTCGGTGACGCGTGGCACGACGAACACGAATCGGCTGCGCCGGGTCGACCGCTGGATCACCGCGCTGCCGGAACTGCGCCGGGCGACCGCGCCCCTCGTCGTCGACCTCGGCTACGGCGCGAGCGGCGTGACCACCTTCGAGCTGTACGGCCGGCTCGCCCGGATGCGGCCGGACGTGCGGGTCGTCGGCTTCGAGATCGAGCGCGGCCGGGTCGACACGGCGAGGCGACAGCTCGAGGCGCAGGAGGACGAGCGCATCCGCTCGGCCGTGCGGTTCGAGGTCGGCGGGTTCGAGGTGCCCCTGCCGCCCGGCGACCGGGCCACCGTCGTGCGGGCCTTCAACGTGCTGCGCCAGTACGACGAGGCGGATGTGCTGCCCGCCTGGCGAACCATGCTCCGACGCGTGGACGCCGACGGCCTGCTCATCGACGGCACCTGCAACGAGGTCGGCCGCGTCGCCGCCTGGGTCGACGTCTCCCCCGCGGGCCCCCGCAGCCTGACCATCGCGCTCCGGCTGTCCCGGCTCGACCGCCCGTCCGTCGCCGCCGAGCGGCTGCCGAAGGTGCTCATCCACCGGAACGTGCCGGGCGAGCCGGTGCACGACCTCCTCGTCGCGCTCGACCGCGCGTGGCAGCTGGCCGCACCCCTCGCGTCCTACGGCCCGACCCAGCGCTGGATCGCGTGCGTGCAGCAGCTGCGCGACGCGGGGTGGCCGGTGATCGGCGGCCGCTCGCGCTGGCGGCTCGGCGAGGTCACGGTGCCGTGGGCGTCGGTGCAGCCGCGCGGCTTCGCCTGGCCCGAGGAGGGCTGACCGGGCCGCCTGTCGCGTCCCTTCGACAGGCTCAGGGACCGTATCCGTCCTGTCCGCGGAGACCCCGTTTCACGGTCGCTGAGCTCGTCGAAGCGACGCTCGCCGCCTCGGGGTTCCGGCCCTTCGACAGGCTCAGGGACCGTATCCGTCCTGTCCGCGGAGACGGCATCCACCGTCGCTGAGCTCGTCGAAGCGACGCTCGCCGCCTCGGGTCCCATCCCTTCGACAGGCTCAGGGACCGTGCGGCTCAGGGACCGTGGTGAGGTTCAGGGACCGTGCGGCTCCTGTACTCCAATGCCGGGGTCAGCGGGTGACGCGGCCCAGGCGCGGGAGGCGCGGCACGTTCGCGACCGCGCCGGCGTCCGGGGGCACGATGACCTCCTGCGCCGCGGCGATCGTCACGTCGTCGGCGATCACGAGGAGCTGCGCATCCGGCGCCACGGACCTCTTGATCACGGCGAGCGCGACGGGTCCGAGCTCGTGGTGCAGCGCGCTCGAGGTCACCGAGCCGACGGCGACCGGCTCCTCCCCCTCGCGAGGCGCGAGCACCGGCGCGCCGGGGCCCGGAAGCACGGCGTCGGAGCCGTCGAGGTGCAGCAGCACGAGCCGGCGCGGCGGCTTGCCGAGGTTGTGCACCTTGGCGACCGTCTCCTGCCCGCGGTAGCAGCCCTTCGTCAGGTGCACGGCGGTGCGCAGCCAGTCGAGCTCGTGCGGGATGCTGCGCTCGTCCACCTCGGCGCCGAAGCGCGGCCGCCACGCGGCGATGCGCAGCGCCTCGAGCGCGAGCGTGCCGGCCGCGGCCAGCTCGCCGGCCGCCACCCGGTCGGCGACGGACGCCAACTCGGCGCGCGGCACGAGCACCTCGGTCTCGCGCCACTGGGCGCCCGGGTGGTCATCGGCATGGGAGTACTGGTGCCCACCCGGTCGCACGGCGGACCAGGGGTCGCGCCAGGCGAGGAGAACGCCGTTCGGCGCCGCGACGGGCAGGCCGAGTGCGGCGGGATCACCGAAGGTGGCGATGGTCGCGTAGTCGCCCGTACGGTCCTGGGGCTCCACGCGCAGCATGAAGCGCATGCGGGAGAGCCAGGCGAGCAGCTGCTCCGCCTGGTCCCGCTCAACGAGGAGCCACGCGGTCTCGCCGTCGTCGAGCACGCGCACCGCGTGCTCGAGCCGGCCGTTCGGATCGAGGAGGAGAGTCTCGGCGGACTCGCCGGGGGCGAGGCCGCGAAGGCTCTGACTCGTGAGCGAGTCGAGCCAGGTCAGCCGGTCCTCACCGGGGATGGCGAGCACGGCACGGTGGGAGAGGTCGACGACGGCGCGGCCGGACTCGAGCGCGCGCTGCTCGAGCACGGGGTTGCCGTAGTGGGCGGCGACGCCGGCGTCCGGCCCCTCGCCCGACACGGCGCCGGGGAGGGTGAGGAACTCAGTCAACGCGGGCCAGCCTTCCTGAAGCGTGCGTGCGCAGGTCCTGGCCGAGGGCGGCGATGTCCCACGCCCAGAGCAGGTCGCGCTCCACGAGCCCGTAGATCCGGGTCGCGGCGGAGTAGTTCTTGGAGCCGTCGGTGCGCATGACTGCGTCGGTCGCCAGGTCGATGCGCGGGCCGCGCACCTGGCCGAGGTACACCTCGCTTACACCGCCGGGGTGCACGAGGGAGACCTCGATGTCGAAGCCCTGGTTGTCATTGCGCAGCGTCTCGACGTCGGACGCCGTCCGGTAGGGCGGGTCGCCCACGCCGGGCAGCAGG
Organism: Planctomonas deserti; assembly: GCF_003067705.1. GTDB lineage: Bacteria > Actinomycetota > Actinomycetes > Actinomycetales > Microbacteriaceae > Planctomonas > Planctomonas deserti. The sequence goes on from NZ_QANL01000001.1 coordinate 244,075, forward strand.
CCCGGGCCGGGATCCGCGTCGCCGAGGGGCCGGCTGAGCCGCCAGTAGCCCGTCTCGGTCGCGAGGGGGGTCGTCCCGCCGACGTAACTGTCGCCGGCCGGGTCGCGCAGCCATGTGGACGAGCTGTAGTTGAGGTGCGGGAGGCCGTCGTGGCTGAAGCTCACGCGCTGGCGGAACTCGTGCCGCTCCACGTCGTCGCCGACGACGTACTCGACCATGCCTGAGCCCTCCCAGACGCCGAGCAGCCAGGACAGCGGAACGAGCTCAGCGGGCAGCCCGACGGGAAGTTCGATCATGGCGCGACCTGTCTTTCGGACTGATCGGCGGGGAGAGCGAGCGTCAGCTCTGACCGCGGAAGAGGTTGTACAGCACGACAACCGAGACGGCGCCGATCGCGAGAGTCGCCAGGACCAGCAGGCCCGTGTAGAAGAGTTCGAGGGCGATCAGCGAGGACATAGATCGATTTTAGCCCACCGGCGGCGACACGGCCGCCAGCACCGCGGTCGCGAGGGCGAGCAGCACCACGAGGCCGCACACGCTGAGCATCGCCCGCCCGACGAAGCCGGTCTTGCGAGGCAGCGCGAGCTGGATGAGGAAGGTGACGATCACGCCGGCGCCGAGCACGACGGGCAGCCAGTCGAGGTAGTCGCCGGGGGCGGCCAGTGCGGCGACGAGGACGATGCCGACGACCCCGAGGATCCACACCGGCACGACGCTCTTCCACTGGCCAACCACCCGTTCATTGTGCCGCACGGCCCTCACCGCTGCGGCGCCCCGACCGGGCGGGCGGCCGCCTGCGATCCCCGGGGGAGGGAAAAGGACGCCGCGCGAGCGCCGCTAGGATGAGAAAAATTCCGGGACGAGAGGATCGTGAGTGGCGCAGCTGTTGATCCTCACGTCTGCGACGGACGTGGAGGCGCTCCCGTCGCTCGCCCTCCTCAGCCACCGAGTCCGCTCCATCCCCGCGGAGCCGGCCAGCCTCGTCAACGCCCCGTCCTCGGACCTCATCCTCGTCGACGCCCGCGCCGACCTGGCCAGCGCGAAGTCGCTCTGCAAGATCCTCACGACCACGGGTGTGAACGTTCCGCTCGTGCTCATCCTCACCGAGGGGGGACTCACCGCGGTGAGCGCCGACTGGGGTGCGAGCGACGTCATCCTCGAGTCGGCGGGTCCCGCGGAGGTGGACGCCCGCATCCGGCTCGTGATCGGCCGCGCCACCGAGGTGCACACCGCGTCGAAGATCCAGGCATCCGGCGTCGTGATCGACGAGGCGAGCTACTCGGCGAAGGTGCACGGCACGCCGCTCGATCTCACCTTCAAGGAGTTCGAGCTCCTGCGCTTCCTCGCCACGCACCCGTCCCGCGTCTTCACCCGGGAGCAGCTGCTGAGCGAGGTGTGGGGCTACGACTACTTCGGCGGCACCCGCACCGTCGACGTGCATGTGCGACGCCTCCGGGCGAAGCTCGGCGATCTGGAGTCGCTGATCGGCACGGTGCGCAACGTGGGCTACCGCTTCAACGTGTACGAGGATGACGATGAGCGTTCCGGTTCGGCTGTCCGCTCCTAGCCCCGGCGACCCCGAGTCGCTCGCCCGGTTCCGCCGGCTCGTCGCGGACGCGGAGCGGGTGGACGGGCAGCGCGCCGTCAACGAGCAGTCGATGCTGACGGTGGGACGCGATCGCGGTCCCGTCCTCCTCGAGGCGCACGTCGGCGACTCCCTCGCGGGCGCGGCCGTGCTCGCGACACCCGAGGACGCCGCCGGGTCGGCCGAGGCCGAGTTCCTCGTCGCCCCCGAGTTCCGCCGAAGCGGGGTCGGAACGGCGATCCTGGCCCACCTCGTCGATTCCGCCCCACACGGTCTCGCCGTCTGGGCCCACGGCGATCACCCCGGCGCCGCGGCGCTGGCCCGCCGCTTCGACCTCCGGCGCGCCCGCGTGCTGCTCAAGCTGTCCGCGCCCCCGGGCGCCGATCAGACGCCCTGGCAGCGCACCGACCTCAGCCTCTCCGCCTTCGACGCCGACCGGGACGCCGACGACTGGCTGCGCCTCAACGCGCTCGCCTTCGCCGGCCACCCGGAGCAGGGCGGCCAGACGCGGGACGACCTGGACGCCCGGCGTGCGGAGCCCTGGTTCGACCCCGACGACTTCCTCCTCGCCCGGGACGCGTCCGGCACGCTCGTCGGCTTCTGCTGGCTCAAGGTCGAGGTGCCCGAGGGCGACCCCGCCGGCGCGGCGGACGGCGGCGCCGCCGTCGAGGGCGTCCCCGCGAACGCCGACGTCGAGGGCGAGATCTACGTGCTTGGCGTGCATCCGGACCGGGCCGGCGCCGGGATCGGCCGGTCGCTGCTGCGTGCGGGGCTCGACCGGCTCCGCGTGCGGGGCGTGAGCCGCGTGACCCTCTATGTGGAGGAGGAGAACGCCTCCGCGGTGCGCCTGTACCGGTCCGAGGGCTTCACCGACGCGGCCGTGGACGTGCAGTACCGCCGCTGACCGCAGTGCCCCGTGCGGCCACGCTCCTGTGACGGCCCGGTCCCCTGCCCCGATCGGCGCACCTGCATCTCCGACGGGCACTCCCCCGGCCGGCGGCGACCAGGGTTCGCCCCGGGTCCGCCGTCGGTTCCCCGGCCGTTTCCGTTCCCGGAGAGCCGCACGGTGACAAGATGGATCAATGGACAGCGAAACGTACCTCGGGGACGCGAAGGCCGTCACGGACCTTCTCGACGATTTCGACGAGGAGGAGACGACGAGCGTCGACGACGGCTCACTGCCGGAGGACCGCTTCCTCGACCGCGAGCTCAGCTGGCTCGCCTTCAACCAGCGGGTGCTCGAGCTCGCCGAGGATCCCCGCCTGCCCGTGCTCGAGCGGGCCAACTTCCTGGCCATCTTCGCCAGCAACCTCGACGAGTTCTTCATGGTGCGGGTCGCCGGTCTCAAGCGCCGCATCGCGACCGGTCTCGCCGTCCCGACCGTCACCGGCCGCACGCCCACCGAGGTGCTGGCCGACATCAACCGCACCGCGTACGAGCTGCAGCGCAGGCACGCGGAGGCGTTCCGCTCCGGCGTGAAGCCGGCGCTGTACGACGCGAACATCCGCATCGTCGAGTGGGACGAGCTGGACGACTCCCAGCGCGATCACCTGCGGCAGACGTTCGCCCAGCAGATCTTCCCGGTGCTCATGCCGCTCGCGGTGGACCCGGCACACCCGTTCCCCTATATCTCCGGCCTCTCGCTGAACCTCTCGGTGCGCGTGCGCAACCCGAAGACCGGCAGGCAGGAGTTCGCGCGCATCAAGGTGCCGCAGATGCTGCCCCGGTTCCTGCCGCTCGGCGCGGACTCCGGCTCGGGCGTGCTCGAGTTCATCGCGCTCGAGGACCTCATCTCGAACCAGCTGGAGGACCTGTTCCCCGGCATGGAGATCGTGGAGCACCACGTCTTCCGGGTCACCCGCAACGAGGACGTGGAGATCGAGGAGGACGAGACCGAGAACCTCATCCAGGCCCTCGAGAAGGAGCTGCTCCGACGCCGCTTCGGCCCGCCGATCCGGCTCGAGATCTCGGACGACATGGACCCGGTGACGCTCGACCTGCTCGTGCGCGAGCTGGACATCACCGAGCAGGAGGTCTACACCCTCCCCTCGCCGCTGGACCTCGGCGGCCTCTTCTCGATCGCGAAGATCGACCGGCCCGCGCTGCACTACCCGAACCACGTGCCGACGACGAGCCTGCCGATCATGCCGACCGAGCCGAACTCGAAGCCCGACATCTTCCGCTCCATCGCGCGCCAGGACATCCTCCTGCACCACCCGTACGAGTCGTTCGCGACGAGCGTGCAGGCCTTCCTGGAGCAGGCCGCGGCCGACCCGCACGTGCTCGCCATCAAGCAGACGCTGTACCGCACCTCCGGCGACAGCCCCATCGTCGAGGCCCTCATCGACGCGGCGGAGTCCGGCAAGCAGGTGCTCGCGCTCGTCGAGATCAAGGCCCGCTTCGACGAGCAGAACAACATCAGCTGGGCGCGCAAGCTCGAGAAGGCCGGCGTGCACGTCGTCTACGGCCTGGTCGGGCTGAAGACCCACTGCAAGCTCGCCCTCGTGGTGCGGAACGAGAAGGGGCGCCTGCGCCACTACAGCCACATCGGCACCGGCAACTACAACCCGAAGACGAGTCGCATCTACGAGGACCTCGGCCTGCTCACCGCGGACGACACCGTCGGCAAGGACCTCACCCGCCTGTTCAACGAGCTGTCCGGGTACGCCATCGAGAAGAAGTTCAAGCGCCTCCTCGTCGCCCCGCTGCACCTGCGGAAGGGGCTGCTCAAGCGCATCGCGATCGAGACGAAGAACGCCCAGGAGGGCAAGCCGAGCGGCATCCAGATCAAGGTCAACTCGATCGTCGACGAGGCCATCATCGACGCGCTGTACCGCGCGAGCGCGGCGGGCGTGCCGATCGACATCTGGGTGCGCGGCATCTGCGCGGTGAAGCCCGGCCAGGCGGGCCTGAGCGAGAACATCCGCGTGCGCTCCATCCTCGGCCGCTACCTCGAGCACTCCCGCGTGTTCTCCTTCGTCAACGACGGCGACAAGCAGATGTACATCGGCAGCGCCGACATGATGCACCGCAACCTCGACCGCCGGGTCGAGGCGCTCGTGCGGCTGGTCGACCCGGACCAGATCAAGGAGATCGACCACCTCTTCGAGCTCGCCATGGCGCCGACCACGTCGTCCTGGTGGCTCGACGAGACCGGCATCTGGACCAGGCACCACCTGGACGACGAGGGCACCGTGCTCGACGACATGCAGAACCGGGTCATGTACCAGGTGTCGCGGAGGCGGCGCTCCGGTGCCTTCCGGTGATGGGGGCCGGCGCCTGAGCACGGCCGACGGGGTCGTCTACGCGGCCGGCGCGGTCGTGTGGCGGCGCATCGGCGACGACGTGCAGGTCCTGGTCATCCACCGCACCCAGCACAAGGACTTCAGCCTGCCGAAGGGCAAGCTCGACCCCGGCGAGGCGCTGCCCCAGACCGCCGTGCGCGAGGTGTTCGAGGAGACCGGCCTGCGCGTGTTCCTCGGCACCCCGCTCGGCGCCGTGGAGTACCCGATCCCGAACGGGCGCACCAAGGAGGTGCACTACTGGGCCGCGGAGGCGACGAAGAAGGCCGTCGCAGAGTCGACGTTCACGCCCAACAAAGAGGTGGACGGGCTCGACTGGCTGCCCATCCCGACCGCGCTCGCGCTGCTGACCTACGCGAGCGACATCGACGTGCTGCAACTCTTCGCCGACCAGCTCGACCGCGGGGTCGAGCGCACGTTCGCCCTGATCGTGCTGCGACACGGCAAGGCCGTGCAGCCCTACGAGTGGGACGGCCCCGACGCATCCCGCCCGCTGAAGCCGCGCGGTCGGCGCCAGGCCGGCGCGATCGTCCCCACGCTCGAGACGTTCGGGCCGCGCGTGCTCATCAGCAGCACCGCGACCCGGTGCATCGAGACGCTGCAGCCCACCGCGGAGGCCCTGGGCCTCGAAATCCGGACGACGGCCGGGATCAGCCAGGACGCCTACGAGGAGCACGGCGGGTCGGTGCGGGACATCGTGGAGAGGCGCATCGAGCGGCGGAAGACCGCCGTGCTGTGCAGCCACAGTCCGGTGCTCCCGGAGATCCTGCACGAGATCGCGGTGCTCACCGAGACGCGCTCCGCGCTGCGGCTCACCCGGGCCGGGATGCTGAGCCCGGCGGAGTTCACCGTCGTGCACCTCTCCGCCGACGACCCGACGCTGGGCATCGCGGCGATCGAGACCCACTCCCCGAAGGAGTAGGAGAGCCGGCGGTCTCGGTCCCACGGTCCTCCACGGTCCCTGAGCCTGTCGAAGGGACGCGACGAACCCCGAGACCCAGCACCGCTCTCGTCGCTTCGACGAGAGCAGCGACCGTACCTGCTTGTGCGCGTCTCCTCCACGGTCCCTGAGCCTGTCGAAGGGACGCGACGAACCCGGGACCCAGCATCGCTCTCGTCGTTCCGACGAGCTCAGCGACCGTACGTGTTGATGCGCGTCTCCTCCACGGTCCCTGAGCCTGTCGAAGGGACGCGAGGAACCCCGGGACCCAGCACCGATCCCGTCGCTTCGACGAGCTCAGCGACCGTACGCGTCCAGGTTCATCCTGCTCGTCAGCCCTCGGCGAACGCGGCCGCGGAGCGCCGTCCTGTTCACCTTCCGTTAACCGTGACGGACGACTCTCGTTAACCGTCCGGATTAGCGTGCGGCGAGGGCCTGCACCGGCCCACACAGTCCTGACATCAAACCCGGAAGGCCACTTTTGAACATCACGCGTTTCGGAGGGGTGACGGCTCTTGCCGCCGTCGCCGCTCTTGCCCTGACCTCGTGCGCAGCGAACGAGACCGGTGGCGCCGCCCCCGCCGCCTCCGAAGGCAGCACCGACGGCGGCTCCGCCCTGTCGGGCACGCTCGTCGGAATCGGCGCATCCTCGCAGGGCTCCGCCCAGGAGGCCTGGCGCGCGGCGTTCCAGACCGCGAACCCCGAAGTGACCGTCGAGTACTCCCCCGACGGCTCCGGCGCGGGCCGTGAGGCGTTCATCGCCGGTGGCGCCGACTTCGCCGGCTCCGACCGCGCGCTGAACGAGGAGGAGCTCGCCGGCACGTTCGGCAAGTGCGCCGAGGGCACCTCGGCCATCGACCTCCCCGTCTACATCTCCCCCATCGCGGTCATCTTCAACCTCGAGGGCGTCGACGAGCTGAACCTCGACCAGGCCACCCTCGCGGGCATCTTCGCCGGCACCATCACCACCTGGGACGCCCCCGAGATCGCGCAGCTCAACCCCGAAGCGACGCTGCCCTCGTCGCCGATCACCGCCGTGCACCGCTCGGACGACTCCGGCACCACCGAGAATTTCACCGAGTACCTCCACGCCGTCGCCCCCGACGTCTGGACCGAGGAGGCTGACGGCGTCTGGCCCGAGTCCTTCGGCGGCGAGGCTGCGGCCCAGACCTCCGGTGTCGTCGACGCCGTGACCAACGGCAACGGCACCATCGGCTACGCGGACGCCTCGCGTGCCGGTGAGCTCGGCGTCGCGAAGATCAAGGTCGGCGAGGAGTTCGTCGAGTACTCCCCCGAGGCCGCCGCCGCGATCGTCGACGCCTCCCCCGAGGCCGAGGGCCGCGAGGAAAACGACATCGCGTTCGAGATCGACCGCACCTCCACCGAGGCCGGCGTCTACCCGATCGTGCTCGTGAGCTACCTCATCACCTGCCAGGACTACCAGGACGACGAGACCGCCGCCCTGGTCAAGGCCTACGTCGGCTACGTCGCGAGCGAAGAGGGCCAGGCCGAGGCCGCGAGCACCGCGGGCATCGCGCCGCTGTCCTCCACGGTCTCCGCGCAGGTCTCCACCGCGATCGAGTCCATCAAGTAGCACCGCCCCCCGTGCCCGCCCCGTTGCGCTCTGCGCGGCGGGGCGGGCATCCTCGGGTTCAGGGATGCTACCCATCCCGCTCCCGAGCCAGCCTGATCACCCGATGAACCAGGGAATCGAATGACTGCCGTCGCCAAGACCCCCACCGCGATCAAAGCCAAGCAGAGGCCGGGCGACCGGGTCTTCTCCGCAAGCACCGTCTTCGCGGGAAGCCTCATCCTCGTCATCCTCGCGGCTGTCGCGCTCTTCCTCATCGCCCAGAGCGTGCCGGCCTTCGCCGCCGACCCCGCGGACATCGTCGGCGGCGAGGGCTTCTGGTCCTACGTCGCGCCGCTCGCCTTCGGCACCGTGTGGGGCGCGATCATCGCGCTCGCCATCGCCGTGCCGCTCTCGATCGGCATCGCGCTGTTCATCTCGCACTACGCGCCGCGGAGACTGGCGTCGCCGCTCGGCTACGTCATCGACCTGCTCGCCGCCGTGCCCTCCGTGGTCTACGGGCTCTGGGGCATCGGCGTGCTCGCCCCCGCGGTCGTGCCCTTCTACCTCTGGCTGACCGAGAACCTCGGCTGGTTCCCGCTCTTCTCCGGGCCGGTCTCCGGAACGGGCCGCACGATCCTCACCGTGGCCGTCGTGCTCGCGGTCATGATCCTGCCCATCATCACCGCCCTCTCCCGCGAGATCTTCCTGCAGACGCCGCGCCTGCACGAGGAGGCCGCGCTCGCCCTCGGCGCCACGCGCTGGGAGATGATCCGCATCGCCGTGCTGCCGTTCGGCCGCCCCGGCATCGTGTCGGCCTCCATGCTCGGCCTCGGCCGCGCACTCGGCGAGACGATGGCGGTCGCGATCATCCTCTCCCCCGCCGCCATCGTGAAGTTCGCCCTGCTGCAGCAGCAGAACCCGAACACCATCGCGGCGAACATCGCGCTCAGCTTCCCCGAGTCCTTCGGGCTCGGCACCAACACCCTCATCGCGTCCGGGCTGATGCTCTTCGTGATCACCCTCGTGGTCAACTCGATCGCCCGGTACATCGTCAACCGCCGCAAGGCCTTCTCGGGAGCGAACTGATGGCCGTCACGACCGGGGCGCGCCCCTTCGCCAACTCACTGACCGCCGGCCGACTCCCGCGCGGCGCGACCTTCGGGGTGCTCGCCGCCAGCTGGCTCGTGCTGCTCGTCGTCTTCCTGCTGCTGCAGATGGGCGGCGTGACCGAGAACTACAACCTGGTCGGCGCCCTCGTGCTCGGCACGGTGCTCTTTGCGGTCACGCTCTTCGCGGTGTCGTTCGCGGTCGAGGGCTCGCGCCTCGCGAAGGACCGGCTCGCCACCATCCTGGTGACCTGCGCCTTCGTGCTCGCCCTCATCCCGCTCGTGAGCCTCGTGTTCACGGTCGTCACCTTCGGTGCCGCGCGCTTCGACCCCCAGTTCTTCAGCTACTCGATGCGCAACGTCGTCGGCCAGGGCGGCGGCGCCATTCACGCGATCATCGGCACGGTGGTGATCACGCTGGCCGCCGCGGCCATGAGCGTGCCGATCGGCATGCTCACCGCGATCTACCTCGTGGAGTACGGCCGCGGCCGCCTCGCCCAGGCCATCACCTTCCTCGTCGACGTGATGACGGGCATCCCGTCCATCGTCGCCGGCCTGTTCGCCTACGCCCTGTTCGTGCTCTTCACCGAGCCCGGCGTGCGCATGGGCTTCGGTGGCGCGGTCGCCCTGTCGGTGCTGATGATCCCGATCGTCGTGCGCTCCACCGAGGAGATGCTGAAGCTCGTGCCGAACGAGCTCCGCGAGGCCTCCTACGCCCTCGGCGTTCCGAAGTGGCTCACCATCGTCAAGGTCGTGCTGCCCACCTCGCTGGCCGGCATCCTGACCGGTGTCACGCTGGCAATCGCCCGCGTCATCGGCGAGACGGCCCCGCTGCTCATCATCGCCGGCTTCACCGCCAGCGTGAACTACAACCTGTTCAGCGACCGCATGATGACCCTGCCGGTGTTCGTCTACAACCAGTACGTCTCGCAGGGTCAGGACGCTCAGGCGTACATCGACCGCGCCTGGACCGGCGCGCTCGTGCTGATCCTGATCGTCATGCTGCTCAACCTCATCGCGCGCATCGTGGCGCGGGTGTTCGCCCCCAAGTCCCGCTAGCCCGCACCGCACCCGAGAAGGAACCGAAGTGTCCAAGCGCATCGAAGTCAACGACCTCAACGTCTACTACGGCAAGTTCAAGGCCGTCGAGGACGTCTCCCTCACCATCGAGCCCCGCACCGTCACCGCCTTCATCGGCCCGTCCGGCTGCGGCAAGTCCACCTTCCTGCGCACCCTGAACCGCATGCACGAGGTCATCCCCGGCGCCTATGTCGAGGGCGACGTGCTCATCGACGGCAACAACCTCTACGGCCAGGGCGTCGACCCCGTGCTCGTGCGCCGCCAGGTCGGCATGGTCTTCCAGCGCCCGAACCCGTTCCCCACCATGTCGATCAAGGACAACGTGCTCGCGGGCGTAAAGCTCAACAACCGCCGCATGTCGAAGAACGACGCGGACGACCTGGCCGAGCGCTCGCTGCGCGGCGCGAACCTGTGGAACGAGGTCAAGGACCGCCTCGACAAGCCCGGCTCCGGCCTCTCCGGCGGCCAGCAGCAACGCCTCTGCATCGCCCGCGCCATCGCGGTGCAACCGGACGTCGTGCTGATGGACGAGCCGTGCTCCGCCCTCGACCCGATCTCGACCCTCGCGATCGAGGACCTCATCGAGGAGCTCAAGCAGGACTACACGATCGTGATCGTGACGCACAACATGCAGCAGGCCAGCCGCGTCTCCGACCGCACCGCGTTCTTCAACATCGCGGGCACCGGCAAGCCGGGCAAGCTCATCGAGTACGACGACACCGACACCATCTTCTCCAAGCCCAGCGTCCAGGCCACCGAGGACTACGTTTCCGGCCGCTTCGGCTGATCCCGCACTCCCCCCAAAACGCCGATCCCGGCTCCTCACCCGAGGAGCCGGGATCGGCGTTTTCGGGCAGGGGGACGGGATCGGCGTGGCCGCGGTGGAAGGGCAGGGCACGTCAACCCGGCGCAGGCGACGCGGCTGAGGCAACGCGGGGTAGGCACGGCTCGGGTCTGGCCCGGCTCGCGTCGGGCCCGTCTACACGCAGGACGCGTCAGGCGCGGTTCAGCAGGACGATCGGCTTGGTCGTCGGGGCCTCGGAGCCCGGTTCCGGCTCCACGGTCACGCCCACGGTGCCGCCACGGCCCAGCGAGCCGTCGAGCAGGTGGTAGACGAGGCCGTCCGTCTCGGTGCGGAAGGTTCCGGCGGGGGTCGCGGTGCCGGCCGAGTTGATGTACCAGGCCTCGTAGACGCTGTCCTCGGGAAGCGGCGCGAGCTGGTCGAAGACCACGACGGAGCGGTCGAGCTGCTCCGACCACACGAGCGTCGCCGTGCCGTCGCCCTCGACGTCCGCGCTGCGACGCTGAGCGTCGGGGGCGGCGTAGAGCTCGGCGAGCGCGGAGGCCTCCGCCTCCACCTGGGGGCTGTCGCCCTCGAAGAGGACGCCGACGGCCACTCCGCCCGCGAACAACGCAAGGGCCGCCGCTGCCGAGCCGAGCACGAGTCCCGGGCGGGCGTACCAGCGGGAGCGGGCCCGGGCCTCAGCGGGCCCGGGAGTGGCTGCGTCGGCGGAGGCGTCCGCGGCCGGGGCGCGATCCGCAGGCGGGACGATCGGGATGGACGCGGAGAACGGGCGGGACTCGCGGCTCAGGGACGACGTGTGGGACACGTCATCACCGGCGGAGGTCGCGGCGGACCCGTCGCGCACGTCCGCGACGGCATCCGTGGAGCTGTCCGTCGAGGCGGCGGTCGGGGCGGTCGCCGCAGCGTCCGCGGGAAGCTGCGGGGTGCGCGCGATCTCCGCAAGAAGTCGTGCCCGCAGGGCGGCCGGGGGCGCGACCGGCCGGGTCGCGAGCCCCAGCTGGGCTGCGGTCCCGGAGAAGCCGTCGATCTCGTCCCGCAGGGCGGCCGAGTCGCGTGCGGCGGCGTCGATGTCCTCTACCTCGTGCGGCTCGAGGGCGTCGAGCGCGCGTGCGGCCGCGTTCGTGCGCACGTCGTCGTCGTGCGAACGGAGGTCGTCGTTCATGACGCCACCCCCAGCTCGTCGCGCAGGCGAATCATGCCGTCGCGCAATCGCGTCTTCACGGTGCCGAGGGGGATGCCCAGGTGGTCGGAGACCTCGCGCTGGGTGAGACCGCCGTAGTAGGCGAGGGTTACCGCCTCGCGCTGGGCATCGCTGAGCCGGGCGAGCGCCCGCGTCACGCGGACGTTCTCCAGGCGGATCTCCACCTGCTCCGCCACGTCGTCGTAGCCCTCGACGTGGTCGCGCACGCCGATGCGCATGTCGCGCTGACGACTGGCCTCGGACGCGCGGATGCGGTCGACCGCCCGGCGATGCGCCATGGTGAGGATCCAGGTGATGGCGGAGCCGCGTTCGGCGGCGTAGCGGGGCGCGTTCTGCCAGATCTCCAAGAACACCTCCTGCGTCACCTCCTCCGACTGTGCATGGTCGACCAGGAGGCGCTGTACGAGGCCGTGAACCCGCGATGAGGTCTGGTCGTAGAGCTCCGCGAAGGCGTCCTGGTCACCAAGCGCCACGCGCGCCAACAAATCCTCACGGGGCGCCGGGGCGGGTGAGCCCGAGCGCTCGCTTCGGTCGGTCTCCGCTGGCACGAGTGCAAGCATGTCAGAGATGGCCAGTTGTCGCAGCGCGGTCATGATCACCAGTGGTTCGGAGCACAGCCCCCGGCGGATTGGTCCTCGCCGGGGCCGGCAGAAGCCGCCGCTTAACGGAGGAAACCGAGCCGCAGAAACGCCTCTCGGCGCGAGGCCGCTCGGAGCGGCAAATATTGGAGCCCGGGGTTACTGCGGCCCGGCTCCCCTATTCTAACCCGCCCATCCGCCAGAGGCGGGCGCAGGAGGTGAGTTCGGCGGCCGTTCGCGCCAGGCGAAGCGCCCGCTTCGTGAGCTCCGTCGCCCGCTCCGGCGTGATGACCTCGACGTCGTCGGCGATGCTCGTGCATCCCTCGGACGTGACCCGGCAGAACGCGGCGGCGCGGTCGAGGGCGACCGCGAAGTCCCCCTCGAACACGCCCCGCAGGATCTCGTCGGCGAGCTCGAGGATCTCGGTGGGGCCCGTCGGGGTCGAGGCGCCGGCGACCACCTGGTCGATGGTCACCGAGATCTCGGAGCCGCGCTGGAACGTGAACGCGGTGCCCTCCGGATCCTGCCGGATCATCGCGCGGACGAGATAGAGCCGCCAGAGGGCGCCGGGAAGACTGCGGGGGCTCGACCGGGACCACAGCTCGGCGACCGCGTCGATCCCGTGCTCGTCCGTGTACTCCACCAGCCGGTTGAGCACGGCGGGTTCCGGGTTGTCGCGCACCCGTCCCAGCAGGGCGTGGGCGGTGTCGTGCGCGATGCGGGAGATGGTGGCGGGATCCTCGCCGCCCTTCATCCCCTCGAACTTCGACCCCGAGAACTTGGTGGGCTTGTGGAACTCTTCGGTCACCCGACAACCCTACGAGCACGCGGGAGCCGACGGGTGGGCACGGTAGATTAGACGCCGCGGGCCTCTAGCTCAGTTGGTAGAGCAAGGGACTTTTAATCCCTGGGTCGTCGGTTCGAGCCCGACGGGGCCCACCAGGTACATCGATCTCTCGGCGCTGCTGCCCCTACTCGCAGCCGATGCCGTCACCCTCTCGGTCTAGATGTGGGCCATAACCCGGGTCTCCCCTCCTGACGGGATCGGCACCGGCCGCGCGCGCCGCGTCACAGTTCTTGTAATACGGAGGTGCAGGAGCGGGAGCCGGTGCAGGAGCCGGAGCGGGGGCGGGGGCGGGCGCTGGAGCGGGGGCAGGCGCTGGAGCGGGGGCAGGCACCGGTGCCGGAGCAGGGGCAGGAGCGGGCGCCGGTGCAGGGGCAGGCACCGGAGCGGGTGCAGGTACCGGCGCGGGGACGACGACGGCCTCAGCGTTTTCCTCCGGTTCCGGCGCAGGAGCAGGGGCGAAGGGCGACACGAATGCCTTGGTGTCCGGGCAGAAGCCGAGCACGCGCTTCATCGCATCCCGCTCGGCCTTCGTGACCCAGAGACCGTACGTCGCCTTCACGGACACCTGACGGGCCACGTACTGGCACACGAAGCTCTTGTTCGAGGGCAACCAGGTGGCGGTGTCCCCGTCGCCCTTCTGCGCGTTCGACCGCTGGTCCACCGCCAGCAGGTTGATCGGGTCGTTCGCGAGCGAGATCCGCTGCGCCTCGGTGAGCTGCTGGGCTCCCGTCTGCCAGGCGTTGGACAGAGACACCAGGTGATCGATTTGCACCAGGGGCGACGTGTCGTTGCCCCGCTCGAACTCGATGGTCTTGCCGGTGTACGGCGACTCCACCGTGCCGCTCATCACCTTGCAGCCGCCCGGGGCCAGCTCCGTGTCGATGAGGTCCCGCTCGAGGATGTCGTTCCGCGTGTCGCAGCCGTTGCGGTCGACGTCGAGCCACGCGGTGCCGAACCCGCCCTCGCGGTCGTACGCGGTCTTGGGCGCGCGGCCCTTCACGGGCAGCGTGTCCAGGAGGGCGAGGACCTTCGTGTCCTCGTCGATGGGGGCGGCGAGCACCACGGCCGCCGCCTGCGCGGCGGCCTGAGGCTCGGCCGGATCGACGGGGGCTTCGTCGTCGAGGGTGGGCGCGGGAGTGGCGCTGTCCGTGGCCGTCGCCGCGGGTGCCGGCTCCTCCGTGCCGCCGCCGCGCACGGCCGCGGCGGAGTCGGCCTCGTTGACCGCGACGCCCGTTCCTGCGGACGCGACGCCGGCGACCAGGCCCGCCACGAGCACGACCACCGCGGCGCGGCGGGAGGGGATCCTCGCCCACGAGCCGCGTCCCGTCACCAGCGCGTACAGGGCCGTCCCGATGCCGATGACCGCGGCCCAACCGAACAGCACGGGGAAACCACCGGCCGCGGCGACGAGCATCAGGAACACCGCGACCGCACCCCAGACGAGGAGGGCCGGTCCCCGCAGCACGAGGGGCCGCCGCACTCGGGGCGCGGGAATCGCGCGAGTTCTCCTCGGCCCGGGATCGGCGGGGTTCGGCTGCGTCATGGGGTCCTCTCGGGATCACCTGATCGTACGGACGCGCCGACGTAATTCCGCACACCGGGAAAGGGGTGTCGCGGCAGTGCCGTGCGCGCCGCCATGCGCGGCCGCCCGTGTCCACCCGGACATGACGTCGCCGGGCGCCCGGGAAGGACGCCCGGCGATCGGGCCGCGCGGGGAGGGAGGTGCCTAGACGCTGCGCCAGTCGTCGCTCGTGAGATGGGATCCCGCCTGCGGTCCCATCTGCAGCATTCCGCCGTCGACCACGAAGGACGCGCCGGTCACATAGCTCGACTGCGGCGAGGCCAGGAAGGCGATCACGGACGCGATCTCCCGCGCGTCGCCGGGACGGCCCAGCGGGATGCCCGGGCGATCCGTCTGGTGCGGGTCCTCGTCGGTCTGCCCCGTCATCGGGGTCGCGATCTCACCGGGCGCGACGGAGTTGGCCGTGATCCCCTGTCGGCCCAGTTCGAGCGCGAGCGTCTTGATCAGGCCGCCGAGGCCGTGCTTCGCGGCGTCGTAGGCGCTCGAGCCCACGCGCGGCTGGTGCTCGTGCACGCTCGTGACGGCGATGATGCGGCCGCCGTTGCCCGCCGCCACCATGCGGCGCGCCGCGCGCTGGATGCAGACGAAGGCGCCGTCGAGGTCGGTCGCGACGACCGCACGCCAGGCGTCGAGCTCCATGTCGACCAAGGGCACGCTGTCGCCGGTGCCCGCGTTGTTCACGAACACGTCGACGCCGCCGAGCTCCTCCGCGAGCCGGTCGATCACGTCTCCCGCGTTCTCGAGGTCGCTCTTGTCGAGCTCCGCGACGACGGCGCGCACGCCGTGCGAGCGCACCTCCTCGGCGGTGCGCTCGGCGCCCTCCTTGTCGTCGTGCCAGGTGATGCCGATGTCCATTCCCGCGGCGGCGAGCGCGACGGCGGTGGCGCGGCCGATGCCGGAGTCGGAGCCGGTGACGATTGCGGTTCGAGGTGAGAAAGTCATGCTTCGAGCGTGCGCCGGTCCGGTCCGCCCGGCAAGTGCGTGAGGGCCCTCGTGCCGCGGCGGGTGCGAGCAGGAGCGTCCTCCGACGAGCTCAGGGACCGTATGGATATGGAGGCGCGAGAACGTGCGAGACCGCGCGGGAGCCGGCCCCACGGTCGCTGAGCTTGTCGAAGCGACGCGGGGTTCCTCGACGGGCCCGTGTGGTTCCGGAGGCGCGAGCGCGTGGGGGCGCGTGGGGGCCGGCCCCACGGTCGCTGAGCCTGTCGAAGCGACGTGCGGTTCCTCGGTCGGCCCGGGACCCCCTAGAACGGCGGTTCCTCCGGAGTCACCGCCTTCGCTCGGGCGATCCTCCGTCCCGGCTTCGGGGTCGCGATGTGCGTTGCCGGTTCGGTCTCGTATTCCCGGCCGCTGGGCGCGAGCCACCGCACCCTTCCACCACCGGCGGAGATGGAGGACCAGGCGGTGTGGTGCTTCACCCGGTGGTGCGACCGGCACAGGTGGACCAGGTTGCCGTAGTCGGTTCCCCCGCCGTACTGCCAGTCGGTGACGTGGTCGACGTCCGCCCGGCCAGCACTCCGGTTGCACCCCGGGAAGCGGCACGTCTGGTCCCGAACTCGAAGCCACGTCCGCAGGTCCTTCGGCACGGCGTACCGGTCGCGACCCACGGACAAAACCGCGCCCGTCTCGGGGTGGGTGAGGATCCGGGTGAAGCTCGGCGCCCTCGCCGCGATCCGGCGAGTGGTGTCCGCGTCGATGGGCCCGTAGCCCTCGAGCGTGCCCGGCTCCTCCGAGCGGCCAAGGAGCGTCAGCACCGGGACCGTCACGAGTACGCGGGGCCGGATGCCGACGCCGATTGGTGCATCGATGCGCCGCGTCGACCTCTCCTCCACAGAATTGTCAGCGCTAGCCGCGGCGGTGGTCGTGCCATCCATGAGGAGGTCGGTGAACGCGTCGGCCATGAGCTGCGTCCGTGTCCTCTCCTCCCCAGGTTCCGCCTTGAGCTGCTCGGCGATGTCCCGCAGCCGGTTGGCAATGCCCAGGACCTCCGTTGCGGGTAGATAGGCGCTCAACCAGGCCATGCCGTCCTTCGCCGGGCACGTCTCGATGTGCCTGTCGGCGACCGACGCGGTGTGACGCTCCTGAATTGATTCCGGGTGCAGCCGCTCCCGTAGTTCCCGCGTTGCCTTGTCGAGCTTCGGCACGGTGAGGTGCTCGGCGCGGGGTAGGACAGCCTCCTCGACCGCGCTCACTCCGGCGGGTGGAAGTGTGGTGGTGTGGTCGATGAGCACTTGGGCGTGTCGGTAGCCGATCCGGCCGGTGCGTAGCGCCTCCTGGGTCGCAGGCAGGTCGTGCAGCAGGGCCTCGCTCTCCGCGATCAGCCGCTCCGCGGCCCGCTCGGAGATGCGCAGGGCAGCGGCGACCTCGGTCGTCAGGACGCGGCGTCCAGCGATCTTCGGTGACCACCGCGGGCCACCCGTGGTGGGCATAGAGAGGTCGGTTGCTTCGGTCCAGAGGCGGGCGCGATCGATCGCCTCAGCGCGGAGGGAGTGGCCGAGCCGGATGATGCGCTCAGCCGCGGTGACGGCGTCGATCATCGCCAGGAAGGTATCGGTGCTCGCCTGCCGTGGTGGTGATCCGTCGGGCGGGATCGGGTCGGGTGGAGCGGTTCGTTCGGTCATGCGTCCAGGCAAAACCCCGCCACCGACACCGACCTTCACGCTCCTGTGGACAATGTGGAGAAATAGCGGCGAGCGTCCATGGCGTCCCTTCGACAGGCTCAGGGACCGTATCGGAACCACCCGAGGCAGAGCACCTCGCATCCCTTCGACGGCTCAGGGACCGTGTCGGGACCACCTGAGGCAGGGCACCTCATGTCCCTTCGGCAGGCTCAGGGACCGTCTCAAGACCGCCGGGTCAGGCCGGCGGGAGGATGTAGCGGATGCCCCAGGTGGCCGTCCACTCCTCGCCCGGCTGCAGCCAGCGCAGCCCCTGGCCGGTGTTGAATGCGTTCGCGGGGGCGGTCATCGGCTCGATCGCGATGGCGAGGTCCGGACCGGACAGCGTGGGGAACGCGGTCGGCGTGTACACCTGCAGGAAGCCGAACTCCTCCCCCGCCCACAGCTCGACCCGGCGGCCGTCCGGGGCGGTGACGCGGTGCCTGCTCACCCCGTGCTCGCGGACGACGGCGCCCAGGCCGACGTTGAGGTTCAGCTCCGCCACGCGGCGCTCGCCGCGCAGGTCGAACTCGGTGCCGTCGACAGAGTGCTCGGCAACCGGGATCATCTGGTCGTCGGTCTCGAAGTAGGTGTCCGCCGCGACGGTGACGACGAGGTCGGAGGTCGGCACGTCTCCGATCTTGAGATAGGGGTGGGCACCGATCGCGGTGGGCGCGGCGGAGGAGGAGTCGTTGCGAATGCGGTGCGTCACCTCGATGCCGTCGTCCACCAGACGGTACGTCACGCCGGTGTCGAGCAGGAACGGCCAGCCGTGCTGCGGGAACACGGTCGCGGACAGCGTCACCGCATCGCCCGTGTGCTCGACGAGGGTGTAGCCCGTGTTCCGCAGGAGTCCGTGCGAGGCGTTGGAGTACCCCGGCTCGGTGATGTCGAGCTGCTGCTCCCGTCCGTCGAGCAGCCACAGGCCGTCCTTGATGCGGTTCGGCCACGGCACGAGCACAAGCCCGGACCCCATGGGCGCGAGGCGGTCCTCGCCCCACGGCTCCACGAGGTCGACGCCGTCGATGCTGAGCCCGCGCAGGCAGGCGGCGAGCTGCGTCACGGTCGCGCGCACCATACGCCTCCCGGCGTGGAGCTCGAGCGGGTACTGGTCTCCGGTTACGGGTCGCATTCGCCCGAGTCTAGGTGCGCCTTCGCGCAGGCCGCACCCCGCACCCGGGCTCGCAGCCCGGCTAGGCGGGCCGCGAGTCGGCCACGACCACGTCGACCCCCGCCGCCCGGAATGCGTCGATCCGGCCCGCGGCGGCACCGTCGTCGGTGATCAGGGTGGCCACGTCGGCGAGCGGCCCCACCGTGCCGAGGTGTACCCGGTCGAGCTTCGACGAGTCGGCCACCACGACGGGCCTGGCGCTGGCGCCGAGCATGAGCCGCTTGATCTCCGCCTCGGGCAGGTTGATGTTCGTCACGCCGCGCTCGACGTCGACGCCGTTGCAACCCAGGAACGCGATGTCGGCGTGCATCTGCTCGAGCACCGGGCGGGCGAGCGGGTCGACGAGGGAATGCTGCAGCGGCCGGAGCGTGCCGCCGGTCACCACGACCGTGAAGCGCGGGATGGCGCGCTCGAGCTCGAGGGCGATCGTCAGGCCGTTGGTCACGATGGTCACGTCGTGCAGGTCGGAACGCGCGACAAGCGCTCGGGCCACGGCGAGCGTCGTGGTCCCCACGTCGAGCAGCACGCTCTGCCCGGACACCACCATGGCGGCCGCCGCGGTGCCGATGTGCTCCTTCGCCCCCGAGGAGGACTCGAGCGACTCCTCGAACGACGCCTCGCGCTCCGGCGCCGCCTGGCGCGGTACAGCCCCGCCGTGCACCCGGAGGATGAGGCGGGCCCGCTCCAGGGCGCCGAGGTCGCTGCGCACGGTCACGCCCGAGATGCCGAAGGTCTCGCTCAGGTCGACGACCTTCACGAAGCCGCGGGAGGCGATCACCTCCGCCATGCGGCGCCGGCGGAGCACAGCGGGGAGCCCCTGGTCAGTCGGCGACTCGGGCTCCGGACTCATGCATCGATCTTCAAGTGCTTACGAATGGTTGTCAAACGTTGCGGAGGGCTTTCAGCTTCGCAAGCGGATCCGAGTATCCTTGCGGCATGACTTCGCCCGAACCACAGTCGTTGTCCCGCGGCATCGTGAAGCGGCCGTACACGCTCGCTGACGGCAGGGAACTCTTCTACTACGACGACGCCGACACGACGTTGCCGCCGGACCGTGCCGAGGACGCCCGTGTGCTGGGCCCTCGCCCGCCCACCGCAACCATGCGTCAGGACGTGCTCACGGGCGAGTGGATCTCGATCGCCGCGGCGCGCCAGAACCGGGTGTTCCTGCCGCCTGCGTCGCAGGATCCGCTCGCCCCGGCCACGCCGGAGAACCCGTCCGAGATCCCGAGCAACTACGACGTCGCCGTGTTCGAGAACAAGTCACCCTCCTTCGGTCCGCTTCTCGACGACGAGAACGCGCCCCAGGGGCAGGACGACCTCACGGAGATCGGGCTCGGGCGCACCCGCACGTCCATCGGGCGCTGCGAGGTCGTGTGCTTCAGCCCCCAGCACACCGGATCTTTCGGCACCCAGAGCGAGTCCCGCGCGCGCACCGTCGTCGAGGCCTGGGCGGACCGCACGGCCGCGCTCTCCGCCATGCCGGGCATCGCGCAGGTCTTCCCGTTCGAGAACCGCGGCGAGGCCATCGGCGTGACACTGCATCACCCGCACGGCCAGATCTACGCCTACCCCTACGTCACGCCGCGCACCCGGCGGCTCATCGCGTCCGTGGAAAAGGTCGGACCCGACCTGTTCGAGCGCATCCTGGAGTCCGAGCGGAGCTCGGAGCGCGTCGTGCTGGCGGGCGAGCACTTCACGGCGTTCGTGCCCTTCGCCGCGCGCTGGCCGCTCGAGGTGCACATGCTGCCCCACCGCCACGTCCCCGACTTCGCCGAGACAACGGAGGAGGAGCGCGACGAGCTCGCGCTGATGTATCGCAGGCTCCTGCGCGGCATCGACTCGCTCTACTCCACCCCCACCCCCTACATCGCCGCATGGCACCAGGCGCCCGTCGTGGAGCACCGCGACGACATCCGGCTCATGCTGCAGATCACCTCGCCCCGCCGGGCCGAGGACAAGCTCAAGTTCCTTGCCGGGTCCGAGGCCGCCATGGGCGCCTGGATCGGCGACGTGCCGCCCGAGCAGGCGGCCGCATTCCTTCGAGAGGGCATCGACCGCGTATGACCGACAGCACCGACATCTACTCCGCCGCCCGCGACGGGTTCCGCGAGCGCTACGGCCGCGAGCCGCTCGGCCTCTGGTCGGCGCCGGGACGCGTGAACCTCATCGGCGAGCACACCGACTACAACGACGGCTTCGTGTTCCCGTTCGCCATCGACCGCCGCACAGTCGTCGCGCTCGCCCCGCGCGAGGACGGCGTGATCCGCGTCGGCAGCACCTTCGCCGCGGACACGGAGGAGATGGCCGTCGAGTCCCTCTCGCCCGACCGCATCGCCGGCTGGTCGGCGTACCCGTTCGGTGTCGCGTGGGCCCTGCTGCAGCACGGCGCCGATGCGTCGACCGCCACCGGGTTCGACGCGTACTTCGCGTCCGACGTGCCGGTCGGTGCCGGCCTGTCGTCGTCGGCCGCCATCGAGAGCGCCGTCGCGGTCGCCCTGAACGAGGTGTGGGGGCTCGAGTACAACAAGCGCACGCTCGCCCGCGCCGGTCAGCTGGCCGAGAACCAGGTGGTCGGCGCGCCCACCGGCATCATGGACCAGTCCGCCTCCCTGTTCGGCAAGCAGGACGCCGCGGTGTTCCTCGACTGCCGCAGCCTCGACGCCGAGGTCATCCCGCTCGGTTTCGAGGGCGCGGGCCTCGAGATCCTCATCATCGACACCAAGGTCAGCCACTCGCACGCCGACGGCGGCTACAAGGACCGCCGCGCATCCTGCGAGGCCGGCGCCGCGGCCATGGGCGTCGAGTCCCTCCGCGATCTCGACGCGGACGACCTGCCCCGGGCCGAGTCCGTGCTCGACGACGTGACGTTCCGCCGGGTGCGGCACATCGTCACCGAGAACCAGCGCGTGCTCGACACCGTGCGCACGCTGCGCGAGGAGGGCCCGCGCGCGATCGGCGGCCTGCTCGATGCCTCGCACGTCTCGATGCGCGACGACTTCGAGATCTCCGTGCCGGAGCTCGACCTCGCCGTGGCGACCGCGCAGGCGTCCGGCGCCGTGGGCGCGCGTATGACCGGTGGCGGCTTCGGCGGAGCCGCCATCGCCCTGGTGCCGTCCGAGCTCGTCGCCGACGTGAGCCGGGCCGTCTCCGCAGCCTTCGCCGACGCCGGCTACGCCGCACCGGACCAGTTCACCGTGCGCCCCTCCGAGGGCGCCCGAGCGGAGCGCTGACCCGGCCGCCCACACCTCAGGGGATGACATGACGACCGACCCGCGCAGCGTGCTCGTGCCGTTCGGCGGCATGACGCCCGAGGTGCAGGACGACGCCTACGTCGCCGCGGGCGCCGTTCTCGTCGGACGCGTGCGCCTGGGAGCGTCGGCGAGCGTCTGGTTCAACGCCGTGCTCCGGGCGGACTCCGAGCCGATCACGATCGGCGACGGCTCGAACGTGCAGGACAACGTGAGCTGCCACGTCGATGCGGGGTTCCCGCTGACGGTGGGCAGGGACGTGTCGGTGGGACACAACGCCGTGCTGCACGGCTGCACCGTTGAGGACGGGGCGCTCGTCGGCATGGGCGCGATCGTGATGAACGGGGCCGTGATCGGCACGGGCTCGCTCGTCGCCGCGGGTGCCCTCGTGCTGGAGGGCACCGTGGTGCCGCCGGGGACGCTGGTGGCCGGCGTCCCCGCGCGGGTGCGGCGGGAGCTCACCGCCGAGGAGGCCGCAGGCATCCGCCGGAACGCGGCGGGCTATCGGGACCGCATCGTCGGCTACCGGGGCGATGGACCTCAATAGCGACCTCGGCGAGACGGTGGACGGCATGCCGACCGCCGACGACGCCGCGCTGTTCGCGCTGGTCACGAGCGCCAACGTGGCCTGCGGCTTCCACGCGGGCGACGAGCGGTCGATGCGGGACAGCTGCCGGCTCGCCGTCCGTCACGGGGTGGCCCTCGGCGCCCACGTGTCCTACGACGATCGCGAGGGCTTCGGTCGGCGGGACGTCGACGTGACACCCACCCGGCTGCGCGAGCACGTGCTGACGCAGCTCCGGGCGCTCGGCGAGGCGGCCGCGGAGTCCGGCGCGCGCATCCGCTACGTCAAGCCGCACGGCGCGCTGTACAACCGCATCGTGCACGACCGGGCGCAGGCGGATGCCGTGGCCGGCGCGGTGCGCGACTTCTCCCCCGGCCTGCCGCTGCTCGGGCTGCCCGGCTCGGCGATCGAGGCGGCGGCCGACACGGCCGGGTCCCCATTCTTCCGCGAGGCGTTCGTCGACCGCGGCTACCGGCCGGACGGCACGCTCGTGCCACGCGGGTCCGCCGGCGCCCTGCTCGGCGACGGCGACGGCATCACCGAGCGGGCGGTGCGGCTCGCGACGACGGGCCGGGTGCGCGCCGTCGACGGCACGGAGCTCGAGCTTCGCGTCGATTCCCTCTGCGTGCACGGGGACACGCCCGGGGCCGTGGACATGGCGCATTCGGTGCGCGCGGCGCTGATCGCCGCGGGCGTGCCGCTCACGGCCTTCGCCTGAGGAGCGGTCGTCGCCAGGTCCGGGCACCCGCATGGCGAGCACCCGGACCGACGGTCATCCCGTCGCGGGACTCAGGCCGTGCGCTCGGCGGCGGCGACGACGTTCGCGAGCAGCATGGCCCGCGTCATCGGCCCGACGCCGCCGGGCACGGGCGACAGCCAGCCCGCGACCTCGGCGACCGCCGGGTCGACGTCGCCGACGAGCTTGTGCTTGCCCAGCTCCTCGTTGAAGGTGCGGCTGATGCCGACGTCGAGGACGGCGGCGCCCTCCTTCACCCAGTCCGGCTTGACCAGCCCGGGCACACCGACGGCCGCGACCACGATGTCGGCGCGGCGCACCTCGGACGCGAGGTCGGGGGTGCGCGAGTGCGTGAGCGTGACGGTGGCGTCGATGCCCTTGCGGGTGAGCAGCAGGCCGAGCGGGCGGCCCACGGTCAGGCCGCGCCCGATCACGACGACGCGCGTACCGACGTAGGGCACACCGTTGCGCTTCAACATCTCCACGATGCCGGCCGGGGTGCACGGCAGGGGGAACGGGTCGACGAGGCCCGCGACGCGGGCATCCGGCGCGGTGACGTTGAGCACGAGCTTGCCGAGGTTCGTCGGATGCAGGCCGTCGGCATCCTTCGCCGGGTCCATGAGCTCGAGCATGGCGTTCTCGTCCATACCCTTCGGCAGCGGCAGCTGCACGATGTAGCCCGTGACGCTGGGGTCCGCGTTCAGCTCCAGGATGGCGTCGCGCACGTCCTGCTCGGACGCGTCGCCCGGCAGGTCGACGCGGATGGACCTGATGCCCACCTCGGCGCAGTCGCGGTGCTTGCCCGCGACGTAGGACACCGATCCCGGGTCGTCGCCGACGAGGAGCGTGCCGAGGCCAGGAACGATCCCCCGCTCGGCGAGCGCCTCGATGCGGCCCTTCAGCTCCGCCTTGACGGCCGCAGCCGTCGCGTTGCCGTCCAACCGCTCCGCGGTCACGCGACGGCTCCGGACGGGGTGAGCCCCGGGTAGAGCGGGAAGGAGTCGGTCAGCGCGGTGACGCGCTCGCGCTGGGCCGCGACATCGACGCCGGGCTTCAGGGTCTCGGCGATGATGTCCGCGACCTCGGTGAACTCCTGCTCGGCGAACCCGCGGGTCGCGAGCGCCGCCGTGCCGATGCGCACGCCGGAGGTGACCATGGGCGGACGCGGGTCGAACGGGACGGAGTTGCGGTTGACCGTGATGCCGACCTCGTGCAGCACGTCCTCCGCCTGCTTGCCGTCTATCTCGGCGTTGCGCAGGTCGGCGAGCACGAGGTGCACGTCGGTGCCGCCGGTGAGCACGGAGAGCCCCGCATCGGTGGAGTCCGCGGCGGTGAGACGCTCGGCGAGCAGCTGGGCACCCTGGATGGTGCGCTGCTGCCGGTCGACGAACTCGGGCTCGGCGGCGAGCTTGAAGGCCGTGGCCTTGGCCGCGATGACGTGCATGAGCGGGCCGCCCTGCTGTCCCGGGAAGACCGCCGAGTTCAGCTTCTTGGCGAGCTCGGTGTCGCGGCTGAGGATGACGCCGGAGCGGGGACCGGCGAGCGTCTTGTGGACCGTGGAGCTGACGACGTCGGCGAACGGGATGGGCGAGGGGTGCAGGCCCGCGGCCACGAGGCCGGCGAAGTGGGCCATGTCGACCCAGAGCGTCGCACCCACCTCGTCGGCGATGGCGCGGAACGCGGCGAAGTCGAGCTGGCGGGGGTAGGCGGACCAGCCGGCGATGATCACCTTCGGCCTGTGCTCGAGCGCCTTGTCGCGCACGACGTCCATGTCGATGCGGAACGTCTCCGGATCCACCCCGTACGCCGTCGCGTTGTACAGCTTGCCGGAGAAGTTGAGCTTCATGCCGTGGGTGAGGTGACCGCCGTGGGCGAGCTCGAGGCCGAGGATGGTGTCGCCGGGCTGAGCGATGGCGGCGAGCACGGCGGCGTTGGCCGACGCGCCCGAGTGGGGCTGCACGTTCGCGTAGGCGGCGCCGAACAGCGACTTCGCGCGGTCGATGGCGAGCTGCTCGGCGATGTCGACGAACTCGCAGCCGCCGTAGTAGCGGCGGCCGGGGTAGCCCTCGGCGTACTTGTTCGTGAGCACGGAGCCCTGCGCCTCGAGCACGGCGCGGGGGACGAAGTTCTCGCTCGCGATCATCTCGAGGGTGCCGCGCTGGCGCCCGAGCTCCTGCTCGAGCACGGCGGCGATCTCGGGGTCGACCTCGGCGAGGGACGAGACGAACGAGGTGGGGAGGTGGTCAACGGGCACGGAAGGCTCCTCAGCTGGCTTGGGCTTGCACTGGCACCGGGAACGTGCGGACCGCATCCTGCGGCCTGCATCGTTCTCGCCCCGCGGTGTCCGCGGGGGTGGGGGAAAGCGGCCCAGGCGTACGGCCGATCCGTGTCAGTCGCTCCCCGATGGTGACCCATCCGAACGCCAGTCGCGACGCCGCAATGCTACCAGCCGGTCCGCGCGGCCCGCCCTGTTCGCGCGGTTCCCGTCCGCTCATACCCGTCCTGTTCGCCGGGCTCATCCGACCCGACCCCGTTCACGTGTCCGCCCGTTCGCAATCCAGGCTCAGCTGCGACACGCCACAGTTGGACGTCTCGAAACGCGGCGTGTCGCAGCACGGCCTGAATTCGGAACGGTGTGGAGGAGGGTGGGTGCGATCGGACCGGTGCGGATCGGACCGGCGCGAAGATGGGGCGGTGGGGCGCGCCGGGCCGGCGTGCGTCAGGCGGTGCGGGCCTGGGCGCGGGAGGCGAGCGCGTCGGAGACGAGCACCACGGCGAGCGCGATCACCAGGATGGTGAGGTAGACGAACGGGATCGCCCGCAGGCCGAGCGTCTCGAGCACGATCGCCCCGACAAGGGCGCCGCCGCCGATGCCGATGTTGAACGCGGTCGTGAAGAAGGCGCTCGCGGTGTCGCGGATGCGGGCGGGCGCGATGTGCAGCATCCGCGTCTGCAGCAGGGCGGGGAGCCCGCCGAGCGCGAGGCCCCACAGCGCGAACGCCGGGATCGCGACGACCGGAACGTGGGGGAACGCACCGAGGAGGGTGATGGCGAGGATCGTCGCGCCGAGCGACACGACGAGCCCGACGCGGGGCCTGCGTCCGAGGTAAGCGCCGACGACGGCAAGGCCGACCGCGCCAGCGATGCCGTAGGCGAACAGCAGCGGGCTCACGGCGGCGTCGCCGAGCCCCGCCTCACGGGAGAGGAACGGGGCGATGTACGTGTAGAAGGTGTACTGCCCGACCATGATGACGCCGGTGATGATGCAGAGCAGCACGACGCCGCCGATGGACGGCCGGCGCCCGGCCGTGCTCGCGGCGACCTCCGGCGCGTCCGCGGCGGCGAGGTGGTCGACCCGGGGCAGGAATCGCCAGACGAGCAGCGCGCCCAGTGCGACCAGCCCGGCAAGCGCGCCGAACGTCGCGCGCCAGCCCAGCAGCTGCCCGAGGGCGGTGCCGAGCGGCACTCCGAGCACGAACGCGAGCGAGCCGCCGCCCAGCGTGATGGCGACGGCGCGGCCCAGCTGGTCCTTCGGCACGAGGTAGGAGGAGTACGCGCCCACGACAGCCCAGAACACGCCGTGCGCGAGTCCGCCGAACACCCGGGACGCCACGACGAGCTCGTAGGTCGGGGCGACCGCGGTGAGCAGGCTGCTCGCCGCGAAGACGGCGAGCACGCCCACGACGAGCGCGTGCCGGGGCAGCCGGCGGGTGAGGGCGACGAGCGGGGTGCTCGTGACGACGACGGTGAACGCGAACACGGTCACGAGCAGGCCGACGAGCGACTCGCTCACGCCGAGGTCGGCGCTCATCAGGGGCAGCAGTCCCGTGGGGATCATCTCGATGGTGACGTTGAGGAAGATCGCCACGGCGAGCATGCAGAGGCCGAGGTAGGGGAACGGGCGGGCAGCGGGCGCGGAAACAGGCACCGGCGCGGTGGTGGTCATGACAGGCATCCAGAGCGACTGGAACGGCGGGAGAGCTCCCGGGGCCGGCGAGATCCGCTCGACCAGCATCGATCCTACCGCCGACGGGCTGTGGACGGGCGAGATCGGCGGCGGGCGCCCGGGTTCCCGCGGCTCGCTCTAGCCACGGCGGCGGAGGCGCGTCCCGCCGAGCGCCTATCCTGTTCGGATGACTTCGCAGCCCTCGGCCATCACGCACTGGGTCCTCACGATCGTCTGCACCGACGAGCCCGGCATCGTGCACGCGCTCAGCGGGGCCGTGGTGCAGGCCCGGGGCAACATCACCGAGTCGCAGCAGTTCTCGAGCGCCGACACCGGGCGGTTCTTCATGCGCCTGCAGGTCGAGTCCGACGCGTCGCGCGAGGAGTTCGCGGGCGCCCTGGCCCCCGTGCTCGAGCGGTACGCCATGACCTGGCAGCTCGATATCGTCGGCCGGCCGCTGCGGACCCTCGTGCTCGCGTCGACGGCCGCGCACTGCCTGGGCGACCTGCTGTTCCGGCAGCGCACGGGGCACCTGCCCGTCGAGATCCCCCTCGTCCTCAGCAACCACGAGACCCTGCGCGACCTCGCGGGCTTCTACGGCGTGCCGTTCGAGCACCTCCACGTCACGGATGCGGCGAGCAAGGCCGCCATGGAGGAGCGGGTCATCCAGGCGGTCGAGGAGCACGACATCGAGCTCGTCGTGCTCGCCCGCTACATGCAGATCCTCTCGCCCGGGCTGTGCGAACGGCTGAGCGGCCGGGCCATCAACATCCACCACTCGTTCCTGCCCGGCTTCAAGGGCGCGAACCCCTACAAGCAGGCGCACGCCCGCGGCGTGAAGCTCATCGGCGCGACCGCGCACTTCGTGACGAGCGATCTCGACGAGGGCCCGATCATCGAGCAGAACGTCGTGCGGGTCGACCACTCCCGCACGCCCGCCGAGCTCATGGCGATCGGCCAGGACGAGGAGTCCCGCACCCTCACCCAGGCGGTGAAGTGGTTCGCGGAGAACCGCGTGCTGCTCGACGGGGCGCGCACCATCATCTTCCGCTGACGACACGGCCCGGGCGCCCTGCGGGGCCGGGGTTGCTCACTACGCTTCCCCCATGAGCCTCCTCGTCCACAGTGCCCGCAAGGTCGATGCGGAGGGCCACATCGACGACTTCTGGCTCGTCGCCGACGGCCTCACCATCACGGCGACCGGCACGGGCGACGGCTGGCGGAAGCACGCCGAGGGTGTGAGCCCGCAGAGCATCGTCGACGCCGGCGGGCACTGGCTCACGCCCGGCTTCCTCGACCTGCACGGCCACGGCGGCGGCGGGCACGCGTTCGACGACGGGCCGGCCGAGGTCCGCGCCGGACTCACCACCCACCGAGCGCGGGGAACGACGCGCTCCGTCATCTCGCTCGTCGCGAATCCGCTGGACGCGCTCGAGCGCAGTCTCGCCGGGATCGCGGACCTCGCCGAGCGGGACCCCCTCGTGCTCGGCTCCCACCTCGAGGGCCCGTACATCGCATCCCCCCGCCGGGGCGCGCACAGCCCGGACCACGTCCGCAGCCCCGAGCCGGCCGAGGTGGAGCGACTGCTCGCCGCCTCGCGCGGCACCCTGCGGCAGATCACGCTCGCGCCCGAGCTGCCGGGTGCGCTGGAGTCCATCGATGTGCTGACGGCGGCGGGGGTGACGGTGGCGGTCGGGCACACCGAGGCCGGCTTCGAGCAGGCGCGCGAGGCGTTCCAGCGCGGCGCTCGCCTGCTGACGCACGCGTTCAACGCCATGGAGGGCATCCACCACCGCAGTCCCGGGCCGGTCGTCGCGGCGATGGAGAATCCGCTCGTGACCCTGGAACTGATCCTCGACGGCCTGCACGTGCACCCGAGCGTCGCGCGGTTGCTGTTCGCGGGTGCGCCGGGTCGCGTGGCCCTGGTGTCCGACGCGATGGCCGCGGCGGGCGCCGCCGACGGCGACTACCGGCTCGGCGAGCTGGACGTCACGGTCCAGGACGGCGCCGCGCTGCTCGCCGGGACCGACACGATCGCGGGCTCGACCCTCACCCAGGACGCCGCGCTCCGGATCGCGATCACCGAGGTCGGCGTGACGCCGGAGGTCGCCGTGGCCGCCCTCACCCTCGCCCCCGCCCGGGCGCTCGGGCTGGAGGCGCAGCACGGCCTTCTCAAGCCCGGGCACGTCGCCGACGCGGTGCTCCTCGACTCGCGCTGGCACGTGCTGCGGGTGTGGGCCTGCGGGGCGATCATCCCCACCGACGAGTTCTGAGCGCCAGGGGTCCCGCCCCTTCGACGGGCTCGGGACCGCTCCGTCGACCGGACCGGGCGCCGGAGGGCTTCCCGCCTCAGGCTCCGTAGGGAATGCCGTTCACGCTCAGCGACTCCTCCGCGGCACCCACGAGCGCGGCCCCCACGGCCGCCGCGGGGAACTCCGCGGGCAGCACGCGAACCCGGCCGGGCAGCGCGGTGGAGGCCAGGAAGGGCGAGCCCTCCTCCCAGCGGGTGAGCACGGCACGCAGGTCGCGCAGGAGGTCGTCCCCGAGCGAGCTGAGCCCGCCGCCGATCACCACGGTCTCGGGGTCGACCGTGAGCACCAGGATCCGCACGGCGGCCGCGATGTGCTCCAGCAGCCGGGATCGCACGGCTACGGCGACGGGGTCCCCCGCCGCGGCCGCGGCGAAGAGCGCACGGGCCGGATGCGGGTCCGTGGTCGGCCACTGACGGGCGATGGTTGACCCGGACGCGACGGTCTCCAGGCAACCGCGCTGCCCGCACGGGCACACCTCGCCGTGCGGATCGACGGGGATGTGACCGATCTCCCCGGCCGCTCCACCCGCGCCCCGCCAGAGGCGGCCCTCGAGCACGAGCCCCGCGGCGAGCCCGGTGCCGAGATTGAGGTAGGCCATCGACGCCTCGGCGTCGACGCCGAGCAGGGAGTACGCGCCGAGCGCAGCAGCGTTCACATCGTTCTCCACGCGCACCGGCGCTGACAATCGGTCGGCGAGGGCCGGGCCCAGCGCCAGGTGCTCGAAGCCGAGGTTGACGGCGTGCGACACGGTGCCGGTCGCGGGCGAGACGGTGCCGGGGATGCCGACGCCGATCGAGACGAAGTCCGCGGGCTCGATGCCGGCGAGCCCCGCGAGACCCTGCACGGCGGCGACCGCGGTGCAGACGACGGCGTCCGCGCCGAATCCCGTCGGCAGGAGCAGGGAGTGGATCGGCGCGCCGGAGTCGTCGACGACGACCGCGTGCGTCTTGGTGCCGCCGATGTCCAGGCCCGCCCTCACGCCGCGGCCTCCCCCGAGAGCAGGGCCAGGAGCGCGCGGCCGACGGCCCGGCTCGCACCGAACGTCGCGACATCGGCGTACCGCCTGTCCTCGGCGGGCCAACCCATGTCCACGACGAGCACGTCCCGTCCCGAGCCACGCAGCTCGTCGATGGTGGCGGTGGCCCAGGGGAACAGGTGGAGGGACCGGCCGACCACGACGACCCGGGCGTCCGGAGACAGCTCGTCGGGCACACCCGGGGCGTCCTCCGCGACCGCCAGCACCGGCACATCCGACCAGTCGGACCAGCCGGACCAGCCGGACCAGCCGGCCTGCTCCTCCGCCTCGAGCTCGGCGAAGGGCCCCCACGGCGCCCGGCCGATGGCCAGGCTCGGGTGGCTGTCGACCCGGACGAGCACGAGCGGACGCTCTCCACGCGGGCCGAAGCCGGCGGCGAGCGCGGCGCGATCCGCCCCTGTCACGCTGCTCCGTCCGGCGCGGAAGGCGGCGACGAGCGCCGCGTCCCCTCGCGCCTCCTGCCTCGGATCGGGTTCCGGCGCCGCGACTACCGGGTCGGGCGCCGGCAGGCCGCGTGCCAGCGCGACGACCCTCCCCGCCGCGTCCGCCAGCCGCGCCTCGGTCAGCGCACCGGACGCGACGGCCCGCTCGACCGTCTCGACGATCTCCGCCAGTTGCGAGGCCGTGTTGCCCGTGCCGATGCAGAGCAGGTCGCAGCCGGCGGCGATCGCGCGCACGGCGGCGTGCGGGATGCCCGTGCCGCCACTCGCGCCGGCCATGTCGAGCGCGTCGGTGACGATCAACCCCTCGAAGCCCATGCGGCCGCGGAGCAGGCCGCCGAGCACCTCCCCGGACAGCGTCGCGGGATTCGCCGGATCGAGCTGCGGGAGGAGGATGTGCGACGTCATGATCGTCCGCACGCCCGCGCCGATCGCCGCGGCGAAGGGCAGGAGCTCGCGCTCGGCGAGCTCCTCGACGGAGCGGTCGACGACGGGCAGGGACAGGTGCGAGTCGTCCGCGGTGTCGCCGTGCCCCGGGAAGTGCTTGGCGCTCGCCGCGACTCCCGTGGCCTGCAGCCCGCGCACCCACGCCGCGGAGTGCCGCGCCACATCGGCGGCGTCCGCTCCGAAGCTGCGCACGCCGATCACCGGATTGTCGGGGTTCGAGTTGACGTCGACCACGGGCGCGAAGTCGAGGGTGCACCCGACCCGACGCAGCTCCTGACCGACCCGGCGGGCCACGGCCTCCGTACGCTCCTCGTCGTCGAGCAGGCCGAGGACGGCCGCGCCGGGGAACGGCGACCCCTCGTCGTAGTAGAGCCGGGTGACGTCGCCGCCCTCCTCGTCGATCGCGATGAGCGCGTCGGGATTCGCCGCCCGGACCGCGTCGGTGAGGGCGCGCAGCTGGTTCCGCGACCGCATGTTCTCACCGAACAGGCACACGCCGCCGAGCCCCTGCCGCAGCAGCGCGCCGACCCAGTCGGGCAGCTCCGTGCCGATGAACCCGGGGAGCAGCGTGCGCAGGACGAGCGCGCGGACGTCGCCGCTCATCCCTTCACCGCCCCGCTCACGAGACCCGAGGTCATGCGACCCTGCACGATCAGGAAGAACACGATGACCGGGATGGCCATGAGCGTCGAGCCCGCCATGATCGCCGCCCAGTTCGTCGTGGTGGTCGCCTGCTGGAACGTGCGCAGCCAGACGGGAAGGGTCATGCTCTCGGGGCGGGACATCACGACGAGGGCGAGGAGGAACTCGTTCCAGGCCTGGATGAAGCCGAACACGCCCGTCGCGACGAGCCCGGGGGCGAGGAGGGGGAAGGTGACCCGCCAGAACGCGCCCGACTTCGAGCACCCGTCGATCATGGCGGCCTCCTCGAGCTCGATGGGCACGCCGTTCACGAAGCCGCGCAGCGTCCAGATGGTGAACGGCAGCACGGTCGCGACGTAGACCAGGGTGAGGCCGGCAATGGTGTTGAGCAGCTGCCAGCCGTCGAGCACGCGGTAGGTGGAGATGATCATCGCCTCACCGGGGATCATCTGCACGACGAGGATGGTGAGCACGAACGCCCGGCGGCCTCGGAAGCGGAAGCGCGTGACGGCGAGCGCGGCGAGGAACGCGAAGATGAGGCACACGCCGACCGTGAGCAGCGTCACCGTCGCGGAGTTGGCGAGGGCGGGCAGGAAGTCCGCCCGACCGGCGCCGGACAGGACGGTCTCGTAGTTCCGCCAGGTGAACGTCGACGGGACGAAGTTCGGCACCAGCGTGCGCGTCTCGTTGTTCGGCATCAGCGACGTGTTGATCATCCAGTACACGGGGAAGACCGAGCACACGAACACGAGGACGGCGATGGCGCCGAGCAGCACGTCCACCGCCCTGCGGCGGCGCCGGGCCGGGGAGGACGGGCGCCGGCCTCCCCGGTCAGGCGGGGGCGCGAGCGGCGCTAGGGGCGCGGCGGTCGTCGTCACGATTCGTCCTCCTTGAGGGTGGCCCGTACGTAGTAGAGGGAGATGGCCAGCATCAGGATCACCAGCAGCACCGCGATGGCACCGCCCGTGCCGTACTCGCCACCCGCCAGCGAGGTCTGGTAGATGTACACGCCGATGGTCGACGTCTGCTCGCGGATGCCGCCGATGCCCTGCAGCGCGAAGATCTGGGTGAAAACCCGGAGGTCCCAGATCACCTGCAGCACCGTCACGACGAGGAAGATCGACTTCAGGTACGGGAAGACGATGAGCCGGAAGCGCGCCACCGGGCCGGCACCGTCGAGCTGCGCCGCCTCGAGCACCTCGTCCGGCACCTGTGTCAGCCCGGCGTACACGGTGAAGGCGACGAACGGCACCGACTGCCAGGTGATGATCACCGTGGCGACGAGGAAGAAGCTCAGCGGGTCGATGAGCCAGGAGTGATTCGCGAAGTCCGTGCCGGTCAGCACGGTGAGCAGGTGGTTGATGACGCCGAACTGGGTGTCGAACATCCAGCCCCACACGATGACGGCCGTGAGCGCGGGCATGGCCCAGGCGAGCAGCAGGCCGACGGACACGAGCAGCCGCAGGAACCGTCCCAGGCGCTGCATGAGCAGGGCGAGCAGGGTGCCGAGCGTCATGGTCGCCGCGACGTTCACGGCGCAGAACGCGAGGCTGCGGATCAGCACGGTCCAGAACGTGCTGTCGGTGAGCACGCGCACGTAGTTGTCGAATCCGACGAAGGGCGCCGGGGCGCCGAAGGCCTGCGCCCGCCCGAACTCCTGGAAGGACATGACGAGCAGCGTGACCAGGGGGTAGCCGACCACGACGATCAGCACCACAGCGGACGGCACGAGCAGAGCGGCGGGGGTGAGCCCGGCGCGCCGCCTCGCTCCGGATCCGCCGCGGGAGCCACGGGAGCCGCGGGGGCCGCGGGGGCCGCGGGATGACCGTCCGGAGTCCGGTCCGCCGTCGCGTCGGCCCGTCGGGCGGTCGGCGCGCAGCACGTCCTGGCCGATGGTCATGCGTCCTCGCTTCGTCGTCGTCGGTGGGGGTGAGGGGGCGGGAGGGGCCGTGGACGGGGAGCCTCCCCCGCCCACGGCTGCGCTCCCTCGCTCAGGAGTTCAGGATCTCCTCGATGCGGGCGTCGAGCTCCTCGGCGAGGGCGGCCACGTCGCCGCCCTGGGCCACCTTCACGAAGAAGTCCTGCAGGATGCCCGCCGCCTCGACGTCCGCCCAGCGGGGCGAGGCGGGCGTCAGCTTGGCGTTCTTCGCGGCCTCCGTGATGGCGGTGGCCGCCTCGTCCGTGCCGATCGTGCTCGCGAGCGAGACCTTCGCGGGCACCAGCCCCGCCTTCCCCAGGATGGTCTGGTACTCGTCGCTCAGCATGATCCTGAGGGCGTCGACGGCGAGGTCGGGGTTGGCGGACTTCGCCGCCACCGCGACGTTCGATCCGCCGGCGAACACCTGCGCCGCGCCGCCGTCCTTGCCGGGAAGCGCGAAGACGCCCAGGTTGGCCTCCTGGTCGGGGCAGCCGGGGGCGTCGGCGTCCGCCGGGGCGAGGATCGACCAACGCACCCAGCTGGGCGCCGACAGCTGAGCGACCGTGCCGGCGCAGTACGGCACCTGCGGATCCGTCTCGTTCCCGTCCTTCGGCGCGAGCGATGCCGTCGTCATGACCGTCTGCACCTGCTCGAGGCCGGCCTGCGACTCCGGCGAGGAGAACCCGCCGACCCACTTCCCGTCCTCCTCCGTGGCGATCTCGCCACCGTTCTCCCAGATGAAGGGGAGGGCGTTGTACCAGTCCTGGCCAGGGAAGTAGATGCCGGAGACACCCGGGTTCGCCGCGGCGAGCGCGACGCCGTTGGCGACGTACTCGTCGAGCGTCGTGGGGACGCTCAGGCCGGCGGCGGCGTACAGGTCCTTCTTGTAGAAGACGAGCCGGGCACCGGAATAGTACGGCGCCGCGTAGAAGGTGCCGTCGTACGTGCCGGCCTCGACGAAGCCGGGCAGGAGGTCGTCCCCGCCGAGCTCCTCGTACTCGTCGGACAGGTCGAGGAACGCGCCCGCGGAGGTGAACGCCGAGGACTGGGTGTTGCCGACCTCGACAACGTCGGGGCTGTCGCTGCCGGACAGGCTGGTCGTCAGCTTGTCGACGATGCCGGTCCAGCTCTGCTCCTCGATCGTGAGGGTCGAGCCCGGGTGCTCGTCCTCGAACGTGGTCTTCAGGTAGTCGCGGGCCTCGTCGGGGGTGTCCGTGCCGTTGAGCCAGACGCGGATCTCGGCATCGTCGCCGCCACCGCCTCCGCCCGTTCCGCCGGACGATGCCGCTCCGCCGGAGCATCCGGCGAGCGTGAGCGCTGCGGCGACCCCCATCGCCGCGAAAGCCAACTTCTTCATGTCGCTGTTTCCTTTCCTGGTGCGGGTGGGCGGGCGTCCGCGGGGAGCGGGCGCCCGGTCTTCACGAGACTCCGAGCCGGCCGGAGAGCACGAGGGCCGCGGCACCGCGCAGGACGATGTCCGGGCCGAGGTCGGTGGTGCGCAGCACGAGCTCGCTCGAGAACGTCTGCATGGTCCGTGCGCGGACGGTGTCGGCCGTCGACTGGAGGAGGGGCCCGGCCAGGAGTTCTTCGGGCCCGCTGAGCACGATCTCGGCGAGGTTGAGCGCGCCGACCACGGGCCCGAGCGCGATGCCGAGCCGCTTGCCCGCCTCCCGCAGCACCGCGTCACCGCGACGCTCGGCCTCCTCCGGGGAGCCGCCCTCCGTCCGGATGCGCGCGAGCTCGCCGGTGAGCCGCGGCTCGCTCAGCCAGGTCTCCAGGCAGCCCCGCTTGCCGCAGGCGCACCGCTCGCCGCCGTCTGTTCCGACGACGACGTGACCGATCTCTCCGGCGGCGTACCTGCTGCCGAACAGCGGTGAGCCGCCGAGCAGCAGTCCCGCGCCGACACCGAGACCGACACGGATGAGCATCAGATCGCTCTCGGCGCCGCCGAACGTGTGCTCGGCGAGCGCCGCCGCGTTCGCGTCGTTCGCGACGACGACCGGCAGGCCCAGCTCGAGCGACAGGTGCGACTGCAGGGCGACGCCGGTCCAGCCGAGGTTCGGGGCGCTGAGCACGGTGCCGGTGGGGTCCACGACGCCCGGCGTCCCCACGCCGACGCCGAGCACGGGCGCGGTCGCGAGAGCCGCGACTCGCCTGGCCAGCGTCACGACGGCGGCGAGGAGCTGCTCGCCCGCCGCGTCGCCGCGCTCGGCGTCTGCCCGGGCGACGACCAGGCCGTCGAGGTCGAGGACGGCGCCGCGCAGGACCCCGCGCTCCGACAGGTCGAGGCCGATGATCTGATGGCCGGACCGGTTCACCTCCAGAAGGGTCGCCGGCTTCCCCGGCCGGGATCCCTCGCGCTGTCCCACCTCGACGACGAGGGCGTCGTCCAGCAGTTCGGCGACGAGATCGGAGGTTGTGACCCGGGTGAGGCCGGTGCGCCGGGCGAGATCGGCGCGGGAGAGCCGCCCACCGCGGTAGAGGGTCTGCAGCACGAGCGAGCGGTTGTGCCCCCGCGCGTGCTCGGGCAGGAGCTTGACGCTCGGGCGGAGGGCGCGGCCTGGGGCGTACCGCGGCGCGGCGCCACCCCCGGGGGCGCTCGCCCGCGGGGTCCTCCCCTCACCCGTCTCCGTCGACGGCCGTGCCTCGGTCATGTTTGTTAGTAAAGCGTACGAACATATCCGGTGACAAGGATCATTTCGATCACGACGAGGGGGGCGGGCACCGTCCGGTGCCCGCCCCCCTGTCACTCGTTGGTGTCGGCTAGAACACGACCCAGACGTAGTCCGGGCGGCTGCTGGCCGCGGCGGTGGACGCGTCGCCCGCGTAGGACGCCGTCACCGCGTGCGCGCCGCGGCCGAGCTTCGGCAGCGTCACCGTCCCGCGCCCGCGGTCGTCGAGCGTCACGTCGAGCGTGCGCGAGCCGACCGTCACGGCGACGGTGCCGGTGGGCGCCGCGTCCGCGGAGCTCCTCACGACGATGGTCGCCTTCACCCGCTGCGAGGAGAGCGCGATGTGCCGGTCGAGGCGCACCCTCACCGTCGCGGCGTGCTTCACCGTCACCTCGGCCGACTGCGCCGTGCCGGCGGGCCGGCCCTCGGCGGTCGCGGTCACGACGACGGACAGCGCGGCGCCCTGGTCGGCGCCCTTCACGCGGTAGCTCGCCGAGGTCGCGTTCCGGATCGGCTCGCCGTCGGAGAGCCACTGGTACGCGTAGGTCAGGCCCTCGGTGTCCCACTGGCCCGGCGTCGCCCGGAGGACGCGCCCGACGAGCGGCGTGCCCGAGATGGTGGGCGGAGC
This sequence comes from Planctomonas deserti, assembly GCF_003067705.1. Classification (GTDB taxonomy): domain Bacteria; phylum Actinomycetota; class Actinomycetes; order Actinomycetales; family Microbacteriaceae; genus Planctomonas; species Planctomonas deserti. The sequence continues at coordinate 281,095 of NZ_QANL01000001.1, forward strand.
CGTGGCGACCGGTGCCTGCGGCGTCGGCACCTCGTCGGCGGGACCGGACGACACGGTGACGGCCGTGGAGAGGCCGGTGTCGCCGTACTCCACGAGACCCAGGTACTCGGTCTCGGGGGCGAGACCGGTCCAGGACGCGGTGTAGCTCGCGGGGGTGCCCTGCACCCCGGCGAGGACCTGCGGCGTCACGGTGAAGGCGCCCTCGCCGCTGCCGGGCTGCAGCAGGAAGGAGCGGACGTCGAACGAGCCCGCGTTCTCCCCCGTTCCCTGCGCGTAGACGTCGACGACCACGACGTACGTTGCGGCGTCGGGCGAGGGGAGGTCGACCCGCTCGTCGGCCGCGCCGGTGGCGGCCGAGAACTGCGTCACGGGAGTGCCCTCCGCGTCCAGCTGCAGCACGTACAGGTCGAGGTCGCCGGTGTCGTCGGCGGCGTCGAGGCTGAAGCGTGCGAGCGACGTGCCCTCGGGTACGACGACCTCGTACTCGCGCTGGTCGCCCGTTCCGCCGGTGCCCGTGTAGGGCGACGCGGGGTCGTCGGCGTTCGCGATCTTCGTGCCCGCCGCGAGTCCGGACGCCTCGAGCGGCACCTCGCCGGTGCTGCCCGGCGTGACCGGGACGTCCACCGACCCGGTGATGCCCGTCCCCTCGACCGCGCCCGGTGCCGCGAGGGCGACCGGCTGCACGGCGACGGGGCTGCGCACCTCGGTGTCGCCGCTGGTCCAGGTAAGGGACCCCGTGGCGAACTCGTCGAGCGGGGCGTCGGTGCGCGTGAACGTGACCGTGTAGCTCTGCTCCTGGCCCGGCGCCGTGAACTCGAGCGTCGACGGGCTCACGACCGCATCCACGCCGGCGAGGCCGTCGACGTCCGCGGTGAACGTGCCCGCCTGGGTCGAGGTGACGGTGCGCGTGATCGTCTCACTTCCGGCGAGGGATCCGATGGCGATCGACGCGAGGTTCAGCTGGCTCGGGTCCAGGGGGTCGATGCCGAGGTCGTACGCCCCGACGCCCTGGATGTAGGCCAGCCAGTCGGCCTGGCCGTTGAGGTAGAGCAGTCCCGGCTCGAAGAACCGGGTCGGGTCGGCGTGCCCCGCGCCCTGGGCGAAGGGATTCGGGACCGCGGCGCCCTCGGCGTCGACGGTGTTGTACGCCGTCGTCATGAGTGCGGACTTGATCTCGGCCGGCGTCGCCGCGGGACGCTCGCCCAGGTAGAGCAGGGCGAGGCCGGCGACGTGCGGCGCCGCCATGGAGGTGCCGGAGAGGAACTCATACGTCCCCTCCTCGCCCTCGCGGTTGGGTCCGGCGGCGAGGATCGCGACGCCCGGGGCCGCGATGTCCGGCTTGAGGATGTCGCTGCCGTCGGCGAGCACCGGTCCGCGCGAGCTGAAGCCCGCGACCTGCGGCGTCGGCACGACGATCTCCGTTGTGTTGCCCTCGGAGAAGGTCACGGTCGCGCCGGGGGTGGCGGCGTACGCGGCGACGGCCTCGTAGTACTGGGCGTCGAGGTGCACGGTCGGGATGCCGTGGGCATCCGTGTCGACCGAGCCCGGGGTCGTGTTGACGAGCAGCATGCCGATGCCGCCCGCGTGGGCGACCTCCGCGGACTTCGCCACGCGGTCGACGACCCCGCGGTTGCACAGCACGATCATGCCGGCCGCCTTGGCCGGGTCGAGGGTGCCGGGGCCGCAGAGCTCGGGCGTCTCTGCGCCCGCCGCGGCGACGGATGCCGCCGTCACCAGCGGGCCGCTGAGGCGCTCGGTCACCGTGATGGACGCGCCGGGGAAGGCCTGGCCGTCGCCCAGCGTGGCCGTGGCCTCGTAGCTGGGGATGGTGCTCGCCGCGACGGTCGTGATCCACGGAGCCGCGTTGTCGAGCGTCGACGCGCCCGGCCCGGAGTTGCCCGCCGAGGCGGAGACGAAGATTCCGGCCGCCGCCGCGCCGAAGAAGGCCTCGTCGGTGGGCGAGACGGTCGTGGTGGCCGAGCCACCGCCGATCGAGAAGTTGATGACGTCGACACCGTCCTTGACGGCCTGGTCGATGGCGGCGACGAGGTCGGAGTTGGCGCAGCCGTCGTCCTCGCTGGACGCGTTGTCCGGTCCGCTCCAGCAGACCTTGTAGGCGGCGACCTTCGCCGCCGGGGCGACGCCGGAGATCGTGCCGAACGATCGGTCGAGCACGGTCGTCTCCACCTCGTGGTTGCCGGCGGCGGTGCTCGCGGTGTGCGAGCCGTGGCCGTCCCCGTCGCGCGGCGACAGGTACTCCCCCGTGCCCGTCGACCCGTCGCCGATGTTGTCCGCGCCGAAGCCGGCGACGAAGTACCGGGCGCCGATGATCTTGGTGCTGCAGTCATCCGCGCCGAAAGCCGGACCGGTCTGGCAGGCGCCGGTGAACGTGCCGCCGTCGGCCTTCTCGTAGAGGATCGCGTCGCCCGAGCGATACGGCTCGTCGCCGGCCGCCGTGCCGAGCGCGTCGCCCGCGAACGAGGCGTTCTCCGGCGCGATGCCGGTGTCGAGCACGCCGAGGACGATTCCCTCGCCCGCGGTCTCGGCGCCGCCCGTCTGGGCCCAGACGCCGTTCTCCCCCTCGAGGCCGAGGAACTCGGTGCTCGGGGTCGCGGTCACCTTGCGCAGCTCGTCGCGCTGGATGGATGCGACGTCGCGGCGGGTGCTGAGCTCCGCCGCCTGCTTCGCGGTCAGCACGGCCGTGAAGCCGTTGAGCGCGAGCGTGTAGGAGTAGTCGATCTCGGCGCCGACGCTGTCGGCGACGGCCTCCTGGGTCTCCTCGAGGTGCTCGCTGTAGTCCTCCGCGGGCGCCGAGCGGGCATCGAGCTGGGTGCCCTCCTCCGGCTTCGTCGCCTGAAGACCCGCGACCCCACCCTCGTAGGTCGCGACGGCGTCGTCGACGAGGGTGACGATGTACCGGCCGTCCTCGAAGGAGGTCGGCTGCTGGACGCCGGCGAAGGGCGCGGCGTTCGCGGCCCCTCCCGTGGCAACCAGCGCGCCGGCCAGGATCCCGGCCGCTGCGGTCGTGGCGACCGCCCTGCGGAGGAGTCCGGCCCGCCTGGGCAGAGGGGTGCCCAACCCGAATCGTGCGCTCACGTATGTGTCCTATTCAATGGGGGGTAGTGCAGGGGGTGAGCGCGGTCGGGTCCGCACACGAGGACCAACCTAACCCCGAATTTGCGCACGACGGAAACTCCGGTTTCCGCGATAGGACACATACCCGCACGGGGCGGGGCGCAGCAGAGGGCGCCGGCGATGCCGCCGGCGCCCTCCGTGAGGCGTGCCTACTGCCTCGTCGTGCTCGGCCCTACCGACCGCGCGGGACGCGCAGAGTGAGGATCTGGAACGGCCGCAGCGTCACCGTCGCTCCGCTCCGCACCGCCTTCGGCGTCTCGAGCGGCCGCTCGAGGAGGTCGGTCTCCACCGGCTCCCCCGCGTCGAAGCCGAAGGTCACGGTGGCGGTCGAGCGCGTTCCGGAGGCCTCGTAGAGCCGCACGATGACGTCGCCGCTGCGATCCTCGGCCAGCTTCACCGCTTCGACGAGGATGCTGCCCCCGGTCACCGAGACGAGCGGCGCCGGTACCTCCCCGCCGCGGGCGCGGCGCAGCGGCAGGTTGGCGCGGTACCCCTCGTATGCCGCGTCGAGAATGCCGGCGTTCGGTCGCACGCTCGTGCGGAAGGAGTGCGCGCCCTGGTCGGCGTGCGGGTCGGGAAACAGCGGCGCGCGCAGCAGGGACTGCCTCACGCGCGTCGTCGTGCCGCCGTCCGCGCGGGTGGTGCGGGTGATGTCGTGCCCGTAGGTCGCGTTGTTGGCCACCGCAACGCCGTAGCCCGGCTCGCCGACGTGCACCCAGCGGTGCGCGCTCGTCTCGAACCGCGCGGCGTCCCAGGACGTGTTGATATGCGTCCCGCGGTACACGTGACCGAACTGGATCTCCGAGGCCGCGCGGTCCGCGTGCACGTCGAGCGGGAACGCGAGCTTCAGCAGCTTCTGCCGCTCGTGCCAGTCCACCTCGGTCAGGATGTCGAGCGCGGCCGCGCCCGGTTCGAGCACGATCGTCTGCACGATGGTCGACGCCCCGACCGTGTGCTCCACGCGCACGCCGCCCTCCGTCACCGTGACCGAGGTCGGCTCGCGCAGGTCGACGCCGTGCCGCTGGTAGTGCACGTCGATGTCCCACGCGTCCCACTGGTTCGGGGTGTCGCGGAAGATCTGCAGCAGGTTGCCGACGTCCCCGGCGGGGATCGCCTCGCGGCCCGATGCGCGGTCCACGAGAGAGACGAGGAGGCCGCCCTCGAGCACGGCCGTGATCCGCTCGTTCTCCAGGACGACGCGGCCGCCCTCCTCGCGCACGCGCGCAGGGGCCGGGGCGGAGCCGGAGTTCGCGCCGAGCGCGGGCACCCCGTCGATCGCGAAGGGCCCGGCGTTGAACGCCAGGTCGGCGTCCCCGTCCCCGGCGAGCGCCGCGATCGCGCCCTCGATGAGCGCGGTCAAGGATCGCTCGACCACGGCGTAGTTCTCCTCGGCCACCTTGTAGACCCAGGCGATGGAGGTGCCGGGCAGGATGTCGTGGAACTGCTGCAGCAGCACGGTCTGCCAGGCCGCCTCGAGCTCCTCGTACGGGTAGTCGGCGCCGCGGAGGACGGTCGCCGCCGAGCACCACAGCTCGGCCTCGCGCAGCAGGTGCTCGCTCCGCCGGTTGCCCGCCTTCGTCCTGGCCTGCGAGGTGTAGGTGCCACGGTGGAACTCGAGGTACAGCTCGCCGGACCAGACCGGCGGGTTGGGGTAGTCGCGCTCGGCCTCCTCGAAGAACGCCCGCGGCGTTCCGAGGCTGACGGCGGGCGACCCCTCGAGCGACCGGGTGCGCTTCGCCGCCGCCAGCATCTCGCGGGTGGGGCCGCCGCCGCCATCGCCGAAGCCGAACGGCACGAGGGACACGTTGGACGCGCCCTTCTCGGAGTACTGCCGCTGGGCGCGCGCCAGCTCGTGCCCGGACAGCACGGAGTTGTAGGTGTCGACCGGCGGGAAGTGCGTGAAGACGCGCGTGCCGTCGATGCCCTCCCAGTCGAACGTGTGGTGCGGCATGACGTTCGTCTCGTTCCAGCTGATCTTCTGGGTGAGGAAGTACCGCGACCCCGCCGCCGCCACGATCTGCGGGAGCGCCGCCGTGTAGCCGAAGGAGTCCGGCAGCCAGACCTCGAGCGGCTCGATGCCGAACTCGCGCTGGAAGAACCCCTTGCCCGCGACGAGCTGACGGGCGAGCGCCTCGCCGCCGGGCATGTTGGTGTCCGACTCCACCCACATGCCGCCGACGGGCACGAAGCGGCCCTCGATCGCGCGCTCGCGGATGCGCTCGAAGAGGTCGGGGTAGTACTCCTTCATCCAGGCGTACTGCTGGGCGGACGAGCAGGCGAACACGAAGTCCGGGTCCTGCTCCATGAGCTCGAGCACGTTGGAGAACGTGCGGGCGCACTTGCGGATCGTCTCGCGCACGGGCCAGAGCCAGGCGGAGTCGATGTGCGCGTGGCCGACGGCCACCACCCGGTGCGCCGACGCGTACGCCGGCTTCGCCAGCACCCCCTCGAGCTCGGCCCTGCCCGCCCGCGCGGTTCCGCTCACGTCCTCGGGGTCGACGGCGTCGACGACCCGCTCGAGCGCGCGCAGGATCTCGGCCTTGCGGGGCAGGTCGTCGGACAGCTCGTCGAGCAGCCCGATCAGGGTGAAGAAGTCCCGGTCCAGCTCCCAGACCGGCTCGTCGAGCAGCGCGACGTCCGCGCGGCGGAACACGTAGATCGGGTCGGTCCCCGCGGTCTCGAGGTCGCCGACCGCCGTGGGCGCGAACCGCCAGTCGCTGCCGACGTCCGGGTTCGACGCGGCCTCGACGTAGAGGTCGATGTCGCCTCCCGGGCCGACCGGAACCGGCACGTAGGCGTTGAACGGTTCGATGGCCTTCACGATCGAGCCGTCCGGCCGGAACACCAGGCCCTCGGCCTGGAACCCCGGCTGCCCGGAGAGGAAGCCGAGGTCGAGCACGACCTCGATGCGCGCGTCGGACGCGTCCCAGTCCGCGGGCACCGTGCCGGTGATGTGCAGCCAGGTCGTGCCCCACGGCCGTCCCCAGGGCCGGCCGACCCCGAACTCCTCGTACGACTGGCCCACCGCCTCCGCGAACGGGACCGGCTCGCCCGGCACCTCCCACGCCGTCACCGTGAGCGGCGCCACGGACCGATGGATGGCGGGCAGGATGCGCTCGCTCTGGAACCGCTGCAGGCGGCGCAGGACGAGGGGCGAGTCGTTGTGCATGGTTCTCCTTCTGGGCGGCGACGATCGCCGCCCGAGCGATGTGCGGGTGCGGTGCGCGGTGGTGTGGTGGTCGAGTGCGGTGGACGGATCAGCCCTTGACCGCGCCGGCGAGTGCCGACGCGCCGCCGAGGCTGCGCGAGACGAGGACGTAGAGGGCGAGTACGGGCACGGAGTAGAGGAGCGAGAACGCGGCGAGCTGGCCGTACGCCACGGATCCGTACTGCCCGAAGAACGAGAAGATCGTCACGGCCGCGGGCTGCCGGTCCGGGCTCAGGAGCAGCACGAAGGGCACGAAGAAGTTTCCCCACGCGCCGATGAACACGAAGATGAACACTACGGCGAGACCCGGCCGCATGAGCGGGATCACGATCGTCGTGAGCGTCTTCAGCATCGATGCCCCGTCGACCCAGGCCGCCTCCTCGAGCGTGATGGGCACGGAGTCCATGAAGTTCTTCGCCATGTAGATGGCCATGGGCAGGCTCGATGCGGCGAGGAACAGGATCGTGCCGGGCACGCTGTCGATGAGGTTCAGCCAGACGAACAAGCTGTAGACGGGCACCATCATCGCCGTGACCGGCAGGCAGGTGCCGAACAGCACCCCGTACAGGAACGGCTTGTTGATGCGCATCCGGTAGCGGGACAGCGGGTACGCCGCGAGCACGGCGGCCGCCACCGTGAGCAGGGCGCAGCCGAGCGAGATCACGAGGCTGTTCGCGAGCGGCACGAACGCCAGGTCCGGCGTGAGCACCGTCGTGAAGTTGTCCAGCGTGAACGCCTCCGGCCACTTGACCGACAGCGTCGCGCTCGTGTCGACCGACGCGAGCAGCAGCCACACGAGCGGTAGTGCGAACGCGACGAGCACGAGCAGGAGCACGCCGTTCGACGTGGCCCGGAGCACGCGCTGGCTCGGTGAGGTCATGCCCATGTCAGTCCACCTCCGGACGGAGTGCGCGGATGTAGACGAAGGAGAACAGGGCGCCGACGACGAGCAGGATCGTGGCGATCGCCGTGCCGAAGCCGAGCTGCGAGAACTGGAACGCCTCCTGGTACGCGAGGATCGGCAGGGTCGAGCTCTCGGTGCCCGGGCCGCCGCCCGTCATGACGAAGATGAGCGTGAACACCGACAGGGTCTGCAGGGTCGTCAGCATGAGGTTCGTCGTGATGCTGCGGCGGATCATGGGCAGCGTGATGAAGACGAGGCGCTGCCAGCCCCGCGCCCCGTCCACCTCGGCGGACTCCGTGATCTCCTGCGGCACGTCGTGCAGCGCCGCGGAGTAGACGAGCATCGAGAAGGCGGTGCCGCGCCAGATGTTGGCGAGGATCACCGACACCATGGGCAGGTTGAAGAGCCAGTTCGGGCCGTCGATGCCGACGAGCCCCAGCATCGAGTTCAGCGTGCCCGTGTCGTTGAAGAACGCGTACGCCGCGAAGGACGCGACGATCTCGGGCAGCACCCACGCGGTGACCACGAAGGTCCCGACGAGCGCCCGGACCACCCGGTGCGCGCTCCGCATGAGCAGGGCGAGCGCGAGCCCGAGCACGTTCTGCCCCACGATGGCGGACGCCACAAGGAACACGAGGGTGAGCAGCACCGACTTGGGGAAGTCGGGGTCGGAGAACAGCTCGAGGTAGTTGTCGAAGCCCACGAAGGACGCGCCCTGCGCGGCGGAGCCGGTGAGGGAGGCGTCGGTGAGGGACCCGTAGAACGACCAGATCACCGGTCCGAGCAGGAACACGCCGAGCAGCACGACGGCGGGGAGGAGCGGCAGTGCGCGCGTGGCGCTGCGCCGGGCCGTCGCACCGGGGCCCCGGGTGCGGGGAGGTCGCCCTCCCCGCACCGGGGTCCCGGGAACGGCCGGCGACGGGATCGTCGTCGTCATCGCGTCACTTCGCGTCGACCGTGTTCTCGTCGCCGACGATGCCGCGGACGGCCTCGTCATAGACCTCGGCCGCCTCTTCCGGCGTCTGCTGGCCGGTCATGACCGACTCCATGGCCACGGTGATCGCGTTGCTGATCTGCGCGTAGTCGCTAGTGGCCGGGCGGAAGTGGGTCACCTCGACGATGTCCGAGAAGAACTTGAACGACGGGTTCGCCTCGATGTACGCCGGGTCCTCCGACACGTCGCTGCGTACCGCGATCTGGCTCGCCGCGATGTCGTAGCTCTGCGAGTTCTCCTTGTTCAGCGCGAGGCTGATGAAGTCCCACGCCGCGTCGGGGTTCTTGGTCTTCGACCCCATGGCGAGGGTCCAGCCGCCGGACATGCTCGTCGCGCCCGGCTCCTGCCCCTCCTGAGTCGGCATCGGCGCCTGCGACATGACGTCGTTCCACTCGGGCCACGGGTTCGTGCCGGTCTCCAGCCAGGTTCCGCTGAGCCACGAGCCGTCGAGGTTGATGGCCAGCTTGCCCTGCGGGAGCCACTCGCCCGCCACAATGGTGCCGACGTTCTTGTCGAGCGCCTGCTCCGGTGTCGGGCCGAGCTCGCCCTGGTACACGTCCCGGATGAAGCCGAGCGAGTCGGTGAAGCCCTTCGACCCCGTGACCCACTTGCCGTCCTCGTAGAGCGTGTCCTCGGTGCCGTACAGGAGCATCTCGAAGCCCTGCATCGTGGCGGCCTCACCCTGCGCCTTGCCGGAGTACACGTTGAGCGGGATGACGTCCGGCAGCGCGGACTTGATGGTCTCCGCCGCGGTCAGCACGTCCTCCCAGTTCTTCGGCTCCCACGGCACGGCGATGCCGGCCTGCTCGAACAGCTGGGTGTTGTACCAGAGGGCGCGGGTGTCCGTGCCCATCGGGATGCCGTAGATCTGGCCGTCGTCGCCGACGCCCGCCTCCTTGGCGTTGTCGTAGAACATGTCCCAGTCGTCCCACTCGGCGACGTAGTCGTCGAGCGACGCAAGGTAGCCCGCGTCGACGTCGGACTTGACCATGAAGGTGTCCTCGTACATGACGTCCGGCGCCGTGGAGGCCGACCGGTTCATCAGGGCGAGCTTGGTGAAGTAGTCGTTCTGCTGAGCCTCGATAGGCACGAGCTCGACGGTCATGCCCTCGTGCTCGGCCTCGAAGTCGGCCTTCACCTGCTTCATGTGGTCGTCGAGCTGAACGAAGTTGCCGAACTTCTGGTAGGCGACCTTGATGGTGTCGGACTCGCCACCGGCGCCGCCACCCCCTCCTCCGCCGCAGCCGGAGAGGACGAGGGTTGTCGCCGCCGCAACGGCGACGAACGCGGGAAATCGCTTCATGGTGCTCCTTTGCTCCACGCCCCCACGCCGGAGGGCGAACCTCGGCCCTCGTGGGAGTCGCTATAAATAAAACGTATGGACTAATTGCTGTCAAGAGTCCACGCGGCGGCGGCGCAAGGCGTTGTCAGGTCGAGATCAGGAGCGCGGAGGGCCGCGGCGAGAGGGCGTTGTCGAGCACGAGGCAGGCCGCGCCGACCGCGGCGACGTCCTCGCCGATCGAGCTCGCCGTCACGGTGACCGGGTGCACGCGCAGGAGCGCGGGATCCTTGGCGAGCATGCGGGGGATGTCGGCGAGGAAGACGTCGGAGACTCGCGACCAGAAGGGCCCGCCGAACACCACGGTGTCGACGTCGAGCAGGTTGAGCACGGTCACGAGGGCGTCCGACGCCGCCCGGGCGGCCTCGCGCAGGATCTGCCGGGCCGGCCCCTCCGCCTCGGCCTTCCGCGCGAGGTGGGTGAACAGCTCGTCCACGGCGGCGGCGTCGAGCGGGCCGGGCGGGGCGGCGAGGACCCCGGCACGGATGGCCTCGCCGACGAGGTGGACCGGCATGATGGCGGTTCCGACGCACCCGCGGCGGCCGCAGGTGCAGGCGGGCGCATCCCGGCCGGGCGGGGTGTGCGTGAGGATGTGCCCGGCCTCCCCCGCGTTGCCGCTGCGCCCGCGCACCACCTCGTGGTTCAGCGCGATGCCGACACCGAAGCCCGTGCCGTAGTAGAAGAACACGAGGTTGTCGCGGTCGCGCCGCGCGGTCGTCCACAGCTCGGCGACGGCGGCCGCGGTCACGTCCTTCTCGAGCAGCACGGGCAGCCCGGTCGCCTCGAGCAGGGCGTCCCGCAGCAGGACGCGCTTCCAGCCCACGAGCAGGGGCGCGTCGAGCACCACCCCGCGCTCGCGGTCGATGGGGCCGGGCGACGCGATGCCCAGGCCGATGATGCGGTCGCGGGGCACCCCCGAGGACTCGATGAGCGCGCCGACCGCCGACGCGATGCGTCGGACCACGTCGGCGGGCCGCACATCCGAGGGCGTGCGGCTGCGGGAGTGCGCGACGACCTGACCCTCGAGACCCAGCAGCACGAACGTGATGACCGACGGGTCGAGGTGCACCCCGACGGCGTACCGCCCCTCCGGCGACAGTTGCAGGATCGTGCGCGGCTTCCCCGGGCCGACGATGCTCTTTCCCGCCTCGCGCACCATGCCGGAGTCGAGCAGCCGGCGGGAGATGTTCGAGATGGTCTGCGCGCTGAGGCCGGTCTGCTGGGCGAGCTCCACCCGGCTCGCGCCGTCACCCGATCGGCGGATGAGGTCGAGGATCACCGTCTGGTTGTAGCCGCCCACGGCGGGGAGGTTGGTGCCACGACCCATGACCCTGCCCTCCCGTCGACCCGCGGCACGCCGACAGTGCCGCGGTCCTGCCAGTATGCAGCCACCCGGGCGGTCGACGGATGCGGCTGCTTCCGGGAACGACGGAGGCCCCGGATCCGAGGACGGATCCGGGGCCTCCGGAGTGCTTCTCGCGCCGCGGGACTAGCCCAGGCGCGACTTCAGGTTCTCCGCCAGCGTCGCGAGGAACTCCTCTGTGGTCTGGTACGGCTGGTCCGGTCCCACGAGGAGGGCGAGGTCCTTCGTCATCTTGCCGGACTCGACGGTCGTGATGACGACGTCCTCGAGCGTGGTCGAGAAGTCGATCAGCTCCTGGTTGCCGTCGAGCTTGCCGCGGTGGGCGAGCCCGCGGGTCCAGGCGTAGATGGACGCGATGGGGTTGGTCGACGTCGGCTTGCCCGCCTGGTGCTGGCGGTAGTGCCGGGTGACGGTGCCGTGCGCGGCCTCCGCCTCCACGATCTTGCCGTCCGGCGTGGTGAGCACGCTCGTCATGAGGCCGAGCGAGCCGAAGCCCTGGGCGACGGTGTCGGACTGCACGTCGCCGTCGTAGTTCTTGCACGCCCAGACGTAGCCGCCCTCCCACTTGAGGTTGGCGGCGACCATGTCGTCGATGAGGCGGTGCTCGTAGGTGAGGCCGGCGGCGTCGAACTGCTCCTTGAACTCGGCCTCGAAGACCTCCTGGAACAGGTCCTTGAAGCGGCCGTCGTAGGCCTTGAGGATCGTGTTCTTGGTCGAGAGGTAGACCGGGTAGTTGCGGTTCAGGCCGTAGCTCAGCGACGCGCGGGCGAAGTCGCGGATCGACTCGTCGAGGTTGTACATGCCCATTGCGACGCCGCTGCCGGGCGACTGGAACACCTCGAAGGACCGCGGCTCGGAGCCGTCCTTCGGGGTGAAGGTCATGGTGAGGGTGCCCTCGCCCTCGAAGCGGAAGTCGGTGGCGCGGTACTGGTCGCCGAACGCGTGGCGGCCGACGACGATCGGCTTGTTCCAGCCCGGCACCAGGCGCGGGATGTTGGATATGATGATCGGCTCGCGGAAGATCGTGCCGCCGAGGATGTTGCGGATCGTGCCGTTCGGCGAGCGCCACATCTTCTTCAGGCCGAACTCCTCGACGCGCGCCTCGTCCGGCGTGATCGTGGCGCACTTCACGCCGACGCCGTGCTTCTTGATCGCGTTCGCGGCGTCGATGGTGATCTGGTCGTCGGTCTCGTCACGCTTCTCGATGCCGAGGTCGTAGTACTCGAGGTTCACGTCCACGTAGGGGTGGATGAGGCTGTCCTTGATCGACTGCCAGATGATGCGCGTCATCTCATCGCCGTCGAGTTCGACGACGGTGCCTTCAACCTTGATCTTCGACAAGAGAACTCCCATGTTTCGTTGACTCGATGGATGCCGCATCCACCCTACTCGCTCCCGGAAGTATCTTGACATCGAGACATATTCGGCCGCGGGGCGCCCGCAGGACGCCTGCGCGCTACCAGGGGGCGAGTCCGCTCCGTTAGCCTGTGCCCATGGGTGAACTCAGACTTGAAGAACTGTCGGCGAGCACGATCGTGGCCGCGAACACGCTCTCACTCAAGCCTGGCCAGGAGGTCTTCGTCGCCCCGGTGTCGTTCTCGATCGCCGAGGCCTACGTGAACCCGAACACGGCGTGGCCGCGCGTCGTGCTCGAGGACGACGAGGTCGTCGGCTTCATCATGGGCAACTTCGACCCCGAGGCGCCCAACGAGATCTTCCGCAGCTGCATCTGGCGCATCAACGTCTCGGCCGACGCGCAGGGCCACGGCGTCGGCCGGTTCGCCGTGCTGCAGCTCGCCGAGGAGGCCCGCGCGCGGGGCTTCGACCGGGTCACCGTGATCTGGGAGTCCGGCGAGGAGGGCCCCGAGCAGTTCTTCCTGCGCATCGGTTTCACCGTCATCGGCGAGACGGAGTACGGCGAGCAGATCGGCGAGCTGCGCCTCTAGGCGCGTCGCGCGGCATGGCGGTCTTCGCGACCCCCGGCGAGTACACCGAGCAGGTGCTCGGCGTCGTCGAGTCCATCCCGGCCGGACGGGTCATGACGTACGGCGACGTTGCCGCGGTGTTCGGCGCGCGGGGTGCCCGGGCGGTCGGCATGGTGATGCGGTATCACGGCAGCGGACTGCCCTGGTGGCGCGTCATCCGCAGCGGCGGGCACCCGCCGACGGGCCTCGCGACGGAGGCCCTCATCCAGTACGAGCGCGAGGGTACGCCGCTGCTCCCGGCGAGCACGGAGGCCGGGTATCGAATCGATTACGATCAGGCCTCCTGGAGCCCCTGAAACCCCGTAATCATCCGGAAGTAGCACGGACGGGGGGTCTGTCGGACGATGCGACTGTCGGTGTTCGTTGCTTGACTGTTGCCCATGTCATCCCCCGCCGCGCGCACCGCCCTCCTCCTCCTGGTGAGCGCCCTCGCGCTCAGCGGCTGCTCCGCCCTGCGGCCGGTCACGGAGATCGCTGCGCCCGTGGACAACTCGCTCTTCCCCACCGTCGGGGACGCCGACGGAGAGCTGCCGGAGTGGGTGCCCGAGGACGCGGTGCAGATCCGCATGAAGTCCTCGAACTCGAGCGACGCCGCCATCGTCACCTACGTCTCCCCGACGCACTACCCGGCCGACGTGTGCACCGCGAGCGAGGCGCCGCCCCTGCCGCCGAAGCTGCGGGACAGCTGGTGGCCGCAGCAGCTGCCCGCGGAGACGGTCACCTGCCCGGACGGCTGGTTCGCGTTCGCGTCCGGTGACACGGTCTACGCCTGGACCGGCACCGAGTCCACGAGCCTCGCCCGCTAGCCGGCCGCGCCGCGCCTGTCCGGTCGCGCCTGCCGGTCGGCCCCGCCTGCCGGTCGGCCCCGCCCGGTCGCGCCTGCATCCGCACCCGCCCTGTCGCGCCTGCCCAGGCAGAGGCGTCGTGCCCGGCTTCAAGCTGGGCAGGATGCCCGTGCCTGGGCAGGGGCGGCTCAGGACTGCTCGAGCGTGCGGAGCGACCGGACCAGCTGCCGCGTGTACGGATGCTCCGGGGCCGTGAGGATCCGCACCGCGTCGCCCCGCTCGACGACGACCCCGTCCTTCATCACGAGCACGGTGTCGCTCAGGTGGTGGATGACGCCGAGGTCGTGGGAGATGAACAGGTAGCTGAGGCCGAGCTCGCGCTGCAGCACGACGAGGAGGTCGAGGATCTGCGCCTGCACGGACACGTCGAGCGCGGACACGGCCTCGTCCAGCACGAGCACGGACGGCGACGAGGCGAGCGCCCGGGCGATCGCCACGCGCTGGCGCTGACCGCCGGACAGGGTGAGCGGGAACCGCGGCAGCACCTCCTCCCCCAATCCCACCTGCTCGAGAAGCTCGAGCACGCGTCCACGGCGGGCGCGGGCATCCGGGTAGTACTCCGCGGACACGGCGTCGAGCAGGATGCGCTCCGTGTTCCAACGCGGGTCGAACGAACTCAGCGGGTCTTGGTAGACCACCGAGATGCGACCGCGCAGCGCCCGCCGGCGCGACTCGGGAACCGCGGACCACGGCTGCCCGAGCAGCGTCACCTCCCCCGCGTCCGGGGATTCGAGCGCGAGGGCGATGCGCGCGGTCGTGCTCTTGCCCGATCCGGACTCCCCCACGATGCCGAGCGTCGTGCCGCGCTCGAGCCGGAACGAGACGCCGTCGACGGCGGTGCTGCGGCTGCCGTCCGGCGCGCGGAAGCGCTTGACCAGGTTCCTCGCCTCGAGCACCGGCCCGTCGAGCCCGGCGAACCGCTCGGCGCTCCTGGCGGCAGAGGACGGCACGGACGGCGGGGCGTCCGGACTCAGCCGCCGGCCGCGCGTCGCGGCACCGGGCACGGCCTTCAGCAGTCGCCGGGTGTACTCGTGCCGCGGGTTCCGCAGCACCTCGTCGGCGGGCCCCGACTCCACGATGTGCCCGCCCTTCATGACGAGCACCGAGTCCGCGAGGTGGGCCACGACGGAGAGGTCGTGACTGATGAGCACGACCGACGCTCCCTGGCGCTTCCGCTGCCCGAGCAGCTCGAGTACCTGGGCCTGCACCGTCACGTCGAGCGCGGTGGTCGGCTCGTCGGCGAGGATGAGCTCGGGATCGAGCGCGAGCGCAGACGCGATGAGGGCGCGTTGGCGCAGGCCGCCCGAGAGCTCGCCCGGCCGCTGGCGGGCGCGGAGACCGGGGTCGGGGACGCCGACGGAGTCGAGGAGGTCGAGCACCTTGCGATGACGCTCGGGCCGGGAGCCCCAGCCGTGCAGCCGCAGCGCCTCCTCGATCTCCCGGCCCACGGGACGCAGCGGGTCGAGGGACACGAGGGCGTCCTGCAGGATGAAGCCGACGCGGCGGCCGCGGATGGCGCGCCACCGCCGCTCGGGAACCGCGGTGAGGTCCACGTCGCCCAGGGTCAGCCGCTCGGCCGACAACACGGCACCCTCGCCCGCGAGGCCCACCAGGGCCCGGGCGGTGACGCTCTTGCCCGAACCGGACTCGCCCACGATGGCGACGCAGTGGCCCGCCGGCAGGTCGAAGGACAGGTCGTGCACGACGGGGCGCACGACGCCGTTCCGGCGGAACCCGACGCTGAGCCCGCGGACCGAGAGCAGCGGGGCTGCCGCGGCGTCCCGCTCGCGGCGGTGCGCGGGCCGCTGCGTGGCGTGCGCCGAGCGATCGGGAACGAGTACCTCGGTCATTTCTCCCCCTTCTCGAGAGCGGACTGGATGTGCTTGCCGATGGTGGTGGTGGCGAGTGCGAGGAGCACGATCACGAGGCCGGGCAGCACCGTGAGCCACCACGCCTGGGTGACGTAGATCTTCCCCGCGTCGAGCAGGGCGCCCCACTCGGGAGCGGGCGGGGCGACGCCGAGGCCCAGGAAGGACAGGCTCGACGCCCAGACGATGGACTGACCCACCGAGAGGGCGAACACCGCGACGAGGGGCCGGATCGCGTTGGGCAGCACGTGCGTGCGCAGGATCCAGCCGCGCGGGTGCCCGAGCGCGACCGCGGCCTCGACGTAGCCGGAGTTCCTGGCGGAGAGGATCTGTCCGCGGATCATCCGGGCGTAGCCGGGCGCTGTGCCGACCCCGACCGCCACGACCTGGGTCCAGGCCGAGGGGCCGAGCACGGCCACGAGCAGGAGGGCGAGCAGCAGCGTGGGGAAGGCGAACAGCACCTCGACGACCCGGTTCACCGTTCCCGCGACGAACCTGCCCGCGAGCGCGGCGAGCGAGCCGAGCACGAGGGCGATGGCGAGGCTGAGCACGGTCGCGCCGACGCCGATGAGCAGGGACTGCCGGGCGCCGTGCACGATGCGGGTGTACAGGTCCCGGCCGGACTCGTCCGTGCCGAACCAGTGCTCGGCCGAGGGGGGCCGGAGCGCGTTCACCAGGTCGAGGGCGAACGGGTCGCGTGGGGCGAGCGCGGACGGCGCGGCGAGGGCCACGGCGAAGAACACCAGCACCAGCACCGCGGCCACGAGGTCGGGGGCGGGGCGCGGCGAACGGCGGGGCCCGCGGCGGGTCGGGGTGCCGCCGCCCGGCGCGGTGCGCGCGAAACGGGGGCGGCGGTCGAGGATGGTCATGCGTCCTTCAATCGGGGGTCGATGAGCGCGTACGCGAGGTCGACGAGCAGGTTCGCCACGACGTAGAGCGCCGCGATGAGCACGACGACGCCGGTGACGACGGGCAGGTCCTGGGCGTTCACGGCCGAGACGAGCACCGTGCCGATCCCTGCCCGGGAGTACACCGTCTCCACCACGACGGCGCCGGAGATGGTGGCGCCGAGGGCCCAGCCGGACAGCGTCACGGCCGGCAGCACCGAGTGGCGCAGCACGTGGCGCAACCGCACGCCGGCGTCCCCCATGCCCCTCATTCGCGCGGACAGCACGAAGGGCTGGGCGAGAGAGCGCTCGAACTCCGCCCGGGTCGCCTGCCCCAGGAATCCGGCGAGCGGGATGGCCAGGGTCAGGGCAGGTAGGAGCAGGCCCACCGGGCCGGTGCCGCCGATCACGGGGAACCAGCCGAGGGTCAGGGCGAAGACGAGCAGCAGCAGGATCCCCAGCCAGTAGTGGGGCAGGCCCGCCGCCGCGGTGTCCACCGCCTCCCCGAGCGCCCGGAGCGCCGGGCCGCGACCGGCCGTGAGGGTGACCCAGGTCACCATGAGGAGCCAGGCCAGCACGATCGCCGTCGCGGTCAGGGTGAGGGTCGGCCCGAGCTGCTCGAGGATCAGCGCGGCGACCGGGCGGTGCTGCTGGTACGAGGTGCCGAGGTCGCCGCGGACCAGTCCGCCGAGGTAGTCGAGGTACTGCACGACCAGCGGGTTCTTCAGCCCGTACTCCTCGTTGATGGCGGCCAGCTCCTCCGGCGTGCGCTGGATGGCCTGCCCGGCACGGACGTTGAGGATGACGGTCGCGCGGTCGCCCGGCAGCGCGGCCTGCGCCGCGAAGGCGGCGGTTGCGGCGCCGAGCAGCACGACGGCCGCGCCGGCGAGCTTGCCGCCGACGAGCCCGAGCCGCCCACCCAGGCGCGGCGGCGGGCCGCCGTCCCCGGTAGGCGGGACGGGTCCCCCGGGCCTGCCGACGGCGGCGCTCAGCTCGAGGTCACTCGACGAAGTACGCGTCATGGAACACCGGTCCTCCCTGTGCGTTCTCCTGCCACACGCCCTTCAGGAACGGCGACACGGCCAGCGTGCTCAGCCGGTCGTAGAGACCGATCGCGAGCGCGTGCTCCGCGATGTAGTCCTGGGCCTCGCCGTACAGGGCGTTCTGCTCCTGCGGGTCGACCGCCGAGTTCGCGCGCAGGATGATGTTCTCGAGCACGGGGTCGGCGTTGAACGCGTCGTTGTTGTAGTTCGGGGCCTCCGGCGTGGTCGGCCGCCAGTTGATGTGCAGGATGCCCGCGGTGACGCTCGTCCAGTACCCGGCGGAGATGTCCTTCTCCTCGGGCGTCGAGTAGGCGCCGGAGAAGAATGCGCTCTGCGGCACGGGAACGAGCTGCACGTCGAATCCGGACGCCTTCGCCTGCTCCTGCACGCCCTGCAGGATCGACGCCCCGTCGCTGTTGATGATCGAGCCGGCGCCGTAGGGCAGCACGACGGTCAGCTGCTCGCCGTCCTTCGTGCGCACGCCCTCGCCGCCGCTGCGGGTCCAGCCCGCCTCGTCGAGCAGCCGGTTCGCCTCGTCGAGGTCGAGGTCGTAGGCCTCCGCCGCGTCCGTGCTGTACCCGGGCGTCGTCCGGCTCACGCCGCCGTTGCCCTCGTAGGGGATGACGCCGCGGCCGATGGTCTCGACCAGCGAGCGTCGGTCGAGGCTGTACGCGAAGGCCTTGCGCACGCGCTCGTCGACGAAGGGGCCGTCGACGGTGTCGAAGGTCAGCTGCTGCGGGCGACCCGGGGTGACGTACTTGTGCAGCTCGTAGCCGCCCCCGTCGACGGTCGCCCACTCGATGGCGGGCACGTCGTAGACGGCGTCGGTCTCGCCGGACTTCAGCGATGCCGTCCGCGTTGTCGGGTCGGGCAGGAACCGCCAGTTCACCTTCTCGACGCGGGCGGGGCCCTCGTGCTTCGCGTTGGCCGGCCAGGACGTGTAGTGGTCGTTCCGCGCGAGAACGATGTTCTCGCCGCGGTTCCACTCCTCCACGATGAAGGCGCCGGTTCCGATGGGGCTCGCGCAGTTCTCCTCCTCGCTGCGGGTCTCGAGCGCCTGCTGCGACTGGATGCCGAAGTAGCCCTGGGTCAGCGTGTCCGCGAGGCGGGGGTAGGGCCGAGACAGCGACACCTCGAGGGTGCGGTCGTCGACCGCCCGGGAGGACGCGTAGTAGCCGTCGAGCCACACCTGTGCCGTGCTGTTGCCGCCGGCCAGCCAGTGGTCGAAGTTGTACGCCACGACCCCGGCCGTCAGTGGAGATCCGTCGGTGAACGTGACGCCGTCCTTGAGCGTGAACGTCCAGGTCAGCTGGTCGTCGGACACGCTCCAGGACTCCGCGAGCCACGGCACGACCTCGTGGTCCTCGTCGAGCGAGACGAGGTTGTCGAGCACCTGGTACGAGAGGTAGGCCTGTTCGATCCAGCCGCCGAAGACGCAGGCCGGCTCCTGCTGGTGGCCGTACTCGATGGTGCCGTCGGCGACGGGCTGGGCGTCGGCTGCGGGCCCGGCCGGCGCGCCGGAGCAGGCCGCGAGCGCCATCATCGTCGCCGCTGACGCGGCGGCGAGGGCGAGGGCGGTGCGTTTCTTCGGCATGGGTCGTACTCCTGTCGGGAAGGCTGATGCGATGTGGGTCCCGACAGTAGGGATCCGGGCGCGGGCACCGACAGCCCCTCCGGTCACGAGACGTAGCGGGGCGTAACGCCGCGTCACGAAGCGGCATCCGCCGCGCGGTCCGCCCCGGTCCCGGCGCCGATGCGACGGCGGGATGTCACGCGGCGACGCATCCCCTGCCGTCGGGTGCGGCCGGGATCCAGACTGAGGGCATGGCGAGAGAACTCCACTTCAACGGCTTCGAGATGAACACCCCGAGCCACATCAACCACGGCCTCTGGCGGCACCCCGGCAACAACCGGCACCGGTACACCGACCTGTCCTACTGGACCGAGACCGCGAAGCTGCTCGAGCGCGGCCTCTTCGACGCCCTGTTCCTCGCGGACGTCGTCGGCACCTACACGGTGTACCAGGGCAGCAGGGATCCCGCCGTCGAGCGCGGCATCCAGACGCCGAACAACGATCCGTTCCTGCTCGTGCCCGCCATGGCGGCCGTCACCGAGAACCTGGGCTTCGCCGTGACGTTCACGACCACCTACGAGCCGCCGTTCCCGAACGCCCGCCGGTTCAGCACGCTCGACCACCTCACCCGCGGTCGCGTCGCCTGGAACGTCGTCACGGGCTACCTGCCGGATGCCGCCAAGAACTTCGGCCTCAGCGAGCAGGTGCGCCACGACGACCGCTACGACGTCGCCGAGGAGTTCCTCGAGGTGTCGTACAAGCTGTGGGAGACGTCGTGGGAGCCCGACGCGGTGGAGCGAAACGCGGAGACCGGCCGCTACACCGACCCCTCGAAGGTGCACGAGATCGGGCACGAGGGCCGGTTCTTCCGGGTCAACGGCCCGCACCTCTCCGAGCCCTCCCCGCAGCGCACGCCCGTGATCTACCAGGCCGGCGCCTCGGACCGCGGCCGCGTCTTCGCCGCCCGGCACGCCGAGGCTATCTTCGTCGGCGCCCGCACCGTGGAGGCGGCCCGCGAGGTCGTGGAGGACGTGAAGCGTCTCGCGGTCGAGCTGGGCAGGCAGGCCGACGACATCCGCTTCCTCATCGGCCTCAACGTTGTCGTCGGACGCACCGAGGAGGAGGCGCGCGCCAAGCTCGAGGAGCTGCTGCCGTACCGCGACGTCGTCGGTTACCTCGTGCACTTCGGCGGCGGCAGCGGCATCGACCTCGCCTCGGCCGGCGCCGAGGAGTACATCGAGTACAAGGCGCGCGACCACATCCAGTCGTCCGAGAAGGCGTTCGCCGACAAGCGCGTGCGCGACGTCGTCGACCACTACGAGAACCCGCTCGCCGACCCGTTCTTCGTCTGGGGCACGCCGGAGCAGGTTGCGGACCGCATCGAGGAGCTCGCCGACGGCATCGGGCTCGACGGCTTCAACCTCGTGCAGTACCTCTCCCCCGGCACGTTCGAGGACTTCATCGAGCTCGTCGTTCCCGAGCTGCAGCGCCGCGGACGCTACCGCACGGAGTACCGTCCGGGCGAGACGCTGCGCGAGCGGCTGTTCGAGGGCCGCGGGCCCCTGCTGCCGGAGCGCCACCCCGCCGGCGCGCTGCGCGAGGCCGCGCGCTCCCAGCCGGTCGCCTGAGCAGGGCTGCGCGAGCCCCGCGCGCGCACCCGCGGACACGACGCTGAGCCTGTCGAAGGCGCGCAGGACGCTGCAGACACGGTCCCTGAGCTTGTCGAAGGGACGTTGCCTTTCGTCCCTTCGACAGGCTCAGGGACCGTGACGAGACCGCATCGCAATTCAGCAGGAACAGAACGACACGCCGCCCGCGGGGCCTTCGCGGCGGCGTGTCGTTCCCGTTCTGCTGAGTTGCGTTCCTTGCGGGGTCGGGATCGCGCCCGAACCGTGAGCCCGATGCGCTCGAGGGAACCCGGGGACTACACCAGCGAGTCGCGCCAGGCGGCGTGCAGCTGGGCGAACCGGCCCTCACCGCTGATCAGCTGCTCGGGCGCCCCGTCCTCCACGATGCGGCCCTTCTCCATCACGAGCACGCGGTCCGCGATCGCGACCGTCGACAGGCGGTGCGCGATGATGATGGCCGTGCGGTCCGCGAGCAGGGTCTGCAGGCCCTCCTGCACGAGGCGCTCGCTCGGGATGTCGAGCGACGACGTCGCCTCGTCGAGGATGAGCACCGACGGGTTCGCGAGGAACGCCCGCGCGAACGAGATCAGCTGACGCTGACCCGCCGACACGCGCCCGCCGCGCTTGTTCACGTCGGTGTCGTAGCCCTGCGGCAGCGTGCGGATGAACTCGTCCGCGCCGACCGCCCGCGCCGCCGCCTCGATCTCCTGCAACGACGCGTCCGGCTTGCCGATCGCGATGTTGTCCGCGACGGATCCGGAGAACAGGTACGCCTCCTGGGTCACCATGACGATCGCGCGGCGCAGGTCCTTCGGGTGCAGCTTGCGCAGGTCGACGCCGTCGAGCGTGATCGAGCCCTTCGTGGGGTCGTAGAAGCGCGAGATCAGCTTGGCGAGCGTCGTCTTGCCCGCACCCGTGGAGCCGACGAGGGCGATCGTCTGCCCGGCCGGGATGTCGAGCGAGAACTCCGGCAGCACGACCCGGCCCTCCTTGTAGGAGAACTCGGCCCGGTCGAAGCGCACGTGGCCGCGGGCCTTCCACAGGTCGATGGGCGCGGTCGGGTCCGGCACGCCCGGCTTCTCCTCGAGCACGCCCGAGATCTTCTCGAGCGCGGCGGACGCCGACTGGTAGCCGTTGTAGAACATCGCCATCTCCTGCGCGGGGCCGAAGAACTGGCGCGTGTACAGCAGCACGGCGAGCAGGGCGCCGATCGCGAGGTCGCCCTGCGCGATCCGCAGGCCGCCGATGAGCAGCACGACCGCAAGCGTCACGTTGCCGATGAGCACGAGCGCGGGGTCGTACGTGCCGAACAGCTGGATGACCTTCGCGTTGGCGTCGCGGTAATCCTCGACGAGCTCGGCGAAGTCCTCCTCGTTGCGCTTCTCCTTGCGGAACGCCTTCACGGCGCGGATGCCCGTCATGGACTCCACGAAGTGCACGATCAGCCGGGCGGACGCGACGCGGGTGCGGCGGAACATCTTCTGCGAGGCTAGGGCGAACCAGCGGGTGAGGAACGCGAGCGGGATGAGCGCGGCGAGAAGGATCAGGCCGCTCACCCAGTCGAGCGAGAACAGCGCGACGAAGGTGAACAGCATGAACAGCGAGCCCTGCACGAGCTGGGCGACGCCGCCCGCGAGGAGCTCGCGGATGGAGTCGAGGTCGCTCGTCTGCCGGGAGATGATCCGCCCCGACGTGTAGTTCTCGTGGAAGTCGAGGCTCAGCCGCTGCGTGTGCAGGAAGACGCGCTTGCGCAGGTCGATGAGGATCTCCTGCGCGATCTCCGCCGACAGCACCTGGAACCGTGCCACCAGGAACGCGCCGACGATGCCGACGAGCAGGTAGCCGATGATCACCGCGGCGAGCGGCACCCAGTCCTCGCGCTGGATGAGCGCGGGCAGCGCGCGGTCGATGCCGAGCGCGATGAGCGCTGGCCCGACCACGGAGGCCGCGGTCGCCACGAGGATCACGACGACCGTGAGGATGAACTTCTTCTTCAGCGGCTTGAGCGCGGATCCCAGCAGGCGCGTCGAGCGCTGCCGGATGGCGCGGCTCTCCGCGCGCGTGAAGTCGTCGCGCTCCTCGCCGGTCACACCGTGAACGCTCATGCGCTCACCTCCTCGCGCAGATCGGAGTCCTGGTCGTCCTCGAGGCTCGAGATGACGAATCGGTAGTGCTCACTCGTCGCGAGCAGCTCGGAGTGCGTGCCGATCGCGGTGATCCGGCCGTTCTCCAGCAGGGCCACCCGGTCGGCGAGCATCACGGTCGACGGCCGGTGGGCCACGATGAGCGCGGTCGTCGACGCGAGCACGCGACGCAGCGCCGCCTCGACGAGCGCCTCCGTGTCGACGTCGAGGGCGGACAGCGGGTCGTCGAGCACGAGCACGTCGGGCTTCGCCGCGACCGCGCGGGCGAGCGCCAGCCGCTGACGCTGTCCGCCGGAGAGGCTGAGGCCCTCCTCGCCGACCTTCGTGTCGACCCCGTCGGGCAGGTCGTACACGAACGTCGCCTGGGCGATCTCCAGCGCCTCGGCGAGCGCCGCGTCGGCCTCGGGGCCGCCTTCGGCGAACTCCTGGCGGCCGAGCAGCACGTTGTCGCGGACCGACGAGGAGAACAGGGTTGCATCCTCGAACGCCATGGCGATGTGGGTGCGCAGGTCCTCGCGGCTCAGCTCCCGCACGTCGACGCCGTCGAGCAGCACCGCGCCCCCCGTCACGTCGTACAGGCGCGTCGGCAGCGCGGTCAGGGTCGACTTGCCGGATCCGGTGAGGCCCACGAGCGCCATGGTCTCGCCCGGCTCCAGCGTGAGGTCGACGCCGTTCAGCAGGTCCGGCACGTGCGCGGGCGAGTCCTGGTAGCGGAAGTGCACGTCGTCGAACGTCAGCCGGCCGTGGGGCTCGGCGATCGTCTTCGGCTCCGCGGGGTCGGTGATCGTGTTCGTCTCGTCCATGACCTCGAAGTAGCGGTCGACCGCCGTGCGGGTGTCGAACGTCATCGAGAGCAGGAAGCCGATGGACTCGATCGGCCAGCGCAGCACGGTCGCGGTCGCGAAGAAGCCGACGAGGTCGCCGACCGAGAGCTCGCCGTTGTAGGCGAGCAGCACGCCGGCGAGCAGCGCGAGCGCGAACGTGACGTCCGGCACGAGCAGCAGCCATAGCCAGATGCCGGCGATGGCGCGCGCCTTCTCGATCTCCGTGCCGCGCAGGTCCTCCGCCTGGCTCGAGAAGTTGCGCAGCATGTGCTTGCCGCGGCCGAAGGCCTTGAGCACCCGGATGCCGTGCACGGACTCCTCGACGGCAGTCGCGAGGTCTCCGGCCTGGTCCTGGCTGCGGCGGGTGATGATCGAGTACTTCTTCTCGAACACGTAGCCGTAGATCCAGATGGGGATGGAGCAGATCAGGAAGCCGACGCCGAGGTACACGTTGATGCTGATCAGGAACCCGAAGCCGATGCCGATCGTGACGATGTTCACGATGAACAGCACGATGCCGAATGAGAGCCAGCGCCGGATCAGGTTCAGGTCGCTGACCATGCGGGACAGCAGCTGCCCGCTCTGCCAGCGGTCGTGGAAGGCGACGGGCAGGTCCTGCAGCTTGCGGTAGAAGTCGTTGCGCAGGCGCGACTCCACCTGGGTGCCCGGGGTGAGCACGAACCAGCGACGCAGCGCGATCATGACGGCCTCGAGCACGCCGAGTCCGAGGATGAAGAGCACGGCCGGCACGACCTGGGCCGAGTCACCGTCCTGCAGGGGTCCGTCGACGAGTCCGCGCAGCACCTGCGGGATGATGAGCGCGACGACGGCGCCGATGAGCGCTGCGATCATGCCCAGCACGATGCGCGGCATCGCGGGCCGGATGTAGGGGTAGAGCCGGGAGATCGTGGCGAGGGTCCCGCGGCGAGCGGTTGGGGGGTTGGTGGTCCGGTCGGACTCAGGCAAAACGAAATCCTCTTGAGTGGTAGCGACGATGCTGGAGGTGCGGCGGCGTCCCTGGGGGGAGGGCGTCGCGGGAGAAGGGGTCGGCGAGGTCGGCCGACGAGGTGGCGATGGAGGCGGCCCGACCGGCGGATGTGCCGGGGCCGTTCCTCCTAGCGGAGCCGGGCCGACTGGGGAGACGTCGGAAGGCCGAGGGGAAGGAGGGCCCCGATGACCGCCGTCAAGCCGGCGCGGTTCACCGTTGCGTTGCCTGTCGTCATGACGTCCTCCTCGGCTGCGTATGTCGAATCCGTAGGCCGATCCCCGCCACCGACTCCCCCGGCGGCCGCGACCAGCCTTTTACCCTAACCCTCCCTGAGAAATTGCCGCAATGACATAAGCAAAAGAATCGCAGTTATTGACAGATCGAATACATCGATATCGCTTTGCGCACTGTATTTCCCGATGGACTATTCGGTTTTCGCTTCTCCACCGTCGCCGACGTTCGGCACGCTCGGCTTGATCGCCGTGCCGCTCAGCCTCTTGGTCGGCTTTCCGGGTCGGGTCGGCTCGTCGGCCGGCTCTCCGGGTCGGCTCGGCGTGGCGTCAGCGGATGCGGACGGACAGGCAGGTCACGCAGCCCTCGAGCTTCTCGAACTCCGACACGTCGACGGTGACCACGCGGTAGCCGAGGTCGGCCAGGCGGGCAGCGGTCGCCGGCGCGGACGCGGACATGAGCAGCGTGCCCTCGTCGAGCACCACCACCGCGGAGCCGTGCGGTTCCGGCACGGCGAGGAAGCGGTCGAACATCTCCGGCGCATCGACGGTCTCGGGGTGTCCGATCACGGTGCCGTCGGGCAGCGCGGTGACCTGGGACTTGAGGTGCAGGGTCTTCGTCACCGGCACGGGGATGACTCGGTAACCGAGCGGCGACACGATGGCGCGCAGCTGGGCGATGCCCTCCGCGTTCGTACGGCCGCTGCGGCCGACGTAGACCTTGTCGCCGGCCTTGAGCACGTCGCCGCCGTCCAGGGTGCCGGGGAGCTCGATCCTCTCGACCGCGAAGCCGAGCTCGCGCACGGCCTCCTCGACGCCCTCGATCTCGCCGCGGCGCGACAGCGCACCCGGGCTGGTGAGCACGGCGGTGTCGCCGAACAGCACGACCGCATCCTCGACGAACACCGAGTCGGCGAGGTCGGACGCCGCGGGCACCTCGCGCGTCTTCCAGCCGTTCTCCTCGAACGCGAGCACGTAGCGCTCCCACTGCTCGTCGGCGAGCTGCTGGTCGATGGGCTGGCGGTCGAGGTGGGTGAGCTGCCCCTCCGCGAGCGTGGTCGCGGGGATCCGCACGAGGGCGGTGCGGGGCCGCTCGTCCTCGGTGGACCGGGCTGCGAGCATGGCGTTCCAGACCCGGCGGCCCAGCGTCGGGGTGGCGACCGCGTAGGCGAGCACGAAGATCAGGTTGACGCCGACGAGGCTGGCACCCGCGAAGCTGAGGACGTCGGAGTTGAGCGGCTGCCCGCCGCTCGTCACGGTGAGGATGGTGCCGAGCACGGCGCCCACGAGGCCGGACACCAGGCCGACGATGAGGGCGTTGTGCCAGCGCCGGAATCCGCCCAGCGCGGCGAACGCGACGAGCAGCACGAACGCGAACACGCTCGACCAGAGGAAGTAGGCGCTGACCTGCGCGAGCACCTGGAAGGTGCTGCCGCCGCCCACGAAGTAGGCGAGCGCGTTGACGACGTGCGCCACGGCCGCGACCACGAGGGCGGAGAGCACGGACGCGGCGAGCGCGCGCCCGAAGGAGACGTCGGCGATGGACCGCGGCGCTGCGGTGGTGGGGGTGCCGGTGGTGCGGGTGCCGCCGGTGGTGCGGGTGGTGCGGGTGGTGCGGGTGCCGCGGGTGCCGCGGCGTCCGCGCGACGGGGATGCCCCGCTGGAGCTCGAGCCCGTGCTGCGACCGGCGCCACCGCCCATCCCCGACGACCCCACGGCGCGGGACGCGGACACGGGTGCGGCCTCACCGGGCTGGTTCGTCCCGCCTGCGTCGTTGCGGTCGCGGCTGTTCGGGTCGTTCGGGGGCGCTGAAGTCACGAGCAACGACCCTACAGGCCCACCTTATGAGCAGTCCGAGAGCGCCGTCCCCGGACCCGCGGCCGCGCGGGCGCGGACGCGCGGGCGCGACGCAACCCGCAGATCGGGATGAGCACCGACGCAGATCAGCAAATCTCGCCCCGGAGCAACGCAACTCAGCAAATCACGCCCCGGACCAACGCAACCCAGCAGATTCGGGCCCACATCTCGCGCAACTCAGCAGATCCGCCCCGCCGAACGACGTTATTCAGCAGATCTCACTCGACACGCCGTCTGGAAGCAACGACACGCCGACCGCCCGCTCACATCTGCTGAATTGCGTCGAGTGGCGGGGTGCGCAGGGTCGCGCAGGGCCGGCGACACGGGAATCCGGAGAGACGTGGGGCGGCGGCGCAGGATCGGGACGGGACTTCGGCTACCCAGCACCGAACACAGGCTCGACGGATCCCAACACAGGCTCACCATTCCCCACACAGGCTCCACGGGCGTTCGCGAGGGTTCAATGCACGGAACTACGCGGGTGCGGCTTAGAGGGAGCCTGCGTTCGGGAACGGGGAGCCTGCGTTGAGCACGCGCACCGACAAACCGAGCACCCACACGCACCTACACCGCACGCACCTCACACTCCTACCCGCACACCGCGGGCACGCGCGGATCAGTGGAAGAAGTGGCGCTCGCCCGTGAAGTACATGGTCACGCCCGCCGCCTGGGCTGCCGCGATGACCTCCTCGTCCCGCACCGAGCCGCCGGGCTGCACCACCGCGCGCACGCCGGCCTGGAGGAGCACCTCGAGGCCGTCCGCGAACGGGAAGAACGCGTCCGACGCCGCCACGGATCCGCTCGCCCGGGCGCCGGCCCGGCTCACGGCGAGGTGGCACGAGTCGACCCGGTTCACCTGTCCCATTCCGACGCCGACGGATGCGCCGGCGTGGGCGAGCAGGATGGCGTTCGACTTCACCGAGCGGCAGGCCTTCCACGCGAACTCGAGGTCCGCACGCGTCGCCTGGTCCGCCTCGGCACCGGACACGAGCGTCCAGGAGGACGGGTCGAACCCGTCGAAGGTGTCCGCGGTCTGCACGAGGGCGCCGCCACTGATCTGCCGCACCTCGCGCGGCTCGCGCTCGTACCCGGCGGGCAGCTGCAGCAGGCGCAGGTTCTTCTTGGTCTTCAGCAGCGCGAGCGCGTCCGGCTCGAATCCGGGCGCCACGAGCACCTCGGTGAAGATCTCCTTCACCGTCTCGGCCATGCCGAGCGTCACCGTGCGATTCGCGGCGATCACGCCGCCGAACGCGGACACGGGGTCGCAGTCGTGCGCGCGCCGGTGGGCGGACGCGATGGGGTCCACCGCCGTCGGGGTGGCAACCGCGATGCCGCACGGGTTCGCGTGCTTGATGATCGCGACCGCGGGCTCGGCGAAGTCGAAGGCGGCGCGCACGGCCGCGTCCGCGTCGACGTAGTTGTTGTACGACATCTCCTTGCCGTGCAGCTGCTCGGCCTGGGCGATGCCCGCTCCCCCGGGGCTCGAGTAGAGCGCGGCCTTCTGGTGCGAGTTCTCGCCGTAGCGGAGCACCTGGGTGAGGGAGAACTCCGAGGTGAGGGAGTCCGCGAAGTCCGCGCCGTCGGCCGGCGTCGCGTCGGACGCGCCACCCGTCCCCTCGGGCGCCTCGAACCACGCCGCGACGGCGGCGTCGTAGGCGGCGGTGTGCGCGAACGCGGTAGCCGCGAGAGCGCGGCGCTGCACGAGCGACGTCCCGCCCGACCGCAGCGCTTCGAGGATCACCGGGTAGCTCGCGGGCGACACCGCGACGGCGACGTTTGCGTGGTTCTTCGCCGACGCGCGCACGAGCGCCGGGCCGCCGATGTCGATCTGCTCGACGACGTCGGCGGCCGATGCGCCGGAGGCGACGGTCTCCACGAAGGGGTACAGGTTCACCACGGCGAGCTGGAAGGGCGCGATGCCCAGCTCGCCGAGCTGCCGCTCGTGCGACTCGAGGCGGAGGTCGGCGAGCAGCCCGGCGTGTACGGCGGGGTGCAGCGTCTTGACGCGGCCGTCGAGCGACTCGGGGAAGCCCGTGACGGTGGAGACCTCGGTCACGGCGACACCCGCGTCGGAGATGGTCTTCGCGGTGGATCCCGTCGACACGATCTCGACGCCGGCCGCCGCGAGGGCTTCCGCGAGCTCGACGAGCCCCGTCTTGTCGCTCACGGAGATGAGCGCGCGCTCGATCTTCACGAGGTCGCGCTCCCGGTAGCTGGCCGGGTCGTGGGTGGGTCCGCTCATGGTGCAGTGCCTCCGGGGTCTCAGGTCAGGGTCTCGAGCGCGAGCGCTCCGTCGGCGATGTCGCGCACCGTCTGCACGAGCAGGGTGCGCTCCACCACCTTGATGCGCTCGTGCAGCGTCGTCTCGGTGTCACCGGGCAGCACGGGCACGCGCTGCTGGGCGATGATCGGTCCGCTGTCGACGCCGTTGTCGACCACGATGATGGATGCCCCGGTCTCCGTGACGCCCGCCGCGAAGGCGTCGCGCACGGCGTGGGCGCCGGGGAACTCGGGCAGGTACGCCGGGTGGGTGTTGATCAGGTTGGGCGTGAGCGCCTCGACGGCTGAGGGCGGCAGCAGCCGCATGAAGCCGCTCAGCACCACCAGGTCCGGCTGCCACACGCGGATCTGGCGGACGAGCTCGGCCGCCCACTCCTCACGGGTGGCGAAGTTCGTGAACGGCACCGTGAACGATGGGATGCCGAACTCCTCGGCGAGCCCGAGCCCGTCCGCGTCGCGATCCGCCCCGATGGCGATCACGCGCGCCGGATAGCCCGGATCCTCGGTCGCCTGCAGCAGCGCCCGGAGGTTGGATCCGCCACCCGAGATGAGCACCACGACCTTCAGCACTCGACAAGCCTAGCGGCGGCCGCGGAAGCGCCGGTCCCACCGGCGGTTGCCCGCTCGGCGCCCTGGTCGCACCGGCAGTTGCCGGTCCGCCGGTCCGCCGGTCCGGCGGTCCAGCTAGCGGCGACGCGGCAGGCGGATGCCCCGGGCGGCCGCCAGCATCCCGAGCACGGCGCCCCCGCCGATCTCGAGGAACGCGAACAGCAGCACCCACCACGGCGAGGGGCCCACATCGGCGAGGCGGCCGGGCCCGGCCGACCCGGCGGACCACCAGGTGAGCACGGCGAGCACGACCGCGCCCGCGAGGCCCATGCCTGCGCCGACCGCGGCGAGCCAGCGGCGCCCGGGGTCGGTGCCGCCGAACGCGCGGCGCACGCGCGGCTGCAGCGCGACCGCGGAGAGGAAGCCGGCGAGCACGGGCACGAGCACGCCGAGCAGACCGAAGGTCAGCTCGCCCTGCGGCAGCGGGCCGAGCAGCGGAAGGGCGGGGATGGGGCCGAGGGAGGTGCCGAGCGGCGAGACGGACGAGCCGGTGCCGATGGCGAAGCCCGGCCCGACGAGCCAGCTCGCGCCCCACAGCACGACGTTCGGGATGAGCGCGAGCTGCGCGAGCGTGAGGGCGATGCCGCCGGCGACGCCCGTCTGCAGGGACTCGTAGAGCGTGATGACCCGCGCGTACCCGGTCGCGAGCAGCACGGCGACCGCGATCGAGGCGGCGGCGATCACGGCGAAGGCCGATGCGGCCCCGCCGGACAGGGCGGACGCGGCGGACGCGCGCAGGTGACCCGGCACCGCGTCGAGCCGCTCGCGCGCGCTCCGCACCGGAGCAAGCACCGCCCGTCCGGCCCGCGAGGAGCGGAGCGTCGCACCCAGCGTCGATCCGAGGGAGGACGCCCGGGCCGAGAGGCTGGCGCCCGCCGCGGAGGCACGGGATCGGCGCCGGCGGCCGAGCTCGGAGCCGATGGCGACGCCGGAGCCGAAGACGAGCGTGGGCAGCACGATCCCCTGTGCAAGCGCGGGCGCGGCGTTCGGGTGCTGGGCCAGCAGGGTGACGCCGACCGCGATCAGGGCGAAGACCGCGACGGCGGCTGCGAGCCCCAGTGCGCGGTGGTCGGTGTCGCCGAGGCGGCGGCCCGCGCGCATCCCGAGCAGCAGGGTGAGCACGGCGAAGCCGAGCGGCGCGAGGGTCAGCGTGAACGGCGCCTCGGCGCCGGCGAGGCCGAGGGAGGCGGCGATGGCGGGGTCGAGGACGACCGCGAGGTCCGCCCCGTGGCCGAGCAGCCAGACGTCGACCGCGGCCCGGAAGAACACCGCCCAGTCGATCTGCAGGTCGTACTGGGTCGCCCAGAGCACCGTGAGCGGTACGAGCGGGATGCCGATGCCGATCGCGGCGACCAGGAGGGCTTCGAGGGCCGCGAAGAGCGCGGTGGTTGGACGATTCATGCGGCTTCGACCCTACCGGCGCCCGCCTGGACGGCCCCGCTCAAACGCCGTGAGGTGCCGCCTTCGGACCCTCCCGAGCTGCCGGCGGGACCGAAGGCGGCACCTCACGATGCCTACGGGACGCCTACAGGGCCTGGATGACCTCGCGCATGAGGTTGGCGGTCTCCGTCGGCGTCTTGCCGACGCGCACGCCCGCGGCCTCGAGGGCCTCCTTCTTGCCCTGCGCCGTTCCGCTGCCGCCCGAGACGATGGCGCCGGCGTGGCCCATGGTCTTACCCTCGGGGGCGGTGAAGCCGGCGACGTAGGCGACGACGGGCTTCGTCACGTTCTTCTGGATGAAGTCGGCTGCGCG
The DNA here is from genome assembly GCF_003067705.1 of Planctomonas deserti. Taxonomy (GTDB): domain Bacteria; phylum Actinomycetota; class Actinomycetes; order Actinomycetales; family Microbacteriaceae; genus Planctomonas; species Planctomonas deserti. Next base: position 312,552 of record NZ_QANL01000001.1, read on the forward strand.
CTCCTCGGCGTCGCCGCCGATCTCGCCGATCATGACGATGGCCTTGGTCTCCGGGTCCGCCTCGAACGCGGCGAGCGCGTCGATGTGGGTGGTCCCGATGATCGGGTCGCCGCCGATGCCGACGGCGGTGGAGATGCCGATGTCGCGCAGCTCGAACATCATCTGGTAGGTCAGGGTGCCCGACTTGGAGACGAGGCCGATGGGGCCGGCGTCCGTGATGGTGGCCGGGATGATGCCGGCGTTCGACTTGCCGGGGCTGATGACGCCGGGGCAGTTCGGGCCGATGATCCGGGTCTTGTTGCCGTGGTTGTTGGCGTGCGCCCAGAACTCGGCGGAGTCCTTCACCGGGATGCCCTCCGTGATGACGACGGCGAGCGGGATGCCCGCGTCCACGGCCTCGATGACGGCGTCCTTCGCGAAGGCCGGCGGCACGAAGATGACGGAGACTGTCGCGCCGGTCTCGGCCATGGCGTCGGCGACCGTGCCGAAGATCGGCAGCGAGGTGCCCTCGATCTCCACCTGGGTGCCCGCCTTGCGGGGGTTGACGCCGCCGACGATGCGCGAGCCGGAGCGCAGCATGCGTGCCGCGTGCTTGCTCCCCTCGGATCCGGTGAGGCCCTGGACGATGATGATCGAGTTCTCGTCGAGAAGAATCGACATGGGTGTTTTCCTTTTCTCTGTCGGAACGCGGATCAGTTGGCGGCGTTGGCGAGCTCTGCTGCGCGGTCGGCCGCCTCGTCCATGGTGTCGACGACGGTCACGAGCGGGTGGGCTGCCTCCGCGAGGATGCGCCTGCCCTCCTCGACGTTGTTGCCGTCGAGGCGCACCACGAGGGGCTTCGAGGCGGCGTCGCCCAGCTTGTCGAGCGCGCCGACGATGCCGTTCGCGACGGCGTCGCAGGCGGTGATGCCACCGAAGACGTTCACGAACACGCTCTTGACCTGGTCGTCGCCGAGGATGACGTCGAGGCCGGCCGCCATGACCTCGGCGGACGCGCCGCCGCCGATGTCGAGGAAGTTGGCCGGCGTGACGCCGCCGTGCTTCTCGCCCGCGTAGGAGACGACGTCGAGCGTGCTCATCACGAGTCCGGCGCCGTTCCCGATGATTCCCACCTGGCCGTCGAGCTTCACGTAGTTGAGGTCGGACTCCTTGGCCTTGGCCTCGAGCGGGTCGGTGTCGCCCGCGACGACGAGCGCCTCGTGCTCCGGGTGCCGGAACCCGGCGTTCTCGTCGAGCGTGACCTTGCCGTCCAGTGCGATGATCTCGCCGTCCTCGGTGAGCACGAGCGGGTTCACCTCGACCAGCGTTGCGTCCTCGTCGCGGTAGACCGTCCAGAGGCGCTCGATCACGGGAGCGACCTTCTCGATCAGCTCCTCCGGGAACGACGCGGCGCGGGCGATCTCGCGGGCCTTCTCGGCGTCGACGCCGGCCAGCGGGTCGACCTCGACGCGGGCGAGGGCCTCCGGCTTCGTGACCGCGAGCTCCTCGATCTCCATGCCGCCCTCGACGCTGGTGAGCGACAGGTAGGAGCGGTTGGCGCGGTCGAGCAGGATCGAGAAGTAGAACTCCTGGGCGATCCGGGCGCCGGCGGCGACCATCACGCGCTGCACGGTGTGACCCTTGATGTCCAGACCGAGGATGGCCTGTCCCGCCTCGAACGCGGCCTCCGGGGTCTTGACGACCTTCACGCCGCCCGCCTTGCCGCGGCCGCCGGTCTTGACCTGGGCCTTCACGACGACGGTGCCGCCGAGCTTCTCCGCGGCGGCGCGCACCTCCTCGGGCGTGTCCGCGACGATCCCCGGCAGCACCGGCACTCCGTAGGACTCGAAGAGGTCCCTCGCCTGGTATTCGAATAGGTCCACGCTGTCCATCCCATCCGCGCGCCGGCTCCGGCGCGCGTAGTCGCGGTGTTTGAGTTCGTCGGTCGGGAGCCGCCCCGCGCGAAAGGATCCGCGCCGAGTCCGTGGTTCCGAGAGACCGTCAAAAAGCCTACCGCTAGCGTTTCCGTGTGCGGGACGATCGGCGGAGTCGCGCACACGGTGGAACCGGGGAGCGGAGGCGCGGGATGCGGTGGGAGCGACCCCGGTGGGGAAGCATGGCGGAGCTCGGAAGCGAGGCGCTGCTGATCGGCGCGGGCGGGTACGCCATCCTGATGCAGATCGCCGACCCGGCGGTCGGCCGCGGCGTCGCCGCGCACTCGGGCTTCGTCCGCGACCCCGTGGGGCGGCTGCGCAACACCCTCGCCTACTCCTACGCGGTCGGCTGCGGCACGACCGAGGACGTGCGCCGGGCCGTCGCCCTCGTCAACGCCGCGCACCGCGCAGTGCGCGATGACGCCGACGGGGACAGACCGGCCTACGACGCCGTCGACCCGCAGCTGCAGCTCTGGGTCGCGGCCACCCTGTGGGACGCCGCGGTGCGCATGCACGAGGTCGTGTTCGGCGCCCTCGACGCCGAGGCCGCCGACCGGATCTACGCGGAGTGGGTGGCGCTCGGCACCAGCCTGCAGATGCCGGCCGAGCGGTGGCCGGCGGATCGCGCCGCGTTCGACCGGTACTGGCGGGCCGCGGTCGACCGGCTCACCGTGACGGACGAGGCGCGATCGGTCGCCGACGCCCTGCTGCACCCGGTCGCGGCACCGCTCTGGATGAGGGCGGCGCTGCCTCTCGGCCGGCTCGCGACCGCCGGTCTCCTGCCGCCCCGCCTGCGCCGGGAGTACGGGATGCCGTGGGGACCGCGCCGCCGGCGCCGGTTCCTGCTGCTCCTCGCGGTGACCCGGCTCGTGTACCCGCTGCTGCCCGCCCGCATCCGGCACTGGCCCCGCGACTACTGCCTCGGCGTGCTGCGCGGCACGCGGCGCGCACGACCGGCCGCCGCGTAGGGCGGGCTACTCCTCGGCGGGAACGCGCACGGTCAAGCCGCCCGGCACGATGCGCGCGCGGAAGGCCACCGCGCGCCCGAACCCGTCGCCGTCGAGCTGGATCTCCTCGGGGCGGCTCAGCCGGACCGTGACGAGCTTCGCCTTCTGGTAGTTCAGCGCGTCGACCTCCTTGGTCATGAGCTTGTCGCCGAAGCGGAGGCGGCGTAGCACCCCGTTCTCCCAGAGGATTTTCACGGCGATCTGCACCCAGCTGACCAGGCCCTCCGGTCGCAGCAGCAGGATCTCGAACTCGCCGTTGTCGATGACGGCCTCCGGCAGGAGCAGCACGTTCGCCTGCAGCGCGCCGGTGTTGCCGACGATGATGGTGTGGGCTCGAATCGACCTCACCCGCTTGTCGTCGAGCTTGTACTTGACCCGCAGCTGGTTCTTGTCGAGCAGCGCCTTCCCGAACGCGCTGACGTACGCGAGCCAGCCGACCTTCTTCTTGAGCTCGTCGTCCGTGTTGGCCAGCATCTTGGCGTCGAGCCCGAGTCCCGCCATCACGAGGAAGGCGTGGGAGGTCATCGAGCCGTCCTCGTGACGGATGTCGATCTCGGCGATGTCGATGTCACGGTCGGTGCCCGAGAAGGCGGAGTGGATGGAGTGCTGGAGGTCGTTGAGCGTCAGCTTCAGGTTGCGCGCCAGCAGGTTCCCGGTGCCGGACGGCAGCAGCGCGAGCGTGGCGTCGCTCGGGTAGACGACCTCGGCGATCGCGCGCACCGTGCCGTCGCCGCCTGCCGCGATGACCATCGTGGCGCCGGCCTCCAGCGCCTCGCGCGCGGCCCCCTGCCCGGGATCCTCGACGGAGGTCTCGAACCACAGCGTCTCGGCCCAGCCGGCCGCGGCCTCCTCCGTCGCGACGACGGCCCGGATGGCTTCGAGGTCGACCTTGATGGGGTTGTAGACGACGGCCGCGGTCTGGGTCCGCGTCGAGGTTCCTGCTTCAGTCATCCCCCCAGTGTGGCGGGCCGCCCCGGTTTCTGCGAGGGTTTGCGGCGCTCAGCCTCGGCGACGCACGATGACCACGGTCACGTCGTCGGCCGCGCGGCGCGGGGTCAGCGCGAGGATGCCGTCCACGGCGGCCTGTGCGTCCGGCCCGCGGCGCACGATCGCGGCGACCTCCTCGAGCCCGGTGAGGGTGCCGTCGAAGAGGTCGAGCACGCCGTCGCTCACAGCGACGAATGCGTCCCCCGGACCGATCGTCGTGTGCCGGGCGATCAGCGGGATGCCGAGGTCGATGCCGAGCGGCGGGTTCACCGAGAACAGCCGTTCGGTGCTGCCGTCCGCGCGCACGATCAGGCCAAGGCCGTGACCGGAGTCGAGGTAGCGCAGGTCCCCCGATGCGGCGTCGAGCCGCGCGTGGAGCATGGTCACGAAGCTGCCGGCCTCCTCGAGGTCCGGTTGCAGGACGTCGGCTGCGGCCGTGGCCATGGCCACGATGTCCCCCTGGACGCCGGTACCGAGGAACACGCCGCGCACGGTGGCCGCGATGATCGCCGCGGACAGCCCCTTCCCCATGACGTCGCCGATGGTGAACGCTGCGCCGCCGGGCGTCTCCTGCCAGGAGTAGAAGTCACCGCCGACGACGCGCGCGGGCAGGCACCGCGCCGCGACGTCATACCCCGGCGGCCGGATCGGCTCCTTCGGCAGGAGGCCGCGCTGCACCTCGGCGGCGCGGTCGAGCTCCTCGCTCGCCCACAGCTCGTCCTGCACCCAACCGGCGAAGTCCCGCAGCAGGCGGATGTCGTCGTCCGTCATCGTGCGCGGCTCGGGACCGAAGACGCAGAAGCTGCCGACGGGCTCACCTCCGGGCGCCTCGAGCGGGTGACCGGCGTAGAACCGGAGGCCCGGGTCGCCCTCCACGAACGGGTTGTGCTTGAAGCGCGGATCCGCACTGGCGTCCGGGACGACCAGGGTGTCGCGCTCCCGCACCACGGTGTCGCAGAACGCGTCGCTCCGCCGCTTCTCCCGATCCACCTCGCCGACGACGGACTTCAGCCACTGCCGGTCCCGGTCGATGAAGGAGATCGCGGACGAGCGGGTGCCGAAGATGCGGGCCGCCATGCGGGTGATGCGATCGAATCGCTCCTCGGGCGCCGTGTCGAGGATCCCGAGCTCGTCGAGCGCCTCCTGACGCTGGGCCTCGCTCACGACCGCGTCCGCGCCGCGGGTCGCGTACCCCGTCGTCATTCCGCCACGAAGCGTCGCGAGATGCGCCAGCGGTTCGTCGTCCCCTCCCGCGAGTACGCCAGGTCGTCGACGAGCGCCTGGATCATGGCGATGCCCCTGCCGGACTCGGACAGCTCGTCTGGCATCTCCCGCGGCTCGAGCACGTTCGCGTCCGACGGCTCACCGTCGTCGAGCACCATCGCCTCGATGCGCCCGGGCCGGGCGTCGATCTCGAGGGTGCACCACAGGCCGTAGCCGCCGTCCGCGTGCTTGACGACGTTCGAGGCGAGCTCGAGAAGAGCGGTCTCGAACTTGAACCGCTCCATCATCGGGATGTCGGGGACGTCCGCCCACACCGTCTCCAGCAGAGCGTGCACGGCGTCGACGTCCCCGGGCGGGACGGCCATGTGCAGCGTGTGCGTCGCCATGTCAGCCACTGAAGGCGGTTTCGGCGCGCTCGTGCGCCAGGAGTACCCGCTCCATGTTGGTCAGCTGAAGCACGAGCTTCACCTGCTCGGAGGGTGCGGCGATGCGCAGGTCGCCGCCTGCCTGCCTCGCCGTCTTCAGCCCGCTGATCAGCGCGCCCAGTCCCGACGAGTCCATGAAGTCCACGTTGGCGAGGTCGACCGCGATGCGCGGGTGGCCGTTGGCGACCGTGCTCGTCACGGCCTCGCGCAGCCGTGCGGCGCTTGTCATGTTGAGCCGGCCGTCGAGGTGCAGCACGGCGACACCGCCGCCCAGATCCTTGACTGTGTATTCCATTAGGCGGATACCTCCTGTGTGTTGGATTCGAAGCCCCGGAAGCGGGCTGCGGGGATGAGAACGCTGAGGACGACGAGGTCGAACACGACCCACGCGACGTTGACCAGCGTGCCGATGGGCTCACCGACGCCGAGCACGAGCCGGGTGACGCCGATGACCGTCGAGATGACGAGGAGGCACGCGAGCACGAGCTGCACCCGCACGAGGCCCCACTGGTTGCCCTCCTGGCGCGTCTTGGAGGTGACGACGAAGCCGAGGGGACGGTTGAAGTACACGTTCGCCACGGCGCTCGTGACGGAGCGGATCCAGATCGGGAACAGGGCGAGGCTGTACTGCTGGCCCCGCCAGGTCGAGACCCCCCGGCTGCTGACCACGAAGAGGAGCTGGTTCACGATCATGAACGGCAGGAAGCGCGCGAAGAACTCGGCGGCGTTGGAGTCGACCGGCAGCACGCCGAAGCACAGGAACACGATCGGAGCGGTGAAGTAGACCACGGCGGCGAAGCCGCTGAGGTAGCTCCACATCGTGGAGAAGTACATGAGCCGCTGCGCCCAGGTCATGCCGCGCTGCACGAGCGGGTTCTCGCGGAGCATCACCTGCATGGTGCCCTGCGCCCAGCGCAGCCGCTGCTTGAGCATGGTACCGAGGTCCTCCGGCGCGAGCCCGATCGCGAGCAGCTCGTGGTGGTACACGGTCTTCCAGCCCAGGCCGTGCAGGCGCATGGACGTGGCCATGTCCTCCGTCACGGAGATGGTGGCCAGCGGCATGAGCGGAACGGCCTCGTCCGAGCGGTCGACGTCGATGGTGCGCAGCAGGGCCTGCACCGACTCGAGCGCGCCGAGCGGCGAGAGCTGGCGCATGGCGAGCGTGTCGACGGTCGTGTCCACGTCGAGCAGCACGTCGAGCTGATCGCCCGTGCCCGCGTCCAGCTCTCGGATGGCCGCGAGGTCCATCTCGAGCAGGTGCAGGTCGAACGACACCATCGCGTGCGACACGGCGTCGATCTGCTGCTGCAGGTCGTAGGTGACGCGGGCGATTGGCTCGCCCTGCTTGAGGCTCGTACGCGCGGTGTCGACGGCGAGCGCGATCTCGTCGAGTGCCGCGTTGACCATGACGTCGTTCGCGTCGGTGCCCCGTCGGGCGCGGGCGATCACCCGGTCGGCCCCGCGCAGCGCGACGAGCACGGCGCGCTCCACCTCGCGCACGTACTGGGTGAGCCCCAGCTGCATGAGGGCCTCCCGCCGCAGCAGCGCGTTCGATCCGCAGAAGAAGGCGGCGTTCCAGCCGTCCTTGCCCTGCTGGATGGGGCCGTAGAACAGGGGCGCCTGGCTGCCGAGCGGGTCGCCCGTCGCCACGTTGCCGAACTCCTGCGGGGTCTGCACGAGGGCGACCTTCGGATCGGCGAAGTAGCCGAGGGCGTTGTCGAGGATCTCGGGGAGCGGCACCTGGTCAGCGTCGAGGATGAGCAGGAACTCGCCCTCGGTCGCCAGCAGCGCGTTGTTCAGGTTGCCCGCCTTCGCGTGCAGGGGGCGGTCCTTCCACTCCTCGCCGCGCGAGATGTAGCCGACGCCCAGTTCGGCCGCGGCCTGGCGCATGTCGTCGCGCGCCCCGTCGTCCAGGATCCAGGTGTTGTGCGGGTAGCGGATGTCCCTCGCCGCCCGGGCGGTGTCCGCGACCATGTCGATCGGCTCGTTGTAGGTGGTGATGAAGACGTCGACGGTGAGCCCGGCCTCGGGCGCGGGCGGACGCGGCCGCGTGCGGGCCCGCCACATGGTCATGCCGAACAGGGCGACGTCGATGAGGCTGTACGTCTCGGCGATCACCAGCGGGATCGCGATCCACCAGGCGTACCAGTTCAGCGAGAAGAGCCAGCGCCAGGCGACGTAGTTCACCCCCAGCACGATCGTGGCCACCACGAGCACCCGGAGCAGGGCGAATCCGACCGGTCCGCGCTCCCCCACGCCCCGGTCCACACGCGACATCATCACGCGTTCGTTCCTAGCACTTCGATCCCCAGTATCCGCCCGGTTCCCCCGCGGGCATCATCATGCTATTCGGGGCGGCCGCGTTCGTCTGCCGCTTCGCTGCCCCCAGTGTGGGGCGCGTGTTCCGCTCCGCTAGATCTTCTCGATCGGCGCGACCTTGATGAGCAGTCGCTTGCGCCCGGCCGTGTCGAAGTGCACCTCGGCGATGCGCTTCGGGCCGACCCCCGTGACCGCGCCCACGCGCCCCTCGCCGAAGTCCGTGTGCCGGATGCGGTCACCCGCCGCGAGCTCGAGGTCGCCGTTGTCCCGCACCGTGCCGGTGACGCGGTTGGTCCACTCGGTCTTCGGTCGCGACTCGCCGAGGGCGCGCGACGTGCTGTCGGCGAAGCTCGGCCCGTCCATGGCTCGGGAGGACCGGTTGAAGCCGTACCCGCCACCCTCCCGCCGCGCGTTCAGTGCCCGGGGCTGCGTGCCGCCGCGGGAGTTGGCCATGCCGGGCGACTGCTTCCACTCGATGAGGTCCGCCGGGATCTCCTGTAGGAAGCGGCTCGGCATCGCGACGCTCGTGTCACCGAACTGCGCGCGCGTCATGGCGAGCGAGATGAACAGCTTGCGCCTCGCGCGGGTGATGCCCACGTAGAACAGCCGCCGCTCCTCCGCGGGCCCGCCGGGTTCGTTCGCCGACATGCGGTGCGGCAGCAGGTCCTCCTCGACGCCGGTGAGGAACACCGCCTGGTACTCGAGGCCCTTGGCGGTGTGCAGGGTCATGAGCGAGACCGTGCCCGAGCTGTCGTCGAGCTCGTCGGCCGCAGCGACGAGCGACACCTCGGTGAGGAAGTCGATCAGCTGGCCGTCCGGGTTGTTGCGGCTGAACTCCTTGGTCACGGCGAGGAGCTCGTCGATGTTCTCGGCGCGCGCCTCGTCCTGCGGGTCGCGGCTGTTGCGCAGCGTCGAGAGAAGACCGCTGCGGTCCATGAGCACGCTCAGCACGTCGCTCACGGCCGACGGTCCCCCCGGGGTCATCGGGTCGAGCATCTCCTCGACCTCGTCGAGCAGACGGGCCAGCTGCAGGATGGACCCGGTCACCTTCGGGCCGAGCCCGAGCTTGCCCGCATCCCGCATGGCCTGCCGGAAGCTCACCCCGTTCGTCTCCGCGTACACCCCGAGCTGGGTCTCGGTGGCCGGTCCGATGCCGCGCTTCGGGGTGTTCAGGATGCGCCGCAGCGCGAGGACGTCGTTGGGGTTGGCGACCGCGACAAGGTAGGCCATCGCGTCCTTGATCTCGGCGCGCTCGTAGAACTTCGTGCCGCCCATGATGCGGTAGGGCAGGGCCGACCGGATGAAGATCTCCTCCAGCGCGCGGGTCTGCGAGTTGGTGCGGTAGAAGACGGCGATGTCCTTGTAGTCCATCCCCTCCTCGTGCAACTTCTGGATCTCGTCCGCCACGAACTGCGCCTCGTCGTGGCCGGAGTAGCCCGTGAAGCCGGTGATCTTCTCGCCGTCACCCACGGCCGTCCACAGCTTCTTGTCCTTGCGGTCGAAGTTGTTCGAGATGACCGCGTTGGCCGCGGACAGGATGTTCTGGGTGGAGCGGTAGTTCTGCTCGAGCAGCACGACCTTCGAGTTCGGGAAGTCCCGCTCGAACTCCACGATGTTGCGGATGTCCGCGCCCCGGAAGGCGTAGATCGACTGGTCGGAGTCGCCGACGACCGTGAGGGACGCGCCGTCGATGCCGCCCATGGGGTTGCGCTCCGTGCGGGTGTCCGCCGGCACGTGCTCCGGCGCGACGGGCCGGGTCAGCTCACGGATGAGCGAGTACTGCGCGTGGTTCGTGTCCTGGTACTCGTCGACGAGCACATGCCGGAACCGGCGCTGGTACTTGGCCGCGATATGCGGGAAGGCGCGGAACAGGTACACGGTCTGACCGATGAGGTCGTCGAAGTCGAATGCGTGCGCCGCATTCAGCGACCGCGTGTACTCGCGGAAGACCTCGACGAACGCCGTCTCGGCCGGGTCGTTGAAGTTCGCCGTGCGGGCGAAGCTGTCGACATCGGCGAGCTCGTTCTTGAGCTTCGAGATGCGGGACGCGACCGAGCCGACCGTGAAGCCGTACGCGTCGGCCTGGTACTGCTTGATGATGCGCTTGATCAGCACCCGGCTGTCCGCGGAGTCGTAGATCGTGAAGTTCGGCGTGAAGCCGAAGTTCTCCGCCTCGCGGCGCAGGATGCGCACGCAGGCCGAGTGGAACGTCGAGATCCACATGCCCTCGGCCGCCCTGCCGACGAGCGACTGCACGCGCTCGCGCATCTCGGCGGCGGCCTTGTTCGTGAACGTGATGGCCAGGATCTGGCTGGGCCACGCCTCGCGGGACTCGAGCAGCCCGGCGATGCGGTGGGTGAGGACGCGGGTCTTGCCCGATCCGGCGCCCGCGACGATGAGCAGGGCGGGCCCCCGGTACTCGACCGCCTCGCGCTGCTCGGGATTGAGCCCGTCGAGCAGGGAGTTGTGGGGCTCGACGATCACCGGCGTCGCGCCGGACACGATCCGGACGATGTTCTCGGGAGGGGGTGTCATATCGGTACCCGATTGTACGTTCTCCCCCCGACACCGGACCCCGTCCGGCGCACGAGCCTCGGTCCAGCCCGTACAGCCCATACGGCCGGTGCAGCGGTCGTCCGCCCGTGCTTCTCGCACGAAGCACGTGGCCGACTCCCAGGGACTCCCCCGCCGCGCCCCCGCCCGGCGGCGTAGCGTCGCGCCATGACGAACAAGAAGAACGACGAGTTCTCGAAGGGCGACCACGTCTCATGGAAGTCGCACGGCGGTGAGGCCACCGGCGAGGTCGAGAAGAAGATCACCTCGGACACCGAGGCCGCCGGCCGCACGGTGCGGGCATCGAAGGACGACCCGCAGTACCTCGTGAAGAGCGAGAAGAGCGGCGGCGAGGCCGTGCACAAGCCCTCCGCCCTCAAGAAGGACTAGCCGCTTCCACACTCCAGGCTCGGGCCTTTCACGGTCCCTGAGCCTGTCGAAGGGACGTCACGGGCCTTCGGTCCTGACGGGGGCCGCCACATCCACGGTCCGGGAGCCCGGCACGCGACGCACCACTCAGCGACCGCGAGGGGCTCAGCGACCGTAGGGCTCAGCGACCGTAGGGCCGGCTGCGTCGCGCACCGCGACCGCGAGGTCCGGGTGGTCCGCGAAGACCCCGTCGATGCCCGTGCCCAGGATGCGCGTCCACTCGCTCTCGTAATCGCCGGGAGCGGACGGCCCGCCGCCGTAGCGGAAGTTCACCGGCAGGAACCGGTTCTCGGTCCGGAGCGTCCAGCAGAAGACGAGGAGCCCGGCCGCGTGCGCCCGCGCCACGAGGTCGCTCGGCGCATCGGCCCGGCCGTGCTCGTCTGTGGGCAGGATCAAGCCCTTGTCGACGCTGATGCCGTCGACCCGCCCGCCGAGCGCGGCGAGTCCCTCGTCGGTGAGGTGATCCGCGTACTCCCGAGCGTGGGCGCCGCGGGCCGCGATCTCGTCGAACGGCGACCCGGACGCCTCGACGAGGTAGATGAACTCGCCGCCCACCCCGCGGGCGCGGACCTTCGCCAGGACGCTCTCCTCGAACGCCTCAATGGTGAGGCGGTCCGCGGCCCCGTTCCAACCCGCCTCGTTCAAATCCCGGGCGAGGAGCTCATCGAGCGGGAGGCCGAGGGACTCGAAGTAGGTGGCGTGCTTGACCTCGACGACAAGGCCGGGTCGCACGCCGTCGACCTCGCCCGCCTCGTCGAGCAGTCGAAGGAGATCGGGCAGCGCGAGCAGCCCGAAGGTCCCGTCGAAGGACGCGCTGGACGGCCGGATCTTTGGGAGCCGCTCCCGTGCGCGCAGCGTGCGGAGCTCCGCCCACGTGAAGTCCTCCGTGAACCACCCGGTCAGCTCGCTGCCGTCGATGACCTTCGTGGCGCGGCGGTCCGCGAACTCCGGGTGCGCGGCAACGTCTGTGGTGCCCGAGATCTCGTTCTCGTGGCGCAGTACGAGCACGCCGTCCCTCGTGGCCACGATGTCGGGCTCGATGGCATCTGCGCCGAGGGCCAGGGCGAGCTCGTAGCTGGAGCGCGTGTGCTCCGGCCGGTACCCGCTGGCACCCCGGTGGCCGATGACACGGGCGCGGGGACTCGGAGGAAGCGGCACCCGTCAACGCTATCCACCGCGGGCGGGGTCCGCGCCGTGTATCATACCGATCACCCCCCACATCCCCCCGCCGTGGAAATCGGCCGATCGCGCGCGCCGCGAGGCCGGAGGAGATGAGGGACAACCCGTGCTCGAGCGAGAACCGACGATGACGCTTCCACTGAAGTGGGGCAGCTATCGCGGCCGGTACGTCGCCGGCCTCACCTGCATCCTGGCCGGCGGCCTGCTGCTCGTGCTCACCAACACCTACTTCCTGGTGGCCCTCCTCGTCGGCAGCGTGCTGCACGCCGCGGGCTGGATCATCCTCCCCGCGGCCGGGTGGCGCCGCGTCGTCGTGGCCGGCCCGAGCATCATCGCGATCTGCGCGCTCCTCGCGGGCCCGACCCAGATGGCGATGCTCGTGCTCCCGCTCCTCGGCTGGCTGCTCGTGCGGCACCGCCCCGCGGTGTCCGCGCTCTCCGCCCTGCTCCCTCTCGGCTCGGGCCTGCTCCTCGCCACCCTCCTGCACGGCTACCCGGACCAGGGCCTTGCGCTCAGTGTGAGCGCCGTCGTGCTCGTCGTCGCCGCCTGGTCGGCGCGGACCCTGGCGCTCGATCCCGCGGCGTCACGCTTCAGGCGAAAATCAAGGCAACCGTCAAGCACCGTCCACTAGCCTGGAGGGGCACTGAGTAGTGCAGTCACCCCTATAGATAGAGGAACCATGGCAAACCCCACGTTCTCGCGAAACCCGGCCTTCAACGGCCGCGGCGGAGCCCCTACGCAGGAGGTCACGCCCGAAAGCCTGCAGGCCATGTACAACGCGCCGTCGGCCACCGCCGTCGACACGGGCCGCATGACCTACGAAGACACGATCACCAAGACGGCCGGTCTCTTCGCCGTGCTGCTTGTCGGAGCGGCTGTCGGCTGGCTCTTCCCCGCGCTCGCCATCGTCGGCGCGATCGTCGGCCTCGTGCTCGGCCTGGTCAACAGCTTCAAGCGCGAGCCGAGCGTGCCGCTCATCGTCGCGTACGCGGCGTTCGAGGGTCTGTTCGTCGGCGGCATCTCGGCGATCTTCGAGGCCCAGCCCGGGATGGCGGGCATCGCCGTGCAGGCCGTTCTCGCCACGCTCGTCGTGGTGGGCGTCGTGCTCGCCCTGTTCCGCAGCGGCAAGATCCGCGCATCCGCCAAGGCGACCAAGATCTTCATGATCGCCATGGTGAGCTACCTGGCCTTCTCGCTGGTGAACTTCGGCCTCGTCATCTTCGGCGTGCTGGACAGCCCGTTCGGCCTCCGCTCCGGTGTTCTCGGCCTCGTCATCGGCGCCCTCGCGGTGCTCATGGCGTCGTACTCCCTCGTGCTGGACTTCGACTTCGTCCAGCGGGCCGTGCGCACGGGCCAGCCCCGCAAGCTTGGCTGGCAGGCGGCGTTCGGCCTCATGGTCACCGTCGTGTGGCTGTACGTCGAGTTCCTGCGCATCTTCGCCATCCTGCGCGGCAGCGACTGATCGACGCGGACTGACCCCCGCACCACACAGCACAGCGGAACGGCCGCCCCTCGGGGCGGCCGTTCTTCGTTCCCCGGGGCCGGATCGGCGCCGCTTCGCCGACCCGGGCGCGGGTGGCGCGGCCGGTGCTTGGATGGCTGCGTGACCACCGGCACCGGTTCCACCCCGTCCTCGCCGTCGCCCCTCCCCTCGATGGCGGCGATCGCGGCGGCCTTCGACCTCCCCGGCACACCGCTCTCCCTCACGCCGGTCCCCCGCGCGTGGTCGCACCGGGTCTTCCGCCTGAGCACGTCCCGGGGACGCTTCGCCGTCAAGCAGCTCCTGAACCCGTGGGGTGAGGAGCACTGGCGCGAGTGGCTGGCCGAGGCCTGGGACTTCGAGCGCGCCGCGCAGGACTCCGGCGTCGCCATGCCGCGGCCGGTGCCGACGCGCACCGGCGCCTGTCTCGCCGACGTCGAGGTGTCGGGAGCTGGCGACCCGGTCCCCGTGCGTGTGCACGAGTGGGCGGACGCCGTTCCCTGCCCGCCCGGCCCGGTCGACGCTGGAGTCGCCCGATCGGTCGGCGCCGATCTCGCCCGGATGCACGCACTCGGGCACCAGCCCCGGCGGCGCGACGTGTTCCCCGTCTCCGACCGCGCGGGCATCGACGCCTGGCCCGAGCTCGTCGAGCGGGTGACCGCCCGGGACCCGTCCCTGGGGCGTCGCGCCCAGGCGGTGTCCCGCTCCGTCTCCCGGATCGGCGAGCTGTACGACGCGGCACGGGCGGACGCCTCGGCGACGGTAATGAGCCACGGCGACGTCGACCAGAAGAACCTTCTCCTCGCCCCCTCCGGACATCTGCTGTGCGACTGGGACGTCGCCAGCCCGTGGCGGCCGAGCGCCGAGCTTCTCCGCACCGCGATGGCGCTGGCCGGCTGGGAGCGCCCGGCCGTTGCCCGCGGAACGATCGCCGCCTATCGCGGCGCGGGGGGCGAGGACGCGGCGGCGCGACCGGAGGACCTCGCCCTCGACCTGCTCATCGGGGTCGACTGGCTCGCCTTCTGCCTGCAGCGGGCGACGGGCCTCCGTGAGGCGTCGCCGCAGCGCCGGGCGGAGGGCCGCAGGCAGGCGGAGGCGGACATGGCCGCCCTCCCCCGCCGGGTCGAGATCGCGCTCTCGATCGGCGCGTGGCTGAGAGGCTGAGCCGCCCGGGAACGACGAAGCGGGCCGCCCTGAGGACGGCCCGCTTCGTCACTCGGCCCGATTCGTCATCGGGCGAGCGTCACTCCCACTCGATGGTGCCCGGCGGCTTCGACGTCACGTCGAGGACGACCCGGTTCACTCCGGCGACCTCGTTCGTGATGCGGTTGGAGATGCGCGCCAGCAGGTCGTAGGGCAGGCGGGTCCAGTCGGCCGTCATCGCGTCCTCCGAGGACACGGGGCGCAGCACGATGGGGTGCCCGTAGGTCCGGCCGTCGCCCTGCACGCCCACCGACCGCACGTCCGCGAGCAGCACGACGGGGCACTGCCAGATCTCGTTGTCGAGGCCGGCCGCGGTGAGCTCGGCCCGCACGATGGCGTCGGCCTGGCGCAGCAGCTCGAGCCGCTCCTGGGTCACCTCGCCGACGATGCGGATGCCGAGGCCGGGGCCGGGGAACGGCTGGCGGCCGACGATGGCCTCGGGCAGGCCGAGCTCGCGGCCGATCGCCCGCACCTCGTCCTTGAACAGGGTGCGCAGCGGCTCGATGAGCTCGAACTGGAGGTCCTCGGGCAGCCCGCCGACGTTGTGGTGGCTCTTGATGTTCGCGGTGCCGGATCCGCCGCCGGACTCGACGACGTCCGGGTAGAGGGTGCCCTGCACGAGGAATCGGATCGGCTCGCCGCCCGCGGCAGCCTCGAGCACAAGCGCCTCGGCGGCGTTCTCGAAGGTGCGGATGAACTCGCGCCCGATGATCTTGCGCTTCTGCTCGGGGTCGCTCACGCCGGCGAGGGCGTCCAGGAACTGCTCGACCGCGTCGACAGTGACGAGCCGGACGCCGGTCGAGGCGACGTAGTCCTCCTCGACCTGGCGGCGCTCGTCGGCGCGCAGCAGTCCGTGGTCGACGAAGATGCAGGTGAGCTGGTCGCCGACGGCCTCGTGCACGATGGCGGCCGCAACCGCGGAGTCGACGCCGCCGGAGAGGCCGCAGATGACCCGGGCGTCACCGACCTGCTCGCGGATGCGTGCGACCTGCTCGGCGATGACGTTGCCGCTGTTCCAGTCGGCGGGGATGCCCGCGGCACGGTGCAGGAAGTTCTCGAGGATGGCCTGGCCGTGCTGGCTGTGGTTGACCTCGGGGTGCCACTGCACGCCGTAGAGCTTGCGCTCGTCGCTCGCGAACGCGGCGACGGGGGTGGACTCGGTGCTGGCGAGCACCTCGAACCCCTCGGGGGCGGCGGACACGGAGTCGCCGTGGCTCATCCAGACCGTCTGGCCGCTCGCCTGACCGTTGAGGAACACGCTGTCGCCGCCCGCGACGGTCACGTTGGTGGAGCCGTACTCGCGCTGGCCCGTGCGCGCGACCTCGCCGCCGAGCGACTTCGCCATGGCCTGGAAGCCGTAGCAGATGCCGAGGACGGGCACGCCGAGGTCGAAGATGTCGGGGTCGACCGCGGGGGCGCCCTCCTCGTACACGCTGGACGGCCCTCCGCTCAGCACGATGCCGACGGGGTTCTTCCGCGCGATCTCCTCCGCCGTGACCGAGTGCGGCACGATCTCGGAGTAGACGTTCGCCTCCCGCACGCGCCTCGCGATCAGCTGCGCGTACTGCGCCCCGAAGTCGACGACGAGTACGGGCCGCTGCTCAGTGGGATTGTCGACGCTAATGTGATGCCTCCACGGTGGGGTCGGACGTCGCCGCGGGAGCCGCCGCGGCACGGGACGCGAGCTCGGCCTCGCGGGCGGCGAGATAGCCGTTCACCTCGCGGGACGTGCGGTGCTCGACGAAGAACGAGAGGAACGGCACGACGCCGCCCGCGGCCAGCATCAGCAGGCGGCCGAGGCCCCAGCGCATCAGGCTCCAGAGCCGGAAGTCGGCGATGAGGTACACGACGTAGAACCAGCCGTGCACGATGAGGATGCCGGTGCTGAGGTTCACGGCGGTGGAGGTGCCCTCGGGCACGAGAGCGAGGAAGCCGAAGGGGCCGCCGAGCTCGATCTCCACGCCGCCCAGGTACTTGAACAGCATCTCGATCGTCAGCAGCAGGAGCAGCACGCCGGTGACGTACGCGGTGATGCGGTAGAAGCTCAGCGCGCTGCGGATGCGGGGGAATGCTTCGGGCTTGGGGGCGAGCGGCATGGCGTCGATTCTACCGGCCGGGCCTGGACGCGGACTCCGCGGGCGTCGGCGCTGCGCCCGCCGCGGCGGCGGCGTCCTCGGCCTCCTCCGTCTCGCGCTCGAGCTCATCACGCACGAGGCGGTACCAGATGAAGACGGCGAAGCCCGCGAAGATGACCCACTCGGCCGCGTAGAAGATGTTGAGCCAGTTGAGCTGCACGTCGTCGCTCGGCGCGGGCGAGTCGATGCCGACGAGCCCCGCAGGCGCCTGGGTCAGCACGACGTAGCCGGAGTATGCGTCGCGGTCGTCGAAGTCCCGCCAGGTGTTGACGAGCGCGGCGACGGACATCGACGTGATCGCGAAGGGGTTCTCGTCGTCGTCGGGCACGTTCGGCCCCTCCGTCGGCAGGAACCGGCCGACGACCTCGGTCACCTCGCCGCCCGGGTCGCCCGCGTTGAGGGCGTCGCTCCTCGCCTCCGCGTCCTCCCGATCGGCCGTCCAGCCGAGCGCGACCGCGAGCCCCGGCGCGTCCGGGGCCACGGAGGCCTCGTCGAGCGCGACGTCCAGGCGGCCGACGACCCAGTAGCCCGTCTCCCCGCCGTTGACCCGTTCGCTCACCACGCCGTAGTCACCGGGCGCCCAGGCGCCCCGCACGCTCACGACCTGACCGGACGCCTTCTGCTCCGTCATCTGCTGCGGCTGGACCACGCTCGTCAGCGGCACCGCCTCCTCCGTCGCGCGCTCGACCACGACGCCCTCCTCGACGGCGCGGGAGAGCTGCCACTGGCCGAGGGCCGCGAACGCGGCCGCCACGGCGAGGGCGAGCACGAGGAGCCCGATCCACTTCGGGCGGCGCATGATGGCGAGCATCGTCAGTAGTCCGGCTCTCTCTCTCGTTCCGGCCGGGTCCGCGGCTCGGACCGGATGGTCCTCCTGTCGAGGTCGCCCTCGCCGTCGTCGGGCTCGCGGGTGTCCTCGGTCATGTCGGCCGTGGCCGCCTCCATGAGCGCGATCGCGTTCTCGCGCTCCAGGTCCCGGGGCGGCCGGACGTGCGTCACCGGGCGGCGACGACCGGCGACAGCCTGGCCGATGCGCTCGGAGTTCGAGGCGAACAGCGGGCCGAGCACGGCCATCAGCAGCACGTAGAGACCGGCGAACGGTTGCAGCCTCTCGTCCAGCCCCGCGCCGAGCGAGAGCGTCGCGAGGATCAGCGTGAACTCGCCGCGGTTTACCATGATGGCCGCCGTGTTGATGGCCTGCGGCACGGTGAGCGAGTGCAGCCGGGCGATGACGAAGCCGGACAGGATGTTCACCGCGAAGGTCAGCAGCACCGCCGCGAGCACGAGCGTGACGACGCTGCCGAACTCCGCAACGTCGAGCGCGAGGCCGAAGTTCACGAAGAAGAAGGCGGCGAACACGTCGCGCAGCGGCACGCTCGCCCGCTCGATGCGCGCCCGGTGCCGCGTCGCGCCGAGCACGAGACCGATGAGGAACGCGCCGATGGCGTCGGTCACGCCGATCAGCTCGCCGATGCCGGCGAACATCACGGCGAGGCCGAAGAACAGGATCGTGAAGAGCTCCTCGTCGCGGGTGCGGGTGAGCCGGGTGACCACCCGGCCGCCCCATCGCGCGACGGCGAACATGACGATGAGGAACAGGAACGCGATGGTCAGCTGCATGACGATGGGCCACGCCTCGGTCTCGCCGGAGAGCACGACCGACACGATCGCGAGGTAGACGGCGATGAAGATGTCGCCGACCACGGTGACGCCGAGCACCACCGGGGTCTCCGTGTTGGCGAGCCTGCGCAGCTCGATGAGCAGCTTCGTGATGATGGCGCTCGAGGAGGTGCCGATCATGCCGGCGATGATGAGCGCCTCGCGCGGGCCCCAGCCGATCAGGATGCCGAACAGCAGGCCCGCCCCGGTGTTCAGCAGGATGTAGCTGCCGCCGGAGAGCAGCAATCGCCCGGCGCTCGTGAAGAACGCGTCCTGATCGAACTCGAGCCCGAGGCTGAACAGCAGGAGCACGAGGCCGAACACCGCGATGAGCTCGACGTCGGCCGAGTCGAAGTTCAGCGGGAAAACGTGCGTGTTCGGGCTCGCGAGCAGCCCGACCACCATGTAGACGGGGATCGCCGGGAGGCCGATGAGGGTCCCGAGCCGGCCGAGCACGTAGGCGATGACGAAAAGCAGGCCGAGGATGATGAGGTCTTCGCCGAGGTGCATGCTCAGCCCCCGGGCGGCGCGTCTACGCGCTCGTGCTTCGCCGACGAGGACAGGTCACCCGTCCGGTAGAAGTTGAACGCTTTCGCTACCTTCTCCGGGGATCCCGCGACGACGAGGGTGTCGCCGGGGAAGACTTTGAAGTCGTCGGCCGGGGCCGGGTTCGCGGAGTCCCCGCGCACCACCGCCACGACGGTGAGCCCCACGACGCCGCGCGCGGCCGGGTTGCCCAGCGGCTGACCGGCGATGTGGTCGTCGTAGTCGACCGTGAACCAGTCGATGCTGAGGCCGGGGATCTGCTCGAGCTTGCCGAGCGACTCCGTGATCCGGGTGCCGCCGAGGAGTTCGGCGAGGGTGTGCGCCTCGTCCTCGCTGAGCCGCAGGGAGACCTTGCTGCCGTCCGGCCCGTCCTCGTCGTCCGCGAAGGTGATGAGGTCGCTGTGGCCGGAGCGGTGCGCGATGACGCCGACCTTTCCCCCGTCGTCCGTGAGGAAGGTATGCAGCACACCGACCCCGGGAAGCTTGACCCGCCGAACGTCGACCATCTCGTACTCCTTGCGTGAGAAGAGGCCAGGACAGTCTAGCCGCGGCCGCCTGCGTGCACGGTCGACGGTTGCGCCGCTGCGAGCGGCGCCCCGGCCCCTCCCCTACAGGGCGGAGGCCGCGATGTCCGGCGCCTCCAGGCGCACCCGGTCGGCGGACTCGTCGTCCGGCTGGGTCTGGCTCTCCACCTCGGCGGCGACCCGCTTCAGGTAGTTCGCCACCTCGCTCTGCTCGCGCTCCGCGTCCCAGCCGAGCACGTCGGCCATGAGGGCGGCGGCGACGGGGGCGGCGGACACGCCGCGGTCCCAGGCCTCGATCGAGATGCGGGTGCGGCGGGCGAGCACGTCCTCGAGGTGCAGGGCGCTCTCGTGGCTCGCGGCGTACACGACCTCGGCGCCGATGTAGTCGTCGGCGCCGGGCAGCGGCTCGCCCAGCTCGGGTCGCTCGCGCAGCAGGTCGAGGATCTCGTCCGTCATGGTGCCGTAGCGGTTCAGCAGGTGCTCGATGCGCGCGCGGTGCACGCCGAACGCCCGGGCGATCTTGCCGCGCCGGTTCCACGCCGCCTGGTAGCCCTCGGCGCCGAGCAGACCGATGTCCTGGGTGACGCTCTGCGGCACCTTCCCGTCGAGCGCGGCGACGGCCTCGTCGATGGCGTCCTTCGCCATCACGCGGTACGTCGTCCACTTGCCGCCCGCGATCACGACGAGACCGGGCACGGAGTGGGCGACGAGGTGCTCGCGCGACAGCTTCGAGGTCTGCTCGGACTCGCCGGCGAGCAGCGGCCGCAGGCCGGCGTAGACGCCCTCGACATCCTCACGGGTCAGCGGCACCTGCAGCACCTGGTTCACGTGCTCGAGGATGTAGTCGATGTCCGCGGCGGTGGCGGCGGGGTGCGCCTTGTCCAGGCGCCAGTCGGTGTCCGTCGTGCCGAGCAGCCAGTGCCTGCCCCACGGGATCACGAACAGCACGCTCTTCTCGGTGCGCAGCAGCAGGCCGGTGTTGGACTGGAAGCGGTCCCGCGGCACGACGAGGTGCACGCCCTTCGAGGCCCGCACCTTGAACTGGCCGCGCTCGCCCACCATGGCCTGGGTGTCGTCCGTCCAGACGCCCGTCGCGTTGACGACCTGACGCGCGCGCACGTCGAACCGCTCCCCCGTCTCCACGTCGTGCGCGTGCACGCCGACGACGCGCTGCCCCACCTTAATGAAACCCTCGACGCGCACCCGGCTCGCGGCGTGGACGCCGTAGAAGGAGGCGGTGCGGGCGAGCGACGCGACGTAGCGGGCGTCGTCGACCTGCGCGTCGTAGTACGTGATGCCGCCGACGAGCGCGTCCTTCGACAGGCTCGGGATGGCGCGCATCACCTGGCGCTTCGACAGGTGCCTGTGGTGCGGGACGCCGGGCGGGCGGCCGCCGGACCAGCTGAAGATGTCGTACAGCAGCATGCCGGCGCCGATGTAGAGCCGCTCGATGACCGGGGTCTTCAGCGGGTAGAGGAAACGCACGGGCTTCACGAGGTGCGGCGCGATGCGCTGCAGCAGCAGGCCGCGCTCGATGAGCGCCTCGCGGACGAGGCGGAAGTCCAGCTGCTCGAGGTAGCGGATGCCGCCGTGCACGAGCTTCGACGAGCGGCTCGACGTGCCGCTCGCCCAGTCCCGAGCCTCGAGCATGCCCACGCTGAGGCCGCGGGTCACGGCGTCGAGCGCCGCCCCCGTGCCGACGATCCCGCCGCCGACGACGAGGATGTCGAGTTCCTTCTCCTTGAGCGCGGTGATGGCGGCGGCGCGCTCCTCCGGTCCGAGCTTCGACGAGCGGGACACAGTCCTTCGTGCGGCCATTCCTTGCCTCCGAACTTCTAGAGCGGGCCGCTCTCGCGCCCCGCCGATCTACGCTATTACGCGAAGTATGGGGCTACAACGACCTCGGAGCGCTGGAACTCCTTGAGGTCGGAGTAGCCGGTCGTCGCCATCGCGCGGCGCAGCGCGCCGACGAGGTTCACCGTGCCGTCGGCGACGGTCGACGGCCCGTACAGCACCTGCTCGAGCGGGGCGACCTGACCCACCTGCACGCGGTTGCCGCGGGGCAGCTCGGAGTGGTGCGCCTCGGCGCCCCAGTGGTAGCCGCCGCCAGGCGCATCCGTGGCCCGGGCGAGCGCGGAGCCGAGCATCACGGCGTCCGCGCCCATGGCGATCGCCTGACGATGTCGCCCGACCGGCCGAGGCCGCCGTCCGCGATCACGTGCACGTAGCGGCCGCCGGACTCGTCGAGGTAGTCGCGGCGAGCGCCCGCGACGTCGGAGATGGCCGTGGCCATCGGGGCGTGGATGCCGAGCGTGCTGCGGGTGGTCGACGCCGCTCCCCCGCCGAAACCGACGAGCACGCCCGCGGCGCCGGTGCGCATGAGGTGCAGCGCGGCCGTGTACGTGGCGGCACCTCCGACGATCACGGGCACGTCGAGCTCGTAGATGAACTTCTTGAGGTTCAGCGGCTTCTGGTTCTTCGACACGTGCTCGGCGGAGACCGTCGTGCCGCGGATGAGGAAGAGGTCGACGCCGGCCTCGACGACGGCCTCGTAGTGGTCCTGGGTGCGCTGCGGCGACAGCGCCGCCGCGACGGTGACGCCGGCCGCGCGGATCTCCGCGATGCGCGCGCTGATGAGCTCGGGCTTGATCGGCTCGGAGTAGATCGCCTGCATCCGCTCGATTGCCCCGTCGGCGGGCAGCGCGCGGATCTCCTCGAGCAGCGGCTCGGGGTTCTCGTAGCGCGTCCAGAGCCCCTCGAGGTCGAGGACGCCGAGCCCGCCGAGCTTGCCCATGCGGATGGCGCTCTCGGGCGAGACGACCGAGTCCATCGGCGCGGCCAGGAACGGGATGTCGAACTGGTACGCGTCGATCGTCCAGCTGATCGACACGTCCTGAGGGTCACGCGTGCGGCGCGAGGGGACGATGGCGATGTCATCGAACGCGTACACACGGCGGGACCGCTTGGCGCGGCCGATCTCTACGTCACTCACCCCCCAAGACTACCGGGCGCGCTCGACCCGGCCCTCGTCCCAGACGGGCTCGTCGGACACCGAGACGTGCCCGTCGGAGCCGAACACGACGAAGCGGTCGAGGCTCCGGGCGAGCCATCGGTCGTGCGTCACCACGAGCACCGTGCCCTCGAAGCGGGAGAGCGCGTCCTCCAGGGCCTCGGCGGACACGAGGTCGAGGTTGTCCGTCGGCTCGTCGAGCAGCAGCAGGGTCGCGCCGGAGAGCTCGAGCAGGAGGATCTGCAGGCGCGCCTGCTGCCCGCCCGACAGCGACTCGAACGTCTGCTCCGCCGCCCCGGCCAGCCCGTACCGGTCCAGGGCGCGGCTCGCCTCCTCCCGGGGCATGCCGCGGCGCTCCGCGTCGCCGACGTGCAGGATGTCGAGCAGCGTGCGCCCGACGAGGTCGGGATGCTCGTGCACCTGCGCGAACCAGCCGGGCACGACCCGGGCGCCGAGCCGCGCCGAGCCCGTGTGCGGCACGGGCGCGAGGGTCCCGCCGACGCTGGTGCCGTGGCCCAGGGTCGGATCGGGATCGGAGCCGCCGCGGGCGAGCAGGCGCAGGAAGTGCGACTTGCCCGAGCCGTTCGAGCCGAGGACCCCGACGCGCTCGCCGAACCACACCTCGAGGTCGAACGGGCGCATGAGCCCGGTCAGCTCGAGGTCCTCGCAGACGATGGCGCGCTTGCCCGTCCTCGCGCCGCGCAGCCGCATCCGCACGTGCTGGTCGCGCGGGCGCTCCTCGGGCGGCCCCGCCTCCTCGAACTTCCGCAGCCGGGTGAGGGCGGCCTGGTATCGGGAGGCGAAGCCGTCGTTCGCCGCCGCCTTCACCTTCATGGTGCGCACGAGGGTGCGGAGCTTCTCGTGCTGCTCGTCCCATCGCCGCCGCAGCTCGTCCAGGCGCTCCAGCCGGTCCTCCCGTGCCCGCACGTACCCCTCGAAGCCGCCGCCGTGGGTCCAGGTGGAGTTGCCGCTCCCGCCCACCTCGAGCGTGATGATGCGATCGGCCGCCCGGGCCAGCAGCTCGCGGTCGTGGGAGACGAGCAGCACGGTCTTCCGGCTGCGCCGCAGGGACTCCTCGAGCCACCGCTTCGTCGGCACGTCGAGGTAGTTGTCGGGCTCGTCGAGCAGCAGGACCTCGTCCGGGCCGCGCAGCAGCGCCTCGAGCACCAGCCGCTTCTGCTCGCCGCCGGACAGCGTGCTCAGCGCACGGTACTGCGCCCGGTCGAACGGCACGCCGAGCGCGGCGACGGTGCAGGTGTCCCACGCCGTCTCCTGCTCGTATCCCCCGGCCTCGGCGTAGTCCGCGAGCGCGCCGGCGTAGCGCATCTGGGCGTCCATCGTGTCGGACTCCAGCAGCGCATCCTCCGCGGCGTCGAGCGCGAGGGCCGCCTGCCGCACCCGCGGCGGCGCGACGCTCACCAGCAGGTCGCGCACCGTGGCGACGCCGCCCGGGGTGCCCACGAACTGGTCCATGACGCCGAGGCCGCCGTCGACGGACACGGACACGGACCCGGACGCCGGGCGCAGCTCGCCGCGCAGGATGCGCAGCAGCGTCGACTTGCCCGCGCCGTTCGGTCCGATCAGGGCGGCGGTCACGCCGCTCCCCACGGTGAAGCTCACCTCGTCGAGCAGGGGGCGGCCGTCGGGCAGCGCCAGGGAGACCGCGCTGACGTCGATGTGGCCCACGGAGCACTCCCGCCCTCGTCGAGAGGACCGGGTGGCCGAGGAGGCGCCGGCCGGTCCGCCCGCCGTCGGCGAGCCGACCAGACTATCGGCGCCGCGCCGGGCTGTCGAGACGCGGCCTGTCGAGACGCGCGCTGACGAGACGTGCGCTGTCGAGACAGCGCGGCCTCCAAGGGGCCGTCCGGTCAGCGCCTCAGCGCGTCAGCGCGTCAGCGCCGGTAGTTGGGCGCCTCGATGACCATTTGCACGTCGTGGGGGTGCGACTCCTTGAGCCCGGCCGCGGTGATCCGCACGAAGCGGCCCCGCTCCTTCAGCTCCGGGATCGTGCGCGCGCCGACGTAGAACATCGACTGACGCAGGCCGCCGGTGAGCTGGTAGACGACGTTGGACAGCGCGCCGCGGTAGGGCACCTGCCCCTCGATGCCCTCGGGGATGAGCTTGTCGTCGCTCGGTACGTCGGACTGGAAGTACCGGTCCTTCGAGTACGAGGTGCGCTTGCCGCGCGTCTGCAGGGCGCCGAGGGAGCCCATGCCGCGGTAGGTCTTGAACTGCTTGCCGTTGACGAAGATCAGGTCGCCGGGGCTCTCGTCGCAGCCCGCGAGCAGGGAGCCGAGCATCACGGTGTCCGCGCCGGCGACGAGCGCCTTCGCGATGTCGCCCGAGTACTGCAGGCCGCCGTCCGCGATGACCGGAACGCCGGCCTGGCGCGCGGCGAGGGACGCCTCGTACACGGCCGTGACCTGGGGCACGCCGACGCCCGCGACGACGCGGGTCGTGCAGATGGAGCCCGGTCCGACGCCCACCTTGATGGCGTCCGCGCCCGCGTCGACGAGCGCCTGCGCGCCGGAGCGGGTCGCGACGTTGCCGCCGATCACATCGATGTGCGCGGCCGCGGGGTCGGTCTTCAGTCGGCGGATGATGTCGAGCACTCCCGCGCTGTCGCCGTTCGCCGTGTCAACGACGAGCACGTCGACCCCCGCGTCCACGAGGGCCATCGCGCGCTCCCAGGCGTCGCCGAAGAAGCCGATCGCGGCGCCGACGCGCAGGCGGCCCTCGGCGTCCTTCGTGGCGTTCGGGTACTTCTCGGACTTGTCGAAGTCCTTGACGGTGATGAGCCCGCGCAGCTTGCCTGCCTCGTCGACGAGCGGCAGCTTCTCGATCTTGTGCTGCGCGAAGATGGCGACGGCCGAGTCGGGGTCGATGCCGACGGGGGCCGTGATGAGCGGCGAGCGCGTCATCACGTCGCGGACGAGCGTGGTGCCCTTCTCGAACGGGGAGACGAAGCGCATGTCACGGTTGGTCACGATGCCGACGAGCGTTCCGTCGGCCTCGACGACCGGGAGGCCGGAGACACGGAACTGGCCGCAGAGCGCGTCCACCTCGGCGACGGTCGCGTCCGGGCGGGTCGTGACCGGGTTCGTGATCATGCCGGACTCGCTGCGCTTCACCTTGTCGACGTGCGCCGCCTGGTCCTCGATGGAGAGGTTGCGGTGGATGACGCCGAGGCCGCCCTGGCGCGCCATGGCCACGGCCATGCGCGACTCCGTGACGGTGTCCATCGCGGAGGAGAGGAGCGGCGCGGACACGGAGATGCGCTTCGTGAGCCGCGACGTCGTGTCGGCCTCACTCGGGATCACATCGGTGTGCGCGGGAAGCAACATGACGTCGTCGTAGGTGAGTCCGACGAAGCCGAAAGGATCATGCTGGTCCATGAGTCTCCCTGGAATAGCGAGGTGTGCGGGTACTCCGGTGTCGGCGCTGATCCGGTATCCCATGTTAACCGGTCAGGCTTCCCGCTATTCCCGTCCATTAGGGTTCACCCTTGGCGCCGCCCATAATGGGCCAAGCTTTCGCCGCGGTGCGAAACATGAGAGACACAAACGACAAGTAACGTCAGCGACGACGGCGGTACCCCCGGGGACCGGCGCGCCAACCCGACGGCCCCCCTCTGGAGGTTCAGTGCCCCAACTTGTGAGACGTAGACCCATCCTGGCGGTGATCGTCGCGATGCTCGGCGTGATCGTGTCCGTCGGGGTGCTCGTACTGAGCGTGGGCCTCGGCCCCGCCTCGGCGAGCACGGAACCTGCGCCAACCCCGACCCCCACGAGCGACTTCACCAACACGTTCACGATCGGCGGCATCATCCGCAGCGGCGACGACCCCCTCGAGGGCGTCGAGGTGGAGGTCGAAGGCCAGGGCTTCAGCGAGGTCGGCACGACCGGCGCGGACGGCCGCTGGGCCGTCAGCGTGCCGTCGGCCGGCGACTACACCGCGACGCTGCTGCCGGACACCCTGCCCGAGGGCGTGAGCCCGCGGGACCCGGACAACGTGACGCGCGCCGTGACGCTCGGCACGACGAACACCGTCAACGTGCTGTTCCCGACCGGCGAGCGCGAGATCGTGCGCACGAACATCGCGGACACCATCCTCACGCGCCTCGTCTACGGACTGAACTTCGGCCTGCTGCTCGCGCTCGGCGCCATCGGCATCTCGCTCATCTACGGTACGACGAGGCTCAACAACTTCGCGCACGGCGAGATGGTGACGTTCGGCGGTGTGGTGTTCTTCTTCTTCGGCACGGTGCTGAACATGCCCCTGATCGCGGCCATCGCGGTGACGCTCGTGCTGAGCGCGTTCACCGGGTACGCGCAGGACGCGTGGCTGCACAAGCCGCTCCGGCGACGAGGCGTCGGACTCGTCCAAGCGATGATCGTGACCATCGGCCTGTCGATCCTCGTGCGCTACATCGTGCTGTTCTTCCTGGGCGGCAACATCGAGACGCTGGACACCGGGCTCACCGAGACGGTGTCGTTCGGGCCCGTGACCATCACGGTCGCCTCGGTCGTGAGCATGATCGTCAGCGCGGTGATGCTTGCGCTCGTCGGACTGTTCCTCACCCGCACCCGCATCGGCAAGGCCACCCGCGCCGTGAGCGACAACGCGTCGCTCGCGGCGGCGTCCGGCATCAACGTCGACCGCATCATCCGGATCGTCTGGGTCATGGCGGCGACGCTCACCGGACTCAGCGGCATCCTGTACGGCATCTTCCGCCAGGTGAACTGGAACATGGGCTTCCAGATCCTGCTGCTGCTGTTCGCGGCCGTGACCCTCGGCGGCCTGGGCAGCGCGTTCGGCGCGCTGGTGGGCTCCCTCATCATCGGCATCGTCACGGAGGTCTCGACGGTGTGGATCCCCAACGACCTCCGCTACGCCGTCGCCCTGCTGATCCTGATCGTGGTGCTGCTCGTGCGGCCGCAGGGAGTGCTCGGTCGCAAGGAAAGGGTGGGTTAGCCCATGGACTGGGGTCAGATTCTCAACAACGCCGCCGGCGAGCTGCTCAGCCCGGTGACGGCGGCATACGCCCTCGCCGCGATCGGCATCAGCGTGCACTTCGGCTACGCCGGCCTGCTGAACTTCGGGCAGGCGGGCTTCATGGCCGTCGGCGCGTACGCCTTCGTCATCGCGACGCTCTCGTTCGACGCCCCGCTGTGGGCGGCGTTCCTCGCGGCGATCCTCGCCAGCGTCGTGTTCGCGTTCCTGCTCGGCATCCCGACGCTGCGGCTGCGGGCCGACTACCTCGCCATCGTCACGATCGCCAGCGCGGAGATCGTGCGCTACGTCGTGTCGACGACGGGGCTCACCGAGTACACCGGCGGCGCCGCGGGCCTGTCCGGCTTCAACGACGCGTTCGTGGGCATCAATCCGTTCCCGACCGGCTCGTACGGCTTCGGCCCCTGGACCTACACGGCCAACCAGCTGTGGATCCGCGTGTTCGGCTGGGGCCTCGTCGTGCTCGCCACGGTGCTCGTCTACCTGCTCATGCGTAGCCCCTGGGGCCGCGTCGTGAAGGGCATCCGCGAGGACGAGGACGCCGTCCGCAGCCTCGGCAAGAACGTGTACGCCTACAAGATGCAGGCGCTCGTGCTCGGCGGCGTGCTCGGCTCGCTCGCGGGCGTGGTGTTCGTGCTTCCCCGCGCGGTCCAGCCGGGCAACTACGGCACGACGCTCACGTTCTTCATCTGGACGATGCTGCTGCTCGGCGGCGCCGCGACGCTGTTCGGTCCCATCATCGGCGCGATGATCTTCGCGACGCTGCTGACGCTCAGCGACGGCATCCTCCGCGGACTCATCTCCGCGGACATCATCACCTTCATCTCCACCACCCAGGCCGGTCAGATCCGGTTCATGATCATTGGAGCGGTGCTCATGCTGCTGGTCGTCTTCCGGCCGCAGGGCATCTTCGGCAACAAGAAGGAGCTGTCGTTCAATGTCTGACACGACGCGGTCCGACACGGCCGTAACCCATCCTCTCGTCGCCGGTGCCGTCGGCCCCGGCTGCAAGAAGGTCGACCCCATCGTCGTCGCGGACAACGTGACCCGCACGTTCGGCGGCCTCACCGCCGTCGACGTGCAGCACGTCGAGATCCCGCGCGGCGCCATCACGGCGCTCATCGGACCGAACGGCGCGGGCAAGACCACGTTCTTCAACCTGCTCACCGGGTTCGACAAGCCGAACACGGGCAGCTGGAGCTTCGAGGGCTCGAGCCTCGCCGGCGTGCCCGCGTTCCGGGTGTCCCGCAAGGGCATGGTCCGCACGTTCCAGCTCACCAAGTCCCTCGGGCGCCTGAGCGTGCTGCAGAACATGCTGCTCGGCGCCACCAAGCAGCCGGGCGAGAACATCTTCACCGCGCTGATCAAGCCGCTGTGGCGTAAGCGCGAGGAGGAGATCACGGCGAAGGCCGAGGAGCTGCTCGCCCGCTTCAAGCTGGACACGAAGCGCGACGACTACGCCGCCTCCCTGTCCGGCGGTCAGCGCAAGCTGCTCGAGATGGCCCGCGCCCTGATGAGCGACCCCGTGCTCGTGATGCTCGACGAGCCCATGGCCGGCGTCAACCCCGCGCTCACGCAGTCGCTGCTCGGCCACATCAAGGAGCTGAAGTCGGAGGGCATGTCGGTGCTCTTCGTCGAGCACGACATGCACATGGTGCGCCACATCTCCGACTGGGTGATCGTGATGGCGGAGGGCAGGGTCGTGGCCGAGGGACCGCCCGAGACCGTCATGAGCGACCCCGCGGTGATCGACGCCTACCTCGGCGCCCACCACGACACCGACCTCGGCGACATGACCGGCTCGAACCCGGTCATCGAGGCCAAGGAAGCGGCCGCCGCCCACCACGGCGGGAACGCCGACCGAAAGGACGAGCACTGATGTCGGACTTCTCCACCTCCTCCCCCGGGACCTCCCGCGGGGCGTCCGCAGGAACCGTCGAGCCCGTGCTCTACAGCACCGACCTCGTTGCGGGGTACCTGCCGGGCGTCAACATCCTCAACGGCTGCAACATCGAGGCGTACCCGGGCGAGCTCATCGGCATCATCGGACCGAACGGCGCCGGCAAGTCCACGTTCCTCAAGGCGGTGTTCGGCCAGGTGAAGATCCGCGGCGGGTCCATCCACCTGAAGGGCGAGGAGATCACCGGGCTCAAGGCCGACAAGCTGGTCAGCAAAGGCGTCGGCATGGTGCCGCAGAACAACAACGTGTTCCCGACGCTCTCCATCGAGGAGAACCTGGAGATGGGGCTGTTCCAGCGGCCCAAGGTCTTCGCCGAGCGCTTCGAGTTCGTGACGACCCTGTTCCCCGAGCTCGGCAGCCGGCGCAAGCAGCGCGCCGGGTCGCTCTCGGGCGGCGAGCGCCAGATGGTCGCCATGGGCCGCGCGCTCATGATGGACCCGTCGGTGCTGCTGCTCGACGAGCCGTCAGCCGGCCTCTCCCCCGTGCGCCAGGACGAGACCTTCCTGCGCGTGCACCAGATCAACCGGGCCGGCGTGTCCGTGATCATGGTGGAGCAGAACGCGCGCCGCTGCCTGCAGATCTGCGACCGCGCCTACGTGCTCGACCAGGGCCGCGACGCCTACACGGGCACCGGCCGCGAGCTGCTCAACGACCCGAAGGTGACGGAGCTGTACCTCGGCACCCTCGCCGCGGACGTCGACGCGGAGACGAAGGCGCGCTCCACCGACACCGGTGCGACGGGAGTCGTCGGCACCGTGGGCACCGGCACCCCGGCCTCGGGCGCGGGAACGGGCTCGGGTCCGGCGACCGGCAGGTCGCACCGCGCCGTGCCGATCGATCCCACCGAGTAGCGAGCAGGACACGACGAAGCGCCCGGACGGCCACCCGCCGCCCGGGCGCTTCCTCGTTCCCGTCGGCTCAGGGCAGGCGCGGGATGGCGTCGATGAGGCGCCGCGTGTACGGGTCCGCAGGAGACCGGAGCACCACGTCCGTCGCCCCCTGCTCGACGACCCGCCCGTCGTGCAGCACGGCGATGTTCTCGCACAGCGCCGCGACGACAGAGAGGTCGTGCGAGACGAGCACGAGGCTCAGCCCGCGCGCCGCCGCCAGGTCGCGCAGGAGGTCGACGATCTGGATCCGCACCGACATGTCGAGCGCGCTGACCGGCTCGTCGGCGATGAGCACGGCGGGATCCGGCGCCAGGGCCCGGGCGATGGCGATGCGCTGCCGCTGACCCCCGGAGAACGCCGACGGGTAGCGCGTGGCGGCGTCGGCGGGCAGGCCGACGGACTCGAGCAGCGCGCCGACGCGGGCACGGCGGTCCTCGGCGCTGCGCTGCGCCGTGCCCAGCGAGACGAGCGGCTCGGCGATGGACCGGCCGACGGTCATGCGCGGGTCGAGCGAGGAGTACGGGTCCTGGAACACCGTCTGCACGGACCGCCGGAACGCGAGGCGCGCGGAGCGGTCGTCAAGCCGAAGCGGCTCGCCGCGGAACAGGATGCGGCCCGCCGTCGGCACGTGCAGCCCGAGGAGCAGCTGCGCGAGCGTCGACTTGCCCGCGCCCGACTCCCCCACCAGACCGAGGCTCGCGCCGGGACCCACGGCAACATCGACGCCGACGAGCACGTCATGGCCCGCGCGCCGGTAGCGGTACGAGACGCTCTCCGCGGCGAGCAGCGCGGGAGCCGATGCGGGCGCCGGAGCGCCGAATGCGGATGCGGGTGCGCTCATGCGGGCCCCTCGCCGGACGGGCTGCCGGCCGGGGCCGGGGGCAGGTGCGCCTCGAGCGCCCGCGCCGACGCGACCAGCTGCTCGGTGTACGGGTCGGCGGGTGCGGTCAGGATGCGCGCGACCGGTCCCTGCTCGATCCCGCGGCCGTTCCTCATCACGAGGACCCTGTCGGTGATGCGCGACACCACGGCGAGGTCGTGGCTGATGAGCACGAGGGCCATGCCGCGCTCCCGCACGGCCGTGTCGAGCAGGTCGAGGATGCCGGCCTGCACGGTCACGTCGAGGGCGGTGGTCGGCTCGTCGGCGAGGAGCACCCGCGGCCGGCAGGCGAGCGCGATCGCGATCGCGACGCGCTGGCGCTGACCGCCGGAGATCTCGTGGATGTAGGAGCGCGCGACGCGCTCTGGGTCGGGCAGCCGCACGTCGCTCAGGGCGTCGAGCACGGCCGTGCGGAGCTCGCGGCCGCGGAGCCCGCGGTGGCGGGTGAGGGGCCAGGCGATCTGGCGTCCCACGCTCATCAGCGGGTCGAGCGAGGTGAGCGGCTCCTGGAACACGGCCGTCACCGTCGAGCCGCGGACGCGGTCTCCGGCGCGTCCCGCCCCGGAGACCATGTCGGTGCCGCCGACCAGAACGGTCCCGCTGGCGCGGAGGGGGTGCGGCAGCAGGCCGAGCATGCTGAGCGCGGTGAGGCTCTTGCCGGATC
Source organism: Planctomonas deserti (assembly GCF_003067705.1). Taxonomy (GTDB): domain Bacteria; phylum Actinomycetota; class Actinomycetes; order Actinomycetales; family Microbacteriaceae; genus Planctomonas; species Planctomonas deserti. The sequence goes on from NZ_QANL01000001.1 coordinate 344,552, forward strand.
CGGACTCCCCGATGATGCCGACGCGGTCGCCGGGCTCGACGCGGAGGTCCACCGCCCCGACGAGCTCCCGGTCGCCGTCGTGCACGCGCAGCCCGGACACCTCGACCAGGGGCGCCGCCCCCTGCACCCGGCTCATCGTCCGCTCCGGGACGACGGGTCGACGACGTCGCGCAGGCCGTCGGCCAGCAGGTTGATGCCCACGATCGTGACGACGAGCAGCACGCCGGGCAGCACGGCGCCGAGGGGCGCCACGAGCACCGTGGACTGCGCCTCCTGCAGCAGACGGCCCCAGGAGGCGTTGGGCGGCGGGGAGCCGAGCCCCAGGTAGGAGAGGGAGGCCTCCGCCACGACCGCGCCGCCGAACTGCAGCGCGAACGGCACCACGAGCGTGGGCCATACGTTGGGCAGCACGTGCAGCACGAGCATCCGTGCCGTTGTCGTGCCCGCGGTGCGGGAAGCCGTAATGTACGCCTCCGACAGCACGCGGGTGCCGACGATACGGGTGAGGCGGGCGACGACGGCGGACCCCGCGAGGCCGATGGCGAGGATGGCGGACTCGAGCGACGCACCCCGCCAGGCGACGATGAGCATGGCGAGCAGCACCGTGGGGAACGCGATCGCGATGTCGAGCAGGCTGCTGACGGCGTCGTCCACCCAGCGCGAGGCGAACGCGGCGACGAGGCCGATGGTGACTCCGAGGACGGCTGAGATCGCGACCGACCCGATGCCGACGGCAATGGCCAGCCGGGCGCCGATCATGAGGAAGGTCAGCAGGTCGCGCCCCAGCACGTCCGTGCCCGCGGGGTGCTCCGCGGAGGGCGGTGACAGCCTCCCGCCGGTGGTCTCCGCGGGGTCGTACGGCGTGTAGACGAGGGAGACGAGCGCGGTGAGCACGATGACGCCGAAGAGCACGGCACCGGCGACGAGGTTGATCGACCGGACTCCACGCGGGCGCGGGGGCCGCTGCGCCTCGCGCACGGCCGTGCCCGCGTCGGCGCCGAGGATGCGGGGGTCGCTCATGCGGCCGCCCTCGAGCGGTGGTTGCCGGAGAGGGTGCCGCGGATGCGCGGATCGAGGATGCGCTGCAGCACGTCCGCGACGAAGCCCAGCAGCAGCACGAGCGCGGTCGAGAACAGGAGGACGCCCTGCACGCTCGGGAAGTCCTGCTCCCGGATGCCGACGAGCAGCATGTCGCCGAGGCCCGGCAGGGCGAACACGTTCTCGACGATGACCGCACCGACGAACGTGGTGGACAACTGGATGGCGAGCACGGAGATGACGGGCACGATGCCGTTGCGGAGCCCGTGGCGCAGCAGCGCGCCCGCGAAGCTCTGACCGGTGGCCCGCGCGGTGCGCAGATAGGTCTGGCCGAGCACGTCGAGACTCGCGCTGCGCACGTAGCGCGCGAGCTCGCTGCCGGAGACGATGGCGATGGTCAGCACCGGCAGCACGAGCGCGCGCAGCGCGGCCTGCGGGTCCTCCCAGTCGGTGCGCGGGAAGCCGCCCGCGGGCAGGATGCGCGCGCGCAGCGCGAAGACGGTCACGAGGAGGATGCCGACCCAGAACACGGGGATCGCGCCGGCCAGCTGCGTGAGGGCGGAGAACGCCGTGCCGTACCAGGTGCGCGCCTTCCACGCGGCGAGGAAGCCGGCGGGGATCGCGATCAGCACGGACAGCGCGAACGACAGCAGGGTCAGCGGCAGCGTCACGTTCAGCCGCCGCAGCACCTCGTCCCCGACGGAGAGGTTGCTCGTGAACGACCGGCCGAGGTCGAGGCGCAGCAGCTGTCCGACGTAGTCGAGGAACTGCACGGGAAGGGGCCGGTCCACGCCGAGCCGCGCGGCGGCGGCCGCGATGTCCTCCTCGGTCGCCCCGACGGAAATGAGCGCGTACACGGGGTTGCCGAGCACGCGCAGCACGACGAACAGGACCGTGATCGCGAGCAGCAGGCTCAGGATCAGCAGTCCTGTTCGTCGGACCAGGTATGCGGCTATGAGGCCACCTTTTCGATGCCCGACACGTAGAACAGCGAGTTCAGGCCGTTCTGCGGCACGCCGGTGATCTCCGCCGTGCTGATGCGCAGCTGCGGCTCGAGGTACAGCCACGCGCTCGCGGCGTCCTCGGCGATCTTCTGGTTGGCCTTCTTCACGAGCTCGGTCTGCTCGTCCGTGCTTGCCGCGGCCTCCGCCTCGGCGAGCCAGGTCTGCACGTCCGCGTTGTCGTAGCCCCAGTAGAAGTCGGGGTTGGCGTAGAAGTTGATGTCGCGGTCGTTGACGTGGGTCTGCAGCGTCGCCTGGAAGTCGTGCTCCGTGTACACCTTCTGGTACCACTCGTCGTCGGTGATGATCCGGATGTCCACCGTGATGCCGACCTTCGCGAGCTCGCTCTTCAGGAACTCGGCCACCGTCGACTGCACGCCGCTGTCCGGGGTGTCGATGGTGAAGGAGAAGCCGTCGGCGTAGCCCGCCTCGGCGAGCAGCGACTCGGCGAGCTCGGGATCGTAGGGGTTCTCGTCGACGAGGTCGATGTACCAGGGCTCCGACGGCGGCACCATCGAGCCGACGAGCTCGCCGCGGCCGTCCCAGATCGAGTCGAGGAGCTTCTCGCGGTCGATGGCGGAGTAGATGGCCTTGCGCACGCTCACGTTGTCGAACGGCGCGACGCGGTCGTTGAACGCGAGCAGGTTCTTGGTCGTCGAGGTGCCCTCGATGATGGTGAAGCTGTTCTCGTCCGAGAACTGGGGCAGGGCGTCGGGGGTCGACTGGCCGGTCACGAGGTCGACGGCGCCGGTGAGCAGCGCATTGTCGAGCGCGGTGGGGTCGGCGTAGTACTGGTAGACGACGCCGCCGTTCGCGGGCGCGTCGCCCCAGTAGCCGTCGAAGGGTTCGAGGCTGATGGAGTCGCCCTTGCGGTAGTCCGTCAGCGTGTACGGGCCGGAACCGTCCTCGGCAGCGGTCAGATCGCCCGCGGTGTCGTTGACGATCCAGACGTAGCCGAGGTTGTAGGTGAAGCTGATCGACGGGCTCTTCAGGCGCACGGCGACGGTGCTGTCGTCCACGGCGGTGACCGACTCGATGACGCTCAGCTGGCGCTTGCGCGCCGCGATCGACTGCTCGCTGATGAAGCGATCAAGGCTGTACTTCACGTCCTGGGCGGTGACCGGGTCGCCGGAGTGGAACTCGGCGTCCTGCAGCGTGAACGTGTAGTCCAGGCCGTCCTCGGACACGTCGGTCGTCGCGGCCAGCAGCGGCTCGACCTCGGCGTCGTCGGTGATGCGGAAGAGGCCCTCGTACACGTTGCCGGTGAAGGCCTCGGTCACGCCCGAGCTGCCGCCGAAGATCTGGTCGAGGCTCGTCGGCTCGTTCTCCGAGCCGATCGTGATGACCGCGTCGGGGTCGGCGGAGCCGGCTCCCGCGGATCCCGCCGACGGCGCGGCGGACTGGCCCCCCGCGCACGCGGTGAGCGCGGCGATGGCGATCAGGGAGGGGACGGCGAGGGCGAGTGACCTCGGGGACGTTCGTCGTGGCATGGCGGATCCTGGTTCGTTCGTGATTCGTGAGGGGGAAGCGGTGGTCAGAGGGTGAAGCCGTCGCGGAACACGACCCGCTTCTCGCCGGCCCGCACGGGCTCGGTGAAGCGGTTCTGCCGCGGAGGGAGCGGGCAGTTCATGCCGGTGGAGAATCCACAGGGCGGCACGAAGGCCCGGTTGAAGTCGATGCGGAGCGGGATGACCGTGCCGGGCACGCGGTCCGCCGCATCGCCGGGCAGGTCGACGTAGAGGAAGCGGCCCGCGCCGTAGGTCTCGGAGCCGTTGGTGGGGTCGCCGAATACGAGCTGCAGGCGGCCCGCCGTGTCGAAGGCGCTCATGCGGTACGTGGTGTCGCCCCGGGAGAACACCAGGTCCCCGGACACGGGCAGGGCGCGGGACGCGCCGGCGTCGCGGATGTGCTCGAACGGGATCGTCCGCCCGTCGTCGACGTGCTCGAAGGTGGCGTCGAGCACCCAGGACGGGTCGTAGTCGTAGGACTCGATGCGCTCGAAGGCCTCGTTCGCCGGCGAGTCCTGCAGCCAGATGCGGTAGCCGTGCTCGGTCTCGCCCGAGTCGATGTTCGTGCGGCTGAGACGCGTGAGGGCGGCGTGCGCGGGCCAGCCGACTCGGGCCTCCTCCTCCGGCACCTCGGGGTCGCCGGGGCCGGACCAGACGGTCTGCACCAGCGCGAGGTTCCCGAGGGGGGACGTGACGAAGGCCTCGCGGTCGGCGTGCCAGGCGTCCAGGGCCTGCCGCGCGTCCACGGAGAGGTCCTCCCGGTTCGGCGCCTCTGTCGTCATGGCATTCATCCTCTCGTGGCGGCTTTCCTTCGCCGGTCGGCCGCGACACGCGGCGTAGCAATGCGGTGCACAGGCGATGCCGTGCGTTGCGGAGCTATCCGTGCGCAGCAATTCGTGGCCACAACACCCAAGACCGCGCGGGAGCTCGATATTCCCGTGTTGCTTGTACTTCACCATTGACACAAGCGGTCTCCGCACGCTTGTATTGCTCGCACGGTACAAGCCGTCGAGAAGGGACACCCCGTGGGATCAGCGTCGGGCCTTGTGGCGATCGGCGCCGTGGCGCTCCTGGCGATCGCACTGTGGGCGCTGCTGCGGAGGGCGTTCGGTGAACCTCGACCGGAGGCGCCCACCGGCGCGGACGCCGTCCCGGCCGGGGCCGCGGGTCGGGAGGCGACGCAGCGGGCATTCCGGGCCGAGGCTCGCGCCGCGCTCGTGGCGTTGCTCGTCGGCGTCGCGGTCGCCGGCCTCCTGATCGCCATCGGCGCCACGTGGGGTCGCGGCTACGGCCTCCCCTACGCGCTCGCGGGCAGCGTGGGTGCCGTCGCGGGCCTCGCCGCGTACACACTCCTGCCCCGCCCCTCCTGGCACGTCGGCGGCGACGGTCCCGTTGTCGCCGAGCTGTCCCCGCGCGGGCCGATGTCGTTCGCGCGTCAGTGGGTCTTCGCCCTCCCCGCGGCGGCCGCCTGCGCGCTCGTCGCGGGCCTCCTGCTCGCCGGCGTCTTCTCTGCCACCGACGAGAAGGGCCTGCACCGCGTGTTCCAACGGCGGTCGCTCTCGGGCTGGAGCACCGAGGGGGGCCGAGTCGTCGACGTGCAGTACGGCCTCTCGTCGTCGGGCCCCTTCCCGGGCTGGTACTACGGCGTCCCCGTGATCATCAGCACGGCCCTGCTGGTGGCGGCGGTGTACTGGGCACTGTTCCGCGCGGCCCGCGCCGCCCGGCCGGCGAGCGCCGACCTGTTCGCGGTCGACACCGCGCTGCGCGGGCTGCGCACCCGCTTCATCATGGCCGCGTCGAGCGCCGCCCTGGCCTTTCAGATCGCTGGGCTGGCGCTGATCAGCGGAACCGTGCTCCGGGCGTCGCACCTGGACACCGTGCCGACGGCGGATCCGAACGCCGTGCCGGGCACCGTGCCGGTGGAGCCGGGGCACACCCTCGCCCTGGCGCTGATCCTCCTCGCGCTCGTCGTCGCGGTCGCCGCCGTGGTGCTGCTCGTGAAATCGGTCGCCGTCGTCGGCCGGCTCTCGGCCGCGAGACGGGCGCCGCGCGAGCGTCTCGACCTCGCGCAGGCGCGATGATCAGCGTCGACCCCGCATCCCCGACCTCACCGGTCGAGCAGATCCGCTCGCAGCTGGCGGCGCAGATCCGGGCCGGCCAGCTTCCCGCGGACACGCGCCTGCCGCCCGTGCGACAGCTCGCCGCGGACCTCCGGGTCGCCGCGGGATCGGTCGCGAAGGCGTACAGGGATCTCGAGTCGGCCGGCCTCGTCCGCACGGCACGGGCGGCGGGCACGCGCGTGAATCCCGGCCAGGCGACCACGCGGCCCCTGCTCGGCGCGGCCGAGGAGCTCGCCCGCACCGCCCAGCGGGAGGGGCTGAGCCTGTCCGAGGCGCAGGGCCTCCTGGCCCACGCCTGGCCGCGGGCGCACGCCGGGGGCGGCTCCGCCTGAGGCCGCCGGCCACCTCGGTGCCGCGTCGGCCGCCACCCCGTGTCCACCTTGGTGCCGCGTCCGCCTTGGTGCCGCGTCGGCCGCGGTTCAGCGTCGACTGTGTTCCCGCTTCAGCCGCGACCCCGCGCCCTAGGAGGCGAGTCGCCCCGGGGTGCGGCGGCCGGACGCGCTCTGCTCGGCTGCACCCTCCGCCGGCCGGATCTCGGCCCAGACCTCGTCGAGCGAGAGGCCGAGCACGTCGGCGATCGCGGCGATGGTGGGGAACGCGGGGGTCGCCACTCGCCCCGACTCGATTTTCCGAAGCGTCTCCGGTGAGACGCCGGCGTCGAGCGCCGTATCGAGCATCGAGCGCTCGCCACGGGCGCGGCGCAACAGGGCACCGAGGCGCTGACCGCGCTCGACCTCCGCGGGAGTGAGGGGCAACCGGACCATGCGACCAATAGTAGTACCGGGATGATATGGCCGGTATAGTTATTGGGTAAGCAACGGAAGGTGCAGCATGATCGAGATCCTGGGACCCACCGAGGTAGGCACCGCACGCGAGACGGGCGCGGTCGTCGCCACCATTCTGCAGGCCCTGAAGAGCCGCAGCACGGTCGGCACGAGCCTGCTGGAGATCGACGACTGGGCCCGGAGCATGATCCTCGAGGCCGGTGCGGAGTCCTGCTACGTCGACTACGCGCCCTCCTTCGGGCGCGGTCCGTTCGGCCACTACATCTGCACGGCCGTGAATGACGCCGTGCTGCACGGGCGGCCGAACGACTACCGGCTGGCGGACGGCGACCTGCTCACGCTCGACCTGGCCGTCTCCACGGGCGGGATGGCCGCGGACTCCGCGATCAGCTTCCTCGTCGGAGAGTCGCGGCCCGCGGAGAGCGTCGCGATGATCGACGCGACCGAGCGAGCGCTCGCGGCGGGCATCGCCGCCGCGGGCCCCGGCGCTCGCGTGGGCGATCTCTCGCATGCCATCGGGTCGGTGCTGAGCGAGGCCGGCTACTCCATCAACACCGAGTTCGGCGGCCACGGCATCGGATCGACCATGCACCAGGATCCGCACGTGACCAACACCGGACGGCCCGGTCGCGGGTACAGGCTGCGCCCCGGGCTCCTGCTGGCACTCGAGCCGTGGGTCATGGCGGACACCGCCGAACTCGTCACGGACCCCGACGGCTGGACGCTCCGCAGCGCGACGGGCTGCCGCACGGCGCACAGCGAGCACACGATCGCGATCACGGAGCACGGAGCGGAGATCCTCACCCTCCCCCGGTGATGCGGTGATGCGGCGGTGATGCGGTGAGGTGACGGGGTGCTGCGATGGGCGGATGCGGGGACGGATCGTTCCGAGCGTCCGACAGCCGGCCTCACGGTCGCTGAGCCCGTCGAAGCGACGCGACCCACCCGCCGACACAACCGGAACGTCCCTTCGACAAGCTCAGGGACCGTATGGCGGCCCCGAGCGCGCCGAAGCGACCCCACGGTCGCTGAGCCTGTCGAAGCGACGTGACGCTCCCCGGAAGGCCCTGAGGCACAGCCCGACCGGGAACGTCCCTTCGACAAGCTCAGGGACCGCATGGTCGTGCCGTGCGCGCAGGGGGCGGCCCCACGGTCGCTGAGCCCGTCGAAGCGACGTGCGGTGCCTCCTGAACAGAACCGCGTACTAGAACGGCGGCTCGTCCGGGACCGGTGCCGGACTCCCCTGCCGCAGCTTCCGGTCCCGCTTCGGTGTTGGGATTTGCGTCGCCGATTGCGTCTCGTACTCGTGTCCGCTCGGGGAGAGCCAGCGCACCCTCCCGCCGCTGGCTGACCTCGACGACCAGGCGGTGTGGTGCTTCACCCGGTGGTGCGATCGGCAGAGGTGCACGAGATTGCCGTGGTCGGTCCCTCCTCCGTACTGCCAGTCGGTGACGTGGTCGACGTCCGCCCGACCGGCATTCCGGTTGCAGCCCGGGAAGCGGCACGTCTCATCCCGAACCCGCAACCAGGTCCGCAGGTCCTTCGGCACTGCGTATCGGTCGCGCCCGACGGAGAGCACGGTGCCGGTCTCGGGGTGGGTGAGGATGCGGGTGAAGCTCGGCGCCCTCGCCGCGATTCTCCGGGCGGTGTCCGCGTCGATCGGTCCGTAGCCCTCGAGGGTGCCGGGCTCCTCGCTCTTCCCGAGAAGGGTGAGCACCGGCACCGTCACGAGCACGCGGGGCCGGATGCCGACTCCGATGGGCGCGTCGATTCGGCGGGTCGACTTCTCCTCCACAACGTCGGAGGCTGCAGGGGTGGTGATGCCGCCTAAGAGGAGGTCGGTGAACGCGTCGGCCATCAACTGGGTGCGCGTCCTCTCCTCCCCAGGCTCGGCCTTGAGCTGCTCCGCGATATCGCGCAGCCGGTTGGCGATGCCGAGCACCTCCGGTGCCGGGAGGTAGGCGTTGAGCCAGGCCATCCCGTCCTTTGCCGGGCAGGTTTCGATGTGCCGGTCGGCGACTGACGCGATGTGCCGCTCCTGGATCGACTCGGGGTGCAGCCGCTCCCGTAGCTCCCGGGTCGCCTTGTCCAGCTTCGGCACCGTCAGGTGCTCCGCCTTGGCCAGCACGGCCTCCTCCACGGCGGCCACTCCGGCCGGCGGGAGCGTGGTGGTGTGGTCGATGAGGACCTGGGCCTGCCGGTAGCCGATCCGGCCCTGACGCAGCGCCTCCTGGGTCGCGGGCAGGTCGTGCAGCAGCGCCTCGCTCTCGGCGATGAGACGCTCCGCGGCGCGCTCGGAGATGCGCAGGGCAGCAGCGACCTCGGTCGTCAGGACCCGACGTCCGGCCACCGTGGGCAACCACCGCGGGCCGCCCGTCGTGGGAACGGAGAGGTCCGTGGTTTCGGTCCAGAGGCGGGCGCGGTCGATGGCCTCGGCCCTCAGGGAGTGGCCGAGCCGGATGATGCGCTCGGCCGCGGTGATGGCGTCGATCATCGCCAGGAACGTGTCGGTTGCCACCTGCTGAGGTGGTGGTTCGTCGCGTGGGATCGGGTCGGGGAGAGCGGTTCGTTCGGTCATGCGTCCAGGGAAAACCCGGCCACCGACACCGACCTCCCCGTTCCTGTGGACAATGTGGAGAAATACGGGCGAGCGTCCATGGCGTCCCTTCGACAGGCTCAGGGACCGTGTGGGGACAGCCCGAGGCAGGGCATCTCGCGTCCCTTCGACAAGCTCAGGGACCGTGTCCGGGACGACCCGAGGTGTCTCCCGGTGCGTCCCTTCGACAAGCTCAGGGACCGTGTCGCACCCACTGCATTGTGCGGCGGGCGCGCAAAAGGGGCCCGACCGAAGCCGGGCCCCCTTCGGGTCGCACCTTTCGGACTACTCCGCGAGGCTGCCGAACTCGGCGTTCAGCGGCGCGTACTTGTTGTCCGCGGCGTACTGGTAGATGCCGATGTACGCCTCGGTGGGGTCACCGTTGTCGTCGAACGTGATGGGACCGGAGGGGCCGTCGTAGTCGATGTCCTCCCCGTTCTTCACCAGCTCGAGGCAGTCGGCGAAGGTCTCGCACTTGGTGCCCTCAGCCGAGACGTCCTTGAGGTTGTCGCGGATGGTGGTCGGGTCGTCGGAACCGCCCTGCGCCGCGGCGAGCGCGGACAGGATCACGGCGTCGTACGACTCGGCCGAGTAGCTGAAGTCAGTCAGCGCCGGGTCGACCTCGAGCAGGCGAGCGCGGAACTCCTCCGTGGCGAAGTTGCCGGGAAGGGTTCCCTTCGCGCCCTCGAGCGTTCCGGGCTGGAACTCGTAGGTGTTCGAGAGGTTGCCGTCCACGAAGTAGACGCCGCTGCCCGGGAAGCCCTGGGTGTTGACGAGCTCCGGGATGATCGACGACGTCTCGGCGAACGCGATGACGGCGACGGCGTCGGGGTCGCTCGCGAGCACCTCGTCCACGATGGCCGCGAACTGCGTGTCACCCGTGTTGTAGGGGACCGCGGCGGTGACGGTGCCGCCCGCGTCCTCGATCGCCGTGGTGGCGTTCTCCTGCAGACCGATGCCGTACGGGTCGTTGATGTAGATGATGCCGACGTTCTCAGCACCGTCACCGACCATCAGGTTGCCGAGCACGCGGCCCTGCAGCACGTCGCTCGGAGCGGTGCGCCAGTAGAACCCGTTGTCGTCGTAGTCCGTGAAGTCGGGCGACGTGTTGGCCGGGGAGATCTGCACGACGCCGGCGTCGACCAGCTGGTCGACGAAGGTGAACGAGACACCGGACGACGCTGCTCCGACGACCACGTCGGCGCCCAGGTCGATCAGCTCGCCCGCGGACTGCGTGGCGATGTCGGTGTCCGCGTCACCGGAGTCGCGGTCGACGACATTGACGTCGAACTCGAAGTCGGTGGCGCTGATCTCAGCGGCGGCGAGGTCGACACCCGCGAACTCGGGCGGGCCGAGGAACGAGAGGTTCCCGGTCTGGGGCAGGATCGTGCCGACGGTCAGGACGCCGTCCGCCTCGCGAGCGGGCGACGAGGGGGCCGAGGACTCCTCGGGCTCGGCGCTGTCGTCCGCCGCCGGGCTGCTGGAACAGGACGCCAGCAGCAGCAGTCCGGCCGAAGCGGCGGCGATTTTCGCGATGGTGGATGATTTCGAGCGGGACGGCAGCGAGGCCTTCGGGAATACGCTCACGGTGCTCCTCTGGTAAGGGATGGAGATAGGCGCGGGAGAACCCGCACATGGTGGTTCACCGTATAGAGCGAATGGACCCGGCACAATACAACGTTGTTACGCGCGTGTAACGCGGTCGGATCGTTACCTGGCCGTGACCGAAGCGGCCTCCGGCGGCGCCGCCGCCGTTCGCCTGCGCGACTGCGCCGAGACGAACATGTCGACCGTGAGCAGCAGCAGCGCGAGCCAGACCAGCCCGAAGCCGATCCAGCGCTCCGCCGGCATCTCCTCCCGCACGATGAAGACGCCGAACAGGAACTGCAGCACAGGGGCGAGGTACTGAGTCAGCCCCATGTACGTCAGCGGCAGGCGACGGGCGCCGGATGCGAACAGCAGCAGCGGCACGGCCGTCACGACGCCCGCGCTCAGGATGGCGATCGTGTGCAGCGGGCTCACCGTGCCGAACGTGATGCCCGCCGTTCCTGAGACGATGAACAGCATGAGCACGGCGGCGGGCACGAGCCACGCGGTCTCCAGGGTGAGCCCGGTCAGGGCGTCCACCCGGTCCCCCACCTGCTTCTTGATGAGGCCGTAGAGGCCGAAGCTCGCCGCGAGCACGAGCGCGATCCAGGGCAGGGCCCCGTAGGCGATGGTGAGCACGAGCACCGCGACGGCGCTGAGGCCCACGGCGGCCCACTGCATCGGGCGCAGCCTCTCGCGCAGCAGGACGACCCCGAGCAGCACGGTCACGATCGGGTTGATGAAGTACCCGAGCGCCGTCTCGATGACGTGGCCGCTCAGCGTCCCGTAGACGTAGACGGTCCAGTTGACGAGCACGAGGTGCCCGGCGAGCCCCATGGTCAGCAGCACGCGCGGCTGCCGGACCACGGCGGCGAGCGCCCGCCATGCCCGCGTGACGGTCATCAGGAGGGCGCAGAAGACGAGGGAGAACAGCACGCGCCAGCCGACCACCTCGAATGCCGTGGCGGGCGCCATCAGCAGGAAGTAGCCGGGCAGGATTCCCCAGAGCGTGTATGCGGAGACCGCGTACAGGAGGCCTGTGCGGGTGCGGGTCTGGGTCACCTCACGATGCTAGCCGCGGCCGTCGACGACATCCTGCCGCCGACGGGCGGGCGACCGCCAGAATGCCGCGGCGGTGGACCCGAGCGCCGGGATGCGGGCCGCACGGGCGGGAAGGGCCGGCAGGGCTGCACGGGCCGGAAGAACCGCCGTCCGAGACAACCGGCCGGAACGACGAAGAACCCGGCCGACGAGTCGACCGGGTTCCTCGAGAAGCGTGGAAGCTAGCGCACCACGACCGCGAGCACGTCGCGAGCGGAGAGAACGAGCAGCTCCTCGCCGCCGTACTTCACCTCGGTGCCGCCGTACTTGGAGTAGATCACCTTGTCGCCGACCGAGATGTCGAGCGGGATGCGGTTGCCGTTGTCGTCGATGCGGCCCGGTCCGACTGCCACGACCTCGCCCTCCTGGGGCTTCTCCTTGGCGGTGTCAGGGATGACCAGCCCAGACGCGGTGGTCTGCTCTGCCTCGACCTGCTTGATGACGATGCGATCCTCGAGCGGCTTGATGGAGACCGACACGTTTGACCTCTTCTTTCTTACGACGGAAATCTTGGGTTAGCAGACTCGTATGGAGAGTGCTAACACGAGTGTAGGGGGTGGCCTTGCACTCTTGCAACGCGAGTGCCAGCGGTGGCGCCTTGCTAGCGTGGCCCCATGGACAAGGGTGATCTCGTCGAGCTGCTCTCGCCGGACGGGCTCCGGCTGCTCGACTCCCTCCCCGACTACGGGGACGGGAAGGACGCCCTCTCCACGGTGACGAAGCTGCGCGCCCTCGGACACTCCCCCGGCCTCGTCGCCACCGTACTGACTCAGGCGCGGCTCCGCGCGCGCGCCGTTCCGAAGTTCGGCGCGTTCGCCGCCCGGATGCTCTTCACCGAGGCCGGGCTCGAGCAGGCCACCCGGCTCCCCGTGGCGGCCCTGCATGCCCGGCGTTTCCGGGACGCGGCGGTGCACCGGGTCGCCGATCTGGGCTGCGGACTCGGTGGCGACGCGATGGCGCTCGCCGCGCTCGACCTCGACGTGCTCGCGGTCGACGCGGACGAGGTGACCGCCGTCCTCGCGAGCTACAACCTCGCCCCCTTCCCCAACGCAACCGTCGAGCACGGCCGGGCCGAGGACGTCGACCTGTCCCGCGTCGACGGGCTCTACCTCGACCCCGCGCGGCGCACGAGCGGGCACGGGCAGACGGCACGCCTTACCGATCCAAACTCCTACAGCCCGTCCCTCGACTTCGCGTTCGATCGCGCCCGCGACCGGCCCACCGGCGTGAAGCTCGGGCCGGGCCTCGACCGGGACCTGATCCCGGCGGACGCGGAGGCACAGTGGGTCTCGGTCGACGGTCAGCTCGTCGAGATGGGGCTGTGGTTCGGCGCCGTCGCGCGGCCGGGCGTGCGCCGGGCCGCCCTGGTGCTGGCCGGGGGAACGGCCGCCGAACTCGTGGCCGGCGCGGACAGCGAGGACGCGGACGTGCGCCCGCTCGGCGAGTACGTGTACGAGCCCGACGGCGCGGTCATCCGCTCGCGCCTGATCGGTGACCTCGCCCGCTCGACGGGCGCCGGGATGCTGAGCGAGGGCATCGCCTGGCTCACGTCGGACCAGCCGGTGCGCTCGCCCTTCCTCAGGGGGTTCCGGGTGCGGGAGACCATGCCTTTCGACGAGGCGAAGCTGCGCCGCCTGCTGCGCGACCGCGGCATCGGCACGCTCGAGATCAAGAAGCGCGGGATCGACCTCGACCCGGCCGCCCTGCGCAAGCGGCTCGCCCTCAAGGGCACGGCGAGCGCGACGCTCATCGCCACCCGCGTCGCCGGGCGGCACACCGCGATCCTCGCCGACCGCCTCGACGCGCTCGCGGGCTGAGCACGAGCCGGAGCTCGAGCCCTAGAGCGAACCGGAGCGCGCGCCGGGCGCACCGCCCGAGCCGACGGCCCAAACGCGACGAGCGGGTGACCACCCGAAGGTGATCACCCGCTCGATCCGGTCGCCGATCCGTTACGGATTGACGGTGCTGAACTCCGGGTTGCTCTGGAACGCAGCGATCGCGATGGCGCCGAGGATCACGATCAGCAGCGACAGCGCGATGCCGACGATGCCGGTGATGAGACCGGTGAGCCAGAAGCCCTTGGCGTTGCGTTCCTTCCGCTTCCCGAGCACCGCGAGCACGATGGCGGCGATGCCGAGCGGGATCGAGAGGAACCACAGCACGAGCAGGAAGCTGAGGGCGGTGCTCGCGATGCCGAGCGCCATGGACGTGATGCTCAGAGGCTTCTTGTCCGGTACGCCGGCGGGACCGGAACCGTAGGGCGTCGTGTACGGGGACTGGCCGGGAGCCCCCGCCCCGGCGGAGTAGGAGGGCGCAGGCGGGGCCGGCGGGATGTAGGGCTGGTCGTGCGACGGCCCGCTGGGGTTGTTGGGGTCGGTCATGGGTGTTCCTTTCCTCAGGGCGAATCTACAGTCGCGGAGCCGTCGGCGCGGCTACCCGCTCCGGCCCGGCGCGGCGCACGGCCGCACGAGGGAAGGGCGCGAGGCGCCGCCCGATCACCCGACCGGGATGCCGTTGACGGTGCCGACCGTGCCGAGGATGAAGAGGGGGATGATGATGGCGAGCACGATCATCAGCACGATCAGCGCGGTGAGCACGTACCCGATGATGAGGCCCGCGAGCGCGAGTCCCCTGCCGTTCTCGCCCGTGCGCTTGATCTGGCCGAGCGCGAGGTGCCCGCAGACGATGCCGGCGACGGGGATGAAGAACGCGCTCACGAGGGCGACGATGGCGAGCACGTTGGTGGGGGCGGTCTGCTGCCCGTACGAGTACTGCTGGGCGCCGTAGGACGACGAGGAGTACGGCGACTGCGCGTACGGATCCTGCGAGCCCGAACCGGAGCCCGGCGTCTGCGAGGAGGAGTCCTGCGAGTAGGGGTTCTGCGAGTACGGGTCCGACTGGGACTGCGGGTACGGGGGCTGGCCGGGCTGCTGGGGGTCCTGCGGATCGTAGGGGTGACTCATGGGCGTGCCTCCTGTGGTTGCGGTGCCATAGTGACACCGGCCGGAAAGGGGTGTCAATCGGCCACGACGCCCGCAGGTCCGCGGTCAGGCGACCTGGATGTCCGTGACGGGGAGCGTGGAGTCCGCGCCGAAGTCGAGCCCGGACGGCGCGTGACCGGCCCGGATCAGCTGAGCGCCGAGCGCCGCGATCATGGCGCCGTTGTCCGTGCAGAGCGAGAGCGCCGGCACGCGCAGGGTGATGCCCGCCGAGCGGCACCTGTCCTCGGCGAGCTGTCGCAGCCGCGCGTTCGCGACGACGCCGCCGCCGAGCAGCAGACGGGGCATGCCGTGATCGATGCACGCTGCCACGGCCTTCGCCGTGAGCACGTCGACGACGGACTCGCGGAAGCTTGCGGCGACGTCCGCAACGGGCACGGGCTCGCCCGCGTCCTGGCGCGCCTCGACCCACCGCGCCACCGCGGTCTTCACGCCGGAGAAGGAGAAGTCGTAGCGGTGCCTCGCGAGATCCTTCGGCTGGGTGAGGCCGCGGGGGAACCGGATGGCGCGCGGATCGCCCTGCGCGGCCGCCCGGTCGATCTCCGGTCCGCCGGGATAGGGCAGGCCGAGCACCCGCGCGACCTTGTCAAACGCCTCGCCCGCGGCATCGTCGATCGTCTCGCCCAGGAGCTCGACGTCCGACACGAGGTCGCGCACGAGCAGCAGGGACGTGTGTCCGCCCGACACGAGCAGCGCGATGGTGGGCAGCTCGAGCTCCGCGCCCTCGGTTCCGTCGGCCCGGAGCAGGTCGGCGCCCACGTGGCCCACGAGGTGGTTCACGGCGTACAGCGGCCGGTCGAGGGCCACGGCGAGCGCCTTCGC
The DNA here is from genome assembly GCF_003067705.1 of Planctomonas deserti. Classification (GTDB taxonomy): domain Bacteria; phylum Actinomycetota; class Actinomycetes; order Actinomycetales; family Microbacteriaceae; genus Planctomonas; species Planctomonas deserti. The sequence continues at coordinate 360,109 of NZ_QANL01000001.1, forward strand.
GGCCCCGACGCCGACCATGAGCGCACCCGCGAGCCCGGGTCCGCTCGTCACGGCGACGGCGTCGATGTCCTCGAGTCGCACGTCGGCCTCGGCGAGGGCCGCGCGGATGGTGGGCTCGATGGCCTCGAGGTGCGCCCGCGCCGCGACCTCGGGCACGACCCCGCCGTACCGGGCGTGCTCGTCCATGGACGACGAGATGACGTTGGCCAGAAGGGCGGTGCCGCGCACGATGCCGACCCCGGTCTCGTCGCACGAGGTCTCGATGCCGAGCACGAGCGGGTCGCGCGGGGCGGCGTCCGGTGTACCCGGAGCTTCCGGGGACGGGACGGCGTCCGCCGGGAGCCCAAGGCGCATCACGAGGGCGTCGACGCCGTCCGGCTGGTAGTACCGGGGCCGCGTCGCGATCTGTTCGAAGCCGAGCGAGCGGTAGAGGCCCTGCGCGGCGGGGTTGTCCGCGCGCACCTCGAGGAAGACCTCGGTCGCCCCGCGGCGGTCCGCCTCGGCGATGAGGTCGCGCATCAGCGCCCGGCCCAGACCGGTGCCGCGCGCCTCCTCCACGACGGCGATGGTCTGGATGTCGGCCTCGGACGCGCCCTGCGGCGCGAGCAGGCCGGCGTAGGCGACCACGGCATCCGGGCGGGCGTCGTCCTCGACGACCAGGTAGTGGGTGTGCGGGCTGTCGAGCTCGCCCGCCATGGTGGCGGCGGACCACGCGTCGGTGGCGAAGGTGGCGCGCTCGATGGCCATGATCGCGGCGAGGTCGGCGCTGGTCGCGCGGCGGAACCGCGCGCTCACGCCGTCACCCGCTTCGGGCCCTTGGCCGGGGTGACGTCGGGGGTGCGCAGGTAGAGCGCCTGATCCGCGGGGAAGGCGGCGCCCGCGGCGCGCATCCGCTCGGCGAGGCGCCCCAGGGCGGCGGCGGAGACCCGGGCCGCGTCGATGCGGGTGGTCCCGCTCGCGCCCGGAGGAACGTCCGCCGGCACCGCGAGCCCCGGACCGTCGACGAGGGCGGGGACGCCCGTCGCACCCGGGGCGTCGAAGATCGACCAGTACAGCTCGCGGCGGCGCGCATCCGTCACGACGAGCACGGGCCCGCCGGTCCCGCCGGCGCTCGCCCCGCTGCCGGCGTAGTGGTCGAGGGCGATCGCGGCGGAGCTGATCACCGGCAGCAGCGGGACTCCCCGGGCGAAGGCGAAGACGCGGGCGGCGGCGATGCCGACGCGGAGCCCGGTGAAGGGTCCGGGGCCCATGCCCGCCACCACGGCGTCGAGGTCGCCCGGCCTCACGCCCGCCTCCTGCAGGCAGTCGCGGACGAGTGCGCCGATCACCTCGGCGTGCCGCATGGTGTCGTCGACGCTCCGCTCGACGGCGATGCCCGTCGCGACGTCCACGACGGCGACACTCGTGCCAGCGGAGGTGTCGATGGCGAGGAGCACCGGTCAAGTTTACGGCCCGGCCGCGCGTGGTCCGTTCAGCCCCCGGACGAGGCCCCGAGCGCCGACGCGATCCCCGCCCAGCGCTCCCCAACGGCGGCGATCAGCACGGTGCGCTGCTCGACGAGGTCGTCGCCCTCCTCGCTCAGCGGCGTCTCCGCGTGCGCGCCCTCGGGACGCTCGATGCGGATATCCAGCCAGGAGTCCGCGAGGCCCTCCACGAGCCCGGCGCCCCACTCCATGACCACGACGGACCGGGCGAAGTCGATGTCGAGGTCGTCGAGCTCGACGGCGCTGCCGAGCCGGTAGGCGTCCACGTGCACGAGCGGCGGGCCACCGGCGGTGCTCGGGTGCGTGCGGGCGAGCACGAAGGTGGGGCTCGTCACCGGCCCGCGCACGCCGAGCCCCTCACCGATGCCGCGGGTCAGCGTGGTCTTGCCCGCGCCGAGCCGGCCGGTCAGCAGGATCAGGTCTCCGGGGCGCAGGACGGCGGCCAGACGGCGCCCCAGGTCCTCCATGTCGTCCGGGGTGGGCACCGCGAGGCGGAGGTCGACCGGCTCGGTCACGACGGCAGCTCGTTCCGGTAGACGCGCTGGACGCGGTGGCCGACACGGGCGATGATCTCGTCGCCGATCGTCTTCGCCCAGTCCGCCCACTCCTCCGCGGTCGGCTCGCCCGCCGTGCCGGGGCCGAACATGACGACCCGGTCACCGACCGCGACCGGGTGGTCGCCGACGTCGAGCACGACCTGATCCATGGCGACGCGGCCCGCGATCGGGAAGCGGCGCCCGTTCAGCAACAGGGAGGCGCGGGGGCCGGCGACACGCGGCACGCCGTCCGCGTAGCCGAGCGGCACGAGGGCGAGCGTGCTCTCCCCCTCGGTGCGGTAGGTGAGCCCGTAGGAGACGCCGTGACCGGCGGGCACCCGCTTGATCGACGCCACCTCGCTCTCCACCGTCATGGCGGGGACGAGGCCGAGGTCCGCACCCGTCGCGTCGTCGAAGGGCGAGATGCCGTACGCGGCGATGCCGAAGCGCACCATGCCGAAGCGCGCCGCCGGCATGCGCAGCCCGGCCGAGCTGGCGGCGAGGTGCAGCAGCGGGAAGCGCGCGCCCTCGTCCTCGGCGACCGCCACGGCCTCGAGGAATCGCGCGAGGGCGGCCTCGTCGTCCTCCACCGACGCATCGGCGAGGTGGGACCATGCGGCGTGCAGGTGCAGCTCGCCGGCGGCATCCGCCTCGACGGCGCGTCGCACGAGCCCGGGCCAGTCCTGGACGCTCGCGCCGTTGCGGCTGAGGCCGGTGTCCACCTTGAGGTGCACCCGCGGCCGGGCACTGCCGCGCGCGGCGAGGATCGCCTCGAGCTGCCAGAGCGCGGAGACACCGAGGTCGACCCGCGCGGCGACGGCCGCCGCGAAGTCGCTGTCCGGGCCGTGCAGCCAGGCGAACAGCGGCGCCTCGATCCCCGCGTCGCGCAGCGTGAGCGCCGCCGGGATGTCGAGCACCGCGAGAGAGGTCGCCCCGCCCTGCAGCGCGGCGCGGGCCATGGGCACCATCCCGTGCCCGTAGGCGTCGGCCTTGACGGCGATCATCGTCTCGGCCGGGGCCGCCGCCTCGGCGAGGGTCCGCACGTTGCTGCGGAATGCCTCGAGGTCGATGACCGCGCGTCTCGCCGGGGACAGGGCGCTCACGACACGTACCTCCGCTCGATGCGCCCACCCAGCCGGGTGACGATCTCGTAGTTGATGGTCTCCGCCGCCTCCGCCCACTCGTCCGCGGAGGGCACGCCCGTCTCCGGGTCGCCGAACAGCACGACGTCGTCGCCGACCTCGCAGGTGTCCGCGCCCATGTCGACGACGAACTGGTCCATGGCGATCCGGCCGGTGACCGTGTACCGCCGGCCGTTGATGCTCACGGGAGCGCGGTTCGAGGCGAGCCGCGGGATGCCGTCGGCGTAGCCGAGGGACACGAGCGCGAGGTTCGCCTCCGCGGTCGTGCGGTAGCTGTAGCCGTAGGAGACGCCGGTGCCCGCGGGCACCCGCTTGACGGACACGACGCCGCCGACGAGGGTGAGGGCCGGCGTCAGTCCGAGGTTCGCGCTCGTCGCGTCGTCGAAGGGCGACAGCCCGTAGACGCCGATGCCGAGGCGCACCATGTCGTAGCGGCTCTCGGGCACGCGCACGGCGCCCGCCGTGGACGCCAGGTGGCGGAGCTCGGGGCGCACGCCCGCGACCTCGGCCGTGGCCAGGGCGAGCTCGAACGCGGCCACCTGCCGGGCGTCCTCCTCCGCTCCGGCGTTCGCGAGGTGGCTGAAGAGGCCGCGGATGCGCACGACCCCCTCCAGCTCGAGGGCGGCGGCGTGCTCGAAGACCGCGCGCCACTCGTTCTCGGCGACGCCGTTGCGGCCGAGGCCCGTGTCCACCTTGACGTGCACGGCGCCGACGAGGCCCCGGTCGCGGGCAGCGGCGGCGACCGCGCGCAGCTGCTCCGCCGAGCTCACCCCGACGTCGATGCGGGCGTCGAGCGCCGACCCGAAGTCGGCGTCGGCGGCGTGCAGCCAGCAGAGCAGGGGCGCCTCGATGCCGGCGTCGCGCAGCTGGAGCGCCTCCGCGATGTCGACGACCCCCAGCCAGGTGGCGCCGCCGGCGAGCGCGGCGCGGGCGACCGGCACGCTGCCGTGCCCGTAGCCGTTCGCCTTCACGACCACCATGGCGTCGGGCGTGCCCGCGATCTCCCGGAGGCGCCGGACGTTGCCGCTGATGGCGGCGAGGTCGATGCGCGCCTCGCGGCGCAGCATGGCGGGCGGCCCCCCTGCCCCGTCGCCCAGGGGCTCGGCGTCGGCCACGGCATCACCGAGCGTCATGGTGCGCTCCTCTCCGTGACGACGAACGCGAACGCGACCCCGCCGTCGTGACTCATGGACAGGTGCACGGTCGTGATCCCGCGGGCGGCCACGAGGTCGGCGATCGCGTTGCGCAACGTGAACGACGGGTCCCCGTGCTCGTCCCGCACCACCTCGACGTCGAGCCAGCGGAAGCCGGGCACGTCGCCGAGGGACTTGATGAGCGCCTCCTTGGCGGCGAAACGCGCGGCGAGCGAGTGGGCGCCGAGGGCGCGCTCCTCGGGCGCGAAGAGGCGCTCGCGCAGCGCGGGCGTGCGCTCGAGCGCGCGCTCAAACCGCGCGAGGTCGACCACGTCGACGCCGATTCCGGCGATCATCCTGTACCCGCGTCCTGGCGGCGTCCGCCGCTACTCGACCGTGACCGACTTGGCGAGGTTCCGCGGCTGGTCGACGTCGAGGCCCTTGGCCGTCGCGAGCTCCATGGCGAAGATCTGCAGCGGCGCCACGGCCAGCAGCGGCTCGAAGAATGGCGCGGCCAGCGGGATGGGGAGCACGACGTCGGCGAGCGGCGGGACGAACGCGTCGCCCGCCTCGGCGATCGCGAGCACGCGGGCGCCGCGGGCCTCGATCTCCTTGATGTTGGAGATGACCTTCTTGTGCAGCTCGGGCTGCCCGATGGGGCTGGGCACGATGACGAAGACGGGCTGGCCCGGCTCGATGAGCGCGATCGGGCCGTGCTTGAGCTCGCCCGCGGCGAATCCCTCGGCGTGGATGTAGGCCAGCTCCTTGAGCTTCAGCGCGCCCTCGAGCGCGACCGGGTAGCCGACGTGCCGACCGAGGAACAGCACGGCGCGCGTGTCGGCCATCCAGCCGGCCAGCTGGGCGATCGAGTCGGTGGACTCGAGCACGCGGGTGAGCTTCTCGGGGATCGCGACGAGCTCGGCGCAGTTCTCGGCGATGACCTGGTCCGAGAGCGTGCCGCGCACGCGGGCGAGGTGCAGGCCGAAGAGGTAGAGCGCCGCGACCTGCGCCAGGAAGGCCTTGGTCGACGCGACGGCGACCTCCGGTCCGGCGTGCGTGTAGATGACCGCCTCGGACTCCCGGGGGATGGTCGCACCCTGCGTGTTGCAGATGGAGAGGACGCGGGCGCCGTGCTCGCTGGCGTACTGCACCGCCATGCGCGTGTCCATGGTCTCGCCGGACTGGCTGATCGAGATGACGAGCGTCGTGGAGTCCAGCACCGGCTCGCGGTACCGGAACTCGTGCGCGAGCTCCACCTCGACCGGGACGCGCGACCAGCTCTCGATCGCGTACTTGCCGAGGATGCCGGAGTACGACGCCGTGCCGCAGGCGACGATGACGATGCGGGTGATGCCGGCGAGCGCCGCGTCCCCGATGCCGTCGAGGTCCGGCAGCTGCACGAGGCCGTCGACGATGCGCCCGCGGATGGTGTTGGCCACCGCATCCGGGCCCTCGGTGATCTCCTTGGCCATGAAGCTGGACCAGCCGCCCTTCTCGGACGCCGACGCGTCCCAGGCGACCTCGAACTCGTCGGCCTGCACGGGGGCGCCGAGGAAGTCGGTGACCGTGACGGAGTCGGGGCGGATGGCGACCATCTGGTCCTGCCCGATCGCGACCGCACGGCGGGTGAACTCGACGAAGGCGGCGACGTCCGAGCCGAGGAAGTTCTCGCCGTCGCCGAGGCCGATGACCAGCGGCGAGTTGCGGCGGGCCCCGACGACGAGCCCGGGCTCGTCGCGGTGCACCGCGAGCAGGGTGAACGCGCCCTCGAGGCGCTGCACGGTGTTGCGGAACGCCTGCTCGAGGCTCTTCGTGCGGCCGTACTCGCGGCCGAGCAACTTCGCGGCGACCTCGGTGTCGGTCTCGCTGTCGAAGACGTAGCCGTCGGAGAGCAGCTCCTGCTTCAGCTCCGAGAAGTTCTCGATGATGCCGTTGTGAATGAGGGCGAGCTTGCCGTCGTCGCCCAGGTGCGGGTGCGCGTTCCCGTCCGTCGGGCCACCGTGGGTGGCCCAGCGGGTGTGCCCGATGCCGGTGGCGCCGTTGGCCAGCGGGTTGCTCTCGAGGTCGCCGAGGAGGGTGGCGAGCTTGCCCGCGCGCTTACGGGTCTGCAGGTCGCCGTTCTCGTCGATCACCGCGATGCCCGCGGAGTCGTACCCCCGGTACTCGAGGCGACGCAGCCCGCCCAGGAGCACCTCGATGCTCTTGCTCGTTCCGACGTAGCCCACGATTCCACACATGGGCTCGATTTTAGTTCACGGCCGCTGGGCGACCGACGCGCTACTAGGCTGTGTCTCTATGTCTCAGGCCGGGTCCTCCGCACCGTCGACCGGATCCCGCCAGAACGGGGAGTCGCACGGCGCCTCGCCGTTCGTCGAGATCGACCGGGCGGACTGGGCCGCCCTCGCCGCGACCACGCCGCTCCCCCTGCGCGAGACGGAGGTCGTGCAGCTGCGCGGCCTCGGGGATCCGCTCGACATGCGCGAGGTGCAGGAGGTCTACCTGCCGCTCAGCCGCCTGCTCATGCTCTACGCGACGGGCAAGCGCCAGCTGCACGCGAGCACGAGCGCGTTCCTCGGCGAGCGGGCCCGCAGCACGCCGTTCGTCATCGGCGTCGCGGGATCCGTCGCCGTGGGCAAGTCAACGATCGCGCGCCTGCTGCGCGAGCTGCTCGCGCGGTGGGAGGACACCCCCCGGGTCGAGCTGCTCACGACCGATGGCTTCCTCTACCCCAACGCCGAGCTGGAGCGCCGCGGGCTGATGCAGCGCAAGGGCTTCCCCGAGTCGTACGACCGGCGCTCGCTGCTGCGCTTCGTGAGCAACGTGAAGGGCGGCGCCGAGGAGGTGCGCGCCCCGTTCTACTCGCACCTGAGCTACGACATCGTGCCCGGCGCCGAGATCGTGGTGCGCCAGCCGGACGTGCTCATCGTCGAGGGCCTGAACGTGCTGCAGCCGCCCGCCCCGGGCCACCGCCTGGCTGTGAGCGACCTGTTCGACTTCACGATCTACGTCGACGCCCGGACGAGCGACATCGCCCGCTGGTACGAGGAGCGCTTCCTCACCCTCCAGCGCGGCGCGTTCGCGAACCCGCGGTCGTACTTCCACCGGTTCGCGAGCCTCACCGAGGACGAGGCCCGGACGCGGGCGAGAGACATCTGGACCGCGATCAACGAGCCGAACCTGCGGCAGAACGTGCGGCCGACCCGGTCCCGCGCGACCCTCGTGCTGCGCAAGGACGCGGACCACTCCGTCGCGAAGGTGCTCCTCCGCAAGCTGTGACGCGTGCCGCGAGTGAGCCTGCCTGAGCGGGGCGGGCGGCGATCGGGGCAGGATGCGGCGCCGGGCGCGCGGTGGGAACATGGGCGGATGGCCCCGACACTGTCGATCACCGGCGACGCCGCCGCGGACGAGCTGCTCTCCACCGATCCCCTCGCGCTGCTCCTCGGCATGCTGCTCGATCAGCAGGTTGCGATGGAGACCGCGTTCGCCGGGCCCGAGAAGCTCCGCCAGCGCCTCGGGAAGCTCGACGCCGGCGAGATCGCCCACCACGACGCGGACGCCCTCGTCGAGGTCTTCAAGCAGACGCCGGCCGTGCACCGCTTCCCGGGCTCGATGGCCGCGCGGGCGCAGGCGCTCTGTGCCGCGATCGAGCAGGACTGGGGCGGGGACGCCGCCGCGATCTGGACCCGCGACGCGCCGACCGGCGCGGAGGTCCTGCGCAGGCTGAAGGGGCTGCCCGGCTTCGGCGAGCAGAAGGCGAAGATCTTCCTCGCCCTCCTCGGCAAGCAGTACGGGCTGGATGCGGAGGGCTGGCGCGAGGCCGCCGGCGCCTACGGGGCCGAGGGGACCTACCTCTCGGTCGCGGACATCGTCGACCCGGAGTCGCTCACCCGCGTGCGCGAGGCCAAGCGCGCCGCGAAGGCGGCCGCGAAGAAGGCCTGACCCGAGCGGACACGACGGGGCTGGCTCCCCCTGCAGGTTCCGTCGCTTCGACAGGCTCAGCGACCGTACGGGACGACCCGCAGGAACGACTCACCCACACGGTCCCTGAGCTCGTCGAAGGGATGCAGCCGAAGGGACGCAGTCGAACGGAGGCGATCGATCGGCGGGGCGAGCCCTAGACGGCGAGGCGCTGCTTCACGACGTCGGCGAGCGAGTGCGCCATGCGGTGCGCCGTGGGGTGGTCCGCGGCCTCGACCATGACCCGCACCATCGGTTCGGTGCCGGAGGCGCGCAGCAGGATGCGGCCCGTGTCCCCCAGCTCGTGCTCGAGCTCGGCGACGGCGGCCGCGACCACCTCGTCGTCGTTCACGCGGTGCTGGTCGACGCCGCGCACGTTGACCATGATCTGCGGGAAGACCGTCATCACGCTCACGAGCTCCTTGAGCGACTTGCCCGTGCCCGCCATCTCGGCGAGGAGCTGCAGCCCGGTGAGGATGCCGTCGCCGGTCGTGGCGTAGTCCGCCATGATCAGGTGGCCCGACTGCTCGCCGCCGAGGGAGTATCCCGCCTCGTTCATGGCCTCGAGCACGTACCGGTCCCCCACGCGCGTCTGCAGCACGTGGATGTCGTTCGCCGCCATGGCGAGGCGCAGGCCGAGGTTGCTCATCACGGTCGCGACGAGAGTTCGCCGGTTCAGCATGCCGCGCTTCGCCATCGAGAGGGCGAGGACGGCCATGATCTGGTCGCCGTCGACGATGGTGCCCTCGTGATCCACCGCGAGGCAGCGGTCGGCGTCGCCGTCGTGGGCGATGCCGACGTCCGCGCCGTGCTCAAGCACGGCCTTGGCGAGCAGGTCGAGATGCGTCGAGCCGACTCCGTCGTTGATGTTGATGCCGTTGGGGTCGTTGCCGATGACGGTGACCGTGGCGCCCGCGTCGGTGAAGACCTCGGGCGAGATGCCCGCGGCGGCGCCGTGGGCGCAGTCCAGCACGACGTGGATGCCCTCGAGGCGGTGCGGGAGCGTGCCGAGGAGGTGCACGATGTAGCGGTCCTCAGCGTCGGCGAAGCGGCGCACGCGGCCGACGTCGGATCCGGTCGGGGCGAGCTTCTCACCGTTGAGAAGGGCCTCGATGCGGTCCTCGAGATCGTCGGCGAGCTTCTTGCCGCCCGCCGCGAAGAACTTGATGCCGTTGTCCGGCGCCGGGTTGTGCGACGCCGAGATCATCACGCCGAAGTCGGCGCCGATGTCCGCGATGAGGAACGCGGCAGCCGGCGTCGGGATGACTCCGGCGTCGAGCACGTCGACGCCGGAGCTCGCCAGCCCGGCCGCAACGGCGGCCGCAATGAATTCGCCCGAGATGCGGGGGTCGCGGGCGACGACCGCAGTCGGTCGTCGCCCCGCTTCCCACGCATCCGAGCCGAGTACCTGCGCGGCGGCCTGCGCGAGCCCGAGCGCCAACTCGACCGTGAGGTCGCGATTGGCGAGGCCGCGCACGCCGTCCGTGCCGAACAAGCGAGGCATGGAGCCCGGTGCTCTAGCGCTTTAGCGCTTCGAGAACTGGGGCGCCTTGCGGGCCTTCTTGAGACCGGCCTTCTTGCGCTCCTTGACGCGCGCGTCGCGGCTGAGGAAGCCCGCCTTCTTGAGCGTCGCGCGGTTGTTCTCCTCGTCCACCTGGTTCAGCGAGCGGGCGATGCCGAGGCGCAGGGCGCCGGCCTGGCCGGAGGGGCCACCGCCGGTGATGCGCGCGATCACGTCGTAGCTGCCGAGCAGGTCGAGCACCTTGAACGGGTCGTTGATCAGCTGCTGGTGCAGCTTGTTCGGGAAGTAGTCCGCGAGCTCGCGCCCGTTGACCGTGATGGTGCCGGAGCCCGGAACGATGCGCACGCGCGCGATCGCCTGCTTGCGGCGGCCGACAGCGGCGCCGGGGACGCTGAGGACGGCGCGGGGTGCGCGGGCCGCCTCGGCGGGGGTTTCGGTCGAGTAGCTCTCAGGAGCCGCGTCGATGGAGTCTGCGATCTTCGCCACGATGTAAGTGATTCCTTCTATTTGAGTCTGGAAGAGGTGTCAGCGCCGTCGCGGCGTTACTGAGCGACCTGGTCGAGGGTGTAGGTCTTGGGCTGCTGAGCGGCGTGCGGGTGCTCGGAGCCGGTGTAGACCTTGAGCTTGGTCAGCTGGGCGCGGCCGATGGAGTTCTTCGGCAGCATGCCACGGATGGCCTTCTCGACGGTGCGGGTCGGGTGCTTCTCCAGCATCTCGGAGTAGCTGGTGGCCGTGAGGCCGCCCGGGTAACCGGAGTGGCGGTACGCCTTCTTCTGCTCGAGCTTGGATCCCGTCAGCGCCACCTTGTCGGCGTTGATGATGATCACGAAGTCGCCGGTGTCCAGGTGGGGGGCGAAGGTCGGCTTGTGCTTGCCGCGGAGCAGGGCGGCGGCGTGGCTGGCCAGACGGCCGAGCACGACGTCGGTGGCGTCGATGATGAGCCACTCGCGCTTGATCTCGCTGGCCTTGGGTGAATACGTGCGCGTCACAGGGAAGCTACTTTCTCGTTCGAAATGAGTTGTTCGTGAATCCCGCTCCGTGATGCGTTCCGTCCGCGCGTCAGCGCGGTTTCCGACGATGTCGGGGAACTCACCGGTGGAGGGCTCAATCTCGCGTGCCGCGCGCAGGGGCGCAAACACCAACACCCCAGACTAGACCAGGGCGCGCCCCCGGGTCAAACCGCGCTCGCGCCCGCTACGCTGTCCGGCTCGCGCTTGGCCCGGGTGAGCAGCGTGCGCGCCAGAAGCTGATCGACCGGCGGGTAGCCGACGCGCATGAGGGTGAGCCCCCGAGCGGGCAGCACGACGAATTCGTTCGTGCGGGCCCGGACCGCGAGCAGCTCGGCGAGGCGGTCCGGCTCGAGCTTGCCCTCCCCCACCGCGACGCAGCCGCCGGCGAGGGCGCGCACCATGCTGTGGCAGAAGGCGTCCGCCCGGATGCGCCCGACGAGCACGCCGTCCGCGTCGCGCGTCCAGCGGAACTCCTGGAGCGTGCGGATGGTCGTGGCGCCCTCCCGCGGCTTGCAGTACGCGGCGAAGTCGTGGAGGCCGAGCAGGCCGAGCGCCGCGGTGTCCATCGCCCGGTTGTCGAGCGTGCCGGGCAGCCAGAGGGTGCGGTGCCGCTGCAGCGGATCCTTGAGCGCCGCGGAGTCGGCGATGCGGTACTCGTAGCTCCGCCACTCCGCCGCGAACCGCGCGTCGAAGCCCTCGGGCGCGTCGGCGCACGCGGTCACGACCACGTCGGACGACGCGCCGAGGATGCCGTTCACGCGGCGGGCGAGCGCCTCCGCGGGTGCCGGCTCCACGTAGGAGGCGGGTCGCTTGCCGCGCGTCGGCCGGGTCAGCCTGGCCACCTGCTGCGCCGTGAGGTCCAGGTGCGCGACCTGGCCTACAGCGTGCACCCCGGCGTCGGTCCGCCCGGCGACCGCCAGCATCGGCGGGGGCGGCGTGCTCTTGAAGATGCTCGCCAGCGCCGCCTCGAGCTCGCCCTGCACCGTGCGCTGCCCCGGCTGCCTGCTCCAGCCGTTGAAGCGGGTGCCGTCGTAGGCGATGTCGAGGCGGAACCGTCGCGATCCCGCGTCCGGCGTCTCGTTCTCCCCGCTCACCCCGAAAGTCTAGGGGAGCCGGTCAGAACGCCTTGAGCAGGGCCACCGACTGGGTCGCCCGCCGGAATCCCATGCTCGTGTACAGGCCGAGCGCCCCGGACGGGTTGTCGGAGTCGACGTCGAGGTTCACGCGCTCGTAACCCAGGTCCTTGCTGGCGGCGAGCACCCGGGACAGCAGGGCCTGGGCGATCCGGCGCCCCCGCCACTCCCGCACGACGCCCACGAGCCCCACGTAGGCGTGCGGGTAGCCCTGGGCGGCCCAGTCCTGCTCGTTCACGTCCGTGCGCACGAGCCCCACCACCCGTTCGGTCCCGTCCTCGCCCGTGGCGAGCGCGAGGTAGCTGAGGTCGGCCCGGAAGATCGCGAGCCGCTGGTGGTTCTCCCAGTGCTCGCGCGACTCGGGCTGCGAGCCCCAGTGGTCCCGGAACGACGCGTTCTTCGCCTCGAGCGCGCCGGCCGACCAGTCGCCGTGCCACGGCACGATGCGCACGCCGTCGCCGGGGACCACCTCGGGGATGGGCTCGCCAAGGTCCCTGCGCAGTTCGAGGAAGTAGCGCTCCCGGTCGAAGCCACGGCGCTCGAAGAGCCGGATGGCTGCGCCGCCGTGCTCGGTGTCGGCGTAGATGAGCAGCCAGCCGGGCAATGCCTCCTCGGCGGCGGCCAGCTGCTGCGTGCCGCGCGCCTCCTGCCACGCCGCGATTCGGCGGCCGAGTCCCTCGCCCCGGCGGTCCGGGCGCACGCCGCCGAGGAACACGACACGCACGATCGACTCCCGGCTCTCCAGCGGCAGGGCCATCCCGTACGCGGCGATGCCCTTCTCGTCCTCGGCAAGAAGCGAGTCCGCAACGGGGTCGAAGCGTGGCTCGGCGAAGTCCTCGGCGATCTCCTCCTCGTTCACCACGAAGTGCGGGTGGTCGAGGGGGTCCATCGCGCTGTGCAGCCGCGCGAGGCCGGCGGCATCGGCCCGGGTCGCGGGGCGCCAGCGCAGCCCGTCGGCGTCGACGGGGACGGGCAGGGTCGCGGGTGCGTCTACTCGAGTCCGGAGCGGCTGATCCACCATCGGACCAGCATAGGGACACGCGAAGGAGCCCCGGCAGCCGAGTGGCTGCCGGGGCTCCTGTCGTGAAGGGGTGTTACGCGTCGTCCGACTTCTTGGCGGCGTCCGCCTCGACCTCGGCCGCGACCTCGTCCGTGGACTCGGCGGGCGTGGGCTCCGACTGCTCGATCGTGTCGGTCGACTCGACGGGGACCTCGGACTCGGCCGCAGCCTGGTCCGCGGTGGACTCGTCGGCGGTCGACTCGTCGGCGACGGGCGCCTCAGCAACAGCAGCCTCGGCCACGGGTGCCTCGGCGACGGGGGCCGCAGCGGTCGAGGCACCGGCGGTCGCCGTGGCGGCGGACGCGCTGCGCTTGACCTTCGGGGTCACGGGCTCGAGCACGAGCTCGATCTGCACCATCGAGGCGTTGTCGCCCTTGCGGAAGCCGAGCTTCGTGATGCGGGTGTAGCCGCCGTCGCGCTCGGCGACGAGGGGCGCGATCTCCGTGAAGAGCTCGTGCACGACCGTCTTGTCCGAGATGACGCCGAGCACGCGACGACGCGCGTGCAGGTCGCCGCGCTTCGCGAACGTGATGAGGCGCTCGGCAACGGGACGCAGGCGCTTGGCCTTCGTCTCGGTGGTCTTGATCGAGCGGTGCGTGAACAGCGCGGCGGCGAGGTTCGCGAGAAGCAGGCGCTCGTGCGACGGTCCGCCGCCGAGACGCGGGCCCTTGGTTGGCTTAGGCATGGTGTTGTGTCTCCAGGTGAATCAGAAAGGGTGGTGGTCGAGTGAACGAGCGCTGTTAGCTGTACTCGTCGTCGTCGGAACCGCTGTAGAAGTGGGCGCCGTCGAAGCCGGGAACGGCATCCTTCAGCGACAGCCCCATCTCGACGAGCTTGTCCTTGACCTCATCCACCGACTTCTGACCGAAGTTGCGGATGTTCATGAGCTGCGTCTCCGAGAGCGCGACCAGTTCGCTCACGTTGTTGATGCCCTCGCGCTTGAGGCAGTTGTAGGAGCGGACCGAGAGGTCCAGGTCCTCGATCGGCATCGACAGCTCGGAGCTGAGGACGGCGTCGACCGGCGCGGGGCCGATCTCGATGCCCTCGGCGGAGCTGTTGAGCTCGCGGGCGAGCCCGAACAGCTCGGTCAGCGTGCGACCGGCGGACGCGATGGCGTCGCGCGGCGTGATGGCCGGCTTCGACTCGACGTCGACGACAAGGCGGTCGAAGTCGGTGCGCTCACCGGCACGCGTCGCCTCGACGCGGTAGGTGACCTTGAGCACGGGCGAGTAGATCGAGTCGACCGGGATCTGGCCAGCCTCGCTGAACTCGCTGCGGTTCTGGGTCGCCGACACGTAGCCGCGGCCGCGCTCGATCGTCAGCTCGAGCTCGAACTTCGCCTTCTCGTTGAGCGTGGCGATGACGAGCTCGGGGTTGTGGATCTCGACGCCGGCGGGGGCGGAGATGTCGGCGGCGGTGACCTCACCGGCACCCGTCTTGCGCAGGTACGCCGTGATGGGCTCGTCGTGCTCGCTGGAGACGACGAGGCCCTTGATGTTCAGGATGATCTCGGTGACGTCTTCCTTCACACCGGGGATCGTGCTGAACTCGTGCAGCACGCCGTCGATGCGGATGCTCGTGACCGCTGCGCCCGGGATCGAGGAGAGAAGGGTGCGGCGCAGGGAGTTGCCGAGGGTGTAACCGAACCCCGGCTCAAGGGGCTCGATCACGAAACGTGACCGGAACTCCGAGATGTTCTCTTCGGTGAGCGTTGGACGCTGTGCAATGAGCACTATTGATTCCTTTCGGCGAAGTGTCCGCTATATGACACTCGGCAATGAACCGGGCGGAGGACCCGGCAAGTATGGAGTTGTGCGCGACGCGAAAACGCGCGGGTCTCGCGTCGGTCTCGATCAGCCGGACCGAGACCCCCGTCGCCCGCGGGTGACAGGGGTCTCGATTCGAGCGGCGGCGACAGCCTTAGACGCGGCGGCGCTTCGGCGGACGGCAGCCGTTGTGGGCCTGCGGTGTCACGTCGTTGATCGAGCCGACCTCGAGGCCGGCGGCCTGCAGCGAGCGGATCGCGGTCTCGCGGCCCGAGCCCGGGCCCTTCACGAAGACGTCGACCTTCTTCATACCGTGCTCCTGCGCCTGGCGCGCAGCGGACTCCGCGGCGAGCTGGGCAGCGAACGGGGTGGACTTGCGCGAGCCCTTGAAGCCCACGCCGCCCGACGACGCCCAGCTGATGACCGCACCGGTGGTGTCGGTGATCGAGACGATCGTGTTGTTGAACGTGCTCTTGATGTGGGCCTGGCCCACGGCGATGTTCTTCTTCTCCTTGCGACGCGGCTTGCGCGCGGCAGTCTTGGGTGTTGCCATGATTTCTCCTAAATCCTATGAAGGCGAGAGGCCGCTGGCCGGGGCCTAGCGAGCCTTCTTCTTGCCGGCCACGGTGCGCTTCGGGCCCTTGCGGGTGCGAGCGTTGGTCTTGGTGCGCTGACCGCGGACCGGGAGGCCGCGACGGTGACGGATGCCCTCGTAGCTGCCGATCTCGACCTTGCGGCGGATGTCGGCCGCCACCTCGCGGCGGAGGTCACCCTCCACCTTGAAGTTGCCTTCGATGTGATCGCGGAGTGCGACGAGCTGGTCGTCGGTGAGGTCCTTGACCCGGATGTTGCCGTCGATAGCGGTGTCGGCGAGGGTCTTGAGGGCCCTCGTGCGGCCGACGCCGTAGATGTACGTGAGTGCTACTTCCACGCGCTTGTCGCGGGGAATGTCTACGCCTGCGAGACGTGCCATTGCGGCTTCTCCTAGAGATGAGTGGAGGTGTGAAGCAGCACCGGTGCACCGGCCTCCAACCGGTGGTGTCCCCCTGAGCCGTCTACCGGCTCGGGTTCTGGTGCTGCTGGTTCTGTTTTCAGTTGTGCTGCACGGCGCGGACCCGAGGGTCCGTGCCGACTAACCCTGGCGCTGCTTGTGGCGCGGGTTCTCGCAGATCACCATGACGCGTCCGTTGCGACGGATGACCTTGCACTTGTCGCAGATTCGCTTGACGCTGGGGTTGACCTTCATGTCCTTGATTCCTTTTGTTCGCTGGCCTCGTACCCGTTCCCCAGCCGGATGACCGGGGAGGGCCGTTCCTTACAGCGGACTTACTTGTAGCGGTAGACGATCCGACCACGGGTCAGGTCGTAAGGGCTCAGCTCCACGATCACGCGGTCCTCGGGGAGGATGCGGATGTAGTGCTGACGCATCTTGCCCGAGATGTGGGCGAGCACCTTGTGTCCATTGGTCAACTCGACGCGG
The DNA here is from genome assembly GCF_003067705.1 of Planctomonas deserti. Classification (GTDB taxonomy): domain Bacteria; phylum Actinomycetota; class Actinomycetes; order Actinomycetales; family Microbacteriaceae; genus Planctomonas; species Planctomonas deserti. Next base: position 376,332 of record NZ_QANL01000001.1, read on the forward strand.
AACATCGCGTTGGGAAGAGCTTCGACTACTGCGCCTTCGATCTCGATGACACCGTCTTTTTTGGCCATACACTCACTGTCGCTAAAAGGTTGTCCGCTGGTCGTGCGGCGGGGGATTGTGGTGAGAAAATTGGCGCCCGAAACGGGCCCAAAACACCAAAGATCAAGCGTATGCCATCTTCGCGCGTGTCGCAATTCTTGACGCCGAATCGGCCTGGTATAGGTGCGCCCCAGGCGAACACGCCCGGCTGACGGGCCCGACGAGCGGCCGGACGGGCAGGGGCGCGGTCCGCGAGCCGGACGAACACGGTCCCCGAGTCTGTCGAAGGGACGCAACCTGTGAGGCAGGTCGCGTCCCTTCTACAAGCTCAGGGACCGTAGACGTCGTCCGTGCTGTGCCGCGGCTCAGGCGCCTTCGGGATGCATGAGGCCGGAGCGGCGGGACTGCTCTCCGGTCACGGCGGCGACGAGCGGCGACGTCAGCGGGTGGGAGTCCTCCAGGCCGGTGACCTCGCGCACGAAGTCGGCGGCCGAGAGCGACGCGAGCTTCTCGCCGAGCTCGACGCTCTGCGGGTCCTCCGGCACGTCGAACCGCAGCGCGGCGGTCACGGCGCGCACGAGGGCGTCGTGCGGAAGCCCGCGCTCGGCGAGCTCCGCGGCGGGGCCGATGAAGCGCTCGTGCCTGCTCAGCTTGCGCAGCGGCTGCCGGCCGACGCGGGCGACCGTGTCGGCGAGGTCCGGGTTGGCGAAGCGCTTGAGGTTCTTCTCGAGGTACCGCTGCTGCTCGTCCTCGCCGAGGCCGTGCTTGGCGACGAGCAGCTGCTTGGTCTCACCGAGCACGGCGCGCACCTCCTCGGCGACCTCGGTGATGGCCATCGCATCCGCCTGGCTCTCCGCGCCCGCGGCGAACCCGTGGTACGCGAGTGTCGCGTGTCCGGTGTTGACCGTGAAGAGCTTGCGCTCGATGTAGGGGGCGAGGTCGTCGACGAAGGTCGCCTCGGGGATCTCCGGCACCGCGTCGCCGAACGGCGTGCGGTCGATGACCCACTCGAAGAAGTCCTCCACGGTGACGTCGAGCCCCTGGCCCGGCTCCTGGTTCGGCACGATGCGGTCGACGGCGGTGTTCGCGAACACCGCGCGGTCCAGCGCGTCCGTGCGGTCGCCGAGCGCCTTCTCCACCTCGGCCCGCAGCAGGTCCGTCGCGTTGATCGCGTTCTCGCACGCCATCACCTGCAGCGGGGCCGCGCCCTCGGGGCGGGCGAGCAGCCCGGCCGCGATGCTCGGGGCGACGAAGCGCAGCACGGTGGGTCCGACGGCCGTTGTGGCGACGTCAGCCGAGGCCAGCTCGGCCACGAGCCCGTCCGGGTCCTCCGCGCTGTTGATGGCGCGGAAGCCGCTGACGGTCCACTCGCGGGCGTCGGGCCCGACCTCGCGCACGCGGTACTCGTCCGCGGCGGCGAGCTGTGAGATCAGCTCGCCGTTGACGTCGGAGAAGAGGACCTCGTAGCCGGCGTTGTGCAGGATGAGCCCGACGAATCCCCGGCCGATGTTGCCGGCGCCGAAGTGGACGGCCTTCATCCCTCGTTGACCTCGGACAGGATCTCGTACACGGCCTCCGCCGAGGGGGCGTCGAGCAGCTGCTGCACCTGGTCCTCGTCGCTGAAGATGATCGCGATCTTGGTGAGGATCTCGAGGTGGCCGTTCTCCTTGCCGGCGATGCCGACGACGAAGCGCACCTCGTTGCCGCCCCAGTCGATCGGCTGGTCGTACCGCACGAACGAGAGCGCGGACTCGAGGATCGTGTCCTTGCCCTCGTTCGTGCCGTGCGGAATGGCCAGGAAGTTGCCCATGTAGGTCGAGACCGACTTCTCCCGCTCGAGCATGTAGCCGAGGTACTCCGGCGTCACGGCGCCGGCGGAGACGAGGAGCTCCGCCGCCTGGGCGATCGCGTCCTCCATGCCGCTGGCGTGCGCGCCGACGCGCACCCGGTCGAGTTCAAGCACCTTGTCGGTCATCGATTCCTCTTCCTGTTGCTCGCGAGTCGCGGTGCGGTCTCCCGCGCCGTCACTCGCCCTTCTGGGACTGGACGAGGTCGACGACCTCGTCGTACTTGGGGCTGTTCATGAAGTTGTCGACCGACACGTGCGTGGCGTGGTCGTTCTTCTGGCGGGCGCGGTCGGTGAGGTCCTTGTGCGTGATGATCAGGTCCTCGTGACCGTCGAGGTTCGCGATGGACTTGTTGACCACCGTGACCCCCTCGACGCCGGCCTTCTTGAGCTTGTTGCGCAGCACGCTCGCGCCCATGGCGCTCGACCCCATGCCCGCGTCGCAGGCGAACACGATGTTGTCGATGCGCACCTCGGTGGCGGTGTTGGCGCCGGACTCCTGGCGGAGGGCCGCGGTGACCGAGCTCTTCTTGCCCTTGAGGTCGTCCATGCGCGCAGCGGCGTCGGCGAGGGCGTTGGTGCCCGCCGCCTCGGCCTCGAGGTCGCGCTTGCGGCTGGCCCGCAGGATGACGGAGGCCACCGCGAAGGACACGGCCGCGGACAGCAGCACCGACAGGATGACACCGGGGTAGCTGTCACGGGCGGTGACCGCGAGGATCGCGAAGATGCTGCCCGGCGAGGCGACGCTCACGAGGCCGGAGCCGAAGAGCACGTTCGTGAACACGCCGGTCGCGCCGCCGGAGATGACGGCGAGCAGCAGGATCGGCTTCGACAGCACGTACGGGAAGTAGATCTCGTGGATGCCGCCCAGGAACTGGATGATGATCGCGCCGGGGGCGGTGGCACGCGAGACGCCGACGCCGAAGACGGTGAAGGCGAGCAGCAGTCCGAGACCCGGGCCGGGGTTGGCCTCGAGCAGGAACAGGATCGACTTGCCGGTGTCGGCCGACTGGGCCGCGCCGAGCGGCGTGAGCACGCCCTGGTTGATGGCGTTGTTGAGGAACAGCACCTTGGCCGGCTCGATCACGATGCTCGCGAGCGGCAGGAGGCCGTTCTCGGTGAGCCAGCCCACCGCGCCGCCCAGCGCGTTGCTGAAGGCGGAGAGCAGCGGCGCGAGCCCGAAGAACGCGACGAGCGCGAGGAGCATGGCGAGGATGCCGGCGGAGAAGTTGTTGACGAGCATCTCGAAGCCGGCGCGGATCTTGCCGTCCCAGATCTTGTCGATCTTCTTCATGATGAGGGCCGCGAGCGGGCCGACGATGAGGGCACCGAGGAACATCGGGGCGCTCGAGCCGGCGATGACACCCATGGTCGCCGCCGCTCCGACCACGCCACCGCGCACGTCGTAGACCATGCGGCCACCCGTGTAGGCGATGAGCAGCGGGAGGAGGTAGGTGATCATCGGGCCGACGATGCCGGTGTACGGCGTGCCGTCCGGGGCCTCGCCGAAGCCGCCGAGTTGCGGCACGGGCAGCCAGCCGGTCTGGATGAACAGCGCGGTGATGAGCCCCCAGGCGATGAACGCGGGGATGTTCGGCATGACCATGCCGGAGAGGAATGCACCGAACCGCTGAATGCGGACGCGGGCGCCGCCCTTCTGCGTCCTGGTGGCGGGTGACGCCGTCGTCATGATCGTGCTCCGTTCGATTCGGATTCGGTAGGGGATGGTGCGGTGAGGATCGCGTCGCTCGCGGCGTGCACGGCGGCACGGGCTTCGGCGGCGCTGCTCGCGGCGAGCGCGACGGTGGCGAACGCGCGCGCCTGGTCCAGGGTGAACTTCAGCAGCTCGGCGCGCACGTCGGCGAGCGCGGCGGGGGACATCGACAGGGTCGTCGCGCCGAGGCCGACGAGCACCACGGCGAGCTGGGGGTCGGCCGCGGCCTCACCGCAGATGCCGACCGGCTTGCCGAGGGCGGCACCCGCGGCGCCCACCTCGCCGACCAGCCGCAGCACCGAGGGGTGCCACGGGTCCTGGAACGGCGCGACGGAGCCGAGGAGGCGGTCGGCGGCGAGCGTGTACTGGGTGAGGTCGTTCGTGCCGATGCTCGCGAAGTCGGCGTCCGCGAGGATGCGGTCGGCCAGCAGCGCGGACGAGGGCACCTCGACCATGACGCCGGCGGTCTTCAGCCCGAGCTCGTGCGCAAGGTTCGTGAAGTAGCGGGACTCCTCCACCGTCGACACCATGGGCGCCATGACCCACAGGTCGCTCTCGGTCTCGGCGTCCGCCTGGGCGAGCGCGGTCAGCTGGTCCCGCAGGATCTGCTCGTGGGCGCGCAGCGCGCGCAGCCCGCGCAGGCCGAGGGCGGGGTTCTCCTCCGGCGCGTCGTTCAGGAAGGTGAGCGGCTTGTCCGCCCCGGCGTCGAGCACGCGCACGACGACCTTCTTGCCCGGGAACGCCTGGAGCACGGCGACGTAGTGCGCCTTCTGCTCCTCGACCGTCGGGGCGCTCTTGGCGTCGAGGAAGAGGAACTCGGTGCGGAACAGGCCGACGCCCTCCGCGCCCTTCTCCACGGCGCCCGCGGCCGCGGCAGCGGATCCGAGGTTGGCGAGCAGCGGGATCATGGTGCCGTCGGCGAGCGCCCCGGGACCCGTGGGAGCGGCGATCGCCGATCCGCGGGCCTCGATCGCGGCGTTCGCGGCGGCCAGCTCCTCGTCCGAGGGCGAGAGCGTCACGGTGCCGGTCGCCGCGTCCACGATGACGGGGTCGCCGTCCTTCAGGTTCACGGCCGGCTCGACGCCGACGACGGCGACGATGCCCTTGTCGCGGGCGAGGATTGCGGTGTGGGAGGTCGGGCCGCCCTCGCTCGTGATGAGCGCGAGCACCTTGTCGAGGTCGAGGAGCGCGGTGTCGGCGGGCGCGAGGTCGCGGGCGACGAGCACGAACGGGCTGTCGGGCGACGGAACGCCGGGCGCGGGCACGCCGAGCAGGTGGGCGACGACGCGCTGCGAGACGTCGTCGAGGTCGGTGGCACGCTCCCCCATGTATCCGCCCATGCCGATCAGCATGTCGCGGAAGCCGGCGAAGGCCTCGAAGACCGCGCGCTCGGCGGTCTTGCCCGTGGCGAGGCGGCCGGTGACGTCCTCGCTCAGCGTGGGGTCCTCCGCCATGAAGGCCTGCGCCTCGAGCACGTCCTTGGCCGGTCCGCCCGCGCGCTCTCCGCGCGCCCGGATGTCGGCCGCGACGGCGGCGAGGGAGGCCGCTGCTCGCGCGCCCTCCTCCTCGGCGGAGAGGGTGCTCGGCGAGTCCGCGGGCTCGGGCAGCGGGTCGGGCATGCGGATGACACTGCCGACCGCGGATCCGCGGCCGATGCCGACACCGGTCAGCTGGGTGCTCACGCCTGGTCCATATCGGCCTCGAGCATGCCGGCGAGCTCCTCGAGCACGACCTCGGCGTTCTCGCCGTCCGCGGACAGGACGACCTCGTCGCCGTGGTCGATGCCGAGGGAGATGACGCCGAGGATGCTCGCGGCGTTCGCCTTCTTGGCGCCCTTCGTGATCTGCACGGGCATGCCGGCCTGCGACGCCGCCTGCGTGAACAGCGCTGCGGGGCGGGCGTGCAGACCGTGCGAGGATCCGATGCTGACGGTGCGTTCTGCCATGGGGTCTCCTTCAGATGCTGTTCGTCGGGGACGGTCCGTGCCGGCCCGATCGGTCGCGGTGTTCCTCAATCTACGCGCCCCGCCATTTCGGTGAGCGCTGCCTCGAGGGCCGCTGTCGCACCGGCCGGTGTGAACACCGCGGGAGGAAGGAGAACGGCCGCGGCCCCCTCGGACGTGATCGTCCGGGAGAGCTGGTCGAACCGATCGTGGAGATGGTGGCCCACAAGCACGACGTCGACGCCCGCCGCGAGCACCGCGAGGTCGCTTTCCGCCGCCGCCTCGACCACGACCGGGATGCCGCGCTCTGCCGCGAGCGCGCGAATCCGGTGGGCCAGGAACGTGCTTGAGGCACCGGCTCCACAGACGATGAGGATGCGCGCCATGGGTGCACCTCCTCCTCGCTCCGTTGCCAGTACCTCCTCATGCTGCCCGGGCCGCCCGTCCCCCGCCAGCAGACCGCGTTCCGCCCCCCAGGAAAGCCGGTCGCGACGCGGCCGGATCAGTCCCCTGTTCACGGCGGGGGATGGTTGACTACCTGCGTGCTGAGCGACCGCCACGAGAGGGTGCTGGACTACCTGTCCAGCACGTCGCGCTGGGTCGCCGCGAGCGAGATCGCGGACCGGCTCGGCGTCACCCCGCGCAGCGTCCGCAACTACGTCACCGCGATCCGCGACCGGACACTGCCGAGCGTGACCATCGAGTCCTCCGGCGACGGATACCGACTCGACCCGGCAAGCTACGCCGCCTACCTCCGGGCGAACCGCGCCAGGGGCTCGGAGCCGGAGACGCCGCGTGACCGGCTGTACCACCTCGTCCGGCGCCTCGGCGACGCGTCCGAACCGCTCGACGTGTACGACCTCGCCGAGTCGCTCTTCGTCAGCGAGTCGACGATCGAGTCCGACCTGCGCCGCATGCGGCCCCTCCTCCAGGATGCGGGGCTCGCCCTCACCAGGCAGGGCAGCGCGGTGCGGCTGACCGGGTCGGAGCGCGACGTGCGCCTTCTCCTCAGCCGGATGTTCCGGGAGGAGCACGCGCAGGACTTCTTCGAGCTGGAGAGCGTGCAGCGCGAGTTCGCGGCACACGACCTCGGGAGCTTCAAGACCGAGTTGCTCGCCATGGTGGCCGAGCACGGCTACTACGTGAACGAGTACGGCATCAACGACGTGCTGCTGCACGTGGCAATCGCCGTCGACCGGGTGTCGCACGACGACGGCGACCCGGCCGGGGACGCCGAGCGCACGGTGACCGGCCAGGCCGCCCGGCTGTCCGACGACCTCGCGAAGCTGCTGCGGCGGCACTTCGGGGTCGAGCTCACCCTGGCGAACGTCGACTACCTCACCCTGCTGCTCACCACCCGCGTCGTCACGCCCGGGCAGAACGAGTCCCTCGCGACCGTGCTGGAGAACCACGTCGAGCAGACGAACCTCGATGTCGTGCGCGCGATCGTGCGGCGCGTGCATCAGGAATACCTCGTCGACCTCGAGGACGACGCGTTCATGGTCCGCTTCTCGCTGCACCTCGCCAACCTCATCGCGCGGGCCAAGGGGCGCAGTTATGCGCCGAACCCGCTTGCCCGGTCCATCAAGACCTCGTACCCCATGACGTTCGAGCTCGCGGTCTTCATCGCCAACGAGATCAACCGGCGCCTCGACGTGCCCATCAACGACGACGAGATCGGCTACATCGCGCTGCACGTCGGCTCGCACCTCGAGCGCCAGGCCCGCCGCGAGGACCGGCTGACCTGCGCCATCGTCTGCGCCAACTACTACGACCTGCACACCCTGCTGCGGGCGCGCATCGAGTCCGCCCTCGGCGACGAGCTGCAGGTGGAGAACGTCATCACCCGCACGGACGTCGACCTCGCCACCCTGTCGGTCGACCTCGTCATCAGCGCGACGGGTGCCCCGGCGGGCGCCGACAACGTCGTGACCGTGTCCCCGCTGCCGACCGCGGACGACCTCGAGGCCGTGCGTCGGGCAATCGCGAGGGTGCGCAGGCACCGCAGGCGCGACGAACTGAAGAACGAGCTGCTCACCTACTTCGACGAGGCGCTGTTCGTGCGGAACCTCGCGGCGTCGTCCGAGGAGGATGCGATCCGCGCCCTGGGCGAGCGGATGGTGGAGCAGGGCGTGATCGACCGGGCCTACGTCGAGGGGGCCGTGCTGCGCGAGCGGATGTCGTCCACGGCATTCACCGACGACCTCGCCGTGCCGCACGCGCTCGAGATGACGGCCGCGCGCACCTCCATCGCCATCGCGATCAACGACTCGCCCATCCCCTGGGGTGGCAGCCGCGTGCACGTCGTCGCCCTCATCGCCTTCAGCGCGAGCGGACGGGCCAACTTCCAGCGGGTGTTCGACCAGTTCGTCGAGGTGTTCTCCGCGCCGGACGACGTGCGCCGCATCCTGCGCAACTCCCCCGACTTCGCCTCGTTCATCGAGGAGCTCGTGCGGGTGATGGACTCCTGACCTCTATTCCCCCGGGGTAGGAGCAGACTCGTCGGAAGCGCGGCCGGGTGCGGAAGCACGCCCGGGCGCCGTTGCACGAGGAGGAGCCATGGCGGAGCGCACGGTGTCGGATCTGATGGTGGAGCGCCTGCGGGCGTGGGGCGTCGAGCGGATCTACGGTTACAGCGGGGACGGCATCAACGGCTTCCTCGAGGCGCTGAACCGCGCCGAGGACGGGCCGCGGTTCGTGCAGGCGCGGCACGAGGAGAACGCCGCGTTCATGGCCGTGGGGCACGCCAAGTACGGCGGCGGGGTCGGTGTCGTCACGTCGACCCAGGGCCCCGGCGCGGTGCACCTGCTGAACGGGCTCTACGACGCGAAGCTCGACGGCGTGCCCGTGGTCGCCATCGTGGGCCAGCAGAACCGGAGCGTGCTCGGCTCGGGCTACATGCAGGAGATCAACCTGCTCACCCTCTTCGCGGACGTCGCGGCGCAGTACGCCGTGCAGGTGTCCGCGCCCGAGCAGCTGCCCATGGCGCTCGACCGGGCGTTCCGGACCGCGCTCGCCACGCGCTCCCCCGCCGTCGTGATCGTGCCGCACGACGTGCAGAAGGCGGCGGCGCCGGAGCTCAAAGCCGAGCACGGCATCGTGGTCACCGCGCCCGGCTACCGTCCCGGCGAGGTCCAGCCGCAGGCGGACGACCTGCAGGTGGCGGCGGACATTCTCAATTCGGGCGAGCGCGTCGCCCTGCTCGTGGGGCAGGGTGCCCGGCACGCCCGCGACGAGGTCGTGGCCGTGGCCGAGCGGCTCGGCGCGGGCATCACCACGAGCCTCCTCGGCAAGCCCTACGTCGACGAGACGCTGCCCTACGCCGCGGGCACCATGGGGCACCTCGGCACCACCGCGAGCGCCCACCTGCTCGGTACCTGCGACACCCTGCTGATCGTGGGCTCGAACGACCCGTGGACGGAGTTCTACCCGCAGCCCGGCCAGGCGCGGGCGGTGCAGATCGACCTCGACGGCCGCTACCTCGGCAACCGGTACCCGGTCGAGGTCGGCCTGGTCGGGGACGCGGCCCGGACCCTCTCGTCCCTGCTCGGCCTCCTCGCCGAACGTGCCGAGACGCCCTGGCGGGACGAGGTCGAGCGGCACGTGACCGAGTGGCGCGAGATCGCCGAGAGGCGGGCGATGGTGCCGGCCGATCCGGTGAACCCGGAGCGCGTGCTGCGCGAGCTCGACCGCCAGTTGCCGCCGAACGCGCGAGTGGCCGTCGACGTGGGCAGCGTCGTCTACTGGTACGCCCGGCAGGTGCGGGTGCCGCAGGGCGTGCCCGTGCACCTGTCCAGCACCCTGGCCAGCATGGGCTGCGGCGTGCCCTACGGGATCGCGGCGAAGCTCGGCGCGCCCGATCGCCCCGTCATCGTGCTCTCCGGCGATGGCGGGTTCCAGATGACCGGCATCGCCGAGCTCGTCACCGTCAGCAGACTGTGGCGGGAATGGGCCGATCCGCGCTTCGTCGTGTGCGTGCTCAACAACGGCGACCTCGCCGAGGTGACGTGGGAGCAGCGGGAGATGGAGGGCGAGCCCCGATTCCCCGCGAGCCAGGCCCTGCCCGAGTTCCCGTACGCCGAGTACGCGGAGCTGCTCGGTCTGCGGGGCGAGCGGGTCGAGGATCCCGACCAGTTGGCGGCCGCGTGGGAGCGCGCCCTCGGCGCGGACCGCCCGGTGCTGCTCGAGGTGCGCACGGACGCGTCGATCCCGCTGCTGCCGCCCTTCCCGGGCGGGGCGGCGAAGCTGGACACGATGCGCGGGGCGCTCGACGAGGAGGGCACCCCGGACAGCGACCGCGCCCGCCGCCTCCTGGACGAGTACGCCTCCCACGAGGAGTAGCCCGCCGGCGGGTGCGGGTGCGGGTGCGGGTGCGTGCCGCCCACACGGTCCCTGAGCTTGTCGAAGGGACGCAGGCCGTCGCTCCGAGTTGCCCCAAGGTAGTTCTCCACCGGAGCGAAAGTTCCTCATCGAAGAAACTTTCGACGTGGTAGAATGTGTGCTATGAGAACCCCGGCAGCGACGCTCCTCCGCACAGCGGATGCGGTCGCACGCCTGGGCTCCTCGCCCGCTTCTTACGCCGCGCTCCCGAAGCAGGATCTGCTCGACGCGCTGCAGGTTATCTCCGACGCCCGACGCTGCTGCGACACCATGACCGCCGCGATCGCCGCGGAACTGAGCCGTCGCTCGGCGCCGGACCTCGGCTCGGCCGGGCTGGCTCAGCAGGAGGGCTACCGCACGCCTCAAGCGATGGTGGAAGCCATCACCGGAACGACCAAGGGCGGCGCTGTCTCGATAGTCGAGGTGGGCAAGATGCTCGCCGAGACGGACGCGGTGGAGACGCTGAAGCGAGAGCACCCTGAGCTGCCTGCCCCACCGACTCCATGGCAGGCCCCGATAGCCCACGCGGTCAGAGACGGGAAGGTGTCGATCGCGCAGGCAGACGCGATCCGAGCCGGACTGGGACTCCCGACCGACTCGGTACCGCCCGAGGCACTGTCCGAGGCCGCGATCGAGTTGATCGAAGATGCGATTACCCTCACGGCCGGTCAATTGCACCGCCGGGCAAGGCAACTGCGCGACGACCTGAACGACACCGAGGTCGCGGACCGCGAGAAGGCGCAGCTGGACCAGCAGCATCTGAAGGCCTGGAAGCGGCCCGATGGGATGGTCGAGGGCAAGTTCCTTTACGCCCCTGAACCCGGAGCATTCCTCCTCTCAGTACTCGACGAGCTGACTAACCCCCGCCGAGGCGGCCCGCGCTTCGTCAAGGAAGAGGACCGGGCGCGCATCGACGCGATCGTCAACGACGCGCGGTCAACCGAGCGCCTGGCCGCCGACGGGTTCCTCGAGCTGCTTCGCATCGGCGCGGACGCCGATCCCGGACAGGTCTTCGGATCGCGGCGGCCGGCGGTCCGGGTGATTGTCACGAAGGAGACGCTGGAATCCGGCGACGGCCACGGCTCGATCCAGGACACCGGCGAAGCCGTGAGCATCGGCACCATTCGCCGCGAGATCTGCAGTACGGGAACGGTGGCGGTGGTCCTCGACGATGACGGGCAGTGCGTCAACGTCGGTCGCGAGCAGCGGCTCTTCACGGCACGCCAGCGCATCGGACTCGCGGTCCGGGATGGCGGCTGCATGTGGCCTGGGTGCGACCGACCACCGTCCTGGTGTGAGGCGCACCACATCAATCAGTGGAAACGCGACCACGGCAAGACGGACATCGCCGATGGAGTGCTGCTGTGCAAGCACCACCACCTGCTGCTCCACAACAACGGGTGGGACATCACCAGAACAGGTGGGAAGTACCTGCTGTTCCCGCCGAGGTCGATCAGCCCGAACCGTGAGCCGCGGCACCTGGGGACGAAGAGCAGGACGGTCCAGGACTGGAACGCCCGCCGACACCGCCTCCGTGACCTACACCCGGCCCCTCCACCCGAGCCAGCCCGACTCGGAGACTGATCCGTATGGTCCCTGAGTCCGTCAAAGGGACGCACGCACCTTGCGCCGCTTCGACAAGCTCAGCGATCGTGTCCGGAACGCCCACGAACCTCGGGAGTGGGCCATTCGCATTCCGTCCCTGCTAGCGAAGTTCTCGGGAACGACCAGCGCCGATCGACAGCACCACTTCGGTCCCTGAGCCCGTCGAAGGGACGCGACGTCGCCGCACGTCGCTTCGACAAGCTCAGCGACCGTGTGCGGAACGCCCACAGATCTCGGGAGTCAGCCATCCGCATTCCGTCGCTGCTCGCGAAGCTCTCGGGAACGACCAAGCAGCGCCAGTATGTACCGGACGGTCCCTGAGCCCGTCGAAGGGGCGCCGAACCACGCGCGGGGGGGGTTACCGAGCGGGGGGGACCCTACGGGGCGACCGGGGTGATGCCCAGGGGGGCCAGCTGGGCCGCTCCCCCGTCGGGTGCGGTCAGCACCCAGATGCCGTTCTCGTGCACCGCGACCGAGTGCTCCCAGTGGGCGGCCATGCTGCCGTCGACAGTCGAGACGGTCCAGTCGTCGTCGCCGACCTCGGTCTCCGCGTCACCGGCCGTGACCATGGGCTCGATGGCCACAACCAGGCCCGGGCGCACGGCCGGGCCCTTGCCGCGCACGCGGTAGTTGAAGACGGGCGGCTCCTCGTGCATGGAGCGGCCGATGCCGTGACCCACGTAGTCGGTGAGGATGCCGTAGTCGCCCTGCGACACGATGTAGTCCTCGACCGCCTCGCCCACCTCGTTGAGGTGCCGGGCGGTCGCGAGCCGGGCGATGCCGCGCCACAGCGACTGCTCCGTCACGTCGGAGAGACGCTGGCGAGCGGCCACCTCGTCGGGGCGGGCCGGGTCGGGCAGGACGAGGGTCATGGCGGAGTCGCCGTTCCAGCCGTCGATCTCCGCGCCGCTATCGATCGAGACGATGTCGCCGGCCGCGAGCACGCGGGCACCGGGGATGCCGTGCACGACCTCGTCGTTCACCGACGAGCAGATCGTGTGCCGGTAGCCGGGGACGAGCTGGAAGTTCGAGTGACCGCCGGCCGCGCGGATGGCCTCGTCCGCCGCCGCGTCGAGCTCGAGCGTCGTGACGCCGGGCGCCACGAGCGCGCGCACCGCGGCGAGCGAAGCCGCCGTGGCGAGCCCCGGAGCCACCATCCGCCGGATCTCGTCCGGCGTCTTGTAGATGCCTCGGGCGGTTCTCACTGAACGGGTACGGCCAGCCCGCGGGCGGAGAGCGCCGCGATAATGCGGTCCGTGACCTCGTCGATGCTGCCGTGCCCGTCGATCTTCACGACGCCGCCACGGGCCTCGTACAGCGAGATGATCGGCGCGGTCTCGCGTGCGTAGACCTCGAGGCGGTGACGCACGACCTCGTCGGTGTCGTCGCTTCGGCCCTGCTCGGTCGCGCGGAGGCGCAGGCGGGCGACGGTCTCCTCGGCGTCCGCCACGATCTCGACAACGGCGTCGAGCGCCGTGTCGTCGCTGGCGAGGAACTCGTCGAGCTCGCGCACCTGGTCGACCGTGCGCGGGTAGCCGTCGAGCAGGAAGCCGCGCTGCGCGTCGTCCTCGGCGAGGCGGGCACGCACGAGGGCGTTCGTCACCGAGTCGGGCACGTTGTCGCCGGCGTCCATGTAGCTCTTGGCGAGCTTGCCGAGGTCGGTCTCGTTCTTCACGTTCGAGCGGAAGATGTCGCCGGTGGAGATGGCGGGGATGCCGTAGGCCTCGGAGAGGCGCACGGCCTGGGTGCCTTTGCCCGCGCCGGGCGGGCCGATCAGAAGAAGCCGGGTCATCGCAGGAGTCCCTCGTAGTGACGCTGTTGCAGTTGGGAGTCGATCTGCTTGACCGTCTCGAGGCCGACACCGACGATGATCAGGATGCTCGCGCCGCCGAACGGGAAGTTGGCGTTCGCGCCCACGAGGGCGAGGGCGATGAGCGGGATCAGGGCGATGAGGCCGAGGTAGATGGAGCCGGGCAGCGTGACGCGGGTGAGCACGTAGTCGAGGTACTCGGCGGTCGGGCGGCCGGCGCGGATGCCCGGGATGAAGCCGCCGTACTTCTTCATGTTGTCCGCGACCTCCTCCGGATTGAAGGTGATGGCGACGTAGAAGTACGTGAACCCGACGATGAGCGCGAAGTACAGCGCCATGTAGAGCGGGTTGTCGCCGCTCGTCAAGTTGTTGGTGATCCACTCGACCCACGGTGCGGGCGTCTCGCCCACGGCGGGCTGGTTGAACTGCGCGATCAGCGCGGGCAGGTACAGCAGCGACGACGCGAAAATGACGGGCACGACGCCGGCCATGTTCACCTTGATCGGGATGTAGGTGTTGTTGCCGCCGTAGGTGCGGCGCCCGACCATGCGCTTGGCGTACTGCACGGGGATGCGGCGCTGGGACTGCTCGACGAAGACGACGAGCGCCACGATGACGAGGCCTACCGCGAGCACGAGCAGGAAGACGTCGAAGCCCTGGCTCTGGGCGATGGCCCAGAGGGAGGTGGGGAACGTCGCGGCGATGGACGTGAAGATCAGCAGGGACATGCCGTTGCCGATGCCGCGCTCGGTCACGAGCTCGCCGAGCCACATGATGAGGCCGGTGCCCGCGGTCATGGTGATGACCATGAGCAGGATGGCGTACCACGCGTCGTTCGTGATGAGCTGCGTGCACTCGGTGACGCCGGTGTTACCGAACAGCGCGCCACTGCGGGCGACGGTGATCAGGGTGGTGGACTGCAGGACGCCGAGCGCGATCGTGAGGTAGCGCGTGTACTGCGTCAGCGTCGCCTGGCCGGACTGGCCCTCCTTGTGAAGGGTCTCGAACCGCGGGATGACCACGCGCAGCAGCTGCACGATGATCGACGCCGTGATGTACGGCATGATGCCGAGCGCGAAGACCGACAGCTGGAGCAGGGCTCCACCGCTGAAGAGGTTCACCAGCTCGTACAGGCCGCTCGTCCCCTGGTTCGCCGCGAGGCAGCTCTGCACGTTGCCGAAGTCGACGAACGGTGCGGGGATGAACGAGCCCAGCCGGAACAGCGCGATGATCCCGAGCGTGAATCCGATCTTCCTGCGAAGGTCGGGCGTTCGGAAGATCCTCGCAATGGCGCTAAACAAATGCGTCCTGCTTTCCATTCGGGAAGAGCCCCGGGCTACGGCGAACCGTGAGCCCGGGGCCTCCCAGTGCTTAAAAGACCATCGGATGGCCGGCGGTGCCGACCATCCGATGAACCCTAGTTGACGGAGCCGCCTGCGGCCACGATCTTCTGCTCAGCGGAAGCCGAGACCTTGTCGACCGCAACGCTCAGCTTAACCGCAATGTCGCCCTCGCCGAGAACCTTGACCTTCTCGTTCTTGCGGACGGCGCCCTTGGCCACGAGGTCGGCGACGGTCACGTCGCCACCCTGCGGGTAGAGGTCCGCGAGCTTGGCCAGGTTGACCACCTGGTACTCGACGCGGAACGGGTTCTTGAACCCGCGCAGCTTCGGCGTGCGCATGTGCAGCGGCATCTGGCCACCCTCGAAGCCGATGCGCACCTGGTAGCGGGCCTTGGAGCCCTTGGTGCCACGGCCGGCGGTCTTGCCCTTCGAGCCCTCACCGCGACCGACACGCGTGCGTGCGGTCTTGGCGCCCTTGGCGGGGCGGAGGTGGTGGACCTTCAGCACCTGCTCGCGAGCGGTGGTCTCGGGAGCGGAGGCCGCGCCCGTCTTCGCCTCGGTGGAGGCTGTCTCGTTGATCTCAGCCATTAGTCAATCTCCTCGACCTTGACCAGGTGAGCGACAGTCTTCACGTAGCCACGGTTCTGCTTGTTGTCCTCACGGACGACCGTCTGGCCGATCCGCTTGAGGCCCAGGCTGCGCAGCGTGTCGCGCTGGTTCTGCTTCTCGCTGATCCTGGACTTGATCTGGGTCACCTTGAGCTGGGCCATCAGGCACCTGCCTTCGCTTCGGTCTCGGCGCGCAGGAGGCGGGCCGGGATGACGTGGTCGGCCTCGAGGCCGCGACGCGCGGCGACCGCGCGGGGCTCCTCGAGCCGCTTCAGGGCGGCGACGGTCGCGTGCACGATGTTGATCGTGTTCGACGAGCCGAGCGACTTGCTGAGGACGTCGTGGATGCCGGCGCACTCGAGCACGGCGCGAACGGGGCCACCGGCGATAACACCGGTACCACCCGACGCGGGGCGCAGGAGGACGACACCGGCAGCGGCCTCACCCTGCACGGGGTGCGGGATGGTGTTGCCGGAGCGCGGGACGCGGAAGAAGTTCTTCTTCGCCTCCTCGACGCCCTTGGAGATGGCGGTCGGGACCTCGCGGGCCTTGCCGTAGCCGACGCCGACCAGTCCGTTGCCGTCGCCGACGACCACGAGGGCGGTGAAGCTGAAGCGACGACCACCCTTGACCACCTTGGACACGCGGTTGATGGTGACGACGCGCTCCAGGAACTGGCTCTTGTCGGCATCACGCGCACCGCGGTCGCGGTTTGGGTTGCGCTCGCGCCCGCCGCGGCGGCCCTCGCGGGGCTCACCCGATCCGGCGGAGCTCGACGCGGCGGTCTCGACCGGCGTCTCGGACACGGCAGCCACGTCGGGCTCCCGCGTTTCGGTCACGGCAGCCACGACGGGCTCCGTCTCGGGTACTACGTTCTCAGTGCTCACAGCTTCAATCCGCCCTCTCGAGCTCCCTCGGCGATAGCCGCGACGCGTCCTGCGTAACGGTTACCACCACGGTCAAATACGACGGCCTCGATACCGGCCTGCTTGGCGCGCTCGGCGACCAGCTCACCCACACGGTGGGCCTTGGCGGTCTTGTCACCGTCGAACGTGCGCATGTCGGCCTCGAGGGTCGACGCGGACGCAACGGTGTGGCCCTTGCTGTCGTCGACGACCTGCACGAAGACGTGGCGGGCCGAACGGGTGACAACGAGACGGGGACGCTCGGCGCTGCCGACGACCTTCTTGCGAAGACGCAGGTGCCTGCGGCCGCGGGCGGCGGACTTGCTCTTGCCTCTAACTCCGAGAGCCATTACTTACCACTCTTTCCGGCCTTGCGGCGAACGATCTCGCCTGCGTAGCGCACACCCTTGCCCTTGTAGGGCTCGGGCTTACGAATCTTGCGAATGTTTGCGGCGACCTCACCGACGGCCTGCTTGTCGATGCCGGAGACCGTCATGCGATTGTTGCCTTCGACGGTGAACGAGATGCCGGCCGGCGGCTCGACCACGACGGGGTGGGAGAAGCCGAGCGCGAACTCGACGGCCGTGCCGCGAGCGGTCACGCGGTAACCGGTTCCGACGACCTCGAGGCCCTTGGAGTAGCCCTGGGTGACGCCGAGGACCTGGTTCGCGATGAGCGTGCGGGTGAGACCGTGCAGCGAACGCGACTCGCGCTCGTCGTTCGGGCGGGTGACCACGACCTGGTTCTCCGCGATCTCGACCGTGATGGGCTCCTTGACGGTGAGCGAGAGCTCGCCCTTCGGGCCCTTGACGGTGACGTCAGAGCCGTTCACCGTGATGTCGACACCGGCGGGGATGTCGATGGGAAGTCTTCCAATACGTGACATGACGAGTTACCACACGTAGGCGAGGACTTCCCCACCCACGCCCTTCTTCGCAGCCTGCCGGTCGGTCAGCAGACCGGAGGAGGTGGACAGGATCGCGACGCCGAGGCCGCCGAGGACGCTGGGGATCTCGGTCGACTTCGCGTAGACGCGGAGGCCGGGCTTGGACACCCGCTTGATTCCGGAGATCGAGCGCTCACGGTTGGGGCCGTACTTGAGGTTCATCGTCAGGGTGGTTCCGACGCGCGCGTCGTCGACCTTCCAGTCCGAGATGTAACCCTCGGCCTTAAGGATCTCTGCGATGTTGGTCTTGAGCTTGCTGTTCGGCAGCGACACGGAGTCGTGGAACGCCGAGTTAGCGTTGCGCAGTCTGGTCAGCATGTCTGCGACCGGATCTGTCATCGTCATGATGGGTCTTGCCTTTCTGGCCTGGTTTCGTCATCCGTTACACGAATGCCGACCTGTGGTCGTCATGGTGCCCGGCCGAATTGCCGGGCACCTCAGGGTGGTGCTTGGTGGTGCTGGTGAAGCGGGGTGGAACTAGTTGCCGGCCGTCTCGGACTGGAACGGGAAGCCGAGCTGACGAAGCAGCGCGCGACCCTCCTCGTCCGTCTTGGCGGTGGTCACGACCGTGATGTCCATACCGCGGACGCGGTCGATGCGGTCCTGGTCGATCTCGTGGAACATCGACTGCTCCGTGAGGCCGAACGTGTAGTTGCCGCTGCCGTCGAACTGCTTCGGGCTGAGTCCGCGGAAGTCGCGGATACGGGGCAGTGAGAGCGAGAGCAGGCGGTCCAGGAACTCCCACATGCGGTCGCCGCGCAGCGTGACGTGCGCGCCGATCGGCTGACCCTCGCGCAGCTTGAACTGAGCGATGGACTTGCGGGCCTTGGTGACCTGGGGCTTCTGGCCGGTGATCTTGGTGAGGTCGGCGACCGCACCCTCGATGATCTTGCCGTCGCGGGCAGCCTCGCCGACGCCCATGTTCACGACGATCTTTACCAGGTTCGGCACCTGGTGGACGTTCGTGAAGCCGAGGTCAGCCTTCAGCTTGTCCGAGATCTCGGACTTGTACTTCCGCTTCAGGCGCGGCTGCACCTTGACAGCCGACGCGGCAGTAGTGGTGTCAGTCATTACAGGTCCTTACCTGACTTCTTGGCGTAGCGCACGCGGATGGTCTTGCGCTTGCCGTCCTTCTCGATCGTCTCCGTGCGGAAACCGACGCGGGTCGGCTTCTTCGACTCGGGGTCGACCAGGGCCACGTTGGAGACGTGGACGGGGGCCTCGTGCGTCTCGATGCCACCGGTCTTGCTGCCGCGCTGCGTCTGTCCGACGCGCACGTGCTTGGTGACGAAGTTGACGCCCTCGACGACGACGCGGTTCTTCTCGACCAGGACATCGATCACGCGCCCCTGCTTGCCGCGGTCTCCGCCGCGGGCCTGGGTGCGACCGCTGATGACCTGGACGAGGTCACCCTTCTTGATGTTTGCCATGACTAGATAACCTCCGGCGCCAGCGAGATGATCTTCATGAACTTCTTGTCGCGGAGCTCGCGACCGACCGGCCCGAAGATGCGGGTGCCGCGGGGCTCCCCGTCATTCTTCAAGATCACCGCGGCGTTCTCGTCGAACTTGATGTAGGAGCCGTCGTCGCGACGGGTCTCCTTCTTGGTGCGAACGATGACCGCCTTGACGACGTCACCCTTCTTGACGTTGCCGCCCGGGATCGCGTCCTTCACCGTGGCGACGATGACGTCACCGAGACCGGCGTAACGACGGCCGGAGCCACCGAGAACGCGGATGGTGAGGATCTCCTTGGCACCGGTGTTGTCGGCGATCTTCAGGCGGGATTCCTGCTGAATCACTGTCTATTCCTCCTTCAAGCAAGCCCGGGGGCTTACTTGGCCTTCTCTAGGATCTCGACGAGCCGCCAGCGCTTGGAGGCGCTGAGCGGACGGGTCTCGCTGATCAGGACGAGGTCGCCGACGCCGGCGGTGTTCGCCTCGTCGTGCGCCTTGACCTTGGAGGTGCGGCGGATGACCTTGCCGTACAGCGGGTGCTTCACGCGGTCCTCGACCTCTACGACGATGGTCTTCTCCATCTTGTCGCTGGTCACGTAGCCACGACGGGTCTTGCGGTAACCGCGAGCGCCCGCCTCCTTGACGTCGTGAACGGCCGACTCGTGGCCGGCGTTTTCTACCTGTGCCATTACTTGCTCTCCTCGGCGGTCTCGGCGGTCGGCGCCTCAGCGGTCGCGGCCGGGGCCACGGCCTCCGTGCTCACCTGCTCCGAGTCCTTGGCCTTCTTGGACTTCTTCTTCGGGGCCTCGGCCGGAGCCTCGACCGGAGCGGGGGTCGCCCGGATGCCGAGCTCGCGCTCGCGGATGACCGTGTAGAGACGGGCGATGTCGCGCTTCACGGAGCGGATGCGCCCGTGGCCCTCGAGCTGACCGGTGGCGGACTGGAAGCGCAGGTTGAACAGCTCCTCCTTGGCCTTCTTCAGCTCTTCGACGAGTCGCTCGTCCTCAAAAGTGTCGAGCTCGGTGGGAGCGAGCTCCTTGGATCCGATCGCCATTACGCGTCGCCCTCCTCGCGCTTGATGATGCGTGCCTTGAGCGGCAGCTTGTGAATGGCCCGGGTGAGGGCTTCGCGGGCGATCGTCTCGTCGACGCCGCTGAGCTCGAAGAGCACGCGACCCGGCTTGACGTTCGCGACCCACCACTCGGGTGAACCCTTACCGGAACCCATGCGGGTCTCGGCGGGCTTCTTGGTGAGCGGGCGGTCGGGGTAGATGTTGATCCACACCTTTCCACCACGCTTGATGTGACGCGTCATGGCGATACGAGCGGACTCGATCTGACGGTTGGTGACGTACGCCGGCGTGAGCGCCTGGATGCCGTACTCACCGAAGCTGACCTCGGTGCCTCCGGTCGCCTGGCCGCTGCGGCCCGGGTGGTGCTGCTTGCGGTGCTTGACTCTGCGTGGGATCAACATGGTTACGCCTCAACTCCTGCGGCAGCCGCGGGAGCGGCCTCGGTGCGCGGCCCACGGTCGCGACGCGAGCGGTCGCCATCGCGGCCGTCACGGCGCTCGGGGCGCGATGACTTCTGGTTGGCCTGCTCGCGAGCAAGCTCCTTGTTGGTGATGTCGCCCTTGTAGATCCACACCTTCACGCCGATGCGGCCGAAGGTGGTGCGGGCCTCGTAGAAGCCGTAGTCGATGTTCGCGCGCAGCGTGTGCAGCGGAACCCGACCCTCGCGGTAGAACTCGGAGCGGCTCATCTCGGCGCCGCCGAGACGGCCGGACACCTGGATGCGGACACCCTTGGCGCCGGCGCGCTGCGCGCCCTGGAGGCCCTTGCGCATCGCACGGCGGAACGCCACGCGGGCGCTCAGCTGCTCGGCGATGCCCTGGGCCACGAGCTGGGCCTCGGCCTCGGGGTTCTTGACCTCGAGGATGTTCAGCTGGATCTGCTTGCCGGTGAGCTTCTCGAGGTCGGCGCGGATGCGCTCGGCCTCGGCGCCACGGCGACCGATCACGATGCCCGGACGGGCGGTGTGGATGTCGACGCGGACGCGGTCACGGGTGCGCTCGATTTCGATGCGCGCAACGCCGGCGCGGTCGAGCGAGGTCTTCAGCATGCTGCGGATCTTCACGTCCTCGGCGACGAAGTCGCTGTAACGCTGACCCTTTTTGGTGCTGTCCGAGAACCAGCGCGACACGTGGTCGGTCGTGATACCGAGACGGAAACCGTACGGGTTTACTTTCTGGCCCATTAGTTGGTCCTCGCCTTCTTCTTGCCTGCACCGCGGGCGGGAGCCTCGGCGGCGTCCTCCGGGGTGGCAAGCACGATCGTGATGTGGCTCGTGCGCTTCAGGATCTGGAACGCGCGGCCCTGGGCACGGGGCTGGAAACGCTTGAGCGTCGTGCCCTCGTCCACGAACGCGCGGGTGACGACGAGGTCCTGCTCGTCGAGGTAGCTGTTCGAGGCGTCCGCCTTCACCCGGGCGTTGGCCATGGCCGACGCGACGAGCTTGTAGACGGGCTCGCTCGCGCCCTGCGGCGCGAACTTCAGGATCGCGAGCGCCTCGAGCGCCTGCTTGCCGCGGATCATGTCAACGACGCGCCGGGCCTTCATGGGGGTGACGCGGATGTGTCGCACGCGTGCGATCGACTCCACCATTTCTCTCCTCCTCATTCGTCACCGCGTTAGCGGCGACGACCCTTCTTGTCGTCCTTCACGTGTCCACGGAAGGTGCGCGTCGGCGCAAACTCGCCGAGCTTGTGACCGACCATGGTCTCGGTGACGAACACCGGGATGTGCTTGCGACCGTCGTGCACGGCGATGGTGTGACCCAGCATCGCGGGAACGATCATCGAGCGGCGCGACCAGGTCTTGATCACGTTCTTGTTCTTGGCCTCGTTCGCCGTTACCACCTTGCGGAGCAGGTGGTCGTCAACGAAGGGGCCCTTCTTGAGACTGCGTGGCATCTTCTACAACTCCTACTTGCGCTTCTTGCCGGCGGTGCGGCGACGAACGATGAGCTTGTCGCTTTCCTTGTTGGGGTGGCGGGTGCGGCCTTCCTTCTGGCCCCACGGGCTGACCGGGTGGCGTCCACCGGAGGTCTTGCCCTCACCACCACCGTGCGGGTGGTCGACGGGGTTCATGGCGACACCACGCACGGTCGGGCGGACGCCCTTCCAGCGCTTGCGGCCGGCCTTGCCCCAGTTGATGTTCGACTGCTCGGAGTTACCGACCTCGCCGATCGTCGCGCGGCAGCGGGCGTCGACGTTCCGGACCTCGCCGGAGGGCAGACGCAGCTGGGCGTAGGGGCCGTCCTTCGCCACGAGGCGGACGGAGGCTCCGGCGGAGCGGGCCATCTTGGCACCGCCGCCCGGCTTCAGCTCGATCGCGTGGATGACGGTACCGGTGGGGATGTTGCGCAGCGGCAGGTTGTTGCCGGGCTTGATGTCGGCGCCGGGGCCCGACTCGACGGTGTCGCCCTGACGGAGACGGTCCGGAGCGATGATGTACCGCTTGGTGCCGTCGACGAAGTGCAGCAGCGCGATGCGGGCCGTGCGGTTGGGGTCGTACTCGATGTGAGCGACCTTGGCGTCGACGCCGTCCTTGTCGTTGCGACGGAAGTCGATGACGCGGTACTGGCGCTTGTGGCCACCACCGATGTGGCGGGTGGTGATGCGGCCCTGGTTGTTGCGTCCACCGGTCTTGGAGAGCGGACGGAGCAGCGACTTCTCGGGCGTTGAGCGGGTGATCTCCGCGAAGTCCGCGACGGACGAGCCGCGGCGGCCCGGCGTCGTGGGCTTGTAGTTACGAATAGCCATGTGTGTGAAAGTCCTCTTGTCCCGGGGTCGCTTAGCCGACTGCCGTGAAGATGTCGATGGATCCGGACTTCAGCGTGACGATGGCACGCTTGGTGTCCTTGCGCTTGCCGATGCCGAAGCGGGTGCGGCGCGTCTTGCCCTTCTTGTTGAGGGTGTTGATCGACGCGACCTGCACGTTGAAGATCTTCTCGATGGCGAGCTTGATCTCGGTCTTGTTCGAGCGGGGGTCCACCTCGAAGGTGTACTTGCCCGCGTCGATCAGGCCGTAGCTCTTCTCGGAGACGACCGGCGCGATGATGACGTCGCGGGGGTCCTTGTTCACGGCGCTCATGCGCTGACCTCTTCCTTGCTGCGCGTCTTGCTGCCGACGAACGCGTCGAACGCGGCGCGGGTGAAGACGATGTCGTCGCTCACGAGGACGTCGTACGCGTTGAGCTGGTCGTACGAGATCACGTGCACGGTCGGGATGTTGCGGACGCTCAGGTGGCTGGCGTCGTCGTCGCGCTCGAGCACGATGAGGATGTGCTTCGAGATGGCGATGTTCGTCAGCAGCGCGAGGGCGGCCTTCGTCGACGGCGTCTCACCGGCGAACAGGCTCTCCACCACGTGGACGCGTCCACCGCGGGCGCGGTCGGACAGCGATCCGAGGAGCGCGGCGGCGATCATCTTCTTGGGGGTGCGCTGCGAGTAGTTGCGCGGCGTCGGTCCGTGGACGATGCCACCACCGGTCATCTGGGGGGCGCGGATCGAGCCCTGGCGGGCGCGACCGGTTCCCTTCTGCTTGAACGGCTTGCGGCCGGCACCGGACACCTCGCCGCGGTTCTTGGTCTTGTGCGTACCCTGGCGCGCCGCGGCGAGCTGGGCGACGACGACCTGGTGGATCAGCGGGATGTTGGTCTGGACGTCGAAGATCTCCGCGGGGAGCTCGACCGAACCGGCCTTCTCACCCGAGGCGTTCAGGACGTCGATCTGGGTTGCGGTAGCCATGAACTACTTCCCCTTCACTGCGTTGCGGACGAATACGATGCGGCCGCGAGCGCCGGGGACGGCACCCTTGACCAGCAGGAGGCCGTTCTCGGCATCCACGGAGTGCACGGCGAGGTTCAGCACGGTGACGCGCTCGCCACCCATGCGACCGGCCATGCGCATGCCCTTGAACACGCGGCTGGGCGTCGAGGACGCGCCGATGGAGCCGGGCTTGCGGTGGTTGCGGTGCGAACCGTGCGACGCCGAGACACCCTTGAAGTTGTGACGCTTCATGACACCGGCGAAGCCCTTGCCCTTGCTGGTGCCGACGACGTCGACCTTGGTGCCGGCCTCGAACACGTCGACGCCGATCTCCTGGCCGAGCGTGTACTCACCGGCGTTGGCGGTGCGCACCTCGGTGAGGTGACGGCGGGGCGTGACGCCCGCCTTGTCGAAGTGACCGGTCGCGGGCTTGTTGGCCTTGCGGGGGTCGATCTGGCCGTAGGCGATCTGGATCGCGGAGTAGCCGTCGACCTCGGGCGTACGCACCTGGGTGACGACGTTCGGCGTGATCTGCACGACGGTGACCGGGATGAGCTTGTTGTTCTCGTCCCACACCTGGGTCATGCCAAGCTTCGTGCCCAGCAGACCGTTGAAAGTCTTGGTAGCGGTAGACATGGTTCCCTTAGAGCTTGATCTCGATGTTGACGTCGGCCGGAAGGTCGAGTCGCATGAGCGAGTCGACGGCCTTCGGCGTCGGGTCGACGATGTCGATCAGACGCTTGTGGGTACGCATCTCGAAGTGCTCGCGGCTGTCCTTGTACTTGTGGGGAGAACGGATGACGACCACCACGTTCTTCTCCGTCGGCAGCGGCACGGGGCCGACGACCTGAGCACCCGCGCGGGTGACCGTGTCGACGATCTTGCGTGCCGAGGTGTCGATGACCTCGTGGTCGTATGACTTAAGTCGGATGCGGATCTTCTGTCCCGCCATGTTGCGACTCTCTCTCTTTCAAGCGTCTTGCGGCTGCCGCCGTATTGGACGCGTTTAGTAGCACGACTTCTGTTGCACCACTGTTCTTCTGTCAAGCATTGCTTCTGTCGAAGCCGGGCCGGCCCGCACGAGCATCCGCCCGCCGCGCGCCTCCCCCGAGCTCCCTGTCCGGCGCGGGGCCGGACCGTAGGACATGGTTCACCCATGTCTACTGGGGGTGTCGGATTAAGCTGTGTCCTGCTGCCCGCGGCCTAGACTGCGAGTCGAATCGCGTCTATGCACTGCCTGGCAGTGATCCGGCCGCAGCGGGCGATACGCGCGCACGCGCACTCCACCCCGGGCCGAAATGTTGAACTAGACGAGTTTGCCACATCCACGGGCTACGTGCAACCCGGGCGTGTCGCGCCCCCTGCCCCGGAATTCCGGGGCTCTCGAGTACTCCAACCGGCGTCGACGGGGGCCTATTCCGGATGCTCCTCGAAGGATTTCCGGAGGACTTTTCCGAGGCCTCCGCGAGGCCCGCGGATACCGGAACCGCGCCCCTCCGGGCGGGTCTCAGGCGGCGTCGGCCGCGTAGAGCAGGGAGCGCAGCTCGGACTCCGCCGAGCCCAGCCGCTTCGGGTCGATGGTGCGGCCGTGCACGTACTCGTCGACGACGCGGGGGTCGACGTAGCTCGTCTTCGCGATCGTGGGCGTGTTCCCGAGCACCTCGGCGGCGTCCCGCATCGCCTGGGCGAGGGCCCGCGTGCGCCCGGACTTCGTGGCCTCCGGCCCGTGCTTGGCGAGGCTGATGGCAGCGGCGATCGTGCCGTGCAGCGTGCGGAAGTCCTTCGCGGTGAACTCGCCGCCGGTGCGCTCGCGTACGTAGCCGTTCACGTCCGAGGCGTCGATGGTGCGCCAGCGCTTGCCGTCGCGGTAGGCGAGCAGGCGGGCGTTCGCACCGCGGCGCTTCAGGCTGCGCACGACGGTGGCCAGGTCGGGGTCGGTGATCTCCGACTCCCACTCCTGGCCGCTCTTCGCCGGGAAGTTGAGCCGCACGGTGTTGCCGCTGACCTTCGCGTGCGAGCAGAGCAGGGTGGTCAGGCCGTGGCTGCCGTTGGCCTCCGCGTAGCGCTCTGAGCCGACCCGGAGCGAGCCCGTGTCCAGCATCCGGAACGCCGTGGCCAGGGCGCGCTGCTTGCTCGGCTCCGGGTCGCGCAGGTCCATGGTCACGAAGCGGCGGGCGGAGGGCAGTGACTCCGCGAGCTTCAGCGCGCGGTCGAACTTGATGCGGTCCTTCTGCTCCCGCCAGGTCGGGTGGTAGATGTACTGCCGCCTGCCGGCCGCGTCGATGCCGGTGGCCTGGATGTGGCCGTTCGCGTACGGGGAGATCCAGACGTCGGTCCACGCCGGCGGGATGGCGAGCTTCTCGATCCGCTCCCGCATCTCGGCGTCGGCGACGGACCCGCCCTTGGGGTCACGGTAGCTGAAGCCCGTGCCGGACCGCACCCGCTTGTACCCCGGACGCGTCGAGTCGCTGCGCCGAAGTCGAACCATGGGTCGAAGGCTACGCGGACGCTCCGACCGATGCGACGCCGTCGGCGCTCCGGCGCTTCGCGTTGCGCTCAGCACGCCTCGCCAGGGCGAGCAGGAACACCGCGACGAGCATGATCACGGCGGCCGCCAGCAGCGCCACCGGGCCGACCGCGAAGCGGATGAGGAGGGCCCCGATGACAGCGCCGAGCCCCATCGCGACGACCGCGCCCAGGCGGCGCCACGCCCGATCCCCCGTGCCGCCGGCGAGGTGGGAGTCGGCGGCCAGGTTCGCCAGCGTGCTCGTGACCACGATCGTCGTCACGTCGGCGACGCCCGCGGACCGCACGGCGATGGCCTGCGCGCCCATCACGATGGCGAGGAGGGCCGTGACCACGAGCAGGGCCGGCTCGGGGAGGTCCCCGATCCCCCACCAGACCAGGGCGAGCACGGTCGACAGCACGGCGACGAGAACCAGCATCACGAGGTTCGCCGTGGGAAGCCGGCTCTCGTGCGAGTGGCCCCGGACGACGCGGGAGCAGAGCACGGCGCCGAGCACGAAGGCGAGGAGGGCGATCGTGTTGTTCAGCAGCGGGATGTCCGCGACGCCGACGAGGCCGAAGCCGATGAACAGCACGTTGCCGGTCATGTTGCCGGTGAACACCCGGTCGAGGGCGAGGTAGCTGACCGCGTCGATGACGCCGGTCGAGACGGTGAGCAGCAGGAGCGACACGAGGTACCTGCGGTCGATGGCAGCGGGCTGCAGGGGCGCGCTTCTCCTGGTGTTCATCGCCGACAACGCTAGCAGCGCACCTGGACGCGTCCTCCCCTGCGGCCCATCTCGCGCCGCCCGTGCGTCCCCTGCGCTCCCCGCGGCGTGCGGCCCTGCGCCTGCCCAGGCAGGAGGATCCTGCCCAGCTTTAAGCTGCGCACGAAGCCGCTGCCTGGGCAGGGGTGCATCCGCCAGGGGTGCATTCGGCGGCAGGAACGGCGCGTGCCGGGTCAGCAGCAGCGCGTGCCGGGCGAGGCCTCCTGCTCGGCGTAGTGCTGCCGCCAGAACTCGCGCTCCGTCGGCACGGGCGCGCCGGGGTGGGCCGCCTGCAGGTGGCGCACGTACCGCTCGTACTTGGCGTCGCCCATCACCTCGCGCACGTACCAGCGCACGGCGCGTGCCGAGCGGGCGAGCATCGCGGTCGCGGTCATCTCAGTGCCCGCTCCCGTGCCGGTTCCCGTGGGCGCCGCCGATCGCCGAGGGGGCACCGGGCGTCGCGGCCCACTGCGCCTCGAGCTCGCGCTCCCGCTTGGAGGCGACGAGGCTCCGCGGTGCGAAGATGCGGCTCGGCACCGCCTCCTCCTCGTTGTCGCTCGCCGATCCCGAGCGGATCGACCTGATGCTCACGACCACCGCCGTCGCGATGACGATGATCACGAGCCCCGCGAACAGGATGGACAGCGTGCCCTGGATGGCGGTGTTGCGCACGACCGCCTCCATCGCGGTCACCGTCGTGGCCGCGCCGAGCGAGGTCTCCCCCGCCGCGAGCGCCTGGCTGTAGGTCGCGTTCTGCGCCCAGTAGCCGAGGGCGGGCACCGGGGAGAAGATCTTCTGCGCGGACGCGGTGAGCGTCACGACGGCGTCGATCGCCAGCGGGACGCCGGGGATCCATGCCCAGCGCGCGAGGCCCTTCTTGCACAGGATGGCGACGCACACGGAGAGCGCGACGGCGGCGAGCAGCTGGTTCGCGATGCCGAAGAGCGGGAACAACGTGTTGATGCCGCCCAGCGGGTCCGTGACGCCCATGAGCAGCACGCCGCCCCAGGCCGCCACGACGATGATCGAGGCGATCCACGCGCCGGGACGCCAGGACGGGTTGCGGAAGCGCCTGTCGACGTTGCCGAGCGTGTCGCTCAGCATGAAGCGCGCCACGCGGGTGCCCGCGTCGACGGTGGTCAGGATGAACAGCGCCTCGAACATGATCGCGAAGTGGTACCAGAACGCCTTGAGGCCGGACCCCGCCCAGATCTGGTCGAGGATGTTCGCCATGCCGACGGCCAGCGTCGGCGCTCCTCCGGTGCGGGACACGAGGCTCTCCTCGCCGACGTCCGCCGCGGCCTGGTTCAGCGCGTCCGCGGTCACCCCGTCCCCGCCGGTCGCGCCGAGGCTCGTGACGTACTGCGCCGCGGTCTCGGCCGTGCCGCCGGTGAGGGCCGCGGAGGCGTTCATGGCGAAGTAGAGGCTCTTATCGAGGGTGATGGCCGCGACGAGCGCCATCACGGCCACGAACGACTCCATGAGCATGCCGCCGTAGCCGATGATGCGGGTCTGCGACTCCTTCTGGATGAGCTTGGGCGTCGTGCCGGAGGAGATGAGCGCGTGGAACCCGCTCAGCGCCCCGCAGGCGATGGTGATGAAGAGGAACGGGAACAGCGCGCCGGCGAACACCGGCCCCTGTCCCGTGAACGCGAACTCGGTGAAGGCGGGCATCTGCACGACGGGCTGCACGATGACGATGCCGACCGCGAGCAGGAGGATGGTGCCGATCTTCATGAAGGTCGAGAGGTAGTCGCGCGGCGCGAGCAGCAGCCAGACCGGGAGCACGGAGGCGAGGAAGCCGTAGGCGATGAGGGCCCACGCGATGGTCACCTTGTCGAGCGTGAAGGCCGCGGCGCCCCACTCGGTCTCGGACACCCAGCCGCCCGCGACGATCGCGAGGATGAGCAGCACCATGCCGATGAGGGAGACCTCGGTGACCTTGCCCGGGCGCAGGAAGCGCAGGTAGACGCCCATGAACAGGGCGATCGGGATCGTCAGGGCGATGGAGAAGATGCCCCAGGGGCTCTCGGCCAGGGCGTTGACCACGATGAGGGCGAGCACCGCGATGATGATCACCATGATGACCATGGTCGCCACGAGGGCGGCCGTGCCGCCGATGACGCCGAGCTCCTCGCGCGCCATCTGACCGAGCGACCGGCCTCCGCGGCGCATGCTGAAGAACAGCACGAGGTAGTCCTGCACCGCGCCGGCGATCACGACGCCCACGACGATCCACAGCGTGCCGGGGAGGTAGCCCATCTGCGCGGCAAGCACGGGGCCCACGAGCGGGCCGGCGCCGGCGATGGCGGCGAAGTGGTGGCCGAAGAGGACGCGACGGTCGGTGGGCTCGAAGTCCTTGCCGTTGTTCTGCACCTCGGCCGGCGTCGCCCGCCGGTCGTCGGGCCGCACCACGGTGCGCTCGATGAACTTCGAGTAGAAGCGGTAGGCGATCAGGTAGGTGCAGACGGCGGCGACCACGAACCAGAGCGCGTTCACCTCGTCGCCGCGCACCAGCCCGATGATGCTCCAGCCGATGCCGCCGAGCACGGCGACCGCGACCCACAGCGCGATCTTGAGCGGCGTCCAGCGCCCGCGCTCGCGGAGCCCGACGGGCGGCAGGGCGGGGTCGGTGCGCAGCTCGACGGCGCCGCCGCGCTCGGGCTGGGGGTCGCCCAGGACAAGGGTGTTTCTCGAGGTCACCGTCAGTCTCCTTTGGCTGTCGCGACGTGCGATCTCATCCTAGGCGGCGCCCCCGCTGCACCGAGAACGCGCCCCCGCCCGTGTCGGGCGGGGGCGCGTGCGTCTGCGCGAGGAGGATCCGTTACTGGTTGCCCAGCTTCCGGTCCGCGGCGTCGCGCGCCTTCTCGATCTTGTCCGAGTGCTTGCCGCCCGTCGCCTTGTCCACAGCGCCGGCGAGGCCGCCGAGCACGCGGTCGCTCACGCCCTCCGCCTTCTCGCTCTTCAGGGCGTCCTGCACCTTCGGGTCGTTCAGGAGCCGCTGGGCCTTCTTGCCCAGGTCACCGATGCCTGCCATGCCGTCCTCCTCGGGTTGTTCGGTCGCCTCAAGGCTAACGGGCGTCCCACCGGGGTTGCTGGGCGGTGCGAGGGCGCCGGTCGACGCGCTCGAAGCGTTCGGCGGTTAACGGCAAACAGGGTCGGACCTCAAAAGGTCCGACCCTGTTCGCGTGTCTAGCAGGTACCCTGCGTCGACCAGAACTACTTGGTGATCTTGGTCACCGTTCCGGCGCCGACGGTGCGGCCACCCTCACGGATGGCGAAGCCGAGGCCCTCCTCCATGGCGATCGGCTGGATCAGCTCGACCGACATGTCGGTGGTGTCGCCGGGCATGACCATCTCGGTGCCCTCGGGCAGCGTGATGACGCCGGTGACGTCCGTAGTGCGGAAGTAGAACTGCGGGCGGTAGTTCGCGTAGAACGGGTTGTGACGGCCACCCTCATCCTTGGACAGGATGTAGGCGGTGCCCTCGAACCCGGTGTGCGGCGTGACCGAACCCGGCTTCACGACGACCTGGCCGCGCTCCACGTCCTCGCGCTTGGTGCCGCGGAGGAGCAGACCACAGTTCTCGCCGGCCCAGGCCTCGTCGAGCTGCTTGTGGAACATCTCGATACCGGTGACGGTGGTCTTCTGCGTCGGGCGGATGCCGACGATCTCGACCTCGGAGTTGATGGCCAGCGTGCCGCGCTCGGCGCGACCCGTGACGACCGTTCCACGACCGGTGATGGTGAAGACGTCCTCGACGGGCATGAGGAACGGCTTGTCCTTGTCACGCACGGGGTCGGGGATGGAGCTGTCGACGGCCTCCATGAGCTCGAGGATGGACTTGGTCCACTTCTCGTCGCCCTCGAGGGCCTTGAGGCCGGAGACGCGCACGACGGGAGCGTTGTCGCCGTCGAAGCCCTGGCTGGCGAGCAGCTCGCGGACCTCGAGCTCGACGAGCTCCAGGATCTCCTCGTCGTCGACCATGTCGGCCTTGTTCAGGGCGACGAGCAGGTAGGGCACGCCGACCTGCTTGGCGAGCAGCACGTGCTCGCGGGTCTGAGCCATCGGGCCGTCGGTGGCGGCCACGACCAGGATCGCGCCGTCCATCTGAGCGGCACCCGTGATCATGTTCTTGATGTAGTCGGCGTGGCCCGGGGCGTCAACGTGAGCGTAGTGACGCGTGGGGGTCTCGTACTCGACGTGCGAGATGTTGATCGTGATACCGCGCTGGCGCTCCTCGGGAGCGGAGTCGATCGACGCGAAGTCGCGCTGAACGTTGGTCGCGGACGGGTACGTGTCGGCCAGAACCTTGGAAATCGCCGCCGTGAGGGTGGTCTTTCCGTGGTCAACGTGACCGATCGTTCCGATGTTTACGTGCGGCTTGGTCCGCTCGAACTTGGCCTTCGCCACTGTGGGTCCTCCTCAGGACTCTGGTGCGGGGCATCCGGCGTGCATGCCGGATGCCCTGCGAATTGGAGTGTGTACATATGTTACCCGGGCCGGAAGGCGCCGAGTAATCGGGCGGGTGGTTGTGCTACTCGCCCTTGTTCTTCTGGATGATCTCCTCGGCAACAGCCTTCGGGACCTCCGCATAGCTCGCGAAGGACATCGAGTACACGGCGCGGCCGGAGGTACGAGACCTCAGGTCACCCACGTAGCCGAACATCTCCGAAAGCGGGACGTTCGCGGTGATCACCTTGACACCGCTGGCGTCCTCCATGGACTGGATCTGACCACGACGCGAGTTGAGGTCACCGATGACGTCGCCCATGTATTCCTCAGGGGTGCGCACCTCGACGGCCATCAACGGCTCGAGCAGAACCGGCTTCGCCTTGCGAGCGGCCTCCTTGAAGGCCATCGATCCGGCGATCTTGAATGCCATCTCCGAGGAGTCGACATCGTGCGATGCGCCGTCGAGCAGGGTCGCCTTGACGCCCACCATGGGGTAACCCGCGAGAACGCCGACCTGCAGGGCGTCCTGGATGCCCGCGTCGACCGACGGGATGTACTCCCGCGGAACGCGACCACCGGTCACCTTGTTGTCGAACTCGTAGGTCGTCTCGGCCGTGATCTCCAGCGGCTCGATCTTGATCTGGATCTTCGCGAACTGACCAGAACCACCGGTCTGCTTCTTGTGCGTGAAGTCGTGCTTCTCGACGGTGCCGCGGATGGTCTCGCGGTAGGCCACCTGGGGCTTGCCCACGTTGGCCTCGACGTTGAACTCGCGCTTCATGCGGTCGACCAGGATGTCGAGGTGGAGCTCGCCCATTCCCTTGATGACCGTCTGACCGGTCTCCTGGTTCTGCTCCGTGCGGAAGGTCGGGTCCTCCTCGGCCAGCTTCTGGATGGCCGTGCCGAGCTTCTCCTGGTCGGCCTTCGTCTTCGGCTCGATGGCGACCTCGATGACGGGCTCGGGGAACGTCATGGACTCGAGCACGATCTGGTTGTTCGGGTCGCACAGCGTGTCGCCGGTCGTCGTGTCCTTGAGGCCGATCACCGCGTAGATGTGGCCGGCCGTGACCGAGTCCACCGGGTTCTCCTTGTTGGAGTGCATCTGGAAGATCTTGCCGATGCGCTCCTTCTTGCCCTTGGTGGAGTTGATGACCTGCGAGCCGCTCTCGATGGTGCCGGAGTAGACGCGCACGTAGGTGAGGCGACCGAAGAACGGGTGCACCGCGACCTTGAACGCCAGGGCCGAGAACGGCTCCGTCGCGTCGGGCTTGCGGATGATGATCTTCTCCTCGTCGCGCACGTCGTGGCCCTCCATGGGCGGCACGTCGAGCGGGCTGGGGAGGTAGTCGATCACGGCGTCGAGCATCGGCTGCACGCCGCGGTTCTTGAACGCGGAGCCGCAGAGCACGGGGTAGAGCTCGCTGTTGACCGTCATCTTGCGGATGGCGCCCTTGATCTCGGCGACCGTGAGCTCCTCGCCGCTGAAGTACTTCTCGAGCAGCACGTCGTCGGACTCGGCGACGGTCTCGAGC
Source organism: Planctomonas deserti (assembly GCF_003067705.1). Classification (GTDB taxonomy): domain Bacteria; phylum Actinomycetota; class Actinomycetes; order Actinomycetales; family Microbacteriaceae; genus Planctomonas; species Planctomonas deserti. Next base: position 409,014 of record NZ_QANL01000001.1, read on the forward strand.
AGCTTCGCGCGGTACTCCTCGGCACGCTCCTGGAGATCCGCGGGGATCTCCTCGATCGCGTACTTGGCGCCCATCTCCACGTCACCCTTGGCGTCTCCGCGCCAGGTGAGCGCGCGCATCTCGACCAGGTCGACGACGCCCTCGAAGGAGCTCTCCGAACCGATCGGCAGCTGGAGGACCAGCGGCTTCGCGCCGAGGCGGTTGATGATGGTGTCGACCGTGAAGTAGAAGTCGGCGCCGAGCTTGTCCATCTTGTTGACGAAGCAGATGCGCGGGACGTCGTACTTGTCGGCCTGGCGCCACACCGTCTCGGACTGGGGCTCGACGCCCTCCTTGCCGTCGAACACGGCGACGGCACCGTCGAGCACGCGGAGCGAGCGCTCCACCTCGACCGTGAAGTCGACGTGACCCGGGGTGTCGATGATGTTGATCTGGTTCTTGTTCCAGAAGCACGTCGTCGCGGCGGACGTGATCGTGATGCCGCGCTCCTGCTCCTGAGCCATCCAGTCCATCGTGGCGGCCCCGTCGTGGACCTCACCGATCTTGTGAGTGATACCCGTGTAGAACAGGATGCGCTCGGTTGTGGTGGTCTTGCCGGCATCGATGTGAGCCATGATGCCGATGTTGCGGACCTTGTTCAGGTCGGTGAGCACGTCCTGTGCCACGGATGTTCCTCCGAAAGGTAGTTGAGGGGATGACAGGCTTCGAGGCCCGCCCTTGTGAGGCGGACCCCGAACGCGCTACCAGCGGTAGTGCGCGAACGCCTTGTTCGACTCCGCCATCTTGTGAGTGTCCTCGCGACGCTTCACCGCGGCACCGAGGCCGTTGGAGGCGTCGAGAATCTCGTTGGTGAGTCGCTCGGTCATGGTCTTCTCGCGGCGCGACTTGGCGTAGGTGGTGAGCCAGCGAAGCGCGAGCGTGTTGGCGCGGTGAGGCTTGACCTCGATCGGCACCTGGTAGGTGGAACCACCGACGCGGCGCGAGCGCACCTCGAGGGCGGGGCGGACGTTGTCGAGCGCCTTCTTCAGCGTGACGACGGCGTCCTGGCCGTTCTTCGCCGCGACACCCTCGAGGGCGTCGTACACGATCTTCTCGGCGAGGCCCTTCTTGCCGTCCAGCAGGATCTTGTTGACCAGCTGGCTGACGATGGGGGCGCCGTAGACCGGATCGGCGACGACGGGACGCTTAGGAGCGGGACCCTTGCGAGGCATTACTTCTTGTCCATTCTCGCGCCGTAACGGCTGCGGGCCTGCTTGCGGTTCTTCACGGCCTGGGTGTCCAGAGCGCCGCGGACGATCTTGTAGCGAACGCCGGGGAGGTCCTTCACACGACCGCCGCGGACGAGCACCATCGAGTGCTCCTGCAGGTTGTGGCCCTCACCGGGGATGTAGGCCGTGACCTCCTGGCCGTTGCTCAGCTTGACGCGAGCGACCTTGCGCAGGGCCGAGTTCGGCTTCTTCGGGGTGGTGGTGTACACACGCGTGCAGACGCCGCGCTGCTGGGGGTTGGCCTTCAGGGCGGGCGCCTTGGTCTTGACGACCTTGGGGCTGCGTCCCTTTCGGACCAACTGCTGAATGGTTGGCACTGATTGACTCCTTGAAAGCTGCACGGTGACAGCGGTGTGATGGTTAGCATTCGATGCACTCTCGGTCGAGACCGCATCGAGTTCATCTGGACCCACCTCAAGCCATCCGGAGCGATCCGAGGTGTCGTGGGGGTGAGTATGCCGTGGGGGCTCAGCCGACTGGCCGAACCCTGGAGTGTGTGAGGTGTCAGTTGCGTGAGCCGCGGTCCGGACGGGTGGAAATCCCGTAGGCACGGTTCAAGCGCACGACAAGGCGCACACCCGTACGAGAATAGTTCACCCACTGCCCCCGGTCAAATGTCCGCGGGCGTTCGGGCGCCGTCTCCCCTACGCCGTGAGCGATCAGAGGCGTGCGATGGGAGGCCATGGTGGGAGGCGGGGCCTCCCGTGTGGCCGTCAGGCGTTCGGACCGAAGCCGGGGGTCTCGGCAAGCTCGCGCTCGTACTCCTTGCGCGCCTCCGCGTTGCGGGCCCGCACCTTGCGTGCTCGTGCGCTGATCGCCGCGCCCGCCCAGATCACGAGCTCGCGGGCCAGTAGACCGGCGAGGATCCCGTCGGGGAACGTGCTCGAGCGCTCGATCACGTCGACCGCCTGGCTGGGCGTGAGCTCGAAGATGTTCTGCTGCATTACCCGCGCGAGCAGGTAGGCGCCGTACACGACGATGGCCACCGGGATGCCGCCCAGCACGAAGCCCCACCAGTTCGCCCGGTGGATGAGGACCACGAGCAGGGCGAACGCCACGAAGAAGACGACGACCGGGAGCCAGAACATCGGGGTCGCGAGGTAGGTCAGCAGGGGCGCGCCGAACGCGTCGGGGTTGTTGACCGACAGCAGCAGGCCGACCCCGAGGGCGTAGAGCACCGCGAAGACCAGCGTCGAGGCGAGGACCATGCCCACGCCGAAGCCACGGTTGCCCTTCTTCTTCGGCGGCACCGGTGCCTGGAGGTAGACGGGCTGGGAGGACTCGGACGCGGCGTAGGCCGGAGCCGCGGGCTGCTGCGCTCCCGCGGCGGTGCCCGCGGAACCCGCGCCCACGGCGTCGGCCGCGCCCGCCGCGGCGACCGCGGCACCGACGCCGGAGGGCCCGTCGTGGCGGTCGTCTCGACGGTCGTCCGGGCGGTCGAACCGGGCGGTGTCGGCCGAGACGGGAACGGCGGCCCCCTCGCGCGACCCGTCAGCGGTGTCGGTGTCCGAAGCGTCGGTGTCCGAGGTGTCGCTGGTGTCGCTCGAGTACGACCCGGGGATGTAGGGCCCCTCGGCCTCGGCGAGCTCGTCAAGGCTGTCGCGCTGCGGAGTCGCGGCGACGGCAGCACCGGTGCTGTGGCCGTCGTGACCGCGCTCGTCCGTTTCGTGGGCGTCGCGGGGAACCTCGGCGGCGGCCAGGTCGGACGACGTCACGACGTCGTCGTCGGCCGGCCACGCGGGCTCCGCCGTCGGCAGCGGCCAGTTCGCCGGGGTCGCCACCGGCTGGTGGGCGTCGTCGCCCTCCACGCCGTCGAGCTCGTGCCCGCGGACGTCGTCGTCGCTGCGGAACCCGTCGTCCGTGAATCCGTCGTCCTCGGTCCGCCGCGGGGACACGGGCACGGCGGGGGCGGCGGCGACGTGCTCGTCGTCGCGCAGGAAGTCCGGCTGCTCGTCGGCGCGCTGGTCGCCGTCGTGGCGGAACGCGGGGTCGGCGGTGTCGTCACGCAGGAATTCCGGCTCCGTGCCCTCGGCGCCTCCGCTGCGCGGGAACTGCTCCGTGTCGAACCGATCGGTGTCGCGTGTGTCGGGGTTCACCGGAACGGCGGTGTGCGGGGCGGTCTCGTTCCGGGGGTCGCCGGCGTTGCGGCTGTCGTCGGTCATGTTCGTCACCCTAGCAACGGTGGCACTGCGCCCCTCGACAACAGGCCGGGCACGACGCGACCCGCCGCGGGAGTCCTAGAACGGGTTGAGCAGGCGGTGCAGGAACTGCCGGGTCCGCTCGTGCTGAGGCCGCTTCAGCACCTGGGAGGGGTGGCCGTGCTCCACGACGACGCCGTCGGCCATGAACACGACCTCGTCCGCGACCTGCCGCGCGAACTCGAGCTCGTGCGTGACGATCACCATGGTCCAGTCCTCCTCCGCCAGCTCCTTGATGACGGACAGCACGTCGCCCACGAGCTCGGGGTCGAGCGCCGAGGTCGGCTCGTCGAAGAGCAGGAGCTGCGGGCGCAGGGCGAGCGCGCGCACGATGCCGACGCGCTGCTGCTGGCCGCCGGACAGCTCGAACGGGTAGGCGTCACGCTTCTCGCGCAGGCCGACCCGCTCGAGCAGCTGCTCGGCGTCGGCGATCGCCTCCGCGCGCGGCCTCCTCTGCACCTGCACGGGCCCCTCGATCACGTTCTCGAGCACCGTCATGTGCGGGAAGAGGTTGTAGTGCTGGAACACCATGGCGGAGCGGTCGCGCAGCGCCGCGCGCTCGCGCTTGCCCACGGGCTTCGAGAAGTCGATCCGCAGTTCACCGGCGACGTCGACGGAACCGCCGTCAGGCACCTCGAGCCCGTTCAGGCAGCGGAGCACCGTCGTCTTGCCCGACCCGCTCGGGCCGATCAGCGCGACGACCGTGCCGCGCCGCACCGTGAGGTCGATCGACTTCAGCACCTCGGTGTCGCCGAAGCTCTTGTGCAGGTTGCGCAGCGTGAGCACGGCATCTGCCGTCCCCGCGGCCGGGCGGGGCTCAGTGGGCGACATAGCGGTCCAATCGTTGCTCGATGCGGCCCTGCGCCGTCGACAGCACGAGGCAGATGATCCAGTAGACCGCGGCCGCCTCCAGGTAGAGCAGCATGAACTCCTGGCTGAACGCGGCCACCTCCTGCGCCACGCGGAACAGCTCCGTCACGGTGATGAGCGACGCGAGCGACGTGTCCTTCACCAGGCTGATGAAGGTGTTGGACAGCGGTGGAACGCTGACCCGCGCGGCCTGGGGCAGGATGATGCGCCGCAGCGTCGTCGCGGACGACATCCCGACGGTGTAGCCCGCCTCCCACTGCCCCCTCGGCACGGACAGGATGGCCGCGCGGATCACCTCGGCCGCGTAGCCGCCGACGTTGAGCGAGAACGCGATCACCGCGCACGGCCAGGCCGGCAGCACGACGCCGATGGAGGGCAGCCCGTAGAAGATCACGAACAGCTGCACCAGCAGCGGCGTGCCGCGGATTACCGAGATGTAGAACCGGGCGATCGCCGAGACGACCCGCACCTTCGACAGCCGCATGAGCGCGATGCCGAGGGCGATGGTCAGGCCGAGGATGAAGGAGACGACGGCGAGCGGGATCGTCCCGGTGATGCCGCCCAGCACGATCGGGCCGAGCGAGCTCCAGAACAGGTCCCCGTTGCTCTCCATCGTTACTGGGAGACGTCCTCGCCGAAGTACTTCTCGGAGATCGAGGCGATGGTGCCGTCCTCACGCAGCGTGGCGAGCGCGCCGTTCACGGCCTCGAGCAGCTCGGTGCTGCCCTTGCGGAGCGCGAAGGCGTTCTCGGACGGGTCATCCGTCTCGGCCGCGATCTTCAGGCCGGACGGGCCCTGCTGCTTCTGGTAGTCGAGCAGGGTGAGCGAGTCGTTGATGGTCGCGTCCACGCGGCCCTGCTGCAGCAGCTGCACGGCCTGGGCGAAGCCCTCGACGGCCTCGACCTTCGCGCCGTTCTGCTCGGCGAGCTCGTACCAGTTGCTGGTGAGCGACTGCGCGGTGGTCTTGCCTGCCAGGTCCTCGAACGAGGCGATGTCCGTCGTGTCCTCGGTCACGATCAGCACGCCGGGCGAGACCGTGTACGGCTCGGACATCTCGTACTTCTCGAGGCGGGTGGGGTTGATCGAGATCTGGTTCGCGATCATGTCGAAGCGGCCGGCCTCGAGTCCCGCGAAGATGCCGTCGAACTGGGTCTCCTCGAACTCGGCCTCGACGCCGAGCTCAGCCGCGACGGCCTCGGCGATCTCCACGTCGTAACCGATCAGGTCGCCGTTGCCGCCCTCGTGGAAGCTGAACGGAGAGTAGGTGCCCTCGGTGCCGATGGTGAGGACGCCCGCGTCCTGAATCTCCTGCAGAGTCGTGCCCGCGGCGGCGGCGGGGGTCTCCTCCGCGTCCGTGGAGTCGCTGCCGCTCGACGAGCATGCGGTCAGGGAGAGGGCGGCCGCGGCGAGGAGGGCGGAACCGCGGAGACCGAGGGAGAGTGCGCGAGTCATGTGGTCCTTCAGGGAGGGGAACGGGAAATGGGCCGGGCGAAGCCTCGACGCCTTCCAGTCAAGCCCCGAATGGCCGCCGATTATTCCTCGGAACGCCCGTGATTCACCAGAGCGTCTGCTGATTCGGGTCGGGACGGTCGACCGCCATGCCGACCTCGACCTCCAGTTCGAGCAGCCGATTGCTCACGAAGCGATCGACCGCACGCGCGATGGCGCGGTCCTGTCCGGCGAGGTCCTTCCACAGCGCGAGGTCGACGGCGACGATGATGTCGTCCTCCCGCTCGCCGTAGTCCACGAAGCCGGGGACGCCGAAGGGGCTGCCGGCGAAGCGCGGGCGGTAGAGGTTGTCGTGCAGTTGGAGCCGCGCCGAGCAGAGCGCCTCCTCCCTCGCCTGACCGAGATGCACGAGCAGCGGGTGCACGGCGGCGTGCGGAGCGGCGGCGGGGATCGCGGGGTGAGCGGCGAACGGGGACTCGAGGCACAGCCTGCATTCGTCCCGCTCCGGGGGCACGTTCGTCTCGACGACGCTGGCGAGCGAGAACTCCGCCCACACCCGGATGACGTCCTGAAGCATGCCCGTCCTCGGTCGGCCCCGTCCGCGCCGGCCGACGCGGACGCTGCCACCCTACTGCGGTCGCCCCGGAATCCCGGGCTAAACCGCCGTCGCGGTCGCCCCGGCGCCCACGATGCCGATCGGGGTCGTGTGCGCCATCGGCTGCGACGCGGCCGGATGCAGCGAGGAGGCGAGCACCTGGACCGGGCCGGTGAGGAACGGCACGACGTTCGACGGCGCCGCGTCGGGCACGAGCGTGAGCACGGGGCCGCGGCGCCGACGCGACATGCGGACGAGCGTGATCGCCGCGATGAGCGCCCACACCGTGTTGACGATGGTGGACGGAAGGGCGCCGTGCGAGGCGACGTTCACCGAGACGGCCGCGCCGCCGACGAGGTTGAACAGCTGGTACAGGCGGCCGTTGCCGATGCGCCCGGAGGAGAACAGGCCGAAGCCGACCAGCGTGACGATGGAGCCGAACCATCCGGCAGCCTCAATGACGACGCCCATTTCTCCTCTTCGGTGCTCGCCGCGCGGGCGCGCGACAGGACACGGGAGTTCCCGTGTCTGTGGTGTGGGGGTGTGGCGCGAAGCGCGCCGAGGATCATCATATGGCTCCGGGGGTATGCGCAGAACGCCCCCGTGCGGGGGGCTCGAGGGTCGGCGTTTCCCCCGACGGGAGCGGGGTTCTAGGCGAACCCGACGAGCGCGAGGTACCGGTCCCAGAGCACGGTGCCGAACAGCGCCCCGACCCACGCTCCGGCGAGCATCCACGGCCCGAACGGGATGCCGGACTTGCGCCCGACCCGGCCGGTCGCGAGCAGCACGAGGGAGAAGACGCCGCCGAGGACGAACGCGGCGACGGCGCCGAGGACGAGCGGCCCCCAGCCGAGCCAGCCGAGGAAGAGGCCGAGGACGCCGGCGAGTTTCACGTCTCCGAACCCCATTCCCGAGGGGTAGGCCAGCGCGAGGGCGAGGTAGAAGACGAACAGGATCGCCGCACCGGCGAGAGCGCGGACGAGCGCGCCCCAGTCCCCCGAGCCCGCGCTGGCGGCCGCGAGCAGAGCGAGCGAGACCGAGTACGCGGGCAGCACGATGCGGTTCGGCAGCGTGCGGGTGTCCGCATCGATGACGGCGAGGGCCACCGAGATGGCCGCGAGGTAGAGGAAGGCGGGCACGGCCCAGGGCAGGCCGGTCCCGCCGCCCGATGCGCCGCCAATCCCGCCGCCCCCCATCACGGCCGCGACCAGCACGAACAGCGCGGCCGTGGCGAGCTCGATGGCCGGGTAACGGCGCGGGATGGCGGCGCCGCAGTGCCGGCAGCGACCGCGGAGCAGCAGCCAGGAGTGCACGGGCACCGCGTCCCGGGCCAGGATCCGGCGGCCGCACGCGGGGCAGGCGCCGGGCAGGCCGCCGAGCGGCTCCCCGCGTGGCACTCTGTGCACGACGATCGTGAGGAACGAGCCGACGGCGAGGCCGAGGAGGCCGACGAGCACGAGCGCGGCGACGTCGAGAGCCGTCATGCCGCCCCCCTCCCCCGCGGACCCGGACGCCACACCGGCCGGCGGCGTCCGAGATCCCATTCTGGCCGGTCCGCGCGGTGTACCGGTCCCGGGCAACGAGAAAGGGCCCCGCCGAAGCGGGGCCCTCTCGTCGTGCGTTCCGGGTTAGTTGTACGTACCCGGCGTGTAGTCGTCCGAGCTGAAGCTGTCGAAGTCGACGAAGCTCAGGTCGTTCTCGCTGAACACCGACTCATCCGTGAAGATGCGGTTCGGGTAGCGCTCGGCCTTCGCCTCCTCCGTCGCGGTGACGGTGACGTCGCGGTACTTCGCGAGACCCGTTCCGGCCGGGATGAGCTTTCCGATGATGACGTTCTCCTTGAGGCCCATCAGCGGGTCGGACTTGCCCTCCATGGCGGCCTGCGTGAGCACGCGGGTCGTCTCCTGGAAGGACGCGGCCGACAGCCACGACTCGGTCGCGAGGGACGCCTTGGTGATACCCATGACCTCCTGGCGAGCGGACGCCGTGCGCTTGCCCTCGGCGAGGGCGGCACGGTTCAGCTCGTTGTAGCGCGACCGGTCGACGAGCTCACCGGGCAGCAGGTCCGTGTCGCCGTGGTCGACGACCGTGACCTTGCGCAGCATCTGCCGCACGATGACCTCGATGTGCTTGTCGTGGATCGGGACACCCTGCGAGCGGTAAACGCCCTGGACGCCACCGACCAGGTGACGCTGCACCTCGCGGACGCCCTTGACTCGCAGGACCTCCTTGGGGTCGACGGCACCGACGTGCAGCTGCTGGCCGAGCTCGACGTGCTGGCCGTCCTCGACGAGGAGGGTCGCACGCTTGAGCACCGGGTACGCGATGGGCTCCTCACCGTTGTCGGGGGTCAGGATCACCTTGCGGCTGCGATCCGTGTCCTCGATGGTGATGCGGCCGGCGGCCTCCGCGATGGGCGACGCACCCTTGGGGGTGCGGGCCTCGAAGAGCTCCTGCACGCGGGGCAGACCCTGCGTGATGTCGTCAGCGGACGCCACACCACCGGTGTGGAAGGTACGCATGGTCAGCTGCGTTCCGGGCTCACCGATCGACTGGGCCGCGATGATGCCGACGGCCTCGCCGATGTCGACGAGCATTCCGGTGGCGAGCGAACGGCCGTAGCAGGCCGCGCAGACGCCGACGGCGGACTCGCAGGTGAGCACGGAGCGCACCTTGATGTTCATCACGCCGGCCGCGACGAGCTTGTCGATGAGCACGTCACCGACGTCCTCACCGGCCTCGGCGACGACGGTGCCCTCGGCGTTGACCGCGGGAGCGGCCAGGCTGCGGGCGTAGACGGAGTTCTCGACGTTGGCGTCCTGCACCAGCTCGCCCGCCGCGTTGGCCGCGGCGATCGGCAGCTCCAGGCCCCTCGTCGTGCCGCAGTCGTCCTCGCGGATGATGACATCCTGCGAGACGTCGACGAGACGACGGGTGAGGTAACCGGAGTCGGCGGTGCGGAGAGCGGTGTCGGCCAGACCCTTGCGGGCACCGTGGGTCGAGATGAAGTACTCGGCCACGGTGAGGCCCTCGCGGTAGGAGTGGACGATCGGGCGAGGAATGATCTCACCCTTCGGGTTCGACACCAGACCACGCATACCGGCGATCTGACGAACCTGCATCCAGTTACCGCGGGCGCCGGACGAGACCATGCGGTTGATGTTGTTGTCGGCGGGGAGGTTGTCCTCCATCGCCTTGGCAACCTCGGCCGTGGCCTTGTTCCAGATCTCGATGAGCTCCTGACGACGCTCGGCGTCGGTCGTGAGGCCCTTCTCGAACTGGCCCTGCACCTTGCGGGCCTGCGCCTCGTAGCCCGAGAGGATCTCGGCCTTGTTCGGCGGGGTCAGGATGTCGGACAGCGACACCGTCACACCGGAGCGCGTGGCCCAGTAGAAGCCGGCGTCCTTGATGCGGTCGAGCGTCGCCGCGACCTCCACCTTGGGGTAGCGCTCTGCCAGGTCGTTGACGATGGCGGAGAGCTGGCCCTTGTCGGCGACAGCCTCGACGTACGGGTAGTCCGCTGGCAGCGCCTCGTTGAAGAGCGCGCGACCCAGGGTCGTCTCGAGCAGCACGGGCTGACCCTCGACGAAGCCCTCGGGCGCGGTGCCCTCGGCGAAGTGCAGGTTCTCCAGGCGGATGCGGACCGTGGCGTTCAGGTCGAGCGTGCCCTGGTCCTTCGCGAGGATCGCCTCGGCGATGGACGAGAACGCGCGGCCCTCACCGGCGACACCCTGCTTGAGCGTCGTCAGGTGGTGCAGACCGATGATCATGTCCTGCGTGGGCAGGGTCACCGGTCGACCGTCGGACGGCTTCAGGATGTTGTTCGAGGCGAGCATCAGGATGCGGGCCTCGGCCTGGGCCTCGACCGACAGCGGCAGGTGGACGGCCATCTGGTCACCGTCGAAGTCCGCGTTGAACGCGGCGCAGACGAGCGGGTGCAGCTGGATCGCCTTTCCCTCGACGAGCTGAGGCTCGAAGGCCTGGATGCCGAGGCGGTGCAGCGTCGGTGCGCGGTTCAGCAGCACGGGGCGCTCGCGGATGATCTCCTCGAGCACGTCCCAGACCTGCGGACGGCTGCGCTCGACCATGCGCTTGGCGGCCTTGATGTTCTGAGCGTGGCTCAGGTCGATCAGGCGCTTGATCACGAACGGCTTGAACAGCTCCAGGGCCATCTGCTTGGGCAGACCGCACTGGTGCAGCTTCAGCTGCGGGCCGACGATGATGACCGAACGGCCCGAGTAGTCGACGCGCTTGCCCAGCAGGTTCTGGCGGAAGCGACCCTGCTTTCCCTTGAGCATGTCGCTCAGGGACTTCAGGGCGCGGTTGCCGGTACCGGTGACGGGACGACCGCGGCGGCCGTTGTCGAACAGGGCGTCCACGGCCTCCTGCAGCATGCGCTTCTCGTTGTTCACGATGATCTCGGGGGCACCGAGGTCGAGCAGGCGACGCAGGCGGTTGTTGCGGTTGATGACGCGGCGGTAGAGGTCGTTCAGGTCCGAGGTCGCGAAGCGGCCACCGTCGAGCTGCACCATCGGGCGCAGCTCCGGCGGGATCACCGGGACGACCTGGAGCACCATCGCGGCCGGCGAGTTGCCGGTCTGCAGGAAGGAGTTCACCACGCGCAGACGCTTGATGGCGCGGATCTTCTTCTGACCCTTGCCGTTCGCGATCTGGTCGTGCAGGACGTCGCTCTCGGTGGCCAGGTCGAAGGCCTCGAGGCGCTTCTGGATCGCCTCGGCGCCCATGTAGGCGTCGAAGTAGATGCCGAAGCGGTCCTGCAGCTCGTGGAACACCGCGTCCTCGGGCTTGAGGTCGCCCACCTTGAGGTTGCGGAAGTCCTCCCACACGCGCTCGAGGCGGGTGATGTCCTCGTCGAACGCCTTGCGGGTCTGCGACATCTCCTTCTCGGCGCCATCCTTCACGCGGCGCTTCTGGTCGCTCTTCGCACCCTCCGCCTCGAGGGCGGCAAGGTCGGACTCGAGCTTCGAGAGGCGGTCCGCGATGCGGGAGTCGCGCTGGTCCTCGAGGTTCTTGATCTCGAGGCGCAGCTCGTTCTCGAGGCCGGGCATGTCGGCGTGACGGCCCTCCTCGTCGACCGAGATGACCATGTACGCGGCGAAGTAGATGACCTTCTCGAGGTCCTTCGGCGCCATGTCGAGCAGGTAGCCGAGGCGGCTCGGCACACCCTTGAAGTACCAGATGTGCGTGACGGGGGCGGCGAGCTCGATGTGGCCCATGCGCTCGCGGCGCACGGACGACTTCGTGACCTCGACACCGCACCGCTCGCAGACGATGCCCTTGAAGCGGACGCGCTTGTACTTGCCGCACGAGCACTCCCAGTCCCGTGAGGGGCCGAAGATCTGCTCGCCGAAGAGGCCGTCCTTCTCCGGCTTCAGCGTGCGGTAGTTGATCGTCTCGGGCTTCTTGACCTCACCGTGCGACCACCGACGGATGTCGTCGGCAGTGGCGAGCCCAATGCGCAGCTCGTCAAAAGTTGTTACGTCGAGCAATTTTCCTTCTCTCCTTGGAAAGCTTCGAGTCGTGTTCTGGTCAGGCTTAGATGTCGTCGATCGAGGACGACTCGAAGCGGGTGGAGATGTTGATGCCCAGCTCCTCGGCGGCACGGAAGACCTCGTCGTCCGTGTCGCGCAGGCTAACCGCCGTGCCGTCCGCCGAGAGCACCTCGACGTTCAGGCAGAGCGACTGCATCTCCTTGATCAGGACCTTGAAGGACTCCGGGATGCCCGGCTCCTGGATGTTCTCGCCCTTGACGATGGCCTCGTACACCTTCACGCGGCCGAGGATGTCGTCCGACTTGATGGTGAGGAGCTCCTGCAGGGCGTACGCGGCGCCGTAGGCCTCGAGGGCCCACACCTCCATCTCACCGAAGCGCTGACCACCGAACTGCGCCTTACCACCGAGCGGCTGCTGGGTGATCATCGAGTACGGGCCCGTCGAGCGAGCGTGGATTTTGTCGTCGACGAGGTGGTGCAGCTTCAGGATGTACATGTAGCCGACGGAGACCGGGGCCGGGAACGGCTCGCCGGAGCGGCCGTCGAACAGGCGGGTCTTGCCGGTGGAGCCGATGAGGCGCTCCCCGTCGCGGGTCACCGTCGTGGAGTCGAGAAGACCGGCGATCTCGTCCTCGAACGCACCGTCGAACACCGGGGTCGCGACCTTGGTGTTCGGGGCGGCGCTGCGGGCCTGCTCGGGCAGACGCGCTGCCCACTCGGGCTCGCCCTCGACCTGCCAGCCCTGCTTCGCGATCCACCCGAGGTGGGTCTCGAGCACCTGGCCGAAGTTCATGCGGCCGGGGATGCCGAGCGGGTTGAGGATGATGTCGACCGGCGTGCCGTCCGCGAGGAACGGCATGTCCTCGACGGGCAGGATCTTCGAGATGACGCCCTTGTTGCCGTGGCGGCCGGCGAGCTTGTCGCCCTCGGTGATCTTGCGCTTCTGGGCGATGTAGACGACGACCCGCTGGTTGACGCCCGAGCCGAGCTCGTCGTCGCCGTCCTGCGCGTCGAACACCTTGACACCGATGATGGTGCCCTGCTCGCCGTGGGGGACCTTGAGCGACGTGTCGCGCACCTCGCGGCTCTTCTCGTTGAAGATCGCGCGGAGCAGGCGCTCCTCCGCCGACAGCTCGGTCTCGCCCTTCGGCGTCACCTTGCCGACGAGGATGTCGCCGGGGCGGACCTCGGCGCCGATGCGGATGATGCCGCGCTCGTCGAGGTCGGCGAGCAGCTCGGGGCTGACGTTGGGGAGGTCACGCGTGATCTCCTCCTTGCCGAGCTTCGTGTCGCGGGCGTCGACCTCGTACTCCTCGATGTGGATCGAGGAGAGGACGTCGTCCTTCACCAGGTTCTGGCTGAGGATGATCGCGTCCTCGAAGTTGTGACCCTCCCACGGCATGAACGCCACGAGGAGGTTCTTGCCGAGCGCGAGTTCGCCGTTCTCCGTCGCGGGGCCGTCTGCGATGACCTCGCCGACCTCGACGCGGTCGCCCGCGTTGACGATGACGCGGTGGTTGTACGACGTGCCCTGGTTGGAGCGGTCGAACTTGCGCAGGTAGTAGGTCTGCGTTCCGCCCTCGTCGAGCTGCACGGTCACGGCGTCGGCCGAGACCTCGGAGACGACACCGGCCGCGTCGGCGGTCAGCACGTCGCCGGCGTCGATGGCCGCGTAGCCCTCCATACCGGTTCCGACGAGCGGGCTCTCGCTGCGCAGCAGCGGGACGGCCTGACGCTGCATGTTCGCACCCATGAGGGCGCGGTTCGCGTCGTCGTGCTCGAGGAACGGGATGAGCGACGTGGCGACGGACACCATCTGGCGCGGGGAGACGTCCATGTAGTGGACGTTCTCGGCGGGAACGAGCTCCACCTCACCGCCCTTGGGGCGGACGAGGACACGGTCCTCCGCGAAGCGGAAATCGGCCGTCAGCGGGGCGTTGGCCTGGGCGACGAGGAACTCGTCCTCCTCGCTCGCGGTCAGGTAGTCGATCGTGTCGGTGACGACGCCATCGGTGACGCGGCGGTACGGCGTCTCGATGAAGCCGAAGGAGTTGATCCGGGCGAACGAGGCCAGCGAGCCGATGAGGCCGATGTTCGGGCCTTCCGGGGTCTCGATGGGGCACATGCGGCCGTAGTGCGACGGGTGGACGTCGCGGACCTCGACACCGGCGCGCTCACGGGACAGACCACCCGGGCCGAGCGCCGAGAGGCGGCGCTTGTGGGTGAGACCCGCGAGCGGGTTGTTCTGGTCCATGAACTGCGACAGCTGGCTGGTTCCGAAGAACTCCTTGATCGCGGCGACGACGGGGCGCACGTTGATCAGGGTCTGCGGCGTGATCGCCTCGATGTCCTGGGTCGTCATGCGCTCGCGCACGACGCGCTCCATGCGGGAGAGGCCGGTGCGCACCTGGTTCTGGATGAGCTCGCCGACCGCACGGATGCGGCGGTTGCCGAAGTGGTCGATGTCGTCGACGTCGAGGCGGAGCTCGACCGGCTTGCCGTCCCGGACGCCGGCCATCGTGGTCTCGTTCGCGTGCAGCGAGACGAGGTACTTGATGGTGGCGATGATGTCCTGGACGGTGAGCACCGACTCGGACAGCGCGGCGTCGATCCCGAGCTTGCGGTTGATCTTGTAGCGACCCACCTTGGCCAGGTCGTAGCGCTTCGGGTTGAAGTAGAAGTTGTCGAGGAGCGCGCGGGCGGCCTCGGCGGCGACCTGCTCGCCCGGACGCAGCTTGCGGTAGATGTCCTTGAGCGCCTCCTCCTTGGTGAGGATGGAGTCCTTCTCCAGCGTGAGCTCGATGGACGAGACGCCCTTGAACTCCTGGAGGATCTCCTCGCTCGTGAGGCCGAGGGCCTTCAGGAACACGGTGACGGACTGCTTGCGCTTGCGGTCGATGCGCACGCCCACCTGGTCGCGCTTGTCGATCTCGAACTCGAGCCAGGCACCGCGGCTGGGGATGATGCGGGCGGAGTAGATGTCCTTGTCGGACGTCTTCTCCTGGGCGCGGTCGAAGTACACGCCGGGGCTGCGGACGAGCTGCGACACGACGACGCGCTCGGTGCCGTTGATGACGAACGTGCCCTTCTCGGTCATGAGCGGGAAGTCGCCCATGAATACCGTCTGGGTCTTGATCTCACCCGTGAGGTGGTTCATGAACTCCGCCTCGACATAGAGCGGCGCGGAGTAGGTCTTGCCCTTCTCCTTGCACTCGTCGATGGAGTACTTCTTCTCCTCGAGGAACGGGTTCGTGAACGAGAGCTGCATGGTCTCGCTCAGGTCCTCGATCGGCGAGATCTCCTCGAAGATCTCCTCGAGGCCCGTGGTGGTCGGCACGTCCTCACGGCCGGCCGCGGTGGCCTCGGCGACGCGCTGCTTCCAGGCGTCCGAGCCGACGAGCCAGTCGAAGCTCTCGGTCTGCAGCGCGAGCAGATCCGGAACCGTCAGCGTGTCGGTGATTTTCGCGAAAGACAGCCGAGATGCATTGCGGCCGTTTCGGGGGGTGGTGGTGGTTGCGTTAGGCGCAGCAGCCAAGGAAATAACCTCCGTGGGCCCCACTCAGGGGCTCCATATTTACTGTCGTCTGCCAGTGTGTGAGATTGGTGCGGAAAGTACTCGCCATCCCCCGGGAAGAAGATTGGTGTCCGGATGCGTACATCCGGGCAACGACACGGCCGACCGCAATATGAAGGCACGGGGGAGGGAGCGCAAAGGTCCACTATACGATGGATCGCTCTGGGTGTAAAGCCGATTCTTGCGTTCGGGTGGATTGTCAGGTATAACCCCGCGCACGGTGCTCCCATTCCCGATGCGGCCGCCCGCGATTGAGCCGGTGAGGGCGCGATTCGGCGGAAGCGCGCAGCGCGTGATGTACTCGGACCCGTGAGCGATTCGACACCCGAGGTGCAGGTGGGCGCGGGCACGGCCCGGCTCGAGAACGACCGGCACGACCCGGGTTCCGTGACCCTCATCGTCGACGGCACGCCGCAGTCGCACGTGAACACCGAGGACCCGAGCCACCTCTCCTTCGAGTACGTGCGCCGCATCGGTCACCTCATCGACCTCGTCGCCCCAGACGGGGAGGCCATCACCGCCGTCCACCTGGGGGCCGGGGCGCTTACCCTCCCCCGCTACGTGGCCGCGACGCGGGCGGAGTCCCGCCAGCAGGTGGTGGAACTGGACCGCGGTCTCGTCGACTTCGTGCGCGAGCACGTGCCGTTCCCGCGTGGCGCCTCCATCCGGCTCCGCTACGGCGACGCCCGCGAGGTGCTCGGCAAGCTGCCGGACGGCCTGCGCGGCACGGTCGACATCCTCGTCGTCGACATCTTCGGCGGCGCGAGGACCCCGGCCCACGTCACGAGCGTCGAGTTCTACGGGGAGGCCGTGCGCCTGCTCTCGCCCAGGGGCATCCTCGCCGTGAACGTCGCGGACGGCGCCGGGCTGGCCTTCGCCCGCGGCCAGGTGGCCACGGTCGCCTCCCTGCTGCCGCACGTCGCCGCGATGGCCGACACCTCGATGCTGAAGGGCAGGCGATTCGGGAACATCGTGCTCGCCGCCTCGCGGTCCGAGCTGCCGACCGGCGCGCTCCCCCGGCTGCTGGCCGGCGATCCCGCCCCCGCCAAGCTCGTCGACGGTCCCGAACTGCGGGACTTCATCGCCGGGGCGCCGGTCGTGACGGACGCGACGGCGGTGCCGTCGCCGCCTCCCGCGCGCAGCGTCTTCCAGACCGGACGCAAGCCCTCCACCTGGTAGGCGCAGGTCGGCCTGACAGGGCGCTCTGGCGACTCCGAGGCCAGCGGCGAAGAATGGGCCCACCGACGCCCTGGAGGACCCGTGGCCCGCTCGACCCCGCACCCGGATCAGCACCCGCATTCGCACCCGCACGCGGCTCGGCGCCTCCGAGTGGCGCACCCCGGGACGCTCGTCGCGATGACCCTGACCCTGGCCCTGGCCGGCTGCGCCGCGGGCGGCACCTCCGGCACGGAGGGGACGCGGCAGGGAACGCCCGCGCCCTCCCCGACCGCCGCGCCCGAGACGGCGCCCGCGCCGCCGTCGCCTGACCCATCGCCGACGCCCGAGGCCCTTCCCGGGCCGGTTCAGCCGGCGGGGACGCCCCGCGACATCGCGACCGGGCTCGAGGCGCCGTGGTCGATCGCACGGCTCGCGTCGGGCTCGACGCTGATCAGCGAGCGGGACAGCGCGAGGATCCGCGAGCTCACGCCGGACGGCGCGCTGCGGGACGTCGGCGTGGTCGAGGGAGTCATGCCCCGCGGCGAGGGCGGGCTGCTCGGCCTCGCGGCGCCTCCCGGGGCGGCCGCAGGCACCGTCGCCGGCGAGGACGAGGACCCGGCCGACGCGGGATGGCTCTACGTCTACTTCACGGCCGAGACGGACAACCGCATCGTGCGGGTGCGGCTGGAGGGGTCTCCCGGGTCCTACTCGCTCGGCGCCCGCGAGGAGGTGCTGTCGCAGATCCCGAAGGCCGGGAACCACAACGGGGGCCGCATCGCGTTCGGGCCGGACGGCAAGCTGTACGCCACCGCGGGCGACGCGGCCCGGGGCGGCAACGCGCAGGACGGCGCGTCCCTGGGCGGGAAGATCCTGCGGCTCGAACCGGACGGCTCGGTGCCGGCCGACAACCCGACGCCGGGCTCCCCCGTCTACTCGCTCGGGCACCGCAATCCGCAGGGCATCGCCTGGGACGAGACGGGCCGCATGTGGGCGGCGGAGTTCGGTCAGAACACGTGGGACGAGCTGAACCTCATCCAGCCGGGCGGGAACTACGGCTGGCCCGAGGTCGAGGGCACGGGGGGCGGCGCCGGGTTCGTGGACCCGGTGATGCAGTGGGCCACGCGGGACGCGAGCCCCAGCGGCCTCGCCGTTGTGCGCGGAACCCTCTTCCTGGCCGGACTCGGCGGGGAACGGCTCTGGGTGATCCAGCCGACGGCCGAGGGCGGCGCGGGTGATGTGGTCGAGTACTTCCGGGACGAGTACGGCCGCATCCGCGATGTCACGGCCGGTCCCGACGGCAGCCTCTGGATGATCACGAACAACACCGACGGGCGCGGTTCGCCTCGGGATGGCGACGACAGGCTGATCCAGGTCGACCTCGTACCCCTGGCGGGCGGCTAAGTTACTAGGGTGACAGGCTCGATCATCCTCGGAATTGACCGCGAGACCCTTCGGGAGAAGGTGGACCTCCGGGCCGCCGGTGACCGCCTGGACGACCTGCAGAACCAGCGCAGCCTGGCGGCCATCACCGAGAAGGTGACGCTGCTCCGCGTCGTCGGCCGCATCGACGACGCCTGGACGATGGCCAACGAGGCGGTGCGGCTCGCGCGCTTCACCGGCGACCGTGAGACCCTGCTCGCCGCGCGCATCCGTCGCGCCCAGGTGCAGCACTACCAGGAGAAGTTCGAGGTCGCTCTCATGGAGCTGAGCGGCTGCGTGAACGAGGCGCACGCCCACGACTGGATCGATCTCGAGGTGCTTGCGCTGCAGGCGCGCGGGCGGGCGTACTTCGACCGGCGCGACTACCGCCGCGCCCTGGTGGACTTCGAGGACGCGAACGGCATCCGCGAGCGCAACAACCTGCCCGCCGAGCCCTACGACGCGACGACCGTCGCCATCGCGGTGACCCGCGAGCTGCTCACGGGCGGTTCCGCTCCCTCACGGCTCTAGGCGCCGCCCGATCCTCCCCAGCGCCGCGGCTCGCGGCGGCGGGGTCGGCGGCCGCGGTTATCCTCGTCGGGTGGCTGACCTGGAACGAGTGCGGAGATGGGCGAACGCCCTCATCGCGCTGCACCTGACGCCGGGCGAGTGGACGTTCGGGTTCGACAACGCGAAGACACGGGCCGGGCTCTGCAACTACACGCGCCGGCGTATCACGGTGTCGCGCCACCTCGCATCCCGCTACGAGGACGACGAGATCCACCAGGTGCTGCTGCACGAGGTCGCCCACGCGATGGCCGGGAACGCGGCCGGACACGGCCCGCGCTGGCGAGCCGTCGCCGCGTCCATCGGGTACGAGGGCAAGCGGCTGCACGACGGCGCCATCGCCGACGACCTCGCCCCGTGGGTGGGCACGTGCCCGGCCGGGCACAGGCACTTCCGCTACCGCAAGCCCGCCCGCCCGATGTCCTGCGGCAGGTGCTCCCGCCGCTTCGCCGCGGCGTACCTCATCGACTGGCGGAAGCGCGACGTCGCCGCGGCGAGGCGCACCGCGGCGACCGCGGCGCGCTGACGCGGAACGCCGGCGCGCGGGAATTCGCCGCGGCTACTCGACGATCTCCGCCTCTTTCCAGAACGCGACGTAGTTGCTGTAGTCCTTGCCGACGCGGTCGAACGAGGACGGCAGCGGGTTCGGGTAGGACCAGGCGCGGTCCTGCAGCAGCACGTCGCCGTCGCGCAGGCTGAAGTACTGGCAGTCGCCCTTCCACGGGCAGCGGTAGGGGGTGTCGCTCTTCTCGAGAAGCTCCGACTTCACGCTCGCCGGCGGGAAGTACCAGTTGCCCTCGATACGGATGAGGTCCTCACGGGGTGCCTCCGCAAGGATCGTGTCACCGAGTACGGCTTTCATCGCATGTCCTTCGCTGATGCGCCGCCCGCCATGGACGGCCTACAGGAGGAACGCTAGGCGCCGAAGACGCATTCCCGCAGCACGGGGACCGTTCGCGACGCGTTCACCTGGCGGGCGAGGTCGACGTCCGCGGTCGAGTCCGCGCCGCGGAGCTCCTCCGCCGAGGCGGAGGCCGAGACGAGGTGCCCGATGCCGCGGCGGAGGGCGTGATAGGCGGACGATGCCGTCGCCGCCTCGGGCGAGCAGTGGTCGATGCCGACCGCGGTCAGGGCGTCGACGATGGCCCCCGCGCCGAGCAGGTCCTCGACGGCGGGACGAAGGGCCCCGGACGCGTGGCGCTCCCCCGCGGCGATCACGGCGACGGTCGCGCGGTCGCCCAGGCGCTCCTGGAGCGCGAGCACCTCGTCCGCCACGGCGGCGGCGTTGCGGAGGCTGCCGGCGATCACCGTGCGGCCGCGCTCCCCCAGCGCCCGGGCGATCGCGCCACCGTTCGGCGACGGCAGGACGACCCGGCCGTTCCCCACGGCCGCGACGGCCTGGGCGGTGACGCTGCTCGGCGCGAGCGACAGGCGGCCGTCCGGGGAGTTCCGCGGGGCGGCGAGCGCCGCGCCCTCGGCGCGGGCGAGCTCCTCCGCGCCGTCCGGCCCACCCCAGGGCAGCACCTCTACGCCCGCGGAGACGGCAAGCTCCACCGTCGTGGAGAAGGAGAGGACGTCGACGACGACAACGACGTGCGCGTCCTGCAGCAGAAGCGCCCCGTCGAGACCCCAGTCCAGCCGCACCTGGAAGCCCGACTGGGCGTGCGGGTGCGGGGCGGCGGATCCGGCCGCGGCGGCGGGCGTTCCGGGCGCCGCGGTGGTGGTGGCGTTGGCGGAGGTCGGGCCCGGAACGGGCACGACGGCGGGCTCGGTCGTCAGGTCAGGCGCGGTCACCCGACGATGGTAGTTCGCCGACGCCCGCGTCCCAGCCGGAGATGACGCGGCGTGACGGCTCGGGCGGCGTCGCCCGCATCTGCGCCACGATGGCCTCGAAGTCGTGCCGGGACAGTTCGACCAGGCCCTTGCGCAGCTGATAGCCCCAGTTCGGATCGTTGCGGGAGAGGTCGAGCACCGGCACGAGCGGCCGGATGGGGGCGTCGGTCGCGGTGAGGTCGTAGTCCACCCGGCGACGCCACGGCCGCCAGCGCGAGTCCGAGTCGAGGTCGTGCGCCTGGTAGACGTCGTCGTCCGCGATCCGGCCGATCGCGGTCAGCTCGCGCAGCAGCGGGCCGTCCGGGGAGTACTCGCGGGGCGAGTAGTAGACGAGGCCGTCGGCCTCGCCCATGCGACGGAGCGCCTCCCGCGAGCCGTGGTTCAGCTGGGCGACGCCGAGGGAGACAGCGCGCCGCACGTGATCGCGGTGCACCACGCCCAGCCAGTAGCGAATCGCCATGGGTCCAGTTGTAGCGCATGGCACCGGCACGCCCGCCGGGGAGGGTGTGCCGGGAGACGTGCGGCACCGCCTGCCGCGACGCGGGGAACCGTGAGGACGCTGTAACGCCTGGCACCCGTGCCGCCGCCGGGCGAGACTGGAGCGATGCGCGTACTGCTGAAGCTCATCCTCGACTGCGACCCGTATGCCGCCTGGCGGGCCATCCAATCGCCCGCCGTGCTGCGCGAGGTGTCCGGTCCCCTCCTCCGCTTCGACTCGCTCGAGCCCGACGACTTCCCGACCACGTGGACGCCGGGCGAGCACCCGCTGCGCGCCCGCGCGGGTGGCGCCGTGCCCATGGGCGAGCAGGTGCTCGACATCAGCTTCCCCGAGACCCGCGTGCCGGGCGTGCGCATCCTCCGCGACGCCGGCCACGGGCGCAGCGGTGCCCTGTCGCTCGTCACCCGCTGGGACCACCGGATGGCCATCGCCGCCGACCCCAAGGGCACGGGCAAGACCCTGTTCCGCGACCAGCTCATCTTCGAGGCCGGCCCCTACACGGCCGCGCTCTGGCCGTCGCTGTGGTCGTTCTGGCAGTGGCGCGGCGCGCAGATGAAGCGCATGGCGCCGACGTGGGCGTCCGACATCGGTGAGCCCCCGCGCCCGGGCGACACCGCGGACGCCGACCTCGCCCGCACAGATTGAGCGTGGCAGACGCGCGCACCGCAGTCGAGACCGCGAACTGGCGGTGGCGCGTGTTCGCGCTGTACGCCGAGGTGCGGCGCATCTCACTCGACGATCCGGCAGCCGCGCACGCCCTGTGGATCCGCGAGCGGGACCAGCTGTTCGCGACGCATCCCGCCTCCCCGCTGCTTCCTGAGCACCGCGCGGCCTTCGCCGGGCTGCCCGTGACGCCGTACGACCCCGCCTGGCGTTTCGAGCTCGAGGTGCACGCCGACCGGTCACCGGAGCGACTGGAGGTCGACACGGGCACGGACGGCGTTGTGCCGTTCGAGCGGCTCGGCTCCGTGCACCTGCCCGCCGTCGGCGCGGATCAGCCCGGCGCCGAGCTGGACGTGTGGCGCCTCGCGTCCTACGGCGGCGGCATCTTCCTGCCGGTCAAGGACGCGCTGTCCCGGGTCCCCGGCGGAACCTACGGCGGCGGGCGCTACCTGCTCGACACGATCAAGGGCAGTCACCTCGGCGAGCGCCCGGGCCCTACGACGGCGGGTGCAGGGCCGGTGATCGTGCTCGACCTCAACTTCGCCTACAACCCCTCCTGCGCGTACGACCCCGCCTGGGCGTGCCCGCTCGCGCCGCCCGGAAACGTGCTGCCCTTCCCCGTCCCCGTGGGCGAGCGGATCTAGCCACCGCCCGGCGCAACTCAGCAGATCCCGCTCGACACGCCGTTCCAGGGTTCCGCACAGCGGCGTGTCGGGTCGGATCTGCTGAGTTGCGCAGGTTCGCGGGTCGGCAGGTTGGCGGGCGGGTTCCGTCCCTTCGACAGCTCAGGGACCGCGTTTGGGCTGTGCTCGCGCCGACCGCAGGACCGTGGGGCAGCTCCTGCCCGGGCAGGAGCGGGTGGGTGGAGTTGACATCGTCCGGTAGGATGGTTTCTGGTGAGCGGAAATCGCGCTCCCAGCGTCGTAGAACGCCAAGTTCCCTCGCGTCGGCTCGGTCCGGCTCGATTCTTGAGTTTTTTCACGGCGAACGGATGTGCCCATCGGCACCTTCGCCATCCTCCCGCTCTCAGCGTCGGCTCCGTGCCGCGTGCGGCCGGGAATCTGCCTGAAAGGCAAACGCTCCCTCCATGACTGAAACCAGCTTCGGCGCGCTCGGCGTGCCGGCTCCCCTCGTTTCCGCCCTCACCGCGACGGGCATCGACTCGCCGTTCCCCATCCAGGTCGACACCCTTCCGGACACGCTGTCCGGACGGGATGTGCTCGGCCGCGGCAAGACCGGCTCCGGCAAGACCCTCGCGTTCTCCATCCCCATGGTCGCCCGCCTCGGCGGCGTCCTCGCCGGTGGCAAGCGCCGCCCGGGTCGCCCGCTCGGCCTCGTGCTCGCCCCGACCCGCGAGCTCGCCACCCAGATCTCCGCCGCCATGCAGCCGCTCGCCGACGCGTACGGGCTGAAGACGACCACCATCTTCGGCGGCGTCTCGCAGCAGCGCCAGGTTGCCGCGCTCAAGGCCGGCGTGGACATCGTCGTGGCCTGCCCCGGTCGCCTCGAGGACCTCATGAAGCAGGGCTTCGTGCACCTCGACGCCGTGGAGATCACCGTGCTCGACGAGGCCGACCACATGGCCGACCTCGGCTTCCTCCCCGTCGTCACCCGCATCCTCGACAAGACGCCGCAGGGCGGACAGCGCCTGCTGTTCTCCGCGACGCTCGACAACGGCGTGGACAAGCTCGTGAGCCGCTTCCTCCGCAACGAGGTGCTGCACTCCGTCGACGAGGCCAACTCGCCCGTCGCCGCGATGACGCACCACGTGTTCGAGGTCGACTCCGTCGAGGCCAAGCGCGACCTCGTGCAGACCCTCGCGAGCGGCACCGGCCGCCGCATCCTCTTCATGCGCACCAAGCACCACGCGAAGAAGCTCGCCAAGCAGCTCACCGACGCGGGCATCCCCTCCGTCGACCTGCACGGCAACCTTTCGCAGGTCGCCCGTGACCGCAACCTCGCCGCGTTCGGCGCGGGCGAGGTCAAGGTCCTGGTCGCGACGGACGTCGCCGCCCGCGGTGTGCACGTGGACAACGTCGAGCTCGTGATCCACGTCGACCCGCCGACCGAGCACAAGGCGTACCTGCACCGCTCGGGCCGCACGGCCCGCGCCGGCAGCGAGGGCGATGTCGTGACGATCGTCATCCCCGCGCAGCGCAAGGATGTCGCCGCCATGATGCGCAAGGCGCAGATCTCGGTCACCCCGCAGTCGGTCACCCCCGACGCGGCGCCCGTGAAGGCCCTCGTCGGCGAGGTCGCCCCTTACGTCAAGCCCGCTCCCCGTGCCGCGACCGCTCCGCAGGGCAACCGCCCCTCGGGCGGCGGCGGCCGTGGTGGTGGCCAGTCCCAGGGCGCCAACGCCCAGCGCAAGCGCGCCCGTCGTGACGGCGCTCCGGCGGCCGGCGCGGGTTCGCGCGGCGGCGCCCGCACCTACAGCACGTCCTCCGAGGGCATCGCGCCCCGCGGCGGCTCGGACGTGGGCGCCGGTCGCCCCCGTCGCGACCGCTCGGGTCGCCCCGCGGCGGCACCGGCCAAGTCCTCGAACGGTGGCGGCCTGGTCGCCATGTCGCAGGGCGGTGGCGGCGGTCGCGGTCGTGGGGGACGCAGCTCCGGCCGCTGATCCTCTGATCCCTGTGAACGGGGCCGGTCCTTTCGAGGGCCGGCCCCGTTTCCGTTGTGCTGCGCGACCCCTTCCCACGGCACGCTGGGCCGCCCCGTTCGCGATTCAGGTTCAGCTGCGACACGCCGCATCTGGCGGCCTCGAAACGCGGCGTGTCGCAGCACAGCCTGAATTCAGAACACGGGCCAGGCGTCCCGCTTGCGGAATCCGGAACACGGCGGGGGCGGCGACCGTAGGGTGGAAGGGCAACGAAGGAGGACCACCATGGCCGAGGAACGCGAAGCTGCCGAGACCGTCGGATCGGACAACACGATCCCGAAGTCGGACGAGGGCGTGTCCGTGGGACACACCGAGTCCTCGCACTTCGAGCCGGAGGAGGACGCGGAGGGCGCAGAGCCCGCCGAGGGCGCCGAGTCCGCTCAGGGCGCGACGGAGTAGTCCCGCAGAGCGGGCCTGCCGGTGCACGACCACGCGGCGGTCCCGCTCGCCCTGGTCCCCGTCGTCTGGGTGGCGGCGGCCCTCGCCGCCGCCGCCTATCTCGGAGCGATCCGCTCCAGCCGGCGCCGCGGCCGCTGGCCGTTCCCGCGCACGGCGGCGTGGCTCGCGGGCGTGGCCCTCGCGGCGGGCGCCGTGCACCTCGCCCTCTCCCCCGTCGGCGCGGGCTTCGTCGGGCACATGACGTCCCACCTGCTGCTGGGGATGCTCGCTCCCCTGCTGCTCGTCCTCGCCGCCCCCGGCACGCTGGCCCTGCGATCGCTGCCGGTCGTGCCCGCCCGACGGCTCAGCGCCGTGCTGCGCAGCGGACCGGTCCGCGTGCTGACCCACCCGGTCCCCGCCGTGGTGCTCAACGTCGGCGGCCTGTGGCTGCTGTACGCGACCCCGCTTTACGGGGCGATGCACGCGAATCCGCTCCTCCTTGCGGCGGTGCACGCGCACGTCTTCGCGGCCGGATACCTCTTCACGTTCTCCATCGCGGGCCCCGACCCGGCGCCGCACCGCCCCGCGCTCGCGGTCCGCGCGGTGGTGCTGCTCGCCGCCATCGCGGGCCACTCCGTGCTCGCGAAGTACCTCTACGCGCATCCGCCGGCCGGCGTCAGCGCCGCGGACGCCGCCACCGGGTCGCAGCTCATGTACTACGGCGGGGACGCGATCGAGCTGTGCCTCATCGTGGCGCTCGGCACCGCCTGGTACCGCTCGACGCGACCGCGCCCGCAGCGGCGACCGCGCCCGGGCGCCGTGGTGGCCTGACCCACGCGACCGACGCCCGCGGCGGGGACCGTTAGCCTCGGACGGTGCCGTCCTACCGCGTGATCCTGACCGTGGGCGCGCTCCGCCCCGGCACCCCGCCGGAGGAGGTCGTGCCGACCGCCGCGCGGTCGGCTGCCGCCCTCGCCGTGGTCGAGGCGTCGGGCGTGGACGTCGTGGCCGGTGAGGCCCGCATCACCGTGCGCTTCACGGCGGACGACCGCAACGCGGCGGCCGCGGTCGCCCGGCAGACGGTTGCGGGAACCGACACGGCCGCCGAGGTCGTGTCGTGGCGGCTCACCGAGCGCGTCGGCGGTCGGTGGCGCGCCCTGCTCTGAGCGGGGGCGGAGAGCGGCACCGCGACCGGGTAGCGGCCCCGGGGGTGGAGCACGGGAGGTATCGGCGCTCAGCCGGTGCCGAAGGGCGCGACGTCCCCGGTGGCGGGAAGCTCGGTCACGTCAACGCGATCCACCCGCGCCCACGCCGGTCCCTGTCGCAGCCAGGCGAGCAGCGCGTCGACGTCCCGGGGCGGTCCCTCGGCCTCCACCTCGACCGTGCCGTCGAGCAGGTTGCGGGCGACGCCGGACACGCCGAGGCCACGGGCCTGCTCACGGGTGCTGGCGCGGAACCCGACCCCCTGCACGACGCCGTGCACGATGGCACGGCGGCGGATCCGCTCCTCGCCGGTCATCGTTCACCGCCGGTCATCGATCCTCCCCGGATCCGAACAGCAGACCGCGCAGGAACAACGCGGCGACCGCGATGACGACGATCAGCACGATCACCTTCACGACGAAGAAGACGAACCCGAACACCAGGTTCAGGATCCACCAGGCCGCGATCGCGACGATCAGGAGGACGAGGATGCCGCCGAGCAGGCCCGTGGTTCCGTTGCGCATCCGTCGAGCGTAGCGGCGGGAGCCGCGCTACTCCTCGCGGATGATCGCGCCGGTGTCCATGGTTCCGGATGCGCTGTCGCCGGTGGTCACGGCGCCGTTGTCCGAGAGCGCGTCGTCGTCGGTCAGCGTCCCTTCCTCGTCGCCGCCCAGCGCGTCGTTCTGCTCGAGGGCGCTGCGCACGGACTCGGTGTCCGACTCCTCGCCGATGGGCTCCGGTGCCGAGAAGAGCGTCTCGTGGGTTGCGTCCTCGCTGGTGCTCGAGGGGAGTTCGGTGCTCATGCTGTCTCCTGTCATCGTTCGCGGCCGGCCCGAGTGGGCGGCCGTCGGGTTGGGCGGAGGGGCGCTACGCGTCCCGGGCGGGGCCGGCGGCCCCGGTGTCGAGGTCGTCGCCGGCCTCCATGTTCGGGCTGGTCGGCTCGGTGATGTCGACCTTGTCGTCGTCGCCGGACGCCTGGGCGTCGCTCAGGGCGTCGTAGCCCGGGAGGTCGTCGCTGCTCTCGGGCAGGTCGCCCGGCCCGGGAACCCCGTCCGCGGGCGTCGTGTCCTGGAACATTCCGTCCACCGAGGCGCCCTCCGTCGCGGAGCTCTCGTCGAAACTCGGGGTCAGGTTGGTGTCGCTCATGCCGCATCCCTTCGTCGGTGACCCGGCGCGGAACCTGCGCAGCCGCGCCTTCCCTGACCACCGTAGGCCGGTCAGGGAGCACGCGCGCGGGCGACGGGGTCGGGCGGCTAGGGCAGCACGCCCACCGAGGCGAGCGCGGCGCGCAGCAGGGCGCCGCGACCGCCCTCCATGTCGTCGGACACCGCGGGCGACGCCGCCTCCGCGGGCGTCATCCAGGTGAGCTCCAGCGCATCCTGCCGTGGATCGCACGTGCCCGTCACGGGCACCACGTAGGCGAGGGCCACGGCGTGCTGCCGGTCGTCGTGGTACTTGCCGATGCCGGGCATCGGGAAGTACTCGGCGACGGAGAAGGGGGTCGGGTTCGCGGGCAGCATCGGGAAGGCCATCGGACCGAGGTCCTTTTCGAGGTGCCGGAACAGCGCATCCCGGAGGGTCTCGCCGTAGAGCACCCGGCCGGAGACGAGGGTGCGGGTCATCTGCCCCGTCGCGGTGGCACGCAGCAGGACGCCCACCTCGGTGACCTGCCCGAGCCCGTCGACCCGCACCGGCACGGCCTCGACGTAGAGCAGCGGCAGGCGCCTGCGCACCTCGAGCAGCTCGATGTCGGTGAGCCAGCCGGGGTTGGTCGACGCGGGCGGGGCACCGTTCGAATCCGGAGTCCAGTCGGGATCGGGATCGGGGGTGCGAACGGCCATGCCCCCATTCTTATACGTGGGAACCGGACAACGGTCACGGCGGGCGGGGACGACGCGGAGCGGTCCGCTCCTTCCGCGGCGCGCACCTCGCGGCGGAAGTAGCGGTGGAAGTATGGAGGGCGACCCCTGCCGGCTCCACAGGACGGACCGCCGATGCCCGAGAACGACGAGGACCCGCCGCTGCTGGATCCCGCGGCCGTGCTCTGGTCGGCGCCGCTGCGCGACCTGCACACCAGGCCCCTCCTCGTGCTGCTGCACGGGTTCGGCTCGCACGAGGGCGACCTCTTCGGCCTCTCGCCCCTCCTCCCGCTGCAGCCGATCGTCGCCTCGGTGCGCGCGCCCCTCCGGCACGGCTCCGGTCACGCCTGGTTCCCGGTGCCGGACGAACGGCACGGGGACACCGCGCCCGCCCTCGCGGACGCGGCCGCGGATGCCGTGCTGACCTGGCTCGACGTGCTCCCCGTGCCGCGCTCCGTCGGTCTGCTGGGGTTCTCCCAGGGCGGCGCGGTCGCCCTGCAGCTGCTCCGCCGCGCACCCCGCCGGTTCGCGTACGCGGTGGCGCTCTCGGGCTTCGTGGTGTCACCGGGCGACGACGTGCAGGCGGATGCCGAGCTCGAGCGCGTGCGCCCTCCGGTGTTCTGGGGTCGCGGCACCGCTGACCGGGTCATCCCCGACGACGCCGTCGACCGCACCCAGGAGTGGCTGCCGCGGCACAGCACGCTCACGGAGCGCATCTACGAGGACGTCGCGCACGGCGTCTCGCAGCCGGAGCTGCGCGACATCGGGGCGTTCATCCGGGCGAACACCCCGCCGTCGTAGCGCGGGCACGACCGGTTCTCCCGGCCCTCCGCGGCGCGTGTCCGGCTCCGATCCCCGTGGCCTTGGCAGGCGCAGCGGAGCCCCCTCGGGGCGGTCCCAGCAGAAATGTCGGTGGCAGGGAGAAGAATGTCCCCGATGAGCGACGTGCTCGAACGGTTTTCCCCCGCGACCCGTGAGTGGTTCCGGGGGGCTTTCAGCGCGCCCACCGAGGCGCAGATCGGTGCCTGGAAGGCCACCTCGAAGGGCGCCCACGCTCTCGTCGTTGCCCCGACCGGCTCGGGGAAGACGCTCGCCGCCTTCCTCTGGTCGCTCGACCGGCTCGCGTCCTCGCCCGCCCCGGAGGACCCGGCGCACCGCACCCGTGTGCTCTACATCTCCCCGCTGAAGGCGCTCGCCGTCGACGTGGAGCGCAATCTGCGGTCCCCGCTGGTCGGCATCACGCAGACGGCGAAGCGCATGGGCGCCCAGCCGCCGGTCGTCACGGTCGGCGTGCGGTCCGGGGACACCCCCGCGGGCGACCGGCGCACGCTCCAGAAGACGCCGCCCGACATCCTCATCACGACGCCGGAGTCGCTGTTCCTGATGCTGACGTCCGCCGCGCGCGAGACCCTGATCGGCGTCGAGACGGTCATCATCGACGAGGTGCACGCCGTCGCCAACACCAAGCGCGGGTCGCACCTCGCGCTGTCCCTCGAACGCCTCGACGCGCTGCTGCCGAAGCCCGCGCAGCGCATCGGGCTGTCGGCCACCGTGCGCCCCCACGAGGAGGTCGCACGCTTCCTCGGCGGCCGCTCCCCGGTGACCATCGTCGCGCCGAAATCGACGAAGCGGTTCGACCTGCGGGTCGTCGTGCCGGTCGACGACATGACGGACCTCGGCACGACGGGACCGGTCGAGGGCTCCGCCTCGGCAGCGGAGAAGCAGGGGTCGATCTGGCCGCACGTCGAGGAGCGCATCGTCGACCTCGTGCTCGAGCATCGCTCCTCCATCGTCTTCGCGAACTCCCGGCGGCTGAGCGAACGGCTCACGGCTCGGCTGAACGAGATCTACGGCGAGCGGCTGGAGAACCCGGTCCAGGCGACCGAGGGCGCAGAGTCCACGGAGGCGCGGCTGGTGGGGGCCGCCACCGTCGCATCCGGTACCGCCTCCGTCGCGTCGGCTCAGGAGCCGGCCCGCGAGCACGCCCGGGGAACGCGCGGCGATCGCACCCCCGCCGCGCTCATGGGCCAGGCGGGGCAGACCGCCGGGGTCGACCCGATACTCGCCCGGTCGCACCACGGCTCGGTGTCGAAGGAGCAGCGGGCGATCATCGAGGACGATCTCAAGTCCGGCCGCCTGCGCTGCGTCGTCGCAACGTCGAGCCTCGAGCTCGGCATCGACATGGGCGACGTCGACCTCGTCGTGCAGGTCGAGGCGCCGCCCTCCGTCGCGAGCGGGCTGCAGCGCGTGGGACGCGCCGGTCACCAGGTCGGGGAGGTGTCCCGCGGCGTCATCTTCCCCAAGCACCGCGCCGACCTCATCCACTCGGCGGTCACCGCCGAGCGCATGGCGGCGGGCAGCATCGAGTCGATGCGCGTGCCCGCGAACCCCCTCGACGTGCTCGCCCAGCAGACCGTCGCGGCCGTCGCCCTCGACACCCTCGACGTCGACGAGTGGTTCGACACCGTGCGCCGCTCCGCGCCCTTCGCGACCCTGCCGCGCTCCGCCTACGACGCGACGCTCGACCTGCTCGCGGGACGCTACCCGAGCGACGAGTTCGCCGAGCTCCGGCCGCGCATCGTCTGGGACCGCGACGCCAACTCGATCACCGGCCGCCCCGGTGCCCAGCGCCTGGCGGTCACGTCGGGCGGCACCATCCCCGACCGCGGCCTCTTCGGCGTGTTCATGGTCGGCGGCGACCCCGGCAAGCCCGGCGGTGCCGGCAACCGCGTCGGCGAGCTCGACGAGGAGATGGTGTACGAGTCCCGCGTCGGCGACGTCTTCGCGCTCGGCTCCACGAGCTGGCGCATCCAGGAGATCACGCACGACCGGGTGCTGGTGACGCCCGCATTCGGCGAGCCGGGGAAGCTGCCCTTCTGGAAGGGCGACGGCCTTGGTCGTCCCGTCGAGCTCGGCCGCGCCATCGGCGCCTTCGTCCGCGAGCTGTCGAGCGCGGCCCCGGACGCCGCCCGGCAGCGGGCCGCCACGGTCGGCCTCGACGACCGCGCAACCAACAACCTCATCGCGTTCCTCGACGACCAGAAGAAGGCGACGAACCACCTGCCGACCGACCGCACCCTCGTGGTCGAGCGCTTCCGGGACGAGCTCGGCGACTGGCGGGTGGTGCTGCATTCCCCGTTCGGCATGCAGGTGCACGCGCCCTGGGCCCTCGCCGTCGGCGCGAGGGTGAGCGAGCGCTACGGCATTGACGGCGCCACGATGGCGAGCGACGACGGCATCGTCGTACGCATCCCGGACACCGAGAGCGAGCCGCCGGGCGCGGACCTGTTCGTGTTCGACCCGGAGGACATCTCGGCCATCGTGACCGAGGAGGTGGGCGGGTCGGCCCTCTTCGCCTCGCGCTTCCGCGAGTGCGCGGCCCGGGCGCTGCTCCTGCCCCGCTACAACCCCGGCAAGCGCTCCCCGCTCTGGCAGCAGCGCCAGCGCGCCGCCCAGCTGCTCGACGTCGCGCGGAAGTACCCGACGTTCCCGATCGTGCTCGAGACCATCCGCGAGGTGCTGCAGGACGTCTACGACCTGCCCGCGCTCACCGAGCTCGCCCGGCAGCTCGAGTCCCGCAAGCTCCGCATCGTGGAGACCACGACCACGATCGCGTCGCCGTTCGCCAGGAGCCTGCTGTTCAGCTACGTCGGCGCGTTCATGTACGAGGGCGACAGCCCGCTCGCGGAGCGCCGCGCCGCCGCGCTCTCCCTGGACACGTCGCTGCTCTCCGAGCTCCTCGGCCGCGCCGAGCTGCGGGAGCTGCTCGACCCCGCCGTTCTCGACCGCACCGAGCTCGAGCTGCAGCGCCTCGCCCCCGATCGCAACGCGAAGGACCTCGAGGGCGTCGCGGACCTGCTGCGCATGCTCGGCCCGCTCACGACCGACGAGGTGCGCGCGCGGGTCGTGCCGGACTCCCCGTCGGATCAGTGGCTCGAGGATCTCGTCGCGTCGCGGCGTGCGCTCCGGGTGAGCTTCGCGGGACGCGACTGGTGGACGGCGATCGAGGACGCGAGCCGACTGCGGGACGCCCTCGGCGTGCCGCTGCCCATCGGGACCCCGCTCGCCTTCATCGAGCCAGTCGCGAACCCGCTCGGCGATCTCGTTGCCCGCTTCGCCCGCACGCACTCCCCCTTCACCGTGAGCACCGTCGCCGAGCGCTTCGGCCTCGGCACCGCCGTGGTGCTCGACACGCTCCGTCGCCTCTCCGCCGAGCGGCGGGTCACCGAGGGCGAGTTCCGTCCGGGTGCCACCGGCAGCGAGTGGTGCGACGCCGAGGTGCTGCGCCGCCTGCGCAGCCGCTCGCTCGCCGCGCTCCGGCACGAGGTCGAGCCGGTGGACACGGCGACCTTCGGGCGCTTCCTCCCGGCGTGGCAGCACGTCGGCGGCACGCTCCGCGGCGTCGACGGCGTGCTCACCGTCATCGATCAGCTGGCCGGCGTGCCGATCCCCGCGTCCGCGTGGGAGTCGCTCGTGCTGCGGGCCCGCGTGCGCGACTACCTGCCGAGCATGCTCGACGAGCTGACCTCGACGGGAGAGGTCCTGTGGACCGGCGCCGGCTCGCTCCCGGGAAACGACGGCTGGATCAGCCTGCACCTCGCAGACACCGTACCGCTCACCCTGCCCGAGCCGGCGGACCACGAGACGAACGAGCTCGAGCGCGAGGTGCTCACCACCCTCGGCAGCGGCGGCGCGTACTTCTTCCGGCAGCTCTCCGACGCGGTCGGATCCACCGATGACGCCGCTCTCGTCACCGCGCTGTGGGACCTCGTCTGGGCCGGGCTGGTGACGAACGACACGTTCTCGCCGCTCCGCGCGCTCATCAGCGGCGGCAAGACGACGCACAGCACCCCCAGCAGGACTCCCCGCTCCCGGATGTACCGCGGCCGGGCATATGCCCGTCCGAGCATGCCGTCTCGGGGAGGGCCGCCGACGGCCGGCGGGCGCTGGTCGATCGTGCCGCTCGCCGAGACCGACGCGACCGTGCGGGCGGCGGCGTCGGCGGAGACGCTGCTGGAACGCTACGGCGTCGTCACGCGCGGGTCGGTCGCGACCGAGCGGGTCCCCGGCGGGTTCGCGCTGGCCTACAAGGTGCTGAGCGGGTTCGAGGAGTCGGGCCGGGCACGACGCGGCTACTTCATCGAGACCCTCGGCGCCGCCCAGTTCTCGACCGGCGGCACGGTGGACCGGCTGCGCTCGTTCTCGCGCGACCCGAGCCTGCCCTCACCCGCACCGACCGCCCTCGCGCTCGCGGCGACGGATCCGGCGAACCCCTACGGCGCGGCGCTGCCCTGGCCGTCGTCCGGCGGCGAGGATTCGGCGGACGCCCCCGGCGGGTCCGCCGGTGGGTCCGGCGCCTCGGCGGCGGAGGACGGCGCGACCCCCGCGGCGACGGGCACGGGCCACCGGCCCGGCCGCAAGGCGGGCGCCCTCGTGGTGCTCGTGGACGGCGCCCTGGTGCTCTACGTCGAGCGCGGCGGCAAGACCGTGCTCGCGTTCAGCGAGGACGAGACCACGCTGCGCCTGGCGGGCGATTCCCTGGCCGCGCTCGTGCGATCCGGTGGCGTCGACAAGCTCGCGATCGAGAAGGCCAACGGCGCCTTCGTGCTCGGCACACCGGTGGGGCACGCCCTGCAGGACGCGGGGTTCCTCGCGACGCCACGCGGACTGAGGCTCCGTGCCTGAGGGCGACACCGTCTACCGCACGGCCAAGCACCTGAACGAGGTGATGGCCGGCACCGTGCTGACTCGGTGCGACGTCCGCGTGCCGAAGTACGCCACGGTCGACCTCACCGGCGAGACCGTGCACGAGGTCGTGAGCGTCGGCAAGCACCTGCTCACCCGCGTGGGCGACTACAGCATCCACTCGCACCTGAAGATGGAGGGGTCCTGGCACATCTACGCCCAGGGCTCCCGGTGGCGGCGGCCCGCCTTCGAGGCTCGGATCATCCTCGACAACGCCGCCTGGTCGACCGTCGGCTTCTCCCTCGGCGTGCTCGAGGTGCTGCCGCGCGCCGAGGAGGATGAGGCGGTCGGGCATCTGGGCCCCGACCTGCTCGGGCCGGGCTGGGACGCCGACGAGGCGCTGCGCCGGGCGACCGCTGACCCTGATCGCGCCATCGGCCTCGTCCTGCTCGATCAGCGGGTCATGGCGGGCCTCGGCAACGTCTACCGCGCCGAGCTCTGCTTCCTGCGCGGCATCCTGCCGACCCGGCCGGTGCGCGACGTGCCGGACCTGCCGGGCCTGATCGACCTCTCCCGCCGCACGATCCTGGCGAACCGCGACCGGTCCGAGCGCACGTTCACCGGCGACCTCCGGAAGGGCCGAATGCGCTACGTGTACGGGCGGATGCGGAAGCCCTGCCTGCGCTGCGGCACCCCGATCCTGCGCGCCGACCTCGGCGACCCCGTGCGCCCCGGCCAGGGCAGCCAGGACCGCGTCGTGTACTGGTGCCCGCGCTGCCAGTCCTGACCGCCGACCCGCCGATCGCCGCCTGAACCGGCGGTACAGACGCGGACGCGCGGCGCGATCAACTGACGCCGATACACGGCCCCGAACTGGGGACACCCCCCGGCTTGTCCTCATTTTGGAGGACCGGCTAGCTTTGGCCTTGGTCCTCCGGGGGGTCGGCCACAGACCCCCTCTTGGAGTACAACACGCGTCTGCAAACGCGTCCGTCAGTAGTTCCCCAACCACCCAAGAGGAATCAGTATGTCTACGAACACGCCCGAAATCAAGCGTCGCCGGTTCACCCGCGCATCCATCGTCACCGGCGTCCTCGGCGCAGCGCTCCTGTCCGTCTCGATGACCGGCACCCTGTCGGGCTTCGTCGCCAGCATCACCAACACCACCAACACCGCCGGGTCCGGCGTGATCGCGATGCAGGAGACGTCGACCACCGGAACGCCCGCGACCTGCAGCAGCACGGACGGCGGCGGCGTCTCCTCGAACTCCGCGAACTGCACGACGATCAACAAGTTCGGCGGCAACGTGAACATGGTGCCCGGATCGACGTCCACAACCTCGATCACCATCAAGAACACCGGCACGGTCGCCGCCTCCTCGTTCACCCTCACGCCCGGCGCAGTGTGCCAACAGTCGAAGAACGGGACCGTCAACGGGACGGCCACCGACCTCTGCGCCAAGCTCAACGTCGTCATCACGTCCGGCGCGACCACCGTGTTCTCCGGCACGGCCGCCGCGCTCGCCAACGCACCGGCAGCAGCCTTTGCTATGCCCGCCGCGCCCGCCGCGGGGGCGTCCGTGCCGTTCACGTTCGCGGTGACGCTGGCCTCTAGCGCGGACAACACATACCAGGGCCTGGCGGCGTCGCTGCCGCTCACCTGGACGTTCGCGGCCTGACCCCGGACGCGACGCACGAGGACCCGACGTGACGATCTCCACGCCATCGCTGGTGCCGGTTCCGGTTCGCGCCGGAACCGGCACGGCGCCCCGGCGCGCCGACGACCTGAGCGCGCGGCGCACCGGCCTGTCGAGCGCCGCCGCCGCGGCCCTGGTGATCCTCGTCGCGGGCGTCGCGGTGGCCGCCGCGGTCTTCTTCAGCGGCGGCGGGCGCTGGTTCGTCGTCAGCACCGCGTCCATGGGCGAGGCCGCCCCGGTCGGAACGCTCGTGCTGACCCAGCCGGTCGCCGGCGGGCTGAGCGTGGGCGAGATCATCACCTTCCGTCCGCCGACGGCGCCCGAGCAGGTGTACACCCACCGCATCGACGCGATGGACGCCGGGGGGCTC
This sequence comes from Planctomonas deserti, assembly GCF_003067705.1. Taxonomy (GTDB): domain Bacteria; phylum Actinomycetota; class Actinomycetes; order Actinomycetales; family Microbacteriaceae; genus Planctomonas; species Planctomonas deserti. Next base: position 444,470 of record NZ_QANL01000001.1, read on the forward strand.
CTCTCCACCCGTGGCGACGCCAACGGGACAGCCGACCCCTGGGAGCTCAGCGAGTCCGACGTCATCGGCCGGGCGGTCGCCGTCCTTCCGGGCGTCGGTCACGCGATCCGGGCCCTGCCCCTCCTGGCCATCGGTCTCGCCGGTCTGTGGGCGCTCACCGCGAGGTTCGTGCGCCCCGACGACCGCTCGGCCGCGCGAGTGCTCGGCGCGTCCTTCGTGGTGTCCGTCACCGTGTTCCTCCTGAAGCCGCTCGTCGGCGTCGCGATCCTGGCCACGGCCGTGGAGAACGGCTCGGCCAGGGCGACGGTCGTGTCCACCGGGCTGCTCCCCATCCGCGCCACCGTGACCGGCGGCAGCTCGGTGGACCTCACCAGCGGGATGGTCGGCACGCTGTCCGCTCCGGTCACCGGCGCAACAGACCGCTACGACGTCACGACGGCGCTGCACCTCCCTCCGGCAGGCTGGCTGGTGATGGGCCTGGTCTGCGCGCTTCCCCTCCTGTGGTGCCTCATTGTGGGGCTGCCCGCTCGAACCGGCGAGACCCGGAACGCATGAGACCGCACTCTCCCCTCCGCGCCCGGCGGGTCACGCTCGCCGCGAGCGGCGCCGTGCTCGTGGCACTGTGCCTGTTCTCGCAGGCATCGGAGACGATGGCCGGATTCACGGCGCGCGTGACCAACTCGGCGAACAGAGCGGGCACCGCCCCGTACTTCACCTGCGCGGGCGCCTACACCGCGGACGCCGCGAATGCGTTGTTCGCCTACCGCCTCGACGACTCCGGCACGTCGACCGCGCCGTACCCCGGCAGCGCTCTGTACGAGGCCGAGTCCGCGACCCTCAGCGGAGGCGCGATCGCCGTGAACGACCACACCGGCTACAGCGGCACCGGCTTCGTCGCGGGCTACACCGACGCGAACCGGGGCGCGAGGACCGTGTTCACCGTGTCCGCGCCGGTGACGGACACCCACGCGATCGCCGTGCGCTACGCCAACGCGGGCGGCACGGCGAAGACGCTCACCCTCCAGGTGGACTCCACCGCCGCCCAGCAGATCTCGCTTCCCCCGATGGTGTCCTGGGACGACTGGTCCACGGTGCACGTGTCGGCGCCCCTCACGGCCGGTTCGCACACCGTCGCGCTGACCTTCGGCCCGAACGACACCGGGAACGTCAATCTCGACTACCTCCAGGTGAGCCCCCGCTCCGCCGTCGCCGTGCGTGACACCTTCTCCGGAACGGCGGGCACACCGCTGCAGGGCCGGTCCGCCGACGTCGGCGGGTCCTGGGTCCGGCGGGACATCTCCGGGCTCGGCGACGACGACGCGGTCTTCACCCCGTCCGGCCGCATCCGCAAGGGCAACGCCTCCACCTATGCCGCTCTGTACACGTCGTCCACCGCCCCCACGAGCGCGGACTACACCGTGAGCGCGGACATCGCGACCGTGTCCTCCGTTCCCGAGGACCGGGTCGGCGTCGTCGGCCGGATGGACCCGGCCAACCCCAACGGGACCTTCTACATGGCCCGCTACGAGCAGGCGGGTGCGGCCTACGTCCTTTTCCGGGTGGTGAACGACTCGTGGACCTACCTCGGCGAGTGGGGCGCCCCGGTGACCGCCAACAGCACCCACCGGCTGTCGCTCGACATGAACGGCACGACCATCCGGATGCTCGTGGACGGCACGCAGCGACTGTCGGTCACCGACAGCGGGATCACCGCGGCCGGACTCGCCGGCGTGGCCATGGGATTCGCGTACACGACCTTCCCCACGTCCACGACGATCACCGACACCGCGGGAATGCACCTCGACAACTTCGAGACGACGTACCGCTCCGTGACCACGGGAGCCACCGCAACCGACTTCTCGCCCCGGAAGTCGAACGGCACCTATCAGGGCGCGCGCGCGACCGGCGCTCCGCCGACCAGGGCGGGTTGCCCCCGCGACGGCGGAGCGGCCTACGTACTCGACGGATCGACCAGCTACGTGACCAACCCGAGCGTCTGGACCGGCACGAGCGTGTTCACGGCCGAGGTGTGGTTCCGGACCACGGTGGCCGGCGGGCGCCTGATCGGCTTCGGCGATCGCGCGACCGGGCCGTCGATCGTCTTCGACCGCATGATCTACATGACCGACGACGGGCGCCTGGTGTTCGGCGTCCACCCGGACACGATGCGCACCATCACGAGCCGCGCCGGGGTGAACTACGCGGACGGTGCGTGGCATCACGCGGCAGCAACGCTGTCACCGGCCGGCATGGCCCTCTACGTCGACGGGGCCGTCGTCGCCAGGGACACCGCGACGACCACGGCTCAGGGCATCACCGGATACTGGCGGATCGGCTCCGACTCCGTGTTCGGGTGGCCGTCGGCGCCGTCGAACCCGTCCTTCACCGGCAGCATGCGATTCGCGGCCGTGTACACCGTCGCTCTCAGCGGCGAGCAGATCGCCCGGCACTACACGGCCGGGCGATAGGAGCCGGGGGCCGGCGACCGCGCGACGTCGATCCGAGGCGCGTGACCGAACACGCGAGGCCTCCGTCCGCACCCGCGCCCGCACCCGCACCCGCACCCGCACCCGCACCCGCACGGGAGCTCGCTCCCGTGCGGCGAGCTCGCTTCCTTCGACCAGCACCCCTACCCGCCGGTGCCCGCGCCCACACCCGCACCGCAACTCGCACCCGGCAACGAGAAGGGACCCCCGGAGCATCCGGGGGTCCCTCGTCGTTCACGTGGCCGGGCTACCGGACGTGCACGATCTCGATCGCGGAGATCTTGGCCTGGTCGACCGTCGACGAGAAGTCGATGTCCAGGTTGCCGTCGGTCACCGCGAGGGTGTTGCTGCGGACGTGCGCGGTCATCGGTGCCACCACCGCGTTGAGGTCGAGCGCGGCGATCTCCGTCGCTCCCCCCTCGAGGTTGACCGAGAACACGCGCTTGCCGGTTCCGCCCGCTCCGCCACCGGTCGCCCCGTGGTAGATCTCGGCGAAGTGCAGGCGCACCGTGTACGTCCCCGGGGCCAGCGCGATGTTGTAGCCGAACGGACCGAGGTTCGTCGTCGCGCTGCGCTCCGTGCGGTAGAGCACGTCGTCCGTCGTTCCGGCGATGGCCGTCACCTGCGGGTTGGTGTAGACCTTCCCGCCGGCGAAGCCGGTGTCGGCCGCCCAGGTGACGCCGCCCGTGGTGACCGCCGGTCCGCCCGCGTTGATGCGGATGGTCGGACGCAGCTTCATCCCGGTGGTCACGGCGCTCGGCGCGGAGGTCAGCCCGGTCGAGCCGACCGCGATCACCCGGTAGGCGTAGGTCGTGCCGGCCGTGCCCGTCGTGTCCGTGAACGTCGTCGCCGTCAGCGGCGTCGCCGCGCTGATCCGGGCGAACGTCCCCGTCGCCGACGCCGCACGCTCGACCACATACCCCGTCGCCGTCGGCGACGCCGTCCAGGCCAGCGCAACACCCGTCGCGCTACCCGTCGCCGTCACACCCGTCGGCGCCGCCGGAGCCACCGGAGCAGCAACCGGGATCACCTCGATCGCGGAGATCTTGGCCTGGTCGACACTGGCGAGGAAGTCGATGTCCAGCACCCCGCCGGTCACCGTGACCGTGTGCGAGCTGACGAACGCCGTCATCGGGGCGACCCGGGCGTTGATGTCCAGGTTGTCCAGCTCGAGCGCACCCCCCTCGATGTTCACGTCGAACACCCGCTTGCCCGTTCCGCCCGCTCCGCCACCGGTCGCCCCGTGGTAGATCTCGGCGAAGTGCAGGCGCACGTTGTAGGTGCCGTTCGCGACCGGGATGTCGTACGCGAAGCTCGGGTCGCTGCGCTCCGTGCGGTAGAGCACGTCGTCCGTCGTTCCCGCGATCGCCGACACGGATCCGTTGGTGTACGTCTTGCCACCCACGAAGCCCGAGTCCGCAGCCCACGTCACGCCATTCGTCGTGACCGCAGGGCCACCGGCGTTGATCCGGATCGTCGACCCCGCAGCAGGCGCGGTCTTCATCCCGGTGGTCACGGCGCTCGGCGCGGAGGTCAGCCCGGTCGAGCCGACCGCGATCACCCGGTAGGCGTAGGTCGTGCCGGCCGTGCCCGTCGTGTCCGTGAACGTCGTCGCCGTCAGCGGCGTCGCCGCGCTGATCCGGGCGAACGTCCCCGTCGCCGACGCCGCACGCTCGACCACATACCCCGTCGCCGTCGGCGACGCCGTCCAGGCCAGCGCAACACCCGTCGCGCTACCCGTCGCCGTCACACCCGTCGGCGCCGCCGGAGCCACCGGAGCGACCGTCCTCGTGCCCGTCGCGGTGTTGCTCGCCGCGGAGGTGAGGCCCGTCGCGCCGACCGCGACCGCGCGGTAGAAGTACGCGGTGCCGGCCACTGCCGTGGTGTCCGCGAAGGTCGTCGCCGTGAGGTTCGCCTCCCCGCTGATCCGGGTCCAGGGACCGGTCGCGGCGGTGGCTCGCTCCACGTAGTAGCCGACGGCCCGAGCGGAGCTCGCGGTCCAGGCCAGGTTCACGGCGGCCGTCGTGCCCGTCGCCGTGAGGGCGCTCGGCGCGGTCGGGGCCGTGAGCGGCCTGGTGACCGTCGCCGTCCCGCTCGGTGCCGAGGTCAGTCCGGTCACGCCGACCGCGACGACCCGGTAGGAAGCGGTCGCTCCCTCGGCGAGCGCCGTGTCGGTGTAGCTCGTGCCGGTGAGGTCCGTCGTGCCGCTGACCCGGGTGAAGGTGCCCGTGGGGGTCGCGGACTTCTCGACGTAGTAGCCGACCGCGCGCTCCGCCGCCGTCCAGCTCACCGTCGCGCCGGTGGCCGAGGCCGTCGCCGTGACGGCCGTCGGAGCGGCGGGCGGGGCCGGGGCGTCGCCGGTGCGGACGATCTCCACCGCGGACACGCTCGGGAAGTCGACCGTGGCGGCGAAGTCGATGTCCATGTTGCCGTCGGTCACGACCACGGAGTTGGTCGTCACGTAGGCGGTCATGGGCGCGACCTGCGCGTTCAGGTCGAGGCGCGGGATCTCGGGGGTCGTTCCCCCCTCGAAGTTCACCGAGAAGATGCGCTTCCCGGTTCCGCCCGCGCCACCACCGGTGGCGCCGTGGTAGATCTCGGCGTAGTGCAGACGGACGAGGTAGGTGCCGCTCGGCACGGGCACGTTGTACCCGAACGTCGTGGTCTCGCTCCGCTCGCTGAGGTACAGCGCGTCGTCGGTCGTGCCGGCGATCTGGGTGACGGCCGGGTTGCGGTACAGCCTGCCGCCCGCGGCGTACGGGGCGTCCGGCAGCCAGGTGCGGCCCCCGGTCGTCACGGCCGTGGCGTTCGCCGCGATGAGCAGCGACCGGCCGGGCATCGACGAGATGTCCAGTGCCGCCGGGGCGCTTGCCGCCGTGTTGCCGGACGCGTCGACCGCGAGGACCCGGTAGTACACCGTGTTCACGAAGGCCGGCGCGGTGGCGTCGACGAAGGAGGTGCCCGAGACCGGGGTCTGGCCGCTGATCCGCGTCCAAGGGCCCTCGGCCGCGGTCGCCCGCTCGACGGCGTAGCCGCCGACGTCGGTCGAGGTGCTCGGCGTCCAGGAGATCGTGGCCGACGTCCCGGTCACGGCGGCGCTTGCGGCGGGTGCCGCGGGAGCCGTCGTGTCGCTCGATGCGACCGGGAGCATGTTCGTGATCAGGTACACGTTGTCCTGGAAGTCGCAGTTCGTCGGTGCGATGCCGCACTGGTTCGGCGAGCTGATGTAGTCGTGTCCGACGATCCAGGCACCCGGGACGATCACGCCGCTACGGTCACGGACGGGCCACGTCTTCAGCGCCATGTAATTGACGTTGTTCGTGGTCTGACCGGAGACGCTGAAGGTGAAGTTGCCCGCCGGGCTGGTGCTGACCTGGGTCGGCGCACCGGCCGTGCTGCTCGGCGGCAGGATCGACTGGCTGTACGGCGCGATGTGGGTCGAGCCGACGCCGTTGATCGTGATCCGCTCGGTCTGCTCGCAGCAGCCGTGGAAGGCGGCCAGCTGGCGCGCCGTCACCGGCAGCGTGGTGTCCGCGCGCTTCCACTGGAGCGTGCGCACCTCCTCGCCCTTGAGCGGCGAGGTCCGCATCTCGTCACCGTTCACGAGGTTGCCGATGGACGTCGTCCAGCCGAACAGCGCCGTGATCTCGGGGAGCGTCAGCTCGCTGCCGCCCTCGGGAGCGCCCATGTAGCCGCCTCGGAGCTGCACGACGGTCGCGGGCTTCGCCGGGTCGCTCGAGGCGATCGTCAGCTGAGCGCTGCGGACGCCGCGGGAACCGGAGTTGGCGATGAACTTGACCGTGACGGGCGTCGAGGCGCCGGGGGCGACGGTGAGCGGGGTGACGGGCGGGTTCACGATCTCGAACTGCCCGGCGTTCGCACCGCCCAGCGTCATGCCGGTGATGCGCAGGTTCTTCGCGCCCGTGTTGGTCACGGTCACCGTCGCCTGGTCCATCACCTGGTGGGTGGTGACGCCGCTGTTGATGCGCTGCAGCGCGACCCAGTCCTCCGAGAAGCCGGGGGCGGGGGCGCCGTTGACGCGGGTCACCTGCTCGTTGCGCAGCGTCACCGTTCCGCCGATGTCCTCGATGGTGAGGGCGATCGTGCGGGTGGTGGCGCGGCCCTCGGAGTCGGTCGCCGTGACGACGAGCTGCTGCTCGCCGATCTGGTTGACCGTGATGGGGCCGGTGTAGGCCGTCGCCGCCGCGCCGTTCAGCGCGTAGGTGACGTTCGCGATCGTGGCACCGCCGGCCGCCTGGGCGGCGACGGCGATCGTGGCCGGGGCACCGGTGTAGCTGGTGCCGACGGACTGGCCGTTGGCGGTCACGGTCAGGGACGGCGCAGACAGGGTCTGCCCGGCGATCGTGATCCAGTTCACCTTCGTGTTGGTCCCGGTCGGCGTGAGCGTCAGCATGCCGTCGGTGACGGTGACCTTCGCGGTGCCGGTCGAGAACGGGGCGCCGCCGGTGGGGACGTACCCGGAGACCACGTTCGTGCCCTCGACGTTCACGCCGTGCACCGAGTCGAGGAATCCGGAGTCACCCACGGACACCGCCACGTCGTACGTGCCGTTCGCCAGGGCGTACTGCCAGACGCCGTCCGACACGTCCACCGTTCCCGACTGGGTGATGATGAACGTCTGCCGGGTCACGTCGCCCGTCGGGTAGGAGATGCCCGCCGTGGGTGCGGCGCGGTAGCGCGTCGAGGCGCTGCGGTCGGCCGGCTGGCCGTTGACGAGCCAGCCGTAGCCGCGCGCCGCCGTGTAGCCGGCACCCGTGTCCGCGGTCCACCCGGACGGGGCGGGCACGGAGTCGGGCTGGAAGTTGATCTTCGTCGTGGGCGTGGCCGGAACGGCGGGGCCGTCGAGCCCCTCGCCCTTGATGGAGACCCAGTTGATCTTCGTGTTCTCGCCCGTGCCGGCGATGGTGAGCCGGCCGTCCGTGACCGTGACCGTGCGCTTGCCGGTCTGGAACGGGGTCGTCCCGGTCGGCGTGAAGGTCGCCACGACGGGCTGGCCCTCCGCGGTGACCGTGTGCACGGAGTCGAGGAACGCCGAGTCGCCGACGGATGCCGCCACCTCGTACGTGCCGTTCGGCACGACGTACTCCCAGCGGGCCTCGGTGGGCTCCTGGAGGTGCGCGCCGGTCCGCAGCAGCTGGTCGGTCGGGAAGGAGATCCCGGCCGTGGCCGTGGCGCGGTAGCGCATGAAGGTGGCGCGGTCGACGGGGGTGCCGCCGGTCGTCACCCAGCCGGAGCCGGTCGTCGTCGAGAACGGCGCACCGCTGTCACGGGACCAGCCGGTCACGGCCGGGGCCTCGGGGGTGCCGAAGCTGACCTTGACCTGCGCGCCGTCCGTGGGGTCGTCGCCGTCCCCGCCGCCGGGAGCGGTGACCGGGAGGATGTCGATGTAGCTGATCTTCGTGTTGGTTCCGCCGCGGGCGTCGACCGTGAGGAAGCCGTCCTCGATCGTCACGGTCTTGGTGACCGTGGTGTGCCTCGACGCCGCGCCTGCCACTCCGGTGGGCCGGAAGAGGGTGATCGCGGGGTCGTGCTCGAGGTTGATCTGGTGGATCTCGACGTCGGACTGCGGAGCCGGGTCGCCGACCGCCACCGTGACGTCGTACTGGCCGTTCGGCAGCGCGATCTCCCAGTAGGCGTTCGTCGGGTTGCCGTTGAAGTTCGGCACCATGGCGCCCTGCATGTGCATGAACGAGTCGAGGCGCTGGTCGGTCTGCGCCGACGCGCGGTCACGGCCGTTGCCCGCCGTGCCTCCCGTCGACAGGTCGACGTCGTTCTCGGTGGTGTCGTTCTTCCAGCCGTAGGTGAGGCTGGTGCCCTGGTCGGCCTCCGTGCGCAGGCTGAACGCCTGGCCGTAGTCCCGCAGGTAGCCGGCCGGCAGCTGGGCCGCCTTGGTGGTGAAGTCGACCCGGATTCCACCGTCGACGGATCCCGTGTCCGTCGCGGGCTTCACGCCCGTGACGAGGAACAGGTAGTCCTGGTAGTCGCCGTTCGCCGCGTCCTCGAAGCCCACGATGTAGGTGTTCGGGATGGTCGTGCCGGTGCGGTTCTTCGCCGGGTAGACGCGGGCGCGGTGGGCGATGCCGGTGTTCAGGCGGTCCTCCGTGAAGCCCGTGCGCTTGAACACGTTCGAGACGTAGAAGAAGCCGAACTTATGGGCGGCCGGGTCGAAGCTCGCCACCGTGCCGGGGCTGCTCGGCGGCAGCAGCGACTGGTAGCCGCTGATGTCGATCGAGCCGAGCTTGTGCAGGTCCGCGCCGACGCCGTCACCGGTGTACCAGCCGAAGGGCAGGTCCTCGCGGGGGGCGTACTGAGCGAGCGGCGTCATCGTGGGCGCGGCGGTGCCGGACTTCACGAAGAGGGGCTCGAGCACCTCGTCCCCCTTGGCGACCGGCTGCGTGCCGCCCTCCAGGTTGGTCCAGCCCACGTTCACGCCGTAGCCGAGCGTGCCGAGCACGTTCGCGAGCGTCGGCTCGTTGGAGCCCTCGATGCCGTTCATCGTGAGGCCGTAGACCCCGATGTCGGTCGTGCTGGTGCCGGCCGTGAGGCGGAGCGTCGATGCGCGCTGCCCGACCGTGGCGCCCGGGGTGAAGCGCACGCTGAGCGTGATGCTGCCCTGGGCGGGCACGGAGACGTTTCCGCCCGTGACCGTGAACTCGCCCGCCTGGCCGCCGGTGAGGGCGGTGTTGACGGTCACGGCCTGCGCCGAGTTGTTGGTGACCGTCACGGTCTTCGCCGCGCTCTGCGTGCTCTTCACCGCGGAGAAGACGAGCTCGTTCACGGAAGCGGAGACGGTGGACGCCTGCTGGCTCGCGGGGACCCGCAGGAGGTACATGCGCTGGTCGGAGCCGCTGCGGTCGTACTGGTTGACGTACAGGTTTCCGGTCTTCGGGTCCTCGACCACCTCGAGCGGGTCGTTGAAGCCGTCGACTCCCGACATCGTCGTGTTGGCGACGCCCGTGATGCCGACCGAGGTCTGGGCACCGAGGACCTTGCCCGTCGCCTTGTCGGGCTGCAGGAAGATCAGGTCGTTGTTGTTGGAGAAGCGGGTGACGACCAGGCGGCCCTTGAGCTGCCCGCCGAAGGTCGAGCTCTTGTACTCGAGCGCGCCGTTCGGGGACTTGTTGAACTCGAAGTCGTAGGCGACGCCGCGGTAGTTCGGGTCGGCCTTCGTTCCGAGCGGGTACTTCGACTCCTTGGTGCCGGGGGCCGTCGGGGTGGCCGCGTCGTTGCCGGCGTTCAGCACGAACTCGCAGCGCTCGGGGTTCGGGTGGCCGTAGTAGCCGCCCTCGACCACGTCGAAGAGCAGGTCCTTCTGGGTGGGGATGTTGCCCGTCGGGGGCACCGTGCCTCCCGTGTACCCGCGGCGCACGCACTGCGGGGTCACGTCCGTGCCGTTCACGGTGGAGAAGCCGGGGATGCCGGCCGCGGCCGTGCGGGTGAAGGTGCCGTTGGCGTTGGCGGTCACACCGGGCGTGTTGGCGCCGCCGGCGGTTCCGTTCGTGGCCACGTAGAGGTGGTTGTTGGAGTGCCACACGAGGTCGTACGCGTTCCGGATGCCGGTGGCGTAGATCTTGAGCGGCGCGGTCGGCGTGTACGGGTTGTACGTGCCGCCCTGGGCGGTCTTCACGTCGATCGCTCCGCCGCCGTTGGCCGCGGTCTGGATCTGCCCGTTGGCCGGGTCGAAGACCAGGGTCGCACCGGTGAGCAGCTGCTCACCGCGCTGGCCCCACGCGTTGTCCAGATCGCCGGAGGCCTGGTTGGAGCCCTGCTGGAAGTAGATCCGACCGTCGGGGCCGTAGGCCATCGAGTTGGTGAGGTGGTCGGACAGCGAGCGGGGCAGGCTCGTGAAGATGGTGCGGTCCGTTGCGAGGTTCGGCCCCGAGAGCTGGTGGATGCTCGACACCCACTGGCCCTGCTCGGAGAAGTTGGCGCTGGTGCGCGTCACCCACAGGCGGAGGTCGTTGGCCGTCGACGACTTGTCGAAGAGCAGGCCGATGTGCGCGAAGCCCTCGTAGCCGAGCGACTCCGCCTCGCCGAGCGTGCCGTCCGCGTTCACGGTGAAGCGGAAGATGCCCTCACCGATCGTGGTGCCGTAGAGCTTGCCGTCCGGTCCGAAGGCGTAGGACGACCAGTACTTCCCGCGTCCGGTCGGCAGTTCGACCTTCTGGAAGGAGATGCCCTTGGCCGGGGTGAACTCGTCGGACGAGGTCACCTCGCCGCTGCCCGTGGTGAACACGGACGTGAACGGCACGAACGAGACGCCGAAGTTGTCGGTCACGCCGCTCGTCACGACGAAGCGGTAGGCCGTGTTCGGGGCCAGCGGGTCGTTCGGGGCGAGGGAGATGACGTCGTTGCCGCCCGAGGTGCCGACGGTCGTCGGGACCAGCGCGCCGGTGGCGACGTTGTAGAGGTGCACGTTGCCGGGCATGCTGCTCGGCTTCACGCCGACGCCCGCGTAGGGGATCTTGATGTTGGCGGAGACGCCGGCGTTGACGTCGTGGCCGATCACGCGGTTCTCGGGCAGCACGGTGTCGACGTGCGGGGCCCGGGTGAGCCCGAGGACCTCGATGTAGGCGATCTTCGTGTTCACACCGCCCTTGGCGTCGATCGTCAGCTTGCCGTCCCAGACGCCGACCGTCGATGTGACGGTGGAGTACTCGGCGGCGGCGCTTCCGATGAACTTCTCGATGCCGACGGAGCCCTCGACGTTGATCACGTGGTTGGCCTCGTAGCCGCCGCCCGCGTCGGCCTCGTCGCCCACGGCGACCTTGACCGAGTACAGGCCGTCGGGCACGGCGAGCTCCCACACGCCCTCGGTCTTCACGCCGTTGGTGCCGGTGCCGCCGTTGGCGTCGCCGTACTGCATGTGCAGGATCGAGTCGAGCAGGGCCGGGACGCCCGCGCGGTTGCGGTCGCGGCCGTTGGTCACGAGGCTCGTGGCGTTGCCGTCCTCGCTCAGCCAGCCGTAGCTGACCGTGCCGGCGCCCTGGGTCGCCCCGGTGCGCAGCCCGTAGGCCTGGCCCCAGTCGGCGAGGTAGCCGGCCACGGGGGTGGCGTCGGTGGCCGTGAAGTCCACCTTGACGTTCGTCGTGTTCGGCACGAGCGGCACCGCGACGACCTCGTTGGAGGCGGCGGAGCGGTTGCCGGCCAGGTCGACGGCGACCGCGACGTAGAAGTACGTCGTGCCGTTCGTGACGGTCGAGTCGGTGAAGGTCGTCGCGGTGACGGGCGTCGTGCCGGAGACGGGGGTGCCGCTCGTGGACACGGCGGGCTCGGTGCCGCGGTAGATGCGGTAGCCGGCGACGTCGGTGGAGGCGGATGCCGTCCAGCTGAGGGTCACCGCGGAGTCCTTGGGCGCGGCGGCGAGCGCCGTGGGCCCAGTGGGCGCCTCGGTGTCCGGCACGACCGTGATGACGCCGGGCGCAGCAGCGGATGCGGCGGAGGCGTTGTCCGAGTCGTCGACCGCGACGACGACGTAGTAGTAGGGGACCTCCTTCTCCGCCGTCGTGTCGACGAAGGTGAGGGCGGTGACCGGCGCGGCGCCGGCGATGCCGTTCCCGGTGGTCGCGACCGTCGGCGTGGTGCCGCGGTAGACGCGGTAGCCCACGGTGTCGGTGGCGGTGCTCGCCGCCCACCGGACGGTGATCGCGTCGGTGCCCGCGGTGGTCACCACATTCGTGGGCGCGTCGGGCGCCTCGGTGTCGGAGCTCGTCTTCTCGTAGCCGACCGTCGCGGAGGCCTCGTTGTAGCCCTGGTAGTACTCGACGACGATGAGGTGGCTGCCGGCCGCGAGCGTGCGCTCGGCCGTGTGCGTCTCGTCGGCGCTCTGGTCGCGCCACTGGTCGATGACCAGCGCGCCGTCGACCTTCACGCGCACGCCGTCATCGGTGGCGGCGGAGAAGCGGTAGGTGCCCTTGCCCTCGTTGATGGTGCGGGTCCAGCGGACCGAGTAGAGGTTGCTCGAGGAGAGTCCCTCGGGCGCCTCGCCGGCCGCGAAGGTCTGGTCGATGTCCGCGACGCACTCGCGGTGCGCGACGGTGCCGGTGAGGCTCGTGTTCTCGAAGTACTCGGCGAGCCACTCGCCGGTCGCGCAGGAGGTGATCGTCTTCGTGAACGTCACCTTCGCGGAGCCGTCCCCGAAGCCCTGGTAGTACTCGACGACGACCTGGTGCGGTCCGTCGGCGAGGGGCACCTGGACGGTGCGGGTGCGGTCGGCGCTCTGCGCGTACCACTCGTTCAGCACGGAGGTGCCGTCGATGCTCACGCGCACCCCGTCATCGGTGCGGGTGGTCAGCTCGTAGCTGCCTGCGCCCTGGTCGATGGTGCGGGTCCAGCGGACGGAGTACTGGTTGGGGCTGTCGAGGCCGGCCGGGATGGCGCCCCCGGTGTAGGACTGGTCGATGGCGCTGACGCAGACGACGTTCTTGGGGGTGCCGGCGAGGGCGGTGCCCGAGAAGAACTCGGCCTTCCACTCGCTCGGGAGGCAGAGCTGCGGCGGGGTGGGGTCCTCGATCTCGGGGACGTCGACCTTCAGCGTGGCGGAGGCAGCGGAGTCGAGCTTGTCCTTGCTCGTGGCGACCACGGCGTAGTGGTAGGAGGTGCCCGCGGCGGTGCTGAGGTCCGTGTAGCTGGGCGACTCGACCGTGGCGAGCGGGGTGCCCGTCGTGTCGACGTCCGCGTCGGTGTCGCGGTAGACGCGGTAGGAGACGGCGTCGGCGGCGGGGGCCCACGAGACCGTGACGTCCTCACCGTCGATGGCGGCGGTGAGCCCGGTGGGGACGGCGGGGGTGATCAGGGTCAGGGCGGTGCGGTAGATCTCGACGTACGCGAGCTTGCTGTTCGCGCCGCCGAAGGGGTCGATGCTGATCGTGCCGTCGGTCACCGTGACGTCGACGACGGCCGCCTCGTCGAAGGGACGGGCGGCGCTGGCCTGGAACCGGTCGAAGATCTTCTGGCCCTCGACGGAGATGGTGTGCTGGCTGTCGTAGCCGTTGGAGACGCCGGTGCCGCTGTCGCCGACGGCCGCGATGACCGTGTAGCGGCCGTTCGGCACGTCGTAGCGCCAGGTGGACTCGACGGGGGTGGAGGTGGTCGTGGCCTTGTACTGCAGGTGGATGATCGAGTCGAGGCGGGGGTCCGAGCCCGCGATGCCGCGCACGCGGGTCGCGGCGTTGTTGTCGAAGGGGGCGCCAGCGGGGTCGAGCCAGCCGAAGCCCGCCGCGGCGGAGTACGCCGATCCGCCGTCCTTCGTGTAGCCGGCCGCCGCGGAGCCCACGGGGGTCGTGAAGTCGATCTTGGCGACGAGCTCGCCGGCCGCCGCGGAGGCGACCGGACCCGTGCTCGAGGTGGGCGACGTGTTGCCGAGCGTGTCGCCGGCGACGACCGCGTAGTGGTAGTTGATGCCGCTGAACGTGGTCGTGTCGGAGAACGTCGTGGCCGTCACCGGGTTGGGGCCGGAGATGGGGGTGCCCGTCGTGGAGACCGGCGAGGTGGTCGAGCGGTAGACCCGGTAGCCGACGAGGTCGGTCTCCTCCGAGGGCGCCCAGGCGAGGTTGACCCCGCTCGGGACGGCGGTGGCGGACAGGGCCGCGGGGGCGGCGGGCGCCGCGATGTCGGCCTCGCCGAAGCCGAAGCTCTCGAACGAGTACGCGAGCGGCGTGGTCGCGAGCATGTTGCGCTTGGTCGCGAAGATGCCGCCGAACGCCGTCACCGAGCTGTCGGCCGGCTTCGAGGCGGCGAGCAGGCTGCCGTCGAAGAACGACGCGGGGACGTTGTCGAGGGTGCCGAGCCCGGTGACGGGGCCGGTGCCGATGCGGTAGCTGGCGAAGATCTTGCGATTGACCCCGTCCACCGCCATGTTCAGCGTGATCGGTCCCGCGGCGAGGGTCGGCTGGGTCGTGTTGAAGATCACCTGGTCGGCACTCGTGCTCGACGTGCCCGCCGGCGACGCGGAGACGTCGTTGATCTCCTTGGCGAGCTGGATCTGGCGCGTCGTCGCCGCATTGCCGATGATGACGAGCTTCGCGTAGTTCTTGTCGTCCGCACCGAACCACAGCCCCGCCTGCGCGAACGAGGTCGCGGCAGCGGGGCTGTCGAGGGTCGTGGTGAGCACGAACTGGCGGTCCTTCGCGGCGACGCCGAACCCGAGCGCGTTGTCCTGCGCGTTCACCGCCGCGTTCTGGATGCCGTTCGAGGCGGTGACGGTGAGCTTGCCGCCCGCCACCGACAGGTTCTGCGGCACGTAGTAGGGCGAGGAGCCCGCCGTGCTCGACGGCTGCACCGCCGGGAAGCCCGTGCCGACGCCGGCTGCGTCCGGCAGCCCGGACGTGCCGCCGTCGAAGGTCAGGGACGCCGTGTTGCCCGGCGCCGCCACCTCCTCCCAGGGGAGTGGCGAGTATGGCGTCGCCGCCCACTTCGTCACGTCGGGGTCGACCTCCGCCAACGTGATGGCGGACGCGGGACCGGCTGAGAACAGCGATCCGAGCAGCGCCGTCATCGCGACGAACGACGGGACCAGAAGGCGGCGGCGGGCGGGGGACGCGGCGGAGCGCGGGCCGTGCGACATGACAATCCGTTCGGGTACGACAGATCGCGCCCGGACGCGCGTCAGAAGGCGCGCCGGAGCGAACGAGGGGGGCAGGGTGAGCGGGGGTGCTAGGGGGTGCGTCAACCGCTGGGAGGGGCACCGTGCGCGGACATCGGGCACGGCAGGCGGTTCGTCCGACCCTCGGGGAAGGGTCGAATGCTGTGAAGTTACCACGACCTGAGAAACTTTCAGCAAACTTTTTTTGTACGTTTCAAGGGGGGTCGGGTAGCGCGCTCCCACGTCCCGCGCCCCCGTTTCGCCGGTGGAGGAAACGGGTTACGGCGGCCCGTCGACGCGGACGTGCCGGCGGGTGCCGAGAACTCCCGGAGCCGCCCTCGAGAGGGCGGCGAGCTCGTGGGACTCGGTGCCGCGTGGCCGGTCAGCAGAGCATTCGGCGGGAGGGCGGCCGGGCCGTCGCGTCTTCGCCACTGAGCCCGCGGACGGGGCCGACCGGGTCCGTCGACCCTGATCCCGACCGCTCGAGCCCCGGACCCGGGTGCGCGAGGCCCCGCGCGGGTGACCCCCGGAAGGGGGTGAATAACCCCCCGTCCGGAGCCCAAAGATTCCGTGCCCGCGCTCACCCGGATCACCTCGCGGAACGACGCCCGGACCCCGCGGCGGGCGGGGAAGGGACCCCGGAGACGACGGGCGCTACCATTCTGTTCGCAGCGACGCGGACGGAGGATTGCTGTGAGCAGCGCGACCACAACGACCACACCCCGGGCGGGCGACCTCGCCCTCCGGCGAGCGCTTCCGGCCGACGCCCGGGCGATCGCGGACCTGATCCGTTCGGCCAAGGCGACCGCCATGCCCTGGCTGGCCGTTCCGCACACCGCGGAGGAGGACCGGAACTGGGTGGCGACCGTGCTCCTGCCCGAGCAGGACGTGTGGCTCGCGACCCGGGGGGACGTCCTGGCCGGGGTGGCCGCCCTCACCCCCGGGCATCTCGAGCAGCTGTACGTCGCGACCGAGCACCAGGGCGCCGGCGTCGGCCGGCTCCTCCTCGATCACGCCAAACGGCTGCATCCCGGCGGCCTGCAGTTGTGGGTCTTCCAGCGGAACGCCCGGGCCCGTCGGTTCTACGAGACCGCGGGCTTCGTGCTCGCCGAGGTCACCGACGGGGCCGCCACCGAGGAGCGCGAGCCGGACGCACGCTACGAGTGGACTCCCGGCGGTTCCATGCACGGATGATCCCCTCGCGGGACTCGGCGCAGCTCCGGGTGCGTGATCGATAGCGTGGACGGATGATCCGTCACACCGTCGTCTTCCGTCTCGTCCACGCCCCGTCCTCCGCCGAGGAGGCGGACTTCCTCGCCGAGGCCGAGCGGGCGCTGACCGGCATCCCGGGCGTGCAGCGGTTCGAGCGCCTCCGCGAGGTGAGCCCGACGAACGGGTTCACGTTCGGGCTGTCGATGGAGTTCGCCGACGCGGACGCGTACGCCGCGTACAACGACCACCCGGCCCACCGGGCCTTCGTGCAGGACCGGTGGGTTCCGGAGGTCGCCGAGTTCCAGGAGATCGACTACATCGCGTACGCGCCCGACGCCTCCTGACGCCTCCTGCCCCTTCTCGTAGACCGGGCGGGCGGCGCCCGTGGGCCTCGCCGGGCCGGGCTAGAACTCCTCGTGCGTCGCCGGGTCGGCGTCCCAGAGGCGGCCGGTCTCCAGACGGGTGATCGACGCCACCTCCTCCGTCGTCAGCTCGAAGCCGAACACGTCGAGGTTCTGGGCCTGGCGCTCGGGGTCGCCGGACTTCGGGATCGGCAGCGCGCCGACCTCGATGTGCCAGCGCAGCACCGCCTGCGCCGGCGTCACGCCGTGCGCCTCGGCGGCCGCCCGGACCGCATCCTGCTCGAGCAGGTCGCTGCCCTTGCCGAGCGGGCTCCAGCTCTCGGTGACGATGCCGTGTGCCTCGTGGTACTCGCGCTGCTCGGCCTGCGGGAAGCGCGGGTGCAGCTCGACCTGGTTCACGGCCGGCACGACGCCGGTCTCCGCCTCGAGCAGATCGAGGTGCTCCGGCAGGAAGTTGCTCACGCCGATCGAGCGCACGAGCCCGCGCTCGCGCAGCTCGATCATCGCGCGCCACGAGTCGAGGAACTTGCCGACCCTCGGCAGGGGCCAGTGGATGAGGTAGAGGTCGACGTGGTCGAGCCCGAGGTTCCCGCGGGACTCCTCGAAGCTCGCGAGGGTCTCCTCGTAGCCGTGGTGGCGACCGGGCAGCTTGGTCGTGACGAAGAGCTCGTCGCGGTCGAGCCCGCTGCGGCGCACCGCCTCCCCCACCTCGCGCTCGTTCTCGTAGTTGAGTGCGGTGTCGAGCAGACGGTAGCCGGCGTCGATGGCCGCGACGAGCGACGAGACGCCCTCGTCGCCGCGGAGTCCGTAGGTGCCGAGGCCGAGAGCCGGGATGCGGGGGCCGTCGTTGAGCTGGTGCGAGGGGATCGTCATGACCCCCAGCATGCCCTCGAACCGGCCGCGGTGAGAACGACCGGCACGAGAGGACCACAATGGAACCGGTGAGCGCATCCCCCGAACAGCAGCGCAAGCGGCGCAGCCACCTCGTCGACCTCTCGCCGCTGCGCGAGAGCCCCGCCTTCGCGCGACTCTGGCTGGGCGGCGCCATCTCGGGCATCGGCGGCCAGATGACGATCGTCGCGGTGGGCCTGCACATCTACGACCTCACACGCTCCACCCTCGCCGTGTCGCTCGTCGGGGCATTCGCCCTGCTCCCGATGATCGTCGCGGGTCTGTACGGCGGGATGCTCGCCGACGCCTTCGACCGCCGCCGGGTGGCGTTCCTGTCGGCCGTCGCTGCCTGGGCCTCCACGATCGGCCTCGCCACCCTGGCCTGGCTGCAGGTGGAGAACGTCTGGCCGTTCTACCTGCTCACCACGGTGAACGCGGTGGCGGCCACCATCGTCGGAACCGTGCGCTTCGCCATCGTGCCGCGCATCCTGCCGGCGCGACTGCTGCCCGCGGCATCCGCCCTCACCGGGATCTCCGGCGGCATCATGGTCACGGTCGGGCCGGCGGTGGCCGGCGTGCTCGTGGCCACCGTCGGCTTCGCCTGGACCTACACCGTCGACGTCGTGCTGTTCCTCGCGGCGTTCGTGGGCATCCTCTCCCTCCCCGCGCTGCCGCCCGAGGGCCAGGTGCACCGCCCCGGCCTCGCCTCGCTGCGGCAGGGCCTGTCGTTCCTCCGCGTCGCCCCCAACGTGCGCCTGTCCTTCCTCCTCGACATCGTCGCGATGACCTTCGGGCAGCCCCGCGTGCTGTTCCCGGCCATCGGCACACTGCTGCTCGGCGGCGGGGCGGTGACGGTCGGCATCCTTACCGCCGCGTACGCCGTTGGCGCCCTGCTCAGCAGCCTGTTCTCCGGCCGGGCCGGCTCCGTCCGCATGCAGGGCGTCGCCATCGAGCGCGCGATCATCGTGTACGGCGGCTTCCTCGCCGCGTTCGGGGCGGTGCTCGCCGTGCTGGCGCTCGGCCCGTTCCCGTCGGTGTCGGAGGACATCGCGGACGCCAACGTGCCGGCGCTCGTGATCGCGGCGCTGCTGCTCGCCGGGGCGGGCGGCGCCGACAACGTGAGCAGCATCTTCCGCCAGACGATGCTGCAGTCCGCGGTGCCGGACAACATCCGCGGGCGCCTGCAGGGCGTCTTCACCGTCGTCGTGACGGGCGGACCCCGCATCGGGGACATGTACGTCGGCGTGCTGGCGACGCTCGGCGCGCTGTGGCTCCCGCCCCTGCTGGGTGGCGTCGTGATCGTCGTGCTCGTCGGGGCCCTGGTGCGCCGCAGCCGCAGCTTCCGCGGCTACGACGCGGACTCCCCCACCGCCTGACCAGCCGCACGGGGCGCACCGCCTCGGCGCCGGGCACAGCCGCCGGGGCAGCCGCCCGCCCGTCCGAGGATCGCGCGCGCAGGGACGGCCGGGGAGGGTCGGATACGATTCGGCGAGCGGAAGGAGTGCCAGTGTCACCGTCGGTAATCGTGGACGTGATCCTCCTGCTGCTCCTGCTGTCCGCCCTGATCCAGGGCTACCGCAGCGGCCTCGTCCGCAGCGTCAGCGGCATCGTCGGCGCCCTCGCAGGCGGTGCGGCGGCCCTGCTCGTCGTCCCCCTCGTGCCCACCTGGGTCCCTGCGCCGGAGTGGCGCGTTCCCGCGACGGTGGCGGCCGCCCTCCTGCTTGTGCTGCTGGGGCTCACCATCGGGTCGAGCATCGGCTCCGGCATCGCGCACCGGCTGCGCAAGACCGCGTTCGGCGTGATCGACCGGCTCCTCGGCGCCGTCGCGACCCTCGTCGCGACCGCGCTCGTGCTCGGCATGCTCGCGCTCAGCATCGGGTCCCTCGGCGTCCCCGTGCTCTCCCCCGCCCTCGGCTCCTCGGCGGTCATCCGCTCCATCGACGGTCTGACGCCCGATCCCGTCAAGTCGTTCGTCGCGCAGGTGCGGGCCTCGGTGCTGCAGGAGGGCCTGCCGCGCATCGTCGACGCGTTCACCGGCGAGGATCCGGTCCTGCCCCAGTTCGACACGAACGGAGCGCCGCTGCAGGCCGCCTCGGCATCGGTCGTGCGCATCACCGGGAACGCGTACGCGTGTGGCCAGAGCCAGTCCGGCAGCGGCTTCGTCATCTCACCGCAGCGGGTCGTCACCAATGCGCACGTGGTCGCCGGAGTCGACCAGCCCGTCGTCGAGACGACCGACGGCGCCCTGCCCGGCCGCGTCGTCTACTTCGACCCGGTCGACGACCTCGCCGTGATCGCCGTCGACGACCTTGCGGCAGCCCCCCTCGGAACGGCGGAGGACCTCGCCGTCGGCCAGCGCGCGGTGACCGAGGGCTACCCGTTCGGCGGACCCTTCGACGCGGACCCCGCCGAGGTTCTCGCGCTCGGCCCGCTCGCCATCCCGGACATCTATGGCGCGAACCCCGCACCCCGCCAGGTGTACACGCTGGCGGCCGACGTGCAGCAGGGCGAGTCTGGCGGCCCGCTCCTGACCGAGGACGGCCGCGTCGCGGGAGTAATCTTTGCCAAGGGCACGACGACGGCGAACGTGGGCTACGCCCTCGCGATGTCGGAGCTCGCCCCCGTCGCCGAGGCGGCCCCCGGGCTCACGGAGCCGGTCACCGCGGGCACCTGCGTCAGAGGCTGACCGCAACGCCCGGCCGCGGCCCTGTACAGGACGGGTGACGCGGGTCTAGCGTGCTGCCGACGTCCACCGCCGTGCTACCCGCG
Organism: Planctomonas deserti; assembly: GCF_003067705.1. Taxonomy (GTDB): domain Bacteria; phylum Actinomycetota; class Actinomycetes; order Actinomycetales; family Microbacteriaceae; genus Planctomonas; species Planctomonas deserti. The sequence continues at coordinate 464,794 of NZ_QANL01000001.1, forward strand.
GAGGTGGCGCTCTCTCGTCCCGAGCGGGAAGGATCAGCGATGACCGCAGCCGTGGAGACCGCCGCGCTCACCAAGCGCTTCGGCGCGCGCCCGGCCCTCGACGCCGTCGACCTGCAGGTCGAGGAGGGCACGGTGTTCGGCGTGATCGGACCGAACGGGGCCGGGAAGACGACGCTGATGCGGCTCATGCTCGACATCCTGCGCCCCACTTCGGGCTCGGTCCGGGTGCTCGGCGAGGACCCGCGTGCCGGCGGCCCGGCGCTGCGCCGGCGCATCGGCTTTCTCCCCGGGGAACTGCGACTGGAGGGCCGCATCACCGGGCGTGAGCTGCTGCGCCACTTCGCCGAGATCAGCGGCCCCGCCGAGCGGGGCGCCGCAGACGCGATCGCGGACCGGCTCGGCCTTGACCTCGGGCGCCAGGTGCGCACGCTGTCGAAGGGCAACAAGCAGAAGCTCGGACTCGTGCAGGCCTTCCTGCACCGGCCGCGGCTGCTCGTACTCGACGAGCCGACCAGCGGCCTCGACCCGCTGGTGCAGCAGGAGTTCCTCGCCATGCTGCGCGAGGCGAGGCAGGGCGGGCAGACCGTCTTCCTCAGCTCGCACGTGCTGAGCGAGATCCAGCAGGCGGCCGACCGGGTCGCCATCCTGCGCGCGGGGCGGGTGGTCGTCGTGAGCGATGTCGAGTCACTCCGGCAGACCGCCGTCCGGCGGATCAGGCTCGACGTCGCGGCGGGAGCCGAACCCGAACTGCGGGCTGCGCTCGACGCTCTGCCGAACGTGACCGGCCTCTCCTTCGGCGCCGAGGACCACCGCGTCCGGGCGGCGGCCACCGTGGAGGGGGCCATCGATCCGTTTGTCAAGGCCATCGCCCGCTTCCCGGTCCAGGACCTCACCGTGGAGGAGCCGGACCTCGAGGAGTCGGTCCTGCGGCTGTACGGCGAGCGGATGGGTGACGTCGAGCATCCGGCGCATCCTCCGCGGTCGCGACACGGCGCCCACCGCGGAGCCCGCGAGCGGAGCACCCGGTGACCGCGGTCCCGCTCCTCCGCCGCTCGCTCGCGAGCGGGTGGCGCGCGCTCCTCGGCTGGAGCCTCGGGGTCGCGGCCGCCCTGCTGCTCTACCTGCCCCTGTTCCCCGCGATCGGCGGCAACGCCGACATGCGGGAGCTGCTCGACACGCTCCCCCCGGAGCTCGTGCGCACCATCGGCTACGACCAGATCACGACCGGGGCCGGCTACACGCAGTCGACGTTCTTCGGCCTGATGGGGTTCCTGCTGCTCACGATCGCGGCGGTGTCCTGGGGCACCGCCGCCGTCGCGGGCGATGAGGAGAACGGCGCACTGGAGCTGACGCTCGCGCACGGGGTGAGCAGGAGGCAGGTCGTGCTCGAGCGGTCGGCGGCGGTCGCCGCCCGGCTCGCCTGGCTGTGCCTGCTGAGCGGGGTCCTGATCCTCCTGCTCAACGGTCCCGCCGGCCTCGACCTGAGGGAGGGGAACCTCGCCGCGGGCATCGCCGCGCTTCTCGGCGTCACCCTGCTCACGGCCATGGTCGCGATCGCGGTGGGCGCCCTGACCGGTCGCCGCGCCTTCGCCCTCGGTGCCGCGGCCGGTGTCGCGGTGCTGGGGTACGCGCTGAACGCCATCGGCAACCAGACCGAGGACCTCGCGTGGCTGAAGGACTGGTCGCCGTACGCGTGGGCGTTCCGCGAGGCGCCGTTGGTGAACGGGGCGGACTGGGGCGGCCTCGCCCTGCTCTACGGCCTGTCCGCCGCCCTGCTCGTCGTCGCGCTCGTGGCCCTCGACCGGCGGGACATCACCGGCTGACGCTCCGCGCGCCCGCACCCTCCGCGCCGAGCCCCTCCCGGCCGAGCAGCGAGTGCCGCCTGCCGTAGAGGAAGTAGATGGCGAGGCCGATGGCGAGCCAGATGAGGAAGCGCACCCAGGTGAGCGTCGTGAGGTTGAGCATCAGCCAGATGCACAGCACGGCGGAGAGGATCGGCAGGAACGGCGACAGCGGCACCCGGAACGCGGCCACGATGTCCGGGCGCTTCCTGCGGAGCACGGGGATGCCGAGGCTCACGAGCACGAACGCCGAGAGCGTGCCGATGTTGATCATCTCCTCGAGCACGCCGACGTCGGTGAGCCCCGCGATCAGCGCCACCACGACGCCCGCGATGATCTGCACCCGGGCCGGCGTCTTGTGCACGTCGCTCGTGCGGCTGAGGCCGCGGGGCAGCAGGCCGTCGCGGCTCATGGCGAACACGACCCGGGCGAGGCCGAGCAGCAGCACCATGATCACGGTCGTGAGGCCGAGGAGGATGCCGATCGAGATCACCTGCGCCGCCCACTCCGCGCCGACCGACACGAACGCCGTCGCGAGCGACGGGTCCTCGGCCTCGGCGAGCACCGTGTACGGCACCATGCCCGTGAGCACGAGGGCGACGAGGACGTAGAGCACCGTCACGACGCTCAGCCCGGCGAAGATGCCCCGCGGCAGGGTGCGCTGCGGGTTCTTCACCTCCTCGGCCGAGGTGGCGACGACGTCGAAGCCGATGAAGGCGAAGAACACGAGGGAGGCTCCGGCTAGCAGACCGAAGACCCCGTAACGCGCGGGCTCCGCGCCGGTGGCGAAGGAGAACAGCGACTGCGCCCACACGTCGCTCGCCCCGCCGGTCGTCGGCTCGGAGGCGGGAAGGAACGGAGTGTAGTTCTCGGCCCGGATGAAGAACGCGCCGACAACGATCACGAACAGCACGACGGCCACCTTCAGCACCGTGAAGACGCCGCTGACCCGGGACGAGAGCTTCGTCCCGACCACGAGCAGCGCCGTGAAGATGGCGACGATGAGAAACGCGCCCCAACTCACCTGCAGCCCGAGGATCGAGACGGTGTCCGGCACGGCGATGCCCGCGAGGTCGAACACGCTGCTCAGGTAGATACCCCAGTACTTCGCGATGACGGCTGCCGCGGTCAGCATCTCGAGGATCAGATCCCAGCCGATAATCCAGGCGAGCAGCTCACCGAGGGTCGCATAGGTGAAGGTGTACGCGCTCCCGGCGACCGGGACGGCGGACGCGAACTCCGCGTAACACATGATGGCGAGGCCGCAGGTGACGGCCGCGAGCACGAACGACAGGATCACGGACGGGCCGGCGAAGTCACCCGCCGCCCGCGCGCCGACCGAGAAGATGCCCGCGCCGACCGCGACGGCGATGCCCATCAGGGTGAGGTCCCACGTGCCGAGCGAGCGTTTGAGCGAGCGATGGTCCTCGGCGGAGTCCGCGATGGATGATTCGACGCTCTTCGTCCGCATCAGGCTCATGAGTCTCTTCCCCTTCGGCTCAGGTCAGGACCCACCCTTGCCCCCCTTCCCGGGCGGGGCAAGGGCGACCGGGCACCGGATTTCGCCGACCGCGGGAGACGCCGGTGCTGTCCTCAGGCCGTGCGGTTGAGCGGCCGCCCCACGATGGCCGAGACGAGGGCGTCAACCGGCTCCTTCGCGGCCATCGGGTTGGACAGGAGCGTGAAGTCCACCTGTCCGAGCGGGGGCAGACCCATGCTGCTGTTGACCTGCACGAGGTCGTCGGGGATGAGGGTGCGCGGGAACACGGCGACGCCGATGCCCGCCCGGACGGCCGCGAGCACGCCGTTCACCTCGCGGGTGTTGCAGGTGATGCGCCAGGTGCGACCGGCGCCCTCGAGCGCATCGATGGCCATCTGCCTGCTGAGGCTCGGCGCCTGGTAGGCGATGAGAGGCACGGGGGCGCCCGGCTCGATCGAGGTCTTCTCCTGCCCCACCCAGACCATGTCGTCCCGGCGCACGAGGATGCCGTGCGGGTTCGGCTCCGGGTTCCACTTGACGAAGATGAGGTCGAGCTGCCCCGCGAGGAGCCGACGGTGCAGTCGCGTGCTCTGGTTCACCGTGAGCTCGAGATTGATGTTCGGGTAGAGCTGGCGGAAGTGGCGGAGGATGCGCGGCAGCTGCGTGATCGCGAGGTCGTCCGCAGCGCCGAAGCGGAGCCGCCCCTTCATCGCGGAGCCGCGGAAGTAGCTCTCGGCCGCCGCGTGGGCCGCGAGGATCGTGCGGGCGAACCCCGCCATGGCGTCGCCGTTGTCGGTGAGCAGCACCCCCCTGGTATCCCGGGTGATGAGCCGCCGGCCCGCCGCATCCTCGAGCTTGCGGATGTGCTGGCTCACCGTCGGCTGACTTATCCCGAGCCGACCGGCCGCCTGCGTGAAGCTGTGCGTGTCGGCCACGGCGAGGAACGAGCGGAGCAGAACGGGATCGAACACGGCACCTCATTGGCAAACGTAATGGCAGTAATAGGAGCCATTGAAGTAGCGAATAAAGCGCGCGTCAATAACGTTGGACGGGACATACATAACTGACTCTGCCGCTACCTCGGGACCTTCACACGTGACTCGCACAATCTCAGACGCCCTTCCCCCCACAGACGCACTCCCCGTTCAGGCTCAGCGCCCGGCCTGGCGGGACACCCTCGCAGCACTCCGGGTGCGCAACTTCCGCCTCTTCGCCGGCACCAACCTCGTGGCCATGACGGCCGCCTGGATGCAGCGCATCGCACAGGACTGGCTGGTGCTCGAGCTCTCCGGCAGCGTCGCCGCCGTCGGCATCACGGTCGCCATGCAGTTCACGCCGATGCTCGTCCTCGGCCTGCTCGGCGGCGTGCTCGTGGACCGCTACTCCAAGCGCGCCCTCATGATGATCACCCAGGGCGCGTTCGCGCTGCTCAGCATCCTGCTCGCGGTGCTGACCCTGGTCGGCGCCGTCGAGGTGTGGCACATCTTCGTGATCGCCCTGATGACCGGCCTCGTGACCGTGATCGACAACCCGGCGCGCCAGGTGTTCGTGAACGAACTGGTCGGGCCCGCGCACCTGCGCAACGCGATCAGCATCAACTCGTCGATCTTCCAGCTCGGCGGCATGATCGGCCCCGCGCTCAGCGGCCTGCTGATGCTCGGCGTCGGGGCCGGCTGGTCCTTCGCCCTCAACGGGGCCGCCTGCCTCGCCGTCGTGATCATGCTCACCCGCATCCGCAAGGCCGAGCTGATCCCGAGCCCCCGCGCCCCGCGCTCCTCGGGCCAGCTGCGCCAGGGCCTGCAGTACGCGATGTCGAAGCCGACGATCTACGTGCCGATCACCCTGCTCGCCTCGTTCTCGGTCTTCGCGCTCACCATGCCCGTGCTCCTCGCCTCCTACGCGGACGACGTGTTCGGCGCCGGCTCGGGCGGCTACGGGCTGTTCAACGCGATGGTCGCGGTCGGCTCGCTCGTCGGCGCGCTCGCGTCGACCCGGCGTGCGACCGTGCGGCTGCGCGAGGTGGTGTTCACGGCCGGCATCGCGGGGCTGCTGCAGGCGACCGCGGGCTTCATGCCGACCATCGTCGCCTTCGCCGCCTCCCTGGTCACGGTCGGAATCGCGACGCTGCTGTTCCTCACCGCCGCGAACTCCCTCGTGCAGATGTCCTCGAACATGGGCATCCGCGGGCGCGTGATGTCGCTCTACGTGATGGTGCTGCTCGGCGGGCAGGCCCTCGGCGGTCCGCTCATGGGCTGGATCGTGGAGCAGTTCGGCACCCACACGGCCATGGTCGTCGCGGGCGGCGTCCCCGCGCTCGTGGCCGCGACCGTCGGCGTGCTGCACGCACGCCGCCACGACCTGCGGCTCCGCGTGCGGCTGAACCACGCGATCCCCACGGTGAGCATCGTCGGCGGACGCGGCGCATAGAGGGTCGTGCGGCTGCGGCAGCGGCAGCAGCAGCAGCTGCGGCTCTGGCTCTGGCTCTGGCCCTGACACCCTTCTATTGACTTTCGATAGGTAACGAGCGACACTCGACAGATGCTGCCGTTCCGAGTCCCACTCCTCGTCCTGCGGGTCTTCCTCGCCTGCCTCTTCGCCTTCCTCGTGCTGATGCAGGTCATGAGCATCCCGGGCGACATCGCGCACGACGTGCGGGAGACGCCCGAGGCGGCGCACCTGCTGTGGCCGATCCTGGTCGTCGCCGAGCTGGAGCTGCTGTGCGCCCAGGTCGTGATCGTCTGCACCTGGAAGCTGCTCACCATGGTGAAGAGGGACAGCATCTTTAGCGACGCGTCGCTCGGCTGGGTCAACGGCATCGTCTGGTCGTTCGCCGCGGGCTGGCTCCTTCTCGCCGGCCTCGCCGCCTACCTCACGGCCGTCATCTACTTCACGCCGGAGATCCGCGACCCCGGCATCCCCATCGTGCTGTTCGGGATGGTGCTGTTCGGCGCCGTGCTTGTGCTGCTGATGATCGTCCTGCGCGCCCTCCTGCGCCAGGCGACGGTGCTGCGCACCGACATGGAGGCGGTGATCTGATGCCGATCGTCGTGCGGATCGATGTCGAGCTCGCCAAGCGGAAGATGAGCGTCGGGGAGTTCGCCGACCGCGTCGGGCTCACGCCCGCGAACGTCGCCGTGCTGAAGAACGGCCGGGCCAAGGCGGTGCGGTTCAGCACCCTCGAGGCCATGTGCCGCACCCTCGACTGCCAACCGGGCGACCTCCTGGAGTGGGTCGAGGAGTAGGTCGCACGGCCCCGCTTGTCCTCCGCTGCCCCTGCCCAGGCAGGGGCACAATCCCTCGCACCCGCTTCGCCTCTGCCCAGGCAGCGGTTTCCTGCCCAGGTTAAAACTGGGCAGGATCCTCCTGCCTGGGCAGGGGCGCTCGTGTTGCAGGGCGAAGGGACGGCATGCCGGCAGAGGCGCCGCCGCCCGGACCGCTGCCGCACGCAGAAAAGACCCGGGGCGGTTGGGGGGAACCACGCCCGGGCCGTTTCCGAACGGCGACGATGCCGTGACGCCTAAGGCGCGACCGGCGGAGTACGCGGCCGCGCGTCATTTTCCCGGGGGGTGGAAATGCGTCCTGGTCGACACTACGGTCCCGGTGGGCGCGGGGCAATACAGCGGACCGGGGGCTTGACCGGTGCGGCGGGGCCTGGTATCCGCTGTCGCGGGTGCCGGTCCGGATGACTCACGAGCCAGGACCCACGAGCCCACAGCCGACGAGCCAGGACCCACGAGCCTATGACCGACGAGCCCGGACGCGCGAGCCGGGACGCACGAGGCGGGAGCCGGCGCCGCTCGCCGTCGCCGGCCGGCCCTGGTCCGGAGCTCTCCTGCGGGTTCGCACGGAGACCGCGACTCGGGTGGCTCGATGACGTAGCGTTCGGTTCATGACATCAACTCAGAACGGCCCCGTCATGGACGGCGCGAACGACGCAACCGAGCAGGAGAAGCAGGACGGCCGAGAGGACCAGATCGACGCCGACAACGCGCGGGACGACGCCGAGGGCGACGCCTCCTAGCAGTCCTCTTCCGCATCGGGCCGGGCGCACGCCGGGCACTCATGCATCGCGCCTCCTGCCGCCGGACCACTCGGTCCGGCGTAGGAGGCGCGATGGCTTTCCCGACGTGGAGTCAGCCCGCGGCGACGGCGATCTCGTTGGGAGTGACGTCGAGCTTGCCGGTGGCAACGACCTCGCCGGTCAGAAGGTCGACCGAGTGGACGCTGTTCGCGGCCGGCTCGGTGACGTAGGCGGTGTCGCCGGAGACGACGATGGCGGGGTGCGGGTCCTGCCACTCGGCGGGGCCCTCCCACGCCTCGACGACCGGGAACGAGTCGATGATCTCCGTCGTCGCGGGGTCGAGCACGTGGATCGAGCCGTCGTTCGCGAGGATGTACGCGAGGTCCTCGGGCCCCCGGGCGACGTCGCGGAAGGTGTAGCCCGCGCCCTCGGGCAGGTCGACGACCTGAAGGGTCTTCGCTGCGGTGTCGATCACGGTGACGGCGCCGAGAAGGTAGCCCTCGGCGTCGGGGTCGGACTTGTAGTCGCCGACGACGAGGGGGCTGGTCTCGCTGACGTAGGCGTTGCCCATGCGTCCGTACGGCTGGTCCGGGGCGTCGAGCTTCACGATCTCGCCGTCCGAGTAGATGAGCGCGCCGTTCTCGCAGCCGAACACGACGGCCTCGTTCGCGGCGGTGCCCTCGCCGTGCACGCCCGGGCACTGGTCGTTCGTGGCGACAACGGCGCCGGAGGCGTCACGGACCTCGATGCCGTTGCGCCCGTCGGCGTTGCCGACCGTGGTGAGGAACGTGCCGTCCTCGAGCACGACGGACACGCCGTGGTGCGCCTCGACGCCCTCGATCGTCTCGGTCTCCGGCATCCCGTCGGCCGACGCCAGGTCCGCGGTGTCGAAGATGGTCGTGTCGCTCGTGCCGTCGGCGTAGAGGATCGTCTTGCCCGCGTGACGGACGACGTGTCCCGGGGTGTCGGCGGCGAAGACGAGGTCGGTGAGCTCGGGCTCGTCGCCCGTCGTGGTGCCGGTGTCGAGCACCTGGAAGCCCTCGCTCATGGTGACCATCACGTGCTGGTCGTCGCCCGCGGGGTTCAGGCGGGTGAACTCCTCGGACTCGAGGTCGGCGACCGGCTCGAGGGTCTCCCCGTCGAGGACGACGATGCCACCCTCGTACGCCACGGCGACGCGGGGTCCGGCCTCTCCTGTCGCGGCGGCGCTCGACGCGGTCGGACTGCCGCTGGTCTCCGGGGCGGAGCCGGTGCCGCCACCGGTGGAGCAGCCCGCGAGGGTCGCAGCCGCTCCGATGGCGAGGGCGGTGATGCCCGCGCGGCGGAACTGTGTGATGCGCATGGTGCCTCTTTTCTTCCTTCTTGGGATGTTCGGCCCGTCAGGGGGAGAGCCCGGTGGCGATGCGCTCGGTGTTGACGCGCATCATGGTCAGGTAGTCCGGGGCGCCTCCCCCGGCCTCGGTCAGCGACTCCGTGAAGAGCTCGACGACCTCGACGTGCACGTCGGCCTCGCTCGCGAGGGCCTGAACCAGCCGGTCGGGCGATGAGGACTCCGCGAAGATCGTGGCGACGCCGGTCTCCTCTACCGCGGTCACGAGGTCGGCCAGGTCGGACGCCGACGGCGCGGCCAGCGTCGTGCCGCCGGGAATGACGGCGCCGACCACGTCGAAGTCGAAGCGCTGCGCGAGGTAGCCGAAGACGTGGTGGTTGGTGACGAGCGCGCGCCGCTCCGCCGGGATCGCCGCGAACGCGTCGGTCATCTCGGCGTCGAGCACTTCGAGCTCGTCGCGGTACGCGGCGCCCTGCGCCTCCACGGCGTCCGCATCGACGCCGTCGATCGCGGCGAGGACGGGGGCTAGCGCGTCGACGACGTCGAGCATGCGGCCCGGGTCGGTCCAGAAGTGCGAGTCCGGCATCCCCGCCGCGTCGCCCTCGCTGTAGTCGAGCACGTCGATCTCGTCGCCGGCGACGAATGTGTCGACGCCGGCCGCCTCCGCCGCGTCGAGGTGCTGCTGCAGCCCCTCCTCGAGGCCGAGGCCGTTGGAGACGATGAGGTCGGCCGAGCGCATCCGCCCGGCCTCCCGGGCGGAGATCTCGAACGAGTGCGGGTCGGCGTTGGGCTTCATGAGCGTTCTCACCTCGGCCTGATCGCCGGTGAGCTCCTCGACGACGTTTCCGAGGATGTTCGTGGACACGACTACGAGCGGCCGGTCCTCCGCGGCGGAGGCGCAGCCGGTCAGCCCGGCGAGGGTCGTGGCGACGATGCCCGCGGCTATCGCGAGCCGGGGGCGGATTCGGGTGTGGGTGCCGGTGCGGGTGCCGGTGCCGGTGCCGGTGCCGGTGCGGGTGCGGGTGCCGATCATGGTCACCGTCCCGTCTCGGCCGCGAAGACCGGCTCCGTGGCGGTGTCGAAGGTGCGGGCGATGCGGCCGCCGTCGGCGAAGTCGATCTCGAACAACCGCCGCTCGGCGGGGGCGCTCAGGTAGGCCCGCTGCTGGTCGGCGATCAGCGCGGGGGCGAGGCCGGCGGCCAGTGAGCCCGCAACGAGCGCATCGGTCTCGGCGAGCACCGCGCCGTCCGCACCGTCCAGCACGAGCACGCGCCCGTCCGCGGCGAGCGCGAGCACGTGCTCGTCCTCGTCGTCGACCGCCGTCGCGCCGACGAGGGGCGTGGGAGCGGGCAGCAGGGTCCAGGACCTTTCGCGCGTATCGAGCAGCCAGATGGCGTCCGGGCCGGCAAGCGCCGCGACGGTCGGACGGCCCTCGCGATTGGCGAACCCGGTGGCCGCGGGGGCGGTCGTGCCCTCCGGGTACGGGATGCGTTCGACGACGAGCTCCCCGTCCTGCAGTGTGGCGAGCAGGGCGCCGTCGCGGCACCCGATCACCGCGCCCACGCGCGTCGTGATCGTGCCGGATGCGTCGAGGCACTGCTCCTCGAGTCCCGTGGGCTCGCCGTCGGCGGTGTATGCGAGCACTGCTGCGGCCGCCCCGCTCTCGGAATCGGCACCGACACCGACACCGACACCCGCACCCGCATCCGCATCCGTGACCAGGGCGAAGGACCCCACGGGCACCACCATCCCGGCGTGCGGGTCCGTCTGGATGCGGAAGCTCTCGACGACCTCGCCCTTCGACAGGGCCGCTGTGTCGAGCAGCACGGCCTCCCCCGATCCCGCGAAGAAGACCCCGGTGCCGCCGGTCGTCGACAGGTTCGTGGTCGCCACGGTCGCCGCGCCGTCGCCGGGTACGGTGCCGAGCAGGCGCGGGTCGGCACGGTAGTAGTGGAAGTGGTCGACGTGGTCCCACGTCCACACCCCGCTGTCGACCACCTCGACGCCGGCGTCCGTCCGGGCGAACAGGTAGCGGCCGTCGGTCGTCATAGCGCTCGGAGCTCCGATCTCGCCGATCGCGACGACGCTCTCGTCGAGCAGATCGAGGTGCGCGACGGCGCCGGACGGGTCGATCGTGGTGAGCCCGAGCTGCGGCTCCGCCACCTCCGCGGCCCCCGCAACGGCGCCGTGACCGTCCCCGGCACCCGGGGCCTCGGTCGAGGCATCGCCGGGGGTCGGCGCACCGCCGGAGGGAGCGGCCGGGCCGACCGCGCAGGCGGTGAGGCCGAGGGCGAGTCCGCCTGCGACGGCGAGGGTGAGGATGCGGGGGCGCACGTGGCCCTTCCAGGGGTGGAGCGGGTCGGGGCGCCGATCGGGCGCGGGGGTCGGGCTCACCGGCTCGGCGCTTCGGCGGCCGGCGGGCTGGCGCCCACGGGCACGGCGTGCCGCGGGGACCGGAGGGCGTCGAGGAGCGCTCGGCACAGCCAGGACGCGCCAGCCAAGGTGATCGCGGCCGCGGCGACGGATGCGCCGGCAGCGGTCCCCGCGTGCCACGAGACGAGCAGCCCACCGAGGACGGCGACGATCCCGAGGGCGGCGGCGAGCAGCATCCGGCTGGGGATGCGGGTGGTCCAGTGCCCTGCGGCCACCGCGGGGGCGAGCAGCAGTCCGACCACGAGGAGCGAGCCGACCGCCTGGTAGGACGCGACGACGGCGAGCGTGACGAGTCCCACGAGCGCCGCCTGGGCCAGGCGGGGGCGGAGGCCGAGCACCGACGCGATCCGGGAGTCCAGGGCGAGCGCGACGAGCGAGCGGTGCGCGACGGCGGAGACGGCGACGCCGATCGCGGCGGCGACGGCGAGCAGCACGATGTCCGCCGGGGCGATGGCGAGGATGTCACCGAACAGGATCGACGTCGCATCGGTGGCGAAGCTGCCCGAGTGGGAGATGATGATGACCCCGAGCGCGAGCATCGACACGAACAGCAGGCCGATGCTCGTGTCGTACGACAGCCGGCCGCGGCGCTGCAGCGCCCCGATGCCGAGGCTCATGACGATCGCGCTGATCGCACCGCCCGCCATCACCGGCAGGCCGAGCACGGTCGCGAGGGCGACGCCGGGCAGCATCCCGTGGGCGAGAGCCTCACCGAGGAACGCCATCCCGCGGACGACCACCCAGCTGCCGACCACTCCGCAGAGCACGGCGACGAGGCTCCCGCCCACAAGGGCGCGCTGCAGGAAGTCGAGCGCGAACGGCTCGAGCAGGCCGGCGGCCACGGAGGTCGAGGTGGTCAGGAAGGTCACGAGGCCCGACGGTAGCGCTGTTGATAATGATTATCAAACTTGATAGCAACCCGGTCTGCTCCTAGGGTGGGCTCGTGCCCTGCTCCCCCACCCCCTCTCCGCCCGCCGCGCGGCTTCGCGCCGTGCACGTCCATCTCGCCGGGCGCGACGTGGTGAGAGACGTGGACCTGGACGTGGGCCGCGGCGCGGTGACGGTGATCACCGGGCCGAACGGCGCAGGCAAGTCGACCCTCCTCGAGGTCATCGCCGGCACGAGGCAGCCGTCGGCGGGCACGCGCACCGCGACCGCGGCGGTCGCGTTCGTGCCGCAGCGCGCAGCCGTCTCCGATCGCTTGCCCGTGACCGTGCGCGATGTGGTGACCGTCGGCGCCTGGGGCCGCACCGGTCCGTGGCGCCGGATCGGCGCGGACGCCCGTGCCGCCATCGACGACGCGCTCGACCGGTTGCGGATCACCGATCTGTCCCGCCAGCCCTTCGGATCCCTCTCGGGTGGCCAGCGCCAGCGCACCCTCCTCGCGCAGGGCCTCGCGGGGCGTGCCGACCTCCTCCTGCTCGACGAGCCCACGACGGGCCTGGACGCCGACAGCGCCGATCGCATCCGTGCCGTGATGCGCGCCGAGGCGGACCGCGGCGCGGCGGTCGTCTGCGTGTCCCACGACCCCGCGGTGATCGCCGCCGCCGACCACCTCGTGCGCCTCGAAGAGGGACGCATGGTCGCCACCGCGAGCGTGTGAGCGGCCCCGCCTGGAATACCGAGGGTGCCACCGAGACCGCCGCCGAAGGCGCCCCCGGTGAGCGGCACCCGCGCGGATCCCGGCCGAGCGTGCATCGCGGGCACCGTACCCTGGACGTCGTGCCCACCCGCCGAGCAGCCCCACGCCTCGCGACCGGCCTCACCGCAGGCATCGCCCTCGCCGTCGTCCTGCTGACCCTCCGCGTTGTCAGCCCGCAGACCCCCTCGGAGGGCGTTCCGGAGCAGGTGCGGGACTTCTTCACCCTCTCCATCAGCGTGCTCGTGGAGTCGCTGCCGTTCGTGTTCCTCGGCGTGATCCTGTCGATCGCCGTGCGGATCTTCGTTCCCGAGACCCTCTTCACCCGGCTGCTTCCCACGCACCCCGTGGCCCGGCGCGCCGTGATGTCTCTGCTCGGGGTCCTGCTGCCGGTCTGCGAGTGCGGCAACGTCCCGCTCGCCCGCGGACTGCTGCTCAAGGGGTTATCGGTGTCCGAGGCGATGACCTTCCTCCTGGCCGCGCCGATCCTCAACCCCGTGACCATCATCACGACGTACCAGGCCTTCGGCTGGGACAACGGGATCCTCGTGGGACGCATCCTGGGCGGCTTCGTGATCGCGAACCTGATCGGCTGGCTGTTCAGCCTGCACCCCCACCAGGAGCAGCTGCTCACGCCGCGCTTCGAGGCCGCCTGCCGGATGGATCATGACCACCCCGAGACGGGCGCGCGGATGCGCCGCAGCGTGCTCGCCTTCGCCGAGGAGACCAGCACGATGCTGCCCGCCCTCGTCGTCGGCTCCGCCATCGCCGGCGCGATCCAGGTCGGCGTCTCCCGCGAGACCCTGGCCACCCTCGGCGGCAACCCCGTGCTGTCGGTCCTGGCGCTGATGGCCCTCGCCTTCATCATCGCGATCTGCTCGAACGTCGACGCCTTCTTCATCCTGTCCTTCGGGTCGACCTTCCTGCCCGGCAGCATCGTCGCCTTCCTGGTGTTCGGCGCCATGGTGGACGTGAAGATGCTCGCCCTCCTGCGGACGACCTTCACCGCATCGGCGCTCCTGCGGGTCACCGCGACGGTGGGCCTCTGCTGCCTCGTGCTGGGACTGGGGGTGAACCTCCTTGCGTGATCGGTTCGTCTCGCGCTGGGCCGGCGTGCTGCTCAGCCTTGTGGGCATCGTCGCCACGGTGTGGCTGGCCGCCACCGGACAGCTCGGCCTCTACATTCACCCGCGCTACTACGTGTTCACCACCGTGATGGCGGTGACCGCGGCCGTGTTCACCGTCGCCGCGTTCGCCATCGTGCCCGCCTCCGGGCCCGCCCGGGACGAGGAGCGCGAGCTCGGCGACGAGCACGAGCATGACCACCACCACCACGGCCACGACCACGACCACGACCACGATGAGCACGATGAGCACGATGAGCACGGCCACGACCACCATGAGCGCGACGGGCATGACACCCCCTCGGGCCAGGCCGGTCGCAGGACCGCGGCGGTCGTCGGAAGCGTGCTCGTCACCGTCCTCACCACGGGCGCCCTCCTCGTGCTCCCCCCGGCGACGCTGACCACCTCGACCGTCGACCAGAGGGACCTGAACGCCTCCGTCGCCGGACCGGCTGCCGTCGAGTCTGCGGACCTCATCGGCGGGGACTACTCGACCTTCACCGTGAAGGACTGGGCGTCCCTGATCCGCCAGGGCGCGGACGAGGACTTCTTCGCCGACAAGAGCGCGACGCTCACCGGCTTCGTCACCCCCGACCCGGACGATCCCGACAACGTCTTCTACGTGGCGCGCTTCGTCGTGACCTGCTGCGCCGTCGACGCACAGCCGGTGGGCGTCGCGGTCTACTCGCCGGACTGGGCAAGCCGGTTCCCCGTCGACAGCTGGGTGACGGTGACCGGGCCTTTCGGGGCGAACCCGAGCCTCGCCAGCCTGCAGACGATCGCGATCACGCCGGAGGCGATCAACCCGACCGAGCAGCCGAACGAGCCGTATGTCTACTGACCGGCGCGCCGATCACGTGCACGACATCCCGCGGCACGAGCGCTCGAGGGGCAGGCGGTTCCGGCGGGTCAACGCCGTCGTGCTGACCGGGCTCGCCGTCGCCGCGGTCGGGCTCGGGGCGGCCAATGCCACGCAGGGCCCGCGCCTCAGCTCCGCGGAGATCAACACGCGGGCCGTGGTCGCCCGGGCCGAGCAGCGGCTCGTCCTGACCGCGAACCAGCCGCTCGCCGCCGTCGAGCCGTCGCAGGTGCGGGTGTCGCCGTCGGCCCGGGTGGACGACGTGTCCGTCGACGGCGCGACCCTCACCATCCGGTTCGCGGACATCCTCGACTACGACACGGACTACACGGTGAGCGTGACCGACGTGTCGGGCGCGTTCACCACCGCGGCGGGCTCCCTCGAACACGGCTTCTCCACCCCGAGCGTCGATGTGTTCACCCTCCTCCGGGACGGCGGCGAGGCGGGCGGCCAGGACGCGCCCGACCGCATCTTCCGCAACTCGCCCACGGGGGCCGAGTCCGAGGAGGTGTTCCAGGCTCCACGCATTCAGGAGTACGTGGTCTCCGAGTCCGTGCTCGTCGCCGCGACCCGGGGCGAGAACGGCGCCGAATCCCTCGTGCTCACCGCCCTGGGCGACGGGGTGTCGGCGACGGTGCCGACCCCGGTCGGCGGGCCGCTGTACGACCTGGGGCTGTCGGAGCAGCTCCTCGGCTTCCGGCTCGGCGGAGAGGTCGACCCGCGGACGTCGACGCGCGTGGCGCCCCTCTTCGTCCTCGACCTGACCGATCCGTCCGGGGTGCCCGTCCAGGTCCTCGGGCTCGACGGCGCCCCGCTTGCCGTGCGGGACTACGACTTCGTGCCGGGCAGCACGGCGCTCGTGGCGCAGGCCGAGGACGACCAGCTGTACCTCCTCGACCCGATCGCCGGCACCCCGCCGACCCCGCTCGGGCAGCACGCCGAGCTGCGGGGCTTCGTCCCGGGCACGACCGACCTCGTGGTCGCCGACCCGTCGTCCGGTTCCGTGATCGACCTTGCGGATGGGAGCGTCACGCCGCTGGATTTACCAGCGGCGGACGCCGACCCCGCCTCGACTCCCGGCCGGCTTGTCGTGCTCGGCGAGGACCGCTACGTGCAGCAGTACGACCGGGTGGACTACGCCCTCGCGCGGAAAACGATCAGCTCCGAGCTGCTGCTCGTCGACCCGTCCGGCACGGAGCGGATCTACCGCCCGACGTCCGAGACGAGCAGGATCCGCGACTTCTGCGTGTCGCCCAACGGGCAGCTTCTTGCGATCGAGGTCGTCCCCCTCGACGGCGTGCTCGACGGCGACGACCTGCTCCCCGCGTTCACCGACATGACGACGTACTTCGTCGACGTCTCCACCGGCGCCACGACCCGCAGCGTCAGCGGCTTCCAGCCCAGCTGGTGCCACTGAGCTCTGCCATGTGAGCTCTGCCTCCTAGTGCGTGCCGCCGGGGGAGCTAGGCCGTGAGGCCCTTCAGCATCGCCATGCCGTGGCGGTCGACGGATCCGGCGGTCGCGCGGACGAGGACGACGCCCGCGCCCGCGGCGCGGTCGAGCCCCAGCCACGAGCAGAAGCCGCCCGTCCCCCCGTTGTGCCAGGTGATCTCGCGCCCCTCTGCCGTCACGGCGAGCCAGCCCGCCCCGATCCGTACCGCCGGGCCGGCGAACGGTCGCACCGGATCGAGCGCAGGCGTCCCCGGGGCCGTGCCGTCGAGCAGGGCGGCGACCAGGCGGGCGAGGTCCCCGATCGAGGACCGGATGCCGCCCGCGGGTCCGAGCGCCTCGCCGGTCCAGGCCTCCCTCGGCCTGCCCCTGCCGCTCCGGCCGGGCAGCGCCGTCGGCCGCAGCTCGCCCGGCGCGGCCGGGACGTACAGCGAGGGCAGGCCGAGCACGTCGGCCAGCCGCCGCTCCAGCAGGTTCGCGTAGGAGTGCCCCGCCGCGGCGGCGACGCCGTGCCCGAGCAGCTGGAAGCCGAGGTTCGAGTACCGGGCGCGGGGAGCGGCAAGCCGCACCCGCCTAGTCCGCTCGAGAAGCTCGGCGAGCGTCTCGCCGTAGGGATTCGCACCCCGGGTCTGCAGGCGGATGGTGCGCCGGAGGGTGTCCGACTGCGGAGCGAGCCGCGGGAGTCCCGAGGTGTGCGTGCTCAGGGACGCGAGGGTCACGTCGGCGGCCGCACTGCCGCCGAGCGGAAGGAGCGAGCCCAGGGCGGTGTCCGGCGTGACCTCGCCCCTGTCGACCGCGTCGGCGTAGAGCAGCCCGGTGACCGCCTTGGACAGGGAGCCGATCTCGAAGTCCGCGTCCGTCTCGGCGCCGCGGACCGCGATCCTGGTCGCACCGGAAACGACGGTCGCGACGGCGGCCACCGGGTGCCGCTCCCCCAGTCGGGCGCGGAGGTCGTCGGCCAGGCCGTCGTCGAGCTGCGGGCCCATCAGCGGCGTGTTCCGCCGCCGCCGGGACGGTCGCGCCGGTCGGCGTGGGATCCGGGGGAGGTCATGCGGTCACCATACCGATCACGTCGGTCGCGATGCCGCTCGCCCGCAGCACATCCCGGCCGGGCGTAAAAAGGACACCATGTCTCGCATCCTCGTCACCGGCGCCTCGACCGGTCTCGGACTCGGCGCCGCCCGGGAGCTCCTCGAACAGGGCCACACGGTGCTCGTGCACTCCCGCAGCGCGGAGCGCGCCGAGGAGCACCTGCACGACCTGATGCAGCGCGGCGCGGCGCTCGTCACGGGCGATCTCGCCGATCTCGACGCCGTCCGGGGTCTCGTGCCGCAGGTGGAGCGGCTGGGCGGCGTGGACGCCGTCATCCACAACGCCGGGGTGATCAGCGGACCGTCGATCCTCCCCGTGAACGTCGTGGCGCCCTACCTCCTGACGGCCCTGCTGCCGGCGCGGCGGCTCGTCTTCCTCAGCAGCGGGATGCACCGCGGTGGGCGCGCGTCGCTCACGGGTCTCGACTGGGCCGGAGCACGGGCGACCGCCTCCTACTCCGACAGCAAGCTGATGGTCACCGCGCTCGCGGCCGCCGTCGCCCGCATCCGCCCCGACGTGTTCAGCAACGCCGTCGACCCCGGCTGGGTGCCCACCCGGATGGGCGGCGCCGGCGCCCCGGACGACCTCGAGCTCGGGCACCGCACCCAGGCCTGGCTCGCGGCGGGAGAGGACCCGGCCACGAACACCTCCGCCTACTGGTTCCACCAGCGGCAGCGGGAGCCGCACCCCTCGGCGCGGGACGAGGCGTTCCAGGACGCGCTCCTCGACGCGCTCGAGGCGCACACCGGGGTCCGCCTGACCTGATCGAGTCAGGGCTGGTCCCCGGCTGCGCTGATCCGTCCGTGCTGACTTGGTGCCGGGCGGTGCGGGGCTACTCCCCCGTCGCGCCCGCGGCGCCGTCCGGTGTGTCCCCGTTCCCCGGGCGCAGGCGGATCAGCCCGGCCTCCGTCGGCCGGAAGCCGCAGGCGTCCAGGTAGAACGAGGCGAGGTGCAGCTCGTAGTCGACGTGCAGCCACTCGCAACCCGCCGCGCGGGCCTCGGCCGCAGCGCGGCGCACCAGCTCGGTGCCGATCCCCAGGCGCTGGTGGTCGCCCCGCGTCTTCGTGTCGATCAGGAACGCGTGGTCGCCGCCGTCCCAGGCCACGTTGACGAAGCCGACGAGGAGCCCGGCCGCGTCCCGCGCGCTGACCCAGCCGAGGCTGTGGGCGCGGATCCGGTCCCACCAGCCGGCGCTCGCCCTGCCGCCGTGCGACACGACGAGATCGACCATTCCGTCGTCCGTCACGGCCCCGCGCCAGGCGTAGCGGATCGCGTCGCTCATGCGCCGGTGGTCAGGCCCTCTGCGGCACGGCGAGGTTCTCCGACGCCCACTGGCCGAGCTGCTCGAGCACGGGGAGGAGTCGTTCACCGCCGGGGGTGAGCGCGTACGTGACCGACACCGGCGGCCCCGGGTCGACGACGCGGGAGAGGAGGGAGGCCTCGGTCAGCTCAGAAAGGCGGTCCGAGAGCACGGCGTCGCTGATGCCCGTGACCGTGCGGCGCAGGACCGCGAACGACAGGGGGCCGCCGCCGAGCGCGTCGATGATCATGCCGTTCCAGCGCTTGCCGAGGATCGTGAAGGCGAGACTCACCGCCGCGTCGCACGCGTGCGCATCGTGGTGCCCTGCTTCCATAACTCGATTGTATCGTGCTATCGTCACCGGAGTCGCTATGAATAACAGAGTGACTAACCGAAGCAGAAGGAGTAGCCGTGACCCTGTTCCGCCTGGATGCCAGCATCCTCCCCGCCACCTCCGCCAGCCGCGCGCTCGGCGACCTCGTCGAGGAGCAGTGGCTCGGCGCCCACCCGGACTCGACGGTGATCCGCCGCGACCTGGCGGCGGACCCCATCCCGGCCACCGCGTGGCAGAACGCCGTGGCCGGGAGCTTCACCCCGGAGCCCGACCGGACGGCGGACCAGCGAGAGGCCATGGCGCTCGCGGCCACCCTCGCCGACGAGCTCGTGAGCGCGGACGCCCTGCTCCTTGCCGTGCCGCTGTACAACTACGGCGTCTCCCAGCACGTCAAGCTGTGGTTCGACCTCGCGTACACGGACCCCCGCATCGGCACGCAGGGCACCGCGCTCCGCGGGAAGCCGGCGACCCTCGTCACCGTGCTCGGCGGCAACTACAACCCCGGTAGCCCGAAGGAGGGCTGGGACCACTCCACGCCGTGGCTCCGCCGGGTGCTCGAGGACGTGTGGGGGCTCGACCTCCGCGTCGTGGAGCGCCCGTTCACCCTCGTCGGCGTCAACCCCGCCCTCGACGCGTTCACCGGCGTGGCGGCCGCTCTCAAGGAGGAGGCCGAGACGGGTGCGCGTCGCGCGGGCCAGGAGATCGCCGAGCTGCGTCGGACGCCCTCAGCGGCCTGACCTGAAGGGTTCCGCTCGCGAGCAGGCACGGCGGACGCGAAGAAGCCCCCGTCGGGTGTGACGGGGGCTTCTTCTGTCCACTACCGAAAAGAGGTAGGGATTCCCTGGCGGTGGCGGTGGGATTTGAACCCACGGTGGAGTCGCCCCCACACATGTTTTCGAGACATGCTCCTTAGGCCGCTCGGACACGCCACCGCCGTCGATTGTAGTACAGACTCCGGATGCCCCCGGACGCGGTCCCGTCCCGCACAACCGGCGGCCCCCGTACACGGGCCCCGGGGTCGCGGTCGACGCGTCGCAAGCATTCCCGCCGGGAGTAAAATTCTTCGAGTGACATCTCTCCGCACTCCGATCATCTGGGGCTCCGTCACCGCCGCGCTGGTGAGCCTGGCGACGTACGTCCCCCGGGCATTCATGCGCCGCCGCGAGGCGAACGCCGTCGTCCTCAACGAGACGCTCCCGGTCCACTCGAAGTGGTGGCGCGACCAGATCGCCGTCACGGGAGAGATCGTCTACGCCGCCATCGGCGACTCGGCGGCGCAGGGCATCGGGGCCAGCGCGCCGGGGAAGAGCTACGTCGGACTGCTGGCCGAGCACATCCGGGAGGCGACCGGGCGCACGGTGCACATCGTCAACCTGAGCATCTCGGGCGCCCGGGTGGCCGACGCGGTCGACCTGCAGCTGCCCAAGCTGAAGAAGCTGAAGCCGCACGTCGTCACCGTCTCGGTCGGGGCGAACGACATGGGGGCGTTCGATCCGGAGCGCTTCGAGCGGGACCTGCGCACGCTCCTGACCTCGCTGCCCCCGCGCTCGCTCGTCGCGGACCTGCCGAGCTTCCACTTCCCCGACGGCGAGCGGAAGGTCAAGGCGGCGAACCGCATCCTGCACCGCATCGCCATCGCGAACGGGCACACCATCGTGCCGCTCTACCGCACCACCCGGCGCCAGGGGCTGCCGCGCGCGCTCACCCAGGTGGCGGGCGACTTCTTCCACCCCAACGACCGCGGCTACAAGGTGTGGGCGTCGGCGTTCCTTCCCCTCCTCGACAGGGCGATCGCGAAGCTCGACTGACCGCAGGCCCGGCGTGCGTCCGGGGGATGACGGTGGCCACGGTTAGGCTCGCCGGGTGGCGAAGATCCAGTCGAACTACCGGTGCACCGAGTGCGGCTGGACGAGCGTGAAGTGGGTGGGCCGCTGCGCCGAGTGCCAGCAGTGGGGCACCGTCCTCGACGTCGCCGACCAGGCTCCGCCGTCGCGCTCCGTGAAGCCCGTCCGCATCGGTGACGCCCGGCTCGCGCAGTCGATCGTCGACATCCGCCCCAACGACGTCTCGCACTGGCCGTCCGGGCTCGGTGAGCTCGACCGGGTGCTCGGCGGCGGCATCGTCCCCGGCGCCGCAATCCTGCTGAGCGGCGAGCCCGGCGTGGGCAAGTCGACGCTCCTGCTCGAGGTCGCGTCCGTGTTCGCCGACGCGAGCTACCGCGTGCTCTACGTGAGCGCGGAGGAGTCCGTGAGCCAGGTGCGGCTGCGCGCCGAGCGCACGAACGCCCTGCACCGGCACCTCTACCTCGCCGCCGAGACGGACCTCGCGACCATCCTCGGTCAGATCGACCAGATCGACCCGCAGCTCATCATCGTCGACTCCGTGCAGACGGTCAGCAGCTCGCTGTCGGACGGCCTCGCCGGCCAGCCCAGCCAGGTGCGGGAGGTCGCCGGGACCCTGATCCGGGTCGCGAAGGACCGCAACACCCCCGTGCTGCTCGTCGGCCACGTCACGAAGGACGGCAGCATCGCCGGCCCCCGGCTGCTCGAGCACCTCGTCGACGTGGTGTGCCAGTTCGAGGGCGACCGCCAGACGGCCCTGCGCTTCGTGCGCGCCCTCAAGAACCGGTACGGCCCCACTGATGAGGTCGGCTGCTTCGAGATGACGGGCGAGGGCATCCGCGAGGTCGAGGACCCGAGCGCCCTGTTCATCAGCCGGGCGAAGAACGAGGTCAGCGGCACCTGCGTCACGGTCGCGCTCGAGGGGCGGCGGGCGCTGCCGGTCGAGATCCAGGCCCTCGTCGTGGACACCAAGGCGCCGCAGCCGCGCCGCGTCACCAACGGGGTCGACCCCTCCCGGGTCGCCATGCTCCTCGCCGTGCTCGAGCGACGCGTCGGCCACCGGTTCTCGGACCGCGACGTCTACGTCTCCACGGTGGGCGGGGTGCGCCTCACGGAGCCGGGCGCCGACCTGGCCATCGCGCTCGCCCTCGTCTCCGCGGTCACGCAGAAGGCGCTGCCGCACACCCTCGCCGCATTCGGCGAGATCAGCCTGGCGGGCGAGATCCGCTCGGTGTCCGCGATGCGTCAGCGCACGTCGGAAGCGCTGCGCCTCGGCTTCTCGCGCACCATCGACGCCGAGGTGGGCACGCTGCACGCGGCCGTGACCCGGGCGCTCGACATGTCGAAGAGCGACCGCGAGCGAGAGCTGGACGGCGCCTTCTAGCGGTATCGCGCCAGCACCCGTCACGGTCCCTGAGCCCGTCGACGGGACGCGCCGAACACGGTCCCTGAGCCCGTCGAAGGGACGCACCGAACACGGTCCCTGAGCCTGTCGAAGGGACGCAACTCAGCAGATCCGCAGCCCACCAGAACGCAACTCAGCAGATCCCGCCCGCCCTCGAACGCAACTCAGCAGATCCGCCGCGACGCGCCGTAGAGGGCGCTCCCGAGACGGCGTGTCGTCCCGGATCTGCTGAATTGCGCGAGGGGACGGGCCGATGGGGGTGCGGAGGGGACGAGGACGCGCGGGGACGAGCGCGGCACGAGGGGAGCGAGCGGGGGCCCGGCCCCACTCCCCCTAGTACAGGAGGAAGGTGCGCGGCTCGAGCGACGGCGATCCCGCCGCCTCGACCTCGAGGGCGTAGGTCGCCCCCTCGCCGATGACCGCCTCGCGCTCCTCGACGTCGCAGGTGTCCTCGGACGAGCGCACGCGCTCCCAGGCGAAGGGCGTCGACGAGACGGGCGTGTTCGGCTCGAGCGTCAGGAGCTGGTCCGTCGGGTCCTCCTGGCAGTCCGTCGAGGTCCACACCACGTCGGCGCCGGTGGAGATCGTGTACACCTGCGTCGACGTGCCGACGTTGGCCGTGCATACATCGGAGCCGGTGTTCGTGATCGAGAACGAGAGCTTCGGCTGCGCGTCCGGCTCGTACTCCTCCGCGTCGGTCAGGGCCACGACCTCGAGCAGAGCGGGGTCGCACTCCTCGATCGTGACGTCGTCCGCGTCGGCGGCGTCGGTCTCCGCCGGGTCCGGGTCTCCGCTGGCCGCGGGCTCGCTCGCCGTCGACGCCGACGGATCGGCGGGGTCGTTCTCCGCGCCGGAGCTGGACGCGAGGCGTCCCACGATGAGCGCGATCACGAGGATCACGAGGAGCAGGGCGAGGCCGACCACGATGCGGCGGCGCCGGTACACGGCGGCTGACTGGCGGCCAACGGGATGAGGGGTCGTCGGCATGCGACAAGGGTAACCAGG
This sequence comes from Planctomonas deserti, assembly GCF_003067705.1. Classification (GTDB taxonomy): domain Bacteria; phylum Actinomycetota; class Actinomycetes; order Actinomycetales; family Microbacteriaceae; genus Planctomonas; species Planctomonas deserti. The sequence goes on from NZ_QANL01000001.1 coordinate 487,947, forward strand.
CGCCGGAGCACGGCCCGCATTGCCGCGGCGCGCCGCGAGCACGGACGCGAGGACGGCTCAGGAAGCGGCGCCCGTGGGCCGCAGGGCGGATCCCGGCACGCTCGCAACGGACCGCACCGGCCCATGGACGGGCCGCGAATGGATCGGGCGGGCGGCGTCGAGCACCGCTAGACGGGTCAGAGGACCTTGAGCATTCGGGTGTTGCCGAGGGTGTTGGGCTTCACCCGGGAGAGGTCGAGGAACTCGGCGATGCCCTCGTCGGGCGAGCGCAGCATCTCGTAGTAGATCTCGCGGTCCACGACCGATTCGCCGGCCGGCTCGAAGCCGTGGCGGCGAAAGAACTCGACCTCGAAGGTCAGGCAGAAGAGCCGGCTGAGGCCGAGCGCGCGAGCATCCTGCTCGAGCTGCTCGATGAGCGCGTGACCAACGCCCTTGCCGCGGTGGGCGGGATCCGTGGCCAGGGTCCGGATCTCGCCGAGGTCCTCCCACATCACGTGCAGGGCGCCGCAGCCCACGGGTGTGCCGTCGGCCGTCTCCGCGATGCGGAACTCCGGCACGGCCTCGTAGAGCACGACGCGGTCCTTGCCGAGCAGCACCCGGTTCTGCACGAGGGGCTCCACGAGCTCCTGGATCGTGGGGATGTCGCTGGTGCGGGCTCGGCGCACCGTGATCCCCGTCGTCGTCGTCACCTGCCGACCCCTTCCGTCCGTTCCCGGTCGCGGAGTGCGCGGATGCGCGGATGCACAAAGCGGTATGCGCTGGGCCGGGGTTTCCAGCGTACCGCCGCCCCGGATGCGTACCCTCCGCGAGGTCGACGTGCCGCCCACCGCCCGAAACCACGGACCCCGGACCCCTCGACGCAATTCAGCATCGAAGGCCGGACACGCCGCTCGAGCGGTGCACCGGACGGCGTGTCGGCTCGGCTCTGCTGAATTGCGATCCCGGGCCACCTCGTGGGGCGTGGGGCGTGGGCCGAGGGCCCCGGGACCGGACCTTGGGAAAGGGGGGAGGGTCGACGCGCGCCGCTAGCGCCGAACGGTCCCGCCCCGTCGACAGCCTCAGGGACCGCACCGGGACCGCACCGTGCGGGAACGACGAAGGGCCCGGCGAGTCTCCTCGCCGGGCCCCTCTGTGACTGTCCCCTGCCGGACTAGTCGCTCGTGATCGCCAGGTCTGCCGTGCCGGGACCCGTGCCGACCGCGGCGGTCGCGTTCACGCCCACGCCGACGGCCTCGCCGCGGCTCGTGGTGGTGAAGATGAACTCGCCGCCGATGAAGTCGACGTGCACGTGGTCGCCGGAGTTGAGCTCACCGTGCAGGATGCGCTCGGACAGCCGGTCCTCGATCTCGTGCTGCACCGCGCGGCGCAGCGGGCGGGCGCCGAGCGCGGGGTCGAAGCCGACCTCGATCAGGCGCTCCTTGGCGGGCTTGGTGAGCTCCACCGTCATGTCGCGGTCGAGCAGGCGCTCGCCCAGACGCTTGAGGAACAGATCCACGATCTGGAGCAGCTCCTCGGGCGTCAGCTGCGGGAAGACGATGGTCTCGTCCACGCGGTTCAGAAACTCGGGCTTGAAGTGCTTCTTCAGCTCCTCGACGACCTTGCCGCGCATCCGGTCGTAGCCGGTGGCGGTGTCGCCCTCGATCTGGAAGCCGACGGGCCCGGACGTGATGTCCTTCGTGCCGAGGTTGGTGGTCATGATGATCACCGTGTTCTTGAAGTCGATGACGCGACCCTGACCGTCCGTCAGACGTCCCTCCTCCAGGATCTGGAGCAGCGAGTTGAAGATGTCCGGGTGGGCCTTCTCGATCTCGTCGAACAGCACGACGGAGAACGGCTTGCGGCGCACCTTCTCGGTGAGCTGGCCGCCCTCCTCGAACCCGACGAACCCGGGAGGGGCACCGAACAGGCGCGAGACGGTGTGCTTCTCGCCGTACTCGCTCATGTCGAGCGAGATGAGGGCGTCCTCGTCGTCGAACAGGAACTCGGCGAGGGCCTTGGCCAGCTCGGTCTTACCGACACCGGTGGGGCCGGCGAAGATGAACGAGCCGCTCGGGCGCTTCGGGTCCTTGAGGCCGGCGCGCGTGCGACGGATAGTCTTGGCGAGGACCGAGATGGCCTCCTCCTGACCGATGACGCGCTGGTGCAGGGCCTTCTCCATGAAGATGAGCCGGCTGGACTCCTCCTCAGTGAGCTTGAAGACGGGGATGCCGGTGGCCTGGGCGAGCACCTCGGCGATCAGGCCCTCGTCCACCTCGGCCGTGGTCTTCACCTCGCCGCTCTTCCACTGCTTCTCGAGGCGCAGACGCTCGCCGAGGAGGTTCTTCTCCTCGTCGCGCAGGCTGGCGGCCTTCTCGAAGTCCTGGTCCTCGATGGCGGCCTCCTTGGCGGCGCGCACGACCGAGATCTTCTCGTCGAACTCGCGCAGCTCGGGCGGCGACGACAGGATCGACAGGCGCAGGCGGGCGCCGGCCTCGTCGATCAGGTCGATGGCCTTGTCGGGCAGGAACCGGTCGGCGACGTAGCGGTCGGCCAGGTTCGCGGCGGCCACGAGCGCACCGTCGGTGATGGACACCTTGTGGTGGGCCTCGTAGCGGTCGCGCAGACCCTTGAGGATGTTGATGGTGTGCGGCAGCGACGGCTCGTTCACCTGGATGGGCTGGAAGCGGCGCTCGAGCGCGGCGTCCTTCTCGAAGTGCTTGCGGTACTCGTCGAGCGTCGTCGCGCCGATGGTCTGCAGCTCGCCGCGCGCGAGCAGCGGCTTGAGGATGCTGGCCGCGTCGATCGCGCCCTCGGCGGCACCCGCACCCACAAGGGTGTGGATCTCGTCGATGAAGGTGATGATGTCGCCGCGGGTGCGGATCTCTTTGGTCACCTTCTTGAGGCGCTCCTCGAAGTCGCCGCGGTAGCGGCTGCCCGCGATGAGCGAGCCGAGGTCGAGGGTGTAGAGCTGCTTGTCCTTCAGCGTCTCAGGCACGTCGCCGCGGACGATCGCCTGGGCGAGGCCCTCGACGACGGCGGTCTTGCCGACGCCGGGCTCACCGATGAGGACGGGGTTGTTCTTGGAGCGACGGGAGAGGATCTGCATGACCCGCTCCATCTCCTTGTCGCGGCCGATCACCGGGTCGAGCTTGTTGTCGCGCGCGGCCTGCGTGAGGTTGCGTCCGAACTGGTCGAGGATCTGCGATCCCGCCTTCTCGCCCTGCTGCTGGTCGCCGCCGACGGCGATGGCCTCCTTGCCCTGGTAGCCGGAGAGCAGCTGGATGACCTGCTGGCGCACGCGGTTGAGGTCTGCGCCGAGCTTCACGAGCACCTGAGCCGCGACGCCCTCACCCTCGCGGATGAGGCCGAGCAGGATGTGCTCCGTGCCGATGTAGTTATGGCCGAGCTGAAGGGCCTCGCGGAGCGAGAGCTCCAGGACCTTCTTGGCGCGGGGGGTGAAGGGGATGTGACCGGTCGGCTGCTGCTGGCCCTGACCGATGATGTCTTGGACCTGCTCGCGAACGGCGTCCAGCGAGATGCCGAGGGACTCGAGAGCCTTGGCGGCGACGCCCTCACCCTCGTGGATGAGGCCGAGCAGGATGTGCTCGGTGCCGATGTAGTTGTGGTTGAGCATCTTGGCCTCTTCCTGAGCCAAGACGACGACGCGGCGAGCGCGGTCGGTGAATCTCTCGAACATGTTGTCTCCCTAGAAGCCGGGCAGGGGATCGGCTTCGATACACAGATGCTAACGAGCGCATCCCCCGTTGCATGCCCCTGTTCGCCCTGGGCGTGAGCGGGTTGCGTGCCTGTGAATAGGCCGGAAGCACCGGCTCCTGTGCGGGAGTGCCGCCGCGGCGGCCGCGACCTCCCGTGCTCGGGCACCACGGCACGCGCTCCTGCCCAGGCAGAAGGATCCTGCCCAGCTAAAAGCTGCGCACGGACCGCCTGCCTGGGCAGGGGCGACAGGGCAGCGGCGTCAGAAGATGCAGCGCCAGAGGTGCAGCGCCAGAGGGTGCAGCGCTCGGAGAGGGCGCTAGGAGGTGGGGCGCGACTCGTCGGCCGGCGGCAGGCCCATGCGGGCGCGCTCCGCGGCCTCGACCTGCGCGTACGCCTTGCGCTCGTTGCGGTCGGCGTGGATGACGGAGCGCATGATGAACCAGAAGATCAGGCCGACGAGCACCGTAGGGGTGACCGACCAGAGGGCATTCGACCAGAACTCATCCATGACGGATCAAGGATAGGCCCGGAACCTGGGAGCGGCGGCCCGGACAACGCGAGGGCGTTCGGTGAACAGGCAAGCGGTGCGGAGCCGGTGCGGGCGTCCTCAAGCCACCCCGATGGAGGATGGCGCGGCGGATCACTGCGGAACTACCCTCTCGGCATGGCCGTCATCAAGACCGTGACGTTCGACTGTCGCGACGCGCTCGTCGCGGCCCGCTTCTGGGCCGGCGCCCTCGGCTCGTCCGTCGACGAGGACGCGACGTCGGAGCGGGCCTACGTCGAGGCCGCCGGCTGGGGAGCGCCGAACATGTGGTTCGCCCGGGTGCCCGAGCCGAAGACCGCCAAGAACCGCATGCACTTCGACCTGCGGGCGCCGGGTACGATCGCCGACGAGGTGGCCCGGCTGGTGGCGCTCGGTGCCCGGGTGCAGGCGGAGTACCCGGACCACGTCGTGCTGCAGGACCCGGAGGGTAACGAGTTCTGCGTCGAGTGACGGTCGCGGTGACCCTGCTGGGACCATCTAGTGGGCACGCGATGACCACTGCCCGCGCGGCGGCCGCCGTCCGTGCGTACCCACCGGCTACGCGTCGACGGCGGCGTAGACGGGCCGGAACCTCGCCACGAGGGCGGGGTCGCTGAGCACGTCCGTGCTGTCGGCCAGGTGGTCGACGGATCCGATGAGCGGGAAGCGCCGGAGTCGCTCGTCCCGCACCGCCTCGAGGGCGGCCCGCGCGAACCGCTCGGCGCCGAGCACCCGGGCGGGCCGGTCCCAGAAGGCACGGAGCGTGGCATCCAGCGGGTCACCGGGCGCGACGGCATTGAATCGTCGGGCGAGGGCGGTGTACGCCGTGCCGAGCGCGGACTCCCGCGCCGCCAGGTCCGGGGCCACCAGCGCCGCGGCGAGCGCCGCGCCGAGTCCGTCGGGATCCGGCAGGCGGGCGAAGGCGGTGCCGAGCCACTTGGAGTACGGCGCGTGCCGGCGTTCGAGCAGCAGCGCGAGCCGCATGCAGTCCCGCACCTGGCGGGCGGCGATCACGCCGGACCCCAGCTCGTCCCCCACCTCGGCGGTCCGCTGCACGAAGGGCTCCTCCTGGTCGAGCCGGCGCCACAGGCAGGCCACGAGCCACCACCACACGTCGTCGGGATACCAGGCGAGGAACTCCCGCGCGCGGGCGAGCACGCCGAGGTCGTCGGCGAAGACGGCGCCCTGGACGAGGCCGAGGATTCGCTGCTGCGGCAGGAGCAGCCAGTCCGCCGCGGACAGCGGGCGCGCGGTCGGGTCGAAGCCGAATTGCGAGCGCAGCCACTCGGCGGGCGTAACCACCTCGACGTGCGGCTCCAGGGGCAGACCGTCGTGGCCCATCCGCACCGGCCAGCCGCGGTACGTCTCGGGCAGGACACGATCCACGCGCCGGCGCACCGGCCCGTGATCCCCGTCGTCGACGAGGATCACGGCGCGCGGGCCCCAGTCGTGGTCCGTCGAGCGCGCGGTGTCGTAGCCGAGCACGTCCGACCCCGGACCGATCAGCCCGGCCGAGTGCGGAACGCCCACGGCGGGCGCGAGCACCTCGCGGTAGAACGCCGCGCACAGGTCGCGGCCCGGCACGAACGTCGACACGGGCCGGGCGCCTGCGCTCAGCTGCCGCCGGCGAGGATGCCGATGACGCCCTGCACGATCAGCACGAGGGCGACGCCGCCCACGATGATCCAGAGGGCGTACCGCGCCATGGTCGGCTTCTGCGGGTTCTTGCCCGGGCCGCTGCCCGTGGGGTTCGTCATCGTCTCGGATCTCCTACTTGACCAGGGGGAACAGGATGGTCTCGCGGATGAGCACGGCCAGCCCGGTGGGCGCCATCCTCAACCTACTTGACCAGGGGGAACAGGATGGTCTCGCGGATGAGCACGGCCAGCCCGGTGGGCGCCATCCTCAACCTACTTGACCAGGGGGAACAGGATGGTCTCGCGGATACCGAGACCGGTGAGGGCCATGAGCAGGCGGTCGATGCCCATGCCCATTCCGCCGCACGGCGGCATGCCGTGCTCGAGTGCGCGCAGGAAGTCCTCGTCGAGGGGCATGGCCTCCGCGTCGCCGCGCGCGCTCATGCGCGCCTGCTGCACGAAGCGCTCCCGCTGCACGACCGGGTCGACGAGCTCCGAGTAGCCGGTGGCCAGCTCGAAGCCGCGGACGTAGAGATCCCACTTCTCCACGACACCGTCGATGCCGCGATGGGCGCGGACGAGCGGCGAGGTCTCGACGGGGAAGTCCATCACGAAGGTGGGGCGCTCCAGGCCGCCCTTGACGAAGTGCTCCCACAGCTCCTCGACCAGCTTGCCGTGGTTGGACAGCGGCACCTCGACGCCCTCGCGCTCGGCGAGAGCCTGCAGCTCGTCGACGGTCGTCTCCGGGGTGATGCGCACGCCGGCGGCGTCGCTGAGCGAGTCGTACATGGAGATCCGGTCCCAGTCGCCGCCGAGGTCGAACTCGGTGCCGTCCGCCCAGGTGACGACGTGGCTGCCCGAGACGGCGAGCGCCGCGTTCTGGATGAGCTCCTGGGTGAGGTCGGCGATCGAGTTGTAGTCGCCGTACGCCTCGTAGGCCTCGAGCATCGCGAACTCCGGGCTGTGCGTGGAGTCCGCCCCCTCGTTGCGGAAGTTGCGGTTGATCTCGAAGACGCGGTCGATGCCGCCGACGACCGCGCGCTTCAGGTAGAGCTCCGGGGCGATGCGCAGGTACAGGTCGGTGTCGAAGGCGTTGGAGTGGGTGACGAACGGCCGGGCGGACGCCCCGCCGTGCATGACCTGGAGCATGGGCGTCTCGACCTCGAGGAAGCCGTGCGCCGCGAACGTGCTGCGGAGGGATGCGACGGCGGTCGCGCGCTCGACGACGTTGCGCCGGGCCTGCTCGCGCACGATCAGGTCGAGGTAGCGGCTGCGCACGCGCGTCTCGTCGTTCAGCTCCGCGTGCAGGTTGGGCAGCGGAAGCAGGGCCTTCGCGGCGATGCGCCACTCGGTCGCGAGGATGGACAGCTCGCCGCGCCGGCTGGAGATGACCTCGCCGGACACGAACAGGTGGTCGCCGAGGTCGACGAGCTCCTTCCACGCGGCGAGGGACTCCTCCCCCACCTCGGCGAGCGACACCATGGCCTGGATGCGGCTGCCGTCGCCCGCCTGCAGCGACGCGAAGCAGAGCTTGCCCGTGTTGCGCAGGTGCACGACGCGGCCGGCGACGCCGACGGTCTCGCCCGTCTTCTGGTCCGGCTCGAGGTCGGCGAAGCGCTCGCGCACCTCGGCGATGCGCGCCGTGACGGGCACGGACACCGGGTACGCGCCCGCGCCCGAGGCGATGAGGCGCTCCCGCTTGGCGAGGCGCACGGCCTTCTGCTCCGCGATCTCCTCCCGCGCCGCGGCGGCGTCCGCCTCGGCCTGCGCCGCCGCGTCCGTTGCTGCGTCCGCGTCGGCGGGGATGACGGGTGAGGGGGTACCGGTGGTCTCGGTCATGGTGCTAGTGCTCTCCAGGGGCGACGGTGATCGTCGCGTTGTCGATGAGGCGGGTCGAGCCGACCCGCGCGGCGACGAGGGCAAGCGCCTCCCCGCGGTATCCGTCGCCGACAGGGAGGAACGTGCCCGGGTCGACGACGGTGAAGTAGTCCAATTCAACCAGAGCCCTGGCGTTCAGCTCGCCGCGGGCCGCCTCGAGGGCCGCCGTGACGCCGCCGGCCGCGGCATCGGAGGCCGCCCGCAAAGCCCCCGACAGGGCGAGCGCCTGAGTGCGCTCCTCCGCCGACAGGTAGCGGTTGCGGCTGGAGAGGGCGAGCCCGTCCGCCTCCCGCACGATCTCGATGGGTTCGATGCGCACGGGGAGGTTGAGGTCGCGCACCATGCGGCGCACGAGGAACAGCTGCTGAGCGTCCTTGCGCCCGAACGTCGCGACATCCGGGGCCACGATTACGAGCAGCTTCGCGACGACGGTCAGCATGCCGTCGAAGTGTCCGGGCCGCGATGCCCCCTCGAACAGCCGGGTCACCGGTCCGCCCGTCACGCGCGTTCCGGTCTCCCCGTCCGGGTACATCTCCGTGGCGCTCGGCGCGAACACGGCGTGCGCGCCCGCCTCGCGGAGGGCCGCGACGTCCGCGTCGAGCGTGCGCGGGTAGCGGTCGAGGTCCTCCGTCGGCCCGAACTGCAGCGGATTCACGAAGATCGACACCACGACGATGTCGCCGAGCTTCCGGGCTCGGCGCACGTGCTCCAGGTGCCCGGCGTGCAGGGCCCCCATGGTCGGCACGAGCACGACGCGCCCGCCGCGCGTGCCGGTGCGCCGCTCCGCGCGCTCCGCCGCGAGGAAGCCGCGGAGCTCCTCGATGCCGTGCATGACGCGCGGGGCGTGCTCGGTCACTCGTCCTCCTCCGGGGCCGTCTCGAACCGGGCGGGCGAGTCGAGGCTCGCGCCACCGGACATCGCCCGCGCCAGCGCGTTCTCCACGGACGAGCGTAGGAGAGGTCCGAGCACGAGGCCCGGCTCGTCGACGCCGAGCGAGGCGAGCATGCCCGTCGCCTGGGCCACGATGGCCGACGAGAAGTCCGACGCCGTCGCGATGGCCTCCGCGTACTGCGCTCGATCCGCCTCGGCGACGATGATCGGCTCGCCGCCCATCTCCACCACGAGCGCCTGCCCGATCGGCTGGACGGGCGCGGGCGCCGTCACGGCGAAATAGCTCTCGCTGATCCGGGCGAGGTCGAGGCTGGTGCCCGTGAACGACATGGCGGGGTGGATGGCGAGCGGGATGCAGCCCGCCGCGGTCGCCGGCTGCAGCACGCGCACGCCGTGGCGCGCCGCGGTGTGCACGACGAGCTGCCCGGGGTGCCACGCGCCGGTCGCGGCGAGCCCGGCCACGAGGCCGGCGAGCTCGGGCTCCGGGACGGCGAGCAGCACGAGCTCGCTCCGCTCGATGACGGCGGGGATGGGCAGCACGGGCACGCGGGGCAACATCGCCTCGGCGCGGTCGCGGCTGCGCTCCGAAATGGCGGAGATGCCGGTGATGGCGTGGCCCGCGCCTGCCAGCGCCGCGCCGAGCACCGGTCCCACCGCGCCCGCACCGATGATGCCGACGCCGAGCCTGGCCGACCGGCTGGACGGTCCCGTCATCGGACGTCCTCGCGCTCGACGACGGTGCTGTCCTCGAGCAGGGGTCCGCGCTCGCTCTCGCGCTCGCTCTCGCGCTCGCTCTCGACCTCGACCTCAGGCTCGGCGGCAGCCGCCCAGCGGTGCGAGCGGTCGATCCGCCCGGAGGTCGCGGCGGACACCGCGAGATCCTCGAACAGCCGCACCGACGTCTCGCGGTCGACGATGCCGAGCTCGGTGTCGACGGGCCCGACGACCGTGTGCGCCTGGATGCGGTTCACGCCCAGCCGTCGCTCGAGCGGCCCCTGGCGCAGGGCGATGCTCTGCAGCCGCGCGTGCGGCACGATCACGAGGTGTCGCCACACCGCGCCCGAGCGCAGCAGCAGCGCGTTCGAGTCCATGGCGAAGCCGGTGCGGCGCCAGGAGAACGGCCGCAGGACCCGGCCGCGTCGGGGCGCGTTCACGAAGCCGTCGCCGTCCTCACCGCGCCCGAGGATGCCCGTGAGCAGCAGGGCGGTCGAGGTCTCGCCGACGAACTCCGGCAGCACGAGGCCGAGCACGCGCGTGACGTCCTCCTTCGTGCCGACGGGCAGCAGCGTCGTGTTGGCCTGGCCCGCGGCCCCCGGCGTCGACGAGTTGCTCGCCCGGGTGATGCGGATCGTCCACCAGCCGGTCGAGCGCCAGAGCAGCGGCTGCAGCACCTCGACCGCGTGGATGCGGCCCGGGGGCAGGGTGTCGTTGCTCGTGGAGAGCAGGCCGTAGCCCACCCGGATGCCGTCGGGGGTTCCGGCGATGCTGAAGCGGAGCGACTTGACGATGCGGTTGACATAGAAGCCGACGGAGCCGACGAGGCCGGGCAGCACGGGCAGCAGCACCCAGTACGCCCCCGTGGCGACGACGATGGGCACGCCGACGAACAGCACGAGGGCGAGCACGATGGTGAAGCCGCTCAGCGCGATCGACCCGGCCAGCCGGCCGAGCGGGATGGTGACGACGGACTCCGGCGGCGCGGCGTCCGGATCGAGCTCGGGCGCGAGAAACTCGCGGGCCCGCTCCTCGATGAGCCGGGCGGCGGCCGGGCCGCTGTCGCCGGGGTGCACGGGCGGCAATCCCTCCCCAGCGCCGGCACCGGGAACGGCGCGGGCGGTTGCTGCGTCCCCGCCCTCGACGAGCGCCTCCGAGCGCTTGCCCGAGGCGAGGCCGAGGATCCGGCGCCGCAGCGCGTCCGCGTCGCGCGAGCGCAGGTAGGAGAGCTGCACGTTCGCGTTCTGCTCGGCGACGTTCACCTCGAGCTTCGCCGCGCCGAACAGGCGGGGCACGAGCGGGCGCATGATGTTAATTCCCTGCACGCGGTCGAGCCTGCCCTTGCGGTGGGTGCGGAACAGGATGCCGCTGCGCACCTCGACGACGTCCTCGGTGACGCGGAACTCGTGCATGCGCCAGGAGACATAGAAGCCGAGCACGAAGAGCAGCACGAAGGCGAGCGCGATGAGCAGCGCCCAGCCGAGCAGCCCGTTGCGGTAGAGCAGCGAGACGGGGTCCTCCTCGCGGGGGCCGCCGAAGAAGCTCTCGATCAGGGCCTCGCGGAGGTTCGCGATGATGGCGCCCGCGATGGCCAGCAGCGCGATGCCGCCCTTCAGGAGCGGCGTCGCGGGGTGCAGGCGGTGCCAGTTGCCGTCGGTGAGCTGCTCGGCGGCCCGGACGGCCTGCGTCACAGGCCGGCCCGCCGGGACTCGGCGAGCTCCACGAGCCGGTCGCGCAGCTCCTCCGCGTCCTCGCTGACGAGACCGGGGATGGTCACGGCCGTCACCGCCGCGGCGGTGACGAGCTTCAGCTCGGCGAGGCCGAGGGCGCGCGCGACGGGTCCGCGCGTGATGTCGACGAGCTGCATGCGCCCGTAGGGCACCGCGACGATGCGCTGCCACATGATGCCCCGGCGGAACACGAGGTCGTCCTCGCGCAGCTGGTAGCCGATGGAGCGCACGCGGCGGGCGGCGAAGATCGCCATGATGCCGTGCAGCACCACCGAGCCGCCGATGATCGCCCAGCCGAGGTCGCTCTCGATCACGACGAGGACGAACACCCCGACGGTGACGAGGACGAGCGCCGAGATGAGGGTTCCGACGAGCTCGACCCCGATCTGCTTGGGCGACACGCGGCGCCACTCCACCGTGGCTAGCTCCAGGCGGTTGGACACGGCCCTCCTTCGTCGGGACTCACTCTACTGGTGGGTCGTCGCCTGCCCTGAGCCGTCGAGCTGCGCGGATCCGCGCCCGTTCTTCGGGTCGTCCGGCGGGATGGTGCACCACAGTTCCGCCACGAGGCCGGCGGCCAGGAGCACCAGGGCCCCCATGGCCGAGGCGGCGGCGAGCCAAAGCGATTCCGCCGAGGCGACGACCGGCCTCGTGGCGAGGAAGGCGAGAACCCCGCCGCCCAAGCCCGCGAGTAGTGCGCCGCACAGGCTGGAGGCCTTGGCGAGCACGACCACCCGGGTCGCCTGGAACGGGTCGACCCGGCGTCGGACGGTGCCGCGCACGGACTGCCGGACCGGCCACGCCAGCGCGAGCGCGACGGCGGCGAGCGCGACGAGCGTCACGGCGAGGGTGAGCGGCGGCACGACGGCGCGGCTCCCCATGGCCACGAGCACCATCTCCAGCAGCCAGCCGACGGCGCCGCCGGCGACGGCGAGGAGCACGAGGGTCGCGGGTCGGGTGCGCGTCATCGGGTTCCCCCTGGGTAGAAGCGGACGGGGTCGGTCGTCGCGGCGATCAGGTCCGAGACCGGTCCCCTCCCGGGGAGCACCGCCTGCGGATCGACCTGCAGCCACGGGACGAGCACGAACGCCCGCTCGTGGGCCCGGGGGTGCGGCAGGGTGATCCGGTCGTCGGTGTACTCCTGGTCGCCGTACGCAACGATATCGATGTCCAGGGTGCGGTCGCCCCAGCGCTCGCCCCGTTCCCGGCCGTGTCCGCGCTCCACATCGTGCAGGGCGTCGAGCAGGGCGTGCGGGGAGACGGTCGTGCGCACGAGCGCGACGGCGTTCAGGTACGCGGGGGCCGTCTCGTCCACCCCGTGCAGCGTGAGGGCCGGGGTCTCCACCAGGGCGGAGACGCGATCGAACTCCACGCCGGGGAGCGCGCGGAGGTCGTCGAGCGCGTCGCGCAGGATGCCCTCGCGGTCCCCGAGGTTGCTGCCGAGCGCGAGGACGACCTCCCGCGCGGGTTCCGCGCCGGGCGATTTCCCGCCCGCGGGGCGCGCGGCGTCGGCCGCGCGGACGCGGGTGATCGACACGGCGACGTCGGCGAACGGGACGGCGATGGGCGCGTCCGGCTTGTGCACCGTCACGTGGGCCAGCCGGGCCGCCGGATGCGACAGCACGACGGCCGCGATGCGCTCGGCGAGGGTCTCGATCAGGTCGACCGGCTCGCCCGCGACGACGCCGGCGATCTGCTCGGCCAGCACGCCGTAGTGCACCGTCTCGGTCACCTCGTCGGCCGCCGCGGCGGGCGACGCGTCCAGCTCCACCGTCGCGTCGACCACGAACTCCTGGCCGGCCCTCCGCTCGAAGTCGTAGACGCCGTGGGTGCCGCGCACCCGGATGCCGGTGAGGACGATGCGGTCGAGGACGCCCTCGACCGGGACGGGATGGGTGGGAGCCGACTCAGCCACGGGCGCCCCGAACGGCCTCGTGCACCGCGAGCGCGGTGCGGGTGCCGCGCACGTCGTGCACGCGAACCCCCCAGGCTCCGGCAGCGGCGGCGAGCGAGCTCACCGCGGCGGTCGCGGGGTCGCGGTCCCTGACCGTCGCGCCCTCCGGCAGCACGTCGGCGAGGAACCGCTTGCGCGAGGCGCCGACGAGCAGGGGGAAGCCGAGCGTGATCAGCTCGTCGAGGTGTCCCACGAGCTCCCAGTTGTGGCCGGCGTTCTTGGCGAAGCCGAGGCCGGGATCGAGGATGATGCGTCGGGAGGACACCCCCGCGGCCAGGAGGGCGTCGACGCGGGCGAGCAACTCGTGCCGCACGTCCGCGCGGACGCTCGAGTAGACCGCGAGGGAGTTCATGTCGGTGCTGTGCCCGCGCCAGTGCATGGCGATGAAGGGCACGTCGGTCGCGGCTGCGACCGACGCCATGCCCTCGTCGGCGAGCCCACCGGATACGTCGTTGATCATGGCCGCGCCGGCATCGACGGCGGACTCTGCGGTCCGTGCTGACATCGTGTCGATGCTCACGGCGACGCCGCGGGCCGCAAGCTCGCGGACGACGGGCAGCACCCGGGCGGCCTCCTCGGCCTGCTCGACGCGGTCGGCGCCCGGCCGCGTCGACTCCCCGCCGACGTCGATGATGTCGGCGCCCTCGTCGAGCATCGCCTGGGCGTGGGACAGGGCGGCCTCGACGGTGGCGTGCTCCCCGCCGTCGCTGAACGAGTCGGGCGTCACGTTGAGGATGCCCATGATCTTCGTGGTCACGCGTCGCCCGCGTCCGGACTTGGACCTGAGCCCGTGACCGGACCCATGGCGATGAGGGCCATCAGCTCGGCCCGGGCGGCGGGCTCGGCCAGGGCGCCGCGGCCGGTCACCGTGACCGTGGAGCTGCCGACCTGGCGCACGCCCCTCGTGGTGACGCAGCCGTGCACGGCGTCCAGCACCACGAGCACGCCGCGCGGGGCGAGGCCCTCCTCCATGGCGTCCGCGATCTGCTCGGTCAGCCGCTCCTGCACCTGGGGGCGGGACGCGAGGGTGTCGATGACGCGCGGGATCTTGCCGAGGCCGACGACGTGGTCGCCGGGCAGGTAGGCGACGCTGGCCGTTCCCGTGAAGGGAAGCAGGTGGTGCTCGCACATCGAGCGGAAGGCGATGCCCTTCAGCAGCACGGGCTGCGCCGGCGCCCCGCCCTCTGACTCGAGCGGGATGGCCTCCGCGAGGTGGGCGAGCGGATCCGCCCCCACACCGGAGAAGAACTCGCCGTACGCCTCGGCGAACCGCCGCGGCGTCGTCTCCAGCCCGGGTCGCGACGGGTCCTCGCCGATGGCGAGCAGCAGCTCGGCGACGGCCGCCTCGATGCGCACGCTGTCGACTCCCGTCATGACACTCCTCACCGACCCGTGAGCCGCCTCGCAGCCCCCGAGCAGTATCTCAGCCGCCGAGGGCGACGGCCTACGCCGTCGCGGGGCGGGGCCGCGCGATGCGCTTCGGCTTGGACGGCTCGGAGTCGACGCCGCCGTCGACGACGCCCGGGTCGATCGGAGCCTTGGCCGGCACGGCCACCGGCGGACGGTCCGAGAGCGGGCGCTTCTGGCTGGACAGCCACTGCGGGCGCTCGGGCAGCTTGCGCACGTCGCTGAAGATGTCGGCCAGCTGGAGGTGGTCGAGCGTCTCCTGCTCCAGGAGCGCGGTCGCCAGGCGGTCGAGCACGTCGCGGTTCTCGTTGATGACCTGCCACGCCTCGTCGTGCGCCTCGTCGAGCAGGGCGCGCACCTCGGCGTCCACCAGGAGCGCCATGTCCTCCGAGTAGTCGCGTCCGCCGCCGAGGTCGCGACCGAGGAACGGCTCGCCGGACGAGCTGCCTAGCTTGACGGAGCCGACCTTCGCGCTCATGCCGTACTCCGTCACCATGCGGCGGGCGATGGACGTGGCCTTCTCGATGTCATTGGACGCGCCGGTGGTGGGGTCGTGGAAGACGAGCTCCTCGGCGACGCGGCCGCCCATGGCGTAGGCGAGCTGGTCGAGCAGCTCGTTGCGCGTGACGGAGTACTTGTCCTCGATCGGCAGCACCATCGTGTAGCCGAGGGCGCGGCCGCGCGGGAGGATCGTCACCTTCGTGACCGGGTCCGTGTGACGCATGGCCGCGGCCGCCAGGGCGTGGCCGCCCTCGTGGTACGCGGTGATGAGCTTCTCGTGGTCGTTCATGATGCGGCTGCGGCGCTGCGGACCCGCCATGACGCGGTCCACCGCCTCGTCGAGCGCGCGGTTGTCGATGAGCTGAGCGCCGCCGCGGGCGGTGAGCAGCGCAGCCTCGTTGAGTACGTTGGCCAGGTCGGCACCGGTGAAGCCCGGCGTCTTGCGGGCGAGCACCTCGAGGTCGACGCCCGCCGCGAGCGGCTTGCCCCTGCCGTGCACCTGGAGGATCTGGCGGCGGCCCTGCAGGTCCGGCGCGTCGACGCCGATCTGCCGGTCGAAGCGGCCGGGGCGCAGCAGGGCCGGGTCGAGCACGTCGGGGCGGTTCGTCGCGGCGATGAGGATGACGTTCGTCTTCACGTCGAAGCCGTCCATCTCGACGAGGAGCTGGTTCAGCGTCTGCTCGCGCTCGTCGTTGCCGCCGCCGACGCCCGCGCCGCGGTGGCGGCCGACGGCGTCGATCTCGTCGACGAAGATGATGGCCGGGGCGTTGGTCTTGGCCTGCTCGAACAGGTCGCGGACGCGGCTGGCGCCGACACCCACGAACATCTCGACGAAGTCCGAGCCGGAGATGGAGTAGAACGGCACGCCGGCCTCGCCCGCGACGGCGCGCGCGAGCAGCGTCTTACCGGTTCCGGGAGGGCCGTAGAGCAGCACGCCCTTGGGGATGCGCGCGCCGACGGCCTGGAACTTGGCCGGCTCCTTCAGGAAGTCCTTGATCTCCTCGAGCTCCTCGATGGCCTCGTCGGCGCCGGCGACGTCGGCGAAGGTGACCTTGGGGCTGTCCTTGGAGGCGAGCTTCGCCTTGGACTTGCCGAACTGCATGACGCGGTTCCCGCCGCCCTGCATGCCGGAGAACATGATCCAGATGAAGAAGCCGATGAGCAGCAGCGGGAGCAGGATGCTGAACGCCGAGAGCAGCCAGCTGGGCTGGGGCACCTCGTCGTTGAAGCCCTTGTCGGGGTTGGCCGCGTCGACGGCCGCGAGCACGTCGTCGCCGCGCTGGGTGATGTAGTAGAACTGCACCGCCCGGCCGTTCTCGCCGTCGGCCTCCTTGAGCGTGAGGTCGACGCGCTGCTCGCCGTCCACGATCTTCACGGAGGCGACCTTGCCGTCCTGCAGAAGCTCGAGGCCCTCCTGAGTCGTGACGGAGCGGAAGCCGGTGCCGGTGATGAGACTGAATCCGATGGAGATGCCGACGATGGCGAGCACCACGAGCAGGATCGGGCTGCGGAGGATCTTCTTGAAGTTCATGAGCGTTCGAGCGAGTCGCCCGGCACCTTTCTGCTCGCGCCGCGCCGTACGGCGGTGAGTTGCCGCCCATCGTACCTGCGCAACTCTGGATGCCCCTCGGATGTTCGCTGTGGGGGTATCGGCCAGCGGGGGCGCGGGCGCGCGGGCTACACGAGCCGCACGGGCGGCGCGGCCGGATCGGTCAGCTGTAGACGTGCGGCGCGAGCACGCCGATCGAGCGGAGGTTACGGTAGCGCTCCGCGTAGTCGAGGCCGTAGCCCACGACGAACTCGTTCGGGATCTCGAAGCCGACGTACTTCACGTCGACGTGCACCTTCGCCGCCTCGGGCTTGCGCAGCAGCGCGCAGATCTCCACGGACTCGGGTCCGCGGGACTTCAGGTTGGTCAGAAGCCAGGACAGGGTGAGGCCGGAGTCGATGATGTCCTCGACGATGAGCACGCGGCGCCCCGTCAGGTCCGCGTCCAGGTCCTTGAGGATGCGCACGACGCCGGACGACCGCGTGCCGGAGCCGTAGGAGCTGACCGCCATCCAGTCCATGTTCAGGGGGATCTTCAGCTCGCGCGCGAGGTCGGCCATCACCATGACGGCGCCCTTCAGCACGCCGACGAGCAGCACCTCGTCGCCCGCGTAGTCCTTCTCGATCTCGCGGGCCATCTCGGCGAGGCGGTTGTGGATCTGCTCCTCGGTGAGCAGTACCTGCGTCAGGTCGCCGGCGATGTCAGTCGATTCCATTGCGGGTGCGTCCTTCATAAAGCGTCAGGAGGAAGGGATTGGGGCGTGAACACGAGCTGGCCGCCTCGCCGATCCACCCTAACGCCTGGCACGCTGACCTCCCCCTGACCGTGCCAGTCGGTCACCAGCGCGGAGATGGCGAGCGTGTGCGCGCGGCTGAGCGAGACGCCGTACTCGCTGCGGGCGGCGAAACGGAGGATGCGCTGACGGAGCGCCGGGGGGTTTGCGGCCAGTCCCCCGACGTCGAGGGTCAGCCTGCCGTCGTCGGTCAGGCCCACCACCTCCTCCGCCCACTCCTCGGCGAAGCGGTCGAGGGCGTCCGCGTCCTCGCGCAGCTGCTCCGCGGTGCGGGCGAGCGCCTCGGCGACGCCGGGACCGAGCTCCGCCTCGAGCACCGGCAGCACCCGGTCCCGCACCCGCACGCGGGAGTAGGCGGGGTCGGCGTTGTGCGGGTCGGTCCAGGGGCGCAGGCCGGAGTCCGCGCAGAACCCGACGGTCGTCGCACGCCGGATGCCGAGCAGGGGCCGGCCGTAGTCGGCGGAGGGCACGCCGCGCGCGGGTGCGAGCGCCGGCATCCCGCGGAGACTGACCGCGCCAGACCCGCGGGCGAGACCGAGCAGCACGGTCTCGGCCTGGTCGTCGAGGGTGTGCCCGAGCAGGATACGGCGGGCCCCCGTGGTGCGGAGGGCGTCGTCCAGGGCGAGATAGCGGGCGGTCCGCGCGGCGTTCTCCGGGCCGCCGCCGGCGGTGACCGAGACGCGCCGCACGAGCACCGGGTCGAGGCCGAGTCGCCGCGCCGCGTCCGCCGCGGCCTCCGCCACCTCCGCGGACCCCTCCTGGAGCCCGTGGTCGACGACGACGGCCCCGGCTTGCAGGCCCGCGCGCGGCGCCTCGAACGCGGTGGCGGCGGCGAGGGCGAGGGAGTCCGGCCCTCCGCTCAGCGCGACGAGCACGAGGGTGCGGGCCGGTGCGGTCGCGGCCTCGTGCCGCGCGCTGTTCCCCGCCTCCGCGAGGTCCGCGAGCCCCGCCCGCACCGCGCGTCGCACGTCCGCGATGGCTGGCGTGAGGCGCGGGCGCTGGGAGGGCATCCACTAACGTTATTGCAGCGATTCACCCACCCACTTGAGGAGCAACCGCATGGCCAGCTACGACGTCGTCATCGAAATTCCGCGCGGGAGCCGGAACAAGTACGAGGTGGACCACGAGACGGGCCGGGTGTACCTGGACCGCGTGCTCTTCACGTCGTTCGTGTACCCGACTGACTACGGCTTCTTCGAGAACACGCTCGGACTCGACGGCGACCCGGTCGACGCGCTTGTGCTGCTCGAGTACCCCGTCTTCCCCGGCGTCGGCGTGAAGGTGCGCCCGGTCGGCGTGTTCAACATGAGCGACGAGGCGGGCATCGACTCGAAGATCATCTGCGTGCCGTTCAAGGACCCGCGCTGGGCGCACATCCAGGACATCACCGACGTGCCGCAGCAGACGCGGGACGAGATTGAGCACTTCTTCAACCGCTACAAGGACCTCGAGCCCGGCAAGTGGGTCAAGACCGAGGGCTGGGGCGACGCCGCGGAGGCGGAGCAGATCGTGCAGGCGGGCATCGAGAAGCTCGCCGCCGAGGGCCACTAGGCACCACCCCGTCAGCCGCCGTCGGCCGAGCGCACCCGCGCCGGCCGGCGGCGGCTTCGTGCATCCCGGGACGAGTCCCGGTTGCCGAGCCGACGCGGCCGCTGAGCCCGTGGAAGCGACGCACCTGGCCCGCGGCCGCCGCCGCTACGGTCGCTGAGCCCGTCGAAGCGACGCACCCGGCCCGCGAGCGCCGCCTGCACGGCCGCTGGGCCCGTGGAAGCGACGCCCTGGCCTGCGAGCGCTGCCGCTACGGTCGCTGAGCCTGTCGAAGCGACGCAACCGGCCCGCGAGCGCTGCCGCCTCTGGTGCCCCTGCCCAGGCAGGGGCACCCTGCGCAGGTTGAAGCTGGGCACGATGCCGCTGCCTGGGCAGGATCAGGCGGGCGGTCGCGGAGAACGCGGGTCAGGCGCTCGGGCGGCCGACGAAGGGCACGATGTCGTTGCCCCAGAGGAACTGCTGCTTCACGACGTCGCCCGGCTTGGGCGCCGCGATGATTTGGTTGCCGCCGATGTAGATGGCGTCGTGGTACTTCGAGCCGTTCAGCGACCCCCAGAAGATGATGTCGCCGGGCTGGCGCTGACTGAACGGGACGAGCTTGCCCTGGCTCTGCAGGGTGTTGTACTGGCTCGTGACGCCGTGGGCGCCGATGTAGACGCCGACGCTGCCGTACGCCTTCATCATGAGCCCGGAGCAGTCCCAGACGGCGGGACCGGCGCCGCCCAGCTGGTACGGCTTGCCGATCTGGGCGCGGGCGAAGGCGATGGCGCCCTGCGCGATGCTCGCGTTCGGGGCGCCCGCACCGGGGGCGGGGGCCGGCGCGGGAGCAGGAGCCGGGGCAGGCGCGGGAGCCGGGGCAGGCGCGGGAGCCTGCACGGGCGGCCGCGGGGCAGGAGCGGGGGCCGGAGCGGGAGCAGGAGCGGGAGCCGGCGCGGGTCGGGGGGTCACCTCGACCGGGCGAGGAGCGGTGGGCGCGGGAGCAACGGGGGCCGGCGCGGTGGCGCCGCCCGGGGTCGTCGCGCGCGGGAACTCGTCCGCTGCGGGCTCGTCGTCGGCGTCCTCGTCGGAGTCCGCCCGCGTTCCCGAAGAGGCGGCGGACGCGGCGGGCACCTCGACCGCCGGCCGCGTGATGCCGGCGATGTACTGCGCCTCGAGCTCGGCCGTCGTGTTCTTCAGCAGCGCGAGCTGCGCCAGCAGTTCGTCGTTCTTCCGCAGCTGCTCCGTGAGGGCGGCCTGCGCGCTCGTCGCGGCCGCGTCGGCCTCCTCGAGCGCCGCGGCGGCGCGGTCCGCGAGCTCGGCCCGCTCCTTCTTGGCGACCGCGGCCTGCTCGCCGAGGGACTGCGCGGTGTTTCGGTCGGCGACGGCTTCGTCGTAGATGCCCTGGGCCGACTCGGTGAGCTTGCTTGCGGTTCCGAGCTGGTAGAGCAGGTCGTCGGCGTCCGCACCGCTCAGGAAGAGCTTCATGGACGCGTCGCCGCCTGCGCGCGCCAGGTGCGAGGCGAGGAGCCCCGCTCGCATGCGCGAGGTCAGCGCGCGGTCGGCCGCGTCCTCGGCCTGGCCGGTGAGCTGCTCGACCTTCTCGGTCGCGGCCTCCAGCTCGATGCTCGCCTGCGCGTACGCCTCGCCCTTCTGCAGGGCCACGATGCCGGTGGAGTCCGCCGCGGCCTGGAGGCCGACGAGGAGGTCCATGATGCGCTCGACGGCGGCCCGGGTGGACGCCTCACCCGCCTTCGCCTGCTGCACGTCGTCCCAGGACGGGTAGTCCGGCGCACCGAACGCCGCGGGGGCGACGATGCCGCCCGTGACCGCGAGCACGCCGATCGCGGCCGTGGACACGGCGACGGTCGAGGAGCGCGCGGGATTCATCGAGAAGGACTACCGCGAGGACGTGATCTGGACGCCGCGGGCGCGCATGAAGGTGACGGGATCGACGGTCGCGCCGTTGATGCGGGTCTCGAAGTGCAGGTGGCAGCCGGTGGAGCCGCCGGTTGTGCCCGCGCGGGCAATGTTCTGCCCCGCCGCGACGCTCGCGCCGTTCCCCACGAGGAGGCCGCCCGGCATGATGTGGCCGTAGGCGGTCGAGATGCCGTTGCCGTGGTCGATGAGGATGAAGTTGCCGTACGAGCCCTTGACGCCGGAGTAGGTCACGGTGCCGGCCGCGGCCGCGTAGAGCGGGGCGCCGCAGGTGCCGCCGTTGATCATGTCCTCGCCGGCGTGGAAGCGCCAGGTCTTGGCGATCGGGTGGAAGCGGTTGCCGTAGAAGCCGGAGGAGTGCGCGCCGTTCATGGGCGCCGCCCAGCCGGATGCGGCGACGACGCCACCCGGGGACGCGGGGCCGGAGAATCCGCCGACCGTCGCGCTTGCGGCGCTCGCCGCGGCGGCTGCCGCGGCGGCGGCGGCGGCCTCGGCCTCGCGGCGCTTCTGCTCGCCCACCGCGAACTGCGCCTCGGTGATGTCGGCCTTCTGCACGAGGACGGTCAGCTGGGCCTCGAGGTCGGCCCGGTGCTGCTCGTCCTCGGCCTGCTTGGCCTCCAGGGCCTGCTGAGCGGACACGGACTCGTCGAGCGCCTTCTGGGCGGCGTCGGCGAGCGCGCCCAGCTGCTCCTTGGCGACGTTCGCCTGGTCGGTGAGCGACTGCGCGGTGTTCTGCTGCTGCCTGGCCTTGACGTAGATCTGGTCGGTCTTCTCGCTGAGCTTGCTCATCGCGCCGAGCTGGTAGAGCAGGTCGTCAGCCCTGTCCTCGCCGCTGACGAACAGGTTGCCGCCCGCCGTGCGGGCGAGCTGGGACGCGAGGAGTCCCGCCTGGTGCTTGGAGGCGTCGGCGGCGGCGTGCGCCTCGTCCGCCTGGCGCTGGAGCTCGCTCGCCTCGAAGGTCTTGTCGTCGAAGGTCTGCTGCGCGTCGAAGTACTCCTGTCCGCGCTTCTCGACGAGGGCGGTGGCCGCGGCCACCTCTTGCTGCAGCGCGGCGAGATCGGCCTTGATCTGCGCCACCAGGGCGGCCTGGGCGGCCTCGGTGCTCTGGGCCGCCTTCACGTCCTCCCAGGACGGGTACTCATCCGCGAAGGCCGGCGCCGCGAAGCCGCCGACGACGAGGGCGACGGCGGTCGCTCCCGCGCACGCTGCCCGGACCGTGCGGCGTCGAAAGGCCGCCGCGCGGTCGCGCGTGCTCTCCCAGATGTGTGCCTGCGTCAAATTACGGCCCTTCGTGTCCTAAGCCCACAATCGGTCTATTCCGCGCCGGCTGCGACCCCTGCAAGGGGGTGATTCAAACAGTGATCACACTGTTACCAGCCCTAACAGTAACAACCGAGCGTCTTTTGTACAGAGTGGACCCTAGGTTTTGGCCGGGAGCCGCCCCCTCCGCGGGCCGGATCCAGGCATCTCCGGGTCTGCTTCCGGGCCACCCAGCCGAGCCCTCGGGAGCCGTCGCGGAGCGGTCCGGCACGGCGGGCTCCCCCGGTCCACGTGCCCCCAAGCCGGTTCACCGAGATCCGCCGACCTGGCATGAGGCCCGGAATTCCGGGCCTGGCGGGCTCGGTTTGGCAAATGCGCTCAGCACCCGTATGCTTTTCCCTCGGCAGCACGATCGCCTTCGATACCGCGGCCCCATCGTTTAGTGGCCTAGGACGGCGCCCTTTCACGGCGTTAACACGGGTTCGAATCCCGTTGGGGTCACGAACGGAATAACTTAATACACAGGTTTCATCACGAGGCCCTGTAGCGCAGTTGGTTAGCGCGCCGCCCTGTCACGGCGGAGGTCGCCGGTTCAAGTCCGGTCAGGGTCGCAAGGACAAGCGCTTCCCCTCGGAGTTCCGACTCCCGGGCGGAAGGGCTTTTTTCCTTATGAGGGGCTCGTCCCCTCTTCGGCTGGGTAGCTCAGTTGGTAGAGCGTTCGACTGAAAATCGAAAGGTCCGCGGATCGATGCCGCGTCCAGCCACCATCGCCGGTCCCGGAGTCCCCGTGGCCGGCTTTTCTGGTTCCCGGGGTCCCCGGAGCCCGGCGGGGTCGCCTCGCACCGCGGCGCCCATCAGGGGAGACTGGGGCCATGACCTCATGGACCGATGACAGAATGCCCGACCTCACCGGGAAGGCCGCCCTCGTCACGGGCGCGACCGGCGGCCTCGGCCTGCGGAGCGCCGAGGTGCTCGCCGCTCATGGCGCACGGGTCTTCCTTGGCAGCCGCGACGACGAGAAAGGCGCGTCCGCGCTCGAGACCGTGTCCCGTGCCGCAACCGGCGCCGCGCCGGAGCTGGTCCACCTCGACCTGTCCGACCTCGGCGACGTGCGCCGGGCGGCGGACACCGTGCGCGAGCGTTCGGCGGCCGGCGTCGACCTCCTGATCAACAGCGCGGGCATCATGGCGCCGCCGCTGCAGTTCTCCGTGGACGGGTTCGAGCTGCAGTGGGCCACCAACGTGCTCGGCCACATGGCGCTCACCTGGCACCTGCTGCCGATGATGACCGACCTCCCCGGCAGCCGCGTCGTCACGGTGACGAGCATCGCGCACCGCAGGGCGAGCCTGGACGCCGCCCGCATCCGGGCCGACATCCGCGGCGAGGGTTACTCGGCCTTCGACGTCTACGGCCGCACGAAGCTCGCCAACCTGCTGTTCGCGCGCGAGCTCGACCGCCGCCTGCGCAGCACGGGCGCCCAGACCATCAGCGTCGCCGCTCATCCCGGGCTCACCTCGACGAACATCGGGAGCAACATCGGATCGAACGCTCCCGCGCCGGTCAGCGTCGCCTCGAGCGTGTTCATGCGGACCGTCGGCCAGTCCGTCGAGCAGGGCGCCCTGCCGCAGCTCTTCGCCGCGACGTTCCCGGGGGTCCGGGGCGGTCAGTTCATCGCGCCCCGGGGCATCGGCGAGCTGCGTGGGCGGCCCACCGCGGTGAACGGCAGCCGCCTCTCCCAGGACGACGAGCTGGGCCGCATCCTGTGGGAGATCGTCTCCGAGACGACGAGCGTCAACGCGCCGCTCTGATCCGGCCGCACGGACCCGCACGCTGATCCGGCGGGGTCCGCCCCGCGCCTCGCGCGGACCGGACTCCGCAGGTCAGGCGCGCCGCCTGCGCGCGACCCGGTAGGCCGGCTCGCGCACGGCGGCGATCCAGGGGTAGTGCGCGGCGCCCGGAAGGACGTGCAGCATCGGATCGAGCCGCCGGTCGGTGTCGAGACCACCGTCGGCGACCAGGTCGCCGGGCGCGCTCTCGAGCCGCAGCGTCAGGGTGCCGAAGCGGTGCCAACGGCCGAGCGGGCGCGCGTGGTACATCCCGAGGACCCACTCCCCGCCGGACAGGGCGTCGGCCAGCTCCCGCGGCCGGGCGGGGAGGGGTGGCGCCGTCAGCGTCCGCGCGCCGATCAGCACCGCACCGCGCCCACCCCGGTAGGGCAGCAGCGTCGTGTAGCGGGCCCGGTCGGCGCGCAGGAGCAGACGCAGCAGGTATCGCGACGGCACCCCGAACCCGGTGGAGGCGAGGAAGAGGTCGCCGCCGGGCCCGCCCTCCAGGCGAAGGGCGAGGCCGACGATGTCGGGCAGCGCGTGCGGCAGGCCGATCGACCGGGACACGCGGCCGGCGACGGCATCGTGGCCGGGGGCGTCGACCCAGGTGATGCCGGACGGCACGGCCGTGCCCGTGCGCTCCAGGACGCCGGTGAGGGCGACCCCCTGCGGGTGGATGGGGCGGACCGGCCGGACGAGCTTCAGCCCGGCGAAGACGGCGGCGATGAGGCGCCCGGCGGCGACGGCCACCGGGCCGGCACCGGCCTCGGGTCGCGCGCCGCGCTCGTCGCCCATGGTCCCGGTCAGGACGTGGCGGCGGGCTGCGCCGCAACCGCGTGCGCGGCCCCGCGCGCGACCCGTCGTGGCCGGTCGAAGCTGCCGTCCTCCGGCCGGTTCCAGACCTTGATGATGGCCCAGGCGACCGCGGCGATCGGCACCGAGAGAACCGCACCGACGATGCCGCCGAGGATGGTGCCCGCGGTCAGCGCGACGAGGATGACGAGGGCGTGCAGCTTGAGCGACCGAGCCATGATGATCGGCTGCAGCAGGTTGCCCTCGAGCTGGTTGACCAGCACGACGACGCCGAGGACGAAGAGCGCGGCGACCGGACCGTTGGCCACGAGCGCGACGAGCGCGGCGAGGATGCCCGCGAGGGTGGCGCCGACGATGGGGATGAACGCGGTGATGAACACCACCACGGCGAGCGGAAGGGCGAGCGGGACCTGCAGGATGACGAGACCGATGCCGATGCCCAGGGCGTCGACGAAGGCGATGAGCGCGGTGCCGCGCACGTAGCCGCCGAGGACCTTCAGCGAGACGAGGCCGACGCGGCGACCGCGCTCGAGCCGCTCGCCGCGGAACGGGCGGAGGAAGAAGTTCCAGATGTCGCCGCCGTCCTTGAGGAAGTAGAAGAGGACGACGAACGTGAGCAGCGCGCCGGTGATGAACTCGCCCGCCGCGGAGACACCGGCGAGGGCGCCGGAGCCGAACGAGCTGCTGGTGAGGAACTGGACGACGGCCTCACGGGCGCCGTTGATCTGCTCCTCGTCCACCGGGATGGGGCCGTTGGAGAGCAGGTTCTGCAGCTGGTCCAGACCCTCGATGGCCGACGACGCCAGCTCGTCCCACTGGTTCCGCACGGCGAAGACGATGAGGGTGATGATGCCGCCGAACGCGGCGATGCCCGCGAGCAGGGTGATCCAGGTTGCGAGGACGGCGGAGACCCCGCGGCGGCGCATGCCGTTGACGACCGGCGCGACGGCGGCGGCGAGGATGAGCGCGACGAGCACGGGGATGACGACGAGCTTCACCTGGATGAGCCCGAAGACGACGATGGCCGCCAGGATGATGACGAGGAGGATCTGGGCGCTGCGGACGCCGAGCCAGCCGAGCCGGTCGGTGAAGACCTCCCGGAGCGACTGTCGGGACGAGGGATTCTCTGCTTCCATGCGGTCGACCCTACGCATCCGTACCCCCGCCTGTCGGAATCCCGGCCCCACTTCCCAGGCGCAGCGGGTGCACCGTGCGGTGCATCCCGGTCATGTCCCGCGTGTCGAACCCGTGCTCCGCGTACAGCGTCTCGGCCTCGGGGCTCGAGAAGAGCCCGACGAAGGCGTCCGACGGGGCCGTCCGGGCGATCCAGGCCAGCAGCTCCTCGAGCACGAGGGTGCCGAGGCCCTCCTCGCGGTGGTCGGGATGCACGATCACGTCCTGCACGTAGAAGTAGTGCGCCCCGTCGCCGACCAGTCGCCCCATGGCGACGGGGGCGCCCGCGCGCAGCACGACGACGCCGGTAAGCGAGCCGGCGAGCGACTGCGGCAGCGTCGCCCAGTCGAAGTGGTCGTCCCAGCCAACCGACGTCGCGAGCGCCCGGTGCTCCTCGGCGGTGGGCAGCCGGTGCTCGGTGTCGTAGCCCAGGTTCGAGGGGTCGCTCTGGCTCACGGGCGGGCTCCTCCTCGGCGGCGCAGGTCTGCCGCGATGCGCGCGCGCCATCGGTGCGGGGGGAGCTCGCCGGGCCAGTGCGCGACGATGGAGCGCACGCCGCGGCGGGCGCGCAGCCCCATGCCCGCAGCGTCCACGAGCGGCCGCCCGGACACGTCGACCACGAGCCGGCGGTCGTACCGGATGCGCCGTTCTGGGCCCAGGTGCACGCTGAGGTCGACGTCGTCGTGCATGCCGAGGTCGTGGCGGTGGACGCCGGACCGCACGGCCCGCCAGGCGGAGGCGAGGAAGGCGGCGTTCGACCCGAAGAGCGGCGGGTGCCCGAGGGCGACGGTCATGCTCGCGAAGTAGCCGCGCATGTACAGGACGGCTCCTACCGCGGCCGTCGCGCGGGACACCCCGTAGAAGCGCCCCGGCCCGGTGAGGGCGGCGAGCGCGGGATCTGAGGCGAAGGCCACGGCAATACGCTGCAGCCAGTCGGCGGGGGGAACGGAGTCGGCGTCGCAGCGGGCGATCACGGCGCCTGTTGCGGCGTCGTATCCGGTGCTGCTTGCGGCCGCGATACCCGGAGCGGGCTCCTTGAGGACGCGGGCGCCGTGCGCGTGAGCGACCGCGGCGCTGTCGTCGGTGCTGCCGTTGTCGACGATGATCACCTCGAGCGGGCGCACCGTCTGCCCGTCCAGCGCGTCGAGGCAGCGCTCGAGCAGGCGTGCGTCATCCTTCACCGGGATGACCACGGAGATGGGAACCGTGAGGATGGCCGCCTCCTTCTTCGGTGGGCCGATGGCATGACGCGCGCTCGGTGACACCCGTCGGGATCAGCCGCGACGGGTGGTTCGCGCGCCACGGGGCCCGAACGCCGAACGACCGGCCGCCCTGGTGGGCGGCCGGTCGCTGTCTCGGCCTTCTGGGCGCCGAGACAGTCATCTCGGCTCAGGCGCGGTGGGGAAGACTACGGCGTCCTGCTGTCCTGAACCGACTGCTTCGCGTCCTGCGCCGAACCCTTGAGGTCGCTGGCGGCGGAGGCGCCCTCGTCCTTGACGGTCGACACGGCCTCCTGGGCGGTGCCCTTCACCGACTGGGCCGCCTCCTGGGCGGGCTCCTTCAGGTTCTGGGCGACCTCCTTGGCCGCGTCGGTGACCTTCTCCTTGAGCGGCGCCGCCGCCTCCTTGGCGTTGGAGGCGAGCTCCTGCTCCTTGTCCGTGGACGGGATGAGCGAGGAGACGAGCCAGCCGAGACCGAAGGCGATGAGGCCGACGGCGAGGGGGTTGCCCTTCGCCTTCTCGACAGCGCGGCCGGGGGCCGCGGCGACGGTGCTGCCCGCGGAGGACAGGCTGCTGCCGACCGACGAGCCGGCGGAGTGCAGGCCACCACCGGCGGACGACGCGTGGTCCCCCGCCGAGTGCAGCGCGGACGATCCGGCGCTCTTCACATCATCGGCGACTCCCATGACACGCTCCTTCACACTGTTCACGGCGCCACCAACGGCGCTCTTGACCTTGTCTGTCTGGCGGTGGGCGATGCTGGACGGGCTCACCTTTTCGGCGAGCGCGTCGACATCGGTGCCCAGTTCGCGCCGGGTACGTTCGATTTCCTCGCGGATCTGGTCGGGGTCGCTCATCGCGGTTCTCCGTTCTTAAAGGTTTCGGGAATCTTCTTGATGGAATCGGTCGTCTGCGGGAGCCCCTCGACCTGCTTGAGCTCCTTCTTGCCGCGGAGGAACAGGACAAGGCCGATGATGCCCCAGATGAGGGCGACGACGACGGCAGACCAGCCGTTGTCGATCAGGTGGCCGAGGCCCCACCACAGCGCGATGGAGAGGAAGAGCAGGACGAAATAGCCGGCGACGGCTGCCCCGCCGAACATCCCCGCGCCCTTGCCCGCCTTGGTGGCGGACTGCTTGAGCTCCGCCTTGGCGAGCTCGACCTCCTGGCGCATGAGCGTGGAGATGTCACGCGTCACCTCGCCGAGCAGCGATCCGAGCGACTCGTTCGCCGCGCGCTCGCTGGGGCTGTCGGGGTCGGGCCCCACGGGGTGCGCCGCTCCGGCAGAGCGATCGCTGATGAACGGATCGGTCACAGTCGGCCTCCGGCGTCACCGCGGGGGGTCCCGTCGATGTTCGTGCCGAACTCGTCGTAGCCGAGGGTCTCGTCGACGACCGGGTCACCCGCGGGGGCGACGAACGGCGCCGTGGCGGAGCCGACCGGGGCGTCGCTGTAGCTGCCGCCGGTGTAGCCGCCGGCCAGGCCTGCGCCGGTCGCGTAGCCGCTGCCGGTCGTGCCCGTGGTCGAGCCGTAGCCGTAGTCCACGGTCGTGGTGCCGCCGGTGTAGCCCGCGGACTGCTTCTCGTCCTGCGCGTTCGAGACGAGGGCCTTCGTCAGGCGCCCGGCCAGGAGGCCGGCTCCCGCGGAGATCGCGATGAAGAGGCCCGGCGAACGACGCGCGAAGCGCTTGACGTCCTCGAGCAGCTCGGCCGGCTCGCGGTTCTCGAGCCAGCTGGCCGCGCTGCTCACGCGGGTCGCGACCTCGCGGACCACGTTCGAGGCGACGCCGGAGTCGGCACCGTCCGCCATGGAGTGCAGCTGCTGGCTCACGTTCTGCAGCCCGGTCGTCGCCTTCTGCTGCTGGGTGCCGGCCTGCGAGCGCAGCTCGCCGGTCACCTGGTGCAGCATGCCCTTGGCCTGCTGCCCTACTTCGGAAGCCACCTTCGAGGCCTGCTCCTTGGCGACCCCGCCCACCTGCTGGGCGGATCCCTTCGCCTCGCTCGCGAGGCCTGCCGCCTCGTTCTTGGCCGTGGAGGTCGTCGTCTGCGTCTCAAAGCCACCTGTTTGGTCGTTGACCATCGTGCGCTCCTCTGCTGATTTCGGGCCCCGACCCAGATGTCGAGGCACGATTCAATGCAAGTCCGGTGCACCGGGTCGCGGCAAGGGGGTTGCCACGCCCCTCGTTCGGGGGTACTACGCGAGGTGGGGAAACGAGCGGGATGCCCCCTCAGGGGATCGGATCGGTCAGGCGACGGCGGCGGGGACCCCGGCGGCGGCGGCGCTCATGGCGACGGAGAGACTCGGAAACCGACCGAGCTGGGACCGGTGACCGCTGTGCACCACGTACTCGGCATCACCGCAGCGCTCGATCACCCGGAGGGAACCGGGACGCTCGGAAAAGGCCCAAAGCCCGTCCTCCAGCTGGCGCCACATCGAGGTTGCGGGGGCGCAGGAGCACTCATCGGCTCGCACGGCCATCGCGTCGGCGACTTCGCCCATCCCGTGACCACCCCTAGCATTTCGGCGGGACCCGAGGTTATCCCGCCGTCCAAGACAAACGCCTGGAGGAAATAGCTGCAAGGGATTGATTATCGGGGTGAGTAGTGGAAGCTTTCCGCGAAGAGGGCGCTCGCCAGCGGCCGGACGTCAGAGACCGGAGATCCGCCGGGCCTCGCGCTGCAGGAAGTCCTGATCGACCGGGACGCCCGACTGCTCGAAGCGCTGCGTCAGGAGATCGAGCACGTCCTCCACCGGGCGCCCGGTGAAGTCCTGCTCGCTCTGCGCAAGGATGCCGTCGGTCTTGGCCTGCCGCGAGCCGTCCTCGCCGTGCACGCCGTCCATGATCGGCTCGTTCTGCTCACCGGGATTCGCCATGGCGGCCTCCTGTCCTCGGCACGAGCGTATCCCCCGGCCCTCGGGGATGTCGCTCCTCACTCCCC
Organism: Planctomonas deserti; assembly: GCF_003067705.1. Lineage (GTDB taxonomy): Bacteria > Actinomycetota > Actinomycetes > Actinomycetales > Microbacteriaceae > Planctomonas > Planctomonas deserti. The sequence goes on from NZ_QANL01000001.1 coordinate 517,916, forward strand.
CGGAACCGGTCAGGCTCTGCCGCCGGTCGAGCACTGCCGCCGGTCGGGCTCTGGCGCCGGTCAGGACCCCGACCAGCGTTTGGCGGCCACCGCGTCGATGATCTCGAGAAGCGCGTCCCGGAGCGCGTCGTGCTGAGAGAGGGGAGGGAAGAGGTCGGCCTCCCTGCTCCGTGCCGCCTGCCAGGCGGCCGCTCCCGCTTCGGTGCGGGCGACGAGGTGCCGCCTGCCGTCCTCGGGGTCACGGGTGCGGGTGACGTACCCCTCGCGCTCCAGGCGTTCCAGCGTGCGCGACATGGTCTGCGTCTCGACGCGCGCACGCCGGGCCAGGTCGCGCTGGCTGAAGGGACCCTCCCCGAGCACGTGCAGCACGATCAGGCCGGCGTGGGTGAGCCCGAGCTCGTCGAGCACCTCGACCCAGGCGTGCTCGACGAGGCGCGCTGCGGTGGACAGCAGGCGCCCGGTTGGCCAGTCGGACATGCCCTCTCCGGCGCCGCCGCCGACGGGATCCTGCCGCGAGGGGCCGAGCGTGGTCATCCTTCAAATCTAGTGGCGAGGGGCCCCGGCCCACCGCGCCGGCCGCCTGCCCGGACCAGTCCCCCGAAATGGGGTACCTCTCCGAGGGTGGCTACCGATAGTGTCGGGGAACCGAACCTGTAGACGTTAACCTGATATTCAGGAGTGTTCACCGGATATTCAGGCTGGTGGCCTTCAAGTTCGTGCAAGCCCTCACCCTGCTCGCACCGGTCGCGTGACTCCCAGCACGCCGCCCGATCACACCCTCGCGTTGCTCCACCCAGGCAGCGCGCCTCCCTGTCCCGCACCTGTAACCCCCGAAACGCAGGCACATCGCATGATCGCCCTTTCGGCGGCGTGTCGACCGAGCATCACTCGACGCGTAGCCTCACCCTCGCCTCTCCTCAGCAGCGGACAGCACGATGACTGAGATCGACACGAAGCTCAGTCCGAGCGTCCCGACCATCGACCTCGCGGGCATCCGCGCCCTCGGCTCCGCCGGGCGCCGGGCAGCGACCGCCTCCCCCACAGCACCGGGGACGGCCTGGTCGAAGCGCTACCGGGGCAAGCTCGTGGTCTCGGACACCCTGATCATCCTCCTCACGGTCGTCACGGCGTTCATCGCGCGCTTCGGGGTCGAGGAGTCGGTGGAGCTCAGCGCGGACTACTGGGCGATCGCCGCGCTCATCGTCGTCACCTGGATCGCCAGCATGGCGAGCTACCACACGCGCGACAGCCGGGTCCTCGGCGTCGGCGTGACCGAGTACAAGCGGGTCGTGCACGCGAGCGGGCTCACCTTCGGCCTGCTCGCCGTCGTCTTCCTCGTGCTCAAGATCGACATCGCCCGCGGCTTCTTCATCGTCGCGCTCCCGCTCGGCGTCGCCGGTCTCGCCGGAAGCCGGTGGCTGTGGCGGCAGTGGCTGACCAAGCAGCGCGAGTTCGGCAACTACCTCTCCCGGGTGATCGTGGTCGGCTCGCGGAAGGACGTCGAGTACGTCGTCGGCCACATCGAGCGCAAGTGGGGCGCCGCGTACAACGTGGTCGGCACCGCCATCGACGGTGACGAGCGCGGACCCGTGCGCCTCGGCGCCCGCACGATTCCCGTCGTCGCGGACGTCCACAACGTCGCCCGCGCCACCTCGCTGGTCGGTGCGGACGCGGTCATCGTCGCAGGCAAGCCCGCGTCGGCCCCGGACACCTATATCCGCGACCTCGGCTGGGACCTCGAGGGCACGGGCGCCGAGCTCGTCCTCGCCTCCGGCCTCACCAACGTCGCCGGCCCCCGCATCCACTTCCGGCCCGTCGAGGGCCTCCCGCTCATGCACGTCGAGCTGCCGCAGTACGAGGGCGCCAAGCACGTCATGAAGCGGGCGCTCGACATCGGCGTCTCCGCCATGGCCCTGCTCTTCCTGCTTCCCGTGATGGCGGTCATCGCCCTCGCCGTGCGCACGGACAGCCCCGGCCCGGTGCTCTTCCGGCAGGAGCGCGTCGGCCGCAACGGCCAGACGTTCCACATGCTCAAGTTCCGCTCCATGGTCGAGACCGCCGAGGACGACCTCAAGGGCCTCCTGGACCAGAACGAGGGCTCGGGCCTGCTCTTCAAGATCAAGAACGACCCCCGCGTCACCCGGGTCGGCCAGGTGCTGCGGAAGTACTCGCTCGACGAGCTCCCCCAGCTGTGGAACATCCTCGTCGGCGACATGAGCCTCGTCGGACCCCGCCCGCCGCTTCCCCGCGAGGTCGAGGGCTACGAGGGCCACGTGAAGCGCCGCCTCTTCATCAAGCCGGGCCTCACCGGCATGTGGCAGGTGAACGGCCGCTCCAACCTCAGCTGGGAGGAGAGCGTGCGCCTCGACCTCTACTACGTGGAGAACTGGTCGATCACCGGCGACCTCGTCATCATGTGGCGCACCTTCCGGGTGCTGACGCATCCGGTCGGCGCTTACTAAACTTTCGCATCACGGGATTCCCGGGGAGTGCACGGCCGAGTCCGCTCTGCCGACGGCGCACGTGCGGCGGCCAGCCGCGCGAGGGCAGCTCTTCTCGGAACGGACCGTGACGATCTCCGATCCTCAAGACCCGATAGGCACTTCATGGCACACCGCTCGCAGGACCCGACCGCGACGCGGCACGGTTCGCAGCCGGCCGCCGGCGCGGCTCCGCGCCCGCGGGCCGACGTGGTGACCGTGCCGCGGGCCGCCGCGGCGGCGTCCGCCGGCGTGTGCGCGCGGGAAGGCGGCCGGTGAGCCATGACGGTCCAGCCCCCCTCCAGTCGTATCGACCCCTCTCAACCTGGGGCAGAGCCGAGCGACGATCGGCTCGCGGATGACGCCGGCCGGCCCCCGGCCGACGGGCGCGGCTCGATGAGCCTCGCGAACGCGGCCGCTCGCGGATCGGGCGTCACCCTGCTCAGCCAGGCGATGCGGGTGATCCTGCAGTTCGCCTCGACGGTCATCCTCGCCCGGCTGCTCGTCCCGGGCGACTTCGGTCTCGTCGCGATGGCGGCCGCCGTCGTGAGCATCGCCGAGGTCATCCGCGACTTCGGCCTCTCGAGCGCGGCCATCCAGTCGAAGACGCTGAGCTCGGACGAGCGGACGAATCTGTTCTGGGCCAACACGGGGCTCGGCCTGGCCTGCGCCGTCGCCGCCGTGCTCGCGAGCCCCCTCATCGTTCTGCTCTACGGCGACGAACGGCTCTCCACCATCGTCTACGCGCTCTCGGTGTCGTTCGTCGTCAGCGGCCTGAACACGCAGTTCAAGGCCGACCTCACCCGGAGCATGCGGTTCACCGCGCTCGCCACGATCGACGTCGTCTGTGTCACCCTCGGCATTGTTGCGGGCATCGTCGGCGCCCTGTTCGGCCTCGGCTACTGGGCGATCATCCTCCAGCAGCTCACCACGACGGTCGTCTCGTTCCTCCTCTGCGCGATCGCGTCGCGCTGGCGCCCCGGCCTGCCGAAGCGGCACGTCTCCATCCGCCGCTTCATGCGCTTCGGCGGCGGGCTGCTCGGCACCCAGGCCATCTCCTACATCACGAAGAACGTCGACAGCATCTCGATCGGCATCGTGTGGGGCGCCGGCCCCCTTGGCCTGTACGACCGGGCCTATCAGCTGCTGATGACGCCGCTCAACCAGATCAACGCCCCGATGACGCGGGTCGCCCTGCCGGTGCTGTCCCGCATCCAGGAGGACACGGAGCGCTACCAGCGCTACCTGCTGAAGGCGCAGCTCGTCGGCGCCTACGTCACGGCGAGCGTGTTCGCGGTGAGCGCGGGCCTCGCCGTTCCGCTTGTCGCCGTGCTCTTCGGTGAGCGCTGGGCCGCCGTCGCGCCGATCTTCGCGGTCCTCGCGGTGGGCGGCATGTTCCGTGCCATCGCCCAGATCTCCTACTGGATGTACCTCTCGCTCGGACTCACCGGCGCCCAGCTGCGCATGTTCCTCGCCGTGCGCCCGATCATGGTGCTCATCATGCTCGCCGGCGTTCCCTTCGGCCCCGTCGGCGTCGCCGCCGGCTCCACCATCGCCTACGCCCTGCACTGGGCCGTGTCGCTGTGGCGGGTCGGGGCCGTGAGCGGCGTGCCCACCGGGCCGCTGTTCGGCAACGCCCTGCGGATCGTCGGCGTGATCAGCCTGCCCTGCGGCCTCGCCGCCTGGAGCGCGACGTTCCTCGCCGTCGGTCCCGTGCTGCAGCTGCTCATCGGCGGCGGTTTCGCGGTCGGCTACGTCCTCCTCGCCGTGGCCCTCGTGCCGTTCGTGCGCCGGGACGCCGCCGTCATCCTCACCTTCCTGCGGCGCATGGTCTCCCGGCGGAAGGGCAAGCGATGACCCCGGGAAGCGTTCTACGACGGCTCGGCTCGATCCGACGCGGCAAGGCCGCGCTCGCGGGCCGGCTGCGCGAGGAGGCGCCCCTGCTCCAGGGCGGGCGCTGGGTCGTCGAGTCGGCCGGCCACGCGCACCGCGCGGGCGACGCGGCGTTTCCCGCGATGCACGCACCGCGACCCCGCTCCTCGTCGGCGCGCGCCCTGAGCATCCTCACCCGGCTCATGCCTCCGGCGCTCCCGATCCTGCGAGCCGGCGCCGGTGCCGGTCGCACCGGCTCCGCCACCACGGTCGTCCAGACCAAGGCCGGCGGGCTCATCCTGTTCGACGCCGGTCGCGGGGTCGTCGTGCACCGGAGGCGGGCGAACCTCCCCGTGGGCTACGAGACGCACCGCGAGCTGCTGCAGCGCCATTTCCCCGGACCCGGCTGGAGCCTCGACCGGGACCGTCGTACCCTCACCGAGGACCTGGCGCCCGGGTCGGTGCTCCGCGAGCAGTCGCCCGCCGTGCGGCTCGCCGTCGCGCGCGACATGCTCACCGCGAGCGCCGGCGCCGTCGCGGCGACCCGACGCGGCACGGCCGCCGACCAGGTCGAGGCGGCGGTGCGCGCCGTGCTGGCCGACCCGTCGGTGCCGACCGAGCTCGCGGCGCGCGTCCGCACCGCCGCGGAGGAGCTCGGCGCAGCGGCCCGGTCCTGGCCGCTCGCGCTCTCCCACGGCGACCTCACCGGCTTGAACGTTATGGTGACGCCAACCGGGGAGTGGACGGTCATCGACTTCGAGGACTGCGCCGAGCTCCCCTACTTCTTCGATGCCTGCTCCCTCCTGATCCGCGACGAGCACCTGCTCGACGCGGCCCGGGAAGGCGGCTTCGACACCCAGCTCGCGACGCTGCACGCGGCCGCGGGAGTACGCCCCACCGAGAGCAGCCTGGAGCCCCAACTCCTGGCAACAGCCCTGATCGCCGCCACCCGACATGCGGCGCATCACGGAGGCACGCTGGCTTTCACCCTAGGAAGACTGTGGCCCCACAGAGAAATGGCGACAACCTCATGAAGAACAATCGATCGCCCGAACGATCGACCGAAGACACCACCCGCACGGTCCTCGTCGCTCACCCCAGCGCCGACCTGTACGGCTCGGACCGCGTGATGCTCGAGAGCGTCGTCGGTTTCGTCGAGGCGGGGGCGCGCGTCGTCGTCACCCTGCCCGGCCCGGGGCCCCTGGTGCCCGAGATCCTGGCCCGCGGGGCCTCCGTCCAGTACTCCCCGACCCCCGTGCTGCGGAAGAGCCTGCTCTCCCCGGCCGCCTTCCTCGGGCTGATGGTGCAGGCCGCGCGCGACCTCGTGACGAGCCTCCGCTTCCTCCGCGAGGTGAACCCGGACGTCGTGTACGTGAGCACCGTGACGATCCCGCTGTGGATCCTCGCGGCCCGCCTCGGCCGGAAGCGCTCGCTCTGCCACGTGCACGAGGCGGAGGGCTCCGCCCCGGCGTCCGTGCGCTGGCTGCTCGCGCTCCCGCTGCTCTTCGCGGACTCGATCGTGACCAACAGCGAGTACAGCAAGGGCGTGCTCACGTCGTCCATCCCGCACCTCGCGTCGCGCACGACCACCATCTACAACGGCGTCCCCGGCCCCGCGGCGGCCACCATGGCGCGCCGCAGCGTCAACGACCGGCTGCGCGTCGTGTACGTCGGCCGCCTCTCTCCGCGCAAGGGCGTCGACCTCCTGCTCGCCGCTGTGCGCACGCTCAAGGAGCGCGGCGTCCCCGTGCACCTCTCCCTCGTCGGCGCGGTCTTCCCGGGCTACGAGTGGTACGAGACGCAGCTCCACGACACCATCGCCGAGGGCGGCCTGCAGGACGACGTCTCGTTCACCGGGTTCGTGCCCTCCGTGTGGGACGCCCTGCGCGACGCCGACGTCGCGGTGGTGCCCTCGCGCCTCGACGAGCCCTTCGGGAACGCCGCGGTCGAGGCCGTCCTCGCCGCGCGGCCCGTCATCGTCAGCAATACGTCCGGCCTTCGCGAGGCGGCCGCGGGGTACGCCTCGGCGACCTTCGTACCCGCCGGAGACGCGGAGTCCATCGCGGACGCCCTGCAGTCCGTGCGCGAGAACTGGGACTCGGAGCGCGTCGCCGCGCTCCTCGACAGCGGGATCGCCCTCGAGCGGCACAGCCTGCAGAAGTACCGGCACGCGGTCGCGTCCGCTGTCCTCGCACTGAAAGGCGTCACTGTACCCCCCGGAACGGGGCCGGTGGCTTTTCAGACCGCGAAGTAAGGTTGTTGAGGCCGCCGCAGATCCATGCGGCCCGCCGGTGAAGGGATTTCTCGTTGAAGCTGAATGACTATGTGGCCGTTGTCCTGAGGCGGTGGGTCGCGGTCCTGATGCTCGCGGTCCTCGGTGGACTCGCCGGCTGGGGAATCGCGCAGCTGATCCCCTCGACCTACCGCGCGACGAGCGGCATCTACATCATGCTGACGGGTGTCGAGAACGCGAGCGAGCTCGCTCAGGGCTCGACGTTCACCCGCAACCTGATGCCGACGTACACGGAGCTCGCGCGGACGCCCGAGGTGCTGAACCCGGTCATCCGCGACCTCGGCCTCGAGGTGACGCCGAACCAGCTCGCCGAGCGGGTGACGGCGGAGAACCCGCTCAACACGATGGTGATCAACGTGTCGGTGACCGACCGCTCGTCGAGCCGCTCCGCGACCATCGCGGACGCGCTCACCGCGTCCCTCGCCACGGCGATCGAGCGCTTCTCGCCCGCGGACTCGGAGTCGAACGCCGCCCTCGTGCGCGTGCGCCTGCTGGCCGCCGGCCCGGACCCGCAGTTCCCCGTCGCCCCCAACACCCGCAACTACATCGCGGTCGGCGCCCTCGGCGGGCTCGTCGCCGGTGTGCTGTACGCGCTGGGCCGGAGCGCGGCCGGCCGCGACCGTGAGACCGTGCGGAGCAGCAGACGCGCGGCGGCCGTCCCCGCGTCGTGACCGACAGCACCGGCGTCGGCTCGGCCTCGCGGACCGACGTACTCGACCAGCCGGCGCCGCTTCCGGCCGCGCCCGCCACTTCGCGCACGGCCGGGCGGCTGGACGGGGTCCGGCGGGCCGAATGGCTCTCGCCGCTCGTCGCGGTGGTCGTGCTGTTCCTCCTCGGCTCCCGCCAGATGGTCGTCGAGGGCCTGACCTTCGGCTACGTCCTGGCCTTCGGCCTCGCTCCCGTGTGGCTGCCCGTACTCAAGCGGTACGGCGGCGCGCGCGGGTTCATCCTGCTCGGCGTCGCCGCGTCGGTGGCCGCGCTCGTGCTGACGGACCTGTCGGCGTCCGACCACGAGATCTCCTCGACCAACACGTTCGTCAACACCCTGCTCGTCCTCGGCACGGTCTGCGGCGTCGGCGTCGTGCTCTGGGCCCGCGACTTCCTGACGGTGCGGGCGATCGGCCTCTCCTTCGGCCTCGGCATGCTGTGGGGCGCCATCAACTCGTCCGCGTTCGCGTCGGAGAACCCCTGGAAGTTCTTCGTCGGGGTGCCCATCGCCATCATCGCGCTCTCCCTTGTCGCCGTGGCGCATCGCCGGGTGATCCAGGTGCTCGTGCTCCTCGTGCTCGCAACGGCGTCGGCGCTGCAGGACTCGCGCGCCTTCTTCGCCGACCTCCTGCTCGCGGCGACCATGATCGGCGGCGCCATCGTCGCGGCCGCCCACAACCGGCGGTTCTCGAGCAGGGCGACCTTCCTGCTCTTCGTCGTGCTCGCGATCATCGTGTACAACGTCGGATCCGCGATGCTCGTCGCCGGCGTGCTCGGACCCGAGTCCCAGGCGCGGTCGATCGAGCAGCTCGAGCGGGCCGGCTCCGTGCTCCTCGGCGGGCGGCCCGAGTTCGCTGCCTCGGTCGCCCTCATCACCACGAAGGTCTGGGGCTTCGGCGCGGGAACGCTCGCGAACGCGAACGACATCCTCATCGCCAAGATCGGCATGCACCAGATCGACTACAACCCGGACAACGGCTACGTCGAGCAGTTCATGTTCGGCGACAAGATCGAGCTGCACTCGGTGACCGGCGACCTGTGGGCGATCACCGGCGTGCTCGGCCTGGTGCTCGCGGCGTACATCGCCGTCGTCCTCATCCGCTACCTCTCGGTCTCCATCGCCGAGGCGCACGCGACCGGTCTCGTGCTCTTCCTCGCCGTCATCACGCTGTGGAACCTGGGCTTCAACACGATCTACACGTCGTCGCTGCCGCTCATCCTGGGTCTCGGCCTCGCCTTCCTGCCGAAGAACCGGAGCGGCGAGTGGGGCGACTTCACCTCGACCTACCCCACCCCCGTGGTGCGGGCCGACGCGTGAGGGCGCCGCAGCGCGAGATCCGCGTGCTCGTGCCGTTCCGCCTCGGCCGCTCCACCACCAATCCGTACTTGACGCAGCTCTACGCGTCGCTGCCCGACGGGACGAGCGTGCTCTCGTTCTCCTGGCGCACGGCGCTGCTCGGCCGCTACGAGGTGTTCCACACGCACTGGCCGGAAATCCTGCTGCGCGGGACGAGCCCGGTGAAGACCGGGCTGCGCCGAGCACTCGCCCTGGCCCTCCTGCTGCGCATGCGGCTCACCCGGGTGGCCATCGTGCGGACGCTGCACAACACCGGCGCCCACGAGTCGGGCAGCCGCATCGAGGACGTGATCCTCGATCTGTTCTGGCGCAGCACCGCGGCGTTCGTGCGCCTCAACCCGCGCACCCCGGCCCCCGCGGACCGTCCGGTCGAGACGATCACCCACGGCCACTACCGCGACTGGTTCGCCGATCAGCCCCGGCGGTCTCCCCGGCCGGGCCGGCTCGCCTACTTCGGCCTCATCCGCCCCTACAAGAACGTCCCCGAGCTGGTCGCGGCGTTCCGCGGCGCGGCGGCGGACGGACGCACGCTCCTCGTCATGGGGAAGCCGAGCGACCCCGCCACGGAGAAGGCCGTCACGGACGCGGTGGCGGGCGACGACCGGGTGACCCTGCTGCTCAGCTACGTCGACGACGCGACGCTGACGAGCGAGCTCACGGGCGCCGAGCTCGTGGTGCTGCCGTACGCCGACATGCACAACTCCGGTGCGGCCCTGCTCGCGCTGTCCCTGGGCCGGGCGGTCCTCGTGCCCGACAACGACGTGACGCGCGACCTCGCCGCCGAGGTGGGCGACACCTGGGTGCGCCGCTTCGCCTCTCCCCTCACGCCCGAGGTGCTCGCCGACGCCCTGCGCGACCTGCCGTCGGACGATGCCAGGCCGGACCTGTCGGCGCGGGAGTGGGAGCCGATCGGCCGCGCACACCGCGAGCTCTACGAGCGGGCCCTGAGCCGCCGCTGACGGCCGTGCAGGCACCACGGACGGCACCGCACCGCACCGCATCAGCACGCAGCGCACCGCACCGGCACAGCTCCGCCGCGACGCGGGACCCCGCGAAGGGTCAGCCGCGGGGGGTCGGCGGCGGAGGGTCAGCGCTGGAGGGTGAGCTTCGGGGTCAGTGCTGGGACGCGGCCCGGCTCGCGGCGTCGGACGCGCGCTCGGTCGCGCCGCGGTAGCGCAGCACCCGGGCCGGCACGCCGGCGACGACGGCGTTGTCGGGCACGTCGGACGTGACGATGCTGCCCGCCGCGACCACGACGCCTGAGCCGATCCGGACGTTCGCCGTGATCGTCGCGCCGCTGGCGATCCAGCAGTCGTCGCCGATGTGGACGGTGCCGCGCTCGACGCCCTGCGCCTTGATGGTCCTCGAGGTGTCGTCGAACACGTGGTTCTCCGAGAAGATGCGCACGCCCGGGCCCAGCATGACGTCGTCGCCGATCTCGATGTATCCGGAGCAGCCGATGAAGCAGCCCGCGCCCATGCTCGAGCGGTCGCCCATCACGAGCCCCTCGCCGACCTCGCCGCCGTAGTAGCTCGAGGGCCGGATCATGGAGCCGGGACCGATGGACACGTCCGCGCCGAACGACAGGCCGCGCTTGGCCAGGCCCTGCACCTCCGCGCCGTCCTCGATGACGAGGCGGCCGGTGTGCCGCACCCGGCCGAGGCCGGAGAGCCGCACGTTTCTGCCGACGAAGAGCGGGCCGCGCCCGCTGCCGACGAACGGCTTGCGCAGCAGCCCGCGGAGGGCCATGGGCAGCACGCGCCGGGCGAAGCCGAGGTCGGCGAGGCGCAGCGCGCGGGTCGAGTCGAGCCCGGAGAAGCGGCTCATGCCGGGTTCCGCTGGAGGCCGGCGACGGCGCGGTACCAGCGCACGAGCGAGGCCGCGAGGATCAGCAGGTTGGCGAGGAACAGGAGCGAGTAGATGCCCACGAACACGGGCGACCACCACGCCAGGAGGAACACGAGGCAGAGGAGGCCGTAGTCGGCCGGGATGACGGCGAGCGAGTACGCCAGCGACGTGCGTCCCTCGTGGCGCAGGATCATCTCGGTGCTGCCGCGGTTGAGCCGCCGCAGCTGGTCGGTGAGGATCATGCCGAAGAAGAACACCGCGGAGACCACGGTGTAGCCGAGCGGCACGAGGAGCCAGACCGGGTCGAGGTCGAGGAACCGGAACCAGGCGATCGCGACGGCGGCGTGCAGGGCGCTCGACTTGATGGAGTCGACGATGTGGTCGAGCCACTCGCCCACGAGGCTGCCGCCGCCGCGGAGCCGGGCGAGCTGCCCGTCCGCGGAGTCCAGCGCGTAGCCGAGCACGAGCAGGACGGACGTGAGGACGGCGAAGCCCGGCGTCGGCGGCAGGGTCGCGATCACGGCGATCCCCGCGAAGGTCGTGACCGCGCTGATCGCCGTCACGCCGTTGGGCGTCAGCCCCGCCCCGTAGGCCAGGGCGGCGAAGACACGGCCGAGGGGGCGGTTCACGTAGCGGGAGTACGCGGGAGCGCCCTTCGAGGACTTCTGGGACGCGGCGAGGGCGCGCACCGAGGCGCCGAAGGACCGGTCCTGGCGGGGGGTGGCGCCGCTCGGGCGGGCGGAGGTCGTTTCGTTGCTCGGCCGAGTCATGACGACCCTTCCTTCCTCTTGTATTCGGAGAAGACCACCCCGACGGACCCGGCGAGGAGACCCCAGCCGCGCGCGCAGGTGCGGATGCCGCGGGCCCGCGCGGACATGTCGCGGGTGACGACGCCGGACACGTAGCGCGCGCCGCCGCCGCCCAGCCGCAGCACGCCGCGGGCGCCGTGGCTGACGCGCACCCGCGCGCGTGCGGCGGGGGACGGTGCCGCGGCGAGCGACGTGGTGACCCAGGAGTTGCCGAGGCGGCGGGCGCGCTGCAGGACCCACGCCCGGGTGAGGCGCTGCGGTGGCACGACGTCGTGCACCACCGCCTCGTCGCACCACACGAGGGTCCCGCCGCGCTGGCTCACCTGCCGGCTGAACAGGGTGTCGGATCCGCCGCTCAGGCCGAAGCGCTCGTCGAAGGTCACGCCCATGGCCTCGAGCTGCCGCCGGTCGATGATGAGGTTGTTCGTGGCGACGAGGGACACGACCGTGCCCGTGGGCAGCCTGCGTCTGTCGAAGAACCGTCCGGCCCGCACCCACTCGTCCGGCTCAATGGAGAAGGTCGAGATCACGGGTCCGGCCACCGCTGCGGCGCCGGTGTCCCGGGCGCAGGCGAGCAGCGTGCGCAGCCAGCCGTCCGTCGGCCGCTCGTCGTCGTCGATGAACACGAGGAAGTCGGCGCCCGCGCTCTCGCGGATGGCGCGGTTACGGGCCGCGGCTATACCAGGCGTCGGCTCGTGGACGTATCGAAGGGCGTCGGACGCCATGGCCGCGACCTGATCCGCCGCTCCGCCGGCGGGATCGTTGTCGACCACGAGCACCTCGGCCCGCACGTCGATGGTCGCCGCCTCCGCCACGAGCATCGGAACGACCTCGGCCAGGTCCCCCGGACGCCGGTAGGTGAGTACGGCGACGACGACCTTCGGACTGGAGTCGTCATTCCGCATGCACAAGCCTTTCCCCCGGAAATACCGCTTCACGAACCCTAACCCGCCGAAGGAGGGGTTCGGCCCGTCCGACCCCGCTATGCCCCCGGAATGGGGGCTACGGCGCGCGACGATCGGGCCGCGGGGAGGTCCACCCTCCCCGCGGCCCGGATCGTCGAACGCCGGAGCCTTCCCGCTACTAGAGCTTCTCGACCGCGAGGCCGTCGAACGCGACCGTGACAGCGCCGGTCGCGGTGCCGCTCAGGTAGGAGCGGAGTCCCACGTGGCCCGCCTGCTGCAGCCCGGCGGTCGCGTCGGTCGCGCTGGCCTGCCAGGCGTCCGGCTCCGTCGTGCCCGCGGTCCAGACCTTGGCCCGCACCGTGGTCGGGGAGACGCCGAATGCCTGGACCCGGATCATCATCCGGTCGCCGGCCGAGAAGCGCAGGCCGGGAACGGCGACGTTCCGCAGGCTGGTTCCGTCCCGCATGACCTGGATGCTCACGCTGCCGTCCGGCAGGACCTTCACCCGCCCGAGGTACTCCCCGGCGTCCGTGCGCCGCGCGAGCACCGAGACGTACGCCCCGGACCCCGTCACGGGCTGCTGGAGCGTCGCGGTGACGCGGGCATCGGTGTCGGTCGAGGACACGTCGCGCAGGTAGGCGCTACGCGTCGACCCTGCCGGGGTGCCGAACCGGCCGAGGCCGCTCGACACCGAGAAGTTCGACGCGGTCGAGCCCAGCGTCCAGGCGCCGCCGGCGTCGGCGGACCCGAGGCCGTTCGTCACAGACCGCTCGAACGCGTCCGATGCGAGGAGCGCCGAGACCGGAGCCGCGGCGACGGTCACGGTCGACGTGCTCGTCGCCGTCGCCCCGCGGTTGTCGGTGACGGTGAGGGTCACCGGGTAGGTGCCCGCGGCGGCGTACCGGTGCGATGCGGTCAGGCCGGTGCCGGTGCCGCCGTCGCCGAACTGCCAGGCGTAGGACGCGATGGATCCGTCGGAGTCCGACGACGCGGATGCGTCGACCGTCACAGCGAGCTCCGACGCGTCGGCCGAGAAGGCCGCGATGGGCGTGGCGTTGGGCGTAGGCTCGGCCGTCCCGAAGGAGCCGGGGGCGCCGGCCTTGAGGCCGTCGAAGGTGAAGGCGATCGGGCTGCCGGCGCTTCCGCTCAGGTACGACCGGAGACCGATGGAACCCGCCTGCTGGAGCGCGGCGGTCGAGTCGGTCGCGCTGACCTGCCAGGCGGCCGGCTCGGCGGAGCCGAGCGGCCACACCTTCGCCCGCACGGTCGTCGGCGAGACGCCCGTGGCCTGGACCCGGATCTGCATCCGCTCACCCGCCGCGAAGCGCACGCCGGGCAGCGTGACGTTCTGAAGGCTGGTGCCGTCGCGCATCACCTGCACGCTCGTCGAGCCGTCCGCCAGCACCTTGACCCGGCCGAGGTACTCGCCGGCGGTGGTCCGCCGGGCGATCGCGGAGACGTACGCCCCGGATCCGGTGACGGGCTGCGTGATCACGGCCGTCACCTGGACCTCGGTGTCCGCGGAGGACACCGACTGCAGGTAGGCGTTGCGGGTGGACCCGGACGGGGTCGCGAAGCGGCCGACGCCGCCCGAGACCGAGTAGTTGGATGCGGCAGACCCGAGGGTCCACGCGCCACCGATGTCGGCCGATCCGAGGCCGTTGGCCGTGGACCGCTCGAACACGTCCGACGCCAGGAGCTGGGCGACGGGGGCCGCGGCGACCGAGACGGTCCGGGAGGACGACGCGGTCGCGCCGTCGTCGTCGGTCACGGTGAGGGTCACCGAGTAGGTGCCCGCGGCCGCATACCGGTGGGACGCCGTCGCACCGGTGGCGGAAGCGCCGTCACCGAAGTCCCAGGCGTACGACCGGATCGAGCCGTCGGAGTCCGACGAACCGGACGCGTCGACCGCCACGGACAGCTCGGACGCCTCCGCGGAGAACGAGGCGACGGGGGCGACGTTCGCCGGGGCTGCCACGACGGACACCTCGCGGCTCGTCACCGCTCCCGCGCCGTCGTCGTCCGTCACGGTCAGGGTCACCGTGTAGGTGCCCGAGGCCGCGTACCGGTGGGACGCCGTGGCACCGGTTGCGGTGCCGCCGTCACCGAAGTCCCAGGCGTACGACCGGATCGAGCCGTCGGAGTCCGACGAGCCGGAGGCGTCGACTGCCAGGGACAGCTCCGAGGCCTCCGCGGTGAACGATGCCACCGGGGCGACGTTCTCGGGCGGAAGCGGCGCTACGGTGACGGTCGAGGTGCTGGTCCCGGTCGAGCCGTCGTCGTCCGTGACCGTCAGGCGCACGGTGTACGTGCCCGCCGCCGCGTACCGGTGCACCGCCGTCGCGCCCGTGGCGGATCCGCCGTCGCCGAAGTCCCAGGCGTACGACTGGATCGACCCGTCCGAGTCGGAGGAGTCCGCGGCGTCGACGCTCAGCGACAGGGCCGAGACCTCCGCCGTGAATGCGGCGACAGGAGCGGCGTTGTCCGCCGGTGCCACGACGGACACCTCGCGGCTCATCTCCGCCGTCGCGCCGTCGTCGTCGGTGACCGTGAGCCGCACCGTGTAGGTGCCCGCTGCGATGTACCGGTGCGACGCCGTCGCACCCGTCGCGGTCTCGCCGTCGCCGAAGTTCCAGGCGTACGACCGGATGGACCCGTCCGAGTCGGAGGAGGCCGCCGCATCCACACTCACGGACAGTTCCGAGACCTCGGACGTGAACGACGCGACCGGCGCGACGTTGGCCTTCTCGCCGACACCGAGACGGTGGTGCTGCGCGACCTGCTCGGCCGTCAGGGCCGTGCTGTAGACCGCGGCCTCGTCGATGCGGGCGTTCACGTAGGGCGCGGATCCCCAGGTCGTGTCGCCGCCGATGCGCCAGTACCCGGCGTAGCCCTGGGCTCTGCCGTCCGAGTTGGACGCCTGCAGGGTGCCGTCGACGTAGAGGCGGAGTCCGGCGGACGACATGGTGGCGACCATGTGGTGCCAGCCGCCGTCGTTGTAGGCGCGCGGAGTGGTCACCGTGTTGGCCGACCCGGTCCAGGTGCCGAATACGAGGCGGCCGTCCGGCTGGAGGTACACGTGCCGGTCGTAGTTGCCCGACGTCCCCGTCTGGGCGCTGCCGAAGCCGATGAGCTTCCCGCCCTGCGTCGTCGTGGTGTTGAACCAGAGCTCGGCGGAGTAGACCTGCGGGTCGTTCACCTGCCTCGAGCTGACGACGACGCCGGTGTTCCCGTCGAACTGGGCCGACGCGTCGGTGGTTCCCGCGACGGCTCCGAGCTGCTGCTTGGTCACGCCGCCCTGGTACACACCGGGCGAGTCGCCTGCGCTCGAGTCCTTCGCCACGGTGCCGCCGGTCTCGTTGAGGCGCCAGTAGAGGTCGGGGCCGTCGTTGTAGACCTGCGCGCCGTACGGGTCGGTCGGCGCCGCCGGGAGGGCGGACTGGCGACCGGAGAGCGTGTAGTGCCTGTCGACCTCGGCACCCGTCAACGGCTGCGAGTAGATCGCGACGTCGTCGATCGTGCCGGTGAAGTACTGCGCGGTGCCGCCCCAGGAGGAGTCGCCGCCGATGCGCCAGTAGCCGTCGTAGGCCTGGCCGCCGGTCGTGTCGACGCGCTGCGCCACCCGCTTGCCGTCCACGTAGAGCTGCATGCCTGTCGGACCGAGGTTCGCCACCACGTGGTGCCACGCGCCGTCGTTGAAGCCGGAGGCGCTGCTGACCGTGCGCTCCGCGTTGGGGTAGACGCCGAAGATCACGCGGCCGGAGCCGTCGAGGTACACGTGCCGGTCATAGCTGGAGGAGTTGCCGGTGTTGGCGTTTCCGAAGCCGACGAGCTTGCCGCCCGTCGTGCTCGTGGTCTTGAACCAGGTCTCGACGGCGAAGGTGTTCGGGCCCGGTTCGAGCGTCTTGGTTGCGACGAGGCCGGTGTTGTTGCCGGGGAAGCCGGACGCGGCGTTCCGGTCGTCGTTGATGGCACCCGCGGCGCCGCGGGTGACGCCCGCCCCGACCGTGGCGTCGTTGTAGCTCGCCCAGTCGTATGCGGTGGCGCCATCGGTCTCACCGAGACGCCAGTAGGACTTCGGCTGGTCCGCGAGCACCTCGGCCGCGTAGGCGCTGAGGGTGCCCTCCGCGGACACCGTCACGGGGACGATGGAGCTCCAGGCGACGTTGCCGAACGGGTCCTCGGCGCGGATCCGGTAGGTGTGGGTGGAGCCGGGCTCGAGTCCCGTGTCCAGGTAACCGAGCGGCGGCTGCTTCCACGGGGTGGACTCGGCGGTCGTCTCGAAGACGGGCGCCGCATTGTTGCCGTCGCGGATCACGCGGTAGGTGAGCGACGCATTGTCCCGGTCGTAGTTGGCCGGCCAGGCGACGCGCACGGAGCCCGTCGAGAGCGACACGACGTTCGGCTCCCAGCCGGATCCGCTGAGGCGCGGACCGTCCGTGTTGGGGGCCTCCGCCGTGGTCCGGAATCGGGCGAGCCCCTGCTGGCGCCTGCCGTTGACGGTCGTGAACTCGCCGCCGTAGACGACGTAGTCGCCCGAGCCCGTGACGCTCCACGGACCCTGGTTGGCGCCCGACACGGACCCGGTGTTGAAGGTCGGGTAGAAGTGCAGCATCGTGGGCGACGGGTTGCCCTCGAAGTTGAAGTAGCCGTGCGGGTCGCGGCCCAGGGTGCTCGTGGCCTTGTTGGTGAACGCGAGGCCGCGGTAGAAGGTCCACGGCTCGGACTGCGGGAAGCCACCGTCGACGTTGCCGCAGTAGTGGGGGTGGCCCGCGATGTAGGCGACGTCGGGGGTGGCGTACGACGAGTAGGTGTCGCCGTGGCAGTCCTCGAGCCAGACGAGGTCGCCGGACCCCCACGAGGCGCGGAAGGTGCCCTCGAGGTTGCCGCCGGGGCCGAAGTGGTAACCAGTGCCGTAGACGCTCGTGCCGTCGGAGGTGAGGCTCGTGATCGAGGCGTCGGGGCCGGCGTTGCGGACGACCTTGTTGACGTTCCAGGGCAGGTTCGTGGTGCCGCTGACGGCGTCGACCGCGGCGAGGCCGTAGCCCGGGTCGCTCGATCCGTTCAGGGACGTGAAGTTGCCGCCGAGCACGAGCTTGGAGTTGTCGGGGGACAGCGCCATCGCGGTGATCCGGCCGTCGGTGTTGGCGACGGGGGCCCAGGGCAGCACCTCACCGGTGGTCGCGCGGACGGCCGCGGCGCGTCCGGGGCGCGGAACGCTGCTGACGGCGGTCATGGTGCCACCGAAGTAGACGGTGTCGTTCGTGGCCGCGACGGTGCTGACCCGGGAGTTGGCGCTCGGCGCGAAGCCGGAGACCAGCGTGTTGGTCGCGGTGTCGAACGCGGCGACGCGGTTGCGCTTGAGACCGTTGACGGTGGTGAACTCGCCGACGACGTAGAGCCGCTTGCCGTCCGGCGATGCGGCGAGGGAGCGCACCTGTCCGTTCAGGGTCGGCGCGAAGCCCGTGACGAGGGCGCCGGTCTGCAGGTTGTAGGCGAGCAGGTTGGCGCGGGGCACGGTCTGCGTGCCCGCCGCGGCGCCGGCCGGCTGAGCGGTGCTGAAGCTGCCGCCGGCGTAGACCGTGTTGCCGACGACCACCTGCGACCAGACGATGCCGTCGATCTGCACCGTGGGGAGGGAGTCAGTCGACACCGTCGCGGGGAGCGAGGGATCGACGGGCCGGGTGTCGGCCTGGGCCACCACCGATCCGGTGATGACGGACGAGACGAGTGCTGCCGCGACGCCGATGGCCGTGAGACGGCGGGCGCGCGCGAAGGAGAACGGGGTGGGTAGTCCCATGGGGGTGATCTGCCTCAAGCTTCGGGGGGAGAGAACGGCGATTCGGGTGTCGCCGACGGGTGGCGTAAGCCTATTCCCAGCAGCGGAAAAAGCGCAGCGTTCGACGAATATTGGGGCGCCGATTCATCGAACGGGCTGCCCTCCGTCGCTTTTTCCGCCGCCGGACAGCATCGCGCCCGGCGATCCGCATTGTGCAGGCGCGGATGCCGGGCGCGATCTCGAAACGTGGCGCGGTGGCTACTGGGCCGAGGTCACCGAGACGTCGTCGAACTGGATGGTGACCGCGTTCGTCGCCGAGGAGCTGAGGTACGCGCGCAGGCCGATGGAGCCCGCGACCTGGTAGCCGCTCGTCGAGTCGGTGGCCGTTGCCTGCCACGCGGCCGGCTCCTGCTGGCCGACCGCCCAGACCTTGGCGCTCACGGTCGTCGGGTTGGCACCCGTCGCCGACACGCGGATCCGGAGCCGGTCGCCGGGGGCGTAGGTCACCGACGGCACGTTGACGTAGCGCAGGCTCACCCCGTCCCGCATGACCTGGATGCTGACAGAACCGTCACCGAGGGCCTTGACGCGAGCCGAGTACTCGCCGGCGGCGGTCCGCCTGGCGAGCAGGGACACGTAGGCGCCCGCGCCGGTGATGGTCTCCGGCACCGCGGCCGTCGCGACGACGTCCGTGTTCAGGGAGGACACGGACGCCTGGTAGGCGTTCCTGGTTGCGCCCGCCGGGGTGCTGAAGGACGCGACGCCGGAGCCGACGCGGTAGGCCGACCCGCTCGTGCTGAGCGACCACGCCCCGCCGACCTCGGCCGACCCGAGACCACCGGTCACGGTGCGGCTGAAGGAGTCGGTGACCAGTGCCGGGGCGCTCTGCGGCGCCGTGACCGTGACCTGGCGGCTCGTGGACGCCGTGGCGCCACGGTCGTCCGTCACGGTCAGCGTCACCGTGTAGGTGCCCGCGGCGGCGTAGGAGTGCGACGCCGTGGCACCGCTGCCGGTCGCGCCGTCGCCGAAGGCCCAGGCGTGCGAGGCCACCGTGCCGTCGGAGTCCGTCGACGCGCGGCCGTCGACGGTGACCCCGAGGTCGGCCATCGCCGCGGTGAAGGACGCCGTCGGTGCCGCGTTGGGGCTGGTGGTGCCGCCGCCGCCGAGGGCGAAGTGCTCCGCAACAGCGGTGGCGTCGAGGGCGGTGCCGTAGACGGCGACCTCGTCGATCCGGGAGGCGAGGTAGGTGCCGGTGCCCCAGGTCCTGTCCCCGCCGACCCGCCAGTAGCCGTTGTAGATGCCGCCGGCGGTCGAGCGGTGCGTCCCGGCGAGCTGGCCGTCGAGGTACAGCCGGAGCCCGTCCGCGGACTGCGTCGCCACCACGTGGTGCCACCTGCCGTCGTTGTACGCGCCCGTCGAGGTGACGCGGTTCTCCTGGGTCGTCTTCGTGCCGAACACGACCTGACCGTTCGGCTGCAGGTACACGTGCCTGTCGTACTGCGTCGAGAGTCCGGATGCCGCGTCGCCGAAGCCGATCAGCTTGCCGCCGGTCTTCGAGGTCGAGGTGAACCAGAGCTCGAGCGAGTAGACCTGCGGGTTCGCGGCCTGGCGCTGGCTGATCAGCGCCCCGCTCGTGCCGTCGAAGGCCACCGCCTGATCGTTCACCCCGGCGAGTGCACCGGCCTGCTGGGTCGTCACGCCGCCGGAGTACGTCCCGCCGTTGCGGGACAGGCTCGAGTCGGCTGCCGTCGTGGCGGCGGTGTCGTTGAGGCGCCAGTAGATGTCCGGCGAGTCCGCGTAGACGCGCGCACCGTAGGCGTCCGCGGGGGCGGTCGGCACGGTCGGCGTGCGGCCGGACAGGGAGTAGTGCCGGTTCACGTCCGCGCCGCTCAGCGGCTGCGGGTAGATGGCGACGTCGTCGATGGTGCCGGACAGGTAGGGAGCGTTGCCGCCCCACGACAGGTCGCCGCCGATGCGCCAGAACCCGTCGTAGGCCTGGCCGGACACGGCGTCCGTGCGCTGGCCGACCCGGACACCGTCGACGTACAGCTGCATGCCGTTCGGGCCGAGGTTCGCGACCACCTGATGCCACTTGCCGTCGTTGTAGCCCGGCTCGCTGTTCACGGTGCGCTGGGTCGTCGGGCGGACGCCGAAGAACACGCGGCCCGCCTTGTCGAGGTAGACGTGCCGGTCGGTGACCGTCGACGTGGCGGTCCTCGAGTTGCCGAAGCCCACGATCTTGCCGCCGCTCGTGCTCGTGGTCTTGAACCACGCCTCGATGGCGAAGGTGTCGGGGGCGGGCCCGTAGTCCTGAGCGACGGCGAAGGTCGACGACGCGGCGGAGAACGTGGTGCTCGCGTCGCTGTCGCCGGTGATCGCGCCGGCCGCGCCGCGGGTCACCCCGGGGGTCAGGGCCGCAGTGTTGTGCCCGGCCCAGTCGGTGACGACCGATCCGGTGCCCTCACCGAGGCGCCAGTACGAGGTGGGCGCACCCGCGAGGACGTCCTTGGCGTAGGCGCTGACGGTGTCGGCCCCGGCGATCGTCACCGGGACGATGGCGCTCCAGGCGACGTTTCCGCGCGGGTCGGTCACCCGGACCCGGTAGGTGTGGGTGCTCCCGGGCTCGAGGCCCGTGTCCTCGTACCCCATGGACGGCCGACGCCAGGGCGCGGAGCTCTCCGTGGTCTCGAAGATGGGCGACGCGTTCACGCCGTCACGGATGACCCGGTAGGTCAGGGACTCGTTGTCCCGGTCGAAGTTCGCGGGCCAGGACACGTGTGCGGTGCCTGCAGCGGTGGAGACGACGGTGGGCACCCAGTTCGAGCCGCTCACGCGGGGGCCGTCGGTGTTCGGCGCCGTGTCGGCGGTGGTGAACCGGACGAGGCCCTGCTGACGCTTGCCGTTGACGGTCGTGAACTCGCCGCCGTAGAGGATGTAGTCGCCCGCTCCGGTGACGCTCCAGGGCCCCTGGTTCGCACCGGAGGCGGAGCCGGTGTTGAAGGTCGGGTAGAAGTGCAGGAGGGACGGCGCGGGCGTGCCCTCCCAGTTGAACTTGCCGTGCGGCTCCTTGCCCAGGGTGCCGGTCACGTAGTTGGTGAAGGCGAGGCCGCGGTAGTAGTCCCAGGGCTTGACCGCGCTCTGGGGGAATCCGCCCTCGATGTTGCCGCAGTAGTGCGGGTGGCCCGCGATGTACGACACGTCGCCCGCGGTGTGGATCGAGTAGCTGTCGCCGTGGCAGTCCTCGAGCCAGACGAGCTCACCCGTGCTCCAGGACGCGCGGAACCCGCCCTCGAGGTTGCCGCCGGTGCCGAACACGTAACCGGTGCCGAAAAAGCTCTCCCCGTCGGTGCTGAGGCTCGTGATGGAGGAGTCGGGGCCCGCGTTTCGGACCCGGGAGTTGACCGGCAGGGGCAGCGTCGCCCCGGTGCCGGACCCAACGGCCGCGAGGCCGTACCCGGGCTCGCTCGACCCGTTCATCGAGGTGAAGCTGCCGCCGAGCACGAGCTTGGTCGCGTCAGGGGAGATCACCATGGACGTGACCCGTCCTCCCGCTGCGACGGGCGCCCACGGCTGGACGGCGCCGTCCCAGGCGCGGGCCGCGGCCGCTCCGCCGGGGCGCTGCACGCCGCTGACGGAGCTGAAGTTGCCGCCGAAGTAGACGGTGCCGTTGGTGGCCGCGACCGAGCTCACGCCCGCGTTCGCGCTGGGTGCGAAGGAGGTGTTGAGGGCGCCGGTCGCGGTGTCGAACGCCGCGATGCGGTTGCGCGACTGGCCGCTCACGGTGGTGAACTCGCCGACCGCGTAGACCCGCGTGCCGTCCGGCGAGGCCGCCAGGGCCCGGACCTGACCGTTCAGCTCCGGGGCGAAGGACGAGATCAGCGCACCGGTCTCGAGGTTGTAGGCGAGCAGGTGCGTGCGCCGGACCGTGTTCACGCCCGCGGCCGAGCCGGCGGGCTGGGCCGTGAGGAAGTTGCCCCCCGCGTAGACCGTGTTGCCCACGACGACCTGCGACCACACGATGCCGTCGATCTGCACGGTGGGGAGCGGGTCGGTCGACACCGTGTCCGGCAGCGTCGGCGCCGGATTCGTGTCCGCGAGCGCGGGCAGCGGGGCGACGAGCGTCGAGGCCAGGACGGCGGCGGCGACGCCCAGGACCAGGGACTTGATGGATGACAGGACGGAGCGGGGCGCGGGTGAGCCCATGGTGTGCCTACTTCTCGGGGTTCGGGTACAGCGCGTTCAGCTGCAGCACGGATTCGGATTCAACAGGAATTCGGATGCAGTACAGGGTGGCGACAGCCTAACTGCACACTCTGCATCGAGCGCCCGCCTCTTTAGGGGGTACAGGGAAGCCCGGCACTCGTGATAGGGAGGCCGCGCGGTCTTCCGCGCCGCCTCCCATCTCCGCCGCCGAGTGGCAACCAGCCGCATGACCACGGGCCGGATCACGAGGGGCCGGATCACGAGGAGCCGGATTCACTGCCGGCGGGACACCACGCTCAGGTCGTCGAAGACCACCGTGAGGGCGCTGGTCGCCGTGCTGCTCAGGTACGACCGCAGCGCGACGGCGCCCGGCTGGTGCAGGCCCGCCGTGCCGTCCGACGCGGACACCTGCCACTCGGCCGGTTCCACGCCGTCGGCGGCCCACGCCTTCGCCCGGATCGTCGCCGGGGCCGTGCCCACGACCTCGACCCGGAGCCTCAGGGCGCTTCCCGGTGCGACACGGATGCCGGTGGCCGCGGTGTCCAGGCTGGTGTCACCGCGCATCACCTCGACGCGGGCGGTGCCGTCGGGCAGCACCTTCAGCCGGCCCAGGTACTCGCCCGCCTCCGTGCGACGGGCGACCAGCGACGCGTACACGCCGCCGCCCGTGACGGGCTGCGCGAGCGCGACGGTCACCGACGCGTCCGAATCCCCCGTGGACACGCCCGCGAGGACCGCGTCCCGCGTCGATCCGGGAGGGGTCGCGAGGTGCGCAGCGCCGTCCGACACCCGGTAGTCGGCGGACGGCGTTCCGGCGGTCCAGGCGCCCCCGGTGTCCGCCGAACCCAGTCCGCCGTCGACGGTCCTGCCGAATGCATCGGCCGCGACGGTGTCAGCGGGAGCGGGAGCGGGCTCGGGTTCCGGCGCAGGATCCGGCGCGGGTGCGGGTGCCGGCGCGGGCTCAGGAGCGGGCGCTGTCCTCGCCTCCGGTGCGGTGTCGGCGTCCGGGGCGAGGTTCGCCGTCGTGCCCGAGGTCGACACCGTGACGGCACCGCTCGACGCGGTGTTGCCGAACGGATCGGTGACCCGCACCTGGTAGGTGTGGGACCCGCGCGACACGGAGCTGTCGAGGAACGACATCGTGGGCCGGTTGCGCGGCGTCGACGAGGCCGTGACCGTGTGGATCGGCGCGGCCGTGTTGCCGTCCCGGATCACCCGGTAGGTGAGCGAGGCGTTGTCCCTGTCGAAGTTGGCCGGCCAGGTCACCCGGACGCTCCCACCCGTCTGCGCGGCCGCCGTGGGGACCCAGTTCGAGCCGCTCACGCGGGGGCCGTCGTCGTTCGGCGCGAGGTCGCGCACCACGAAGCGCGAGAGGCCCTGCTGGCGGCGGCCGTTCACGGTCGTGAACTCCCCGGCGTAGACCACGTACCCGCGCGCCCCGGTGACGCTCCACGGACCCTGGTTCGCCCCGGAGAACGACCCGGTGTTGAAGTCGGGGTAGAAGTGCAGCAGCGTCGGCGCCGGGCGTCCCTCGTAGTTGGTGTAGCCCAGGCGCTCCCGGGCGAGCGTTCCGGTCGCGCGGTTGGTGAACGCGAGGCCGCGCTGGTGGGTGCGCGGCGACGTCTCGGGGAACCCGCCCGGCACGTTGCCGCAGAAATGGGGGTGTCCCGCGATGTACGTGACCTCGCTGGTGGAGAAGGACGAGTACGTGTCGCCGTGGCAGTCCTCCATCCAGACGAGCGTCCCGTTCCACGTCGCGCGGAACGTGCCCTCGAAGTTGCCGCCCGCGCCGAACACGTACCCCGTGCCGTAGACGCCGTTCGCGTCGCTGCTGAGGCTAGTGATGGCGGCGTTGTCGCCGCCGTTGCGGATGAGGCTGTTCACCTCGAAGGGCAGGTTCCTGGTGCCGTCGTTCGTGGCGAACGCCGCGAGACCGTAGCCGGGGCGGTCCAGCCCGTTCATGGTGGTGAAGCTGCCGCCGAGCACCACCCGCGTGCGGTCGGGCGAGACGACGATCGAGGTCACCCGCCCGCCCGCCCCCACCGGGGCCCAGCTGGACAGCGCACCGTTGGTCGCCGCGGCCGCGGCGACCCGCTGACGCGTCGACGTGCCCACCGCGGTGAAGCTGCCGCCGAAGTACACCGTGTTGTTCGTCGCCGCGACCGCCCACACCGGTCCGTTCGCCCGCGGGGCGAACGAGGAGACCAGGGCTCCGCTCGCGATGTCGAACGCGGCGATGCGCCGACGCTCGGTGGACCCGACCGCGGTGAAGTCGCCGCCGACGTAGAGCCGGGTGCCGTCCGGGGACGCGGCGACGGCGCGCACCTGCCCGTTGAGTTGGGGGGCGAACGAGGTCAGCCGTCCCGTGGAGAGGCTGTAGGCGACGAGGTTCGAGCGGCGGACGGTGCTGACCCCGGCCGCGGCGCCCGCCGGCTGGGCGGTGCTGAAGCTTCCGCCCGCGTAGACCGTGTCGCCCACGATGGCCTGCGACCAGACGATGCCGTTGATCTGCGCGGTCGGCAGGGAGTCGGTGGACACGGTGCGCGGGGTGCCCGTTGGCGGGCTGGTGTCAGCCGCGGCCGGGGCGGCGGGCAGCAGGAGTGCCGCGGCCAGGACGGCGGCCGCACCGGCCGCTATCGCTTTCGTCAGACGCGCCGTTGCGTTGCGAGCGAACGAGACCATGCTCGGGTCTCCTCAGAATGGGGTTCCTTCGGGTGAGGGCGGACGACGGCCGTCGTCCGATGTGGATCGAGTCCACCTGGGAAGCCCTCGCATCCTACGACAGAGTGCGTATCCCGGCGAGAGGATCTACCGAGGCGCTGCGCCCTCGAACACCACCACACCCGCCTCAGTGGAGTAGTCCACCTCGATCCGCACCCGGTCGCGCTGGTCCTCGGGAACGGTGAAGATGTAGGCGCCCGTCGCGGTCTGACCCGCCGCCACCTCGGCGGGCAGGTTGCTGCCGTTCGGTCCGGTCACGGGCGGCGCGGGCGTCTCATCGTCCCCGTAGTAGAGGTTGACGACCACAGTGCCCAGTGAGGCGGCCTCGTCGTCGGTGTTCGTGACGTTCACGGCGAAGCGCAGCGCCGGACCGGCGAGCTCGCCCGCACCGCGGGGCTCGCCCTCCACGGCGGCAAGGTCGGCGATGGCGATGGTGACGCCGGGCACCGCCTGCGACGGCTCGTCGAGGGGCGCGGACTCCTCCGGCGTCCCGACGGCGGGGTCACCGGGCGGGGTCCCGGGGGCGGGCGTCTCGGTGGAAGGGGTCTCGCCGGCGGGCGTCTCGGTCGCACCCGGCTCCGCGGAGGCGGACGGCTCGGGGTCCGGCGTCGGCTCTCCGGGGGTTTCGGACGGCGACGCGGACGCGCTCGGCGTCGGCTCTGCCGTGCCCGCGGCACCGGGGTCGCTGTTCTGACCGCGGAGCCCGAGGGACGCGAGCACGATCACGACGATCAGCAGGACGATGCCGCCCACCACGAAGACCCACCGGGGGATCCTCCGACGGCCGGGCTCGTCGATCGGCATGGTGTCCTCGTTCACGTCGCTCACGGCGCTCCCTATGTAATGCGGCCCACGGCCGGCGCTGTTCCGCTTGCGCCGAGCCGGTGACTCGTCAGTGTAGGGCCACGGCGGGCCGAGCCGTCACCGGACGCTCACCGCCCGCGTGTCACCACGACCTCGGTGCCGTCATCGCGGTACACGTTGCCTTTCAGCTGGATCTGCGTCGTCGGCGGGGCGATGATCGCGCAGTTGGGGTGCGAGGTGTTCCTGCCGAACCGGTTGTCCTCTATCACCATGCCGAGGATCGGGCCGCGACCCTTCTCGGACACGTTGACGGTGCAGAAGCCGTCGTCGACGGTGTTGCCCGTGAAGCTGAGGTTCGACACCGGTCCGAGGTCCTGGGTCACCTGCAGCACCGCGTTGTGCGGGCCCGACATCACGTTGTTCCGGATGCGGATGTTGTCCCCGGCCTGCACCTGGACGGAGTCGTCGTGGCTCGCGCCCCCGCCCTGGTTCGGGTCGACGCTGAAGTGGAGGTTGTCCTCGAGACGCGAGTCCTCGACGAGCACGTCGTCGCCCGTGATGTGCACGGCGTCGACGACCTGATGGATCAGCACGTTGCGCAGTTCGAAGTTCGAGCCGAGGACGCCGTTGATCCAGGGCGAGGGCACGGCTCCCACCAGCTCGCTGTCGATGACCGTGAACGGGAATCCGCTCTTGTAGTTGCTGACGAGCGAGACGTTCTTCTCCGCGGCGCGGCCTCGGACGACCGAGTTCATGATGGTGACGTCCGGCGCCTTGATGGTCACGAACCCGCGGATGTCCATGCCGTCGAGGATCGTTCCCGGCTTCGTCACCACGATGTCCCCCTCGTGCACCACGAGCCGGGTGCCCGGAGGAACCCCCGGTTCGTTCGTGTTGAACACGACGGCGGGCGCGGGGTCCGGCTGCCGCACGGACCACGCGACGGCGAGCAGCAGGAGCACGAGCACCGCGAAAACGGCGATGGCGGTCCTGTGCCGACGATGGAACGTCGGCACAGGACCGCCGTGCACGGCCGGGTCGACAGAACGGGGCGCGCGCATGATGGGCCAGTTTACGGCCAGGGGACCTGAGCGATGACCGGGGTCACCGCCCGGCGGCTAGTCGCCGCGGGTGACGGTGACGAGCGGACCGTTGTCCTCGAACCAGTTGTTGACCAGCGAAGGCTTGGTGCTGGTCGGAGAGATGATGGCGCAGTCGGGGTGCTCGGTGTTCAGGCCGAACCGGTTGTCCTTGAAGGTGAGGCCGTAGATGGGACCGCGGTCCTTCTGGGAGATGTTGACGCTGCAGAAGCCGTGGTCGACGGCGTTGCCCTCGAAGAGCAGGTTCGAGACGTCGCCGGCGTCCTGGGTCACCTGAAGGACGGCGTTGTGGGCGTCCGTCATCACGTTGTCGATGATCTTGATGTTGTTGCCGGCCTGGACCTGGATCGAGTCGTCGTGGCTGGGGCCGTTGCCGTGGTTCGGGTCCCTGTCGTAGTGCAGGTTGGCGTGCAGCCAGTTCCGCTCGACGGTCACGTTGCTGCCCGTGATGTGGATCGGGTCGATCACCCGGGAGATCTGGGTGTTGCGCACCGTGAAGTTGGAGCCGAGGATGCCGTTGATCCACGGCGAGGGGTAGCTGGCGCGCAGCTCGCTGTTGATGACGGTGAAGTTGTAGTTGTTGCCGTAGTTGCTGATCATCGAGTTGTTGCTCGAGAGCGCCTTGCCCCGCACGAGCGTGTTCTTGATGGTCACGTCCGGCGCCTTGATGCGGATGATGCCGCGCACGTCGAGGCCGTCGATGACGGTGCCCGCCTGGGTCACGGTGATGTCGCCGTTGTGGACCTTGAGGTCGACGCCGTCGGGCACGCCTGCGCCCTCACGGACCGCGCTCACGGAGACCACGCCGGAGCGCGACACGATCGCCTCCGCGGCAGAGGCGGGGGCGGCGCCGGCGGCACCGCCGACGAGGACGGCGGAGAGCGCCGCGGTCCCCGCGAGGAGCGCCACAGGCTTGCGCCAGGTGGGACGGATGGTTCTTGAGGCGCGCGAAAGGCGCGATTCGGCAAGTGCCATGAGGGAGAGAGTCCTTTAGTCGTCCTGATATGGGCGCATCAGGTTCAGATGTGTCGCGCAACTGTTTCCGGGCTC
Source organism: Planctomonas deserti (assembly GCF_003067705.1). GTDB lineage: Bacteria > Actinomycetota > Actinomycetes > Actinomycetales > Microbacteriaceae > Planctomonas > Planctomonas deserti. Next base: position 545,845 of record NZ_QANL01000001.1, read on the forward strand.
GTTATGCGACCGTTACATTTGATCGGGGTACACCGTAACAGAAATTCAGCGCAACCCCAGTACTTTTTCGCGGTCCCTCAGTACCGTGCGGGGGACAACCTTGGAATCCACTGGTCGCAACCCCCCGAACGCGGGGTACGCTTCGGCCCCTCCCCGACTTCAGGAAAGAGGCTCTCGCCGGGTAACGTTCTTCTCGTCCTCGCCGACTACCCCCCGGCGACATGGGGACGACTACCCGAGAAGAGAAGCGCACACGTGACGCGAAAAATTGGCTACGCCGCAGGCGCGTTCGACCTGTTCCACGTCGGCCACCTGAACATCCTCAAGCACGCGAAGAGCCAGTGCGACTACCTGATCGCGGGCGTCGTCTCCGACGAGATGCTCGAGCTGACCAAGGGCATCACCCCGGTCATCCCGCTCGCCGAGCGCCTCGAGATCGTGAGCCACATCAGCTACGTCGACGAGGCCATCGCCGAGGTGCTGCCGAGCAAGCTCGACACCTGGCGCCAGGTCGGCTTCGACGTCTTCTTCAAGGGCGACGACTGGCGCGGCACGGAGAAGGGCCGCCGGCTCGAGCAGGAGTTCGCCGCCGTCGGCGTCGAGGTCGTCTACTTCCCCTACACGGCGCACACCTCGAGCACCCGGCTGCGCACCGCCCTCGACGCCCTGTCCGCCAGGGCGACGTCCAGCGTCAACGAGGCCTAGGCCAGCGCGGCGTAGGTCAGCGAAGCGTAGTCAGCGCGGCGCAGTCAGCGCGGCATAGGTCAGCGCGGCGTAGCGGACAGCACCTCGAGCACGGCCTCGCCGTAGGTCTCGAGCTTCTTCTGGCCGACCCCGCCGATCCCGGCGAGTGCCGCGAGCGTGCTGGGCCGCGTCGTCGCGAGCTCGCGCAGGGTGGCGTCCCCGAAGACCACGTACGCGGGCACGCCCTGCGATCGCGCCTGCTCGGCCCGCCACTCGCGGAGCCGCTGGAACAGCGCGGCCGCATCGGCGTCGAGGTCCGAGTTCGCCTTCGCGAGCCCGGCCCCTCGGGCGCCGGACCTCCGGGAGGGGCGCTTCGGCTCCTCCCGCATCATCACGGTCCGTGTGCCGCTCAGCACCGCCCCGCTCGCCTCCGTGATCACGAGCGTGCCGAAGCCGTCGTCGTTGACGGCGAGGAGACCCTGGGCGAGCAGCTGGCGCACGACGCCGCGCCACTGCATGTCGGTCAGGTCGGTGCCGATGCCGAAGACCGTCAGGGTGTCGTGGCCCTGCTGCTGGACCCGCGGGGTGAGCTTGCCCAGGAGGATGTCGATGAGGTGGCCGGCGCCGAAGCGCTGGTTGCGCTCCCGCTGCAGGCGCACGACCGTCGACAGCAGCTTCTGGGCGGGCACGGTCCCGTCCCACCCGGCGACCGGCTCGAGGCAGGTGTCGCAGTTGCCGCACGGCTCGCTCGCCTGCCCGAAGTAGGCGAGCAGCTGCACCCGGCGGCAGCCGATGGTCTCGCAGAGCGCGAGCATGGCGTCCAGGTGCGCCGACAGGCGCCTGCGGTGCGCGAGGTCGCCCTCGGAGTCGTCGATCATCCGTCGCTGCTGCACGACGTCCTGCAGCCCGTAGGCGAGCCACGCGGTCGACGGCAGGCCGTCGCGACCGGCGCGCCCGGTCTCCTGGTAGTAGCCCTCGACCGACTTGGGGAGGTCGATGTGCGCCACGAAGCGCACGTCCGGCTTGTCGATGCCCATGCCGAACGCGATGGTCGCGCACATCACGATGCCGTCCTCGCGGAGGAACCGGGACTGGTTGGCCGCGCGGGTGCGGGCGTCGAGGCCGGCGTGGTACGGCAGCGCAGGGATCCCCTGGTCGACCAGGAACTTCGCGGTCTTTTCGACCGTGTTGCGGGACAGGCAGTAGACGATGCCGGCGTCGCCCCCGTGCTCCGTCTTGATCAGGTCGAGGAGCTGGCGCCTCGGCTCGTCCTTCGGCACGATCCGGTAGCGGATGTTGGGCCGGTCGAACGACGACACGAAGTGCCGGGCGGAGCCGAGCTTCAGCCGCGCCGTGATGTCGGCGTGGGTGGCCTCCGTCGCCGTCGCGGTCAGCGCGATCCGCGGCACACTCGGCCAGCGGTCCGCGAGCATCGACAGCGCGAGGTAGTCGCGCCGGAAGTCGTGCCCCCACTGCGAGACGCAGTGGGCCTCGTCGATGGCGAACAGGGAGATCGTCGCGCGGTCGAGCAGCTGTCCGGTGCGCTCGAGGATGAGGCGCTCCGGCGCGAGGTAGAGCAGGTCGAGCTCCCCCGCGAGCAGCCGTCGCTCGACGTCGCGCACCTCGTCGAGGCTCTGCGTCGAGTTCAGGAACTCGGCACGCACGCCCACGGCACGGAGCGCGTCCACCTGATCCTGCATGAGCGCGATGAGTGGCGAGATGACGACGCCCGTGCCCTCGCGTACCAGGGCGGGCACCTGGTAGCAGAGGGACTTGCCGCCGCCGGTCGGCATGAGGACGAGGGCGTCCCCGCCGCCGATGACGTGGTCGACGATCTGCTGCTGATCGCCCCGGAAGGACTCGTAGCCGAACACGCGTCGGAGCAGTTCGAGCGCGGTGCCGACGGGGCGCGCATCCTCGGTCGCGGGCAGGACGGTCATCCCCGACATCGTAGCCGCCCGGGGGTCACGGAACGCCGGGAACGACGCCAGCGGCCCGCCCCAGGAGGGGCGGGGCCGCTGCGCACGGGAGGTGCGGGCTAGCTGTCGCTCGGCGTGCCCGCGGCGGCCTCGGCCTCGGCCTGCGCCTTCAGCGCGGGGATGTCGACCGCCCGGACCTGCTCGATCAGGGAGTCGAGGGCCTGGGGCGGCAGGGCGCCGGCCTGGTTGAAGATGAGGGTCTGGTCCTTGAAGACCATGAGCGTCGGGATGGCGGTGATGTTCGCCTGCGCGGCGAGCGCCTGCTGGGCCTCGGTGTCGACCTTCGCGTAGACGATGTCGGGGTTTTTCGCGGAGGAGGCCTCGAACACGGGGGCGAACTGCTTGCACGGGCCGCACCAGTCGGCCCAGAAGTCCACGATCACGATGTCGTTGGTGTCCACGGTGGTCGCGAAGTTCTCGGCGGTCATTTCCTGCGTCGGCATGGCGGTGTCTCCTTCGGGCGTTCTACTTCGGGCTTTCTGCGTCGGTCAGTGGGTATAACACCGCGGGGAGGGCAAACATTTCCCGCCCTCGTCGGCCGGCGATCATTCGATCCGGCGAGGGGCGGCCCATCCCCGCCGCCAGGGGGCAGGGGGCAGGGGGCAGGGGGCAGGCAGCCACTAGGGTTCAACGATGCTCACCGTCCTCGTCGGCCTCCTTGGCGCGCTCGTCTACGGTGCGGCGGACTTCCTCGGCGGGCTGGGCGCGCTGCGCACGAGCTCCCTGCGGGTGACCGGCGTTGCGGCGGTGGCGGGGCTGGTCGCGCTTCTCGCCGCGCTGCCGCTCGTCGACAGCGAGTGGTCCGCGTCCGCCCTCCTGTTCGGCGGCATTTCGGGCGTCTCGGGCGCCATCGCCATCTCGCTGCTCTACGCGTGCCTCGCGATCGGGCCCATGAGCATCCTCTCCCCCGTCACCGCGGTCGTGTCCGCGGTGGTGCCGATGACCTGGGGTCTGCTCGGCGGCGAGCGGCTCGGCCTGATCGGCTACCTCGCGCTCGTCGTCGCCCTCGTGGCCGTCGTGCTCGTGGGGTTCACTCCGGGCGAGCACGCGGTGCGACCCAGCACGCGCGGGCTGCTCATGGCGGTGGGCTCCGGCGCCATGATCGGCGTCTTCCTCGTGCTCATCGACCAGACGCCCGAGGACTCCGGCCTGGTGCCGCTCATCGCGAACCGCACGGTCAACGCGGCCATCATGCTGGTGCTGCTCGTCGGGCTCGCCCTGCTCGCCCGGCGCCGTCGCATGCCGCAGGCGCTTGTGCCGGGTGGGGACGGCGTCCCTCCGCTCGAGGGTGGCGCCGCACCGGGCTCCTCCGCCGGATCCGCCCGCTTCGTCGGCGGCTCCGGCTGGCTCCGCTTCGCGATCGCGTGCGGGGTCGTGGACGCGGCGGCCAACACGCTCCTGCTCGTCGGCATCCGCATCGGCGACCTCACCGTGATGAGCGTGCTCACCGCCATGTACCCCGCGGGCACGATCCTGCTCGCCGCCGTCGTGCTGCGCGAGCGCATTGCGCGGCTGCAGGTCGTCGGCCTCGTGCTCGCCCTGGCCTCGGCCGGGATGCTCGCCCTCGCCTGACCGCATCGACCCGGGCGGCACCGCCCGCTTAACGGCCCCTGCCCAGGCAGAAGGATCGTGCGCAGCTCAAAGCTGGGCAGGATCCTCCTGCCTGGGCAGGGGGATGAGGCGGGCGCGGGACTAGACCGCGGCGAGCTCGTCGAGCAGCACGTCGCCCGCGGTGGCGGGCTGCACCATCGCGGTGACCTCGGCGCGGTCCAGCAGCTCCTCCATGCGGCGACGGCGCGAGCGGTTCACCAGGGTGACCACCGTTCCGTGCTTGCCCGCGCGGCCGGTGCGGCCGGAGCGGTGCATGTAGGTCTTGTACTCGTCCGGCGGGTCGGCCTGGATGACCAGGCTGATGTCGTCGACGTGGATGCCGCGCGCGGCGACGTCCGTGGCGACGAGCACCTTGACGCGTCCGCTCGTGAGCATCTGCAGGTTGCGGGTGCGGCGGGACTGGTTGAGGTCGCCGTGCAGCGACGTCGCCGGCACGCCGGCGTCCTCCAGCTGGTCCGCGAGCTGCTCGGCGTACGCGCGGGTGCGGGCGAAGATCAGCGTCTTGCCCTCGCCCTGCACGAGCTGCTCGATGATGGCCGACTTCTCGCGCTGCTCGATGAGGAGCAGCCGGTGGTCGATGGTCGAGGACGCCTGGTCCTCGCCCGCCACCTCGTGCACGGCCGGGTCGGTGAGGAACTCGTTCACGAGCGAGGCGACGGCGCGGTCGAGCGTCGCGGAGAAGAGCAGCCGCTGGCCGCCCGGCGCCGTCTGGCGCAGGATGCGCTGCACCGGCTCCAGGAAGCCGAGGTCGCACATGTGGTCGGCCTCGTCGAGCACCGTGATCTGGATCTCGCGCAGGTCGAGCCGACCCTGCTCGATCAGGTCCTCGAGGCGGCCCGGGGTCGCGATGAGGATGTCGACGCCGCGCTGCAGGGCACCCACCTGGCGGTACTGCGGCACGCCGCCGAAGATCGTCGCGGTGAAGAGACCGACGCTGCGGGCGATCGGCTGCACCGTGCGATCGATCTGCATGGCGAGCTCGCGGGTCGGCGCGAGGATGAGCGCGCGGGGCTTGCGGCCCATCTTGCGGTTCTTCGCTCCGTTGTTCTCCATCAGGCGCTCCACGAGGGGCGCGCCGAAGGCGATGGTCTTGCCGGAGCCGGTGCGACCGCGGCCGAGCACGTCGCGCCCGGCGAGCACGTCGGGGATGGTCGCCGCCTGGATCGGGAAGGGCGACGGGGCACCGAGCTGCGCGAGCTGGGCCACGATGTTGCCACCGAGACCGAGCTGCTCGAAGGTCACGCCCTCGACGTCGCTCGCCGTCGTCGCCTGCGCCTCGAGGCGCTCGAGCACGACGTCGTCGTTCGGCGTGAACGGCGCGGAGGTGTCCCGCGACGGGTAGAACTTGCTGTCGCCCGTGCTGGCGCGGTGGTCGTCGCGGCGGGGGCGGTCCTCGTCGAACGAGCGGCGCGGTCCGCGGCGCTCGGCGTCACCGTCACGGCGGGGTCGGTCGCCCTCGAAGGAGCGGCGGGGACGGTCCTCGTCGAACGAGCGACGGGGTCCGCGACGCTCGGCGTCGAAGGGGCGGCGCGGCCGTTCGTTCTCGGCGTCGCGACGCGGGGCGCGGTCGTCGAAGCTGCGCTGCGGGCGGTCCTCGGAGAACCGACGGCGCGGGTTCTCGTGGTCGCCGGTCGAGGGGCGTGCGGTGCGGTGCGGGCGGTCGCCCGAGGACGGGCGCTCCGAACGCTGCGGACGGTCGCCGTAGGGGCGCTGGGGGCGGTCGCCGTACGAGGGACGCTCGGACCGGTCGCCATAGGAGGGACGCTCGGACCGCTGCGGACGGTCACCGTACGACGGACGCTCCGACCGCTGCGGACGATCACCGTACGACGGACGCTCGGACCGCTGCGAGCGGTCGCCGTACGACGGACGCTCCGATCGCTGCGGGCGGTCGCCGTAGGAGGGGCGCTCGGACCGCTGCGGACGGTCACCGTACGACGGACGCTCCGACCGCTGCGGACGGTCACCGTAGGACGGACGCTCGGCGGGGCGGTCGCCCTCGCGGCGCGCGGCCCGCTCGTCGGCGTTCCAGCGCTGCTTCTTGGGTCCGCCGGTCTCGTCGGGGCGGTAGCCGCGGTGGCCGGGGCTCCGGCTGCCGGACTTGCTGCGGGAGGGCTCGTAGTTCTTGGCGGGGCGGAAGCCGCCGCCGTTCTTGTTCTTGGGCATGCGTGATGTTCCTGGGTTGTTCTCGAGTGCATGACAGGTGCGTGAGTCGGGATCCGCGCGCAGCGCGAACGTCGCGCTGAACCGCGCGACACGTGCTCTAAGCACGCCGAGAACCGGGCAATCGATGACCGGGGCCGTGTCAATACGTGACATTCATCAGCGGATGCGCTGAGAAACCGGCCCACTGACTTACAAACCCATCCGCCCTGAGAACAGGGCGGTGTCAGAGCCGACCTGTCTACGGTAGTGCCCCGGCGCAGGAATGTCACCCCGCGCCCTGCTGGTTCCCAGCATGCGCGTGCCCCGACCGGGGGACTTACCGCCTCCGAGCGGCGTCACCTAGTCTGTGTCCACGCTCCCCGCGTCACCCCAGGCAAGACGGAGCCCGTCTTCCTCGTACGCACCGGAGCCCGCATGAAGCACAGGACGTTGATCCTGGCCGCCACCACGACGGCCCTGGCCATCGCGGTGTTCGCTCCCGCGACCCCGGCCGTGGTCGAGCCTGCGGCGGCGGAGTCGACCACGGTCGGCATCGCCGGCTGGCTGGGCGACCCCTCGGTGACGGTCACCCCCGACGTGCGGTACGGGACGGACGGCGACGGATCACCGCTTCTGCTCGACGTCTGCAGCCCGGCCGTCGATGACGACACCGAGCTCCTGCCCGCCGTTCTCGAAATCCATGGCGGCGGCTGGTCGCGCGGCGACAAGGCCGAGTCGACCTGGCGCGCGACCTGCGAGTGGCTCGCCTCCGAGGGCTTCGTGACGATCAACGTGAACTACCGGCTCGCCCCCGCGGCCACCTTCCCCGCCGCAATCGACGACGTGACGCGGGCGCTGCGCTGGCTGCGGGATCCCGCGACCGCGGCTCAGTACGGCGTCGACCCCGAGCGCATCGGCGCCTTCGGCGGATCCGCGGGCGGGAACCTGGCCGCGCTGCTCGGCACCCGGGGGTCCGGGAGCACGACGACGGGTGATCGCGTCGCTGCCGTCGCCAGCGTGTCCGGCCCCATGGACCTGACCGCGCACGGCCAGACCCTCGGCGAGCTGCCGCGCTGGCTGGTCGCACGGGAGCTCTCCTACCTGGGCTGCGCGGACTTCGCCGACTGCGCGGCCGCGGAGGACGCGTCGCCCACCCATCAGGTGGACCCGACCGACCCGCCCGTGCTCGTGGCGCAGTCGGCGGACGAGTTCATCCCGCAGGGCATGTCCCGCGCGTTCGCGGATGCGCTCGCGAGGGCGGGGGTCGAGCACCAGCTCGAGATCACCGAGGGAGCCGCGCACTCCACCGCGGCGCTCGACGAGGCGCTCCGCGCGACGGTGTCGGACTTCCTGCATCGGCACCTGTCCGCGGACTAGCCGCCGGCGCAGGTCCGGAACGAGTTCCGGCACGGCGGCGGGAACGCCGTCCGGCACGGCGGCCCGAACGCCGACTCAGGCCGTGGCCGTCGCCTCCGTCGCCTCCGTCGCGTCGTTCCCCCGGGTCCGCCGCCGCCCGCGCCACCCCTGGAACCGCAGGAGGAACGCCTCCCACAGGTAGTAGACGACCGGGAGCACCACGAGGGTCAGCACGGTCGACGACAGGAGGCCGCCGATCACGACGATCGCGAGCGGCTGGGAGATGAAGCCGCCGCTCCCCGTGATACCCAGGCCGAGCGGCAGCAGCGCGAAGACGGTGGCGAGCGCCGTCATGAGGATGGGGCGGAGACGACGTGACGCGCCCTCGATGATCGCCTCGCGCAGCGGGCGGCCGCGGGTGCGGTACTGGTTGATGAGGTCGACGAGCACGATGGCGTTCGTCACCACGATGCCGATGAGCATCAGCACGCCGATGAGGGACGGGACGCCGAGCGGGATGCCCGTGAGCACCTGCAGCAGGATGGCGCCCGTCGCGGCGAACGGCACCGAGATGAGCAGCAGCAGCGGCTGCACCAGGCTGCGGAAGGTCGCGACCATCACGATGTAGACGATGAGGATGGCGGCGAGAAGGGCGATGGCGAGCTGGCTGAATGCGTCGCCCTGCTGCGCGGTGACGCCGCCGAGCGTCGCGTCCGCGCTGCCGGGCAGGTCGAGCTCGTCCACGGCCGCCTGCACGCGCGCGGAGGCGGTGCCGACGTCGTCGCTGTTCGGCGTCACGCTCACCGTGGCGCTGCGGAACCCCTCGGTGGTCGTGATCGCCGCGGGTCCGTCGACCTGCTCGACGGAGGCGAGCGAGGACAGCGGCACGAGCCCGGCCCGCGTGGGGATACTGAAGTCGCGAAGCTCCTGCACAGTGGCGGGCGCCTGGGGGTTCGCGATGTAGATGTTGAGATTGTCCTCGTCGATGACGACGGAGCCGATGGCGGCGGGCAGCTTGGCCTCGGTCACGATGCCGCCGACGGCGATCTCGCTGAGCCCGGCGGCCGCGGCGGCCGCGCGGTCCACCCGCACCGCGAGGTAGGGCTGGGTGACGGCGAGGTTGCTGCTGGCCTGCGCGACGACGTCGAGGTCGCGCACGGCGGCGAGCACGTCCTCGGCGGCGGCGTTCAGGTCGGCCTGCCCGTTCGCGGTGATGTCCACCTCGATGTCCGACGAGGCGAAGCCGGACCCGGCGCCCGACACGGTGATCTCGCCGACGTCATCCAGTCCGGTCGCCGCGGCGCGCACGTCCGCCTGGAGGGCGTCCTGGTCGGCGTCTGGATCGGTGGTGAGGGAGAACGTGATGCCGCCCCCGCCGAGGAACGCCGCCCGGATCGAGTCGCCGCCGCCGATCGAGACCTGGACGGTGTCGACGCCCTCGACGTCGAGCAGGGCGTCCTCCACCCGGGTCGCCGCGGCGTCCTGCGCCTCGAGGCTGGTGCCCGCGGGAAGGTCCTGGGTCACGGTGAGCGTGTTCTGCCCGCTGCCGCCGATGAAGTTGGTCTTCATGCTCGGCACAAGGGCAGCGGTGCCGCCGAGCACGAGAACGGCGGCGAGGATCGTGACGACGGGACGGCGCAGGGTCCAGCCGATGACGGGGAGGTAGCCGCGCTGCAGTCGCGACGGCGGCTCCGCGTGGGTGAGCACGTCGGCCCCGGCGCGGCGTGCGCGCCGGGTGGGAGCGGCGGCCCCGTCCGGGAGCGTGCCCGGGGCGCCCGAGGTCTCGGCCGCTGCGGCCGCGTCGGTGTCCTTCGCGCGGCGCTTCGACGGGCGGAGGAACCAGTAGGCGAGCACCGGGACGATGGTCAGCGCGACGAACAGGGACGCGGCGAGCGCGATGGTCACGGTGAGCGCAAAGGGGCGGAAGAGCTCGCCGGTGATGTCGCCCACGAGCGCGAGCGGGAGGAACACCGCGACCGTGGTCACGGTCGACGCGGTGACCGCCCCGGAGACCTCGCGCACGGCCGCGAGGATCGCGCTCATCCGGTCGGGCGTGAAGGAGAGGTGTCGCTTGATGTTCTCGATGACGACGATCGAGTCGTCCACCACGCGGCCGATGGCGATGGTGAGCGCGCCGAGCGTGAGGATGTTGAGCGTGTAGTCCGCGGCGAGCAGGCCGATGAACGTGATGAGCACGGATGCGGGGATCGAGATCGCCGTCACCAGCGTCGACCGGATCGACACGAGGAAGACGAGGATCACGATCACGGCGAACACGAGACCGAGGAGCCCCTCGGTGGTGAGGCTCTCGATGGACTGCTCGATGAACGGCGCCTGATCGAACACGATGGTGAACGCGGTGTTGCTCCCGATGTCGTCGGCGAGCGACGGCAGCAGGTCTTGCACCACGTGGGAGACCTCGACCGTGTTGCCGTCCGGGGTCTTCGTCACCGCGACGGTGAGGGACGGCTCCCCGTTGACCCGCGAGATGCCCGTGACGGGATCGTCCGCGACGGTCACGGTCGCGACCGAGCCGATGGTGGCCGCGGCGCCCCCGCCGAGCAGCGGAAGCGACGCGATCTCGTCGGTGCTCGCGATCCGGCTGCCGGCCTGCACGCTCAGCGTGCTGCCGTTCTCCGTGATCTCCCCGGCGGGCAGGAGCGTGCCGTTGGCGTCGAGCGCGTCCCGGATCGCCTGCGTGCTGAGACCGTCGGCCGCGAGCGCGGCGAGGTCGGGCGTGATGACCACGCGCTGCCCGGTGGTGCCGAGGAGGCTCGCCTCGCGCACGCCCTCGAGCGCCTCGATGTCGGTGAGCGGGGAGCCCTCGAGCGCGTTCGTCAGCTCCTGCGGCGCCAGGTCGCTGGTCACCGCGATCTGCAGGACCGGCAGGTCGTCGATGCTCCCCGTGATCACCTGGGGGTCGACGTCCTGCGGCAGCAGCGACTCGATGCGGTTGATCGCCTGCTGCACCTTCTGCTCGGCGGTGGCGAGGTCGGTGCCGTACTGGAAGGACGCGGAGACGGTCGAGATGTTCGTCCGCGAGGTCGCGGTCGTGTTCTCCAGCCCCGGCACGGCCTGGACGGCCGTCTCGATCGGGGTGCTGACGTCGGTGTTCACCACCTCGGGCGCGGCACCCGGGTAGGTGGTCACGACGACGAGCTGCGGGAACGTGACCGAGGGGATGAGCTCCTGCTTCAGCGAGTTCAGCGCGATCCCACCGAAGATGCCGATCACGATGGTGACGAGCGCGATGAGCGCCCGGTTCCGCAGGCTGAAGACGGAGAGTAGGTGCACTGTGCTGGCTCCCGGAAGGACTGTGCGCCGCGGATCGCGACGAGCGTCGGACGTGCACCTCGCGAGTGCGGGGCCAGTATCGCACCGCACGTGGGGAAATCCCGGTGAGCGCTGGGCGCCCGGGGCCGGTTCTGGATGCGGCGCCCGGGCAGAAGAACGGCAGGAACTCGTGGTGGCGGGGCAGGACCGGCGGCCGCCGCGCGTGGTCAAATGAGTCGGTGACGCGACGCATCCCTCAGCTCCTCGTCGGGCTGTTCCTCTACGGCATCTCCCTCAGCATGATGATCCGGGCCGGCGTCGGCGTCTCCCCCTGGGACGTGCTCAGCCAGGGCGTCTCGCTGCGGACGGGCATCCCGTTCGGCCTCGCCACGAACCTCATCGGGCTCCTGGTGCTGCTGCTCTGGATCCCGCTGCGCCAGCGACCGGGTGTTGGCACCGTGCTGAACGTGCTGCTCGTCGGCCCGTCGGCCGAGGTCGGCTTCCTCTTCATCAGTCAGCCGGATGAGCTGTGGGCACGCATCCTCCTCTTCGCCGGCGGACTCGTGCTGCTCGCCGTCGCGAGCGGGCTGTACATCGGCGCGAACTTCGGCCCGGGACCGCGCGACGGCCTCATGACGGGACTCCACCAGCGCACGGGCTGGCGCATCTGGATCGTGCGCACGAGCATCGAGATCGTCGTGCTGGCCATCGGCTGGCTCCTCGGCGGCAACGTCGGCCTCGGTACCGTCGCGTTCGCGCTGTTCATCGGACCGCTGATCAACATCACGATGCCCCTCTTCGCCATCCCGACTCGGCAGAAGGATGGGTCCGCGGGCCGGAGCGGGCGACCGCGCCCGTCGAAGCCCGCCCTGGACACCCCGGCCGGCTAGCGCCGGGAGGGTACCTCCCCCGGCGCCGGGCGGGCGTGAGCCCCGGGCACCCCGCTACAGGGTGCGCTCCGCGAACGCGCGCATCGCGTCGCGCACGTACTCCGCGTACACGATGCCGTCGCGCGTGTAGTTGGCCGCGAAGCGGGGGTCGTCCACGTACATCTGCCCGAGTCCCTCGAAGTACTCGCGGGACACGTCGCCCACGGGCGCCTTCAGCCACTCGTAGTGCCGGCGCGCGATCGACTGCACCTCGTCGGACGCGGGGTCGAGGCCAGCCGCGCTCGCGTCGCCGTAGTCGCTCGCGATGCGCAGGTGCCGCTCCTGGAACTCGCGCCTCTCGGCCTCGCTCATCGAGCGCCACCAGCGGTCGCCGTGGGCGTAGGCGTCGCGACCCCAGCGCTCCTCGACCTCCTCGCGATACTGTGTGTGGTCGAATCCGTCGAACATCTCGTCTGCCATCAGTTGTTCACCTCCCTTCCATTTGCGGATCGTCGTCTCGATCGACCGGATCTGCCGATCGATGCGGTCCTTCTCCCGGCGGAGCTCGGCCAGGTGGCCGGTCAGCGCGCTGACGTCGTCGGCCTGGCCGTCCAGCACGCGGCGGATGTCGGCGAGCCCGAGCCCCAGCCCCCGCAGGAGCAGGATGCGCTGCAGGCGGGCGAGCGTGCCCGGGTCGTAGAAGCGGTATCCGTTCGCCCCCACCCGCGCAGGCGTGAGCAGGCCGATGTCGTCGTAGTGCCGCAGGGTGCGCGAGGTGGTTCCCGACGCCCGCGCGACCTCCTGGATCGACCACTCCATGACGCCTCCCTTCCTCCACCGCCGAGCACTGCCTCGGTCGTTGTCGCACCTTCCACGCTAAAAGTTGACGCTGCGTCAAGGTCAAGGGCTGTAAAGAGAAGATTTTCGCAGAGCGGCGACGAACCCGTTGCGTTCACTCGCAGACGCGATATATCGTGTTGGAATCGAGATACATCGCGAAGGAGCGTCATGCAGGAGCAATGGTTCGTGTCGGAGCCACGCGTCATCGACGTCGGCGTCATCCGCACTCTCAAGGTCTCTCTCATCGGAGGTCAGGTCGACGTGATCGGGCACGACGAGCCGGTCACGCGCGTCGAGGTGCACAGCGTCTCGGGCAAGGAGCTGAAGGTGTCCCTCGACGGCGACGTCCTCGAGATCGACCACCCCCAGCTGCGGTGGGACAACTTCATCTCGGTCTTCGCGTCGTTCCGGGACCACGCCCGCGCGGACGTGAGCATCCTCCTCCCGCGGTCCGTCCAGCTGAAGCTCGGCGTCGTCACCGCCGAGGCGCTCGTCTCGGGCATCCGCAGCGACGCGAAGCTCAACACCGTGAGCGGAAGCGTCGTCGTCGACCAGGTCGAGGGCGACATCGACCTCAACTCCGTGAGCGGCGAGTTCTCCGTGCGCAACCACCGCGGCGAGATCGAGGCGAACACGGTGTCGGGCGACGTGACGGCGAGCGGCGCCATCGACCGGTTCCACGCCAACGGGGTGAGCGGGTCCGTCGCCCTGGATCTGTCCGGCACCCCCCTGTCCGTCGACAACAGCACGGTCAGCGGGAACCTCACGGTCCGGCTGCCCCGGGCCTTCCGCACGTACTTCACCGGCAACACCGTGAGCGGCACCCTGCAGCTGGACGGCGTGCAGACGCGCGGGGTGCGGGGCCGAGGGCACAGCTCGACCTCCGGCCCGGAGGGCGCGCCGGCCGTCGAGATCCGCGCCAACTCGGTGTCCGGCGACATCGCGGTCGTGCGCACGTCCGAGCTGGCCGGCGCGGACTCCCCCGCGGGCGGGTCCGGGGCGCCGGCATGACCCCGCCGGTCTTCGCCCACGGTCACCTGCGCCTCTACCTGCTGAGCCTGCTCGCGGAGTCACCGAAGCACGGCTACGAGCTCATCCAGTCGCTCAGCGACCGCTTCGGCGGCACGTACACGCCGAGCGCGGGAACCGTGTATCCCCGGCTGGCGAAGCTCGAGGACGAGGGGCTCGTCTCGAAGCAGAGCGACGGCCGCAAGACCACCTACTCCATCACCGAGGCGGGGCGGGCGGAGCTCGCGGCGCGGCAGGACGAGCTCGACTCGATCGAGGTCGACATGACGGACTCGGTGCGGCGCCTCGCCGACGAGGTACGCAGCGGGGTGTCCGTGGCCATGCGCAGCCTGCGCGCCGACCTCGCCTCCGCCGCGCGGGAGGCGAGGGGCGAGCCACGGCCTCCGGGTGCCTCGCCCGAGCCGCCCGACCCGCACCGGGTGGCGACCGCGTCCGCCCTGCGTGAGGCCGAGATGATCCTCACCGACTTCCGCCAGCAGGTGCGCACCGACCTCCGCGTGCACTCGACCCGCTCGGGACTCCCGGACGACGTCGTGCCCGAGCTGCGGGCTCAGCTGGCCCGCGTGCGCGCGGAGCTGCTCGAGCGCCTGGGGTAGCTCTCCGGAAGCCCGGACTCCGCGACCTCTTTCCCTCCTGCCCAGGCAGAGGCATCCTGCCCAGCGTCAACCTGGGCACGGCGCCGCTGCCTGGGCAGGGGCGGAGGCAGTTCCAGGGCGGAGGGGGGTTCCAGGGGCGGATGAGGTCCCGGGGGCGGAGGAGCCAGGGGCGGAGCTAGGCGGCGGGCGTGGCGGTTCGCCGCCCCGGCAGCGCGACGAGCGCGAGCACGGCGATCGCGGTGCCGAGAAGCGTGTCGACGATGCGCTCGCCCAGCACGGTGTCCGGGCTGACCCCGGCCGCCGCGGTGCCGACGGTGATGGCGAGCGGGGTGATCAGCACGAGGGCGAGCGCGTAGTGCCGGGTCACGAGCAGCTCGACGCCGAACTGGAGGAGCCCGAGCAGCAGGGCGAGCACGAGGCCCGCCGGGGAGATCAGGGCGACCACGAGCACGAGCGCGGAGCCGACGAGCGTGCCGAGCACGCGGTGCACCGCACGCGTCGCGGTGATGCGCCTGCCCGCCCCGGCGCCGAGGATCGCGACCGCGGCCGAGGTGATCCAGTAGCCGCGGTGCGTGCCGAGCGGGAGGCTCACGAGCCCGGTCGCGGCCACGGCGACCAGAAGCCGGACGGTCACGATGCGTGCCTCCCCGGCCAGCGTGAAGCCGGCGAGCACCCGCCTCGCGGGGGTCGCCTCGCCCCGCCTCCTGGCGACGGAGGGGACCAACAGGGCCACCGCGACGAGGGCGTAGGCGAGCGCGCAGCCCGCGGCGACGAGCAGGACGAGCCGTCCGCCGTCGAGGCCGGCCCCGCCGTGCTCCCGCGGGGCGGCGACGAGGGTCGCGGCGCCGTAGCTGAGCACGAACATCAGGGGACCGGGCGGACCGACCCGGAAGCCCTGGCAGAGCACGACGGCGGCCGAGCCGACGAGGATCAGACCGAGGACCGAGGTGACGGCGGTCACCGAGAACAGCACGCCGCAGGCGACCGACGCGACGAATCCGAGCGCGACGAGCGGCAGCAGGCGCACGCGGTCGAGGGGCGCGAGCCGGGTGCCGTAGAGCGCCGTGAACGCGCCCATGGAGGCCTGGAGGCCGAGACCGGTGTTCCCGGCGAGCGCCCCGACGGCGACGGGGATCGAGATGGCCAGGCCGGCCTGCAGGCCGATGGGCCAGCGCCTGCCCGACGGGGTGAAGGACACGAGGCTGCGGCCGATGCCGCCCGCGGCGCTCAGGAGGCCCGGTCCGGCACGAGCTCGAGGTGCAGGCACCAGGCGACGGCGTTGTCCAGCACGGTGCGCACTTCGTCCTGCTCCATGTCCTCCTGATGGCCGAGGGAGCAGTAGAAGATGCGCTGATCCCCCCGCTCACGGACCCAGGCCACCGGCGACGGCACCGGCCTGTCCTCCGGCCGCACGGGATCCCCGTGCAGCAGCACCACCGCGTCGGCGGGCGGATGCGTCTCGTAGAGCCAGGAGCGCACGGCGAAGCGTGCCGGCAGGCCGCCGGTGATCCAGTGGTCCGCCACCACGGACACCTCGGTGGAGGAGGAGTGGCCGTGATGGCGGGTCCAGGCGGAGCCGAGCACATCGTCCGCGAACCGCGCGGCCCAGTCCGCCATCGCGGCTCCCGGCGCCGGCAGGAACGCGTGATTGGCCGTGCGCAGGGCGAGCAGGTCGCCGCCGCGGTCGAGGAACCGCGCGATGGCGGCGAGCTCCTCGTCCGGCAGCACCCGGAAGCGCGTGTAGAGGAGGACGAGGTCCGCGTCCTCCAGGGTCCCGAGGCCGCCGAAGCTCGACGGCGGGAAGTCGGGCATGTCCTCTATCGGGTCCGCGACGCGGAAGTCGACGACGACGTCGTGCTGCTCGCTCACGCGGTCGGCGAACGATCGCATCGTCCGGTGGGACTCGTACTCGCCGTCCCCGGCAAGCACGACGATCTTCTTCACGGCTCCGCTCCGTTCCCCGGGGCCGGCACGCCCGCGCCCGGAGGCCATTCTACGAACCGTCCCCGTGGCGATCGTCGCCGGGCCGGGCCTCCCCCGCACAGCCACCCCTCCACCGCGCATTGCCCCGTCGCAGAAATCGGTCTTGTGCTACCCAGCCATCGGAGTAGTGTCATCCCTCGTGATTTCGGACACCTCCCCCGAGGAAACGCGTTCAGCCAAGCGCTTCCTCATCGGCGAGAAGCTGCCGAGCGACAAGCTCGAAGGTCAGCTCCTCCCCAAGCATCTCGCCCTCCCCATCTTCGCGAGCGACCCGCTCTCCTCGGTGGCCTACGCTCCGCAGGAGCTGCTCCTCATCCTGACGCTCGGCGGCCTCGCCTTCCTGAGCTTCGCGCCGTGGGTCGCCGCCGCGGTCGTCCTCCTCCTCGTGGTGGTCGTGGCCAGCTACCGGCAGCTCATCAAGGCGTACCCGAGCGGTGGCGGCGACTACGAGGTCGCGCACCGCAACCTCGGCGAGAAGGCCGGCCTGGTCGTGGCGTCCGCCCTCCTCGTCGACTACATCCTCACGGTCGCCGTGTCCGTCGCGAGCGGCGTGGACAACATCATCTCCGCGGTGCCCGAGCTCGCCGGCCTGCGGGTGGAGCTCGCGGTGTTCTTCGTCATCCTGCTCGCCGCGGTCAACCTGCGCGGCGTGAGCGAGTCGAGCAAGGCCTTCGCCTTCCCCACCTACCTCTTCATCGGCAGTGTGTTCGTGATGATCGTCACGGGCCTCGTGCGCACCGTGCTCGGGGACGCGCCGGTCGCGGAGTCGGCGGCGTACACCGTCGAGCCGCACGAGCACATCACGCAGGCCGCGTTCATCCTCCTGCTGCTGCGCGCGTTCTCGAGTGGCTGCAGTGCCCTCACCGGGGTCGAGGCGATCTCCAACGGCGTGCCCGCTTTCCGCACGCCGAAGATCCGCAACGCCCAGACCACGCTCGTGATCATGGGCGGCACGGCCATCGTGCTGTTCGTGGGCCTCGTGACGCTGGCCCTCGTCGCACGGGTGCACTACGCCGAGGAGCCGTGCGACCTGATCGGCTGGGAGGCCTGCGCCACCGATCCGCAGCAGAGCCTCATGGCGCAGGTCGCCGCGGCGACCTTCGGCCAGGGTTCGTTCCTCTTCTACGTCATCCAGGCCACCACCGCGGCCGTGCTGCTGCTCGCCGCCAACACCGCGTTCAACGGTTTCCCGCTGCTCGGCTCCGTGCTCGCAAAGGACTCCTACGCGCCCAAGTCGCTGTCGACCCGCGGCGACCGCCTCGTCTACTCGAACGGCATGCTGCTGCTCGCGCTCGCCGCGATCGTCATCCTGATCGTCTACCAGGCGAGCCTCACCGACCTCATCCAGCTCTACATCATCGGCGTGTTCGTGTCCTTCACCCTCGGGCAGACCGGCATGGTGCGGCACTGGCTGCGGATGCTCAAGAACGGCTGCTCGAACCGGCCCGAGGTGATGCGGGGGCTCGCGATCAACGCGTTCGGCGCCCTGCTCACCGCGAGCGTGCTCGTCGTCGTCACCATCACGAAGTTCACCCATGGCGCATGGCTCGTGTTCGCGATCATGCCCGTGCTCTTCCTGCTGATGCTCGGCGTGAACCGCTACTACCGCGACGTGGAGAAGGAGATCGAGGTCGACCCGGTCACCACGTTCGGCTCCGCCGGCGACCACGCGATCGTGCTCGTGGGGCGCATGCAGAAGCCGACCCTGAAGGCGCTCGACTACGCCATCGCGGCCCGGCACCAGAGCCTCGAGGCCGTGCACGTGTCCATCGACGACGGCGCGACCGCGAAGCTGCTCGAGGAGTGGAAGCAGCAGAACATTCAGATCCCGCTGCGCGTCGTCGAGTCGCCCTACCGCGACATCAGCTACCCGCTCATCCGCTACATCAAGGGGCACCGGCAGGAGCACGGGCCCGAGGTCGTCACCGTCTACACGCCGATCTACATCGTGGGGCACTGGTGGGAGAACCTGCTGCACAATCACAAGGCCAGGCGCATCCGCCAGAAGCTGATGCTCGTGCACGGCGTGACGATCTCGCTCGTGCCGTGGCTGCTCGACTCGTCCGAGCTGCTGTACGGCCGGCGCTCCCGCCCCATCCCCGGCCAGGAGCGCCGCGGGGAGCCCCGGCGCCCCGTCCCGCGCAAGGCTCTCGAGCCGGCCGGCGGGGTGCAGGGCGGTCAGCCCGTCGCGCAGAAGGTGCCGGGCCCGGCCAAGGGCAAGCGCTCGGGCCGTCCCCGCCGCTGACCCGCGTCCCTGCCCGTGCCCCGCGGCCCCGCCGCTCACCCGCCGTGAAGTCACCGCGTCAGGGGTAGGCGCGGCCCCGGTCGGTGACTTGACTGGCATCGGCGCCGCGGATCGGCCGCGTCGCGGAGCAGACAGGGGTGCGGGCATGGCCGATGGTGACGTCGAGACGTTCGACAAGCGGGGTCAGTGGGTCAACCGGGTGGTCGGGGAGCCGGAGCGGTCCTCGAGCTTCTCGAGCCGCGACGAGGCGATCGAGGCCGGGGCCGCGCTCGCGGCCGAGCTCGGCACCGCCCACGTCGTGCACGACGCCGAACCGACCGGCGCCATCACCGACCAGGACACCGACGCCTGAACCGGGGCGGATTCCCCCTCGTGCCGGGGCGGCGGTCGGCTCCATAATCGTTGCCGTACCGCATCACCCATGCACGGACAACAAGGAGGTTGCACCATGCCCACTCGACTCAACCCCTACCTCGGCTTCCGCGACAACGCACGGCAGGCGATGGAGTTCTACCAGTCCGTCTTCGGCGGCGAGCTCACCCTGAGCACGTTCGGCGAGATGAACGCGAGCGAGGACCCCACGGAGCAGGACAAGATCATGCACGGTCAGCTCGAGACCGCCAAGGGCTACACGCTCATGGGCGCCGACACCCCGAACAGCATGGACTACACCCCCGGCGGCTCCATCACGATCTCGCTGAGCGGCGAGGACGAGGAGGAGCTGCGCGGCTACTGGGACGGCCTGGCCCAGGGGGGCTCGGTCACCATGCCGCTCGAGCAGGCGCCCTGGGGAGACAGCTTCGGGATGCTCGTCGACCCGTTCGGCGTGAGCTGGATGGTCAACATCTCGGGCAGCGGGGCCGCGTCCTCGGGTGGTGGCGGCACCGCCAGCTCGGAGGAGGTGAACGAGGCGCGCTCGTCGGGCACGGACGAGGTGTCCCAGCGTGCCTCATCCGGCGACGGCGCCGGGGCGTCGACGCCTGCGGCGGGCGGGGCCACGGAGGCGCGATCCTCGGGCACCGACGAGGTCGCCCAGCGCGCCGGCTCCTGAGGCCGGGCGCCCAGGCGCGGGGCGAGGTCGCAGACCGGATCGCGAAAGGCGATCGCCGCCCGCGTAGCCTCGCCCCGTGACCGCCGCCGATCCTTTCGACCTCGACCGATTCGTCCGCGCCCAGGACGGCGGCGTGTTCGACCGCGCGGTCGAGGAACTGCGGCGCGGCAGGAAGGCGAGCCACTGGATGTGGTTCGTCTTCCCGCAGGTCGCCGGGCTCGGCCGCAGCGCGACGGCCGAGCGGTACGCCATCCGCAGCCTGGACGAGGCCCGCGCCTACCTCGCCCACCCGGTGCTCGGTCCGCGCCTCCTGCTGTGCGCCGCGCTCGCCGCCGATGCTCCCGAGGGCCGCTCGGCCGAGTCCGTGTTCGGCGGGATCGACGCGGTGAAGCTGCGCTCCTCGGCGACCCTGTTCCTGCGCGCCAGCGAGTCTCCGGAGCCCGCGTTCCTGCGCGTGCTCGACCGCTTCTTCGACGGCGCGCCGGATGCCGCCACCGACCGGTTGCTGGGGTCCGGGCGCGGCTGAGCGGACCCGTGACAATCGCGGGGACCGCTCGTACCCTGGTCGCATGTGTCGGAACATTCACACGCTGCACAACTTCGAGCCGGCCGCCACCGACGACGAGGTCCACGCCGCGGCGCTCCAGTACGTGCGGAAGATCAGTGGCACGACGAAGCCCTCCAAGGCGAACGCCGAGGCGTTCGACCGCGCGGTCAAGGAGATCGCCCACCTCACCCGGCACCTGCTCGAGGACCTCGTGTCCACGGCGCCCCCCAAGAACCGCGACATCGAGGCCGAGAAGGCCAGGGCCCGTGCGGCCAAGCGGTACGCCGCCTGACCCACCAGGTTCACCGGCCATGACCACGGGGCAGGGCGCCATCGACCCGGGGGCGCCCCCGTCGGGAACGGGCTGCGTCGAGTGCCTCGACAGCGGCGGCTGGTGGCTGCATCTGCGCCGGTGCGCGCTCTGCGGGCACATCGGCTGCTGCGACAGCTCGCCCTCCCAACACGCCCGCGGCCACGCCGGTTCCGCGGGCCACCCCGTCGCGCGGTCGTTCGAGCCCGGCGAGGACTGGTTCTGGGACTACGAGGCGGGGCAGGCGGTGAGCGGCCCTCCCCTCGCCCCGCCCGCGGCCCGGCCGGACATGCAGCCGTCCCCCGGCCCGAGGGGCAGAGTGCCCCCGGACTGGCGATCGCACCTGCATCACGACGGCGTGGAGCGGCCGCCCGCCGGGTGACCGCCGCCCGGGCTGCGACCGCTCCGGCGTTCGCTCAGGCGACGAGGCGGAGGACCTGCCGGGCGATGACCTTTCCCGCGCGATTCGCGCCGATGGTGGACGCCTGCGGGCCGTAGCCCGCGAAGAAGAGGCGCGGATCCCGCTCGGAGACGCCCAGCGTCACCGCGATGCCGCCCGCCCGCTCACGCAGCCCGAGCGGGGCGAGGTGCCGCACCTCCGGCCGGAACCCCGTGGCCCAGAGGATCGCGTCGATGGCGTCGCGGGAGCCGTCCGGCCAGACGACAGCGTGCTCCTCGAGCTCGGCGAACGGTCCGCGGCTCACGAGCAGCCCGCGGTCGATGCCCGCCGCGATGCGCTCGGTCCTGGGCACACCCGTGCCGCTCACGATGCTCGGCAGCGTCTCGCCCGCGCGGGACGCCGCGTCCTGCGCCGCGACCGCGGCGAGGGCCGACTCGAGGTCGAGGTCGGAGCGCTCCAGGTAGTCCACCGGGCGCCGGGTCGACCAGATGGTGCGCTCCGCCACGTTCTCGAGCTCGAGCAGGAAGCCGATCGCGGACGTGCCGCCGCCCACCACCAGGACCCGGAGGCCGCGGAAGTCCTCGGCGGACCGGTAGCCGGCGGTGTGCGTCTGGATCCCGGCGAAGCGCCGCACCCCCGGGTAGTAGGGGAGGTACGGGGCGCCCCAGGTGTCGGTCGCATTCACGACCGCGGCCGTGTGGTGCTCCCCGCGCTCGTGCCGCACGACGAGACCCGAGCCGTCGTCCTGCACGGCCGTCACGACGACGGGGCGCAGCACCCTCAGGTCGTAGAACCGCTCGTACTCGCGGTAGTACTCGCGCACGACGTCCCGGGCCGGGCGGTCGCGGTCGGCGGTGTCGAAGCTCAGCCCCATCTCGCGCATCCCGGGCAGGTCGTTCACGCGGTGCGCGCTGCCGAGCCGCAGCGCCTCCCAGCGGTGCTGCCACGCGCCGCCCTCCGCAGGTCCGCGGTCGAGGATCACGACGTCCTCGCCCATCCGCAGTCCCCCGCGCTTCAGGTGGTACGCCACCGACAGCCCCGCCTGGCCCGCGCCGATGATCACGACGCGCGGGTCGGCGCTAACCGTCCCAGCCCGTCTGCGGGGTTTCGCAGGTGCCGCGGAACACGTACTGCGAGGGGAGCTTGCGCTGCCGGCTCGACCAGTCGATCGCCGGCCGCCGCTGGTCCTTCGGCAGGTAGCCGAGCCGGTACACCGCCATCAGCTCGAGCTCGTCGGGCACCTTCAGCAGCTCCTGGATGCGCACCCAGTTCTCCGGCACCTCCATGGGGAACGACACGAACTGGATGCCCATGCCGAGCTCGGCCGTCGTCAGCCAGACGTTCTCCATGGCGGCGCCCATGCTGAACACGGAATAGAAGGCGGACAGCTGGCCGGGGCGGTACTCGGAGCGGTCGAGCAGCACGGCGAGCAACAGGGGTGACCCCTCGACGAGCCTGCGGTTCTCCTCGCCCAGCCTCTGCGGCACCCGCAGCCGGTTCATCACGCCCTGGCCCTTGTCGGTGAACACCTGCTTGGTGAAGGGACGCAGCAGCATGGGCAGCTGGTCGAAGAGCATCCCGCTGCGCTTCTCGTCCATCTCAGCCGCGCTGAACCGGAAGTACGGCTTGTAGCGCTCGAAGAACGTGCCCTCGGCCATCACCTGCGTCATGCTCTCGCCGCTGATCCGCGCCACGGCATCGATCGTTTCGCGCTCCTCGATGATCACGAAGCGCCACGGCTGGCTGTTGAGCTGCGAGGGCGCGCGCCCGGCGACCTCCATCAGCAGGCGCTGGTGCTCCTCGCTGACCGGATCGGGCAGGAACGGCCCGTTCGTGGTCTTGCGGGAGCGCACGACGTCAAGGAACTCCATGCCCTACCTCTTTCGATGCGATCAGTCCGAGGACGAAGAACGGGGCGGCCGCGAGGGCCACCAGCGCGTGACGGCGACGGCGACGGGCGCCCAGCCGCGCGAGGGCGGCGAGCGGCAGCGCGGCCGGCAGCAGGGCCCAGCCCGCGCGACTGCGGCTCCAGGCCACGGAGCTGACGGATCCGGCGGCGAGCACGCAGGTCGCGATGTAGATGCCGTGGTGGATCCAGCGGAAGGACGACGTGTCGACGACGCCCAGCGCGACGCCGGAGCCGAGCGCGACGTTCGCGCCGTACGCGCACGCGGCCGCCGTGAACAGCGGAGCGGGGTTCACGTCCGGTGCCTCTCCTTCTCGTGCCGGATCTTCGGCTTTCGACCTCCGCAATCCTCCCCCACTCCCGCGCCCTCCGCGGAACGCGTCGGCTCGGAGAATGCTGCGGATGACCCGCCCGTCCGCGCCGCCGAATTGCGCCGGAACCGGCCACCGGGAGAAGCTGTGGGGGCGCAGCGTGAGGCGGTGGACGGGGCCGAGGGGCTCCGTGGCCGCGTGCTAAGCTGGCCGTTAGGTTTTTTCGTTTCTGTTTGCCTGATCCGGGTGGTCCGCCAACTCGGCCTGAATCTCTAAGGGGGTCTCGCATGGGGCGCGGCCGTCAAAAAGCGAAGCACACCAAGGTTGCTCGCGAGTTGAAGTACTTCAGCCCGGAGACCAACTACAACGAGCTGGAGCGCGAGCTCACCGGGCACTCCCACGACGAGCTGCCGCCGGAGGCCGCCAAGTGGGCCGAGTACGTGACCCCGGAGGACGAGCAGAAGCTCGCCTAGCCCCTGGGTTCATCCCCTGCGCAATGGCGCTTCACACGGCCCCTGAGCCTGTCGAAGGGACGTGAAGTTCCGACGTTCGTAGCGTCGCTTCGACAAGCTCAGCGACCGTAAGTGCGAGCCGCCGCGCGCACGCAGCACCACACGGTCCCCGAGCCTGCCGAAGGGACGCGAGATTCCGACGTCCGTAGCGTCGCTTCGACGAGTTCAGCGACCGTAGGGCGAGCCCGAACGACGGCAGCACCACACTGTCCCTGAGCCTGTCGAAGGGACGCGAGAGTCTCCTCGGTGGCCGGAGCCCGGGTCAGGAGGCGTAGGCCCCCACGAGGCGGACCGCGCCGCCGTCGATGCCCTTGGCGCCCTGCTCGAAGCCCTCGAGGTCGCGCTCCGCGGTCGACACGGTGCCGACCGTCCAGGCCGGGATGCCGCCCGCGGTGAGCGCCGCGGCCGCCGCGTCCGCGAACTCGGCGGCGACGACCGCGAACATGCCGATGCCGAGGTTCCAGGTGCCCTCGGCGCTCTCGAGCGGCGAGCCGGACATGTCGGCGAGCACGCGGAACACGCTGCCGGGGGACCACGTCGACCGATCCACCTCCACCCACGAGCCGCGGGGAAGCACGCGCGCCAGGTTCGCGGCGATGCCGCCGCCCGTGACGTGGCTCAGCGAGTGGACCGCGCCCGGGAGCGCCGGGTCGTCGAGCAGGCGCAGCAGCGGGCCCGTGTACAGGCGGGTCGGCTCGAGCAGCGCCTCGCCGACCATGCCGCCGAGCTCCGCGGAGGTGTCGCGGAAACCGATGCCCCGCTGCGCCAGGATGTGGCGGACGAGGGAGAAGCCGTTGGAGTGCAGGCCGGAGGACTCGAGGGCGAGCACGACGTCGCCGTCACGCACGCGCTCGGCACCGAGCAGCGCATCGGCCTCGACCGCGCCGACGGCCGCGCCGGCCACGTCGTAGTCGTCCGGGCCGAGCAGCCCCGGGTGCTCGGCGGTCTCCCCGCCGACCAGCGCGGTGCCCGTCTCGGCGCACGCGCGGGCGATGCCGGCGACGATGTCCGCGATCCGGCCGGGCACGACCTTGCCGCACGCGATGTAGTCGGTCATGAAGAGCGGTCGGGCGCCGACCACGATGATGTCGTCGACGACCATGCCGACGAGGTCCTGACCGATGGTGTCGTGCTTGTCGATGGCCTGCGCGATGGCGACCTTCGTGCCGACGCCGTCCGTGGAGGTGGCGAGCAGCGGGCGGCGGAAGTCCTTGAGGAACGAGACGTCGAACAGCCCGGCGAAACCACCGAAACCGCCGAGGACGTTGCCGGTGTGGGTGGCGGAGACCGCCTGCTTCATGAGCTCGACGGCCAGGTCTCCCGCCGCGGTGTCGACTCCGGCTGCGGCGTAGGACGATGATGCGCTGGGTGTGCTCACCCGGTACACGATACCGAGGCGGGCGGCGCGGCAGCGTTCGCTCTGAGCGCGGATCCCGGTGTCCGTCTCCCGGGTAAGCGTGAGAAACTAGACGACGCCGCGCGCGCGGCGTTCCCGGCCCGTCTGCTGGCCAACCCCGAACCCCTGGAGCTCGACTCAAGCATGTGCGGCATTGTCGGTGTTGTCTCTCCCCTGCCCGCCAACCAGCTCCTCTACGACAGCCTGCTCCTGCTGCAGCACCGCGGCCAGGACTCGGCCGGCATCGCGACCGCCGACGGCAGCCGGTTCCACGTGGTCAAGGCCAGGGGGCAGGTGCGCGAGGCGTTCCGCACCCGAGACATGCGCACCCTGACGGGAACGATGGGCCTCGGGCACGTGCGCTACGTGACGAAGGGCTCCGCCGCCAACGAGGAGGAGACGCAGCCGTTCTACGTGAACGCGCCGCACGGCATCATCCTCGTGCACAACGGCAATCTCACGAACACGCGCGAGCTCACCAAGGAGCTGGCGGACATCGACCGCCGTCACCTGAACACCTCGTCGGACACCGAGCTGCTGCTCAACATCCTCGCCCACGAGCTGCAGGCGGAGGTCAAGGGCCCCGGGCTCGACGCGGATGACGTCTTCAACGCGCTGACCCGCGTGCATCAGCGGGTCGAGGGGTCCTACGCCTCGATCGCGCTCATCGCCGGCCACGGCCTGCTCGCGTTCCGCGACCCGTACGGCATCCGCCCGCTCACGCTCGGCCGCCGAATCGAGGAGCAGACCGGCCGCGAGGAGTGGATCGTCGCGTCCGAGTCCCTCGTCATGGAGAGCCTCGGCTTCGAGATCGTGCGCGACGTCGCGCCGGGCGAGGCCATCTTCATCGCCATGGACGGCGCGATGACGTCGCGCCAGACCGCGCGCGAGCCCCGCCTCGTGCCCTGCTCGTTCGAGTACGTCTACCTCGCCCGTCCCGACTCCGTGATGAACGGCATCTCGGTGTACGAGGCCCGGCTCCGGATGGGCAACCGCCTCGCCGACACCATCGCCCGGTACGCGCCCACGGGCGACATCGACGTCGTCATGCCGATCCCCGACTCCTCACGACCGGCCGCCATGCAGGTCGCCCAGAAGCTCGGCATCGAGTACCGCGAGGGCTTCTACAAGAACCGCTACGTCGGCCGCACGTTCATCATGCCGGGGCAGGCGCAGCGCAAGAAGTCCGTGCGGCAGAAGCTGAACGCCATGAGCTCCGAGTTCAAGGGCAAGAACGTGCTGATCGTCGACGACTCCATCGTGCGCGGCACGACGTCGCGCGAGATCGTGGAGATGGCGCGCGCGGCCGGCGCCAACGAGGTCACCTTCACCTCCGCCGCCCCGCCGGTCCGCTACCCGCACGTCTACGGCATCAACATGCCGTCTCGCGAGGAGCTCATCGCCTCCGGTCGCAAGATCCCCGAGATCGCCGCGGAGCTCGGTGCGGACCACCTCATCTACCAGGAGGTCGACGACATGTTCTCGGCGATCACCGAGGGCTCGACCGTGACGGAGCTGGAGATGAGCTGCTTCACCGGCGAGTACGTCACCGGGCAGGTGAGCCCGGAGTACCTCGCCTGGGTCGAGGCGACCCAGCTCAGCTGAGCCGCCCCTCCCTGGCGATCCCGCTCGCGCCGCTCATCGTTCGGCGGTGCGTCGCGCCCTGCGCCCGATGACGAGCGCCTCCGCGAAGGCCGCGGCGACGGCGGTCACCGCGATGCCGATGCCGGCTGCCGTCGTCGGTCCGTCCGGTCGCACGATCGACTGCCCGGCCAGGGCCTGCGCGGTCACCAGGGCGAGCACCGCCACGTAGGCGCCGGCGCCGATCCACACCAGGGCGGTGCGCAGCCGCGGGTCGCGCAGCGCCGGGATCCGGCGGGACAGCAGTTCGATCGCGATCAGCGCGAGCGGGATGGCCTGCAGCGCGTGCATCCCGATGAAGTGCGGGATGCGGAGGTCGCCGGCGACGGTGCTCCAGCCGAGCACGGGCAGTCCCGGACCGCCGTCCGCGAGACCCACGGTGTGCGCACCGGCGATGCCGCGGTAGTCCGCCAGCTGCCCGGCGGTGGGCCCGGTCATCAGGAAGCCGAGGGCGAGGCCCACGAGCGCGATCACCGCGCCCGACCGGACCGCCACCGTGCGGGCCCGGTCGCCCAGCGGATTGCGGAAGAGCTGCGCCGCGGCGACGAGGGACGCCACCCAGAGCGCCGAGATCGAGACCGCCATGATCGTCCACATGGCCGCATGGATCGGCGTCGACACGTTGAAGTGGCTCGTCGTGCCCACGGCCGCCGCACCGACGATAATCACGATCTCGGCGAGGAACAGCACGACCATGCCGCTGCCTGCGAGCGACGCGATGCGGCGCCCGCGGTCGAGCTGCCCGATGAGCCACGACCACGTCACGGCGTAGATGAGCGTCGACAGGGCGAACTTGAGCGGCTTGTCCCAGGCGTTTACGCCCGTGATCTCGCGCGGGTCGACGAAGCGCGCGACCAGCGCGACGACGGCGAGGAGCGCCATGGCCGCGGCGAGCCAGAGCAGGGGTCGGTGCCAGCGCCCGGAGGACAGGGCCGTCAGCCCGGGTGCGGGAAGGGGCGGCGTGGCCGCCTGTGCGGCCGTGGCCGCCGGGATCGCAGGTGAAGCGGTGCTCATGGCGTGCTCCTTGCAGGGGTGTGAAGGGGTGGGGGTCTAGGGGGTCCAGGTAGGAGGGGTCGAGGTGCGAGAGGCGGCGGTGCGAGGGGCGGGGTCGTCCGGTCCGGGGTGGGACGCGGCGGCGGAGGAATCGGCGGACACGGGATACAGCCGGCTAGTGACGTGCTCCTGAGCCATCCGGCGCAGGGCCGCGAACATGGCGTCGCCGAGAACGGTGCCCGCGACGACGGTCTCGGCCATCCCGGCGACGTCCTCCTGGCCCGCGACGGCGGCGAGATCGGCCTGCGCCACGATCTCGGCCGCATCGGCGTACCGGTCGAGGAGGTCGACGAGCTCGGGCCGGTTGATGTGCAGGAACGCGTTCACCACGCCCGCGGCCCCGATGC
This sequence comes from Planctomonas deserti, assembly GCF_003067705.1. Lineage (GTDB taxonomy): Bacteria > Actinomycetota > Actinomycetes > Actinomycetales > Microbacteriaceae > Planctomonas > Planctomonas deserti. The sequence continues at coordinate 573,929 of NZ_QANL01000001.1, forward strand.
GGCCGGGATTGCCCGGGGAGACGTGCCAGTTCCGCTCGGCGACGAGAGCGTCGATGCGTTCCTCCGCGACCCCGGGGGTGCGCACCGAGTAGAGGTCCGCGCGGGAGACGGACCGCTGAGCGACGTCGAACACCGACGCGAGGGGGCGGCCCTCGTCGTCGACGGCGGCGAGCACCTCGCGCGCGGAGGCCACGGACAGCCCGCCGACGTCGAGGAGGGCGCGGATCAACCGCAGCCGCGCGACATGCTCGTCCCCGTAGTCCGCCTGGTTCGCGGCCGCTCGGCGGCCCGCGGGGAGCAGCCCCTCCCGCAGGTAGTACTTCACGGACGGGACGGGAACGCCGCTCACGCGGCTGAGCTCGGACATGCGCACATGGATAGTATGACTATCGGATAGTGCCGCTGTCCATAGCGATACTGCTCCGCGCCGATATCGTGACCGCATGAGCACGGTCCGCTTCCGCCCGCTGGGCGAGGTCGGTCTGCGCGCAGTCCTCGACGGGGACCTCGACGCCGCGGCGCGCTCGGCCTGCCTTCCCGCCCTCCCGCCGTTCCTGCTCGCCGAGGACTGGCTGTGGCGGATCCGGCTGGATCAGATCGCACGGCGGCCGGGCGACGAGCAGTGGGTAGCCTGGCTCGCGGTGCGGAACGGGGAGGTCATCGGCCACACCGGCTTCCACGGTCCCCCGGACGAGGCGGGCGAGGTGGAGATCTCCTACACCGTGCTCCCGGAATTCCGCGGCAGGGGCCTCGCCGGCGAGCTGCTGGATGCGCTGCTCGAGTGGTGCGCGGCCCGGGACGACGTGCGCTCCGTGCGCGCCAGCATCAGCCCCGACAACACGGCGTCGCTCGCCCTGGTGCGGCGCCGGGGATTCGAGCGGGTGGGCGAGCAGATCGATGAGGAGGACGGCCTCGAGTGGATCTTCCGCCGTCCCGCCTGACACGGCGGACGGGACCGAAACGGGATGAACGCGAGGAGGACGGCCTGGAGTGGATCTTCCGCCGTCCCGCCTGACACGGCGGATGGGACCGAAACGGGAGGAACGCGAGGAGGACGGCCTGGAGTGGATCTTCCGCCGTCCCGTGTGACTTCTCTGATGGTGACCGCAGGCGGCTAGGCCCGCGGGCCGCCCACGTCCGGCTGGCCGGGGGTGCCCTCGCCGATCTCGGTTGCGGGGTCGATCCGCTCGACGACGGCGGGCTTCGCGCGCCGGGTGCTCGCGCGGTCGAGCAGCAGCGCGACGACCGCGCCAAGGGCGCCGCCGATCACGACGAGGAACAGCCCGAGGAAGCCGAACACCTGGCCGGAGCTGAACTCCGCGGCGGCGGGGAAGGCGATCGTGAGGATCAGGGCCGCGATCACGCCGAGCACAGCACCGACGCCCATGAACCGCAGGTAGCGGGGGGACCGACGGATGCGGACCTCGGACATGTCATCGCGCTCGTTCGTCACGGTGTCATTCTCCCCCACCAGCCTGAGCGCGCCGCCCGAATCCCGGGTGCGCGACGGGCGGCTCCAGGCCGTCACCAGCGCAGCGGAAGCAGCCCCTCGAGGGTCGCGCGCTGACCGGATGCGCCCAGCCTGCCGGTCGCAAGCGCGTCCTGCCAGCCCGTGGCGCCCGTCGCGAGCGCGAGCCAGGTCGCCGGGTCCGTCTCGATCACGTTGGGCGGGGTGCCACGGGTGTGGCCCGGTCCCTCGATGCACTGCACCGCGCCGAACGGTGGCACGCGCACCTCGACGGTGGCGCCGGGCACCTTCTCGGCGAGCACCTGCAGCGTGTACCGCACGGCGAGCGCCGTGGTGTCCCGATCGGCGCCCACGCCGTCCGCCAGTGCCCTCCGCACGGCGTCTCCCCCGGCATCCGCTGCGATCTTCGCTCTCGCCATGCCTCCATCCTGCCGCAGCGGTGCGTGTGCGGCTTCCGGTGGGCTCGGCCCCCGGGCCCGGTGAAGGATCCGCCCCACCCTCCGTCGCTTCGACGTGCTCCGCGACCGTATGTACCGGCGCCGACCGCGCCGCTTCCGGCCGCCGATAGTCTGGGGCCGTGAAGATCCTCGTCCTCGGTTCCGGTGCCCGCGAGCACGCCATCGTCTCGGCGCTGGCCCGGGAGGACACGGCGCACGAGATAGTCGCGGCGCCCGGCAACGCCGGCATCGCCCAGGTCGCCACGGTGGTGCACCTCGACCCGAACAACGCCGTGGTCGTCGCCGACTACGCCCTCGCCGAGGACGTGGACCTCGTCGTCATCGGCCCGGAGGCCCCGCTCGTCGCGGGCGTCGCCGACGGACTGCGCACGCGCGGCGTCCCCGTGTTCGGCCCCAGCAAGAAGGCCGCGGCGCTCGAGGGCAGCAAGGCCTTCGCGAAGCGGATCATGGAGGAGGCCGGCGTGCCCACCGGCCGGGCCACCCGCGCGGGCACTCGCGCCGAGGTCGAGGCCGCTCTCGACTCGTTCGGCGCCCCGTACGTCGTGAAGGCCGACGGCCTCGCCGCCGGCAAGGGCGTGCTCGTGACCGAGGACCGCGCGGCCGCGCTCGCGCACGCCGACCACTACCTGCAGCAGGGCACGGTGCTCCTCGAGGAGTTCCTCGCCGGCCAGGAGGTCTCGCTCTTCTTCCTCTCCGACGGCAGCACGGTGCTGCCGCTCTCCCCCGCCCAGGACTACAAGCGCCTGCTCGACGGGGACGAGGGCCCGAACACCGGCGGCATGGGTGCGTACTCCCCCCTGCCCTGGCTTCCCGACGGCTTCGTCGACGAGGTGATCGACACGATCGCCGAGCCGACCGTGCGCCAGCTCGCCAACGAGCAGACGCCGTTCATCGGCCTGCTCTACTGCGGCCTCATCCTCACCGAGAAGGGCATCCGCGTGATCGAGTTCAACGCGCGTTTCGGCGACCCGGAGACCCAGGTCGTGCTGCCGCGACTGGAGACGCCGCTGTCCGGCCTGCTGCTCGCCGCCGCCACCGGCTCGCTCGGCGGGATTCCCCGCCCCACCTTCAGCGACGACGTCGCGGTGACCGTCGTGCTCGCCAGCGAGGGCTACCCGGATGCGCCCCAGACCGGGCGCCGGATCGACGGGCTCGACGACGCCGCCGCCGTGGAGGGGGTCAGCATCGCGCACGCGGCGACGAGCCGGTCCGAGTCCCCGGACGGAGGCACGATCGCGACGGGCGGCCGGGTGCTCAGCGTCGTCGGCCGCGGCAGCGACTTCCGCCAGGCGCGCGAGCGGGCGTACGAGGCCGTGAGCCGCATCCGGCTCGAGGGCGCCCAGTACCGCACCGACATCGCCGCGCGGGTGGTGGCCGAATGAGCGAGTTCAGCGGCCTCGACCTCCCCGGCTGGGAGCACGCCTACACAGGCAAGGTGCGCGAGCTGTTCGTCCCCGTCGTCGACCCGAACCACGACGCGACGCTCGAGGGCGAGCCACACGTGCTCATCGTGGCGACGGACCGCGTGAGCGCGTTCGACCACGTGCTCGAACCGGCCATCCCCGGCAAGGGCGAGCTGCTGACCCGGCTGAGCCTGTGGTGGTTCGCCGAGCTCGCCGAGGTCCCCAACCACCTGGTCGCGCCCGGCGACGAGGTGACGCCGGTTCCCGAGGCCATCGCGTCGCGCTCCATGCTCTGCAAGGTGCTCGAGATGCTCCCCATCGAGTGCGTCGTGCGGGGCTACCTCGCGGGATCGGGGTGGAGCGAGTACCAGCGCACGGGCAGCGTGTGCGGCGTCGCGCTCCCGGAGGGCCTGCAGTTCGGCGACCGCCTCCCCGAGCCGATCTTCACGCCCGCGTGGAAGGCGCCGCAGGGCGAGCACGACGAGAACATCACCTACGAGCGCGCCGTCGAGCTGACGGGCGAGGACGAGGCGGCGGAGCTCCGCGACCTGTCCCTGCACATCTACCGCCGCGCCGCCGCGATCGCCGAGGAGCGCGGCCTCATCCTCGCGGACACAAAGTTCGAGTTCGGCATCGACCCGGTGAGCGGGGTCACCCGCCTTGGCGACGAGGTACTGACGAGCGACTCCTCCCGGTACTGGGATGCGGAGTCCTGGCACGCCGGCAACCGCAGGGACAGCTTCGACAAGCAGATCGTGCGCAACTGGCTCGCCGAGAACTGGGACCCGTCGTCGGACGCCCCGCCGCCCGCGCTGCCGCAGGAGGTCGTCGACCTCACCGCGGCGCGGTACCGGGAGCTGATCACAAGGCTCACGGGCGAGTGAGGGTAGAGCGTCGGGACTGGGACGACGCCGCGGCCGTGGCCCTGCGCGACGCCCAGCGCGTCGAGATCGCCGAGCGCTACGGCACCCCGGACTCCGAGCCGGGCGTCGCCCCGTCGGCCGCGGACATCACCGTGTTCGTCGTGGCGGAGAACTCCTCCGGCGAGCCCGTGGGCTGCGGCGGGCTGCGGCTCCTCGGGAATGATGAGGCGGAGATCAAGCGCATGTACGTGCGACCGGACCACCGCGGCACGGGCGTCTCCGTCGCCGTGCTGAACACCCTCGAGGAGCACGGCCGCCGGCTCGGGCTGCGCCGCCTGACACTCGAGACGGGCGACCGTCAGCCGGACGCCATCCGCTTCTACGAGCGCGAAGGCTACGTGCGCATCCCGAACTTCGGCCCCTACGCGGGTGAGCCCGCGTCGATCTGCTACGCGAAGGAGCTCGGCGAGTGACGGACTTCCTTGTACGCCGGGAGGGCACGCTCGGCCTGCGCGAGCACGAGGAGATCGCGGCCACCCTCGCCCTCGCCTTTCCCGGCTATGCGGAGGGCTACCGCGGCTCGGCCAGCTGGGCCGGGCTGCAGCCGGAGGTGCGGATCACCGCGCATGACGCCCGGGGCGTCACGGCGCACGCGGGCGTGAAGCGCGTGTTCGTGCAGATCGGCGACGGCCCTTTCGCCGAGGACCACCTCGTGGCGGCCGTCGGCATGGTTGCGGTGCGGCCCGACCTGCAGGGTTCGGGACTCGGCGGGCGGCTCGCGGACGCGGTGCGGGGCGTGCTCGGTGCGCTCCAGGTGCCGTTCGGCCTGCTCGAGACCGGCGAGGACACGACGGGCTTCTACGTGCGCCACGGCTGGCGTGCGCTGCCCGGAGCGGTCGGGACCTACAACGACTTCACGCTGCACGGCCCGGCCCGGGTGATCCGGCAGGACCACGGCTGGCACATCCTCCCGGTGACCGCGGAGTTCGAGGACTGGCCGGACGGCGAGATCCACTGGAACGGCCAGATGGTCTGACGACCGGACGGTCCGGCGAGGGGCGCGACGCCCGGGCCGGGCGGCGCCGGGCGGCGCCGGGCGGTGCGGACGAGGCATCGGAAGAGGGGCCGGATGGCCGGGAGCGTGACGGGGCGATACCGTCGAGAAATGACCTCCCCCGTCCGCGTCCGCGCCATCGTGCCGGATGACTGGCCCAGGCTCCGGGCGCTGCGGCTCGAGATGCTCGCCGACACGCCTCTCGCCTATCTGGAGACGCTCGCCACCGCCGAGGCGCTGACGGACGCCGACTGGCAGGCGCGCGCCCGGCGCAACGCCCAGCCCGGCAGCGTCGCCTTCGTCGCCGAGGACGAGGACGGGACGTGGGTGGGCACGATGACCGTGTTCCGCAGGGACGACGTCGCGTTCCTGGTGAGCGTCTACGTGACGCCCGCCCGGCGCGGCCGGGACGCGGGCGTCACCGACGCGCTCCTGGACAACGTGATCGAGTGGTCGAGGGCGCAGGACGGGGTGACCGAGCTGCGGCTCGAGGTCCACGAGCACAACCCCCGCGCCACCGCCTACTACCGCCGGCGCGGATTCGAGATGACCGGGCGGTCCACGCCGTACGCGCTCGATCGCACGCAGCTCGACCTTGAGATGGCGCTCCCGCTCGTCGGCGGGGTCGGGCCGTGACCCTCGAGCGGGCCCGCGCGCTCGATGCCGCCGATCCACTCGCCCCGCGCCGCGCGCTCTTCGCCGGAACGGAGAGCGCAACCGACGGACGCGACCTCGTCTACCTCGACGGCAACTCCCTCGGGCGCCCCCTGACCGCGAGCATCGAGCGGGTCACCCGGTTCCTCACCGAGGAGTGGGCCGGCCGGCTCATCCGCGGCTGGGACGAGCGCTGGATGGAGCTGCCGCTGCGCATCGGGGACGACCTCGGCGCCGCGGCCCTGGGCGCCGCGCCCGGCCAGGTGGCCATCGGCGACTCCACGTCGGTGCTGCTCTACAAGCTCGTCCGCGCCGCCGTCGCCGCGCGCCCCGGGCGCGACGAGATCGTGGCCGACTCGCGCGACTTCCCGACGGACCGGTACATCCTCGCGGGCATCGCCCGGGAGTGCGGGCTCTCGATGCGCTGGGTGGACACCGACCCCGACGCGGGCCTCACCCCGCAGTCCCTCGACGGCGTGCTCGGCGAGCGCACCGCACTCGTGGTGGCGAGCGCCGTGTCGTACCGCTCGGGCTTCCTCGCGGACGTGCCGGCCATCACCGACCGTGCGCACGACGCGGGCGCGCTCGTGCTCTGGGACCTTTGCCACTCCGCGGGCGTTGTGCCGACGCGGCTCGATGGGTGGGGCGTCGACCTCGCCGTCGGCTGCACCTACAAGTACCTGAACGGCGGACCCGGGTCGCCCGCCTACGCCTACGTGCGGTCCGGCCTGCAGGAGGAGCTCACACAGCCGATCCAGGGCTGGATGGGCGGGGCCGACATCTTCGAGATGGGCCCGGCCTACGCCCCGGCCACGGGTATCCGACGCATGCTGAGCGGCACGCCGGCCATCACCTCGATGCTGGCCATGCAGGACATGATCGCGCTGATCGCCGACGTCGGCATCGACGCGATCCGGGCCAAGTCCGTCGCGCTCACCGAGTTCGCTCTCGAGGAGATCGACGCCGTGCTCGCGCCGTTCGGCGTGCGGGTGGCCACGCCGCGGGACGCGGACCGGCGGGGCAGCCACGTAACCGTGGCGCATCCCGACTTCCGAGCGGTCGTGGGCCGGCTGTGGGAGCGCGACGTGCTGCCCGACTTCCGGGCGCCGGACGGGCTGCGCATCGGCCTGTCCCCCCTCAGCACGAGCTTCGAGGAGACCCATCGGGGAATCGCCGCGATCGCGGCCGCCCTGCGGGAGATCCAGGAGACGCGGGATACCCAGGAGACGCGGGAAAGCCGGGAGACGCAGGGGGCGAACCGGTGACCGCGGCCCTGCGCAGCGTCGGCGCCGTCGCGGACGTCGTGCGGGCTGCAGCGGCGGATCGCGACCGCGTCCTCGTGGGCATCGCGGGAGCCCCGGGGTCCGGCAAGAGCACGGTCGCCGAGGCACTGGTGGGCGCGCTCGGCGCGGAGGCGGCCCTGCTGCCGATGGACGGCTTCCACCTCTCCAACGCTCAGCTGGCGCGGCTGGGCAGCCGGGATCGCAAGGGCGCGCCCGACACGTTCGACGCCGCCGGGTTCACGGCCACCCTCGCCCGCGTGCGCACCGCAGCGGCCGGCCGGCCGGGCGCGCACACGGTGTACGCGCCGGCGTTCTTCCGCGAGGTGGACGAGTCCTTCGCCGCGAGCGTCGCCGTGCTGCCCGAGACCCGCATCGTGGTCGTCGAGGGCAACTACCTGCTGCTCGACTCGCACGGCTGGGACGGCGTGGCAGCGCTGCTCGACGTCTCCCTGTTCGTCGGCGTCGACCACGGGACGCGGATGCGCCGGCTCGTCGCGCGGCACGAGCGCTTCGGCATGACCCACGAGCAGGCGGTGGCCTGGGCGGGCGGCACCGACGAGCGGAACGCCGTGCTCATCGAGGCGACCCGAGACCGGGCCGACCACATCCTCGACCTGGGCTAGGACGCGACGCGCAGGATTCCGAGCACCGCGCGATCCCAGCGCCTGCCAACGCGCTCCTGCCCAGGCAGCGGCATCCTGCCCAGGTTAAAACTGGGCAGGATGCTCCTGCCTGGGCAGGGGCGGAAGGGCTGAGGGATCGTCCTTCCGGGTGTCGGGGCCCTACTCGGCGGCGAGGACCGGCCGGGCACCCTCCGCCGCGGGCTGAGCGGCGGCAGCACCCCAGGAGTGCGGCTGCGGCTTCGCCATGAACAGCACCACGAGCACGCCGATGACGGCGGCCGCGGCGGGCAGCATCAGCGACTGGCCCATGGCGGCGCTGAAGCCCTGCTTGAGCGCGTCCGGCAGCTCGCCGGCGAATGCGGCGGTCTCCCCGCTCGCGCCACCCGGCACCGCGGGCAGCTCCACCGCGAGGCGCGCCTCCATGAGGGCGGCGATGGCGGCGGAACCGAGCACGGCGCCCACCTGACGCGTGGTGTTGTACACGCCGGAGCCGGCACCGGCCTGCTGCGGCGGCAGGTTGCGGGTGGCGGACGTGGACAGCGGCGCCCAGATGCCGGCGTTCGCGAGGCCGAGCACGGCGACCGGGAAGAGCAGGATCCAGAGCGGCAGGTCCGCGGACAGGATCCCGCCCGCCCAGAACAGCCCGATCGCGAGGCAGGAGAGTCCGCCCGCGGCGACCCACTTCGGGTTCACCCGGTCGATGATCTTGCCCACGACGGGTGCGAGGCCGCCCGAGATGATGGCCATCGGGGCCAGCAGCAGGGCCGCGAGGGTCGGGGTGAGCCCGCGCACGGTCTGCGCGTAGAGCATCAGTGGCAGCGCGAAGCTGGTGACGGTGAAGCCGACGGTCGTGATGGCGCCGTTGGCGAGCGAGAAGTTGCGGTCGCGGAACAGGGAGAGCGGCAGCAGCGGCTCGCCGCGGTTGACCCGCTGCCAGAGCACGAAGGCGGTGAGCACGAGGACGCCGGTGATGATCAGCGACCAGACGGAGATGGGCCCGGCGATGGTGCCCCAGTCGTAGGTCTCGCCCTCCTGGATGCCGAACACGACGAGGAACATGCCGACGCCGCTCAGCACGACCCCGAGGATGTCGAAGCGGTGCTTCTTCGTGGACAGCGCGGGCACGAGGCGCCAGGCCAGTACGAAGGCGACGATGCCGACGGGCACGTTCACGAAGAAGATCCACTCCCAGCCGAGGGAGTCGACGAGCAGCCCGCCGAGGATCGGGCCGACCAGCGTCGCGACGCCCGCCGTCGCCCCCCACAGGCCCATGGCCGCGCCACGGCGGTCCGGCGGGAAGATGCGGGTGATGACCGCCATGGTCTGCGGCGTCATGAGCGACGCCCCGATGCCCTGCGCGACGCGGGCCAGGATGAGCGTGTTCACGTCCCCGGCGAGGCCGCACCACGCGGAGGAGACCGTGAAGATCGCGAGCCCGACGAGGTAGATGTTCTTGGGGCCGAAACGGTCGCCGAGGCGTCCCGTGATCAGCAGCGGAACCGCGTAGGCGAGCAGGTAGGCGCTCGTCACCCAGATGACCGCGTTGATGTCCGCCTGCAGGTCCGCGATGATCGCCGGGGTCGCGACGGACACGATGGTGGAGTCGACGAGGATCATGAAGAATCCGACGACGAGCGCCCAGAGCGCGGGCCAGGGCCTGGTGATGGTGTCCATGAGGGATGTCCTAGCGTTCGGTCGCGCTGCTGCGCGGGTCTGCGGGTGTCGTGGGGTGGCGTGCTGCGGGGTGCGGGGTGGGAGAAGGTGCTGCGGGGTGCGGTGCGGAAGAAGGTGCAGAGGTCACCGCAGGATCCGGCAGCGGCTCGCTCCAGTCGAGGTCCCCGGAGCGGAGGCGGCCCAGCAGGCGCTCGAGCCACGCGAGCTCCGCGGCGTGCGTCTCGCGCCGCAGGTCGAGCTCGAGCCAGAGCCGCTCGGGCAGGCCCTTATCGCGCACCCGCCGGATGTCCGCGTCCAGCGCGTCCCGCTCGGCGGCGACGGCCGCGACCCGCGTCTCGACGAGCGCGAGCACGTCGGCGAGGGGCAGGTGATGCGCCTCTGCCATCGCGAGCGGGAAGTGCGGGAAGTGGTTCACCGGGGCGGCGAGCATCTCGGTGACGCTCGCGACGAAGCGCTCGCTGCCGAGCGGGGTGATCTCGTAGGTGGTCCGCTCCGGCCGGTTGCCCTCGCGGTCCGTGTGCGTCGCCCGGACGAGGCCGTCCGCCGCCATCCGGTTGATGGCGTGGTAGAGCGTTCCCGGCCGCACCTTCACCAGTGCGTCCTCCTTGCGCAGAAGCAGCGTCTGGTACATCTCGTACGGGTGCATGGGGCGCTCCTGGAGCAGGGCGAGCGCGGCGACGGCCAGCGCGGGGAGCACGGTGTTCGGCATGCCCTCTCCCCTCTCCGACGCGACATCCTCCGGGTCCGACGGCAGAAGGACCCGGCACAGCATAAGCGCTATTCCTTGCGAACTATTCCGCGTGGGGTATTCGATCCGCCCGGCCGACGGGGAGAACGCGCGGCTCGGCTAGAATCGAGGCACCATTCCCCGCCGCGATCCCGCTGGAGATACCCCATGCCCACAATCGTCGTCGAGGTCATGCCCAAGGCCGAACTGCTCGACCCCCAGGGCAAGGCCGTTGCAGGTGCGCTCGCCCGACTTGGCGAGTCCCGCTTCACCGGCGTCCGCATCGGCAAGCGCTTCGAGCTCGTCACGGACGGCCCCGTGGACGACGCGCTTCTCTCCGACGTGCAGAAGCTGGCCGAGGACATGCTCTCCAACTCCGTGATCGAGGACGTCATCAGCGTCCACGTCGACGGCGGCGACGGCTCCGCTGTCGGCTCCTCCAGCGGCGACTCCTCCAGCGGCGACGCCCCCGCGGGCGAGCTCACCGGACAGGCCGAGGCGTCCACCCAGACGGGCGCCCGCTGATGCGCATCGGCGTCATCACCTTCCCGGGCTCGCTCGACGACCGCGACGCCCAGCGCGCCGTGCGCCTCGCCGGCGGCGAGCCCGTCGCACTGTGGCACGGCGACCACGACCTGGCCGGTGTCGACGCGCTCGTACTGCCCGGCGGCTTCAGCTACGGCGACTACCTGCGGGCTGGCGCCATCGCATCCCTCTCGCCGATCATGCGCGAGGTGGTCGCGGCCGCGAACTCCGGCATGCCCGTGCTCGGCATCTGCAACGGCTTCCAGATGCTCACCGAGGCGCACCTGCTGCCCGGCGGCCTCATCCGCAACGAGGTCGGCACGTTCGTGTGCAAGGACCAGAAGCTGCGGGTGGAGAACACGTCGACCGCCTGGACGAACGGCTTCGAGCAGGGCCAGGAGATCACCATCCCGCTGAAGAACGGCGAGGGCGGTTACATCGCCGACGAGGAGACGCTCGCGCGGCTCGAGGGCGAGGGCCTCGTGGCGTTCCGCTACCTCGGCAAGAACCCGAACGGATCCCTGCGCGACATCGCGGGCATCACCAACGCGCGCGGCAACGTCGTCGGCCTCATGCCGCACCCCGAGCACGCGACCGAGCCAGGCTTCGGCCCGGACACCCCCACGGCCATGCGCTCGGGCGTCGACGGACTGACCATGTTCACCTCCGCCCTTCAGGGCGTCCTCGCCGGCTGAGTTCCGTCCTCCGCACCAGCGCCGACGGACTCGGCGCTTTCCCTCAGCCGATCAGCCCACCACCGTCGGGAGAACTCCACACGTGACCGCCGTTTCCTCGTCCCCGTCGCGCCCCGCCGCCGACACCGTCTCCAACGCTGTCGCAACGCCCGACCGGGAGCAGCCCTACGCCGCGCTCGGTCTGACCGCCGACGAGTACGCGCGCATCCGCGAGATCCTCGGCCGCCGCCCCACCAGCGGCGAGCTCGCCATGTACTCGGTCATGTGGAGCGAGCACTGCTCCTACAAGTCGAGCAAGAAGTATCTGCGCCAGTTCGGCCAGAAGGTCAGCCCTGCCATGAAGAAGAACCTCATGGTGGGCATGGGCGAGAACGCCGGCGTCGTCGACGTCGGCCAGGGCTGGGCCGTCACCTTCAAGGTCGAGAGCCACAACCACCCCAGCTACATCGAGCCGTTCCAGGGCGCCGCGACCGGCGTCGGCGGCATCGTGCGCGACATCATCTCCATGGGCGCCCGCCCCGTCGCCGTGATGGATCAGCTGCGCTTCGGCGCCATCGAGAACCCGGACACGGCGCGCGTCGTGCACGGTGTGACCAGCGGCATCAGCTTCTACGGCAACTGCCTCGGCCTGCCGAACATCGGCGGCGAGACCTACTTCGACGCGGTGTACCAGGGCAACCCGCTCGTCAACGCGCTGAGCGTCGGCGTCCTCCGCCACGAGGACCTGCACCTCGCCAATGCACGCGGCGTGGGCAACAAGGTGGTGCTCTTCGGCGCCCGCACGGGCGGCGACGGCATCGGCGGCGCGTCCATCCTGGCGAGCGATACGTTCTCCGAGGGCGGGCCGACCAAGCGCCCCGCCGTGCAGGTGGGTGACCCGTTCGCCGAGAAGGTGCTCATCGAGTGCTGCCTCGAGCTGTTCCGCGGCAAGCTCGTCGAGGGGATCCAGGACCTCGGCGCGGCCGGCATCAGCTGCGCCACGAGCGAGCTGGCCTCCAACGGCGACGGCGGCATGTTCATCGAGCTCGAGCGCGTGCTGCTGCGCGACCCCTCGCTCACGGCCGAGGAGATCCTCATGTCCGAGAGCCAGGAGCGCATGATGGCCGTCGTCGCGCCCGAGAAGCTCGACGCGTTCCTCGAGGTCACGCGCAAGTGGGACGTCGAGACCAGCGTGCTCGGCGAGGTCACGGACACCGGCCGCCTCGTCATCAACTGGCACGGCGAGGAGATCGTCAACGTCGAGCCGCGCACGGTCGCGCTCGAGGGTCCGGTGTACGACCGCCCCGTGGCGTACCCGGCCTGGCTCGACGCGCTGCAGGCCGACACCGCCGACAGCCTGCGCCACGAGACCGCTCCCGACCTGCTGCGCACGCAGTTCCTGTCGCTGCTCGGCAGCCCGAACCTCGCGGACAAGAGCTGGATCACCGACCAGTACGACCGCTACGTGCTCGGCAACACCGCCCTCAGCTTCCCGGACGACGCCGGCATGATCCGCGTCGACGAGGAGTCCGGGCTCGGTTTCGCCCTCGCGACCGACGCCAACGGCCGCTACTGCCAGCTCGACCCGTACCAGGGGGCCCGCCTCGCACTGGCGGAGGCATTCCGCAACGTCGCCGCCACCGGCGCGACACCCGTCGCGGTGAGCGACTGCCTGAACTTCGGCAGCCCGGAGAACCCCGAGGTCATGTGGCAGTTCTCGCAGGCCGTCGAGGGCCTCGCGGACGGCTGCCTCGAGCTCGAGATCCCGGTGACCGGCGGCAACGTGAGCTTCTACAACCAGACGGGCGACCAGCCCATCCACCCGACGCCCGTCGTGGCAATGCTCGGCGTGATCGACGACGTGGCGAAGCGCATCCCCTCCGGCTGGCAGGACGAGGGCCACAACCTGTACCTGCTCGGCGTGACCCGCCAGGAGCTGGACGGCTCCGCCTGGGCCGGCGTCGTGCACGGCCACCTCGGCGGACGCCCGCCTGCGGTGGACCTGCCGACCGAGCAGGCGCTCGCCGCGCTTCTCGCCGCCGCCAACAGCCAGAACATCCTGGCCAGCGCGCACGACCTCGCCGACGGCGGTCTCGCGCAGGCTCTCGCGGAGTCGGTGCTGCGCTTCGGCGTGGGCGCGCGCGTCGCGCTCGGCGAGCTGATGGAGCGCGACGGCATCGACGCGACCACGGCCCTCTTCTCCGAGTCGACGGGGCGCATGCTCGTCGCCGTGCCCCGGGAGGACGACGTGAAGTTCCGCGGCCTGTGCGAGGGACGGGGCTACCCCGTGCTGCGCATCGGCGTCACGGACGGCGCCGACCTCGAGGTGCAGGGCCTGTTCACGGTGAGCGCCGACGAGCTGCGCGCCACCTCCCGCGCCGTGCTTCCAGCCGTCTTCGGGCAGTCGGGGCTGTAAGGGTGATCGGACCCGCCGAGCGCGACACCCTGCACGTCGCCACGTACAACATCCGCTACGCCAAGCCGGGGGTGCCGACGGAGCACCCGGACAACTGGGCGGAGCGCGAGCAGGTGCTCGCGCGCTGGCTGCAGATCGAACGGCCGACCATCCTCGGCGTGCAGGAGGCCCTGTTCCCCCAGCTCGCCTCGGTGGCGCACGCCCTACCGCCGTCCTACCGCTCGGTCGGCATCGGCCGCGACGGCGGCAGCCGGGGCGAGCTCGGGAGCATCTTCTACGCGGCCGCCCGCCTGACCCTGCTGAGCTACGACTTCCTCTGGCTGTCGGACACCCCTGAGGTCATGGGGTCGGCGACCTGGGGCAACACCGTGCCCCGCATGATCACGGAGGCGCGGTTCCTCGACTCGGCGACCGGGATCGAGTTCGCGGTGCTCAACACCCACCTCGATCACGAGCACGCCGAGTCCCGCACGCTGGGCGCCCGCGCGATCGCCGAGCGCATCGCGAGCACCCACGCCGACGTGCCCGTCCTCGTGATGGGCGACTTCAACGCGCCCGCCGAGAGGTCCGAGCCGTACGCCCTGCTCACCGAGGGCGCCGGGCTGCGGGACGCCTGGCACGCGGCCAAGCGCCGCGTCACGGCCGGGTACGGCACGTTCGCGGACTACCGGCGTCCGGTCGAGGGCGGGGACCGGATCGACTGGCTGCTCGCGAGCGACCGCGTCGAGGTGCTCACCGCCGCGATCGACCCGTTCGCCTGGCGCGGCCGCACGGCGTCGGACCACCTGCCCGTGCAGGCGCTGGTGCGCCTCCACTAGGGCGCCTGTCCTGCGACGCCTCCACTGGGGACTGCGCTCCTCAGGATGCCGCCGCCGTTGGGTGGGCGGGCGTGTTCCCGGGGTGCTCTCCGGGCTCGCGTGTGGGCGCTTCGGCTACTCGCTCTGCGCCACCAATGCGCCACACTCCGGCGGCGGCCCCCGCCTCCCGCCTCGCGAGCAGGTAGGAATGTGGCGATGCACACCTCGATCCGCCTGACGTCCCTCGCCCTCGCCACCGCGCTGCTCGCCGGCTGCACCGCCGCCGACCCGCAGCCCGAGACCCCCGTGCGCGGCACGAAGACGACGCTTCCGGCGGAGCCCCTCACCGTGCTCGCGGACGCCGACCCCGCCGCCAACGCGCTCGGCACCAGCCGCGCGCTGTTCGCGGAGGCGCCCGTCGTCGTCACCGCTGCCGCGGACAACCCCGACGCCCAGCTGCTCGCCGCCTCCGCGGCCGTCTCGCTCGGCGCGCCGCTGCTGCTCACCGGAGGGATGGGCGACGCCTCGGCCGGCGCTTCCGGCGTGGCCGAGGAGATCGAGCGGCTCGGCGCGGATGCCGTGCTCGACGTGGGCGGCTCCGAGCCCCTGGGCGACGCGTCCGAGGGCACCGACGCCCCGGACGTCGTGTCCGTCGCCGCGACCGCCTCGGCCATCGCCCCGCTCCTGCCCGGTGACCCGGAGACGACGCCGGTGCCCGGCGACTCCTCCGCCGTGGCGGCCGTCGCGGACCTCGACCGCGAGTCCCCCGCCCTGCTCGAATCTGCGGGCGGCGGCTCCGACGAGAACGACGCAGCCGACGTCGACGCCGACCTCCCGCGCACGCGTCCGGCCGCCCCGCTCGACGGCGGCACGCTGATCGTGACAGACGAGCCCGGGTCGCTCGCGTCCGCGGCCACCGCGCGCGCCGCCGGGCTGCCCGTGCAGGTGCTGCCCGCCGACGCGCCGGACCCGCGCACCGACCCGGAGTTCGCCGCGGAGCTCAAGGCCGCGGCGCCGGAGACGGTGCTCGCCGCCGGCGCGCCCTTCGCCTCCGTGCCCAGCCTCGGCTGGAAGATCCGGAGCACCATCACCGGCACCGAGGTGCCCGGCGGCGGGCAGACGCTCTTCCCCGGCAAGCGCTTCGTGGCGCTGTACGGCGCGCCGGAGGCGCCCGTCCTCGGCGTGCTCGGCGAGCAGGGCATCCCGGAGACCATCGCGCGGGCCGAGAGCACGGCCGCGCCCTACCGGGAGTTCACGGACGACACGGTAGTCCCGATGCTCGAGGTCATCGCCACGGTGGCGGCCGGCTCCGCCGGATCGGACGGCAACTACTCGAACGAGCTCCCGATCGACACGCTCCGCCCGTGGGTGGAGGCGGCGGGCGCGGCCGGCATGTACGTCGTGCTCGACCTGCAGCCGGGCCGGACGGACTTCCTCACCCAGGCCAAGCAGTACCAGGAGTTGCTCGAGCTGCCGCACGTCGGCCTTGCGCTCGACCCCGAGTGGCGGCTGGCACCCGATCAGGTGCACCTGAAGCAGATCGGCTCGGTGAGCGCCGCCGAGGTCAACGAGGTCGGCACCTGGCTCGCGGACCTCACCGCCGAGAAGGGGCTGCCGCAGAAGATGTTCGTGCTGCACCAGTTCCAGACCCGCATGATCCGGGACCGGCCCACTGTCGACACCTCCCGCCCGGAGCTGGCCTTCGTCATCCACGTCGACGGGCAGGGCAGCCAGCCGGCGAAGCAGGACACCTGGCGGGTGCTGCATCAGAATGCGCCGGCGGGCGTCGCGTGGGGCTGGAAAAACTTCTACGACGAGGACCTCCCGCCGCTCACCCCGGAGCAGACGATGACCCAGGTGGAGCCGGTCCCGGAGCTCGTCACCTACCAGTAGCGGGTTGTGGGGATGGGTGGTGATCTCCGGTCGCTGAGCCCGTCGAAGCGACGCGACCGCCCCGCCCACCGGTTCCGTCCCTTCGACGAGCTCAGGGACCGTCACTCTCCAGCGCCTGCGCCACCCGGCGCAGCGTCCCCACCCCACGGTCGCTGAGCCTGTCGAAGCGACGCGACCGCCCCGCCCACCGGTTCCGTCCCTTCGACGAGCTCAGGGACCGTCGTGCCGCACTCCGCGACGCGGACCGACACACGCGGCGGCGCTGCGCCGGCCACTGCGTAGGGTGGAGCGGTGAGCAGCCTGACCCCATCGAGCCCATCCCCCCGCGTCTACGCCCTGCACGAGAACCCGGACTGGTTCGGTCCCTTCGCGGCCGCGTTCGAGCAGCAGGGCGTCCCGTACGAGGAATGGCTGCTCGTGGATGGCGTGCTCGATCTCGACCAGGAGCCGCCGGAGGGCATCTTCTGGTCGCGCATCAGCGCGTCCTCGCACACCCGCGGGCACGGGCTCTCGAAGGACTACACCCGGGCCGTGCTCAGCTGGCTCGAGGCGCACGGGCGCCGCGTCGTGAACGGGCGGCGGGTGCTGGAGCTCGAGATGAGCAAGGTCGACCAGCTCACCGCGCTCCGCGCGAACGGCATCGACGTGCCGCGCACGGTCGCGGTCATCGGCACCGAGCGCCTCCTCGAGGCCGCCAGGTCGTTCCCGACCCCGTTCCTCACCAAGCACAACCAGGGCGGCAAGGGACTCGGCGTCCGGCGGTTCGACTCCCTCGAGGAGCTCGCGGACTATGTGGCATCGGACGAGTTCGAGGAGCCGCAGGACGGGATCACGCTGCTGCAGGAGTTCGTGCAGGCAGCCGAGCCGCGCATCACCCGGGTCGAGCTCGTCGGCGGTGAGCTCGTGTACGCCATTGCGGCGGACACCGCCCGCGGCGGCTTCCAGCTCTGCCCTGCCGACGCCTGCGCGGTCGACCCGTCGACCGGCGCGCTGATCATGCCGCCCGGAGCGACCATCGCCCAGCAGCCCGGCGACCGCATCTTCTCGCTCCGCGAGGGCTTCGACTCGCCCATCGTCGACCGCTACCTCGCGTTTGCGCAGCGGATGGGCATCGAGGTGCTCGGCATCGAGTTCCTCGAGGACGCGGACGGCCGCATCGTGACCTACGACGTCAACACCAACACGAACTACAACGCGGACGTGGAGGCGATCGCACCGCGATCCGGTCCCGGCTCCGTGGTCGCCCACCTCGGTCAGCTCCTCTCGGAGCACTACGCGGTCGCTCCGTCGGCGCGGTGAGCCGGACCGACCGAGACCCCCGGACGGAGAAGAACCGCATGCCGAGCGCCGACTTCGACGCGAGATCCGCAGCCGAGCTCCGCGAGCACGGCAGCCTCAAGTGGTCGATGTACCCGGACACCATCGGCGCCTTCGTGGCCGAGATGGACTTCGGGATCGCGCCAGAGGTGAGCGCGGCGCTGCACGCGGCTATCGATGGGGCGGTCACCGGGTACCTGCCCGCTGACCTGGCGGACGCGATGTCCGCGGCGACCGCCGCCTGGTACCGAGACGCGTACGGATGGGCGGTACCCGCCGCGCGCGTGCACCCGGTCGCCGACGTGATCGCCGCGTTCGAGCTCGCGATTCAGAAGTACTCGCGTCCCGGGTCGAAGGTGATCGTGCCGACGCCCGCCTACATGCCGTTCCTCTTCGTGCCGCAGGCCCTCGGCCGCGAGGTGATCGAGGTGCCGAGCGTCGAGGTCGACGGGCGCTGGCGGATGGACCTGGCCGGCGTGGAGCGGGCGTTCGACGACGGCGGCCACCTGCTGGTGCTCTGCAATCCGCACAACCCGCTCGGCACGGTGGCGACGCGCGACGAACTGCGGGCTATCGCCGATCTCGTGGAGCGCCGGGGCGGCCGGGTGTTCTCCGACGAGATTCACGCCCCGCTCGTCTACGCCGGCAGCACGCACGTGCCGTACGCGTCGCTTTCGCCCGTCACCGCCGCCCACACCGTGACGGCCACCTCCGCCTCGAAGGCCTGGAACCTGGCCGGGCTCAAGTGCGCGCAGGTGATCCTCTCCAACGACGCGGATGAGGCGCACTGGCAGACATTCGGCGCCATGGCGAGCCACGGAGCGAGCAACCTGGGTGTGATCGGCAACACCGCCGCGTATACCTCGGGCGGGCGCTGGCTGGGTGAGGTGCTCGAGTACCTCGACGGCAACCGGATGCTCGTGGGCGAGATGGTGGCCGAGCACCTGCCCGGCATCGCCTACACCGCGCCCGAGGGCACCTACATCGCCTGGCTGGACTTCCGGACGTGCGGCATCGAGGGCGACGTGGCCGAGTTCTTCCGCGCGAACGCGGGCGTTGCTCTGACCGACGGTGCCGCCTGCGGAGAGGTCGGCGCGGGCTTCGCGCGCTTCGTGTTCGCGCTGCCGCGCCCGCTCCTCCGCGAGGCCTTCGCGCGCATGGGCGACGCCCTCCGCCGCCGTGCCACCCCGCTCCCCGTCTCCTCGACGGGGTAGGGGATCGCGCCGTCCGCAGTGGAGATCGGCTCCCGTCCCTTCGACAAGCTCAGGGACCGTATGGTGCCGTCCCGCGGGCGCGTCTGCCTGCGTCCCTTCGACAAGCTCAGGACCGTATGGTGCCGTCCCGCGGGTGCGTTTGCCTGCGTCCCTTCGACAGGCTCAGGGACCGTATGGTGCCGTCCCGCGGGCGCGTTTGCCTGCGTCCCTTCGACAGGCTCAGGGACCGTATGACGCCGTCCCGCGGGCAGGCGCGTCGGGGCCCGTCCCTTCGACGGGCTCAGGGACCGTGTGGTGGTGTCGGGCGGGCAGGAGCTAGCCCCACGGTCGCTGAGCCTGTCGAAGCGACGTGACGTTCCTCGCGGACTGAGGTCACCGCGCTAGAACGGCGGGTCGTCCGGGGTCGGTGCCGCACTTCCCTGCGTTTGCAGGTGCTTCCGCTTGGGCGGGCGGATGTGTGTCGCCGGCTCGGTCTCGTACTCGTGTCCGCTCGGCGAGAGCCACCGCACCCTTCCGCCGCCAGCCGAGCGCGACGACCACGCAGTGTGGTGCTTCACCCGGTGGTGCGATCGGCACAGGTGCACGAGGTTCCCGTAGTCGGTGCCGCCGCCGTACTGCCAGTCCGTCACGTGATCCACGTCGGCACGGGCGGCGGATCGGTTGCAGCCCGGGAAGCGGCACGTCTCGTCCCGAACCCGAAGCCACGTCCGCAGATCCTTCGGTACCGCGTACCGATCACGCCCGACGGAGAGCACTGCACCCGTCTCGGGGTGCGTGAGGATGCGGGTGAAGCTCGGCGCACGCACGGCGATCCTTCTCGCGGTGTCCGCGTCGATCGGCCCATACCCCTCGAGCGTGCCCGGCTCCTCGGAGCGGCCGAGGAGCGTGAGCACCGGCACGGTCACCAGAACGCGCGGGCGGATGCCGACCCCGATCGGTGCGTCGATGCGCCGGCCTGACCCATCCTTCAGGTCCTCGCCCGTCGCTCCGGAGTCGGAGGAGGGCGTCGCCGTGGTGGTGCCGTCGAGGAGCAGGTCGGTGAACGCGTCGGCCATGAGCTGTGTCCGCGTCCTCTCCTCCCCCGGCTCTGCCTTCAACCCCTCAGCGATGTCACGCAGCCGATTCGCGATCCCCGTGATCTCCGGTGCGGGGAGGAAGGCGTTCAGCCACGCCATGCCGTCCTGCGCCGGGCAGGTCTCCACGTGCCGGTCCGTGACCGACTTCGTGTGCCGCTCCTGGATCGACTCCGGGTGGAGGCGCTCGCGCAGGTCGCGGGTGGCGCGGTCGAGCTTCGGCGCGGTCAGGCTCTCGGCCTTGGGCAGCACCGCTTCCTCCACCGCCACTACTCCTGCGGGTGGGAGGGTGGCGGTGTGGTCGATCAAGACTTGGGCGTGGCGGTAGCCGATGCGGCCGTCCTGCAGCGCCTTTCGGGTGGCGGGGAGGTCGTGGACGAGCGCCTGGCTCTCGGCGATGAGGTTCTCCGCAGCGCGTTCCGAGATGCGGAGGGCGCAGGCGAGTTCGGTGACCAGGACCCGGTGTCCCGCGACCCTCGATGACCAGCGCGGGCCTCCGGTGGTGGGGACGGAGAGGTCCGCGGCCTCCGTCCAGAGCCGAGCACGGTCGATGGCCTCGGCACGGCAGGCGGTGGCCCAGCGGGAGAAGCCCTCGAACATCCTCACCGCGTCGATCATCGCGGCGAAGGTCTCCGCGGCGTCCTGCGGTGTGTCGGGTGGAACGGGTTCGGGTGGGAACGTCGGTGTTTCCATGCCCACATCGAACCAGGAACCACCGACATCGCCTTTGCCGTGGATGTCGGGATTGTGGAGGGTGTGGAGAACTCCCGCGGGCGAGCTACGCGCGTCCCTTCGACGGGCTCAGGGACCGTGGGAGGCACCTCCGAGGCGCGTCGCGTTGCGTCCCTTCGACAGGCTCAGGGACCGCATGAGGGCACCCCACAGCCCGTTGCGTTGCGTCCCCCGACCCGCTCAGGGACCGCGGGGCGGCTAGTCCGCGGTCGGGGAGGTCGCCGCGATCTGCTCGTGGTGGTGGATGACCTCCGCGACGATGAAGTTCAGGAACTTCTCCGCGAACGCCGGGTCCAGGCGCGACTCCTCGGCCAGCGAGCGGAGGCGGTGGATCTGCGCGCGCTCGCGGTCGGGGTCGGCCGGCGGCAGACCGTGGGCCGCCTTCAGCCGCCCGACCTGCTGCGTGAACTTGAAGCGCTCGGCGAGCAGGTGCACCAGCGCGGCATCGATGTTGTCGATGCTCTGCCGGATGTCCAGCAGCTCGTCGAGCGCCTCGCGCTCGTCCTCCGTGCGCTCCACACCGACAGGGCCGTTCACAGAAACCATGCCTTCGACCCTAGCGGCCCGTCGGTCACTTCTTGGCGGGCGTCACGTCCACGAACGCCTTGCGGGGGTGCTCCGTCGCGGACAGCGACGTGAGGTCGCGGGGCGTCACCAATCCGGTCACCCAGCCGCCCAGGATGCGCACCTTGCGCCCCACGGTCGGCATGGCGAGCCCGTGGTAGCCGCGGTGCGCCAGCCAGGCGAGCGGACCGCGCAGCTTGAGGCTGCGGATCTTGCCCGCACCCTTGCCGAAGCCGTAGCTCGCGACGGTGCCGATGGAGCCGTGGCGGTACTCGACCACCTCGCCGCCCTGCATCTCCGCGACGATGTTCTTGGCCAGCAGCTTCGCCTGGCGCACCGCGTTCTGGGCGTTCGGCGGGTAGTACGCGGGCTGCGTTGCGGCCGTGAGGTCGGGCACCTGCGCGTTGTCGCCCGCCGCCCAGGCGCCGTCCACGCGGCCGCCGTCCTCGCGGATCACCTGGAGCTTCGCGTTCGCGTTCACGTGCCCCTTGGGGCCGCGGGGGATGTCGGTGCGGTCGAGCACCGGGTTCGGCTTCACGCCCGCGGTCCAGACGATCGTGCCCGCCGGGATCACCTCGCCCGTGCTCAGCACGACGTCGCTGTTCTCGCACGACTTCACGGTGGTCTTGAAGCGCACGTCGATGCCGCGGGATCGCAGCTCGGCGAGCGTGTACTTCGACAGGGTGGGACCGACCTCGGGCGCGACGCGGTCCAGGGCCTCGATGAGCACCCAGTTCAGCTCGGAGCGGTCGAGCTGGGGGTAGGTGTCCACGGCGAGCTTGGACAGGTCGTTGAGCTCACCGAGCGCCTCGACACCGGTGTAGCCGCCGCCGATGAACACGAACGTCAGCGCCTTCTTGCGCTCGGCGGGGTCAGTCGTCGACGCGGCGAGCGCGATGTTGTCGAGCACCCGGTCGCGCACGTACTGCGCCTCCTCGAGCGTCTTGAAGCCCACGGCGTTCTCGGAGAGGCCCGGCGTGGGGAAGGTGCGGGTGACGGCGCCGGTGGCGAAGACCACGTGGTCGTACGTCACCTCCTTCTTCTCCCCCGTGATCGACTCGAGCACCGCGGTCTTCGCGGTGGAGTCGAGGCTCTCGAGCTTGCCGCGGAACACCTCGACCTTGCGCAGGTGCTGGGTGAGCGGCACCGTGACGTTCTTCGGGTCCACCTGGCCGCCGGCGACCTCGGGCAGCAGCGGCTGGTACGTCATGTACGGGTTCGGCTCGACGACGGTGACGCGCATCGGCGTGGACGACATGGCCTTCTGCAGACCCCATGCGGTGTAGAGGCCGACGTAGCCTCCGCCGAGGATGAGCACGTGCGGGCGGGAGGGTCCTGACATGGTGTTGCTCCTCTTCTCGGCGGGTGGGACGCCTCCAATCGTGCTCCAATCCGCCGTTCTCTGCTAGCGAAAAGGGCAAGCAGAACGTGTGCCCGACCGACTTGACAGCCGATCTGGATGGAGTTAAAACATGTGGTGTAGCTGCCCCGAGGGCCGCGCACCGGCCCCGACGGGGCGCACACCGGACGTCTCTGGACGGTCCAGAGACGCATGTCTTGGAGGTGATTGGTGTGGCTACCCGTATCGACCCGTTCCGCGACATGGACCGCCTGTTCGACCAGGTGATGGGGAATGTCCGAAACTCGGCGCTCATGCCGCTGGACCTGTACCGCACGGGCGATCACTACGTCCTGCAGTTCGACATCCCGGGCGCGGACCCGGGTTCGATCGACGTGCAGGCGCAGGACCGCATCCTGACGGTCACCGCACATCGCTCGACGCACGAGGGCGGCGACGTGCAGTGGCTGGCCCACGAGCGGCCGACCGGCACGTACGCGCGCCAGCTGTCGCTCGGCCGTGACGCCGACCTCGACCGCATCGAGGCGACGTTCGCCGACGGCGTGCTCACGCTCAGCATCCCGGTGGCGGCGGAGGCGAAGCCTCGCAAGGTCGAGGTGATGCACCGCTCGAGCGGGCAGGACGCGACGCCGCAGTCCGCCCTGACGAGCGAGTCGTCCGCGACGAGCTGATCCCGCGACTCGTCGGGCACGACCACAGGGGCGAGGGGTCCCGGCGGCGTCGGACCGCCGGGACCGGCGCCAGACAGGGATCCCGAGGCCGGACAGGAATCCTGAGGCCGGACACGAACCCGGAGAACGAGAGAAGGGGACCCCGCGGGGTCCCCTTCTTTCCGTTCCGCGCCCGCTTCGAGCGGGTCCCACGGGACTATTCGACGATGTTGAGCTTCACGTCCATGTTGCCGCGCGTGGCGTTGGAGTAGGGGCAGATGGTGTGCGCCTTCTCCGCCAGCTGCTCGGCCTCGTCACGGCTCACGTTGGGCACGTAGACGTCGAGCTCGGCCTGGATGCCGAAGCCGCCGTTCCCGTTGCTGCCGATGCCGACGCTCGCCGAGACGGCGGCGTTCGTGGTGTCGAGCTTCAGCTCCTTTCCTGCGGCGTGCAGGGCGCCGAGGAAGCAGGCCGAGTACCCGGCGGCGAACAGCTGCTCGGGGTTGGTTCCCTCGCCCGAGCCGCCGAGCTCCTTGGGGGGTCGGGTCTCCAGGTCGAGTCGGTCGTCCTCGGTGCGGACTCGTCCGTCACGTCCTCCACCGGAGGCGTGTGCGATTGCGGTGTAGATGGCTTCCATTTCCCCAGTCCATCACGGCCGCCTGTGGGGTGCGTTCAGCCGGCCCTCAGCCGCGCGTCCAGGCCCTCCCGCACGCGCGGCCAGTCGTCGACGATGACCGAGAACACCGCGGCGTCACGCCAGGATCCGTCGGCGCGGCGCGCGTCCCGCCGGGTCACGCCCTCGAACGTGGCGCCGAGCTTGGCGATGGCGGCCCGCGATCGGTCGTTGCGCGCATCCGCCTGGATCTTCACGCGGCCGAACCCCGAGTCGAAGGCGAGCCCGAGCAGAAGTCGCTTGGCCGCCGGGTTCACCGCCGTGCCCCACACGTCCGGGTCGTACGCCGTCCAACCGAGGTGGACGCGCTCGGTGGCGGGCTCGAACTCGGCGAGGGACGACGTGCCGACGAGTCGTCCCTCCTCCGGCCCTGACGACAGCCGGATGGCGAACGGCAGCCCGGTGCGCCAGGGGTAGTAGGTTTCCGCCCACTCGGCGAAGGCGTCCGCGGTATCGCGGTAGCCCGCGGGCCCGCCCCCGTAGCCGCCGGCGAAGACCTCGGGCCGGCCGATGGCGCGGAACAGCTCGGGCAGCGCCTGCCGGGTGAGCGGCTCGAGCCGGACGACGGGCCCCTCGAGGACCTGGGGAACGGGGATGCGGAGCGGCACGGCGGGCGAGGTCACGATCCCAGTCTGGAGGGTGGGGTCGGCCCGCTCGAATCCGCGCGCTCGAATCGGCCGGGTCCGCATAGACCGGGCTCGCGAGTCCGGGCCCGCGGCTTGGCTTCCGCACGGGACACCCTCCGGTGCGGGCTACTCGCCGGCGGCGGGGAGGAAGCGCCACATCTCCCGCTGGACCATGATCGCCAGCTCGCGCAGCAGGTCCGTGTCGATGTCGTCGGCACGCCGCCGCGGGTGCGAGTCCAGCACGCAGAGCGCGCCGATCCGCTCGCCGGTGGGCGCCTCGATGGGGAAGCCCGCGTAGAACCGCATCGAGTGCTGGCCGCTCAGCAGGGGACTCGATCCGAAGCGCTCGTCGAGGGCGATGTCTCGCACGACCGTCGCCTCGCTGTCCTGCAGCGCGAACTCGGAGAACGACGCGCTCCAGGGCACCTCGGCGAGCCCCGAGCCCGCCGCGGCCAGGTGGAACTGCCGGTCCCGGTCAAGCACGGTCACGAGGGCGGCGTCCGTCTTGAAGGCGCGGCGGGCGAGCGACAGGATGTAGTCGAGGTCGACCTGGGAGGTCCGCGCCGCGCTGGCGAAGGTGTCCACGACGCTCTGCCGGCGGGCCTCGTCCGCGGCCGCGTCCCGATCCTCGCGCCGCCGGTTCCTGCGCCTCTCCCGCCGGTCGGGGCCGCCGTCCTCGGTGCCACCGAGCAGCGGGGCCACCCGTTCGGCGAGGACGGAGCCCCACGCCGAGAACGAGGCGAGCGCCTCATCCGGGTCGGTCAGGTGGGCGGCCTCACCCGTCGTCGGCACGAAGGTCGCGGAGGGGACGGCGCTGCACAGGGCCTCGGCCTCGGCGTCCAGGGCGGCGGCATGACCGTCCTCGACGCGGTCCAGCCTCCGGCCGCTGCCCGGCACCCGCACCGGGCGCACGCCCGTCACGATGACGGGCACGCCGGGCGCTCGCTGATCGATCTCGGCCACGAGCTCGGCGAGGTCCCGCGCCCAGTGGGACGGCGGCGTGAGCGACGCGGCCTCCGTCGAGCCCAGCACGAGCACGATGGCCCCGTAGCGGAGGAGGTCGCGGTCGGCGACCATCGCCGCCACCTCGCCCACGCGCAGGTCCTCGCGGGCCACCAGGTCGACGGTGCTGCCGCATCCGGTGATGGCGGTCAGGCTCCGCGCGAGGGACCCCGGGAGGGCCAGCTCGTGCGTGGTCACGCCCCACCCGAGCGCGGGCCCGCTGCCGAGGATCAGCAGCCGATCGACGTCGTGTCCCCGCGCGTGACCGAGCGGGGCGTCCTCCGGGCGGATCACGGCGGCCAGCGCGTGCCGCACCCGCGCCGCGCGCAGCCGCAAGAGGGGTACAAGCGCGGGATTGCCGCCGCGCGGACTGTCGGGCGGTCTTCGTTCCTGGCCGGTACTCAGCATGTGTGTCTCCCCCGGGTCCGAGCCTATCGTTACCGGGTAGCCTCGTCCGGTGACCGATTCGACGATGCCGTCCCTCACCCTCACCGATGCCCTCCCCTCGGACGCGGAGGAGCTGCGCCTCGACCGCCCAGAGGGCCCCCTCTCCGCCGTGCGGATCCGCGCCCGCACCGAGGATCCGGAGGACTCCCCGGTCGCTCTGCTCGTGCCCGGGTACACCGGGTCGAAGGAGGACTTCTACCCCGTGCTCGGCCCGCTGGCCGACCTCGGCTTCACCGTGCTCGCCTACTCGCAGCGCGGACAGTTCCACTCGGAGGGCCCTGTCGGGAGCGAGCCGCCCGTCGACGGGAACGGCTACGACCTGCAGACCCTGGGCGCCGACGTCCACTGGGTGCTCGACGCGATCGGGGTACAGAAGCAGGTCCACTTGCTCGGCCACAGCTTCGGCGGCGTCGTGGGCATCGAGGCGGTGCTCCGCGACCCGAGCCGGTTCGCGAGCTTCACCATGTGGAACTCCGGGCCGCGCAGCCGCGGCGGCCGCTTCGAGGACCTGGACGCCATCCGGACCGGCGGGTCCGAGGGGCTGTGGCGCAAGGGTCACCCGGACTGGGACGAGGCCTCCTCGGACCCGGTGCAGCGGTGGTTCCACGACCGCATGCTGGCCACGAGCTCAACGCAGCTGCTCGCCGCCGCGCACATCCTCGACGAGCAGCCCGACCGCACGGACGAACTGGCCGCGACAGGCGTGTCGCTCCTGGTGTCGCACGGCGATGCGGACGACGCGTGGCCGCTGGACTGGCAGCGCGAGATGGCCGAGCGGGCCGGCGGCCAGTACGTGGTGATCGCGGACGCCGGGCACTCCGCCCAGGTCGACCAGCCGGAGGAGAGCGCGCGGGTGCTCACATCCTTCTGGCGCACCGCCGCCGCGGCGTAGCGCGACGCCGCGGTTCCGGAGCCGCCGAGGAGGCAGCACCACACGGTCCCTGAACTGTCGAAGGGACGCTTCCATGCGCCGGTTGCGTCGCTTCGACGAGCTCGGCGACTGTGAAGGGTCAAGACCCCAGTGCGATCCTGAGTCGACAGGCGGACCGGACCACACGGTCCCTGAGCCTGTCGAAGGGACGCTTCCATGCGCCGGTTGCGTCGCTTCGACAAGCTCAGCGACCGTAAAGGGTCAAGACCCCAGCGCGATCCTGAGTCGACAGGCGGACCGGACCACACGGTCCCTGAGCCTGTCGAAGGGACGCTTCCATGCGCCGGTTGCGTCGCTTCGACAAGCTCAGCGACCGTGAGAGAGCGCCACGCAGGACCGGTCGGGTCGCTTCGACGAGCTCAGCGACCGTGGCGGGGCCTCAGACACCATAGAGACCCCGGCGACCGTGGGTCAGGTGATCGCGAGGCGGCGGAGCTCCGCCGTCGTCACGTAGCCGAAGCGATGCAGCGTGCGCCACGCATCGGCGAACTGCTCGGGCGTCATGTCGACCGCGACGCGCAGCTGCTCGCGGTTCGCCGTCGCCGCGTCGGCCCGGCTGAGAAAGCGCGCCAGGTCCTCGGCGTCCGTGCCGAGACGGCTGTCGTCCTGCCATCCGTCGCGGATCACCGTGCCGCCCCGCTAGCTCTCGAGCAGGTCGTGACGCTGAATGATGGCGTCGCGCCCGGGGCCGACGCCGATCGCCGAGATGCGCGCGCCGCTCATCTTCTCGACCGCGAGCACGTAGTCCTGTGCTGCCTGCGGCAGGTCGGAGAACTCGCGCGCGCCCGTGATGTCCTCGGTCCAGCCGGGGAACTCCTCGTAGATCGGCTTCGCGTGGTGGAAGTCGCTCTGCGAGCTGGGCACCTCGTCGAAGCGGCGCCCGTCGACGTCGTACGCGACGCAGACCGGGATCGTCTCGAGCCCGGTGAGCACGTCGAGCTTCGTGAGCACGAAGTCCGTCACGCCGTTGATGCGCGACGTGTAACGCGCGATCGGGGCGTCGTACCAGCCGGTGCGGCGGGGGCGACCCGTGGTCGTGCCGAACTCGAAGCCCGCCGCCCGCAGGAACTCGCCCGACTCGTCGTGCAACTCGGTCGGGAACGGACCGGCGCCGACGCGGGTCGTGTACGCCTTCACGACGGCGATGACGCGGTCGACGCGGGTGGGCCCGATGCCCGATCCGGTCACCGCACCGCCGGCCGTCGAGTTCGAGGACGTGACGAACGGGTAGGTGCCGTGGTCGACGTCGAGCATGGTGGCCTGGCCACCCTCGAAGAGCACGATCTTGCCCTCGTCCAGGGCCGTGTTCAGGTCGAGCGAGGTGTCGACGACCATCGGGCGCAGACGCTCGACGTAGGAGAGCAGGGTGTCGACGATCTCGTCCACCGTGATCGCGCGGCGGTTGTAGATCTTCACCAGCATGTGGTTCTTCGAGTAGAGCGCGGCCTCCACCTTCTGGCGGAGGATGTTCTCGTCGAACAGGTCCTGCATGCGGATGCCGACGCGGTTGATCTTGTCGGCGTAGGTCGGGCCGATGCCGCGGCCCGTCGTGCCGATCTGGCGCTTGCCGAGGAAGCGCTCCGTGACCCGGTCGAGCGTGCGGTGGTAGTGCGTGATGACGTGCGCGTTGGCCGAGATCTTCAGCCGGGACACGTCGACGCCGCGGGCCGTGAGCGCGTCGAGCTCGTCGAACAGCACCTCGATGTCGATGACGACGCCGTTCGCGATGACCGGCGTCACGCCCTCGCTGAGGATGCCGGAGGGCAGCAGGTGCAGGGCGTACTTCTGGTCGCCGATGACGACCGTGTGCCCGGCGTTGTTGCCGCCGTTGAACTTCACGACGTAGTCGATGCGGTCACCGAGGAGGTCGGTCGCCTTGCCCTTGCCCTCGTCGCCCCACTGGGCGCCGATCAGAACGATCGCCGGCATTACTCGTCTCCTCGGATCACGATGGCCTCGGTGGGCGGTGCCGCCTGCAGCGACTCCTGCTCGATCGCGGGAACCGCTGCGGGGTCCGAGTCGTCGAGGAAGCGCGTGAGCCGCTCGATCTCCTCGGTCTCGCCGATGGCCGCGGCGGCGCGGCGGAGGGCGTAGAGGGAGCGAAGGACGCCGCGGTTGGGCTCGTGGGCCCACGGGATCGGTCCCTGGCCGCGCCAGCCCGCCTTGCGGAGCGCATCGAGGCCGCGGTGATAGCCGACCCGCGCGTAGGCGTAGGACTCGACGTAGTTGCCCGACAGGCTGGCCGCGTCCGCGAGCAGCGCCCAGACGAGCGAGGAGGACGGGTGCGCCGCGGCGACGGATGCGAGATCCTCGCCGGACTTCACCGCTCGATCCAGGGCTTCCGTCACCGCCGGATCGGCGGGCAGACGGGTCTCGGGCACACCAAGCAGGTTGTCTCCAGTCACACTCGATCCTATCGCGAGCGGTCGGCCCGCCTAAGTTGCACTCGGTTGTGCAAGATCGTAGACTCGACGCGTGTCGAGCCCTGCCCCCGAACGCGCGCCGCGGAAGGATGCCGCCGAGAACCGCGCCGCCATCCTGCGCGCCGCCGCACAGCTGCTGAACTATGATCCGGACGCCTCCCTCGAGGCCATCGCGGCCGCCGCGGGCCTGTCCCGACGGGCGCTTTACGGCCACTTCGCAACCCGCGACGACCTCCTCCGGGAGCTCGTCGTGATCGGGGCCGCGCGCATCACGACGGCGCTCCCTGCGAGCACGGGCGGGGACAGCCGCCTGCAGCTCGCGATCATCGGCGCCCGGCTGTGGGACGAGGTCGAGCACGTCCGCGTCATGGCCCGGGTCGCAGTGCGCGGCCCGCTCGCCCCCGTGGTCGCCGACGCGCTCGAGCCACTGCGCCGCACGCTCCGCGAGGTGATCGAGCAGGGCGTCCGGGCGGGCGAGCTGCGACAGGACATCGACGCGCCAACCCTCGCCCGCCTCGTGGAGGGCGCGGCCCTCACCGTCCTCGACGAGGCCGCACGCGGCCCCCTCTCGCGGGAGCGCGGCCGGCAGCTCGTGGTGCTCGGTGCTCTCGGCATGTGCGGGCTCGACTGGCGGGAGGCGGACCGGATCCTCACCGCGCTGAACGCGTCCGCCCCGGATGCTGGTACCTCGATCGGATCGGGCACGGGCGACCCCGGCACGAGCGGGGCCGGGGCGTGATCGTCACCCTGGACGGCGTGCGGATCGGCAACGGCACCGCCGCGGAGCTCCCCGAGACGAGCCTCGCCTTCGGCGGCGGGACGCCGACGCTCGCCGTCGCCGAGACGGGCAGACGCCCCGTCGTGCTGTCGCTCGTCGCGGGCGGACGCATGCGCGTCGATGCGGGCCGGATCCTGATCGACGGCGAGCCCGCCCGCAGCGGGCCCCGCCGGGCGGTCGCCCTGGTCGACACCCCGACCGTCGGCGAGCCGTCGGACGACGTTCCCCTGCGCGCGGTCGTGCGCGAGGAGCTGGGCTTCGCCCGCCGCCGCGCGGGACGGCGCGCGGTGAACCGGGTGCTCGACGCCCACGGCCTTCTGCCGCTCGCGCGCTTCCCCTTCCGGGCCGTTCCGCCCACCGCGCGGCTGCGGCTGCTGACCGACCTCGCCGCCTCCCGCCCCGGCGTGCGGGCGCTCGTCGTCACCTCGCCGGAGCGTCACGGCGGCGCGCCGGAGGAGTGGTACGAGGTGCTGTGCGGCATCGCCGCCCGCGGCGTCGGCGTGCTCGTGGTCACGACCTCCGCCATTGCCGGGCTGCTCGCCGCGGAGAGCGCCGGACCACACACGGCGAACGACCTCGTCCCGCTCTTCTGACGCCGGCCGCGAGCGCCTCCGCCCGGCACTGCCTCCCCTCTCCCCCTATTCCTCTCCCCTCTCTTCTCTTCCTCTCCCTCTCCCCATCTCCCCTCTCCCTCTCCCCATCTCCCCTCTCCCTCTCCCTCTTCCTCTCCCTCATCTCGCCGAAAGCGTCTTCCGTGATCTTCCTGCTGCGCGCCGAGCTCCGGCGCCTCACCGCGACGACCATGTCGCGGCTCGCCCTCGTCGCGCTCATGTGCGTGCCGATCCTCTACGGCGGCCTGTACCTGTGGGCCAACCGGGATCCCTACGCGAACCTCGACAGAGTGCCGGCCGCCCTCGTCGTGGCCGACACCGGCGCGACCGTGGACGGCGAGCGGGTGACGCTCGGCCGAGACGTCGCCGACACCCTGCTGGAGGAGCACGACTTCGACTGGCGGACGGTCAGCGCGAGCCACGCGCGGACCGGGCTGCAGGGCGGCGAGTTCGCCTTCGCCGTCACGCTCCCCGCGGGCTTCTCCTCCGCCCTCGCGTCGGCTGCGACCCCGGACCCGACCAGGGCGCGCGTCGTGGTCTCGACGAGTGACACGAACGGCTACCTGGCCGGCACCATCGCGGAGCAGGCCGCGGGCCGCATCCGGGACGCCGTCGCCCGGCAGGTCGGCGAGAAGGCGGCGAACGCGCTGCTGGTGGGCCTCTCAGACGTGCGAGACAGCCTCGGCACCGCGGTGACCGGCGCGGACCAGCTCGCCACCGCCGCGACGTCGGCCGCCACCGGCGGAAGCGACCTGGCCTCGGGCACGGCGCAGGTCGCGGCCGGTGCCGCGTCCCTGTCGGACGGACTCGACACCCTGCGGGACAGCACCGCCACCTTGACGGACTCGACGGCGCGTCTCGCGTCGGGCGCCCGGGAGGTGGCGAACGGCAACGCCGTGCTCGCCGAGCGCGGTGACAAGGCCGCCACCACCGCCCAGGACGCCGCGGACCATGTGCCGGCCATCCGCGCCGAGATCGCCGAGAGGCTGGCGGAGACCGACCTGTCCGCCGACGAGCAGCAGGCGCTGCTCGCCCAGCTCGACCGCATCGGCTCCCGCGTCGACACGGCGAATACGGCGGCCCAGAACCTGAGCGGACAGCTCGACGCCCTCGCTACGGGCAGCGCCCAGGTGGCATCGGGCGCCGATCGGCTGGCCGCGTCTGCCCCCGCCCTCACCGCCGGCATCGGCACGGCCGCGGAGGGCGCGTCCGACCTGGCCGGTGGCGCCGACGCCGCGTCGGCCGGCGCGGGCACCCTCTCGGACGGCCTCGGGCAACTCCGCGACGGCTCCACAGCGCTGCGCGACGGTCTCGCCTCCGGGCTGAACCAGATCCCGGCGAGCGACGCGGACAGCCGGAGCACCGAGGCCGCCGCGATCGCCGACCCGCTCGGCGTCAGCGAGGATGCGCTCACCTCCGCGGGCACCTACGGGGCCGGCCTCGCGCCCTTCTTCCTGAGCCTTGCGGCGTGGATCGGCATGTACGCGCTCTTCCTCATCGTGCGGCCCCTCTCCCGCCGGGCGATGACCGCGGGCGCGCGACCGTGGCGGACCGCCGCCGCGGGCTGGCTGCTCCCCGTGCTCCTCGGCCTGTTGCAGATGGTGGCGCTCTACACCGTCGTCACGGTCCTGCTCGGCTTCCCCGTGGCGAATCCGCTCGGCACGTTCGCCTTCCTCGCGCTCGTCTCCGCGACGTTCGCGGCCATCCTGCTCGCGCTGAACGCCGTGCTGGGCAACGTGGGCCAGTTCCTCGGCCTCGTGCTCATGGTCGTGCAGCTGGTGAGCGCGGGCGGCACCTTCCCCTGGCAGACCCTGCCGGGCCCGCTCGCCGCGCTGCATTCGGCGCTGCCCATGAGCTACGCGGTCGACGGGCTGCGGCAGCTCATGTACGGCGGGCGCGAGGCCGCGGCGCTCGCGGACGCCGGCTACCTCGCCCTCTGGCTGCTCGGCGGCCTCGCCCTGACGCTCGCGGCCGCCGCGCGGCAGACGCACCACCGCGTCCTGCGCGACCTGCAGCCCTCGCTCATCGGCTAGCCCGGGCGAGCACGGTCCGCTCGGCGGGCCGGCTGCTACACCGGGGTCTGCTGGTGGGCGGCGATGGCCCAGCCGCCGTCCTGGCGAACGTAGGTCGTGCTCATCCGGATGTCGTGGGCGGTGCCACCCCGTCGCGCCAGCGCGCGGTAGAAGAGGATTCCGCCGCCCCCGGGCAGCCGAACGACGCGCGGGTCGTGGATCTCGTAGGAGTCCCACGGCGGCACGCCCTCGAGCGAGGCGAGGATCGTGCCGCGATCGAGCACCCGCCCCGGCACGAGCATCACGGCGTCCCGCGTCATCACGCGGTAGTAGTACTCCCCGCCGCGGCCCTCGCAGAGGGCGCGCCACCCGGCATGCTCCTCGTGCAGCAGGCGGGCGGGCAGATCGTCCGTGATCTCAGTCATGCCCCCACCCCATCGGATGCGCCGCCGCGCGTCAAGCGGACGGGGTGCCGCCCGCCCGCGGGGCCTGACCGGCGCCCGGTCGGGTGCCCCCGACGACGCCTTGCCCGGCATCGAAGTCGTGGTGCTCGCGCACCCACGCGTGCATGGTCACGGCGGCCGCCGCGGACGCGTTGATGGAGCGGGTCGAGCCAAACTGGCTGATCTCCACGACCGTCTCGGCGGCGACGAGGGCCTCGGGGCTCAGTCCGGGGCCCTCCTGGCCGAACAGCAGCAGGCACTCGCGCGGGAACGAGTAGGTCTCGAGCAGCACCGCGCCGGGGACGTTGTCCACCGCGATGATCGGCAGTCCCGCCTCCCCCGCCCACGCGACGAGCGCCGCGATGTCGGGGTGGTGCAGTACGTGCTGGTACCGGTCGGTGACCATGGCGCCGCGCTTGTTCCAGCGCTTGCGCCCGACGATGTGCACGGTGTCGGCGGCGAACGCGTTCGCGCTCCTAACGATGGAGCCGATGTTCATGTCGTGCTGCCAGTTCTCGATGGCGACGTGGAACGGGTGCCGGTGCTGGTCGAGGTCGGCGACGATCGCATCCATGCGCCAGTAGCGGTAGCGGTCGATGACGTTCCGGGAGTCGCCCCGCTCGAGCAGCTCGCGGTCGTAGTGGTCGCCCTCGGGCCACGCGTCCGGCCCGCCCGGCCACGGGCCCACGCCCTGCGTCGACTGCTCGACGCTGCCCTCGGGTCGCCGGCCCTCGGTACGGGCGTCGTTCGGGTCGTCGGGGTTGCTGCCGTCGACGTGGCTGTCGTGGGCGTGGCTGTCGTCGGCGTGGTTGTCGTCGTGCGGGGGGCTGTCGGTCGGGTGCACGCCCGCAAGGCTATCGACAGCGGATGCGCCGCCCGTCCGAGCCAGCCGCGCCGGGTCAGCCGGCGGTGTCGTGGTCGAGCGGGGCCGAACGGATCTGGATCTCACCCTCCGGCGTCCAGGTGAGGTCGGTGATCGCCGCCGCGGCGACGCCCGTCGCGGGCTCCGGCATCGTCGTGCCGTCGGCCGAGAGCATGAGGGTGATCCCGGCGTAGCCGAAGGAGTCCCTCGCCACGCACGTGCCCGACGCGGCCTCGCCCTCCCGCACGAACATGCAGACCTGGCCGCGGTCGAGGAACCCCCACACCCGCAGGGGACCGTTCGTGTACAGGATGCGCGCCGTCGCGGCCGGAGAGTCGAGGAAGAACTGCGGCGGAAGCGCGTCCTCCGCCGTCGCGTCCCGGTTGAACACCTCGAGCGCGGGCGGGGAGGCCTGCGACGGGGTGTCGTCCCAGGAGGGCGCGTCGACGATGCTCCGGGAGGCGGGCGTGCTCGTGAGGCTCGGGCGTGCCGCTCCGTTGAGCGTCGCCCAGGTGACCCCGGCCCCGGCGAGCACGCCGACGAGCGCCAGGGTCGCGGTCGCGGCCACCGGCCGCCGGAGCAGCACCGACCGCAGGACGGCGGCGCCGCGGGGAACGTCGGCGACGGTCTCGTCCTCCGGCGCGCCTGCCGCGTCGGACTCGCGGGCGTCGGCGTCGTCGCCGGTCGAGTCTCCGGAGTCCTTGCGGGCGGGGTCGGCGGGCGGTCGGCGGTCGAACCGGCCCGACGCCCACCGGGTGGCGCGCCCACGCCGCTCCACCGGCCCGGAGGCGGCCGCACCCATGCTGACGCCGAACCCGGTCGGGGAGGCCGCCGCCGCTGCGTCCTCCTGCCCGGTCGCGTCCTCGGCGAACGCGTCGATCCCCCTGCCGATCCCCCTGCCGATGCCCCTGTCGGTCGCCGCGTCGGTCCTCCCGCCGGCGACCGCGGCGAGCGCCGCGCGCAGATCGGCCCGGTCGCGCTCCA
The DNA here is from genome assembly GCF_003067705.1 of Planctomonas deserti. Lineage (GTDB taxonomy): Bacteria > Actinomycetota > Actinomycetes > Actinomycetales > Microbacteriaceae > Planctomonas > Planctomonas deserti. The sequence goes on from NZ_QANL01000001.1 coordinate 609,143, forward strand.
GTCCCGCCTCGCATTCGAGCGCGAGGGCCTCCGCCCGGCGCACGCGGCCGGTTCCTCCGGAGGGCAGCGCCGCATCCACCCACTCGGACTCCTGACCCTCGCGGGAGAACGCCGCGGAGCGGAGGCGGCGCAGTTCGAGGGCGGGATCGGGCGCGCCCGAGGGCGACGTCGTGCCGGGGTGCGCGGCCCACCAGAGCGCGTCGCGGAGGTCGTGCCTGCCCCGGTATGCCCGTTCGGCGCGCGTACCGGCCTCCGGGTCGCGCTCGATGCGCGCGAGGAGATCGGCCGCCGCGCGGCGATCCCCGGCACTCCCGCTCACGAGGCCTCCGTCCGCCTAGGCCGTCAGCCTAGCCCCGGCGGTTCCAGCGGCACAGGGCCACGGGAACAGCGTTCCCGGAGTTTCAGATGTAGAGCGCGGGATCCGTGTGCGGGTCCGGGCGTCGCGGGGCGGACGAGCGCGCGTCCCTCGCGGGGATGCCGGTCAGCACCGAGCGTGCCGGGGCGTCCCGCACGACCACGGCGTTGGCGCCCACCACGCTGTCGTCGCCGATCGTGATGGGGCCCAGCACCTTCGCGCCCGCCCCGAGCACGACCCGGTCGCCGATCGTGGGGTGCCGCTTGCCCGCGGTGCGGCTCTTCCCGCCGAGGGTCACGCCGTGGTAGATCACGACGTCGTTGCCCACGACGGCGGTCTCGCCGATGACGACCCCCATGCCGTGGTCGATGAAGATGCGGCGGCCGAGGCGCGCGCCGGGGTGGATCTCCACCCCGGTGAGGGCCCTCGCCAGCTGGGACAGGGCGCGGGCCGGCAGGCGCGCACCCCTCCGCCACAGCGCGGCTGCCACCCGGTGCGCCCACACCGCGTGCATGCCGGAGTACAGGAGGACGATCTCCGCACCGCTCCGGGCGGCCGGATCGTGCGCCCGCGCCGCGGCGACGTCCTCCGCGAAGTGCGGGATCACGCCCCGTCGCGCAGGTCGTCGTACAGCACGGTGGAGACGTAGCGCTCGCCGAAGTCGCAGACGATGGCGACGATCGTCTTGCCCGCGTTCTCCGGGCGCCTCGCGACCTCGAGCGCGGCCCACATGATGGCGCCGGACGAGATGCCGCCCAGGATGCCCTCCTGGCTGGCGAGGTCGCGGGCCGTGCGCACGGAGTCCTCGAGCGTGACGTCGATGACCTCGTCGTAGACGGTCGTGTCGAGGAGCTCGGGCACGAAGTTCGCGCCGATCCCCTGGATCTTGTGCGGGCCCGGCTTCCCGCCGTTCAGGATCGGCGAGTCCTTCGGCTCGACCGCGATGATCTGCACGCCCGGCTTGCGCTCCTTGAGCACCTGCCCGACGCCGGTGATCGTGCCACCCGTCCCGACCCCCGCGATGAAGATGTCGACGCCGCCGTCGGTGTCCTCCCAGATCTCCTCCGCCGTCGTGGCCCGGTGGATCGCGGGGTTGGCGGCGTTCTCGAACTGCTTGGCCCAGATGGAGTTCGGGGTGTTCGCCACGATCTCCTTGGCTCGCTCCACGGCCCCGCGCATGCCCTCGGGCCCGGGCGTGAGCACGATCTCGGCGCCGTACGCGCGCAGCAGTACGCGGCGCTCGACGCTCATGGTCTCCGGCATGGTCATGACGACCCGGTAGCCGCGCGCCGCGCCCACGAGGGCGAGCGCGATGCCGGTGTTGCCGCTCGTGCCCTCCACGATGGTGCCGCCCGGCTTCAGCGCTCCCGCCTTCTCGGCCGCGTCGATGATCGCAACGCCGATGCGGTCCTTCACGCTGTTGCCGGGGTTGTAGAACTCCAGCTTCGCGAGCACCGTTGCGCCCGCGTCTCCCGGAAGGCGGTTCAGCCGCACCAGCGGCGTGCGCCCGACGACTTCGGTGATGTCGGAGTAGATGCGACCCGTCATTGACTTCCCTGTTCTCTCGAGGTCCGGCTACGCGAGGGCGACCGTGCGGGCGCCGACGCGGAGGTTGTCCCGGCGCTGACCACCCCCGGAATCGGCACCGCGGCCGAGCCTAGCAAGCGCACATCGGCGGGGCCCCGGGCCTGTCTAGGCTGGGGAATGCCGCGCTCGGACGCCGCCGCTGATTGTGCGGCCGGTGATCGACGGACCGGCGACGCGACACGACGAAGAGGAGCGCACATGCCCAAGGCCATACTCGCGGACCAGCCCGGCGGACCCGAGGTCCTCCGCCTCCGGGACGTCGAGCGTCCCGTGCCCGGCTCGGGCGAGCTGCTGATCCAGGTGACGGGCATCGGCGTGAACTTCATCGACACCTATCGGCGCAGCGGCGTCTACCCCGTGCCGTTCCCCTTCACCCCGGGCGAGGAGGCTGCCGGCCGGATCGTGGAGATCGGGCCGGACGTCACCGGCTTCGCCATCGGCGACCGGGTGGCCACGGCCGAGGGGTCGAGGGCCTACGCGGAGTTCGCGATTGTTCCGGCCGCGAAGGCCCTGCGGGTGCCGGCTGGCGTCGACGACGAGACGGCCGCGGCCATCCCGTTGCAGGGCATGACGGCCCACTACCTCAGCACGTCGGTGTACCCGGCGAAGCAGGGCGAGTGGGCGCTCGTGCACGCCGGCGCAGGCGGGACGGGCCTGCTGCTCACGCAGATGCTGAAGAACCGGGGCGTCTCGGTGATCACCACGGTGTCGACCGATGAGAAGGCGCAGCTCTCGCGCACGGCGGGGGCCGACGAGGTGATCGGCTACGAGCGCTTCCCGGACCGGGTCCGGGAGATCACGGGCGGCCGGGGCGTCGACGTCGTCTACGACGGGGTGGGCAAGGCCACGTTCGAGGGTTCCCTCGCGAGCCTCCGCGTCCGCGGCTTCCTCGCCCTCTTCGGCGGAGCCTCGGGCCAGGTTCCCCCGTTCGACCTGCAGCGGCTCAACTCCGGCGGATCCCTCGTCGTGACGCGGCCGACGCTCGCGCACTTCCTGCTCAGCACGGAGGAGCGGCGCTGGCGGGCGACCGAGGTGTTCGACGCGGTGAGCGCCGGACGGCTGAAGATGCACATCGGCGAGGTGTACTCGCTCGCGCACGCGGACCGCGCGCACGCCGACCTCGAGGGCCGGGCGACGACGGGGAAGCTGATCCTGCAGCCCTGACCGCGGTGCGTGCCGGCCCTGGCGGGCCCTGGCCCGCGTCCGGCCGGGCGGCTGTTAATCTCGGGGGCGTGCGCGACATCGACTGGACCGAGGACGGCGACGACCTCGTCGTGCACGGCGACAACCTGGAGGCGCTGGCCCACCTCCCGGACGGTGCCTTCCGGCTGATCTACCTCGACCCGCCGTTCAACACGGGGCGCAGCCAGACCCGGCAGAGCATCACGACCGCGCGCGTCGCGGCGGGGGCTGCGGGCGACCGCGTGGGCTTCAAGGGGCAGAACTACGAGACGACCAAGGGCCTGCTCTATTCGTACAGCGACAGCTTCGCTGACTACTGGTCGTTCCTGGAGCCGCGCCTCGTCGAGGCGTGGCGGCTGCTGGACGAGACGGGCACGCTCTACCTGCACCTCGACTACCGCGAGGTGCACTACGCCAAGGTCGTGCTCGACGCGCTCTTCGGCCGGGACTGCTTCCTCAACGAGATCGTCTGGGCCTACGACTACGGCGCGCGGACGAAGCGCAAGTGGCCGGCCAAGCACGACAACATCCTGGTCTACGTGAAGGATCCGTCCCGGTACTTCTTCGACTCGGCCGGCGTCGACCGCGAGCCCTACATGGCGCCGGGACTAGTGACGCCGGAGAAGGCCGCGCTCGGCAAGCTTCCGACGGACGTGTGGTGGCACACGATCGTCTCGCCCACGGGCCGGGAGAAGACCGGCTACGCCACCCAGAAGCCTGAGGGCATCCTTCGGCGCATCGTGCAGGCGTCGAGCGAGCCCGGGGACTGGGTGCTCGACGCCTTCGCGGGCAGCGGCACGACCGGCGCCGTCGCACACGCGCTCGGGCGCCGATTCGTGCTCGTGGACGAGAACCCGCAGGCCATCGAGGTCATGCGCTCCCGCCTCGGGGATGCCGCGCGCTACGTCTGAGCACCGGGGAGCCGGTACTGGGGGACGAGGCGCGCGGCATCCGCCCGGCGGGCGGGGCAGGCGGCGCGGGGACCGCTAGGCCGTCGGCAGCTTCGCCAACACCGGGGAGCTGAGCGGCACGAAGGCCGGCAGCACGCCCCCGTTGCGCGAGTAGATGTCGGCCATCGTCGCCATGTAGGCCTTCCTGCCGTCGGCGACGTTGTACACGGCTCCCGTCGCGGGGTTGCGCACGAACAGCGCGTTCCCGACGGGCTCCGCCGACTCCCGGAACGCGCCGCAGGTGCGGCCGTCGAGGGCGGTGGGGCGCAGTCCGAACGTCGATCCCGATGACAGGGTCCACAGGCTTCCGCCGCCGCCCAGGTAGGTCGAGGAGCGGCAGGTCACCGCGAGCGTGAGGTTCGCGGGCGCCGACGTGTACGCGCCGAGCACCGAGCCCGGCACCGTCGTGTAGCCGATCGCGCCGAACTCCGCGGCGAGGTCGAACGAGTCGATGGGGACCTTGCGGTTCAGCCCGTCGACCATGTAGACCACCGGGCTCGCCGCGGTCTTCACCAGGCGCCCCGGGCCGAGGAGCTCCCGGCCGGTGGGGATGCGGTTCAGGCTGTCCTGGCTGAGCGACACGAAGGGCGGCACCCATCCGTTCGCGAAGGCGGTGACGGCGCCCATGGTCGTCAGCGGGCTCTTCTTGCCGTTCTGCACGTAGAAGATCGCGCCCGACGCCGACCGCAGGAACGGCTCGCCGGAGATGGATTCGCCGGGGGGCACGTACTGGTCGAGCACGTTACAGGTGTCGCGGCTCAACGGCGTGGACGGCAGGCCCGCCGCCCCGTGCCGGAGATAGTGGAGCCGACCCCCGCCCGCCATGTACGTGCGGCCGCAGTCGACCGCCGGGGTGAGTGGGGAGGGCGCCGTCTTGTAGGCGTTCAGCGTCGCCTCCGACACCGTCGCGAATCCGCTCACGCCGAACTCCGCGGCCGTGTCGAAGCTCGCGAGAGGCACCTTCCTGGTCAGTCCGTCGATGAAGTAGACGGTGGGGCTGCTGGCGCTCTTGGCCAACGTGGCGGGGGTGAGGATCTCCCTCCCCTTGCGGATGGTGGCAAGCGCCCCCTCCGACAGCGGCACGTACGTGGGCTCGCCATTCGCGATCGTGTACACGCCGACCATGCTGACCACGGGGTGCCGGACGCCCTCGTCGAGGAAGTAGATGGCCCCGGTGGCGGGAGAGCGCAGGAGGACACGTCTGTTCAGGTGCTGGGAGGCGAACCGGAAGGTGTCACAGGTCGCGGGGTCGAGCGCGGTGACCGGCAGGCCGGAAGCGGACTCCGAGCCGAACCGTTCCGCCGGTGGCCAGAGCTTTCCGCTGCCCGCGAGGTGCTCCTGGCCGCGGCACAGGACCGCGATGCCGAGGGTCGCCGACGTGTCGATCGTGTAGGCGGTGATGTCCTTCGCGGTCACGTCCACGATGGGCCGGGCGGAGAACTCCGCGACGAGAGCAGCGGACGGAACCCGGATCATCCGGCTCGCGCCGTCGAGGAGGTAAAGGGCTCCGCCGGGCACGCGCACGACGTCGCCGATCGTGGGCACCTGGGGCACCTGGAAGGACTGGTCGTTGCTCCGCGAACGCGACCAGCTGCCCCATCCGGCGACGACCGAATAGCTGTGCCACCCGGCCCGAAGCGCGGGGAAGGACATGCTCCAGGTGCCCGACGACGCGTCCAGCGTCGCCGCGGGAACGGTCATGTCGTCGATGTACACGCGGACGCGGCTCTCCTTGGACGCGAGGGCAAGGGTGCCGCTGATCGAGCCGCCCTTCAGCGACGAGCCCGTGTCGAAGCCGGTCACGACCGGCGTCGCCACCGCGATCGCGGGCTCCCAGGTCGCGCCGTACTTCGCCTGGACGCTGGCGCCGCCCGCGGCGGACACCATCGGGAACAGCACGGAGAAGTGCGCGGGGTCGCCGCAGGGCACGGTGGTGGCCCCGGACACGATGCCGACCGCGACGGGGCCGGTGACGGCGGCGCCGCCGCTGTCCCCGGGCTGCACGCACGCGTCCGTCACGATGGCGTTCACGTCGGCGCCGGAGACCTTGACGGTCTGGTCGACCGCGAGCACGTTGCCGCAGGACCAGCCCGTGCTGCTGCCCGACTTGCACAGGACGCTACCCGCGATGGCGGCGCTCTGACCGACGACGGGAAGCGGCGTCGTCGCAAGCGGCTCCCCCGCGCCGCCGCCCCAGGTCAGCACCCCGGGCCGCGGGGAGAAGGTCGGGTCGTCCGAGGTGATGAGGCCGCTGTCGTACCCGCCGCCGTACGCGCCGGATCCGGAGACGGGAAGGCCGAAGTCCCAGCTCCGCTGCCCGGGGTCACCCGCCCGGCGCTGAAAGAGCTCGGCCACCCGACCGGAGATTCCCGTCATCGCGGCGAGGCAGTGTCCCGCCGTGACGAAGCGGTCCTGCCCGCTCGACACCTGGTAGCCGGTGAAGCCGACCGAGCACTGACCGGCGGTGCCGTCCTTGTTCTTCCAGGTGTAGCCCTGCCCACCGTAGAGGTCGGTGGCGGCCGAGAAGTCGATCGACGAGAAGTCGCGGGTGTCCGGCTCGCCCACCTCGGCGACGGCGCCGGTGGCGGCGACCACCTTGGCGTCGGCGGCGGACTCGACCGAGACGGTGAGGACGGTACCCTCGAGCCGGGAACCGAGCACATCGATGCCGCGGTCCTTGAGCGCGTCAACGACCTGCACGGCGTCGGCCGCCGCGTCCGCGGTCGCGAGGTACTCCGCGCCGCTCTTGCCGAGGTCACGGCTCGCCGCCTCGACGAGGCCCGCGGGCAGCTCGGCCGCCGCCTGCGCGTAGTCGGCCGCCGCGTACTCCTCCATCCGCGGCTGCGGGACCTCGGCGGCGGCGGGCGCCGCGGGGTCCGGCACCGGGATGCTCGGCGCTGCGGGCGCTACGGCGCTCGGAGCCGCCGCGGTCGGCACTGATGCGGCGATGGGATCGCCCGCGGTGGCCGACGCGGGGACGGACCCCGCAAAGAAGGTGGAGGCCGTCACGGCGAGCGAGACGGCTATGGACACCGCCCGCGAGGCGGCGGGTTTCCTCGAGATCATGCTGCACTCCTGCGCGGAGGCGCGGTCGTGCCCGGTGCCGCGCACCGAAGCCCTCCACGACGCGTGGTGGTCCCCCGTTCGGATAGTAGGGGCGAGCACCCCGATCAGTGCCCGTCGCGCCGGCAAATGACCGCCTTTTTGGGGGTACCGCGCACCGCCCAGGGGGCGCGAGCACGCCGATCGTCCGGGCGGTCTCCCGGGCAGCGCCCCTGCAGCTTCGCCGCAGATCTCCCGGGGGCGGCGCTAGGGCAGCGCTGCGAGCACCGAGGGGTCGAGCGGCACGAAGACGGGCAGGGCGCCCCCGTTGCGGGAGTAGATGTCGTCCATCGTCGCCATGTAGGTCTTCCGGCCGTCGGCGATGTTGTACACGGCGCCGGTCCCGGGGTTGCGGACGAAGAGGGCGCCCGCCACCGTCTGCGGCGACGTGCGCAGCGCCGCGCAGGTGCTGTCCCGGAGCGCCGTGCTGCGCAGGCCGAAGCTGGAGCGCGCCGACAGGGCCCAGAGGCTGCCGCCTCCCGCCACGTAGTGCGACGAGCGGCACGTGACCGCTAGCGACAGGCTGCCAGGCGTCGCCGCGTAGGAGCGGAGCACCGCATCCGGAACGGTCGCGTAGCCGGTAGCGCCGAACTCGGCCGCGAGCGCGAACGAGTCGATCGGCACCCTGCGGTCCAGTCCGTCCACCAGGTACACGACGGGGCTCGCCGCGGTCTTCACCAGGGTCCCCGGCCCGAGGAGTTCGCGCCCGGTCGGGATGGCGGCGAGGCTCCCGGCGCTCAGCGAGACGAAGGGCGGCACCGCTCCCCCGCCGAGCGCGATCACGGCCGACATGGTCGTGAGCGGGCTCTTCCTCCCGTCGCGGAGGAGGTGGATCGCACCCGTCGCGGGGTCGCGCAGGAACGGTGCACCCGTGATCGTGCGTGTCGGAGCGGGGAGGGCCGCACAGGTGGTGGGGTCGAGCGCGGTGACCGGGAGACCGCCGGAGCCCGAGGCCAGGCGCGAGAGCTGCCCGCCACCGGCGATGACCGCTGAGCCGGAGCACTGCGCGACGAGGGAGAGCGGGGCGGGCGCGGCGGCGTAGGCGCCCAGCGTCGCGTCGGACACGGTGGTGTAGCCGCTCACCCCGTACTCTGCGGCCGTGTCGAAGCTGGCGAGCGGGATCCTTCTGCTCGTCCCGTCGACGAAGTAGACAACGGGACTGCCGGCCGCCTTCACGAGCGAGGCGGGGGCGAGCAGCTCGCGGCCGTTCGGGATGCCGGCGAGCGTGTCGCCGGACAGCGGCACGTACGTCGGGTGCGCGCCGCCGAACGCGAAGACGGCGCCCATGCTCGCGAGGCGGTTCTTCGTGCCGGACCGGACGAGGTAGATGTCGCCCGTGGCGGGCGACCGCACCAGGACCGGGTCGTTCGCCGGTTCGGAGGACTGCGCGAAGGCCGCGCACGTCGCGGGGTCGAGCGCGGTGACCGGGAGGCCGCCCGCAGCCCCCGAGGGGAGCCGCCAGAGCTGCCCGCCACCGGCGAGGTACGACGTCGGGCCGCAGGCGACCGCGATGCCGAGCCGTGCCGCGGCATCGACGCGGTATTCCGCGATGGCGCCCGCGGTCACGTCGATGGCGGGGCGGGCGCGGAACTCGGCGGCGACGGCCGCGGACGGCACGGGCACGAGGCGACTCGTGCCGTCGACCAGGTACAGGGCGCCGTCGGGCGCGCGCACGATGTCCCCGGCTGCGGCTGCGGCGGCGCCGGTGACCGTGACGATGCCGGTGGCCGCGGCGGACCGGGACCAGCTGCCCCAGCCCGCGACGACGGAGAAGCGGTGCGACCCCGGGCCGAGCGAGTCGAGGGACAGCGTCCACCGGCCGGACGAGGCATCCGCCGTGGCGAACGCCGTGCTGGATCCGTCGAGGTAGACCCGCACGCTGCTCGAGGCTGCGACGTTCGCGAGCGTGCCGCTCAGCGAGCCGGCGGCCTTCGCGGAACCGCCGACGACGCTCGTGACGACCGGCGTCGAGACGGTCACCGCGGGCTCCCAGGCGCTGCCGTACTTGGCCTGGACGCTGGCGCCTCTGGCCGAGAGCATCGGGAAGAGCACCGAGAAGTGCGAGGGGTCGCTGCACGGGAGCGTCGTGCTTCCGGACACCACGCCGACGGCGCGCTGGCCGCTCACGGCGGCACCGCCGCTGTCGCCGGGCTGGACGCACGCATCCGTGACGATGGTGTTCACGTTGGCGCCGGAGACGCTCACGGTCTCGTCCACCGACAGCACGGTGCCGCAGGACCATCCGGTGCGGCTGCCCGACTTGCACAGGTCGGCGCCGCGGATGCCGACGGAGGAACCGGTGACGGGCAGCGGCGCGGAGGCGGTCGGCGCACCGGAGCCGCCACCCCAGGTGAGCACGCTCGGCACGGCGATGACGCCCGCGGCGGATGCGGCGATGAGGCCGGTGTCGTAGCCGCCGCCGAAGCGGCCCGAGCCGGCGACGGGCGTGCCGATCGGGTCGCCGAAGCTGCCCCCGTCGCCCGGCCGGGTCTGGTCGAGGGTGCGGACCGGGCCGACGATGCGGCCCATCCCCTCGAGGCAGTGCCCCGCCGTCGCGAACTGCTTCTTGCCGCTCGACACCTCGAAGCCGGCGAAGCCGACCGAGCACTGGTTCGCGGTGCCGTCCTGGTTCTGCCAGACGTAGCCCTGGCCGTTGTACACGTCGAGGGCGAGCACGAACTCGACGGCGGAGAAGTCGGGGAGCTCGGGCGCGCCGACCTCGGCGCGAGCGCCCGACTCGGCGACGACCGCCGCGTCGGCAGCGGTTGCGACGGAGACGGTGAGCTCGGTGCCCTCGAGGCGGGCGTCGAGCACGTCGATCCCGCGGTCCGTGAGCGCCTGCACGACGTCGGCGGCGTCGCTCGCGGCCTCGGCGCTCGCAAGGTACTCCGCGCCGGTCTTTCCGAGGTCGCGGGCCGCGGCCTCGACCAGCGCGGGCGGAAGGGCGGCGGCGGCCCGCTCGAAGTCGGCGGCCGCGTACTCGTCCATCCGGGGCTGCGGGTCCTCGGCGGGATCCGCCGGGACCGGGGTCGCAGCGGGCGTTGTGGCGGCGGGCGCGGCGGCGGCTGTCGCCGCAGTCGAGGCGGCGGGCGCGGTCGGCGGGGAGGCGACGGTGGTCGCGGCCGAGGCGGCGACGGGTGCGCCGAGCACCGTAGCGGCGGCCACGGCGACCGACGCCGCCATTGAGATCCCCCGTGCGCCGAGACGTGTTCCCCAGGTCATTTCGCCACTCCTCAGAGGAGGAGCACAACTGCCGATGCCGAACGCATCATCGCGTTGGTCGCGGAATGTTCCCCCGCTGGAATAGTAGGGTCCCCCGCCGCCCTCTGCGGCATCGGCCGCGGACATTCCTGCACCCGGCGGGTGCGCGAGGGCACGCGGGGTCAGCCCTGGGTCGCGAGGGCGAACGGCAGCACGGATCCCGCGCCCGCCCGGCGAAGCAGCCGCCCGGCCACCGTCATGGTCCAGCGGCTGTCCACGAGGTCGTCGACGAGCAGCACGGCCCGGCCGGCGATGGCGTCCAGGTCCTCGGCGAGCGCCGGCCCCACGGCGAAGCGCGGGTACACCCGACCGAGCCGGAAGACGCTGTTGCCGCGGGCCTCTCCCGGGCCGTCGGGGGCGACGAGGTCGAGCTCGCCGAGGTAGGGCAGCCGCCCGACCTCCGCGATCCTCCGCGCGAGGGAGCCGACGAGCTGCGGCCTGCCGAGGGAGGGCACGCTGACCACCGCGGCGGGGCGCTCGGCCCAGCCCCACTCCGCGAGCACCCGCACGCACGCACCGATCAGGGCGTCGTCCACCGGGGCGTCCGGGGCGCCGGCCGCGAACACCTCCCGCAGCCGGTTGCCCCAGCCGAGGTCGGTGAGGCGGGCGAGCGCGCGGCCCTCCTGCACGACCTCGCCGGCGTTCACCGCGCCGGTCAGCGGCACGCCGACCGTGTTCGCCCCGGTCGGCCAGCGCAGCCGCGGCTCGATGGGCACACCGACGCGGTCGAGCGACGACGACGCGGATCCGCGCGCCTCGGCATCCACGTCGGTGGGGTACCAGGGCCCCGCGCAGCGGTCGCACCGCCCGCAGGGCGCGGCGGTCTCGTCGTCGAGGGCGCGCTGCAGGAACTCCATGCGGCACATGCCGGTCGACTCGTACTCGAGCATTGCCTGCTGCTCCCGCTCGCGCGTCTCGGCCACCTGCCGGTATCGCTCGGCGTCGTAGGTCCAGGACTCGCCGGTGGCCGTCCAGCCGCCCTGTACGCGCGTGACGGCACCCTCGACGTCGAGCACCTTGAGCAGCAACTCGAGCTGCGCGCGGCGCAGGCTCACCCTCGCCTCGAGGGCGGGCACCGACATCGGCCGGCCCTCGTGCGCGAGCTCCTCGATGACCGCATGCGCGGCACGCTCCTTCGGCATGGACGCGGTCGCGAAGTACTGCCAGATCTCCGGGTCCTCGGAGCCGGGCAGCAGCAGCACGTCGGCGTGCTCCGTGGCGCGGCCCGCGCGGCCCACCTGCTGGTAGTAGGAGACGGGCGACGACGGGGCGCCGAGGTGGATCACGAAGCCGAGGTCCGGCTTGTCGAAGCCCATCCCGAGCGCGCTCGTGGCGACGAGCGCCTTCACCCGGTTCTGCTTGAGGTCCTCCTCCGCCTGCTCGCGGTCGCCCGGGTCGTCACGCCCGGTGTACGACCGCACGGCGTGGCCCGCCTGCGCGAGCAGCCGGGCCGTGTCCTGGGCCGCGGACACGGTGAGCGTGTAGATGATGCCGCTGCCGGGCATGTCACCCAGGTGGCTGAGCAGCCAGCCGAGCCGCTCCTCGTTCGAGCGGAGCCGGAGCACCCCGAGCCGGAGCGACCGCCGGGCGAGGGGCCCGCGGATCGTGACGACCGGCGCGTCCGCCGTGCCTCCGCCGGACGGCGCGGGGGCGGCGCGGAGCTGCTCCTCGACGTCCGCGACGACGCGCCCGTTCGCGGTCGCCGTGGTGGCGAGCACGGGCACGCCGTCGGGCATCCGCTGCAGCAGCGTGCGCAGACGGCGGTAGTCCGGGCGGAAGTCGTGGCCCCAGTCGGAGATGCAGTGCGCCTCGTCGACCACGAGCAGGCCGATGCGATCGACCAGCTGCGGCAGCTGCTCGTCGCGGAAGCGCGGGTTGGTGAGGCGCTCGGGCGAGACGAGCAGCACGTCGACCTCGTCCGCGGCGAGCGCGCGGGTCACGTCGTCCCACTCGTGCGCGTTGCTCGAGTTCATGGAGAGGGCGCGCACGCCGGCCCGCCCGGCCGCGGCCACCTGGTCGCGCATCAACGCCAGCAGCGGCGAGACGAGCAGGGTCGGGCCGCTGCCCTGGCGGCGCAGCAGCAGCGTCGCGACGAAATACACGGCGGACTTACCCCATCCGGTGCGCTGCACGACGAGCGCGCGCGACCGGTCCTGCACGAGCGTCTCAATGGCCTCCCACTGGCCCTCGTGGAAATCGGCGCCGTCGTTGCCGACGAGTCGGCGGAGGATGTCGCGCGCGTCGTCGGCGAGGGTCCCGGTGTTCGTGGGTTGCTGCATCCGGCCATGCTCTCACCCGCCTCCGACTCCGCGGTGTGCGGGCGGCGGATCCGGGTACGGGGCTGCGCACGTGCCCTTGTGCCCTTGCCGCATTCGCGTCGTCCCCCTTGCCCTGCCGTACGCGCGTCGTCCCCCCGTGCTCCTGCCCAGGCAGCGGCGCTGTGCCCAGTTTCATCCTGGGCACGATGCCTCTGCCTGGGCAGGGGCGGAGGAGGGAGCGGGCAGGGGGCGGGGAGCGGGCAGGGATGCGGGCGGGGCGATCGGGCGGGGTAGGCGGCGGGCGCGAGGGACGCAGGGCGAGCCCGGCAGGGGGACGGGCGGCGAAGGGGAGGAACCGGGGCGGCGCCGATACGCTGGGCCGCAGTGGCCGCCGGCCGCGGGGAAGGACGTGCAGGATGCATCGCAACGAGATCGACTGCTGGCTCACCGACATGGACGGCGTCCTCGTGCACGAGAACAACGCGCTCCCCGGCGCCGCCGCTCTTCTGCAGCAGTGGAAGGACCAGGGCAAGCCGTACCTCGTCCTCACCAACAACTCGATGTTCACTCCGCGCGACCTGAGCGCACGCCTGCGCGCGTCCGGACTCGACGTGCCCGAGGCGGCCATCTGGACCTCCGCGCTCGCCACCGCATCCTTCCTGCAGCAGCAGATGCCCGGCGGCCGGGCCTTCGTGATCGGCGAGGCCGGCCTGACGACCGCCCTGCACGAGGCGGGCTTCATCATGACCGACAGCGACCCGGACTACGTCGTGGTCGGCGAGACCCGCAGCTACTCCTTCGAGGCGATCACCCGCGCCATCCGGCTGATCAACACCGGCGCACGGTTCATCGCGACGAACCCGGACGCGACCGGCCCGAGCGCCGAGGGTCCGCTGCCGGCGACCGGCGCGGTGGTCGCGCTGATCACGAAGGCCACCGGCCGGGAGCCCTACATCGTGGGCAAGCCGAACCCGATGATGTTCCGGTCGGCGCTCAACCGCATCGGCGCGCACTCCGAGAGCACGGGCATGATCGGCGACCGCATGGACACCGACATCGTCGCCGGCATCGAGGCCGGCCTGTACACGGTGCTCGTGATGAGCGGCATCAGCGACGAGGCCGAGCTGCTGCGCTACCCGTTCCGGCCGGACGAGATACTGGGCGGGGTCGACGAGCTCGTCGAGCCGGAGCCGGTCGAGTCGGAGCTGTAGTCCGGCCTCGAGGAGTCACTCCGTGGGCGGCACCTGCGGCACGGCGATGCTGCCGGTCAGCGGTTCCCCCGACGTCCGGCTGACGAAGCAGAAGATGTCGCGCTGGCCCGCATTCCACTGCTCCGCGGTCGCCGGGTACGCGCCCTGCACCTGCAGGTCCGTGTAGGGGGCCGCCGCGGCGACGTCGATGACCGTCGGCGCGCTGCACAGCAGACTCAGCTGCGGCTGGATGGCCTGCTCACCCGGGTAGTCGGGCGCGTCGGTGGGGAACCCGCCGCGGTGCACGAGCTGGGCCGGATGCGGGTTCGCGCAGTCCACGACCGTGAACTCCTCCTCCCACGGGCTCGCGTACGGGTCGAGGCACTCGCCGCCCCGGAGGTCGTCCCAGGCGTGTACCCCCGGCGCCACCGGTCCCGCCGCGACGTCGGCGGGCTCCTCGGTCGGCGTGGGGGAAGGTGTCGGGGTGGGCGTCGGCGTTTCGCTCGGAGTGGGCGTCGCCGTCGGCGCCGGCTCCGGCTCCGGCGGAGTCTCCGCGGACGGCTGCGATGCCAGCCGCATCCCGAGGAAGAAGAGGGCCCCGAGAACGAGGACCGCGACGACGGCGAGCGCGGTCAGCAGCAGGGCGACCTTTCGCCGCTGTTTCCGATCGGTGGCCGGAGCAGCGGGCTCGGCTGTGCGCGCGGGCGCGGCCGCAGACGCAGGACCGGGCGCACCGGCCGGCACCGCCGGTCCGCCGCCCGGGCGGCGGATGGCCTGCGGATCCGGGGTCGACGGCGTCGCCTGCGGATCGCTCGGACCCGTTCCGTCCGCGCCGAGCTGGCGCAGCAGCCACTCGGCGTCGCCCGGCGTTCCCTCCGACCCGTTCCCCGCGCCCCCGCGCGACGGATCGTCCCGATCCTCCCCCCGAGCCACGATCAGCTGAGCCCGAGGTCGTCCAGGCCGATGGCGAAGTAGTAGGGGTATCCGGCGCCCTCGATGATCTCGCGGGCCCCGGTGTTGCGGTCGACGACGACGGCGACGCCCGCGATCTCGGCGCCCACCTTCTTCAGCGCCTCGATCGCCTTGAGCGGCGAGCCGCCGGTCGTGGAGGTGTCCTCGACCACGATGACGCGCTTGCCCTCGAGGTCCGGTCCCTCGACCTGCCGGCCGCGGCCGTGGTCCTTGGGCTCCTTGCGCACGACGAAGGCGTCGTACTCGAGGCCACGCGCGGCGCCCTGGTGCAGCACGGCGGCCGCGACGGGGTCGGCGCCCATCGTCAGGCCGCCCACGGCGGCGACGTCCGGGATGTCGGCGATCAGGTCGAGCATGACCTGCCCGATCAGCGGGGCGACCCGGTGGTCGAGGCTGACCCGGCGCAGGTCGACGTAGTAGCTCGCCTTCTTGCCGCTGGTCAGGGTGAAGTCGCCGTGGAACACGGCCTCGGCGGAGATGAATTCGATCAGTCGGCTGCGCGCATCGGTCACGACAGCCAAGACTATTCCACCGGCCCCGCCCCTCCCTTAGCGCCGGGCGACCCGGCCGCCTCGCGTTCCGGGCGTGACGCGGAATCGGCCGTGGCGGGTCAGAGGGCGACGAGCGCGGCGGGCACGAGCGTGTAGGCGGCCACGAACGCCGCCGCCCCGACCAGCGCGAGCGCCACCGTGGCCAGCCGCATCTGCATCGACGGGACGCGGCGCACGACGAGCACGAGGAGCAGCAGCACCCCGGCGCCGATCTCGACGAAGCCGTACGCGCCGAACACCCCGAGCACGGTCACGTAGTACACGCCCTCGCCGAGCAGCACGGCACTCGGCGCCGCGATGGCCGGCACGAGAAGCGCCGCGCGGCCGGATCGCAGCCAGGCCGCCGCGAGGCCGACCACCGGACCCACGACGATGGCCACGAGATTCCAGAAGTCGGGGAAGCCCGCCGTGTACGGGTATCCGCGCAGCGTCGAGACCACCCCGTACAGCTCGTTCATGAGCACGAAACAGGCGGCCCCGAGCACCGCTGCCACCACCGGCCGGGTCCGGCTCAGGTACACGGCGGCGAAGGCGATGACGGTCCAGGATCCGGACGAGTTGGCCAGTGGGGCGAGGGGCTCCGGCAGGTACTGCTGGCCGATCGGCGTCAGCGCTCCGGCCACCGCGGACCCGGCGAGCGCGAGCACCACTCCCCCGATGCCGCGGAGGAGGCCTCGCCTCCGCTCGCGGGGGCGGGCGGGAAGCGCGGTCGTCGTCATGCCTCCAGCCTCCCGGCGGTGGCCGCGGAGCCGCATCCGCCGACGGGATGAGCGGGCTCATCCGCAAGGCGGGTTCGCGGATGGAGGCCGCGGTCCGCGGTCGGGAGTCGCCCGATTAGGGCGAAGCACGGCCAATGCGGATACAGCGGCGTTAACGTCGGAGCATGCCGTTCAGTGACGACATCTCCTCCGCCCGCGTTACCGACTCCGACCGGTTGCGGGACTTCGGCCCGCCTGTCTTCACCCTCGCGCCGCAACTGCGGGTCACCGAGCGGGGGTTCAGCTGGTACGGGTTCAGCGACCGGGTCGCCCGCCTGCACTTCTGGCTCGCCGACCCCTCGGGCAACTTCTGGTTCGAGGACACCCCGCTCGGGCGCATGGGCGTCGCGGAGCTGAAGGGGTTCGTGTTCACGGATGTCCCCGGGGCTGCGGGTTCCGGCGCCTCGGCGGCGAGCAGGGGCGAGGGCGGTGGCGCGGGCTCTGGGTCGGGCACGTCGGCGGCCCCGGGGGCGACGGACCGGGATGCGACGGCGGTCGCCGCGGTGCGGCACTACCTCGCCGACGCCATCGACTACTACTCCGCTGACCCCCTCGAGGATCTGTCCAGCGGGCGGTCCGAGCACCACCGTCGCGAGCTGGCGAAGCGCAGCCCCGGGCAGGACAGCCTCTCGGTGGACGGCCGACCGCATCCGGCCGTCGTGCTGGACTACGGCGACTACGTTGCCCGCTCCGCCTGGGTCGGCGACCGCCTCGCGACCCTTGTGCTGCGCTCGAGGGACCTGCGCTTCGTCGACGCGCGGCTGGTCACCCGCCCGGCCGACTGATCCGCCGCCGACCGGTTTGCGGGTCGGCACGCGAGCGCGCGATGCTGGAGGAGCCGGCGGAGTCGCCGCACGCGAGAAGGAGCACCATGAGCCGGATCTTCCTGTACGCCGACAGCGCCGACCGGGAAGCGGTGGGCGGCCTCCTGGGCGACCGGCTGATCCACGGCGTTACGACGAACCCGACGATCCTGCGCCGCGAGGGCCTCGGCGCCGAGGCCGCGGCCGACCTGTACGCCGAGTGGACGGGGCGCGGTGCGGCCGAGGTCTTCTTCCAGGCGTCCGGCGCCGACGTGACGTCGATGGAGGCCAGCGGGCTGCGCATCGCCCAACTGGGCAGCAACGCCGTCGTGAAGGTGCCGGCGACCGCGATCGGCTTCCCCGTGGCGGCCCGCCTCGCCGCGGCGGACGTGCCCGTGCTCGTGACGGCCGTCTACTCGAGCGCCCAGGCGGTGACGGCCGCCGCAATCGGCGCCCGGTACATCGCCCCGTATCTTGGACGACTGGATGACGCCGGTGTCGACGGCCTCGCCCTCGTGCGCGAGATGGTGACCCTGCTGTCCGGCACGGAGACGCACCCGCTGGTCGCGAGCGTGCGATCGCCGGAGCGCATCGTGGAACTGGTGGCGTCCGGGGTGCGTCACGTGACGGCCGCGCCCACGGTGCTGCGGGCGGCCCTCCTGCACGACGCGAGCGACGCGGCGGCCGCGGTCTTCGAGCGCGACGCCACGGTGTGATGCGCGGCGCGCGGGGTGCGAGTCTCGCGGCGGTGCAACGAGGTGTGGCGCGATCGGCGGGCACGGAGGGGGCACGTGGCGAGTCGCGGCCGGCGGGCACGGTCCCTGAGCCTGTCGAAGGGACGCAAGCTGTCACTCCGACCTGACCCGGACAGTTCCCCACAGGGCCGAAAGTTCCTCATCGAAGAAACTTTCGACGTGCTAGAATGTGTGCTATGGCAACCCCGGCAGCGACGCTCCTCCGCACAGCGGACACCGTCGCGCGCCTGGGCGATTCCCCAGCAGCATTCACGCTCCTGCCGAAGCAGGACCTCCTCGACGCGCTGCACGCCATCTCCGACCTCCGACAGTCCTGCGACACCTTCTCCGCCTGGATCGCCGGCGAGTTGAATCGCCGCTCGGTGCCTGACCTCGGCTCAGCAGGGTTGGCGCAGCAGGAGGGTTACCGCACACCGCAGGCCATGGTGGAAGCGATCACCGGGACGACCAAGGGCGGTGCCGTCGCGATCGTGGAGGTGGGCAAGATGCTCGCCGAGACCGACGCCGTGGAGACCCTGCAGCGCGAGCACCCGGAGCTTCCCGCCCCTCCAACCCCGTGGCAGGCGCCGATCGCGCACGCGGTCACTGACGGAAAGGTGTCGATCGCGCAGGCGGACGCCATCCGAGCCGGCCTTGGGTTGCCGACGGACGCGGTGCCGGCCGAGGCCCTGTCGGAGGTGGCGCGAGAGCTGCTGGATGATGCGGCAACCCTCACGGCCGGTCAGTTGCACCGCCGAGCGAGGCAACTGCGCGACGACCTGAACGACACCGAAGTCGCCGACCGCGAGAAGGCACAACTCGACCAGCAGCACCTGAAGGCGTGGAAGCGCCCCGACGGCATGGTTGAGGGCAAGTTTCTCTACGCACCCGAACCGGGCGCCTTTCTCCTGTCGGTTCTGGATGAGTTGACGAATCCCCGGCGCGGGGGCCCTCGGTTCGTGAAGGAGGAGGACCGCGCCCGGATCGATGCGATCGTCAACGACCTGCGGTCAACCGAGCGCCTGGCCGCCGACGGGTTCCTCGAGCTGCTCCGCATCGGCGCCGACGCCGATCCCGGACAGGTCTTCGGAACGCGGCGGCCGGCGGTCCGGGTGATTGTCACGAAGGAGACGCTGGAATCCGGCGACGGCCACGGGTCGATCCAGGACACCGGCGAGGCCGTGAGCATCGCGACCATCCGCCGCGAGATCCGCTCGACGGGAACGGTCGCGGTGGTCCTGGACGACGACGGCCAATGCGTCAACGTCGGACGCGAACAGCGCCTCTTCACCGCACGGCAGCGCATCGGACTCGCGGTGAGGGATGGCGGCTGCATGTGGCCCGGCTGCGACCGACCACCGTCCTGGTGCGAAGCCCACCACATCAACCAGTGGAAACGCGACCACGGCAAGACCGACATCGCCGACGGCGTCCTGCTCTGCAAGCACCACCATCTGCTCCTTCACAACAACGGCTGGGACATCCGCCGAATCGGTGGCCGGTACCTGCTGCTCCCGCCGAGGTCGATTAGTCCAAATCGCGAGGCGCGGCACCTGGCGACGAAGAGCCGAGCGGTCCAGGAATGGGACGCCCGCCGACAGCGCCTCCGGACGCACGACCGAGACCGCTCCCCAGAACCGACTCCACCCAGCGGTTGATCCCCACGGTCCCTGAGCCTGTCGAAGGGACGCGACGGACACGGGACACCTTAGGTCGCTTCGACAAGCTCAGCGACCGTGTACGGAACGCACGCGGTCCTGGCGGCCGCACCGCCTGCATCCCGTCGCTGCTCGCGAAGCTCTCGGCAACGACCACCGCAGACCGACGGCACCACCTCGGTCCCTGAGCCCGTCGAAGGGACGCGACCTCGTCTCACGTCGCTTCGACAAGCTCAGCGACCGTGGACGGAACGCACGCCGACCTTGACGGCCGCACCATCCGAATCCCGTCGCTGCTCGCGAAGCTCTCGGCAACGACCACCGCAGACCGACGGCACCGCGTCGGTCCCTGAGCCCGTCGAAGGGACGACGCGCCTCACGGCGCTTCGACAGGCTCAGCGACCGTGTACGGAACGCCCGCGCTTCCCGGCGACCGCACCATCCGCATTCCGTCCGTGCTCGCGAAGCTCTCGGGAGCGACCACCGCAGATCGACCGCGCCACTCCGGTCCCTGAGCCTGTCGAAGGGACGCGACCGACACGGGGCGCCTCACGTCGCTTCGACAACCTCAGCGACCGTGAACGGAACGCCCGTCACCTCGGCGGCCGCACCGTCCGCATTCCGTCGTTGCTGGCAATGCCCCCCGGTACAGGCAGCGCGAAGCAGCGGCACCACCTCGCGCAAGGGCGCGGGGGCGGGTGAAAGGCCCCAGTTGGTGGGGCATCGGGGGGCGGTGAGCCCGAAAATCGGGGGCTTCAGGCACCCACCCCCCGAATACGGGCGTAGGAGGGCCGAGGGGCCGCTCCTAGTGTTACCAGCGTCGGCGCGACGCTCATCGGGGGATCAGCTTCTTATGGCGCGGCGACGGTGTTTCACCACTTTCTCTTTTCGCTTCCACTAGTCGAAGGATCTCTTCATGCTGCCTCTTTTCGTCACCCTTCAGTCCTACGTCGCCTCCGCGCGCAACCGCCTCTCCCGTGAGGAGACCGGCGCGACCGCGGTCGAGTACGGCCTGATCATCGGCCTCATCGCCGTCGCGATCATCGTCACGCTCGTCACCCTCGGCCCGCAGATCGCCGGCATGTTCACCAGCCTCAGCACCGAGATCGACCAGATCCCGGCCACGGGCGCCTCCACCGCTCCCACCACGCCGTAGCTCACCCGGGCCGCTCGTCGGCCAACCCAGCACCACCTAGCGGGCGGCGGTGTCGCGGCATCCCTCGCGGGATCCGCGGCACCGCCCCATCTTTTCCGCCGGCACACGTCCGGCTCCAGCACGAAACGCCAGCAGCACCGTCGGGGGACACCATGCGCAGGATGCGATCGGAACGCGGAGCCGTTGCCGTCGAGTTCGCCCTCGTGCTGCCCCTCCTCGTGGCCATGCTGCTCGGCATCATGGAGTTCGGCCTGATGTACAACGGCCAGGTGTCCGTGACCAACGCGGCGCGCGAGACCGCCCGCACGATGGCCGTCACCAACGACCCCGCGGCGGCACGCAACGCCGCCCGGGCCGCAACGCCCGGGCTCAACCCCGGCCTCACGAACGCCGAGATCCGGATCACGCCCGCCACCTGCACGCCGGGTGCGACGGCGCGCATCACCATCTCGCACCCGTTCGGCTCAGTCACCAAGTTCTTCGGCCCAGGCGTCACCCTCACCGGAAGGGCGGCCATGCGATGCGGCGGCTAATCACCCGCGCGAGGCGCGACGAGCGCGGCGCCGTGTCCGTCGTCGTGGCGGTGAGCATGGTCGCGCTGCTCGGCTTCGTGGCGATCACCGTCGACATCGGAGCCCTGTACGCAGAACGGGCCGAGCTCCAGAACGGAGCGGACGCCGCGGCCCTCGCGGTTGCTCAGGAATGCGCCGCGGCCAAGACCTGCACGAGCACCACGGCCGGCGCGCCATGGCTTACGAGCGCCGATACGACGGCCCGGTCCCTCGCCAACGCGAACGCGGTCGACGACGCCACGAACATCTCCTCCGTCACCTCCCCTGCCCCGGGATCGGTGCGGATAACGACCGGCACACGGGACGGCAGCAGCGGCGCGGGTGCCCTCGCCTACACCTTCGCCCCGATCCTCGGCATCGACACCGCCAACCCCACCGCCACCGCCACCGCGGCCTGGGGGAGCCCGGCCGCCGGCCCGGCCATGCTGCCGCTCGCCTTCGCCCCCTGCGAGTTCGCGCAGGGCAACGGCATCCGCGTCTTCCGCACCCACGGGGACCCGACGTGTTCGAGCACGAGCCCGTCCGGCCAAGTGCTGCCCGGCGGCTTCAGCTGGCTCGCCCACCCGAGCGGCACCTGCGCCGTCCGCGTCGACATCGCGGTCAACGCTCCCCTTCCAAGCGACAGCGGAAACGACTTCCCCGCCGGCTGCTCCGCCGTACTCAATTCGACCGCGATCGGGAAGACGCTGCTCCTCCCGGTGTACGTCGACAAGGGCGGCACCGGAAACAACGGCTGGTACAAGATCCGCGGCTGGGCCGCCTTCGAGCTGCTCGGCTGGAACTTCTCCGGCACCAGCCTCAACAACACCGCCTATACGAACGCGAAGTGCACCGGCAACTGCCGTGGCCTGATCGGCCGGTTCGTGAAGTACGTCTCGCTCGACGACCGATTCACCCGCGGCGGCCCCGACCTCGGCGCCTCCCTCGTCTCTCTCACCAAGTAGGACATCGCAATGAAGGTACGGATACTCGCAGGCCTCGCCGCCCTCGTCCTCGCCATCGCCGGCACCGCCGTGCTGGTCGGGTACGTCAAGGGCGCCGACGCGCGCGCGCGGCAGGGCGCGGCCATGTCCGAGGTCTTCGTCGTCTCGGCCGACGTGCCCGCCGGCACGCCGGGCGAGCAGCTCGGCGAGTATCTCGCCCGCAAGAAGGTGCCCGCGACCGACGTGACTCCCGGCGGGGTCACCGACCTCGGCACCCTGGCCGGCCGCGTCGCCGCTACGGCCCTGCTGCCCGGCGAGCAGCTGCTCGATGCGCGGTTCGTCGACCCGGCGTCGCTCGAGACGCCGGGCACCGTCGCGGCGCCGGAGGGCATGCACGAGGTGACCGTACAGCTCGGCCCCGACCGCGTGGTCGGCGGCCAGCTCACAGCGGGCGACACCGTCGGCGTCTTCGTGTCCTTCGACTCGGGCACCCCCAGCGGCGGGCCCGAGACCCACCTGCTGTTCCACAAGGTCCTCATCACCACCATCCAGGGCGCGCCGGTCGTCGACGAGACGGCCGCCGCCGGCGTCCCTCCCGTACCCGCCGGCTCCATGCTCGTCACTTTCGCCCAGTCGCCCGCCGACGCCGAGAAGACCGTGTTCGCGGCCCAGTTCGGCACCATCTGGCTCTCGAAGGAGAGCGCGGATGCGGACGAGGACGGCACCCGCGTCGTCACACAGAACGGATTCTTCTCATGAGCCGCTTCGTCCTCATCACCGACGACCCCGCCTTCGAGCAGCGCACCCGCGACGCCGTGGGCGGCGGCATCCGCGGCGAGCTGGTCGTGCGGCGCGACGTGCAGCTGCCCGAGGCGCCCGAGTGGATCCTCGACCAGGACGCCCGCGAGACCTGCGACGTGCTCGTGTTCGGTCCCGGCGTTCCGCTCGCGCAGGCCATGCGCCTCGCCGCGGTCTTCGACGTACAGCTGCCCGCGATCAGCCTCGTGCTGGCCGCGCCCGCCGACCCCGACCTCGCCCTCAGCGCGATGCGCTCCGGCGTGCGCGACATCGTGGACCCCGCGGCGAGCGTCGAGGACATCCGGGTGCTGCTCGAGCGCGCGGGCCAGGCCGCCGAGAACCGCCGCCGGAAGCCCGCCGACGACCAGGCGCCCGGCGCCGGTTCCGGCCGGATCATCACGGTCGCGTCGCCGAAGGGCGGCGTCGGCAAGACCACCATCGCCACCAATCTCGCCGTCGGCCTGGGGCGGCTCGCCCCGATGTCCACCGTGATCGTCGACCTGGACACGCAGTTCGGCGACGTGGCGACCGCGCTCGCGCTGCAGCCGGAGCACACGCTCGCGCAGGCGGTCAGCGGCGCCGCCGCGCAGGACCCGCTCGTCCTGAAGGCGTTCCTGACCGTGCACTCGAGTTCGATCTACGCGCTCTGCGCCCCGCACACGCCCGCCGAGGGCGACTCGATCACGGGCGAGCACGTCACGCGCCTGCTGACCCAGCTGGCGAGCGCGTTCACGTACGTCGTCGTCGACACGGCGCCCGGCCTCGGCGAGCAGACCCTCGCCGCCCTCGAGAAGGCGACGGATGCGGTGCTCGTCTGCGGCATGGACGTGTCGAGCGTCCGCGGCCTCCGCAAGGAGATCGAGGTGCTCAGCGAGTTGGGGCTGCTGCCGGAGAACCACCCGGTCGCGGTGAACCTCGCCGACAACGCGAGCGGCATCACGATCCGCGACATCGAGGCGACCGTCCGGAGGCCCGTCGACGTGGTCATCCCGCGCACCCGCGCCGCCGCGTACGCCACCAACAAGGGCGAGCCGGTGCTGATCGACAAGCCCCGCGACGGGGCGTCGCGCGCGCTCAAGGAGCTCATCACCTTCTTCGACCCGTCCGCTCCGGATCGGCGGCGCACCCACCGCAGGGCGGTGCTCCGATGAAGCTGTCCGAGCGGATCTCCGTCGCGCGCGGCGAGGCCCCGGCGGCCGCCGCCGTGGCGCCCGCCGCCTCCGCTGCTCCCGCGGGTGCGCCGGCCGCGCCGCGCCAGTCCGCCGTGACCGCGCTCCCCTCGATCTCCGCCGCGAGCCCTGCCTCCCCGGCAGCGGGTGCGGCACACGCCACCGCCGCCGCCGCGGTGCCGCACTCCTCGCAGTCCTCGGACGCGCTCTCCGGCCTGAAGCAGCGCGTGGGCGAGACCCTGTTCGAGCGCATGGGCGCCCGCGTGAACGACCCGAACCTCGGCGAGGGCGACCTGCTCGCGTCGGCGCGGGACATCCTCGCCGAGATCGTCGAGTCCGAGCGCGTGCCCCTCAGCTCAGAGGAGCGACAGCGCCTCGTGAAGGAGATCGGCGACGACGTGCTGGGCTACGGCCCGCTGCAGCCGCTCCTCGAGGACCCTGCGGTGACCGAGATCATGGTCAACGGGCCGGACTCCATCTTCATCGAGCGGAAGGGCCGGCTCACGCTGAGCGGCGCCCGCTTCCGCTCCGAGGACCACCTTCGCCAGGTCATCGAGAAGATCGTGACCCGGGTCGGTCGGCGCATCGACGAGTCGTCGCCGCTCGTGGATGCGCGGCTGGAGGACGGCTCTCGCGTGAACGCCGTCATCCCGCCCCTCGCGGTCAACGGCTCCTCGCTCACGATCCGCAAGTTCGCCGCCGACCCGCTGAAAGCGAGCGACCTCGTGGCGTTCGGCTCGATCTCCCCCGAGATGGCCGAGCTGCTCGACGCGTGCGTCAAGGCGCACCTCAACATCATCGTCTCCGGTGGCACCGGCACGGGCAAGACAACCCTGCTCAACGTGCTCTCCTCCTTCATCCCCGCCGGCGAGCGCATCATCACCATCGAGGATGCGGTGGAGCTGCAGCTGCAGCAGGACCACGTCGTGCGGCTCGAGAGCCGCCCCGCGAACATCGAGGGCAAGGGCGAGATCACGATCCGCGACCTGCTGAAGAACTCACTGCGGATGCGGCCCGACCGCATCGTCGTGGGCGAGTGCCGCAGCGGCGAGGCGCTCGACATGCTGCAGGCCATGAACACCGGCCACGACGGCTCGCTCTCCACCGTGCACGCGAACTCTCCGCGCGACGCGGTCTCCCGCCTCGAGACCCTCGTGCTCATGGCGGGCATGGACCTGCCGCTCCGGGCCATCCGGGAGCAGATCTCGTCCGCGGTCGACGTCATCGTGCAGCTCACCCGGCTGCGCGACGGGACCCGGCGCGTGACGCACGTCACCGAGGTCCACGGCATGGAGGGCGAGATCGTCACCCTGCAGGACGTGTTCGTGTTCGACTACGCGGCGGGCGTCGACGCCGACGGCCGGTTCCTCGGCAAGCCGCGCCCCACGGGCGTGCGGCCGCGGTTCACCGACCGGTTCGACGACCTCGGCATCACCCTCTCCCCGCGCGTCTTCGAGGTCGAGGGGAGCCGCACGTGGAACCCGTGACCCTCGTCGCCGGCCTGGTGCTGTGCTACCTCGCCCTCGCGCTGCTGACGGCCGCCGCGTTCGCGCCCGCCGTGCCGCGTCTCCCGCTGGACCGCCGGCGCCCGGATGTGGCGGCGCCGGACTCCGGGGTCAGCCGCTTCGCCAGCGCCACGACCGGCGCCGTGGCCGGCGCCCTGGCGTCGCGCCGGTGGGACCGCGCGCTGGCCTCCGCCCTCGACCAGGCCGGGGTGCGGAAGTCCCCCGCCGAGTTCGTCGTGCTCACCGCGTCGGCCGGTGCGGTCAACGTCCTCGTCGGGGTGCTGCTCGGCTCGCCCGGCCTCGCCCTCCTGCTCGCCCTGGCGACGCCGCTCGGCGCCGTGCTGCTGCTGCGGCTGCTCAAGGGCAGGCGCCAGCGGCAGTTCGCGGATCAGCTCGACGACACGCTCCAGCTCGTCGCTGGCGGCCTGCGCGCCGGGCACAGCCTGCTCCGCGCCGTCGACGCCGTGTCCCACGAGGCCGAGTCGCCCACCCGCGAGGAGTTCGCGCGCATCGTGAACGAGACCCGGCTGGGGCGTGACCTGAACGACGCGCTCGAAAACGTGGCCGCGCGCATGAAGAGCGAGGACTTCAGCTGGGTCGCCCAGGCGATCGGCATCCACCGCGAGGTGGGCGGCGACCTCGCCGAGGTGCTTGACCAGGTCGGCGCCACCATCCGCGAGCGCAACCAGCTGCGCCGCCAGGTGCAGGCGCTGAGCTCCGAGGGCAAGATGTCCGCCTACGTGCTCATGGCGCTGCCGTTCGTCGTCACGGGGATCCTGGCCATCACCAGCCCGACCTACATCGCCCAGTTCGGCCAGAGCCCGCTGGGCTTCGCGCTGATCGGCGTCGCCGTCGTCATGCTCACCGTCGGCGCCCTCTGGCTGCGCAAGGTCGTCAGCTTCTCGTTCTGACGCCGGCCCGTCGCCGCGCCCGCCCCCGACCCTCGACCCTGGAGATCCCGTGCCCCTGTACGTGCTGCTCGCCGCCGCCTGTGCCGCGCTCTCGATCCCGCTGCTCACGGTAGCGATGGTGGGCGGCGATCGTCGCGGCCAGCGGCGCATCCGGCAGAACCTCGCCGCGGGCCTCACCGCGCAGGGCGCCGGCCCCGCCGCCACGCAGAACCGGAACCTCCTTGCCCTGCTCGAGCGGCTGACCCTGCCGGCCAACCGGGCGAAGCTCGAGCGGCTGCACGCGCTCGCCGGCCGCCCCGCCGCGTGGTCGATGCGCCGCGTGCTTCTCGCCAAGCCGGCGCTCGCGATCGGCGTCGGCCTGTTCGGCCTCCTCCTGCTCGGCGCGCGGCCGGGCGGCCCGCTGCTCCTGCTCGTCGTCGCGGTCGTCGTGCTCGCGTACTTCGTGCCCGACCTGCTGCTCTACAGCCGCGGCATCGAGCGCCAAGCCGCCATCACGCTCGCCCTCCCGGACACGCTCGACCAGATGATGATCGCCGTCGAGGCGGGCCTGGGCTTCGAGGCGGCGATGAGCCGCGCCGGATCCAACGGCAAGGGCCCGCTCGCCGAGGAGCTCATCCGCACCCTGCAGGACATGCGCGTCGGGCTGTCCCGGCGAGACGCCTACCTGGCGCTCAGCGAGCGCACGAGCGTGCCCGACCTTCGAGCGTTCGTCCGCGCGGTCGTTCAGGCCGACGCGTACGGCATCTCGATCGCCGCCGTGCTGCGCACCCAGGCGAAGGAGATGCGCCTGAAGCGCCGACAGCGCGCGGAGGAGAAGGCCCTGCAGATCCCGGTGAAGGTGCTCTTCCCGCTCATGCTCTGCATCCTGCCGACGCTGTTCATCGCGGTGCTCGGCCCCACCGTCATCACCGTGACCACCTCCTTCTGAGGCTCCCGGGCCCCTCAGCTCGCTCAGAGCCCGCACACCGGGGCGCGGTTAGGTTGGAGGGGCGCCGCGCGCGACCGGCCGCGCCGCGGAGGGAGCACGCGTGACCAGGACGAACGCCCCGGCCGAACGACTCGCGGCCGACGAGCGCGGCGGATCGCTCTCCCGCACCGACGGGTACGCCGACCTGCGCGGCTACGCCGGCATCGGCGACGGACGCACCGTCGCCCTCGTCGCGCGCGACGGCAGCATCGACTGGTTCCCCATCCCCAGCCTCGACTCCCCGCCCGTCTTCGCGGCCCTGCTCGACGCCGAGCAGGGCGGCCGCATCACGATGGCGCCGACGGAGGAGTTCACGAGCACGCGCGAGTACGTGCCGGGCACGAACGTGCTCCGGACCACGTTCACGACGGATTCCGGAGTCGTCACGGTCACGGACGCCCTGGTCACCGGCGTCGCCGGCCGCCTGCCCTGGGCCGAGCTCGCCCGGCGCGTCGACGGCATCTCGGGCCGGGTCGAGATGGCCTGGTCGGTCGAGCCCGGTCAGGTGCTGCGCACGGTCATGCCCTGGGTGTCCGACACGCCGCACGGCGCCGTCATGCGGGTCGACGGGGTGACCCTCGCCCTCACCGGGTTCGAGCACGGGCCGCACGAGCCCGGAACGCACTCCCTCGCCGGCTCGTTCACGACGAGCGAGGGCTCGCGCTCCCTGGTGTGCGTCTCGGGAACGCTCCGGGAGCCCATCCACCTGCCGAACCCGTGGAACGTGGACCGCGGCATCGACCGCACCATCCGCAACTGGGGCGCCTGGTCCGAGGAGTTCTCCTTCGACGGCCCGTGGGCGGATGCCGTGCAGCGCAGCGCCCTCGCGCTGAAGCTGCTCATCCACAGCCCGAACGGCTCCATCGCGGCCGCGGCAACGACGTCGCTGCCCGAGGCGGTGGACGGGTCGAAGAACTGGGACTACCGGTACGCCTGGGTGCGCGACGTCGCCTACACGCTGCAGGCCCTCATCCGGTTCGGGCTGCGCGAGGAGACGCAGTCGGCCGTGTCCTGGCTGCTCAGCACCATCCGGCTGCACGGCCCGTCGCTGCAGGTGTTCTACGGGCTGGACGGCTCCCTGCCCGACGGCGCCCAGTATCCGGACGTGCCCGGCTGGCGCGGCAAGGGCCCGGTCGTGGTGGGCAACGATGCGCGGAACCAGCGGCAGCTGGGACCCTACGGCGACCTCTTCGACGTGATGCGGCTGTACGTGGGCCAGGGCAACGTGCTCGACACCGAGACCGCCAGGCTGCTGGCGAGCGTCGCCGATCAGGCCTGCGACGACTGGCAGAAGCCCGACGCGGGCATGTGGGAGCTCGAGACGGAGCGGCACTACACCTCGTCCAAGCTCGGCTGCTGGCAGGCGCTCGACTGCGCGGTGCAGCTCGCCAAGGAGGGCCAGATCCCCGGCGACCCCCGCCGCTGGGAGGTCGAGCGCGACGACATCGCGGCGTGGGTGCACGAGCACGGCTGGTCGGAAGAGCGGCAGAGCTACGTCATGTATCCCGGGTCCGACGCCCTCGACGCGTCGATCCTGTTGCACGCGCCCAGCGGATTCGACCGGGGCGAGCGCATGTCGAAGACCATCGACGCACTCGTCGCCGAGCTCGGCCGCGGTCCCCTGCTGTATCGCTACAGCGGCATGCAGAACGAGGAGGCGACCTTCGTCGCCTGCGGCTTCTGGGTCGCGGCGGCGCTCGCCTGCGTCGGACGCAGGGACGAGGCGAAGGCCGCGATGGACGAGCTCGTCGCGCTCGGCAACGACGTTGGCCTGTACGCCGAGATGATGGACGCGGACGACCTCTCGTTCGCCGGCAACCTGCCCCAGGGGCTCAGCCACCTCGCCCTCATGTACACCGCCATCCTCATCGGCGAGTTGGACGGCGAGGAGTGACCGAGGGGCTGCGGGCCTCCGACGACCTCCTCCCCTGGGCGGAGCGCATCCTGGCGGAGCAGCGGGACGCGCTGCGCGCCGCGGGCGTGCCGGGCGATCTCGTGCTCGTGGGCGGGAGCAGCGTGCCCGGCGCGCTGACCCGCGGCGACGTCGACCTGCACCTGCGCGTGGCGGCGGCGGATTTCGCCGCGGCGGTCGACGCGCTGCGGCGGACCCACACCATCGTGCATCCCGAGATCTGGGGCCCGACGCTGGCCGCCTTCGAGGCGGTCGACACGGCACTGCCGACCGGGATCGCCGTCACGCCGGTGGGGTCCGAGCACGACCTCCGCTTTCACCGCACCTGGGAGCTGCTGCGCGCCGACCCGGCCCTCGTCGAGGAGTACAACGCGGCGAAGCTGGCGGACGACGGGCCGGCCGGCGAGGGGTACGAGGACCGCAAGTCGGCGTTCTTCGACCGGGTGCTACGACTGTGGCCCGGGGCCGACTGACCCCGGGCCACGATCGTGGCGTCGCAGAACGGCGCCACCGCCTCGGCTAGAGGATCGGCTTGCCGCCCGTGACGGCGATGCGGGCGCCGGAGACGTAGCTCGCCTCGTCGCTCGCCAGCATCACGTAGACGGGGGCGAGCTCGGCTGGCTGACCGGCGCGGCCCATGGGCACCTGCTCGCCGAAGCTCGCCACCTTCTCCTCGGGCATCGTCGCCGGGATGAGCGGCGTCCAGATCGGTCCCGGAGCCACGCTGTTGGCACGGATGCCCTTCTCGGCCAGCATCTGCGCGAGCGACCCGGTCATGTTGGCGATGGCCGCCTTCGTGGCCGCGTACGGCAGCAGGTCCGGCGTCGGGGTGTCCGACTGCACGGAGCTCGAGCCGATGATGGATGCGCCCGGCTGCATGTGCGGCACGGCGGCCTTCACGAGGTGGAAGTAGGCGCTGAGGTTCACGGCGAGGGTGTAGTCCCACTCCTCGTCCGGGATCTCGTCGAGCGACTGGCGGCTCATCTGGAACGCCGCGTTGCTGACCAGGATGTCGATCTTGCCGAACTCCTTCACCGCGGTCGCGATGATCTCGCGGCAGTGCGCCGGGTCGGACAGGTCGCCGGACACGAGCACGGCCTTGCGGCCCGCGGCCTCGACCAGCGCCCGGGCCTCCTCGGCGTCCTCGTGCTCGTTCAGGTAGCTGATCAGCACGTCCGCGCCCTCTCGGGCGTAGGCGATGGCAACCGCCTTGCCGATGCCGCTGTCCGCGCCGGTGATGACGGCGGCCTTGCCCTCGAGGCGGCCGGAGCCCTTGTAGCTCTCCTCGCCGTGGTCGGGCTTCGGGGTCATCTCCTGCTCGCTGCCGGGAACGTCCTGTTGCTGGGGGGGCTGCTGAGTCACCGCATTCTCCTTCGATTCCGTACCGGGGCTTTCCCGCCTGTCGACGCTACGCCGGGACATTTCCGTTCGTGCGATGTCGAAAAGGGCTTGCGCCGATCGACGTATTGGTGAACGGGACGACATCCTGTTCACGAACCGATCGAGGAGGACCGGATGAAGTTTCTGTTGCTGGTGTGCACCGACCCGGAGGGCGAGGAGTACTCGCCCGAAGGCGACAACATCCAGGAGTGGGCGAGCGAAGGGCAGGAGCGCGGGCTGCTCGGCGAGGGCAACCGGCTGCGCCCGCCCGAGCACGCCAAGACCATCCGCAAGCGGGGCGGGAAGGTGATCGTGACGGACGGCCCGTTCGCCGAGACGAAGGAGTGGATCGCCGGCTTCGACGTGCTCGACTGCGCCTCGTTGGAGGAGGCGGTGGACTTTGCGTCCCGGCACCCGATGGCTCGGTTCGGGCGCCTCGAGGTGCGCGCGGTCTGGCCCCTCGGCGAGGACTAGCCGCCCCCGGTCGCTGAGTCCGCACGGTCGCTGGGCCTGCACGGTCGCTGAGCTCGCACGGTCGCTGAGCCTGTCGAAGCGCGTTGCGTCCCTTCGACGAGCTCAGGGACCGTAGGGACGGCTCGTCGAAGCGACGTCGCGTCCCTTCGACAAGCTCAGGGACCATGGGGACGGCTCAGGGACCGAGGGGACGGCCTGTCGAAGCGCGTTGCGTCCCTTCGACAAGCTCAGGGACCGTAGGGACGGCTCGTCGAAGCACGTTGCGTCCCTTCGACAAGCTCAGGGACCGTGGGGACGGCTCAGGGACCGTGGGGACGGCTCGGGACCGTGCCGCCGGGCGTCAGCCCAGTTCGGCCGGGCGATCCGTCGCGCCGTACTCCGACCAGGAGCCGGGGTAGAGCCGTCCCCGGCCGAGGCCGGCGTGCTCGAGCGTGAGGAGCGCGTGGCAGGCCGTGATGCCGGATCCGCAGTACGACACGACGCCCTCGGCGTCGCTCACCCCGACCGCCTCGAACCGCGCCCGCAACTCGTCGACGGGAAGGAGGCGGCCGTCGGTTCCGAGGTTCTCGCGGGTGGGGGCGCTGCGGGCGCCGGGGATGTGCCCGGGCCTCGGGTCCGCGGGGTTCGGCTCGCCGCGGTAGCGCTCGGCGGGCCGCGCGTCGAGCACGATGTTCCCGGCGTCGGCGGCGTCGTCCATCGTGGCGAGCCGGTCCTCGGGCCAGGGGCGCACGGAGAAGCCGCCCAGCTGCCACGTCGGCTCCGCGGTCTCGAGCTCGCCGTCGAAGGCCTGGATTCCGCCGTCGAGCAGGGCCGCCCGCCGGCCGGTGACGCGGAGCATCCAGACGAGGCGCGCGGCGATCACGCCACCGGCGTCGTCGTACGCGATCACCGTGTCGTCGTCGGAGATGCCGAGCGCCGCCATGCCGCGCGAGAACTGGTCGGGCGACGGGAGCGGATGCCTTCCCCCGCCGTTTCCCGGGGGGCCCGAGAGCCAGCGGTCGAGGTCCACGAAACGGGCGCCCGGGAGGTGGCCGCGCTCGTACTCGGCGCGGCCGGGCCGCCCGTCGAGGTACCAGCGCACGTCGGCGATCACGACCTCGCCGAGGTGTTCACGCAGCCAGACGGTGTCCACGACCGGAGGAATCATGAGGCAAGCGTAGGGCGCGGGCGGGCCCCGGCGACGGACGGGCGACACGTGCGAACTACCATGGGGGGCATGCGTGTCGCCACCTGGAACGTCAACTCCATCCGTAGCAGGGCGGCACGTGTCGTCGATTGGATGCTGCGCGACGACGTGGACGTGCTGGCCATGCAGGAGATCAAGTGCAAGCCGGAGCAGTTCCCGCTCGACCAGTTCCACGCCGCGGGCTACGAGGTGGAGCTGCACGGCTTCAGCCAGTGGAACGGCGTGGCGATCGCGAGCCGGCTGCCCATGGAGAACGTGCGCGTCGGGTTCCCGCACATGCCGGGCTTCGGCGTGGTGAAGCCCACCGCCGCCATGCCCGCGAGCGCGTTCGCACTCGACGAGAGCGGCCTGCCGCTCGAGGCCCGTGCCATCGGCGCAACGGTCAACGGCATCGACCTGTGGAGCCTGTACGTGCCCAACGGCCGGGAGCTGGGCGACCCCCACTACGACTACAAGCTGAACTGGCTCGCCCGGCTGCTCGACTCGGCGCAGGAGACGCTGAGCGCCACCCCGGACCTCCCGCTCGCCCTGATGGGCGACTGGAACATCGCGCCGCTCGACGAGGACGTCTGGGACATGGGCGCGTTCCAGGGGTCCACGCACGTCTCCGAACCGGAGCGCGCCGCGTTCCGCGCGTTCGAGACGATCGGCATGCGCGACGTCGTGCGCGACGCCGGCGTGCCCGGCTACACCTACTGGGACTACAAGCAGCTGCGCTTCCCGCGCAACGAGGGGATGCGGATCGACTTCATCCTCGGCTCGCCCGCCTTCGCCCGGCTCGTCACCGGTGCCCACATCGAGCGCAACGAGCGCAAGGGCGACGCCCCGAGCGACCACGTGCCGGTGGTCGTCGACCTCGACGTCGAGACCGAGCTCGACGACGACCGCCCCATGATCTTCTGATCGCCGCATCCGGCGCACCGCACCTCGAACAGGGTTCCAGCATGAGCGACATCCACGACCTCACCGGCCGACCGGGCAAGGACGGCGCCTTCCCGCGCGCCAGGGAGCCGAAGCGCCGCGCCCCGCTCGACCGCCGGGAGCTGCGGAACGCGGTCCTCGCGATGGTGGCGGGCGCCCTCGGCACGGGCATCCTGAGCGCGCTCGCTCTGCTGCTCCTGCTCGTCCAGGACGCGTGCACCATCTCCCGGACCGACTGCAGCGGCGGGATGTTCGTCGGCGGGTTCTTCCTCGCCCTCCTGATCCCGCCCCTCATCGCCGTCGCCGGCTTCGTCACGACAGCCGTGCTCCTGCAGCGGCGGCGGCCCCGCCCCTGGCGGATACCGCTCCTCGCGCTGGCCGCGTCCGCCGTGGTGTGGCTCGTCGGCGCGATCATCTGCTTCCTGAGCGTGCCGGGGTACGGCGTCGGCACCTGGCTCGGCAGCATCTTCCGCTGACGCTTGGGCCGCGCCGCCACCGCCCGGTCGCGCACTCAGGACTCGGTGCCGGTCTCCTCGTGCGGCGCGCCCACGGGCTTCGACTCCGGTGACCCGCGCTGGCGCAGGTACACCGAGAACACGGCCATGCTGCCGACCGCCAGGAACTCCGACTGCCAGTTCTGCAGCGTGCGGCTCCAGAAGTCCGGCGACACCGCGTACTCCGCCCAGGTGACCGGCGCCTCGAGCGAGGCGAGCTGCTCCTCGTTGAAGGACACCTGACCGGCGATCGACTGCGCGAGCCAGGACAGCACGAAGACGGCCAGCATCACGGCGACCAGGGAGTTCGAGTAGAGCGTGCGTCGCAGCCCTCCTGTGCGCGCCCAGGCGGGTGAGTCCGGGCGGGCGAATTCGCCGACCTGCGCGTCCTCGTCCGATCCGGGTCCCTCGTTGCCCGGCTCCTTCGACTCGGTCGAGCCCCTCTGCACGAACCAGACGGTGAGGAGGATGTAGAGCGCGAACTGCAGGTACTCCGACTGCCAGTTCTCCGCGACGTCGACGGCGAAGTTCGACGAGGTGACGTAGCTCAGCAGGGTCACCTCGGTGAGCCCGTCGCTCACCTGCTGCTCGTTGTAGACCGCGAAGCCCGTGAGGGCCTGCCCGGCGAGCGCGATGAGGAACAGCACGCCGAAGATGGTGCTGAGCGCGTGATCGCGGAGCCCCCTCATCGGTGCAGCACCCCGATCGTGATCACGTAGGCGAGGCCGAGCACGATGAATGTGAGCCAGGTGGTGAAGACGGCCCGCATCTCAGCCCCGCCGCGCTCTCAGCAGCCGGATCAGGCCGAGGGCGATAACCGCCACGAAGACGACATGCCACAGGTTGACCACCGTTCGCATCTCAGCCGCCCTTCACGGTGCAGTCGTATGGGCGCTCCGGCCGCGGCTCGCAGCCCGCGGCGGTGACCCGCCAGCCGCGCACGTCACCGTCCCCGTCGCCCACGAGGAAGAGGGTGTCGTTGTCCAGCTCCACGATCGCGCCCCGACCGAACGCCTCGGCGCGGAGGCCCTGCCCGCCGGAGGGAAGGCCCAGCTGAAGGACGGCGGCGTCGCAGGAGGTGTCCTCGCTCGACTCGATCTCCTCGACCGTGCCCGGAGCGAGCATTGCGCAGGCCTCCGTCGCGTTGCCCGCGTCGAGTGCCGCGGCGAACGCGACCGCCACGCCCTCGGCGGACGGCGCGTCGGGAGCCAGCGACGAGCAGCCGGCCAGCGCGGACGCGGCGACCGCCGCCAGCGCGACCAGTGCCGGTGATCCTCCCCGTCGGTACCCGTGGAACATGCGAAGACGCTACTCCGGCGCGCTTTTCGCGGCGCCGCCCGCCGATCAGCGCGGGGCGAGCAGGGCGGCGATGACGAGCAGCACCGGCACGGAGGCGACCGTCGAGAGCAGCACGGCGTCCCGGGCGATCACGACTCCGCGCTCGTAGCGGGCGGCGAAGTTGTAGATGTTCTGCGCGGTGGGCAGGGCGGCGAGCACCGTCGCCGCGAACACCTGCTCCGCGTCGAGCGCGAACACGAAGTGCGCGAAGACGTAGGCGATCACGGGCATGACGATCGACTTCAGCACGACCGCCGTGAGCACGTCCTTCCGGCCCGATCCGGCCTCGAGGGGCCGCTGGCCGTGCAGGCTCATGCCGAATGCCATGAGCACGAGCGGGATGGCCGCCCCGCCGATGAGCTCGAACGGCTCGAAGAACGCGTCCGGCAGGGGGATCCCCGTGAGCGCCACCAGGACGCCGAGGAGCGACGCGATGATCATCGGATTGCGCAGCGGCTGGGTGAGGAACCCCATCACCGACGCCTTGCCGCGCGTCGCCGTGTCGAGCGTCGTCAGGGTGATCGGGGCGAGCACCAGCAGCTGCAGCAGGAGCACGGGCGCGACGTACTGCGGGTCGCCGAGCACGTAGATGGCGACGGGGAGGCCGATGTTGTTGGCGTTCACGTAGCAGGCTGCGGCCGCGCCCACCGTGGTCTCCGGCACCGCGCGGCGGAACAGGAGCCGCGAGGCGAGCACGTACAGCAGGGCGGTGATCGCGACCGATATGGCGGCGCCGAGCAGGAACGCGGAGAACACGACGTGCAGGTCGGCCCGAGCGAGCACGGTGAACAGCAGGGCGGGCGTCGCGACGAAGAAGGCGAGCCGGTTCATCACGTACTGCGCGTTCGGGCCGGCGATGCCGAAGCGCCCGACGAGGAAGCCGACCAGGATGACGAAGCCGATGATGCCGAAGCCGATCAGCACTCCGGACATGGCTTTCTCCAGAGCGTTCGGCGGACGGCGGTACCCCCACTCTAGGAGACGATGCCGCACCGACCGGTTCGCGCCGGAACCGTGACCGGCCCGCCGCGTGCCGACGTCCGCGCGAGCGCCGCGGGCTGTCCCCTACGCTGTGGCCATGCCCACGCTCGACGTCGCAGGCGCCACCCTCTACTACGAGACCCACGGCCATGTGTCGGCGCCCGCGCTCCTGCTGATCCACGCGGGCGTCGCCTCGCTGCGCATGTGGGATGCGATCGTGCCGTCCCTCGAGGGGGATCACCATGTGATCCGCTTCGACACCCGGGGCTTCGGCGGCACCCGCACGGCCGACGGGCCGTACTCCGATCGCGACGACGCTCGGGCGCTGCTCGATCACCTCGGCGTGGCGGAGGCCACCGTGGTCGGCAACTCCCGTGGCGGCCGGATCGCCCTCGACCTCGCGCTCGAGACCCCCGAGCGGGTCTCCGGCCTCGTGCTGGTGGACGCCGCGATCGGCGGCTTCCCCGAGGTCGCGCTCACCGACGCGGAGCGGGAGCTCGCCGAGCGGATGGACGAGGCCGAGGACGAGCGCGACTGGCTGCGCCTCGCCGACCTCGAGGTGGAGTTCTGGTGCGTCGGCCCGGGGCGATCGGGCGACGACGTGGATCCGGCGTTCCTCCGCCTCGCCCACGAGCTGAACCGCGCCAATGCCGCGCACGCGACCGAGCAGCCCTCGCCCGTGCCCCTCGAGCCGCCCGCGTACGGCAGGCTCGGCGAACTCGACTTCCCCGCCCTCGTGACCGTCGGGGCCTTCGACGCCTCCCCCGCGCTCCGCTGGTTCGAGTACGCGCGGGACGGCATCCCGGGCGCCGAGCACGAGGTCTTCCCCGGCTCCGCGCACCTGCCGAGCCTCGAACAACCCGCGGAGTTCTCGGCGAGGCTGCGCGAGTGGCTCGGACTGCACGGGCTGTGAGGGGAGGGAGCGGCGAGTGACGAATGACACGGGCTTCCGGACGCGGGTGGCGTTGAGCTCCTGGCAGCGCGCCATCGTGCGCCCCCTCGTGTCGCTGTTCTACGGCGGCACGCTGCCGACCCGGCTCAGCTGGAGCACGGCCCCGGACGAGCCGGCGGGAGTGGTTCCGGGACCGGATCCCGATCGCGTGCTCGTCATCGGCGGGATCGCGGGGGCCGGGGTCGGCGTGCGCTCGCACAAGCTCGGCGTCGCCAGCACGCTCTCGCAGGCGCTCAGCCGCGCGAGCGGGCGGGGGGCCGAGTGGCGGAACGTCCCCATAGGCATGGGTCGCGTCGGGCAAACCGCGGCCGCCCTGCAGGAGCGCGTGGATCTGCGCCGGTACGACGTCATCGTCTTCTTCCCCGGGGTCTACGAGGCCCTGCACCTGTCGAGTCCCACCCGCTGGGCGCGCGAGTACGAGTCCGTGCTCCAGCACCTCACGGAGCACGCCGCCTCGGATGCGACGATCGTGACCTCCCCCGTGCCGCACGTGTCCGACCGCGTCAAGGTGCCCGCCATCATCCGCGCCTTCGTGCGCGAGCACACGCGGGTCCTCAACCTCGGGGCGGAGCGGATCGCCGCGCAGTACCCGGGTGTCGTGTTCACGGCGATGCCGGCGATCGACGCGCGGATGATGGCCGGCGACCTCTTCAGCTACGCGAAGCTCTACCGCATCTGGGGCAGCCACCTGGCCGCCCTGGTCGTCGAGGAGCGGGGTCTGCACACCGGACGGCAGTGAGCGCCGACACTCCGTCGATGCGGACCGGTTCCCGTCCATAATCC
Source organism: Planctomonas deserti (assembly GCF_003067705.1). Classification (GTDB taxonomy): domain Bacteria; phylum Actinomycetota; class Actinomycetes; order Actinomycetales; family Microbacteriaceae; genus Planctomonas; species Planctomonas deserti. Next base: position 646,926 of record NZ_QANL01000001.1, read on the forward strand.
CTGATCGGCGCGGCGTCAAGCCTCTGTGTCGGTGGGTGCGAGCAGGATGGAATGGACTCAGTCGCGGTGTCGCTCGATGCTCCGACGCCCCCTCCAGAAAAGAAGCACCATGGACTCCGACATCTTCCGCACCCCGGCACTGCTGACCGACGTCGCCCTTGTCGCCCTCTCCCCGTCGGAGTGGCGCGTGACCAACCGGCGCATCGACGACGGCGACCCCTCAGGCCTCATCGGCTTCATCGAGCGCACGGGCGACGCGTACGAGGTGCTCCGGCTCGGATCGCCCCTCGACCGCTCCCGCTTCCCCACGCTCGAGGCGGCGCGTGCGGCGTTCGTGGGCGGTCCCGCATCGCGGGCGAACACGTCCAACCGCGCGGCATAGTTCCTCGGCGAAGAAACCGCGCGTCGAGCGGCGAAACGGCGCACCGATTCGCCGCGAACGGCAACAAAGCTGCGGATAGCCGTCGTTAGGCTCAGGGACGACCTGTCCCACGAGCACAACGATCGGAGGTTTCCCATGTCGCAGTCGACCGCCCAGGCCATTGTCGGAGAACCCGAGGTCCTCGAGGACGTGGCCGCCTCCCCGGCCTGGCTCGCTCTCAAGGCGGCGGCCACCGTGATGCAGGGCCTGCAGGCCGCCGACGGCTCGGTGCCGGACGCCGCCGATCACGGGCGTGCCGCCGAGCTCGTGGACGAGATCATCGTCGCCGTGCGTGGCCTCGCGCCCACGTTCCCCCACGACGCGGACTACCTCGACGCGCTCGTGGTCGACTTCGAGCGCTGGGCGGCGAGCGGGTTCGGGGTGCCCGACTTCCTCGACTCGCTCCAGGCCTTCCAGCCTCAGCTGCTGCGCGTCGACGGCCTGCGCCACCTCGTCGTGTTCCCGATGTTCACCCAGAACGGCAGCACGAGCCGCCACGTCGAGGCCGTGCTCGTCGAGGTCGTCTGGCCCGAGTTCGTCGCGGACCTCGAGCGCGGGGAGTACTCGAACGGCATGTTCGTGCCCGTGCGCTTCCTTGACTTCACGCCCGGCTACGACTCCAACTCCGCGGTGCTGTTCCCCGAGACCGTCGCGATGCGCGAGATCCCCTCGTTCACCTGGGGCGCGATCTTCGCCGACCGCGAGGCCGCCCGGTTCCGCCGCGTCGTGCGCGCGGCCGCGGACATCACCAAGCTCGACCTGCCCGAGGCCGCCGCGCGACTGCTCGACGACCAGGAACTCACGGAGCGCACCTTCGTGATGTGGGATCTCATCCACGACCGCACCCACATGCGCGGGGACCTGCCCTTCGATCCGTTCATGATCAAGCAGCGGATGCCGTTCTTCCTGTACTCGCTCGAGGAGCTGCGCTGCGACCTGACGGCCTTCCGCGAGTCGGTGCGGCTGGAGCGCGAGCTCTCGGCGGTTCCCGAGGACGAGCGCACGGACGAGCAGCGGGCGATCCTCGAGCACGCGCCGCTCGTGCAGTACGCGGTGATCTTCGACCGGATCTTCCGCTTCGCCATCACAGGCAGCCGCGTGCGCAACTACGACGGCCTCGGCGGGCAGCTGCTGTTCGCCTGGCTGCACCAGCACCACGTGCTGCACTGGACCGACACGCGCCTGACGATCGACTGGCCGGAGGTCGCCGACGTGGTCGTCGCCCTCGGGCGCGAGATCGAGGAGCTCTACTGGCGCTCCATCGACCGGCCGAAGACCGCGCACTGGCTCGCCGCCTACGCGCTCGTCGCCGGAACGCTTACGCCGCACCCCGCGTCCACGTGGGCCAAGGGCGTGGACGCGCTGCCGGTCGACGGTCCGCCCAAGGGGCTGACCGACCTCGTGCATCCGGACGAGTTCCCGCTCTCGATGTTCTACGAGGCGCTGGCCAAGAAGATGGGCGACACCATCGCGTCGACGTCCGGTATCACCGGCGCCGCCCCGTGAGCTCCGGGGTCGCCGGTCGGGTCGTCGTGATCGCCGGTGCGTCGAGCGCCGCGGGCCGGGCCGTCGCGGCGGCCCTGACCGCCGCCGGGGCGCGGGTGATCGCCGTCGGGTCGGATGCCGGGCGGCTCGCGGAGGTCGAGGCCGCGCGGCGCGAGGTGTGCGACCTGCGCGACTTCGATGCCGTGCTCGAGCTGGCCGAGCGCATCCGCGGCGAGGAGGGCGGGATCGACGGTCTCGTGCACCTCGTCGGTGGCTGGCGCGGCGGCAACGGTCTCGCCGGCCAGACCGACGACGACTGGGACTTCCTGCACGAGCGCATCCTCACGACGCTCCGGAACACGACGCGCGCCTTCGCAGACGACCTCGCGGCGTCCGAGGCGGGCCGGCTCGCCATCGTCTCCTCCACCGCGGCCCAGCGGCCCTACCCCGGCGGCGCGAACTACGCCACGGCGAAGCTCGCGGCCGAGACGTGGCTGCGGGCGGTCGATCGCGGATTCAGCAAGAGCGGCTCGCCGGCGCGCTCGACGATCTTCGTGGTCTCGACGCTCAACGGCCGCGAGGGGCTGCTCGCGGACGCCGTCGTGGGGCTGTGGTCGGAACTGCCGCAGCAGCGCATCGTGCTCGACGAGGGGCGCGGAGCGTGACCGCGGCACACGCGAGCGGACGCTCGGATGGGAGACTGAACCGGTGACCGACGCTCTGCAGACCCGCTCCCTCCGCCTCCACGACCCCGAGTACCGCGGCTTCGCCTCGGACAACTACGCGGGCGTGCATCCCGAGGTGCTCGAGGCCGTCGCAGCGGCGAACGGCGGGCACCAGGTCTCCTACGGCGAGGACGTCTACACCGAGCACCTGCACGAGGTGTTCGCCCAGCACTTCGGCGCCGGCGTGCAGGTCTTTCCGGTGTTCAACGGCACCGGCGCCAACGTGACGGCACTGCAGTCGATGCTCCCCCGCTGGGGAGCCGTCGTGTGCGCGCGCACGGCCCACATCAACACGGACGAGAACGGCGCGCCCGAGCGCATCGGCGGGCTGAAGCTGCTGCACGTTGAGACGCCGGACGGCAAGCTCACGCCCGGGCTCATCGACCAGGAGGCGTGGGGCTGGGGCGACGAGCACCGCGCCCAGCCGCTCGCGGTGAGCATCACGCAGACGACCGAGCTCGGCACGGCGTACTCGGCCGACGAGATCCGGGCCATCGCGGACCACGTGCACGAGCGGGGCATGCTGCTGCACATGGACGGCGCGCGCATCTCGAACGCCGCGGCCGCGCTCGACGCACCGTTCGGAGCCTTCACCACGGACGCGGGCGTCGACCTGCTGAGCTTCGGCGGCACGAAGAACGGCCTCCTGTTCGGCGAGGCCATCGTCGTGCTCAACCCGGCCGCGAGCGACGGGCTGCACTACCTCCGCAAGATGAACATGCAGCTCGCGTCGAAGATGCGGTTCGTGTCGGCGCAGCTCATCGCGCTGCTCTCCCCCGGCGCCGACGGGGAGCCGCTGTACCTGAGCTCCGCACGACATGCCAACGCGATGGCGCAGCGCCTGCGCGCGTCGCTCGAGGGCCTCGACGGCATCGAGTTCACCCAGGAGACGCAGTCGAACGGCGTGTTCGCGATCCTGCCGCCCGGGGTCGCGGACCGGCTCCGGCGGTCGTTCCGGTTCTACGACTGGGACGCGGCCCGCCGCGAGGTGCGCTGGATGTGCGCGTTCGACACGACGGAGGCCGACATCGACGCCTTCGCGGCCGCGGTGAAGGCGGAGCTCGCGGCCCTCTAGCCGCGGCGCACCCGCGGCCCGTCAACACGGGTCCCTGAACCTGTCGACACGTCCCTGAGCCTGCCCCTGCCCCTGCCCAGGCAGGAGGATTCTGCCCAGCTAAAAGCTGCGCACGAACCTTCTGCCTGGGCAGGAGCGTGGTGGGTCATCCATCCCGCAGGCCGCGCGCGGGGGCCGATCCTCGTACGGTGAGGGGACGGCACTTCACGAGGAAGCGGGAACACCCATGACCACCTGGCTCATCACCGGCTGCTCCACCGGACTCGGGCGCGCGCTCGCGGAGGCCGTGCTCGAGCACGGCGACAACGCGGTCGTGACCGCGCGCGACGTGTCGACCGTGCAGGACATCGCCGACGCGCACCCGGACTCGGCGCTGGCCGTCGCCCTCGACGTGACCGACGACGGCCAGGTCGCCGCCGCGGTCGCAGCGGCCGAGGAGCGTTTCGGCGCCGTCGACGTGCTGGTGAACAACGCCGGCTACGGCTATCGCGCCGCCGTCGAGGAGGGCGAGGACACCGCCGTGCAGCGGCTCTTCGACACGCACCTGTACGGCAGCGTCCGCACGATCAAGGCGGTGCTGCCCGGGATGCGCGCCCGCGGCTCCGGCACGATCGTGAACCTCTCGTCCATCGGCGCGCGCATCTCCCCCGAGGGCTCCGGCTACTACGCGGCGGTGAAGGCGGCGATCGAGTCGCTCACGCTGTCCCTGCGCAAGGAGGTCGCCCCACTCGGCATCACGGCCATGGTCGTGGAGCCCGGCGGATTCCGCACCGACTTCGCCGGGCGGTCGCTCACCCAGTCGGCCGAGCCCATCGCCGACTACGCGGACACCGCCGGGAAGCGCCGCAAGGAGAACGACACCGCGCACGGCACGCAAAAGGGCGACCCCGCGAAGGCGGCGGCCGCCCTGATCCGGGTCGTCGAGTCCGACGACGCGCCCTACATGCTGCTGCTCGGCAACGACGCGTCCGACGGCTTCCGCGCCGCCCTCGACGCGCTCCGCACCGAGGTCGACGCCTGGGAGTCCGTCAGCCGCAGCACCGACTTCGACGACTGATCGGGTGCAATGCGAAGCGCCCCGGGAGGAACCCGGGGCGCTTCGTTCGGCACGGGACACCCGGCGCGGCGGCTAGTCGACGAGCAGGGGCTCGAGGCGCGAGACCGTGAGGGTCTGGCCGTCCTCCGCCATGTCCACCCGGGCGGTGTCGCCGTCGTGGATCTCGCCCGCGAGCAGGGCGTTCGCGAGCCGGTCGTCGATCTCGTGCTGCATCAGGCGGCGCAGCGGCCGCGCCCCGTACACCGGGTCGTAGCCGCGCTCCGCGAGCCAACGCCTGGCGCTCGGCGTGACCGCAAGCTCGAGCCGGCGCTCGCCCAGGCGGCGGGTGAGCCGGTCGATGTAGAGCTCGACGATCTGGCCGAGGTCCTCCTCCGTGAGCGCCGAGAAGACGACGATGTCGTCGAGCCGGTTCACGAACTCGGGCTTGAACGCCTGCCGCACGAGCGCCTGCACCGCCTGCTCCTTCTGGTCGACCGTGGTGGTCGGGTCGACGAGCAGGTGCGAGCCGAGGTTCGAGGTGAGCACGAGGATCGTGTTGCGGAAGTCCACGGTGCGTCCCTGGCCGTCGGTGAGCCGGCCGTCGTCGAGCACCTGCAGCAGCACGTCGAAGACCTCCGGGTGCGCCTTCTCGACCTCGTCGAGCAGGATCACCGAGTACGGGCGCCGGCGCACGGCCTCGGTCAGCTGACCGCCCTGCTCGTAGCCGATGTATCCGGGGGGAGCGCCAACGAGGCGGGAGACCGAGAACTTCTCGCCGTACTCGCTCATGTCGATGCGGACCATGGCCTTCTCGTCGTCGAACAGGAACTCGGCGAGCGCCTTCGCGAGCTCCGTCTTGCCGACGCCGGTGGGCCCGAGGAAGAGGAAGGACCCGGTGGGCCGGTCGGGGTCGGAGAGTCCCGCCCGCGAGCGGCGCACCGCATCCGACACCGCCTTGACCGCCTTCCGCTGCCCGATGAGCCGCTTGCCGAGCTCGGCCTCGAGGTGCAGCAGCTTCTCGCTCTCGCCCCGGGTGAGCCGGTCGACCGGGATGCCGGTCCAGGCCGCGACGACGGACGCGATGTCCTCGTCGGTCACCTGGTCGTTCACCATGCGCGGCCCGTGCTCAGCCTGCTCCGCCTCCGCGAGGCTGCGCTCGATGCCGGGGATGGTCTCGTAGTTGAGCTTCGAGGCATCCTGGTAGCGGCCCTCGCGCATCGCCCGGTCGAGCTGGATGCGCGCCTCGTTGAGCTGCGTCTTCAGGTCGCCGACGCTGTTCAGCGACGACTTCTCCGCCTGCCAGCGCGCCTCGAGCTCGTCGAGCGCGGACTGGCGCTCGGCCATCGTGTCGCGCAGCTTCGCGAGCCGCTCGCGCGACGCGTCGTCCTTCTCCTTCTTGAGCGCGAGCTCCTCGAGCCGCATGCGGTCGAGGGCGCGCTTCAGCTCGTCGATCTCGACCGGCGAGGAGTCGATCTCCATCTTGAGCCGACTCGCGGCCTCGTCGATGAGGTCGATCGCCTTGTCCGGCAGCTGGCGGGCCGGAATGTAGCGGTTCGACAGCGCGGCGGCCGCGACGAGCGCGGAGTCCGCGATGGTGACCTTGTGGTGCGCCTCGTAGCGCTCCTTGAGGCCGCGCAGGATCGCGATGGTGTCCTCGACGGACGGCTCGCCGACGTAGACCTGCTGGAAGCGGCGCTCGAGAGCGGCATCCTTCTCGATGTACTCGCGGTACTCGTTGAGGGTGGTGGCGCCGATGAGGCGCAGCTCGCCGCGCGCGAGCATCGGCTTCAGCATGTTCGACGCCGCGACGGATCCCTCGCCGCCGCCCGCGCCCATCAGGGTGTGCAGCTCGTCGATGAACGTGATGACGCGGCCGTCGGAGTCGTTGATCTCCTTCAGCACGGCCTTCAGCCGCTCCTCGAACTCGCCGCGGTACTTGGCCCCGGCCACGAGGGCGGCGAGGTCGAGCGAGACGAGCTCCTTGCCCTTCAGGGAGTCGGCGACGTCGCCCGCGACGATGCGCTGCGCGAGCCCCTCGACGACGGCGGTCTTGCCGACGCCGGGCTCGCCGATGAGCACGGGGTTGTTCTTCGTGCGGCGCGTCAGCACCTGGCTGATGCGGCGGATCTCCGCGTCCCGGCCGATCACCGGGTCGAGCTTGCCGCTCCTCGCCACCTCGGTGAGGTTGACGCCGTACTGCTCCAGAGCGCTCTTCGAGTCCTCGCTGGTCGCCGGTGCACCCTGCATGTTTGCCATACTCGTTCGTCTCCTTGAGTTCCAAGAGTTGAGTCGATCTGACTCAAGTTTACGCCGCTTGCCTGTGCACCTCCAGTCCGCGCCGGCTCCCGGCCCTGCGAGTTCGCCCAAGGCGGACGCGGGAGGGGTGTGCGGGGGTTCCACGGCGCGTCCTAGGTGCGGCCCGGTGTCGGCCGGGCAGACGGCGGTAGCGTGGCGGGCTGGGCGGCGCGCTCGGCGGGCAGCGCGGGGCGGGAGGGCGGTAGCGTGGCGGGGTGATCGCCATCGAGCCGGACGAGTTCGTGGCGGGCGCGTACACCGTGAGCGTGAACGGGCACCTGCAGTCGCACGTGAACCTCGCCGATCCCGCGGACCTCTTCTTCGACTACGTGCGCAGGATGGGAGCCGTGCTCGACGCCGTCGCCGACCCCGGACAGCCGCTCACCGCCGTGCACCTCGGCGCCGGCGGGCTGACCCTGCCCCGCTACCTTGAGGCGACGCGGCCGGGATCCCGGCAGTACGTCATCGAGCACCGACCCGGACTCGTCGCGGAGGTGTTGGCCCGCCTGCCACTGCCCGCGGGTGCTCGCGTGACGCCGATGACCGGGGACGCCGGATCCGCCGCGACCCTGCTGCCCGCGGACGTCGTCGGCGCGGCCGACGTCGTGGTGAGCGACACCTACAGCGGCTCTCCGACCGCCGCCCGGCTGCGGTCGCCCGGGTACTACGGCTCGCTGCGATCCCTGCTCGCGCCCCGCGGCGTGCTGCTCGTGAACGTGCCCGTCGACGGCGACCCGCGCCCGGCCCGGGAGCAGGCCGCGATCCTCGAGGACGCCGGATTCGGCTCGGTCGCGCTGCTCACGGCGTCCGACGTGCTCGGCGGCGGCGAGGGCAACGTCGTGCTCGCCGCATCCCCGTCGCCCGACGTGCTCGCCGGCGACCGGCTCGCCCGCCTCCGCGCGGCCGGTCCGCATCCGGCGGCCGTCCTGGCGGGCGGTGAGCTCCGCGCCTGGGCCCGCCCCGCCTGATCCGGCGCGCTGGCGGCCGCACCTGATCCGCCGCACCTGATCGGCCGCGCCTGATCCGCCGCGCCGGCGGCCGCCCCTCGCCCGGGCGCTCCGTGCGCCCGCGCCACCACCGCCCCTGCCCAGGCAGAAGGATCGTGCGCAGCTTTGAAACTGGGCAGGATCCTCGTGCCTGGGCAGGGGCGGGATGGTGTCTCGGGCGGAGCGGGCGGGTCCGGTTGATCCGCGCGCGCTAGGCGGGGACCGCGCCCGCCCGGGCGCCGACGCGGTAGCGGGCGCCGCGGTGGTCGTCCGGCAGGCGGTCGCCGTTGCCGTGCAGCTTGTGGCGCAGGGTGCCCTCGACGTACTCGGTGGGGTACGCGCCACGGGCCTGGAGCGCGGGCACGACGAACTCGACGATGTCCTCGAACGTGCCCGGCGTGATGGCGTAGGCGAGGTTGAAGCCGTCGACGTCCGTCTCGTCCACCCACTCCTGCAGCTGATCCGCGACCTGCTCGCCCGAGCCCACGATGTGCGGGCCCATCCCGCCGACGCCGGCCCACGACGCGATGTCGCGTACGGTCCATTCCTTGCCGTCCGCCGCCGCCTGCTGGAACGCCTCGACCATCGACTGGATCGCGTTGCTCTTCACGTTGCCGATCGGCTCGTCGAGGTCGTACTGGGAGAGGTCGATGCCCATCCAGCCGGACATGAGCACCAGTCCGCCCTCGGTGCTGGCGTAGGAGGCGTAGTCCTCGTACTTGGCCTGCGCCTCCTCGGGGGTCGCGTCGGTAACGACGGTCATGAGCGTGTAGATGCGGGCCGCGTACCGGTCGCGGCCGGCGGCCTCGAGCGCATCCCGGATCTTTTTCACCGTCGCCTTGAGCAGCGTCTTCGTGGGCGACGCCACGAAGATCGCCTCGGCGTTCTCGGCCGCGAACGCGATGCCGCGCGAGGATGCGCCGGCCTGGAAGATCACGGGCGAGCGCTGCGGCGACGGCTCGGACACGTGGATGCCCGGCACGTCGAAGTGCTTGCCGTGGTGCTCGATGTGGTGCACCTTGTCCGGGTCGGTGAAGACCCCGGCCTCGCGGTCGCGCACGACCGCGTCGTCCTCCCACGAGCCCTCCCACAGCTTGTAGGTGACCTCGAGGTACTCGTCGGCGTGGTCGTAGCGATCGTCGTGCTCGAGCTGGTCCGCGGCGCCCATGTTGCGCGCGGCGGACGGCAGGTACCCGGTGACGACGTTCCAGCCGACGCGGCCGTTCGTCAGGTGGTCGAGCGTCGACATGCGCCGGGCGAAGGGGTACGGGTGCTCGTAGGCGGTGCCCGCCGTGATCCCGAAGCCGAGGTGCTCCGTGACGTAGGCCATCGCGGAGACCAGCAGCATCGGGTCGTTGACCGGCGTCTGCGTGCCCTGGCGGATGGTCGCGCGGTCGTCGCCGCCGTACACGTCGTACGTGCCGAGCACGTCGGCGATGAACAGGCCGTCGAACACGCCGCGCTCGAGCAGCTGGGCGAGCTCGGTCCAGTAGCGGAGGTCCTTGTAGCGCCAGGACTGGTCCTGCGGGTGACGCCACAGGCCGGGCGACTGGTGTCCGACGCAGTTCATGTCGAAGGCGTTGAGGCGGATCTGACGGGTCATGTGCGGTTCCTTCGCTGGGGTCGTACCAGCATCCGGATCCCCCGCGGACCCCGCAATGCACCCGCGTCACGCGGCGTCATCCGCGCCCGGGGGTGGGGGGGGTGAGGCGGGGGTGGGAGAGCGGCGGGGAGACGCAACTCAGCAAGTCCGCCCAGGCCCCTCGCGCAACTCAGCAAATCCGCCACGCCCGCACGCGCAACTGAGCAAATCCGCCCCGACAACTCGCGCAATTCAGCAGATTCCGGCCGAAACGCGGGCAGGTGGGCGCTTCCAACGGCGTGTCGCGTCAGATCTGCTGAATTGCGTTGAGGGCGTCATGCGGAGGGGAGGATGCGGAACCGCCGTGCCGGGGCAGGACTGGCGGGACGGGGACCTGCGGGCGGGAACGGCGGAACCCGGCGCCCTCAGGAGGGGGCGCCGGGCTCCGGTCGTGTTGCGGGATCCGCGGTCCGGCTACTCCATGAGGGAGGCGCGGCGGCGCAGCACCCGGCGGACCGCGACCAGCCCGAGACCGAGGAGCAACGCCGATCCTGCTGCGATGCCGCCGGCCAGCGTGCTCGCACCGTTGGATCCGGTGTAGGCGAGGTCCGTCGGACCGCCGTCGTCCGTCGCACCGCCGCCGTCGTCGGAGTCCGCGTCTCCGGGGTCCGCGTCACCCGCGGGCACGGACGGCGCGGGGGTGTCGGTCGGCGCGGGGCTCGCGTCCGGGGCGGGAACGGCCGGAGCGGTGGGAGACGGCGCGGGGGCCGGTGCCGGGTCCGTTGGCGCGGGGGCCGGATCCGTCGGCCTCGGGGGAACCGCGGCCGCCTCCACCGTGACCGACTGGCCGAGGTCGTTCAGCCCGGTCTCGGCATTCCAGGTGCCCACGTTCGCGGTCTGAATGGCGTACCGCGGGTCCGCCGCCGTGCCGGGGTCGGCCGCCGGCAGTGCCAGCGACGCCTCGTAGGTGCCCTCCGGCACCGCGTCAAGGGTTGCGGACAGGGTCGTGGTCGTTCCCGGCAGCCACGTGCGGGCGTCGCCGTTCTGCGCGAAGGGCACGACGTAGCTGCCGGTCTCCCCCTGCAGCACGAGGGCCGCAGGCCGAGGCGTGTAGGGCGCGGCCCAGCCGTCGTTGCGCACGTCGATGCTGATCGCCTCGGCGCCGCCGTCCGCGCCCGAGGTCACGGTACTGTCCTCGAGCACGAACCGGTAGCCGAGCCGCTTCGCCGTCTCCGCGAGCCCCTCCTCGCCCCAGCTGTTCAGCACGTCCTTGTTGTAGTCGCGGTTCAGGTAGCTGTAGTGGTAGCGGGCCAGCTCCGCGGATGCGCTCGGCCATTCCGATCGTGGCGGGTTGACGTTGCAGGTCTCGCCGCCGACCGGCACATAGAGGCTGTCCGCCTCGAGGTACTGCTGGTCGAGCTCGATGGGGTCGGAGAGGAACGTGCCCCAGTCGTCCGGCGCGGCGAGCAGGCAGTCGTTGTGGTGACCGACGCGCGCGATGTCCCCGCCGGCCGCGGCCTGCTCGGCGGTGATCGCGCCCTCGGCGCCCGTCGGCACGTCGAACAGCTTCTGCTTGGAGAGCATCGTGCGCACCTGCACGCCGCGGTCCGCGGGCAGCGCGTCGAGCAGCGCCTGGGTCACGGCCGAGCGGTTCGCCCAGTCCTCCTCGGTCACGACGCCCGGGTTCGCCGGATCCGCGACGAAGTGGTCCGTGTAGTAGCCCTCGCCCCAGAGGCCGATGAGACCGTTCTGCACGACGGGGAGGACGTCGGAATTCGCCTGCAGGATGGGCGCGAGCTGCTCGACGTGGGCGAGCACGACGTCGACGGGCGCGTCCCCGAAAGGCGGCTCGTAGGGCCACGCGCCGCCCTGCACGTAGGCGAAGCGGGTGATGATCGAGACCCCCGCCTCGCGGGCGGTGTCGTAGTCCGCCTGCACGAGCTGCAGGAACTCCGGGTCGAGCTCCGGGGTCGCGGCGAACTTCTCGAGGTAGAAGACCCGCAGGATCTGCGTGATGCCCTCGTCCCGGAACCCCTCGAGCGTCGCCCGGTCCAGCGGCGTGTAGCCGGACCCGTCCGCGCGGTAGTGCGTCTCCGTGTGGTGGTAGAAACCGCGCTGCGGGTTCGCGACGATCTCGTCGCTCGCCTCGTAGGTCACCGTGGACGAGTCGTGCTCGTCGGCGGCGGCCATCGGTGCCGCCGCGATCAGCGCGGTCGCACCGGCGATGGCGATTCCGGCGAAGGTCCGTCTCATTGTTTCTCCTTGTCGAGGGTCACTTGAGCCCGCTGGACGCGAGCCCGTCGATGACCCGGCGTTGCAGCACGATGAACAGAATCAGTACGGGCGCCATGGCGAGCAGGCTCGCGGCCATGACGACGGGGTAGTCGGTGGTGCGGTCGCCGATCAGCGTCGCGAGTCCGGCCGAGAGCGGCATCTTCTCGCTGAACGTGGTGACGACGAGCGGCCAGAGCAGCTCGTTCCACGACCAGAGCACGGTCGTGATCGCCAGCACGCTGATGCTCGGCATGGCGAGCGGAAGCATGACCTTCCAGAAGATCTGGAAGGGATTCGCTCCGTCGAGCCGTGCCGCCTCCTCCAGCTCGGCGGGCATCGCCAGGAACGCGGTGCGCATGAGGAAGGTGCCGAACGCGCTGAACAGGCCGGGGAGCACGAGGCCGCCGAGGCTGTCGAGCAGGCCGAAGCCCTGCACGAGCTGGTACTGCGAGAGCAGGTACACCTGCGACGGCACCATCAGGATCGACAGCACGAGCGCGAGCAGCAGTCCGCGGCCACGGAAGCGCATCCGGGCGAAGGCGTACCCCGCGAGCGTGCACAGCAGGATCTGCGCGACCGTGCGGATGACCGTGATGGTCACCGAGGTCTGCAGCTGACTGAGGAACGGCAACCGGTCGAACACCCGGGCGTAGTTGTCCCACTGCAGCTCGGCGGGCCAGAACACGGGCGTGACGCTCTGCACCTCGGTGTTCGTGGACAGCGACATGATGATCTGCCACACGAATGGGAACGCCATGAGGAGACCGCCGACGCCGAGCACGAGGTGCGCGACCACGTGGGATCCGCCCCGGCGGCCGCGGCGGGTGCGGGCGGTGCGCGCGGTGGTCGACGGGGCGCCGCGGCCGAGCACGGGGGCCGGAACGGAGTCGACCGTCCTCGTGCGCACGAAGGTCGTGCGGTCAGTCACCCTGCACCCACCGTTTCTGCAGCCGGAACTGGATCGCCGTGACGATGCCGATGATCAGGAAGATCACCATGGCGATCGCGGCGGCGTAGCCCTTGTCGTTGTTCACGAACCCCTCGCGGTAGAAGAAGTAGACGAGCGACATGCTCTTCGGCAGCACGGGGTTGCTGCTGCCGAGGATCGCGTAGAGCAGGTCGAAGAGCTGGAAGCTCGAGATCACGGTGATGATCGTGACGAAGAAGATGCTCGGCGTGAGGAGCGGCACCGTGATGGAGCGAAACTGGCGCCAGCGCGTGGCGCCGTCGAGCTCGGCGGCCTCGTACATCTCCGGCGGGATGTTCTTCAGCCCCGCGGCGAGCACGATCATCGAGAACCCGAGCGACGACCAGAGCCCCACAATGGCGACCGCGACGGTCGCGGCGCCGGGCGTGCTGATCCAGTACGGCCCGTCGATGCCCACGATCGCGAGCGCGTGGTTCAGCAGACCGAAGTCGCCGTTGAAGATGACGCGCCACACCATGGCGACCGCGGTCGGCATGGCGACGTAGGGCAGGAAGAACAGCACGCGGTACAGGCCGGCGAAGCGGAGGCCCGGGAGGTTCAGCAGGCTCGCGAGGTAGACGGCGATCGGGATGCCGAGCAGCACGATCGCCGTGTAGAGCAGGGTGTTGCCGAGCGAGAGGTAGAGCGCGGGGTCGGCGAACAGGGTGACGTAGTTCGCGAAGCCCGCGAAGGTCCAGCCGCCGAAGACGCCCCAGTCGGTGAGCGAGTAGAACGCCGTCTGCAGCACCGGCCAGAAGTAGAAGACCGAGATGCCCGCGACGAGCGGGGCGATGAAGAGCCAGGGCCAGATCCCGTCGCCGGCCATGCGGCGTCGTGGGTCGGGCCGGGTGCCGCCGGCCCCACTGTCCGGCGGGCTGCCGGGCCGGACCCGCGCCCCCCGCCCCCTGAGGGGCGAGGCGGGCGAGCCCGGCCGAGAAGACGTCGAGGTCACGGCCTATTCCTCGGCGAGCGCCGCGTCCATCTTCTCCGCGAGCTCCTCGGTGACCTCGGCCACCGGGCGCTCCCCGGCGAAGGCCTGCGGCAGCAGCTCCGCCTCCTCGGCGTTCCAGGCGGCGGAGTTCTTGCTCACCGGGAGCGGCTTGGCGTACTCGACGGAGTCGAGGAAGACCTGCAGGTTCGCGTCGGGCAGGGACTCGGTGAACGCGGACTGGGTGCCGGTGAAGGCGGGGATGACCGCGCCGGCGTCGCCCTGCTGCTGCTGCGCCTCCTCGCTCGCCAGGAAGACCTGCAGGGCCTGGGCGGCCTGCTTGTTCTTGGAGGCGGCGGACACGACGTTGGACACGCCGTGGATCACCGTGGCCTGCTCCTCGCCCGAGGGCAGGGGCAGCACGGTCACGTTCGCGGCGAGGTCCGTGTCGGTGATGGCCGAACGGAACCAGCTGCCGCCCCAGTACATGGCGAGCTTGCCCGAGGTGAACCACTGGTCGCCCGTGGTGTCGGTGAGCTGCTGGATGGAGGGCGATCCGCCGCTCGCGATGAGGTCGGTCCAGAACTGGATGCCCTCGGCCGCCTCGGGTGAGGCGTAGCCGGACGCGTCGCCGTCGATCACGGTGCCGCCGGCCTGGAAGATCGTGTTGTAGTAGGTGGTCTGGCCGTCCATGCCGCCCGCGCCGCCGTACACGCCCTCGGCCGAGAGGGCGGAGGAGATCTGGGCCGCGGTGTCCTGGAACTCCTGCCAGGTCCAGTCGCCCTCGGGCAGCGGAACGCCGGCCTGCTCGAACAGGGCCTTGTTCGCCCAGATGCCGATGGTGTCGAAGTCCTTCGGCACGCCGTACTGCACGTCGTCGATGTTGTAGAGGTCGACGAGCGCCTCGGGGTAGTTGCCGAGGTCGAGGTCGCCCGCGTCGACGGCACCCGTGATGGGCTCGATCTGGCCGTTCGAGGCGTACAGGCCGATGTTCGGGCCGTTCATCCAGAACAGGTCGGGGAGGGTGTCGCTCGACGCCTGGGTCTGCAGCTTCGTCCAGTACTCGGCGAACGGCGTGACGTTGACGGTCACGTCGATGTCCGGGTACTCCTCGTTGAAGGCCGCGATGTTCTCCTCGATGGCGGGAACCTGGTTCTGGTCCCACACGCCGTAGGTGATCTTCGCGGAGAGGTCGCTTTCTGGGGCGGCGTACTCGCCGGATCCACCGGCCGCCCCGCCGGAGCCGCCGCTGCAGCCGCTCAGGGCGAGCGCGAGGCCGACGGCGCCGGCGAGCACGGCGGCGCCGCGCCGCGCGGGAGTGGGGAAC
Organism: Planctomonas deserti; assembly: GCF_003067705.1. Classification (GTDB taxonomy): domain Bacteria; phylum Actinomycetota; class Actinomycetes; order Actinomycetales; family Microbacteriaceae; genus Planctomonas; species Planctomonas deserti. Next base: position 662,027 of record NZ_QANL01000001.1, read on the forward strand.
GAGGGGCTCATCGAGAGGTCCTTTCGGGGGCGGGGGTTGTCGCGCGGGAGAAGTGCTCGAGCACGTGGTCGGGCAGGTCGGGAACGGTGAAGGGGACGGATCCGGAGCGCAGCGACTCCGCGGCGAGCGACCCCGCGGCCACGGCCTCGCGCGCGGCGATCGGCGACACGACGGTCGGGGCGCCGTCGATCACGTGGTCGAGGAACTCGGTCATCGTGAGGAGGTCGGCGTCGGCGTGGCCGCTGGCGACGCCCTCGATCGGGTACTCGACGTCGCCGTCGGCCTGCCACTCGTGCCTGCGGTTCCAGACCTTGACGACGCCGCCGGCGGTGTCGCCGAAGTTCTCGAGCCGTCCCTCGGTGCCGATGACGGTGTAATTGCGCCAGTAGTCGGGGGTGAAGTGGCACTGCTGGTAGCTGGCCTGCACGCCGTTGTCGAGGGTCATCATCATCATGGAGACGTCCTCGACGTCGACCACTGGGTTCAGGCCGGTCTGGGACGCGGGCGGCCAGTTGTCGAACGAGAACCACTCGGGCATCGTCTCCCCGGAGCGGTCGCGACGGTCCGTGATGCCGCCGTAGACCATGAGGTCGCCCATGCCCACGACGCGGCGCGTGTACCCGGATGCGAGGTAGTGGACCACGTCGATGTCGTGGCTGGCCTTCTGCAGCAGCAGCGTGCCGGTCTTGCTGCGGTCGGCGTGCCAGTCCTTGAAGTAGTAGTCGCCGCCGTTGCCGACGAAGTGCCGAACCCAGACGGCCTTGACCTCGCCGATCTCGCCGCGCTCGATGATTTCGCGCATCGTCCGCACGACGCCGGAGTGCCGCATGTTGTGCCCGACGTACAGCGGGGTGCCGGTCTCGGCGGCGGTGGTCAGCACGCGGTCGGCGCCCTGCAGGTCGATGGCGAGCGGCTTCTCGAGGTAGACGGCGATGCCCGCGGTGAGCAGCTCGACCGCGATGGCCTCGTGGGTGTGGTCCGGCGTCGTGACGATGGCGGCCTGGATGCCGCCGGCGGCGATCAGCTCGGAGAGGTCGCCGTAGATGGCGGCATCGGGGAAGTTCTGCCGGCCGCGCTCCCGGCCGATCTCGGTCGTGTCCACGACGGCCACGACGCGCGCGCCCTCGCGGGCGGCGCTCACGTGCCGGCCGATGTAGCTGCGCGCACCTGCGCCGATCACCGCCACGGAGAGGCCGGGAGCGGCTGCGGCCGCCGTCGTGTCCGTCATCGGATCGTGGTCCACATCGTTGTGCATGCCGACATCCTGCAACAGTTGCGCGGATTTGTCACGTCTGGGCCTGAAATGAGCATGTCCAGACAGTAACGGCTGGATTCTGGTCCTCAACCGGATCACGTGATTGTTTTACGAGCCCGTAACACGGCGGCGGGCCGCGGGACCCGGTCGCGTCCCTTCGACAGGCTCAGGGACCGTGCGGGTCCCGTCCCGCGGGCCGCACGGCTTCGCACGGGCCTTCACGGTCGCCTCCACGGTCGCTGAGCGTGTCGAAGCGACGTTCCCGGCGCGGATCGCGTCCCTTCGACGGCTCAGGGACCGTGCGCGCAGACCCAAGGACCGTGCGCGGGCTCAGTGACCCGGCGGGCCCGGGTCAGGAGGGCTGGGCGACGAGGAGGCGGACGCCGGCGGCGGCGAGGTCCGCCGCGAAGTCGCGGGGAACGTCCTGGTCGGTGACGAGGATGTCCACGCGCGAGAGCGGGCAGATGCGGGCGAACGTCGTGCGCCCGATCTTCGTGGCGTCCGCGGCAATCACGAGCCGCCGGGCGACCGACGCGATTTCGCGGCTCGCCTCCGCCTCCCCCTCGTGCAGGGTCGTCGCGCCGAACGCCGCACTGAGGCCGTCGACGCCGAGGATGGCCGTGTCGATGCTGAAGTCGCGCAGCGATGCGCCGACCAGCGGGCCCACCAGTTCGTAGGACTGGCGGCGCGGGACACCGCCCGTGACGACGATCTTGACGTGCTCGCGCACCGACATCTCGTACGCGATGTTCAGTGCGTTCGTGACGATGGTGACGCCGGGAACGTCCGCATTCACCTGCAGCCGTTCGCTGCGCCCGAGCATCCGGGCCACCTCGCTCGTGGTCGTGCCGCCGTTCAGGCCCACGGACTCCCCTGGCGCGATGAGTTCGGCGACGGCGCGTGCGATCGCCACCTTGGCCTCCGCCTGCCGCGCGATCTTGTACTGCAGCGGCAGCTCGTAGCCGGAGCCGAGCGCGGAGGCGCCGCCGTGGGTGCGCGTGACGAGTCGCTGCTCGGCGAGGGTGTTCAGATCGCGGCGTACCGTGGCAGTGGAAACACCGAGCGCCTCACTCACCTCGGCGATGGAGACGTTGCCCCGTTCGCTCACGAGTTCGAGCACGACATTCAAGCGCTGTTGCTGGGTCATCCGAGCGGCCCGTCCTTCGATTGGTGGTTCATTTTGACACACGCCACCTTGCGTCCCGTGATTGATTCTGCTCAAATACGTTCAGATCGATCATTTTTGTTCCGATGTGCGCTCCGTAGCAGCACACCCAGCCGAAAGAAGCCGATGCAACCCACCTTCGTCGACGCCGAAATCGCGTCCCAGCCGGAGACGTGGCGCCGCGCCGCCGCACGTGCGCAGGGCGTCGCCCCCCAACTGCCTCAGCGGGGTGAGCGCGTCGCCGTCGTCGGCTGCGGCACCAGCTGGTTCATCGCCATGTCGTACGCAGTGCTGCGGGAGCAGGCCGGCCACGGCGTCACCGACGCCTTCGCGGGCAGCGAGTACCCGCGCGGCCGCGAGTACGACCGCGTGATGGCCCTCTCCCGCTCCGGCACCACGACGGAGATCGTGGAGCTGCTCACCGCGCTCTCCGGGACGCCGACGACGCTCATCACCGCCGTCGCCGACTCGCCGGCCGCGGGTGTCGCCGACGAGACGGTCGCGCTGCCGTTCGCCGACGAGCAGTCGGTCGTGCAGACCCGCTTCGCCACGTCCACCCTCGCGCTGCTCCGCGCCCACCTCGGCGAGGACGTCGAGACGCTGGCCGAGCAGGCCGAGGCCGCGCTCGAGATCCCCATCGACGACCTGCTCGAGGCGGAGCAGTGCAGCTTCGTCGGGCTCGGCTGGGCCGTCGGCCTCACCTACGAGGCCGCCCTCAAGACGCGCGAGGCCGCGCAGTTCTGGTCCGAGTCCTATCCGGCCATGGACTACCGCCACGGACCGATCGCCATCGCCCAGCCCGGCCGCCTGGTCTGGACCCTCGGCGCCGCCCCGACGGGACTCGCCGACGAGGTCGCGGAGACCGGTGCCCGCTTCGTCGCCCACGACCTCGACCCGCTGGCCGGCCTGATCGTGGCCCAGCGCTTCGCGGTCGGCCTGGCCAAGGCCCGCGGCCTCGACCCCGACAACCCACGCTCGCTCACCCGCTCGGTCATCCTGGCGTGACCCTCGGCACCCCCGCGGTGGCGTCGCCCGGCGGCACGCTGGGCATCGACGTCGGCGGCACCACCATCAAGGCGATCCGCGTGTCCGACGACGGACGGGTGCTCGCCGAGCAGCGCGCGCCGACGCCGAAGCCGGACCCGACGGGCGAGCGCGTGGCGGACGCCGTGGCGGAGGTCGTCTCCGCGCTCGGCGGCCACGACGGGTCGCCTGTCGGCGTCGTCGTGCCGGGCATCGTCGACGAGATCGCGGGGGTCGCGGTCCGGTCCGCGAACGTCGGCTTCGTGGATGCGCCGCTCCGGGCGCTGCTCGAGCAGAGGCTCGGCGTCCCCGTGGCGTTCGGGCAGGATGTGCGGGCCGGCGCCGTCGCCGAGCAGCGCTCCGGCGCGGGGCGCGGACTCACCGGCGGGGTCGCCTTCGTCGCCATCGGCACCGGGGTCGCCGCCGCGTTCCTGATCGACGGGCGGACGCTCGTCTCCGGCGGCTGGGCCGGCGAGATCGGTCAGCTCGTCCTCGGCGCCGGGGCGCATGCGGGCTCGCGCATGGAGGAGGTCGCCTCGGCGACCGCGACCGCCGCGCGGGCCGGTGAGCCCGACGCGCGCGCGGTTGCGCTGCGCGTGGCCGCCGGAGATGCCGACGCCGCGGCGGTCTGGGCCGACACGGTCGCCGTGCTGGCCGAGTCGCTGGCCGGGATGGTCTCCGTGCTCGGCGCCTCGACCATCATCCTCGGCGGTGGTCTCGCCCAGGCGGGCGCCCTGCTGCTGGATCCGCTGCGCGCCGACCTCGCGAGGCGGCTGACGCACCTGCGCATGCCGGTGCTCACGTCCGCCGAGCACGGCGACATCGCCGCGGCCCTCGGGGCCGCCCTCCTCGCTCGTGACCTGCGCGCCACCGCCGGGGTGATCGCGTGACCGATCGTGGGACTCCTGGCGTGGCCGGCGTGCTGCTCGGCATCGACCGCCTCATCGACGGCGCCGGCTACGACGGGCCGGCCTGGCTTCGCGTCGAGGACGGCGTCATCGCGGACCGCGGCGTCGGCACCGGAGCGGGCCCAGGGTATCCGCGCGTCGACGCCCGGCTCGGCACCGTGGTGCCGGGCTTCGTCGACGCTCACGTGCACGGCGCGGTGGGCGCCGACTTCGGCGCCGTGGGCGTCGATCCGCAGCCCGCCATCGACTTCCACGCGGCCGCGGGCAGCACCACCCTGCTCGCCTCGATCGCGACGAGCGAGCTCCCCCTCACCATCGCCCGGCTGCGCGAGCTCGCGCCGCTCGTCCGCGCCGGTCGCCTCGCGGGCGTCCACCTCGAAGGCCCCTTCCTGTGCCACGAGCGTCGTGGCGCCCACGACCCCGCGCTGCTCCGCGATCCCGACCCGGCGTCGGTCGACGCCCTCCTCGACGCGGCGGAGGGCACCCTCTCGATGATCACCATCGCGCCCGAGCTGCCCGGCGCTCTGGCCGCCATTGAGACGCTGGTGGCCGCGGGCGTCGTCGTCGCGCTCGGGCACACCGCCGCATCGGCCGATCAGATGCGCCGCGGCATCGACGCGGGCGCCACCGTCATCACCCACGTCTTCAACGGCATGCCGCCGATGCATCATCGCGCCCCCGGCCCCGTCGGCGTCGCGTTGACCGACGACCGCCTCACCGTCGAGGTGATCGGCGACGGGCACCACCTGGAGGACGAGGCGGTGGACGTGGTGCGCGGAAGCGCCGCGGGGCGCATGACCCTGGTCTCCGACGCCATGGCCGCGACGGGTCTGGGCGACGGCGTGTACGAGATGGGCGGCACGACCGTCGTCGTGACCGATGGCGTCGCCAATCTGGCCGACAACTCCTCCCTCGCCGGGAGCACGACCACGGTCGGCGGTTCCGTCGCCCGCCTCCTTCGCCGGGGAGCGGACGCCGCCGAGATCGCCTCGATCACGAGCATCCGGCCCGCCCTCGCGCTCGGGCTCGACGGCCACGCGCTCGCCATCGGTGCTCCCGCCGATCTCGTCGAGCTGGGCCCGGCGGGCGTCGCGAGGACCATGAGGGCGGGCACATGGCTCGGGTAGTCGTCCTCACGCCGAACCCCGCGGTCGACGTGACCTACGAGGTCGCCGAGCAGCGCATCGGCGAGACCGTGCGGGTCTCCGGGGTCACGCGGCGCCCCGGCGGCAAAGGCCTGAACGTCGTGGCGGTTCTGCGGCGGCTCGGCGTGCCCGCCGTCGCCCTGCAGCCGCTCGGCGGGGCCACCGGACGATGGATCGAGGAGTCCCTACGGGAAGCCGGGATCGACGCGGTCGTCGTTCCCGCCCCCGGGGACACCCGGACCACCGTCGCCGTCGTCGACGGGCGAACCCACCCGACGCTCTACGCGGAGCCCGGCGACGCCCTCCCCGAGACCACCTGGCGCGAGCTCGCGGACGCCGTTGCTCGGCTCTGCGAGCCCGGCGGATTCCTCATCGTGTCCGGCTCCTTCCCCCCGGGCACGGCACCCGAGCGGCTGGCGGCCGTCATCGGGGCCGGCCGGAACGCCGGTGCCCGGGTGATCGCCGACACGAGCGGCGACGCGCTTCTCGCCGCCGCGGACGCCGGTGCCGACATCGTCAAGCCCAACGAGGCCGAGGCTATGGAGGCGACCGCAACAGGCACCCTCGACGCCGCGGCCGCCGCGCTGCTGGACCGTGGGGCCGGGACCGTCGTGGTCTCCCGCGGCGCCGACGGGCTCGGCGCGCTCGAAGCCGACGGCTCGCGCCACCGCCAGCCCGCCGTCCCCGGCGTCCGGGGCAACCCGACCGGCGCCGGTGACGCCGCCACAGCGGGCCTCGTGGCCGCCCTGCACTCCGGCCTTCCGCTCGCCGAGGGCCTGCGCTGGGCATCCGTCGTCGGCGCGGCCGCCGTGCTCGCCCCGGTGGCGGGCAGCATCAACGTCGCCGACCTCCCCCCGCTCGCGGACCGGCTCCCCGCCGGGGACCGCCCGGCCCTTCCCCTTCCCATCCCCACGAGGTGACCATGACCAGCACATCGACTCTCGATCTCGTCGCGGAGGCGCGGAACGCCCGCACCGGACTCGGCGCCTTCAACGTGGTGCTCCTCGAGCACGCCGAGGCGATCGTCGCCGGCGCCGAGCGCGCCGGTCAGCCGGTCGTGCTCCAGATCAGCCAGAACTGCGCGCGCTACCACGGCACGTTCGAGCCCATCGCGCTGGCGAGCCTCGCCATCGCGCGCGCCGCATCCGTGCCCGCGATCGTGCACCTCGACCACGCCGAGGACGTCGCCCTCGTGCACGCCGCCGTGGACCTCGGGGTGCAGAGCGTCATGTTCGACGGCTCTCACCTCCCCTACGACGAGAACGTTGCGACGACCCGCGCCGTCGTCGAGCACTGCCACGCGCGCGGCGTGCTCGTGGAGGCGGAGCTCGGGGAGGTCGGCGGAAAGGACGGCGTCCACGCGCCCGGGGTGCGGACGGATCCGGGGGACGCCGCCGCCTTCGTGGCGGCCACCGGCGTCGACTCCCTCGCCGTCGCCGTGGGCACGTCGCACGCCATGACCTCGCGCGTCGCGTCGGTGGACCGTGACCTCGTCGCCGCCCTCGCGGCGGCAGTCCGAGTGCCGCTCGTGCTGCACGGCTCGTCCGGTCTCAGCGACGAGGAGCTGATGGGCGCCGTGCGCGCGGGCATGACGAAGATCAACATCTCGACCCACCTGAACGGGCTGTTCACGGCCGAGGTCCGGGCCGCGCTCGGGGCGGACGAGGCGCTTGTCGATCCGCGCAAGTACGTCGCACCCGCCCGCGCGGCGGTGGCGGACGAGGTGGAGCGCCTGCTCCGCCTCCTCGCCGCGTAGCCACCGGGTAGCGACAGTCGGATCCCGCACGTCCCCGAGCCACACGGTACCTGGGCCACACGGTCCCTGAGCCTGTCGAAGGGACGCTACCCGCCCGATCCACGGGCACGTCACGTCGCTTCGACGAGCTCAGCGACCGTGGGGAGGGCTCAGCGACCGTGGGAAGGCTCGGCGACCGTGGCGGCTACGCCGCGGGGGCGGGGCGGCGCAGGGCGTGTGCCATCCACCACCAGATGAGCGCGCCCACGACCGCGAACACCACGAGGGACACCACGAGACTCACGACCACGAGGGCGATGCCCGTGCCGAAGCCGACCGCGGACGCGTCCGGGACGGTGGCGCCCGGAGCGGGGAACAGGGAGGAGAGGGAGAGGGTCCCGACGACCTGACCGAGCACCGACAGCACGGACGACACGATCACGAGCGCCGGGATCGCGATGCCGACCGAGCTCCAGGTCACGGCCCACGGGCGCACGACGTCGTGCGCACGCAGGATCCAGAAGGACGTGAGGATGCCGAGCACGAGGATCACCAGCCCGAGGAGCCCTGCGCCGGCCAACCATGCCGGCGCGTTGACGGTCTCGAGCAGCTCGAACACTCCCCGCGCCTGCGGATCGATGCGCACGTCGTCGGCGCCCCGGGACGCGGCCGTCACCAAAGCGGAGAAGAAGGCGAGGATGACGCCGAGCACGATGGCGGCGAGGAGCATCGAGCCGCCGAGATTGACGAGGTTGAGCGACACGGCACCGGCGATGAAGGCGCCGCGCTTCTGCCGCGGCTGGAGCGGCGGCGCCGGCGGACGCGCGGGCACCGCCGCATGCTGCTGTCCACCGAAGGGCGGCCGGTTCTGCGGGTGCTGTCCGTACTGAGGCTGCCCGTACTGCGGGGGCTGCCCGTACTGCGGCTGCCCGTACTGGGGCGGTGTTCCCTGCGGGTGCTCCGGCGGCATCGTCATGTGCTCACCCTAGGAGCGAAGCGCGCCGGAATCATCCCGTCACCGCGTCGCATCGTCACGATCACGGGACCGCTTGCGCGAGCGGCGGCTACTCCTCGGGGAGGAGCGGCCGCCACACCACGATGTCGGTGGGCCGCTGGGCACGGGTGCCCGCGCGCAAGGAGATGACGTTGCCGTCACCGCGCGCCGCGAAGACGCGGCGACCGGGCCGGTTGAGCAGCTCGTCGGCCAGCGCGCCCTCCAGCTCGCGCACGCGGTGGCGCAGCGCGACGACCTCGTTCTCGAGCTGCAGGATGCGCGCGATGCCCTCGAGGCTCACGCCCTCGGCGCCGAGCCGGGCCACCTCGCGCAGCTGCAGGATGTCGCGCATCGAGTACCGGCGCGACTTCCCCGCGGTGCGGGTCGGGCTCACGAGGCCGAGACGGTCGTACTGGCGCAGCGTCTGGGGGTGCATGCCCGCGAGCTCGGCGGCGACGGAGATCCCGAACACGGGAGCGTTCTCGTCCATGGAACCGGTGTCGCTCATGATCCCCTCCGCCTTCCTCGTCAGACCGAACGGGCCCGTTCGATCAGGTCCGCCCGCGGGTTCTCCTGCGGTCCGCCGGTCAGGAACGCCTGCAGCGCCTCACGCTGGGCGTCCGTGAGCCGGCCGGGCACGGCGACCTCGATGCGCGCGAGCAGGTCGCCCTCGCCCTTCGCGGTCTTCACGCCCCTGCCCTTCACGCGCAGGATCTTTCCGCTCGACGTGCCGGGTGCCACCTTGAGTCGCACCGGGTCCCCGCCGAGCGTCGGCACCTCGATGGTCGCGCCGAGCGCGGCCTCCGCGAACGTCACGGGCACGTTGACCCGCAGATTCAAGCCGTCACGCTCGAAGACCGGGTGCTTGCGTACGGACACGGTGAGGATGAGATCGCCCGCTGCTCCGCCGTCGGGACTGGCCTGCCCCTTGCCGGGCACGCGGATCTTCTGACCGTCCGTGACGCCGGCCGGGATGCGCACGTTGATGGGCTTCCCGTCCGACGTCTGTAGGTGGACCGTGTCGCCCTTGGTCGCGGTGACGAAGTCGATCGTCGTGCTCGCCGTGACGTCGCGACCCGGCGTGGGTCCGCCGAAGCCGCGGAAGCCGCCCGAGGGCTGGCCGAAGCCGCCGCCCCCTCCGCCGCCGAACATGCCGCCGAGGATGTCCTCGAAGCTGCCGCCCTGCGGGTAGGAGGTGCGGCCGCCGCGGGAACCGCCGCCGAACATGCTGCCGAAGACGTCCTCGAAGCCACCGGTGCCGCCGCCCGCCCCCGAGGGGGCGCTGAACCGCGCGCCGGTTCCCATGGCGCGGATCTGGTCGTACTCGGCCCGCTGGGCGGAGTCGCTCAGCACCGAGTGCGCCTCGCTGATCTCCTTGAACCGCGCCTCGGCGGCAGCATCACCCGGATTCGCGTCCGGGTGATACTTCCGCGCGAGCTTGCGATAGGCCTTCTTCAGGTCGGCCTCGGACACGTCCTTGGGGACGCCGAGGACCTTGTAGAAGTCCTTGTCGAACCAGTCCTGACTAGCCATCTGCCGGCGTGTCCACTACCACCTTCGCTGCACGAAGCAGCGTCTCTCCGATGAAGTACCCGCTCTCCACGACGTCGGCGACCGTCTGCACGGTGACCTCGGGGTTGGGCTTCTGGAAGATCGCCTCGTGCACGGTCGGGTCGAAGGGGTCGCCCACGGTTCCGACAGCGGTGAGGCCGATGCGCTCGACCCCGGCCCGCAGCTTCTGAGCGATCGCGGTGAACGCGGAGCCCTCCGTGAGGTCGCCGTGCTTCTCCGCCCGGTCGAGGTCGTCGAGCACGGGCAGCAGGATCTTCACGACGTCGCCGACGGCGCGGGTGCGCTCGACCTCGCGGTTCGCCTCGGTGCGCTTGCGGTAGTTGGCGTACTCCGCCGTCACCCGCCGCAGGTCCTCGAGGTGCTCGTCCGTGGGGGCCCGCTTGGCCTCGGCCTCCGCCTGGAGGAGCGACTCGAGCTCCTCGTCCAGCTCGGTAGACGTCTCGACGTCGGGGCCCTCGGCCTCGACGAACTGGGCGTCGTCGACCGGCTGGCCGGTGGCCGGGTCCGGAGCCGTGGCCCCGGACCCGTCCTCGGCGCGACCGTCCTCGAACTCGTCGTTGTTGGACTTGTCGGTCGTCATGCTTACTTCCCGTCCCGGCTCTCGGCCTCGTCGTCCACGACCTCGGCGTCGACGATGTCCTCGTCGGAGCCCTCGGCCTGCGGCGCACCGTCGGTGGGCTGGGCGCCGGCGGCGGCGTCGGCCTGGCTGGAGGCGTAGATCGCCTGGCCCAGCTTGGACTGGCTTTCGTTCAGCTTGTCGAACGCGGTCTTGACCGCGTCGCTGTCCTCACCGGCGAGAGCGCTCTTCAGCGCGTCGACGTCGCCCTGCACCTCGGACTTGACGTCCTCGGGCAGCTTGTCCTCGTTCTCCTTGATGAGCTTGTCGATCGAGTAGGCGAGCTGCTCGGCGTTGTTGCGCACCTCGGCCTCCTCGCGGCGGCGCTTGTCCTCGGCGGCGTGCTCCTCGGCCTCGCGCACCATGCGCTCGATGTCCTCCTTCGCGAGCGAGGATCCGCCCGTGATGGTCATCGACTGCTCCTTGCCGGTGCCCTTGTCGCGGGCCGACACGTGCACGATGCCGTTGGCGTCGATGTCGAAGGTGACCTCGACCTGCGGGATGCCCCGAGGTGCCGGCGCGATGCCGGTGAGCTCGAAGGTGCCCAGGTTCTTGTTGTCGCGGGTGAACTCGCGCTCGCCCTGGAAGACCTGGATCGCGACGGACGGCTGGTTGTCGTCGGCCGTCGTGAAGGTCTCGCTGCGCTTGGTCGGGATGGCGGTGTTGCGCTCGATGAGCTTCGTCATGATGCCGCCCTTGGTCTCGATGCCGAGGCTCAGGGGGGTCACGTCGATGAGCAGCACGTCCTTGCGCTCACCCTTCAGCACGCCGGCCTGCAGGGCGGCGCCGACGGCGACGACCTCGTCCGGGTTCACGCCCTTGTTCGGGTCCTTGCCGCCGGTGAGCTTCTTCACGAGCTCGGCGACCGCGGGCATGCGGGTCGAGCCACCGACGAGCACCACGTGCGCGATGTCGTTGACGGAGACGCCGGCCTCGCGGATGACGTCCTCGAAGGGCTTGCGGGTGCGGTCGAGCAGGTCGCTCGTGAGCTCCTCGAACTTGGCGCGGCTGAGCGTCTCGTCGAGGTTCGCCGGGCCGGACTCGGTGAGGGAGAGGTACGGCAGCTGGATGCTGGCGCTCATCGAGGAGCTGAGCTCCTTCTTCGCCTGCTCGGAGGCCTCCTTGAGGCGCTGCAGGGCGATTTTGTCCTTCGAGACGTCGACTCCCGTCGAGTCCTTGAAGCGCTTGATCAGGTGCTGAACGATGCGCTGGTCCCAGTCGTCGCCACCGAGGCGGTTGTCACCGGCGGTCGCGCGGACCTGGATGGTGGAGAAGTCGTCGTCCTTGCCCACCTCGAGGAGGGAGACGTCGAAGGTTCCGCCACCGAGGTCGAAGACGAGGATGAGCTCGTCCTCCTTGCCCTTGTCGAGGCCGTACGCGAGGGCCGCGGCGGTGGGCTCGTTGATGATGCGCAGCACGTTGAGGCCCGAGATCTCACCGGCCTCCTTGGTGGCCTGGCGCTCGGCGTCGTTGAAGTACGCGGGCACGGTGATGACGGCGTCCGTCACGGTGTCGCCCAGGTACTGCTCGGCGTCGCGCTTGAGCTTGGCGAGGATGCGGGCCGAGATCTCCTGCGCGGTGTACTTCTTGCCGTCGATGTCCGTGGTCCAGTTGGTGCCCATGTGGCGCTTGACGGACGAGATGGTGCGGTCGACGTTGGTGACGTTCTGGCGCTTGGCGGTCTCACCGACGAGCACCTCGCCGTCCTTCGTGAACGCGACGACCGACGGGGTCGTGCGAGCGCCCTCGGCGTTCGCGATGACCGTCGGTTCTCCACCCTCGAGTACCGACACAACAGAGTTGGTGGTACCGAGGTCGATTCCTACTGCACGAGCCATATGCGTGTATCTCCTTGTTGAGCGAGCTTGTCCTGAGAAAGCCGGTGTAACGAAAGTCTTGTCGAGACTTGAGCCTCGATGACTCAAGTTTACTCCGGGCGGTTTCGGCGTCAAGTCGAGAGCGGAAAACTTGAGCGTTACCGGCTCAACTCCCACCGGCCTGCCAGGCATCCCCGATCCCGACGGGCGCGCGCCCCGCGCTCTAGGGTTGGGGCATGACAATCGAGTCCCGCGGGAGCGACCTGGTCGCCCTGCACTATGCGCCCGAGCTCCTCCAGGTCGTCAACGTCTGGGACGTCGTGTCGGCTACCGCCGTCGCGGCGCTGCCCGAGACCCGGGCGCTGGCGACGGCCAGCCACTCCATCGCCGCGACCTTCGGCTACGAGGACGGCGAGAACATCCCCCTCGACCTGCACCTCGACATGATCGCCCGCATCGTCTCCGCCGTCGACGTTCCCGTCTCCGCGGACCTCGAGGCCGGCTACGGGGACGCCGGAGAGACGATCCGCCGCGCCATCGGCGTCGGCGTCGTGGGCGCGAACCTCGAGGACCAGATGAAGCCGCTGGACGAGTCGCTCGCCTCTGTCGAGGCCGCGGTGAAGGCCGCTCAGGCCGAGGGCATCGAGTTCGCGCTGAACGCCCGCACCGACGCCTTCCTCCGCGCCGGGGACACGCCCGCCGAGGAGGTGCTGGCCGAGGCCATCGCCCGCGGGCGCGCGTACCTCGACGCCGGCGCGACCTGCGTGTTCGTGCCCGGGCTCCTCGACGAGCCCACCGTCACGCAGCTGGTCGAGGCGCTGGGGAAGCAGCGGATCAGCGTCATCGGCGTGCCCGGATCGCTCGCCCCGAAGACGTTCGAGGAGCTCGGCGTCGCCCGCATCTCCTACGGCCCGTGGACCCAGCGCGTCGCGCTGACCGCGCTGCAGGACGCGGCGACGACGCTCTACGCCGGCGGCGCGCTGCCGGAGGGAACCCGCCCCCTCAACTGAGCGCGGGCGGCGCCGTCCACGCTCGCGGGGCCACCACGGTCGCTGACGCTCCCACGGTCGCTGAGCCCCCACGGTCGCTGAGCCCCCACGGTCGCTGAGCTGCCAGGTCGCTGAGCTTGTCGAAGCGACGAAACGTCCCTTCGACAGGCTCAGGGACCGGGTGTTCCTGCGCTCGCGGGCGGACGCGAGTGCGTCCCTTCGACAGGCTCAGGGACCGTGTGTTCCTGCGCTCGCGGGCGGACGCGTGTGCGTCCCTTCGACAGGCTCAGAAACCGTGCGGACCGAGGGACCGTGCGGGCCGTGCGGCGCTAGGGGCGGGGCGGGCGGCAGCGGAGGATCGACGCCGTGCCGCTCACGCTCACCGCGCCGGCGGAGAACGGCAGCAGAAGGGTGTCACCCGCGGTGACCGTCGTCGCGGTTCCGCCGGCATCCGTGACGGTCCCCTCGCCCTCGAGCACGACGAGGATCGAGAAGCCCGGCTCCATCGTTCCGCTCGCGGCAGCACCCGTGTCGATGCGCTCCAGCCGGAAGTACTCGCCCGCGGCGGTCGGCAGCAGTGCGGCAGCACCCGCGCGGGTCACGACGCCGGCGACATCACCGTCGTCCCAGGCGCTGCGGTTCACGGCCTCGAGTGCGCGGTCGAAGCCGAGCGTGAGATGCCCCTCCTCGAGCCCGTCGACGTCGAAGCCGTCCCACTCGAGGAGGATGGAGAGGTCCTCGGGCTCCTGCACCTCGACGACGAACGTTCCCTCGCCCAGCGCGTGCGGGGTGCCCTGGGGCACGAACACGGTGTCCCCGGCGGACACCTCGACGACGTTGAGCGCGCCGAACAGCGCCTGGGTGTGCTGTGCGTCGACCCAGCGGTGCAGCACCTCGGCGGGCATCTCCTCGCGGAAGCCCACTCCCACGGATCCGCCGTCGACCACGTACCAGGCCTCCGCCTTGCCGTGCTTCCGGGAGAGCTCGCGCGCGGCGAAGTCGGTGCCCGGGTGCACGTGCACGGGCAGGCGCTGGCCGGCGTGCAGGAGCTTGACCAGCAGCATGGGGTCGTCGCCGTACCGGGCGACGTGCTCGTCCCCGAGCCAGGCGACGGGGTCGGCGGCGATGGCGTCGCGCAGCAGCGTGCCGTCGGGGAGGGTGCTCAACCCGAGCGAGTCCTCGCCGAACAGCGTCGTCGCCGACCCCACCCAGTCCTCGGGCACCCGCGCGTCGGGGCCGACCGGAGGCTGCCGCCGGAACCGCGCGATGCGATCGCCACCGAGGTAGAAGCGGTCCGGCGGCTGGTTCGGGCCCAGGGGGATGATCGGCAGCGTCATCCTCCGACGCTACCCGCGCCTTCCCCCGCCCGTCCCGCCTCCTCGGACACCCATCAAGCGCGCACACTCACATCCGGCCCGGTTCCGAATTCAGGCTCCACGGGGTCGGCCGAGTTCCGGATTCAGGCCCAGGTGCGACACGCCGCGTTTCGAGGCCTTCAGAAGCGGCGTGTCGCAGCACAGCCTGAATTGCGAACGCGGCAGCGCGGGCTGCGGGCACGGGTACCTGAATTGTGAACGCGGAACCGGGGAAGGTGGCGGGCCTACCCCTCCCCGGATGCGACGGGCCAGGCGCGCAGGCCCGCGTCGAGCGCCGTGACGAGGCGGTCGAAGGACGCGTCCGTCGACCGCGACAGCCCGAAGCCGCCCGAGCGCTCTATGTCGACGAAGCCGTGTAGCGCACTGCGGACCATGCGCGTGGCGTCGATCGCATCCTCGCCCTGGATGCCGTAGCCGCGGAGGATGGCGAAGATCGACCCGACCACGCGCTCCGCGACCTGGACGTGCTCGGGCTCATCGGGCAGGGGCGCCCGCTGCGTCGCGGGATACAGCCGCGGGCGCGCGACGGCATAGGCGCGGTAGGCCTCGGCGACGGCTCGGAGCGCATCCAGCCCGGCGCGCCCGGCGGCGGCGTCGCCGAGGGCGGCGCCCAGCTCCCGGGTCGCGACGACGGAGAGGCGGCGGTGCAGCGCGGCGATGCTCGGCACGTGCTTGTACAGGCTGGGAACCGCGACCCGCAGCCGGGCGGCGAGGGCGGCGAAGGTCAGGTCGTCCAGCCCCACCTCGTCGGCGAGCGCGGCCGCCTCGGCGGTGACGACGTCGGGCGAGAGGCCTGCCCTAGGCACGCGCGAACACCTGCGCGGCGAAGGCGACGAGCCGTGGGTTGACGACCTCGGGGGAGTCCGTCATCGGGTAGTGGCCGGAGTCCGGAACGAGCAGCAGGTCGCCCCGCAGCGCGTCCGCGACGAAGCGCCCCTCGCCGGCGGCGTCCTTCCAGTCCCGGTCGCGCTCGCCCATGACCACGAGCACGGGGCAGCTCACCCGCCCCAGCCTGGCCTCCGCGGGCGCGTGCGAGGTCTGCGCGGTGCGCTGGAACGAGCGCCAGTGGCCGCCGCGCCGGAAGCTCGCGGCCATCTCGGCACGGTGCTCGGCGAAGTCCGCCGGGCGGCCGCCCGGGAACAGGCCCCGGTAGTAGGCATCCCAGACGACCGGACCCCACGGCTTCAACAGCAGGGCCCGCATCACGGCGCCCATCGCCGCCCCTCCGGGCGGGTTGCGCACGAACGGGGCGAGCAGCGCGAGCCCGGCGACGGACGCGGGCGCCTCCGCAGCGGCGATCACGGCCGCGCCCGCCGCCATGGAGTTGCCGAGCACGAGCGCGGGTCCGCCGAGGTGCTCGACGAGGGCCAGGATGTCGTCGGCGAGCGCCGCGTCGTCGAAGGCGCCGAAGGTGTCGTCGCTCTCGCCGTGACCGCGCAGGTCAAGCGTCGCGACGCGGTGACCGGCCGCGACCAGGGCGGGAACCGTGAAGCGGTAGGCGGAGCGCAGCTCCCCCATCCCGGGAACGCAGACGACGAGGGGTCCGTCGCCGCGCAGGTTGTAGGCGAGGCGGCCGGTGCCGCGGTCAAGAAAGCGAGTGGTCATAGCAGTGAGGCTAATGACATTAGCCAAACGGCGCAAGAGGCGTTGCATCGCAGGGGGATGCGCGCCACTAGGTTGTGAGCATGAGGAACGCCTCGAGCCGTGATGCCGCGGCCGACCACTCCCCCACGCAGCCCGACCCGGCCCCGGTGCCGCGCGATCGCGTGCTGGCCTGGGCCCTGTGGGACTGGGGTTCCTCCGCCTTCAACGCCGTCGTCACCACGTTCGTTTTCAGCACCTACCTCGCCAGCACGCTCTTCGTGGACCAGAGCGTGCTCGACCTGGCAGGGGACGACGCTCGGGATCCCGCGCTCGTGCGCGCGCTCGCGGAGAACGCGACGGTCATCTCCACGGCGCTCGCGATCGTCGGCCTGCTCGTCGCAGCCGTCGCGCCCATCCTCGGCCAGCGCTCGGACGGCTCGGGTCGACGCAAGTTCTGGTTGCTCGTCAACACCGCGATCGTCGTGCTCTCCATGGTCGCGATGTTCGCGGTGTTGCCCGCTCCGCCCTACCTCTGGCTCGGCGCGCTGCTGCTCGCCGCCGGCAACCTCTTCTTCGAGTTCGCCAGCGTGAACTACAACGCGATGCTCGTTCAGGTCTCGACGCCGAAGAGCGTCGGCCGGGTGTCCGGCTTCGGCTGGGGCATGGGCTACGTCGGTGGGATCGTGCTGCTCGCGATCCTGCTCGCCCTCTTTCTCTTCAACGTCGGGGACCCCGCGACCCGTGGCGTGCTCGCCATCCCCACCGGCGCGGACGGCGGATCGCTCGACGTCCGCCTCGCCGTGCTCGTGGCCGCGCTCTGGTTCGGCGTCTTCGCTGTGCCGCTGATGCTGCGCGTGCCGGAGATCCCGCCTACGCGGCGCACGGAGCAGGTGGGCATCCTGCGCTCCTACGTGCTGCTCTACCGCACGGTGCGGGCGCTCGCGAAGCGCAGCCCCCAGGTGCTGCTGTTCCTCCTCGCGAGCGCGGTGTTCCGTGACGGGCTCGCGGCGGTCTTCACCTTCGGCGCGATCATCGCGGCTCAGGTGTTCGGCTTCACGTTCACCGAGGTGCTGCTGTTCGGCATCGCCGCCAACGTCGTCGCGGGCATCGGCACCTTCGTCGGCGGCGCCCTCGACGATCGGATCGGGGCGAAGAACGTCATCATCGGCTCGCTGATCTGCCTCGTGCTCGGCGGCGTCGGCGTGCTCCTGGTGGGTGACGCGAAGAGCGGGTTCTGGGTCACCGGCCTGTTCCTCTGCCTCTTCGTCGGCCCCATCCAGGCGGCCAGCCGGAGCTTCCTCGCGCGGATCACGCCGCCGGGACGCGAGGGCGAGATCTTCGGCCTGTACGCGACGACCGGCCGCGCCGTGAGCTTCCTCGCGCCGGCCCTGTTCGGCGTGGTCGTCTCGCTGACCGGCGACACCCGCTACGGCATCATCGGGATCGTCGCCGTGCTGCTCCTGGGGCTCACCCTGATGCTGCCGGTCAAGCCGCGACCCGCCGCGATCGACTAGGCCGCTTCGCGTCGGCCGCCGCTGCCGGGCCGGTGCTGTCGTTCGCCCGGGGCCGCGGCGTAGCATCGCAGCATGACGACGGTGAGACCCATCGGATTCTGGTTGAAGCTCGTCGATCGCCTGATCGACGACGGATTCGCGCGCACCCTCGAGGAGCACGGCGTCACGAGGCGGCAGTGGCAACTGCTCACGATCCTGGACGCGAACGCCGCGTCCGGCGAGCAGCTCTCAGCCGCCATCCGGCCGTTCCTGCAGGGCGAGGCCGCCGCGGCGGTGGACGCGGGCGAGCCCGCCACGGCCGAGGAGAACCTCGAGGAGCTCATGGAGAGCGACTGGGTGATGCTCGAGGGCGGGCTGTACGCGCTGACCGAGCGCGGCCGCACCCTGTACGAAAAGCTCCGCGTCGTGGTGACCGGGATCCGCGATCAGGTCTCCGAGGGCGTGAGCGAGGCGGACTACGCCACGACGCTGGTCACCCTGGAGCGCATGGCGACGAACCTGGGCTGGCGCGACAGCGACTAGGCCGCGGGATCCCCCGCGGCCCCTGCGCCCGTCGAAGGGACGGGACCTCCTACGGTCCCTGAGGCTGTCGAAGGGACGCGACGCACCCGCTGGGCGGACCCGGAACGTCGCTTCGACAAGCTCAGCGACCGTATGGCCCACGCCCCTGTGCGTGATGGGACCTTCCACGGTCCCTGAGCCTGTCGAAGGGACGGGGCGCAGCCACTCGACGTGACCCCGGAACGTCGCTTCGACAGGCTCAGCGACCGCATCCCGCAGCGACCGCATCCCCCCACGCCGCTGCGCGGGCGGCGGCTAGGCGGCGGGGGCGAGGCTCATCGCGTCCGCGGTGAGCTCGACCGAGCGGAGGCGGTCCGCCACCTCGAGGGACGCGTGCGCGACGATGACCTCGTCGGCCTTCGCCGTCTCGGCGAAGCGCTCGAGGAACGTGCGCACCTCGCCGGGCGTGCCCACGCCGGTGAAGCGCATCATGTTCGCCAGCTGCTGCCCCTGCGTGGTCAGCAGGAACGAGTCGATCTGCTCGTCCGTGTAGTCGGGCGTCGCCGGGCCGCGGGCGATCATGCTGCGCACCCGGGCGCGGCGCATGATCTCGAACTGGCGGATCGCATCCGACTCGTCCTCGGAGGCAATGACGTTCGCGCCGACGATCACGTAGGGCGCCTCGAGCTGCTCGGACGGGCGGAACTCGCGCCGGTATAGCGCTACGGCCTCGTACAGCGAGTCGGGCGCGAAGTGCGAGGCGAACGCGTAGGGGAGGCCGAGGGCGGCGGCGAGCTGGGCGCCGAACAGCGACGAACCGAGGATGTACAGCGGCACGTTCGTGCCGCCGCCCGGAACGGCCTGCACCCCGGGGACCCGCGATGCGCCACGCAGGTAGGCCTGCAGCTCGAGCACGTCCTCGGGGAAGCGGTCGGCCGACGCGTTGTCGCGGCGCAGCGCGCGCATGGTGGTCTGGTCACTGCCGGGCGCGCGGCCGAGGCCGAGGTCGATGCGGTCCGGGTACAGCGTCGCGAGGGTGCCGAACTGCTCCGCGATGGTCAGCGGCGCGTGGTTCGGCAGCATGATGCCGCCCGAGCCGAGGCGGATCGTCGAGGTGTGCTCGGCGATGTGCCCGATGAGCACGCTCGTGGCCGACGACGCGATGGTCGGCATGTTGTGGTGCTCGGCGTACCAGACCCGCCGGTATCCGCTCTTCTCCGCCGTCTGCGCCAACGCGACGCTGGCCGCGAAGCTCTCCCTCGCGGTGCTGCCGGGGGCGATGGGGGCGAGGTCGAGGATCGAGAGCGGGAGCGTCATGTTCTGGGGGCCTTCTTCGTTCGTTGAGTCTCTTGGGCGCCTGCGAGCGCACCTCAAGACGACAACGCTCAGGAGGCCGGGAACGTTCCCGCATCCGCCACATCGATGAGCACCTTGCCGACCGCACCCGCCTCGACCGCGGCGTGGGCGAGGGCGGTGTGCTCGAGGTCGAACCGGTGCAGCGGCAGGCCGGCGTCCTCGCCCACCCGCAGGGCCTCGTCCCGCAGCGCGGCCACGATGTCCTCGCCGGCCGCGGTGAGCGCCTCGGCGCCGACGGTGTAGAGCAGCAGGAACTGGTAGCGCACGTTGAGCGCGAAGTGCCGCCGCACGTCGAGCACCATCTGGTCCCCGCCGTTGTTCGCGTACACCGCGATACAGCCGCGGTTGCGGATCACGGCGGCGTTCAGTCCCGCGTTGACCGCCGGGGAGACCTCGACGACGAGGTCGACGCCGTCCGGAGCGACGGCACGGATGGCCTTCGCCGGGTCGCCCTCGCGGTAGTTCACCACGTGGTGCGCGCCCGCCGCGGTGGCGTGGCCCCCCTTCTCGGCCGAGCTGACGGTCGACACGACCGTGGCCCCCGCCCAGCGGGCGAGCTGGATGGCCGCGTTGCCCACGGCCCCCGCTCCCCCCGCGACGAGGACGGTCTTGCCCGCGAGCGCGCCGGGTGAGAGGCGGGACGGTCCGTCCTCGGCCACGGTGAGTGCGCGGTGGGCCGTGATGGCGGGCACGCCAAGGCTCGCTCCGATGTCGAAGCTCGCGTTCTCGGGCAGCGGGAACACCCGGTCGGCGGGGAGCACCGAGCACTCCTGCGCCGTGCCGCCCGCCGCGAGCTCGTGGGCGGCGAGCGCGAGCCAGACCCGGTCGCCGACCGCGACATCCGTCACGCCCGCGCCGACAGCGTCCACGACGCCCGAGCCGTCCTGGTTCGGCACCATGTCCGCGAAGGGCAGCTTCTGCTTCCCGGTGACGCCCTTGCGCGACTTCCAGTCGGTGGGGTTCACGCCGGACACGGCGATGCGCACCCGCACCTCCCCCGGGCCCGGCTCGGCCGGCTCCCGGTCGACAAGACGGAGCACCGAAGGCTCACCGGTCTCGCTGTAGATGATCGCCTTCATCGGTGTCTCCTTCGATCGCCCCTGCTGCGAGCATCACACACCCCGCGACCGCCGCACCACCACCGCGTGCCTCCGGGCGTCTTCCGGGAGAGCGTGCGTGTCCGGCTCGGGCGGGCGCCGGCAACGGTCGGTGCGTCCCTTCGAAGCGACGTTGCGTCCCTTCGACAGGCTCAGGGACCGTAGGGAGGGTCAGCCGAGGGTGAGGGAGTGGTGGCGCCACTCCGGGTCGTCCGTGGAGCGCGTGACGGAGAACCGGCGGATGTCCGCCTCGGGGTCGCGGTGCTCGGCCAGGTCCGCGAGCACCTCGCCGATCAACGCGGAGAACTTGAACCCCTCGCCGCAATCGCCGCAGGCGATCACGACGTTCTCGCCCAGCCGGTCGAGCACGAATCTTCCGTCGGGCGAGTCGGTCCACGAGCAGACCTGCGCCTGCACCACCGCGGTGGGCAGCGTCGGGATGTCCCGGCGCATCCGCTCCGCGGCGAGGCGGATCCCCTCCTCGTCCGGCGACCGGTCCGCGTCGTCGGACGCGTAGGGCCGTAGCGGCCGGTCGAGGCCCACCTTGTAGCCGAGGCCCGGGGTTGGCATCGCGTAGAGCACGGGCTCACCGCTTACGGCCCCGTCGATGAAGCACGGCAGGTCGTCCGTCGACCCGGGTCGCCCGGGCTCGCCGAAGGTGACGACCTGCTCCAGGTGCGGGCGTAGCGGCATCCGCAGCCCCACGGTCGCGAGGAGGGACTCGGACTCCGGGCCGGCCGCGAGCACCGCCCGGTCGAACGACTCCATGGCGCCGTCCTCGTAGGAGACGCGCACGCCGAACCCCGTGGGCTCGACGCCGAGCACCGCGCGGCCGAACTCGGCTCGTCCGCCGGCCGCGGTGAAGAGGTCCAGCTGCGCGGCGAGCATCTCCGCCGCGAGCACGACCCCGGCGTCCTCCTGCCACAGGGCTCCGCGGTCGTCGGGCCTGAGGCCCGGGAAGAACCGCCCCACGTCCTCCGCGGCCACCGTCGTGAACGGCACGTCGCACGCGGCGAGCGCCCCGGCGGCCGCGGCCAGGGAGGCGTCGTCGCGCCAGAGGAGCCCGCGGCGGAGGAACACGGTGCGGCCGGACCGCTCCTGCACCCGCTCCATGGCGTCGACGGAGAGCTGGGCGAGGCGCACGCGCGGCTCGTCGGGGTGCGTGAGCCGCCAGATCCGGGTCGGCCCGGACGAGGACGAGCGCGGGTTGCCCGGCCCGTACCGGTCGACGAGCACGACCTCGTGCCCACGCTGCGCGAGCTGCGCCGCGGCGGGCAGACCCCACGCCCCGGCACCGACGACCACGATCTTCATCGCTGCGGCTCCGCCTCCCGGATCAGGTCGACCGCGCGCTCGGCGACGGTCATGATGAGGCCCACCGGATTGAGGGCCGAGATGGTGGGGAAGACGGACGCGTCCACGACGCGGAGGCCGTCGATCCCGCGCACGCGCAGCTGCGGGTCGAGCACGGCCATGGGGTCGCCCTCGGCGCCCATCCGTGCCGTGCAGGACACGTGGTACACGGTCTGGTGCGTCGCGCGCAGGGCCTCCGAGAGCTCCTCGTCGCTCTGCACGTCCGGCCCGGGGAACACCTCGCGCACGAGGTGCGACCGGAATGGCTCCTGCTCCGCGACCTTCCGGGCGAGGCGGGCCCCGGCCACGAGCATCCGCTCGTCGCGGCCCTCCGGGTCGGTGAAGTAGCCGTAGTCGATGGACGGCGGGGCATCCGGCGACGCCGACGTGATCCAGACCCGCCCCCGGCTACGGGGCTTGGTGACGTTGGGCACGAGGGACACATTATTCGCCGGCAGCGCGACTCCGCGCCGCTCCGCGTGCACGCCCCACGTCTCGAGCGGGATGTGGGTGGACACGTCGGGCACCGTGCTGCCGGGATCGATGGTCGTGACGTAGCCGGCGTCCCACCCGGTGGCGCTGATGTCCGGCCGGTCGCTCCTGGCCTCCCAGATCACGAGCCCCTCCGCGTGATCCTGCAGGTTCTCACCGACGCCGGGCAGGTCGAGCAGCACGGGCACGCCGGCGGCCTCGAGCACGGCCCGCGGCCCGATGCCCGAGCGCATCAGCAGCGCGGGACTGTCGATCGCGCCGCAGCTGACGATGACCTCGCGCCGCGCCCGCAGTTCCGTTGCGCTCCCGTCCGCGCCGCGGAGCACGACGCCGACCGAGCGCCCGCCCTCGATGAGCAGGCGCTCGACGAGCGAGCCGAGCACGACCGACAGGTTCTCCCTGTCCTCGGCGCCGGCCCGGAGGTACGTGCGCGAGGTCGACGAGCGGAGGTTGGTGTCCGGCTCGTAGCCGATTTCGAAGTAGCCGGCCCCTGCCGTGAACTCGGCGTCGTTCCAGGACTCGCGCACCGGCACGTCCAGCGCGGCGGCGGCCGAGTCGATGACGTCCTGCAGGTACGGGTTCCGGTCCTGCGGCGGGATCGGGGTGATCGGCGCCTGCAGCCGGTCGTAGTACGGGTTGATCGTCTCGTAGTCCCAGCCCTCGGCGCCGAGCGCGACCCACTCGTCGAGGTCGCCACGCAGCGGTCGCCAGGTGATCATCGTGTTCGCGGTGGAGCAGCCGCCGAGGATCCGCAGGCGTGCCAGCCGGATGTGCGAGTTGCCCCGCGCCTGCTCGACGCTGCGGTAGTCGAGGTCGTACTCGCCCTCGAGCATCTCGGCCCAGCGGCGGATGGACAGCGCGCGCGGCTCGTTCTCGTCGCTCGGCCCCGCCTCGACGAGCGCGACCGTCACGCCGGGATCCTCGCTCAGCCGGGCGGCGAGGATGCACCCCGCCGTGCCGCCGCCGACGATCAGGTAGTCGACGGGGCCCGCGGTCACCGGTGCGCCGTGTGCGAGCATGCGCACCCTCCCGAGGTCGAGCAGCAGGACGAGGACGCGGGCCCGGACTCCGGGCCCGGCAGGCCCGCCCCACCGGTCGCGGCGGGCGGGTGGCAGGGCGTGCTCTCCGCCACGGGCCGGGGCGCGTCGAGCGCGGGGTTCCGGTCGAAGAACCCGTGCGGCACGAGGGCGAAGCCGGCGGAGTCGACGGGCATGACCGGCCAGTCCTCGGGCCTCGGGTAGTGGGTGAGCCCGAACGTGTGCCACAGTACGATGTCCTGGCCGTCGAGGTCGCGGTCCTGCTTCACCCAGCTGTCGATGGCGTTCCAGCCGTCGTTCTGGTTCACCAGCGCGCCGGAGGGGAACCGCTCCGCGGGGTCGTAGCGCGTCACCCACAGGTCCTTCGTGGTGAACGCGGCTCGCCGGGCGATCGACGACGCCGGGTCGGCGAGCAGGCCCGGCAGCCCCTCCGGCCGGAGGATGTACGACACCGGCTTGCCCACGCGGTTCGTCACGCCCGGGTTCAGCACCTGCCAGGCCCGGCCGAGCTTGTTGTCGGCCTCGCGGGCGCTCTTGCTCTCCCGCGCGATGCGGGTCGCCTTGAGGGTGAAGCCGTTGCCGTACGGGTTCGCCGGCCCCATCGGCACCCGCACCGACTCGAGCTCGTCGACCGCGTTCGCGGTGCCGTCCACGCTCATGTCGAGGCGCGCGGAGAAGAGGTGCTGGTGGTACGGGGCGCCGATGCCGGGCGCCACCTCGCTCGCCCACGGGTACTCGGTCCCGTCCTCCAGGGGGCCGGGGTAGGCCGAGGCGAAGACGACGCCCGTCGCCTTGCACTCGAACTCGATCTTCCCGTCGAGGTAGAGGTACCAGTAGAAGCCGTAGTCGTAGTTGCCGACCGTGATGAAGAACGAGACGACGAGCCTGCGGTTGCGCCGCACGTCGGTGGAGCCGTAGTACGCATCCGTGTGCTTCCAGAGGATGGACGCGTCCTCCTCGTGCATGCAGATGGCGTTGGGGATGGTGCGGGGGTTGCCGAACGAGTCCGACAGGATCGCGTCGAAGTACGTGATGTCGCCGAGGCAGTCGCAGCCGAGCGCGAGCGGGTTCGCCTCCTTGCCGAGCGAGTACTCGCCCGCGTCGAAGTAGTTCTGCCAGAACCGCACCGGGCTGGGGTCGCCGTAGGGCACGACCATCTCGGCGATGGAGGCGCGGTAGACGACGGGGCGCAGCCGGTCGCCGTCTACCACCCCGATCTGGTGCAGCACGAGGCCCTCGACCGGGGTGAAGCCGATCCGGAACCGCCACTTCTCCCACGCCACCTCGTCGCCGTCGACCGTGAAGCTCGGCCCCTCCGGCTGGGTGATGACGATGGGCTTCTGCGTCGCCGAGGGCGGCGGTAGCTCCTCGTCGAGGTGGAAGTTGTGCCGCTCGCGCGGGATCTCGAACAGGCGGTCGTCGATCAGCTCGGTGACCTCTCCGGTGATGAGGTCGAGGTAGGCGACGACCCCGTCCACCGGGTGCGCCCAGGCGTTGTCGCGCTCGTCGAGCTGCAGGAACGCGAGGCAGCGCACGATGCGGCGGCCCTCCTCGCCCGGGATCTCGAAGTGGCCCGCGGAGAGCGCGGAGATGCGCACGAGCCGCATGTCCTCGATGCCGCGCCTGCGCATCGCGGCCTGCCAGCCGTCGTGCGCCCAGAGAAGCTCCTCGACCCGGTCGAACTCCTCGAGCAGGATGGGCGGTTGGCCCTCCCGCTCGACGTCCACGGGCCGGGCGGAGACGACGGCCGCCGCGTCGAGGTCGACGACGGCCTCGGTCGTCTCCCCGGTTCCCCGGTGCAGCAGCAGAGTCTGCACGGTGCGCGGGATCCGGCGTCCCGCCAGCACGTCGGCCTTGTGCGGCTCGACGAGGTCGACCAGGGCGAAGGCGGTCGCGTCGGACGCGACGCCGGCGGTGCGCAGGATCTCGCGGTTCGCGGCGATCTCCGCCGCGCTCAGGCGGGCGAGGGGGTGGGCCGCGGCGTACGGCCCGGAGGACGCGGACGCGGGGGCGGATGCCGATGACACGGATGCGGATGACGCGGATGCGATGTGCGGGGTCATGCGCCGGCGAACCAGGTCGTCTTCAGGGCGGTGAACTTGTCGAGCGCGTGCAGCGACAGGTCGCGGCCGTAGCCCGACTGCTTGACCCCGCCGAACGGCGTCGTCACGTCGAGCGCGTCGACCGTGTTCACCGACACGGTGCCCACGTGCAGGGCGGGCGCGACCCGCTGGGCGCGGCTCAGGCTGTCAGTGAAGATCGAGGCGGCGAGCCCGTACTCGCTGGCGTTGGCGAGCGCCACCGCCTCCCGCTCCGTGCGGAACGCGGTGACGGCGAGGAGCGGACCGAAGACCTCCTCGCGGGCGAGCGTGGCATCCGGAGCGACCTCGATGAACGCCGTGGGCTGCACGTAGTACCCGCCCGACTCCTCGAGCAGTCGGCTCCCGCCGAACGCGAGCGTCGCCTCGGCACGGCCGACGTCCACGTAGCCGAGGACGCGGTCGAGCTGCCGCTCGCTGATCAGCGGTCCCATGGTGCTCGCGGGGTCGAGCGGATCACCGACGCGGAGGGCGGTGACCCGCTCGGCGATCCTCGTCATCAGGTCATCGGCGACGGACTCCTCGACGAGCAGGCGCGAGTTGGCTGAGCAGACCTGGCCGGAGCAGGCATAGATGCCCGCGACGGCCCGGTCCGCGACACGGTCGAGGTCGGCGGCGTCCGCGAACACGAGGTTCGCGCTCTTGCCGCCGCACTCGAGCCAGACCTGCTTCATGTTGGAGGCGCCGGCGTAGGAGAGGAACATCTTGCCCACCGCGGTCGAGCCGGTGAAGGCGATCGCGTCGACGTCCGGGTGCTCGCCGAGCGCGCGGCCGGCCTCCTCGCCGTAGCCGGGCACGACGTTCAGTACGCCGTCCGGCAGGCCCGCCTCGGCGGCGAGCTCGGCGAGGCGGAGCGCTGACAGCGGCGACTCCTCCGCGGGCTTGAGCACGACGCTGTTGCCGGCGGCCAGGGCGGGCGCGAGCTTCCAGATCGCCATCTCGAGCGGGTAGTTCCAGGGCACGACGGCACCGATCACGCCGAGGGGCTCCCGGGTGACGATCGCGAGGTCGCCCGCCGCGGTCGGGGCGACCTCGCCGTAGAGCTTGTCGACGGCCTCCGCGTACCACTGCAGGATGGCGGCGCTGCCCGGGATGTCGATCGTGGAGGTGTCCGAGATGAGCTTGCCGCCGTCGAGGGTGTCGAGGAGTGCGAGCTCGTCCGCGTGCTCGCGGATCCTGTCGGCAAGCGCGAGCAGCACGGACTTCCTGTGCGCCGGCGCCGAGCGCGACCACGCACCCGACTCGAATGCCCGCCGGGCGGCGGCGACGGCGCGGTCCACGTCGACGGCCCTGCCCCTCGCGACGCGGGCGAGCACGAGGCCGTTCGCCGGGTTCACGGTGTCGAACTCGTCGCCGTCCGCGGCGTCGACGAAGGCACCGTCGATGAATGCGTGCCGCCGGGGCTCGACGTTCCGGGCGAGCTGCTGCCAGTGGGTGAGTGTGCTCATCGGTCCTCCTGGGACGGGGTGGTCGAGCGGGTCGGGGCGCCTGCGACGGCGTCGGCGATGGTCTGGGCGAGCAGCACGGCCCCGTCGACCACCGCGGCGTCGCCGGCCGGGCGGACCGCGGCCGCCGCGAACTCCGGCTGGTGATTGACGGCGGGCAGCGAGTTTATGGAGAGGTAGGGATGGATCGCGCGGATCCGCTGCGACACGTTGCCCATGTCGGTCGACGCCGTGTTCATGCCGGGCGGGTTCCGCTCCTCAGCATCCATGTCGCGGCCGAGCGCGGCGGCGTTCGCGGCGAACAGGCCCACGAGTTCCTCGTCGTTGCGGAACTCGGCGTAGCGCGGGCTGGTCTCCACGAGCTCCCAGTCGCAGCCGGACGCGAGCGCGCCCGCGGCGAAGCAGTTCCGCACCCGGTCGAAGGCGTCGTCGAGGTCGGCGAGCGTCTCGGCGCGCACGTACCAGGAGCCCCGGGCGAGGTCGGGGATCGCGTTCGGAGCCGTGCCGGCCTGGGTCACGATGCCGTGCACGCGCACGGAGGGGGGAAGCTGCTGACGGAGCAGCCCGATCGCGACCTGGGCGACGGTGAACGCGTCCGCGGCGTTGCGGCCGAGGTGCGGGTAGGCGCCCGCGTGCGCGGTCTTGCCCCGGTACGTCACGTCGAAGTGCGCGACCGCGCGAGGGCGCGCGTGCGCGGCGTCGGCGGGGCCCGGGTGCACCATGGCGGCGAGCGCGAGGCCGTCGAACACCCCGTGCTCGAGCAGCGGGATCTTGCCTCCGCCGCCCTCCTCGGCGGGCGTGCCGATCACCCGCACGGTGATCCCGAGCTCGTCCGCGAGGGGTGCGAGCGCCGCGGCGGCGCCCACCGACGCCGCGGCGATGATGTTGTGCCCGCAGGCGTGGCCGAGGCCGGGCAGCGCGTCGTACTCCGCGACGAGCCCCACGACCGTCGGCCCGGATCCGGCCTCCGCGATGAAGGCGGTCGGCAGCCCGGCGGGTCCCCGCTGCACCGAGAACCCGCGGTCCTCGAGCACCCCGGCGAGGTGCTCGGCCGAGCCACGCTCCTGCCAGGCCGTCTCCGGGTGCGCGTGCAGCCAGTGGCTGACCGCGAGCAGGCCGTCGCGGTCGGCGACCACCGACTCGCGGATGCGCGCCTTCAGCTCCGCGGGGGCCTGAGCCTGCGGGAACGGCACTAGAGGTCCCCCGGCACGCCGTAGGAGGGCGCCTCCTCGGGGTGCACGGCGCGCGTCAGGTACGCCTGCTTCTGGGGCAGCCAGAGCTCGAGGAGGCGGGCGAGCTCCGCCGCGGGGTCCTCCGCGTCGTCCACCCGCAGGTCCGTCACCCGCCAGGACGCATCCTCGACGACGGCGAGGCCCGCCGACCGCACGGGGCCCTCCTCGCCGCCGGCGGCGACCGCGCCGAGGAAGCCGTCGAGCAGGCGGCCCTCGAGGGTGTCCGCGTCGCTGGCCGCGTACGCGTCGACCATCGCCTGCAGCACGTGCTCCCCCGCGAGCATGTTCCCGGCGGCGACCGCCTGGTCGCCCACCGCGGTGCCGAAGATGCCGAGCGCGCGGGATCCCGAGTGGTGCGCGACGCGCCCCGCGTCGTCCACGACGGTGAGCTGCCGGAAGTCGATGGCGGGGTCGGCGCGGACGGCGGCGGCGAGCGCCTCCTCCGCGGTGGACCCGCCGGCGAGCGCGTCGAGAACCAGTGGCCCCAACGCGGGGTTGGTGACGTTCTGCGACGCGACCGCGCCGACGCCGGGCCTCAGGTGCAGGCAGCGCGACGCCACGGCGGGGCTGGACGAACTGACGACCATGCCGAACGCGCCGGTCCGTGGGTCGCGCGCCGCGAGCGAGAAGGTCATGCGCCCGCTCCCCCGGTGCCCGCTCCTGCGCTCAGGACCGCGGTGGCGTCGATCTCCACGAGCCACTCGGGCCGGGCGAGCGCGCTGACGACGATCCCGGTGGACACCGGGTGGACGCCCTTCAGCCACCCGCCCATGACCCGGTACACGGGCTCACGGAAGCGCACGTCGGTGAGGTAGACGACGACCTTGACGATGTCGTCGAGCGAGCTTCCCGCCTCGCGGAGCAGCAGGTCGATGTTCGCCATCGCCTTCTCGGCCTGGGCCTCGACGTCGCCGATTCCGACGCTCTCCCGGGTGTCGAGGTCCTGCCCGATCTGCCCGCGCAGGTACACGACGCCACCGGCCACGACGGCCTGGCAGAGGTCGTTGTCGAGCTTCTGCTCCGGGTAGGTGTCCTTGGTGTTGAAGGGGCGGATGCGCGTGTGCGTTGTCATCGCTCGGGTCACCTTCCGGAGAGGGTCGTGTCGGACATCATGGGCGGGTCCGCCGGGGCGGAGGTGCGGACGGACGTGTGGGCGAGGTACCCGCGCTGGATGGCGATGTGGTCGGCGATGTACTTCGCGTCGTGCCACACGCCCCAGATGAAGCTCGATCCCCGCCGGGACTGCCATGGCAGGCCGAGGAAGTAGATGCCGGGTTCCTCGGACACGCCGCGGCGGTGCCTCGGCCTGCCCCGCTCGTCGAACGCGTCGACGTGCAACCAGCTGTAGTCGGCGACGAAGCCCGTGGCCCAGATGATGGAGGTGACGCCGGCCTCGGCGAGGTCGAGCTCGAGCACCGGCGACGTCACGCACTCGGGGTCGGGCCCGAGCACATGGGCCTCGGGCTCCTCGGGGAGGTCGAGCCCGTTGCGCTCCACGTACGCGTCGGCCTCGGCGAGCAGCGACAGGTAGTTGGCGTCGCCGTTCGCGATGTTGGTCGCGAGGTCGGGGGCGAAGCGCAGGACGCCGTCCTCGTAGGCGGAGGCGCGGCCGACGAGGGTGATGCCGCTCGCCGCGAGCTCGCGGAAGTCGACGGTGTGCCCGCCGCGCGCGCCGCTGACGGCGATGGTGACGTGCTCAGCGCCCTGCGGCGGCGTGACGGCGTCCCACTTGCCGAGCACGCCGAGCCACCAGACGAAGTCGCGGCCTCGGTAAGCGCGCGGGGGCCGGTCGTGCGGGCCCACCGCGAGGCAGACCTCGCGCCCGGAGGCCCGGATCTCCGCGGCGATCTGGACGCCGGACGATCCCGCGCCGACCACGAGCACCGCGCCCGCCGGCAGCTGACCCGGATTGCGGTAGCCGCTCGAGTGCAGCTGCTGGACGCCGCGCGCCTCGGCGGCGAGGGGCGGGATCACGGGCTTCTGGAAGGGGCCCGTCGCCGCGACGACGTAGCGGGCGTCGATGGTCCCGCTCGTCGTCTCGACCCGGAAGCCGGGCCGGCCGTCGAGCTTGCGGACGGAGGTGACCTCGGTGCCGCACCGGATGGGCGCGGCGATCCTGTCGGCGTAGGCGGCGAAGTAGTCGGCCACCTGGTCCTTCGTGGGGAAGGCATCCGGCGAGATGCCGGGGAAGTCGAGGCCGGGGAAGCGGTCGTGCCAGGCGGGGCCGTTGGCCACCAGGGAGTCCCAGCGCTCGGACCGCCAGCGCTCCGCGATGCGGCCGCGCTCCAGCACGAGGTGCGGCGCACCGATGGCGCTCAGGTGCTCGCTCATCGCCACGCCGGCCTGGCCGGCGCCGATGACGAGGACTTCGATCTCCGAGCTCGACATGCCTTCTCCGTTTCCGACGCATCCGGGTGTCCACCACCCGCCCACCCTCCCGGCGGCCGCTCCCCCTCGGGGCGGGCCGCCGGCTGCGGCGTCGGGTCCAGTGTTCGGCGCCGTTCTTCGGGTATGCAAATAGCCGCAGAAGCGGTCCCGCATCGGAAAATCAGATGCAACGGGCGGGCAACTTCACCGAAACACATGCGAAACACGCGGACCGCAGACTGAACCCCATCAACCGCCGGGAGGTGTCCGTGCGCCCGTCCTCGAGCCGTGACCTATCGCTCACTCAGCTGCGCTACTTCGTCGCGGCCGCCGAGTGGGAGAGCATGACCGACGCCGCGGCCTCGCTCTACGTCGCGCAGTCCGCCGTGTCGACGTCCATCGCGAACCTCGAGGACTCCCTCGGCACCCAGCTGTTCATCCGCCGCCGGGCCAAGGGCCTGCTGCTCACGGCGAGTGGTCAGGAGCTGCTCACCCGGGCCCGCGACATCCTGGCCGCCATCGACGACGCGGTCGACGTGCTGCGCCCGGACACCATCAGCGGCAGGCTCGAGGCGGCCTGCTTCTCCACCCTCGCGCCGTTCTATCTGCCGGAGATCCTGCACGGCATGAGCACGCGGTTCCCCGAGCTGGAGCTGCAGATCCGGGATCTCAGCGCCGACGAGATCAACGAGGCGATCAGCACCCGCGCCATCGAGGTCGCCCTCACCTACGACCTCGGCCTCGACCCCTCGATCGTCCGCGAGCGGCTCGCCTCCGTGCCCGTCTACGCGGCGGTCGCGCTGGACCATCCGCTCGCCGCTCGCACCGAGGTGCACCTGCACGAGCTCGTCGAGGAGCCGATGGTGCTGCTCGACCTGCCCGTGAGCCGGGACTACTTCCTCCGTGCCTTCACCGGCCTCGGTCTCACGCCGATGGTCCGGCACCGGTTCGGCAGCTTCGAGGCGGTGCGGTCGATGGTCGCCCGCGGCCACGGGTTCACGCTGCTGAACCAGAAGCCGGTCGGCGACTACACCTACGACGGCGGACGCCTGCACACGCTGCGGGTGATCGACGAGTGCCCGGGCATGGAGATCGTCATCGCGAGCGCCAGCGGGCCGGGTGCGCTCAGCCGCAAGGCCAGGGTGTTCGCCGAGCAGTGCCGGCGCACCCTGCGCGCGGCCGGCCACGCCCTCGAGGAGGCCGAGGGGACCGGGTACGACGCGGAGGCGGGGCCGGACCAGGCGGACCGGGGAGAGCAGGCGAACCCGGCGCACCCCGCAGGTCCCGCGCCGGCGCAGCCCGCGCAGCCCGCGCCCGCCGGTTACGTCGCCGCGTAGACGCTGCTCCCGCCCACCCACGTCTGCCGCACCCGCGCGGCCCCGAGGGCGTCGACCGAGCTGATGTCCCGGTCCAGCCAGACGAGGTCGGCGGCGAGGCCGGGGGCCAGCCGCCCGGTCTCCCGCTCCAGCCGGTTCACGTAGGCGGCACCGGTGAGGTAGGCGTCGAGCGCGGTGCCGTAGTCCAGCGCCTCGGCCCGCTCCAGCGGCACCGTGCAGGCATCCGCGCCGACCGCGTGCACGTCCTCCCGCGGCGCCGTGCGGGTCACCGCCGTGTAGACGGACCAGAGCGGATTCGGGTCGGTGACGGGCCAGTCGCTGCCGCCCACCAGCCGTGCGCCCGCGGCATGCAGGCTCCGGAACGGGAAGTGCCGGCCCTCGCGGTCCGCGCCGAGCAGCGGCAGTTTGCGGGTCAGGATCTCCTCGTCCCGGCGCGCCCACAGGGCGGTGACGTTGGCGCTCACGTCGAGCTCGGCGAACCGGGGCGCGTCGGCGGGGTCGACAAGGTCGAGGTGCGCGATGTGGTGCCGGTTGCCCCGCTCGCCGTGGGCGGCACGCGTCGCGGCGACGGCGTCGAGGCAGTCCCGCACGGCACGGTCACCGACCGCGTGGTAGTGGATCTGGAAGTCCTCGGCGTCGAGCCTGCGGCTGAGCTCGGCCAGGACGTCGGGCTCGAGGAAGGCAATGCCCCGGTCCTCGCCGCGGCCGCAGTACGGGTCGAGGAGCGCGGCCGTGCCGTTCTCGACCATGCCGTCCTGCATCACCTTCACGGTGCCCGCGTCGAACCAGCCGGTCCGCCTCGCCCGTTCCCGCCGCTCGAGGAGGTCGTCGATCTGCTCGACCCCGCGGCCGCGGTCCCACCAGAGCGCGGCGATCACCCGCCCGGTCAGCTCCCCGGCACGGGCGAGGCCCTCGTAGACCGGGAACGCGTCGGGGCCGAGGTCGCTCTCTCCCACGGCGGCGTCCTGCCAGGCGGTGATGCCGACCGCGTGCATCCGGTGCTGCGCCGCGAGCAGCGCCCGGCGGGAGAACTCGCCGGTGCGCTCGGGCAGGATCGACGACAGGAGCCCCACGGCGCCGTCGATGAGCATGCCCGTCGGGGTGCCGTCCGCCTCGCGGAGGATGCGCCCGTCGGCCGGGTCCGGGGTGGCGGGGGAGATGCCCGCGCGGTCGAGCGCGACCGTGTTGACCCATGCCCCGTGGAAGTCGTGACTCAGCAGGACGATCGGCCGGTCCGGCACGACGGCGTCGAGCAGCTCGGCGCGGGGGAAGCCGCCCTCGAACACGTCCCCGAACCAGCACGCGCCCTCCAGCACCTCGTCGTCCGGATGGGCGGCGCTGTACGCGGCGATGATGCGCAGGTACTCGTCGCGGTCGTGCACCGCGGACAGGTCGATGCCGAGGAGGCTCGAGCCGGCGAAGAGCGGATGCACATGGGCATCCTGGAGGCCGGGCAGCAGGGTGCCGCCCTCGAGGTCGACGACGTCGCCGCCGGTCGCACCGAGTTCGTCGTCGCCCAGCGTGACCGCGACGATGCGATCGCCGTCGACCGCGAGCGAGCCGCGCTCGAAGCGCCCGTCGCCCAGGTAGAGCAGTCCGTTGCGGAAGACGGTCGGCATGGGGGGCCTTCTCTCAGCTGTCGCCGGCTTTTCGCGGCGGGCCCTCAGTGTCCGAGCCGTTCGCGGGCGAATGCAAATTGCGACGGATGCTTCGCCGAATCACGAAAAGGGATGCAGAAGTGCGTTTACTTCTCGGAAACACATCCGACACGGATAGGGCCAGGAAGTGGAAGAAATAGCGGCCGCGAACGGGAATGCCGGATGGCTTTCGTTTCGCATATGTTTCATGGATATTTCTGCCGAATTGCATCACTTTTCCTGATGCAGGAGGCCTTTCCGCGGAATTTGCTTCCCAGCCATTCTGGCCCGAGTTTGGGGGTACACCAGCACGTTTGTGGCGGCGCCATCCGGTCGCCGCGGAACGAAAGGACCCCCACATGTCGCGACTCACTGGCCCGGGCGCACGAGCGGCCGCCGTCGCCTCCCTCGCCGTCGCCGCGCTCGGACTCACGGCCTGCTCCGGCGGCGCCGCAGGCAGCGCGGCAGCCGGCGGATCCGCCGAGAGCGGCGACAGCGTCACGATGGCCACCCAGCCGTGGCTCGGCTACGGCCCCTGGTACATCGCGGAGGAGAAGGGCTACTTCGAGGACGAGGGTGTGGATGTCACCATCACGAACTTCGAGACCGACTCCGACATGAACGCCGCGTTCGCCTCCGGCCGCATCGACATGGCCAACGTCGCGACGCACACCGCGCTGAAGATGATCGAGGCCGGCATGGAGGTGAAGATCGTCCTCCTCGAGGACGCGTCCCTCACCGCCGACGCGATCCTCGGTGACTCCACCATCACCTCCGTCGCCGACCTCAAGGGCAAGAAGGTCGCATTCGAGGAGGGCTCGGTGAGCAACCTTCTGCTCGGCTACGCGCTCGAGCAGGAGGGCCTCTCGCTCGACGACATCCAGCCGGTGCCGATGTCGCCGGCCGACGCAGGCTCGGCCCTCATCGCGGGCCAGGTGCCCGCCGCCGTCACCTACGAGCCCTACATCTCGGAGGCCCGTAGCGCGAGCGACAGCTTCACGCCGATCTACACGGCCGCGGAGAACGAGGGCCTCATCAGCGACGTGCTCGTCGTCTCGACCGATGCGCTCGAGAACAAGAAGGACGCCATCCAGAAGGTCGTGGACGCGTGGGGGCCGTCCATCGACTTCTACGAGTCGGACACGGAGGAGGCGCGTGGAATCATCGCCGAGAACGTCGGCTCCGCGGCCGAGGACCTCGAGACCGCGTTCGACGGCGTGAAGTTCTTCGGGCTCGACGACAACGCCGAGCAGCTGGGTGGCAGCTACCTCGAGACCACGCTGCCGAGCGTGCAGGAGGTCGCGACCAAGATCGGCATCGCCGACGGCGGCACCGACCTCTCCTCGATCATCGACACCTCCTTCGTCGAGTGACCGCGATCAAGATGAGCACGGCACCTGTGCAGGGCGCGCCCACGGCTGACACTCCCGTCACCGCGGGTGCGCCCCCGCGCCGCCGATCGGTGGTCGCCCAGCCCCTCACCCGGGCGCAGTACCTGACGACGGCCGTGCTCGGCTTCCTCGGACTGCTCGCGATCTGGACGGCGATCACGCTGTCCGGCCTCGTGAACCCCCTGTTCCTCCCCTCCCCGCTCGCGGTGGCCAGTGCCCTCGCCGAGCAGGCGGCGAACGGTCAGCTCCTCGAGGACGTGACCGTGAGCACCTACCGGGTGATGTGCGGCTATCTCCTCGCGACCGTGATGGCGCTGCCCATCGGCCTGCTCGCGGGATCCTTCGCCCGGGTCGAGGCGGTCGTCGAGCCGATCATGGACTTCATCCGGTACATGCCGGTGGTCGCGTTCGTGCCGCTGACCATCCTCTGGGTGGGCACGGACGACGCGCAGAAGTTCCTCATCATCTGGCTCGGCACGTTCTTCCAGCAGGTGCTCATGGTCTCGGACGCCGTCCGCCAGGTGCCGTCGTCGTTCCGCAACCTCGGCGCCACCCTCGGGCTCAGCAGGCTGCAGATCCTCATCCGGATCGTCTTCCCGTCCTCGCTGCCGCGGGTGTGGGACGCCCTGCGCATCAGCCTCGGCTGGGCGTGGACCTGGCTCGTGGTCGCCGAGCTCGTGGCCGCGACCAGCGGCATGGGCTACCGGATCACCCAGGCCCAGCGCTTCCTCGCCACCGACGTCATCATCGGCTACGTGCTCGTGCTCGGCGTGCTCGGCCTGGTCTTCGACCAGCTCATGCGCGCCGGCGGCCGCAGCCTCTTCCGCTACCAGAAGGGTCGCTCATGACGCTCCTCACCGCACGCAAGGTCGAGGTGGCCAACGTCACCAAGCAGTTCGGCGAGGTGACCGCGCTCAGCGACATCAGCCTCACGCTCGGCCAGAACGAGTTCGTGTCCGTCGTCGGTGCCTCCGGCTGCGGCAAGAGCACCCTCCTGTCCGTGATCGCCGGTCTCGAGCCGCCGACGGCAGGATCCGCATCTCTCGGCGGCCACGTGCTCACGGGCCCGGGGCGCGACCGCGGGGTCGTGTTCCAGTCCGCCACACTGCTCCCCTGGCTGAGCGCGCTCGGCAACGTGGAGTTCGCCCTCCGCGGCGAGGAGGGCCTCACGAAGAAGCAGCGCATCGACCGGGCCCGCGAGGTGCTGGCCCAGGTGGGGCTCGACGGCTTCGAGGACAAGTTCCCGTCGCAGCTCTCCGGCGGCATGCAGCAACGCGTCGCGCTCGCCCGGTCCCTCTCGTACGGCCCCGAGGTCCTCCTCATGGACGAGCCGTTCGGCGCGCTGGACGCCCTGACCCGGCGCACGATGCAGGAGCTGCTCACCCAGGTGTGGGAGAAGCACCGGATGACCGTGATGCTCATCACCCACGACATCGAGGAGGCCGTCTTCACGTCCGACCGCGTGATCGTGATGACGCCGCGGCCCGGCCGCATCCGCGCGGAGATCCCCATCGAGCTCGACCGCCCGCGCCACGCGGACCTCATCGGCACGCCCGCGTTCCACTCGTACTACACGGAGATCCTCGCCCTCATCCACGAGCGCGGCCACTGACCCGGGCGCACGTGCGGGTGCGGGGCGGGTGCGGGGTGCGGGGTGTGTGGGTGCGTTGAACCCGCGCAGCAACGCAATTCAGCAGATCCTGACGAGCCCTCGGCGTGTCCGGCCTCACACCCGGCGTGTCGGCTGACATCTGCTGAGTTGCGCGAGGACCGACGCGGCATCTGCTGAGTTGCGCCCACACGGTCCCTGAGCTTGTCGAAGGGACGCATGCCGCGCAGCTCCCGACGCCCATCCGGTTCCTGCAGGCCGGCCGGACTGACCGCATCCGGCTACTCTCACTCGGGTGCGCCTTCCCCCTCCGACCGTCGCGCGGCGACGCCGATCCGCGGTGCTGCTGGTCGCGCTCGTGCCGCTCCTCGCGGCTTGCGTGCCAATGCTCGGATCGGAGGCCGGCGCATCCCCGTCGCCGTCCTCCGCAGCGGGACCGACGGCGGTCGTGGAGCGCGTCGTAGACGGGGATACCGTGATCGTCGACCTCGACGGCGAGCGCACGAGGGTGCGGCTGCTCAACGTCGACACGCCCGAGTCGGTCGCCGAGGACCGGCCCGTCGAGTGCCTGGGGCCGGAGGCGTCGGAGTTCCTGAAGGACCTGCTGCCCGAGGGGTCCGAGGTGACGCTCGCCTACGACGAGGAGCGCGTCGACCGGTACGACCGCACGCTCGCCACGGTGATGACGGACGACGGACGCAACGCGAGCGTGGAGCTGGCCCGCGCCGGCCTGGCGGAGGCGATCACGGTCGGGCCGAACGACCGCTTCCGTCCCGATGTGCAAGCCGCGATGGAGGAGGCTCAGCGCGCCGACCGCGGCCTCTGGGACCCGTCCGGCCCCTGCGCCCGCTGAGCCGCCCGCACCCGCGGCAGCCGCTGCCGGCCTGCCGCGCACTGACCTGCCGCCGTTCCCGATTCAGGATCTGTACCTCCGCCACCGTTCGCAATTCAGGCTCAGCTGCAACACGCCGCGTTTGAGGACCGTCGAAACGCAGCGTGTCGCAATGGGGCCTGAATTTGGAACCAGGCGGGGAGGGTCCGAGCGCCAGTCGAGCGAACCGACCGCGCCC
Source organism: Planctomonas deserti (assembly GCF_003067705.1). Classification (GTDB taxonomy): domain Bacteria; phylum Actinomycetota; class Actinomycetes; order Actinomycetales; family Microbacteriaceae; genus Planctomonas; species Planctomonas deserti. The sequence goes on from NZ_QANL01000001.1 coordinate 699,743, forward strand.
CTGCACCCCCGGCCCCTACCGGCGGCGGGGCCCGCGATCCCTATCGGCGGCGGCGTCCCGGGCTGAGCCAGTAGTTCGCGAAGCCCGCGTCGTCCGGGTTCACGTTGGTGCCGGGCGGAACGATCTCGTCGATGGCGTCGAGGGTCGCGTCGTCGAGCTCGAGCGAGGCCGCCGCAAGCTGCGACTCCAGCTGCTCCATGGTGCGGGGGCCGATGATCGCGCTGGTCACGCCGGGGTGACGCAGCACGAACGCGATTGCCAGGTGCACGAGTGGCACGCCGAGGTCGTCGGCGAGGGCACCGAGCCTGTCCGCCGCGTCGAACTTCGCCTTGATGCCGGGCTTCGTGAGGTCGTAGCGGCCCGGATCGCGGTCGCTGCGGTGCGTCGTCGGCAGGTGCTGACCGGCGCGGAACTTGCCGCTCAGCCAGCCGCCGGCCAGCGGGCTCCACACGAGCGTCCCCATGTCGTGGCGATGCGTGGTCGGCAGCAGGTCGGCCTCGATGCCGCGCACGAGCATCGAGTAGGGCGGCTGCTCCGTCACGAATCGCTCGGTGCGGCGCTCACGGGCCGCCCACTGCGCCTCGACGACTTGCGAGGGCTGGAAGGTCGATGATCCGATGTACCGAACCTTGCCCTGGCGCACGAGGTCGTCGAGCGCGCCGAGGCTCTCCTCGATGTCCGTGTGCTCGTCCGGACGGTGCATCTGGTACAGGTCGATGTAGTCCGTGCCGAGGCGGCGGAGGGAGTCCTCGACGGAGCGGATGATCCAGCGGCGCGAACCGCCGCGGTAGTTCGGCTCCTGCTTCATGCCGTTGAAGAACTTGGTCGCGAGCACGATGTCGTCGCGCTTCCCGGACTGCGCGATCGCCTTGCCGACGATCGCCTCGGACTCGCCGAACGAGTAGATGTCGGCAGTGTCGATGAAGTTGATGCCCGCGTCAATGGCGCGGTGGATGACGCGGATCGAGTCGTCGTGGTCCTTGTTGCCCCAGTCCCCGAACATCATGGTGCCGAGGCAGAGTCGGCTCACCTCCACGCCGGTGCGGCCAAGGAAGGTGGTGGGCTGGTTCGTCGTCGAGTCCATCATGGGTTCGACGCTACGCCTGCGCCTGTGGGGGACGTCCCGCCGCAGGGTGTGACGCCCGCTGCCCAGGCTCGAGCTCCGGCCCGAGCTCCGGCGGCCCCGAGGTCCGCCCCTGCCCAGGCAGGAGGTTCCTGCGCAGCTTCTAGCTGGGCGGGATCCTTCTGCCTGGGCAGGGTTTTTGCGGCTTCGGGGGCAGGATGCCTCTGCCTGGGCAGGTTCCATCGGCCTGCCAGGGCAAGTCCTTCTGCCAGGGCAGGATCCCTCTGCCTGGGCAGGAGCGGTGTGAGTGGTGGGGGTGCGCCGTGTCCCGCCGATCAGCGGGGCAGCCGGGTCGGGAGGTCGTTACGGTGAGACGGGACCGAGGAGGTCCTATGGGCAAGAAGAACCGCAGCAAGCATCCCGTCGTCGTCATCGTCGGTGCGTCGAGCGGAATCGGACAGGCGACCGCCCGGAAGTTCGCCAAGCGTGGCGGCAGGCTCGTGCTCGCCGGTCGCGGCGAGGAGGGCCTGGAGGCCGTGGCGGACGAGGTCCGCGGACTCGGCGCCGAGGTGCTCGCCGTACCGACCGACGTGCGCGACGAAGAGCAGGTGCAGGCCCTCGTGCGTGCCGCCGTCGAGCGCTTCGGCCGCATCGACGTCTGGGTCGGCAACGCGTCGGTGTTCAGCTACGGCACCTTCGAGGAGACGCCCTCGGATGTGTTCCGCGACCTCATCGAGACCGACCTGATCGGCCAGATTTCCGGCGCCCGCGCGGTGCTGCCCATCTTCCGGGCCCAGCGGTCCGGAGCGATAGTGTTCGTCGGCTCCGTCTACTCGAGGATCTCCACGCCGCTCGTGTCGGCGTACGTGACCTCGAAGTGGGGCCTGCTCGGCTTCGCCGAGGTGCTGCGCCAGGAGCTGCGCAAGGAGAAGGGCATCTCGGTCTCGACAGTCCTGCCCTCCACCATCGACACCCCCATCTACCAGCACACCGCCAACTACACGGGCGAGCGCATCCACCCGCTGCCGCCGATCGTGGCGCCGAGCCGGGTCGCCTCCACCATCGTGCGGCTGTCGCGCAAGCCTCGGCGCGAGGTCGTCGTCGGCCGGATCCAGGGCCTGATGGTGCCCTTCCACGCGACGACGCCCGGCCTGTACGAGAAGGTCGCCGCCCCCGCCATGGAACTGGTGGCCCTGCGAGGAGGGGACGAGCCGGACACGCGAGGCACCACCGCGGAGCCCGGCGCTCCCGTCGCGACCACAACGGGTGGCTGGCGCAAGGGCCGCGGAACCCGCCTCGTGCTCCTGGCGTCGGCGGCGTGGGTCATCTCGTCGGCCGTGCGCCGCTCCCGCGCGAGCTGAGGCCTTGAGCGAGTCACTCCTCTGAATGAGATTGCTCTCACGCCGGCGATCGGCCGTGAGCATAGCAATGGAGGTACGGACTGCGCCATCCCATCTGTGGGCGTTCGACGTACCGCTTAGGCCATTAGATCGCGAGCGAGACAACATGCGGTCAAGAAGCTCGCCGACTCCATACCCGCAGGAGGCTGCGCGACGTGAATCTCTCTGAACCCCGCAGGCTCATACAGCTGCTGGAATACCTCACGCCGGCAGTCGACCACGACGAATCGCCCACCAACGTGCAAACGAGCGCTCGCGATCACCTGCTTCGCCTCATCGAGTATCACCGAACCCGGAAGCTGACTCCTGCTGTAACGGTCACTCCGGGCAAGCTCAGCAATACTGTACGCACCCGTTGCATCAAGACTTATTCCGCCGGATAGCTTTTTCCGCTTGCTGTTACTCGCCTGGGAAAGGTCAAGAACAGTCATCCCGACAGTGAAGAAAGCAGGAACATCGATGCCTTCATCATCGGACGGAGTGATGAGCACATACGTACGGCTATGGCCGTGATTCTCGTATTTGTGGACATTTTCACGGGCGAAATGCTGCAGATGCTCCGATCTCGCGCATTCGAATGCTTCGAGCCGGGCGATGACCGCTTCTCGAAGAACGGAATATCGAGGGTCGTCTAGTTCAGCGAGAGCGAATACGTCGTAGATTATCCGTTCATCGAGCGAAGCGCTCACGCTTCCCGAAGGGTGCGAGTCACACAGTCTTGAAGTGCGTGAAGACGAGCGCTGAGAGCGTCAGGATCTCGAGGTCTCCTTGAGACGAACCCAGGAGAAGCGGTTAGCGGAACCCCCGATCGCTCCAGTGCGATCAGTTGCTCAACCCCCTCATCGGAGAGAACGTACGGACTACCTAACGCGGCAGAAGCCATCGATCCCACCTTCCATGCCCACGAGGAAATGCATTCGGTCAATCGTACCGGTATCTACGCCGCTCTGTACGTCCCTCGTTCGGGTGTCGCTGGGCGTGTTGCTCCTTGCAGCAAGCGGGCCGATGCATTCCGGCAGTCATGGACCGTGGTGCCGCGCGTAGAAGAGGGGGGCGGCACCGCGCGGTGCCGCCCCCCTCCCGTGTATCGCGTTCCCTACGGGACCAGGACGACCTTGATGCAGCCGTCCTCCTTCTTCTGGAAGATGTCGTACATCTCCGGCGCGCGGTCCAGCGGCACGCGGTGCGTCACGAGGTCCTCGACGCCCAGCGGGTCGGACGGGTCCTCGACGAGCGGCAGCAGGTCGTCGCGCCAGCGCTGCACGTTGCACTGGCCCATGCGCAGGGTGATCTGCTTGTCGAACATCGACTTCATCGGCATCGGGTCGGCCTCGCCGGCGTAGACGCCGCTCAGCGACACGGTCCCGCCGCGGCGCACGGCGTCGAGGGACGCGTGCAGCGCGGTGAGGCGGTCGATGCCGGCCTTGTCGAACACCTTCTTCGCGAGCTTGTCGGGCAGCAGGCCGGCCGCATTCTCGGCGAAGGCCGCACCCGGCGCGCCGTGGGCCTCCATGCCGACCGCATCCACGATCGAGTCGGGACCGCGGCCGTCGGTCATGGACTTCAGCACCTCGACGACGTCGTCCGTCAGGTCGATCGCCTCGACGCCGTGGCGCTCGGCCATCGCGCGGCGCTCGGGCACCGGGTCGACCGCGATGACGCGGTACCCCAGGTGCACGCCGATGCGGCTGGCGAACTGGCCGACGGGGCCGAGCCCCATCACGCCCAGGGTGCCGCCCTCCGGCACCTCCGCGTACTGAACGCCCTGCCACGCCGTCGGCAGGATGTCGCTGAGGAAGAGGTAGCGGTCGTCGGGCAGCTCGTGGCCGACCTTGGTCGCGTTGAAGTCGGCGAACGGGACCCGCAGCTTCTCCGCCTGACCGCCGGGCACGGATCCGTAGATCTCGGTGAAGCCGTACAGCGCGGCTCCCGACTCCTGGTCACGGTTCTGCGTGGTCTCGCACTGGGTGGTGAGCCCCCGGGTGCACATGTAGCAGGTGCCGCAGGCGATCACGAAGGGGATGACGACGCGGTCGCCCGGCTTCAGCGAGGTCACGCCCGCACCCACCTGCTCCACGATGCCCATGTTCTCGTGCCCGAGCACGTCGCCCTTCGCGAGGTACGGACCGAACACCTCGTAGAGGTGCAGGTCCGAGCCGCAGATCGCGGTGGATGTGATGCGGATCACGGCATCCGTCGGGTCCTGGATCACTGGATCCGGGACCTCCTCGACCGATACCTTCCGCTTTCCTTGCCAGGTGAGTGCCTTCATTCCACAGGTCTACGCCGACCGCGGCCGCGGTGCCGGGCCAAGCGCATACCGAGGAGGGAATGCTCAGGCGGCGAGTGCCCGCCACCACATCAGCAGCAGCGTCACCAGGAACCCGGTGAGGAAGTTGAGCCCGAGGAACCGCTTCCAGCCCGCGTTCGCCCGCTCGGCGTGCGCATCGGTCAGCGACAGGAACGGGGTGATCGCGAGCAGGTACGGCACCGCGAGCACGGCTCCGAGGGGGCCGGGCCAGTCGGTGAACAGCATGAGGATGCCGCTCAGGGCATACGCCCCGAACGCGAACCGCACGGTGGCGGCCGCTCCCAGCGCGGTCGCCACAGACGCGATGCCGCCCTCGCGATCCGCGTTGATGTCCTGCACGGCGCCGAACGCGTGGCTGGCCATGCCCCAGAGGAAGAACGCGGCAAGCAGGGCGACGAGCGGCGGCGTGACCGCGGCGCCCGCGAGCACCAGCCCGTAGACCGCCGGGCTGACGAAGTGGGTGCTCGACGTCACGGAGTCGACGAACGGGCGCTCCTTGAAGCGCAGGCCCGCGACGCTGTAGGCGAGCACGGCGAAGACGCTGATCGCGAGCACGAGCCAGGACAGCGGGGAGCCGACGACCACGAGGTAGACGAGGAACGGCACGTTCGTGATCGCGACCGCCAGCAGGGTCGGCCGGTGCAGCGACCGGTCGAGCACCGCCCCCTCGACGCCACCCTTGCGCGGGTTGCGCAGGTCGGACTCGTAGTCGAAGACGTCATTAATGCCGTACATAGCCAGGTTGTACGGGATAAGGAAGTAGAGGGTGCCGATGACCCACGTCGCGTCGATCTCCCGCGTGGTCATCAGGTAGGCGGCCGCGAACGGGAACGCCGTGTTCACCCAGGACAGCGGGCGGGACGACAGCAGGATGGTGCGCCACGCGCCGGCCCGGACCGGGGGACGCGTGCCCGAGCCGGAACCGCCGGACCCGGATCCCGAGCCGGAACCGACCGAGCCGGATCCAGAGCCGGAACCGGCAGCGCCCGATCCCGCCCCCGAGCGCCCGCGCGCGCCCGCGTCACCCATAGGACTCCAGCCCGGACCGGGATCGCCGGCGCAGCAGGTACCAGAGCGCGGGCAGCAGCACGAGCGCGGCCACCGAGTAGGCGAAGTCCTCAATCGGCGCGACGCCGACCTTGAAGCCGAGCAGCTTCTCCTCCGCGTACCCCACAAGGCCCACCTCGATCATGATGTTGTCGAAGATCGCCGTGGCGAGCAGCAGCGCGGCGATGGGCGCGCGGCGCCAGGAGAAGTACTCCGGGAAGTCGAACCGGCTGGTGCCGTAGGGCACGGCGTTCGCCTCCTGCTTCAGTAGGTAGCGCCACAGGACCCCGATGGCCGCGACCGGCACGAGGAAGAAGAGGTTCACCTCGAGGTAGCTCACGAGTTCGCCCTCTCCCTCGCGCGCGCCACGTGCTGATCGGCGATGCGGCCGCACCCGTTGACCATGTTCATCGTGAGGTAGCAGAGCAGGGTGAGGAAGAAGACCTCCTCCAGGGGTAGCTCGGGAGCGATCAGGATGCCCGTCATGATCTCGGTCTCACCGCGGAAGAACACGCCCTGACTGATGCCCGCGACGTCCCAGGCGAGGAAGAAGAGCACGCCCACCACGAGTACGATCGCCGCGTTCCGGGGGTCGCGCCAGAAGAACAGCTTCCACCGGTGGTCGATGAGCGCCATGCCGATCAGGCTCACGAGCAGTGCCGTGAGGTAGATCAGGCCCATCAGGCCGCCTTCGCCTGAGGTTCGTCGCCGCCCTCGGTCACGCCGGACCGCGGCGCGGGCGCGAGGGGCTCGGGCAGCGGGCCCGTCGAGACGTCGCCCCGCAGCCGCTTCACCAGGATCTCGGCGCTGATCAGGCACATCGGTAGTCCGATGCCCGGGATGGTCGATCCGCCGGCGTAGAACAGGCCGTCCACCTTCTTGCTGGCGTTGGCCGCCCGGAAGAACGCGCTCTGGGTGAGGATGTGCGCCGGGCCAAGCGCCGTGCCGCTCCACGAGTTCAGGTCGCCCGCGAAGTCGGCCGGACCTACGGTGCGACGCACCGTCACGCGGGACGCGAGGTCGGGGATCCCGGCCCACGTCGCGATCTGCTCGATGGCGCGGTCGGCGAGGCGCTCGACCTGCTCGTCGCCGGCTCCCTCGATTCCGCCCGCGCCGATGCCCGGGTCGGCCGGGATCGGCACGAGCACGAAGAGGTTCTCCGATCCCGCCGGCGCCACGGAGGCATCCGTCGCGCTCGGACGGCAGACGTAGAGCGATGCCGGGTCCGGCACCGACGTCGGCGCGCCGTTCTTCGCGAGGATCTGGGCGAAGTCGCCGTTCCAGTCCCGGGTGAAGAAGAGGGTGTGGTGCTCGAGCTCGGGTAGTTCGCCCTCGACGCCGAGCATCACCAGGAGGGCGCTCGGTCCGGCGAGGCGGCCACGCCAGTACTCCTCGGGGTAGGTCTGCAGCGCGTACGGCAGCAGCGTCGTCTCGGTGTGGTGCAGGTCGGCGGCGGACACCACGATGTCCGCCTCGATCAGGCCCGTGCCGCCGTCCGCGTCCCGGTACTCGACGCCGCGGACGACCGCCCGCCCGTCCTTCGCCGGCTCGGTGTCGATGCCGGTCACGGGGGTGCCGGTGCGGATGACGACGCCCTCGGCCCGCGCGAGGTCGGCGATCGACTCGATGACGCGGCTGAACCCGCCCTGTGGGTAGAGCACGCCGTCCTCGAGGTCGAGGTGGCTCATCAGGTGATACATGCTCGGCGTGAGGAACGGCGACGAGCCGAGGAACACGGCGGGATAGCCGAGGATCTGGCGGAGGCGGTGGTCCTTCACGTACCGGCCGGCGAAGCGGTCGAGCGGCTCGAGCAGCAGCCGGGCGAGCCGCGGGGTGCGGCGCAGCACGTCCCGCACGATCAGCGGGGTGTAGGACTCGAACGATGTGTAGAGGAAGCGCTTCTTGGCCATCTCGTACGTGTCGCGCGCGGAGTCGAGGTAGCGCGCCATCCGGGCACCGGCGCCGGGCTCCACAGACTCGAACAGGGCGAGGTTGTCCTCGCGGTTGTCCGCGACGTCGAGGGGCTCGGCCTCGTCCTCGAAATAGACGCGGTAGCCGGGCGCGAGGCGGGTGAGGTCGAGCTGCTCGTCCGCGCTCGTGCCGAGCAGCCTGTAGAAGTGGTCGAACACCTCGGGCATCAGGTACCAGCTGGGACCGGTGTCGAAGCGGAACCCGTCGCGCTCCCAGGTGCCGGCCCGGCCGCCCACCGCATCCCGGCCCTCGAGCAGGGTCACGTCGTGCCCGTCCCGGGCGAGCAGGGCGGCGGATGCCAGCCCGGCGATGCCGCCGCCGATCACGACGATGCGCTTCGGCTCCGCACCGGGCGCGGTCGTGCGCCTGCCGCCGAGCGCGCGGCGCCCGGGTCCCCATGACCAGCTCACGCGCTCTGCCCCTCGCTCGGTCGGATGTCCGACGACCGGCTCTCGGTCGACCGGTGATCGTTGGCGCCGCGGACGTTGGTGCTGCGGTTGTCGGCGCCGCGGTCCCGGGAGTTGCGCCCGCGCGACGGAACGGCGGGAGCCCCGACGCCTGCCGACCGCGGCGTGCGCCCCACCGCGGCTTCAGCCGCGAGCCGGAGCTTCACCGGATTCGGCACGCGCACCCGCGAGGTCGCGATCTGCTGCGCCGGGGTCTCCCGGAGCCGGACCGCGAGCTCCGTGAAGAGGGACTGGGCGAGCGCGACGGCGCGGCGACTCGACGCGGGCAGGCGCGGCAGGGTCGCCGCGGAGACCCGCAGGTCGTCGTCGATGTCGTCGAGCAGACGGTTCTTGTCGTGCTCGTCGAAGGACGCCACGTCCACCCCTGGGAAATAGGAGCGCCCGAGCGCCCGGTAGTCCGCCGCGAGATCGCGGAGGAAGTTGACCTTCTGGAAGGCGGCGCCGAGGTGGCGCGCGCCGTCGATGAGCGCGGGGTCCGGCTCCGGGTGCGCCACGGCCGCACCCGACGCGGCGTAGGAGCCGGGGGCGAGGGACCCGGCGCGCTCGGCGCCGCGCTCGTCGAGCAGGAACGCGCGCAGGCACATCAGCCCGACCACCTCGGCCGAGCCGTAGACGTAGGCGTCGAAGCTCTCGGCGGTGTGCGGTTCCGGCGAGAGGTCGCGGCGCATGGAGGCGAAGAAGGGGGCGACCAGCTCGCGGCCGAAGCCGGCCGAACGGGCGGTCAGCGCGAACGCGTGCACGACGAGGTTGGTGCTGTAGCCGCGCTCGACCGCCGAATGGGTCTCCCGCTCCAGGTCGTCGAGCAGCCGCGAGATCTCGTCGTGGGGCACCTGCGCACCGGCGGCCACGCCGTCCACGATCTCGTCGGCGATCCGCACGAGGGCGTAGATGTTCTCCACGTGCACGCGGATGTCGGCCCGGAGCAGGCGCGACGCGAGGCCGAAGGAGGTCGAGTACCGGCGGATGACGACGGAGGCGGTCTCGTGCGCGACGCGGTCGTAGAGAGAGAGGTCGGTCTGCTCGGCCATTAGCGCACCCGCCGCAGCACGGCGTCGACCACGGGCTCGAGCTCGTGGCGCAGCCCTTCCGGGACGGCCGGGTCGGCCAGCCGATCCAGTGCCGCCTGGGCGCGGTCGCGGGCCAGCGAGGTGGCGAAGTCCTTCGCCCCGCAGGACTCGAGCACGGAGCGCACGAGCGCCGCCTCTCCCCTGCTGAGGTCCATCTTGCCGACGAGCCCGGAGATCTCGCGCCACTCTGACGTGCCCGCCGCATAGGCGATGAGGACGGTGCGCTTGCCCTCCCGGAGGTCGCCGAGCGTGGTCTTGCCGGTCTCCTCCTCGTTGCCGAAGACGCCGAGCAGATCGTCAACCACCTGGTAGGCGACGCCGATGTCGTGGCCGAACTGACCGAGCATCGTGACCACGTCCTCGTCCGCCCCCGCGAGCACGGCCCCGGCCTGCAGCGGCCCCTCGAAGGAGTAGACCGCGGTCTTCAGGCGCTCCATGGCGAGGATCTCGTCGACCTCGGGCACGTCGGCCTTGAGCGACAGCTCGACGTCCATGAGCTCGCCCGCGGCCGAGGCGAACACCGCGTCGTCCAGGATCTCCAGCAGGCGCGACCGGATGCTGTCCTCGACCCCGCTTCGGTCGATGAGCCGATAGGAGCTGGTGAGGGCGAGGTCGCCGGCGATGACCGCAGCAGACATCCCGCGGTGCTCGGCGAGCGGCAGCGGGATGCCCGCGGTCGTCGCGATGTCCCGGTAGCTGCCGGAGATGTTGGGGTTGCCGCGTCTCGTGAAGTCGCGGTCGATCACGTCGTCGTGCACGATGAGCGCGGTGTGCAGCAGCTCGAAGGCGGCGCCGACATACACGGCTGCCTCGGGGTCCCGTCCCCCGAGCGCGCGATACGCGGCGAGCACCATGCGGGGGCGGAATCGCTTGCCGCCGGATGCGTTGGCCTGCAGCGTTCCCCAGAGCTTCTCGTATTCGACCCCGTGCTGGGCGGCGCGGGCCCTGGCTAGGCTGAAAAAGCGTTCGAGCACGGCGTCGACCTGGTCCAGTCTCTCCGTCGAGATGGCGTTCAGGTTAGGAGCGTCCACCTGGCGAATCTAACATTGGGCAGCACGCTGATTATCCGAGAAAGGTGGGATTGGGTGCCTCAAGAACTCGTGGTGCTGCTGGCCGACGACGGCACGCCCATCGGCACGGCCGACAAGGCGACCGTGCACGACACCGACACCCCGCTGCACCTGGCGTTCTCGTGCCACATCTTCGACCCGTCCGGCCGGGTGCTCGTCACCCGCCGCGCCATCTCGAAGCTGACCTGGCCCGGCGTCTGGACCAACTCCTTCTGCGGCCATCCGGGCCCGGGCGAGAGCATCGACGACGCCGTCCACCGCCGGGCGGAGCAGGAGCTCGGCATCCAGCTCGACTCGCTCACGCTGGCCCTGCCGGACTTCCGCTACCGGGCGGTGGACGCCTCCGGAATCGTCGAGCACGAGATCTGCCCGGTCTACGTCGCGACGACGCCGGACCCGCTCGACGCCCGCCCGCACGAGGTGATGGACGCGCGGTGGGTCGACCCGGGGTCGCTGCTCACCTCGATCGAGGCGACGCCGTGGGCCTTCAGCCCGTGGTTGACGCTGCAGCTCCCCCTCCTGGTGCCGTCGGCGGCCGCCGCCGGGGCCTGACCCGTGGGTCGCTGACCCGCTACGGTCCCTGAGCTCGCCGAAGGGACGCGAGACAGGGAACGTCGCTTCGACAGGCTCAGCGACCGTGATGAGGTGCGCGCGCCGCCACCATACGGTCCCTGAGCTCGCCGAAGGGATGAAAGACAGGGAACGTCGCTTCGACAGGCTCAGCGACCGTGACGACGTCCGCCCACCGCCACCACACGGTCCCTGAACTCGTCGAAGGAACGCGAGACAGGGAACGTCGCTTCGACAGGCTCAGCGACCGTAACGACGTCCGCCCGCCGCCACCACACGGTCCCTGAGCTTGTCGAAGGGACGGAGGCCGCCCCCGGAACTCAGCGGTCGAGCCGCGCGCGCTCGTAGGCCCGCGAGGGGATCTGCGTCACGAGCTTGCCGCCGCTCACGTCGACGACCGTGCCCGTGATGTAGCGGGACGCGTCGCTGGCGAGGAAGAGGAGCAGGTCCGCGACCTCCGCCGCGTCGCCCCAGCGGCGCAGGGTCAGGGTGTCGAGTAGACGGTTCTGCGCGGCCTCGGGCATGTCGGCGAAACCGTTCATCGCGGTGGGGATCATGCCGGGCGCGTACGCGTTGACCGTCACGTCCCAGGGTCCGAGCTCCCCCGCGAGCACCTTGGTGAACTGCACGACGGCCGCCTTGGATGCCGCGTAGGCGGCGCTGCCGACGCTCGGGATGATCGCCGCGAACGACGCGGCGTTGATGATCCGCCCGTGGTCGCTCTTCTTGAGGTACGGGATGGCGGCCTGGCACACCCGGAACACGCCGGTGACGTTGACGTCGAAGCAGCGCTGCCACGCCGCCTCGTCGATGTCCTCGACCGCGCCCTCGACGTTGATACCCGCGTTGTTGATGACGACATCGATGCCACCGAAGCGCTCGCCGACCGCGGCGAGCGCGTCCCGCACGGACTGTCCGTCGGTCACATCGGCGGCGAAGCCCGCGGCCGTCCCACCCGCGGCGGTCAGCTCGGCCGCGACCTGCTCCACGGCGTCCACGGCGATGTCCAGCGCCGCCACGGTGGCACCCGCCCCGCTGAAGCGCTCGGCGACGACCCTGCCGATGCCGCGCCCCGCGCCGGTGATGACGACGACGCGCCCCTCGAGTCCCCAGTCCATCGGACGTCCTTTCCTCTTGCATGCCATCATGCCGAGTAACGGGTGCCGAGGTCCGGACGCGCGGGAGGGATCAGGAGAATGAGCGATTTCCGAGTGCTCTGGGTGACCGGTGGCGGCAGCGGGATGGGGCGCGCGTCCGCGATCGCGGCTGCCGAGGCGGGCTGGAAGGTCGCCGTGTCAGGTCGGCGTGCATCCGCCGTGCAAGACACGGTGGACCGCATCCGCTCGGCGGGGGGCACCGCGCTTGACGTGCCGGCCGACGTGCGGGATACCGCGTCGCTGCGCGCGGCGCACGAGCGGATCGTCGGGGAGTGGGGGCCGGTGACCGGTCTCGTGCTCGCGGCGGGGCTCAACACGCCGCAGCGGAACTGGAACGACCAGTCGATCGACGAGTTCGCCACGATCGTCGACACCAATCTGACGAGCGTCGCCCGCACCGTCGACCTCGTGCTGCCCGGTATGCGGGAAGCGGGATCCGGGAACGTCGTGGTGGTGTCCTCCCGGTCGGCCTGGCGCTTCTCCCCCGGCTCGGGCGTCGCCTACATGTCGAGCAAAACGGCGCTCGGCGCGCTCGTCGCGTCCCTCAACGACCAGGAGGGCGCGAACGGCGTGAAGGCGTGCCACCTCTGCCCCGGCGACGTGGACACCGATTTCCTCTCCCTGCGGCCCGAGGTGCCGGACGCCGATCAGCGCCTGTCGATGCTCACCGAGGACGACGTCGCCCGCTCGGTGATGTTCGTGCTCGAGAGCCCGAAGCACGTGCGGATCGACGAGCTCGCGATCTCCCCGGTCGGCCAGCGCTAGGCGGTGTTCGCCCCTGCCTGTGCAGCGGCGTCCCCGCCTTACCCCGCCCCCGCATCCTGCCCAGGCAGCGGCATCCTGCGCCACCGTACCCCCGCACCCTGCCTAGGCAGCGGCATCCTGCCCAGCTTTACCCTGGGCAGGATGCCCGTGCCTGGGCAGGGGCGGGAGACAGGCGGGCAGTTGCGACGCGTGCCTGGGCAGGAGCGCGGGGGGGCGGGCGCCGCGAGGGCGGCGGGTGGAGCTACTCGGCGGGGCGGCCCGCATCCGTAACGGACACGTCGGTGTGCCGGAAGTTGAGGTACGAGCGCGAGGCCGTCGGGCCGCGCTGACCCTGGTAGCGGGAGGCGTACTCGCCGGACCCGTAGGGCCGCTCGGCGGGCGAGCTCAGCCGGAAAAAGCAGAGCTGACCGATCTTCATGCCCGGCCACAGCTTGATGGGCAGCGTCGCCACGTTGGACAGCTCCAGGGTGACGTGCCCGGAGAAGCCGGGGTCGATGAAGCCCGCGGTCGAGTGCGTCAGCAGGCCGAGACGGCCGAGCGAGCTCTTGCCCTCGAGGCGCGCGGCGACGTCGTCGGGCAGGGTCACGAGCTCGAACGTCGAGCCGAGCACGAACTCCCCCGGGTGAAGGATGAGCGGCTCATCCGGCGCCGACTCCACGAGCCGCGTGAGCTCGGGCTGGTTCTCGGCCGGGTCGATGTAGGGGTACTTGTGGTTGTCGAACAGCCGGAAGAAGCGGTCGAGCCGCACGTCGATGCTCGACGGCTGGAGCATCCCCGGGTCGTAGGGATCCAGCGCGATGCGCCCGGCGTCGAACTCGGCCTTGATGTCCCTGTCACTCAGCAGCACTGGTATAGCCTAGTTGTCGTGCCACACACGCCCCGTGGCGCGTGCGAGTGTAGTTCAATGGCAGAACTTCAGCTTCCCAAGCTGATAGCGCGGGTTCGATTCCCGTCACTCGCTCTGTAGTAGTCCCGCTCCTCGTCGGCGTTGCCCGAGCCTCCCTCCGGTCCCGTGCCTCTGCCCGGGCAGGAGCACCGTTTCCCCGCTGCTCCGCGCACCCCTGCCCAGGCAGGGGGTCTCTGCCCAGCTTTTACCTGGGCAGGATTCCTCTGCCTGGGCAGGGACAGGAGAGCGGGCGAGCCAGGATGGGTCTGCCCAGGCACGGGCGCTGTGCCCAGCCTTTACCTGCGCAGGATGCCTCTGCCTGGGCAGGGGGTAGGTGGGCAAAACGGGCGGGCGGGAGCTGCCCTCGGCATCCCGGGGCGCTCCCGCACCGCACCCGCACCCGCACCCGCCCGCCCCGCGCTCAGCGGGGGATGAGGCGGAACGCGCAGGTGCCGCGCTCGTCGCACTCCACCAGGACGATGTCGCCGTTCAGGATGCGTGGGAAGGGTGACCCCGTGATGGCCTCAATACCCGCCCGCAGGAACGCCCCGTGCCCGACGACGATGGTCGGCTCCGGGAGCGCGGCGAGCCGGCGCAGGGCGAGCCCGCTCCGCTCGGCCAGGCAGGCGGCCGACTCCGCCCCGGGGTAGCGGCCGTCCGGCCAGCGCTCGAACGCCTCGGCGACCGTGACCCCCTCCGCGACGCCGTAGTCGCGCTCGAGCAGGCAGGCGTCGGCAACCGGGGCGGGCGTGCCGAGCTCCGCGGCGATCAGGGCCGCGGTCTCCTGGGCGCGCACCAGGGGCGAGCACACGACGGACGTCCACGGGCGGGACGCGAGGGTCAGCGCCGCGGCCCGGGCCTGCCGGCGGCCGATGTCATCGAGCGGTCGGTCGGTGCGCCCCTGCAGGCGGCGCTCCAGGTTCCACGACGTGCGCCCGTGCCGCACAAGGGCGAGCGCGGTCACCGGGCGGCGGCGTAGGCGACGGCACGGCGTACGGCCACGTCGACGCGTGCGCCGACCGCGGGACGCTGGGTGCGGCTGTGGCAGCGCACGGTCATCCCGGCCCAGTCGAGCAACACGTCGTTGCCGTCCCGACCGAACAGCGAGGACACGACGGTCGCGGTGGCGGCGGACCCGGACTCCGCCCGCGTCGGCTCGATCTCCACGTCGCCGGGCAGGATCGCGATCTCACAGGCGCCGTGCTCCCGCGCGCCCTGTAGCCCCGACGCGGGGAGGCGGAGGGGATGACCGTCGGCCGCAAAGCCGGACGCGTCGCGCGAGCCGATCACCCGGGTCGCGTCGGACACGAAGCGGGCGACGAGGGCGGTCGCGGGACGCTCGACGAGCTCGGCCGGGGTCGCGACCTGCTGGATGCGCCCGCCGTCGAGCACCACGACCCGGTCGGCGAGTGCGAGGGCCTCGTCACGGTCGTGTGTGACGTGCAGCACCGTGAGGCCCATGCGGCGGGTCAGCGCCTGCAGCTCGATGCGGAGCCGATCGCGCAGGGGCTCGTCGAGCGCCGACAGCGCCTCGTCGAGCAGCAGGACGCGCGGCTCGCCGACGATGGCCCGGGCGAGGGCAACGCGCTGCCGCTGCCCGCCGGAGAGGGTGGCAGGATCGCGCCTGGCGTAGCCGTCGAGGCCCACGAGGTCGAGCACCTCGGCCACCCGCGCAGCTCGCTGTGCGCGCGGCATCCCGGCGCGACGGAGGGGGTACTCGACGTTCCGGCCCACGTTCCAGTGCGGCCACACGGCGTGCTGCTGGAAGACCATGCCGAGGCCGCGGGACTCGGGCGGCACGACCGTCTTGCCATCAGCCACCACGTCGGGGCCGATCCGCACGACCCCCGCCGTCGGCGCGAGGAAGCCCGCGACCGTGCGGAGGAGCGTCGTCTTCCCCGATCCGGAGGGACCGAGCAGCGCGACGAACTCGCCGTCGCCGACCCGGAGGTCGATGTCGGCGAGGCCCATCGCGCCCGAGGGGTAGCGCAGGCTGACGGAGTCGAGGGAGACGGATGCCACGGGCGGCCTTTCAGCGGGAGGATCGCGCGGCCAGGCCGAGGCCGGCCAGCCCGATCAGGGTGATGAGGAGCGAGAGCGCGGAGGCGGCGTTGTACGCGCCGGCCTGCTGCAGGTTGAAGATCGTCACGCCGAGCGTCTGCGCCCCGGGCGACAGCAGCAGCACCGAGAGCGTGAGCTCGCGGACCGCGGTGAGGGCGACGAGCACCGTGCCGGACAGGGCCGCCGGAACGGCCATCCGGAACGACACGTCGAGGAGGGCGCGGAACCGGCTGGCGCCGGACGCGCGGGCCGCCTCCTCCACGGTGAGCGGCGTCGCGGCGAGCGGGGCGGCGACGGCCTGCACCACGAGCGCCACGAAGGACGTGATGTAGGCGCACAGGATGAGCCACGGAGTGTTGAACAGCCCGATGCGGGGGGCGAGCACGAGCCACGCGACCGCGATGACGAGCCCGGGCACGGCCTGCGGCAGGATCGCGACGGCGCGCAGCAGGCCGTTGTCGCGTGCGCGGGTCCGGGTGACGAGCGTCCCGATCCCGAGGCCGAGGACGCCGCAGACGAGCCCCGCGAGCACGGCGAGCAGCACGGATGTCGTCGCCCCGGTCGCGGTGCCCTTGGCGGTGACGGCACGCACGACGTTGTCGAGCGTGAGGTTCTCGATCGCGAGCGGCACGCCCGGGGCGGGCAGCAGCGACTGGCTCAGCAGGGCGAGGAGCGGGAGCAGGGTCAGCGTGAGCACGAACGCCCAGGCGAGCACGGCCACGAGAAGGCGGCTGCGCCCGAGAGGCAGGCGTTGCGGCGTCGACGCCGACGAGTCCAGCTCCCACCGCCTGCGGGAGGCGAGGAGGTCGAGCACGAGGGCGCCCAACGCGATCACGAGCAGCACCGCGCCGATCGTCGCGACGACCTCGAGCGGCCGGTCCACCGTGCCCGACTGGATGTAGCGGTAGACGAGGGTCGAGAGGGTGACGTACCGCTCGGGGAGGCCGACGATCGACGGGATGCCGAAGTCGGCCAGGTTCGAGACCGCGATGAGGGTGAACGACGAGACGAGCGCGGGGCGCAGGAGCGGGACGGTCACGGTGCCGAGGGCCCGCACGGCCGACGCGCCGCCGATGCGCGCCGCGTGCTCCAGGTCGGCGGGCACCCGGCGCAGGGCGGCCGAGACCACGAGCATCGCGATGGGGTAGCTGTGCACGACCAGCAGGAAGACCACGCCGTGGCCGCCGTAGATGGTGCCGAGCGGGGCGCCGAACAGGTCGCGCCACCACAGATTGACCGGGCTGGTGGGTCCGGCGATGCCGATCCAGGCGATCGCTCCGACGAACGGCGGTACGAGCAGAGGGCTGAGCGCGAACAGCCGCAGGACGCGTCGGCCGGGCAGATCGGTGCGGTCGAGGAGCACGGCGAGACCCCCGCCGACGATGACCGCGCCGGCCGCGGACAGGGTCGCCGAGACGAGGCTGTTGATCGCGGCCTCGACCACGTCCCCCTGCAGGATCGTGGCGAGGTGATTGCCGCCGGCGGCCAGGACCAGGATCGTGCCGAGCGGCACGAGCACGAGCGCGAGGCACGCGGCCCACAGCAGCGCGCGGGTCAGCGAGACGCCGTCGATGCGGACGCGCGGCGCGCGGACGGGGCGTGCACCCTCACGGGCACGGCCGCGAACGGCCGCACCCGTGAGAACGCGCTGCATCGTGCTCACTACTGGAACAGGGAGTTGAACGTCGCGACGGCGTCGTCCTGCGTGCTGCGAATCTTCTCGAGGTCCGGCGAGAGCACGGTGATCTCGTCCATGGCCGGGGCTCCCTCGGGGGTGCCGACGTCGGAGCGCACGGGCAGGTACGACTGCTCGACGGCGAGCTCCTGGCCCGCCTTGCCGACCAGGAAGTCGACGAACGCCTGCGACGCCTCGGGCTCCTCGGTGTCGGCAAAAATGCCGGCAGGCTGGGACACGTAGGGCACGCCCTCGCTCGGGTAGGACACCGCGATGGGCGAGCCCTGCGCGGCGAGCTCGCGAACGAGGTAGTCCACGACGATGCCGACCGGCTGGGTGCCGGATGCGACGGCCTGCGACACGGGACCGTTGCTGTCCGCGATAACCGGCTCGTTCGCCGCGAGGTCGGTCAGCCAGCTCTCGCCGAGGGCGGGCTCGGCCAGCCACACGGCCGAGTTGTACGCGGCGGCGCCGGACACGTCGGGGTTCGGCATGACGATCTTGCCCGCGTACTCGGCGTCCGTGAGGTCCGCCCACGAGGTCGGCGCCTTCTCGATCGCCGCCGTGTTGTAGGCGATGACGGTCGGGATGATGCGGGTGCCTGTGTAGAAGCCCTCGGGATCGACGACGTCCGGGTTCAGCGCGTCGGCGTCCTTCGGCGTGTACGCCAGGAGGAGCTCCTCGGCGGCGTAGTCCTCAAAGGTCCCGGCGTCGGCGGCGAGCAGCACGTCCGCCTGCACGGCGCCGGCGGTGCGCTCGGACTCGATGCGCGCGGTCAGGTCGCCCGTGCCGGCCCGGAACACCTCGACGGTGATCTCGGGGTGCTCCTCGGTGAAGGCCGCGACGAGGGCGTCGGCCTTCTCCTGCGGCTCGGAGGTGTAGAGCGTGATGGTCGCGGGCTCCGCCGCCGCGTCGGCCTCGGTGCTCGTGGCCGTGCTGGACTCGGGCGCGGAGTTCGCGGCGCCGCTGCAGCCGGCGAGGAGGACGGTGGAGAGGGCGAACGCCGAGAGGGCGGTCGTTCTGGCGAGGCGGGGCATGGTGTCCTTTTGTGTTGTTTCGGTGGAACGAGGAACGGGGGAAGGAGAGGTCAGGCGGGCCGTGCGGCCGGGATGTCGCGCGCCGACGCCGCGGCGCGGGAGGAGAACAGGGGCTCGGGCGTGCGCATGCTCACCGACGTCACGCTCACGGCGTGAGGCGTGAGGTGGACGAGCGAGAACATCGCGGAGTCGTGTCCGCTCACGAACTCGGGTCCGGCGTTCATCACCTGGTGGTAGGCGAGCGACGGCCCGACGGAGACGAACACGTCGCGCACCGTCGCCGCGAGCGGGTGGTGGAAGTGGCCGGAGAGCACCAGGCGCACGTCCGTGCCCTCGAGCGCGTCGAGAAGGGCATCGGCGTTCTGCAGCCCCTGCTTCGCGAGGGCGGGCAGCGGGGAGCCGAGCGGCGCGTGGTGCAGCGCGACGACGGTTCCGCCGGGGTGCGGGGCGGCGAGCGCGTTCCGCAGCCAGCGCAACTGGTCCGCCGCGAGGAAGCGGCCGCTTGAGTCGAGCAGGATCACGCGCACGGGTCCGAGGTCGACGGCGCGGTGATGCCCGAGCGCGTGCCCGGGCAGCACACGCGCGGCTTCCGGCTCGTCGTGGTTGCCGAGCGTCGTGAGCACCGGGGCGCCGACGCGGTCGGCGAGCCGATCCAGGGCGCGGCCGAGCGCCGGGTAGGCGGAGGAGTGGCCGCGCTGGATGAGGTCCCCCGTGACGACGACGGCCTCCGGCGTGATGCCGGCCTCGACGAGGTAGGAGCCCACGAGTTCGAGCCGCTCGATGCCGTCGATCGCCCCGTAGAGCAGTTCGCCGCTCGTCGCGTGCACGTCGCTGACATGCACGATGGTGGTGCGCCCATCGGTCCGGGTCACGCGGCGTCCTCCTCGGCGTCGGCGCCGGACGCGACGGCGGCGCGGTCCCGGATGCGCGCGAACTGCTCCGGCGACATCCCGTGACGCAGGAGGTAGGCGTGCGGCCCGCCGAGCTCGTCGATCAGGTTCAGGGCGTGCCGCATCGCCTCAGCCGGGCTCTCCAGGTGGAGGCGCAGGGCGGACTCCAGGGCGGCACCGGTGACGCCGGAGTCGCGGAGGAGCGCCTCGACGTAGGGGCGCCGTGCGGCGTCGATGACCGCGCCGGAGAGCGCGTAGTCGGCGAGGATCTCCTCGCGGGGCATGCCGCCGAGCAACAGCGCGAGCGCGACGACGAGGCCGGTGCGGTCCTTGCCGACGGCGCAGTGGACCAGCACGGCACCCTCCGCGTCGGCGATGGCCCCCACGGCTGTCGCGATGGCGGATCCGCGCTCGCGCACGAGCGTCGAGTACACGTCCTCGATGTCGCCGGTGACGGGAGGGCCGCTCGCGGTCGCGTACAGCGGCACGTGCAGGACCTCGAAGCCGCCCGAGGTGGGCGAACCGCCCGAGGCGCCCGGCCGGTCCGGGCCCGCGGAGGCGGCCGCGGGGCTGCGCCGCTCGGTCGGGTCCCGCAGGTCGAGCACGAGGGTCACCCCGAGCTCGGCGAGGCGCTCACGCCCGGCCGGCGTCAGCCCGTCCAGCGAGCCGGAGCGGACCAGCCACACGGAGACGTCGCCGAAGGATCGCGCGTTGAGCACGCCGTCGATCTCGATGTCCGTCATTGTCGTCCTGCCTCCGCCGCGTCTCGTTCCAGCCGTTCCGTTCGATCCGGAACCTCGTTACGAAGCAGCGTGTGCGGGCGGGGTGAACGAACGGTTACGGCGAAGGAGCCGAGGCGGGAACGTTCGGAGCGGTCAATCTCAGTAACGCGGTCCGGGCCGGTCAGGGACAGCTCTGCCCTGGTTGGGCGGAGGATGCGGCTCGTCCCCGAGAGCGCACGAGCCTCGAAGGCCGATGCCCCCGAACGCACTCGACCGAAGAACTCGGCCTCAGGACGTGGCCACCAACGTTCGCGTCCCCATAGTGTGGAAATCATGTGGGAAGCAATCGGCTTCGTCTTCTTCGGCCTCGGTGCCGCTGCCGCAGCTGCCACCTCGTGGGCCTTCACTGCTGCTGGGGTGAGGAAGAACAGATACGGCATCGAGGGCGAGAACCTCCGGGCTCAGCCGAACAGGGTCGCCCTGACCGGCATGCTGTCCGCCGTGTTCCTCTTTCTCATCGGCGGCGTCTTCGTCGCGGTAGGTCAGTTGTGAATTACTGACCAGTACCTGCCCGGCAGCCGACGCCCATCGGACGCAGGACAAGCCTCTCCTGAGCATCGAATCGTGGACGACGATGAGCGCGAGGCCGGTGCGGGTGTCCGCTCCGCAGGCGGGATCCCGGGCAGCGGCGGGCGAACACGTTACCCTTGGCGGCACCCGCCACCGTCTCCGACGGTCGAATCACCCCTCTGAGGAGAACCCATGTCGGTCGGCCTGCTCGCCGTTGTAGATGACATACTCACCGCCGCGCTCAAGGCGAGCGCGAAGACCGCAGGGGTGGTCATCGACGACGCGGCCGTGACCCCGCAGTACGTGCAGGGACTGACCCCGGCCCGTGAGCTCCCGGTCGTGTTCCGGATCGCCCGCGGGAGCCTGATCAACAAGTTCTTCATCATCATCCCCCTCGCGCTCCTCCTCACGGCGTTCGCGCCCTGGGTGCTGCCGTACCTGCTGATCCTGGGCGGCGGCTTCCTCTGCTTCGAGGGCGCCGAGAAGGTGCTCGAGTGGTTCGGCTTCCACCATCACGCCGCGGACGACAGCGAGGTGCGGGACGAGAAGAAGCTGGTCTCGGGCGCCGTCCGCACCGACCTGATCCTCTCCACCGAGATCATGCTCATCGCGCTGTCCAGCCTCGACCCGAACCTCGGCATCTGGATGACGCTCGCCGCCCTGGCCGTCATCGGGCTCGGCATGACGGCGCTCGTGTACGGCGCGGTCGCGCTGCTGGTCAAGATCGACGACATCGGGTTGCACTACATGAGCCGCGAGTCGCCGAGGGCGCGCGCCATCGGCTCGGGCATCGTGAAGTCGATGCCCGCCGTGTTCCGGGTGATCAGCATCGTCGGAACGGTCGCCATGCTCTGGGTCGGCGGACACCTCGTGATCGCCAACCTCGCCGAGACGTTCTGGCACGGCCCGTACGACCTGCTGCACGTCGTGACGCATGCGGTCGAGGCGGCCGGGCCGGTCATCGTGTGGCTCGCGGACACCGCCGTGTCCGCCGTGTTCGGCCTCGTGCTCGGCCTGATCATCGTCGGCGTCGTGCTCGGAGCCGGCCGCGTCCTCAAGCGGAACGAGCCGGCGCACGCCTCGCACTGACGCCTCGCACTGACGGCAGCGCGAGCCTCGCACCGACGCCAGGTCGACCGCGTGACTGACGCCGCTTGTTCGACGCGTCAGGCCTCCTCGGCGAGCGCATCCGCGACGACGTGCCTCATGTCCGTGACGGACGACCCCATGGCCTGGGCGAGCAGCGAGTGCACCGCCTGCAGGACGACGGAGTGGTTGAGCCGGCTGAGGAACGGGTCGACGCCGTGCGCTCCCCCGGCGGGCGGCGCGACGATGACGACGTCGGCGAGCCTCGCGAGCGGCGAGCGCGCGAAGCTCGTGATCACGACGACCCGGGCCCCGCGCGCCGCCGCGGCCCGGCACGCCGCGAGGGAGTGCGTGTTTGCGCCGGAGTAGCTGACGGCGAGGCAGACGTCGTCGGCGCCGAGGGAGTGGGCGACGAACTGCTGCGCGAGCACGTCCGTCGGCGCCTCGACCGAGCGGCCGAGCGTGCTGAACCGGAGGGCGGCGTCCTGGAGCGGCGGGGACGAGAAGCCGCTGCCCACGAGGACGAGCCGGTCGGCGTCGGCGAGCACGGCCACGGCGCGGGCGACGGCCGCGGGGTCGATGCTCTCCCGGCCGAGTCGGAGGGCGTCGATCGCGTCGTCGAAGACCGCGCCGACCGGGTCGCCCTCGCGATCATCCGGAAGCGCGGGCACCGAGCGCGCGAGCTCGAGGCGAAGGTGCTGGAAGCCCCGGAAGCCGAGGTTCTGGCAGGCCCGCACGACGGTCGCGGCCGATGTGGATGCCGCGGCGGCCAGCTCCGACGTCGACCAGTCGACGACCTCGTCGGGGCGCGCGAGGATGACCTGCGCGACCCTGCTCTCGCTCGGGCCCAGCCGCGCCGCCCCCGCCCGCAGCCGCGCCATCGCGGAGCTCTCCCCCCAGCCGCCGGTCATCGGTCCCCCCTGGCGCTTTTCACCGGGACAGCACCGGGCTTCCCGGCTTCGGCAGGCGGGGCAGGCGGGCCTCGAAGAGCCAGGGCAGGAAGAAGTCCCGATCGAGGCCGGACTCGGCGATGAAGTCGTCCGTGCTGACGGTGCCCTGCCTGTGCCCGGCGGTCCACCGCTGCAGCAGGGCGAAGAACGCGGCGTTGCCGAGGGTGAGCCGCACCGCGTGCACGGTCAGGGCGCCGCGCTTGTAGACCCGGTCGTCGAACATCGACGCCGCACCGGGGTCGCCGATCGCCAGGTCCTGGCCGAGGCGGGCGAGCCGGCTCCAGTGGCCGTGCGCGATGGCGTCCGCCGAGGGCCCGCCCCTGTGCTCCGACCACAGCCACTCCGCGTAGCAGGCGAGCCCCTCGTTCAGCCAGATGTGCCGCCACTGGCCCACCCCGACGCTGTTGCCGAACCACTGGTGTGCGAGCTCGTGGGCGACGAGCCGCTCCGCGGCGCCCGTGCCATCGGCGTGATTGGCTCCGAAGACGGCCATCGCCTGGGCCTCGATGGGGATCTCGAGCTCGTCCTCGGTCACGACCACGTGGTAGGTCTCGAACGGGTACGGGCCGAACACGCTCTCGAAGAAGGCGAGCATGCCCGGCACGGGCGCGAAGTCCTGCCGGACCCTCGCCTCGATCGACGCCGGGAAGGTGAGGAACGCGGCCGTCTCGCCGGCCGGCACGCTCTGGGTGCGGTAGCGGCCGATCTGCACGGTCGCGAGGTACGGCGCCGTGGGCGCCGGCTGCTCGTAGACCCAGGACCGCCGGCCGGACTGCTCGGTGCGCGAGACCAGCCTGCCGCTGCAGACGACGGTGTACGGGGCCTCGGCGGCGACCCGGATGCGGTACGCGGCCCGGTCGTCCGGCCGGTCGTTGCAGGGGAACCAGGTGGCGGATCCGGACGGCTGCGAGGCCACGAGCACGCCGTCGCTCAGCTCCTCCCAGCCCACCTCGCCCCAGTGCGTGCGCCGCGGCGCCGGCTGGCCGGCGTACTCGACGACGACCGTGAACCGGGCGCCCTCGGGAATGGGCTCGGGCGGGGTGACGGCGAGCGTGACCCCGCGCTGCGCGTGCCGCGTGTCCTTCCGGCCGTTCACGCGCACCGAGCTCGCGCGGAGCCCGGCGAGGGAGAGGTCGATGCGGCGCAGCGGCTCCCGCGCGACGGCGGTGATCGTCGCCGTGCCGCGCAGCCGGTTGCGGGCCACGCGGTAGTCGAGGTCGAGGTCGTAGTGCTCGACGCGGTAGGCGTCGGTCCCGACCTCGGGGGTGTAGGGGTCTCCTCGTTCCGCGTCCGTCACGGCCGGCCCGCGGCTTCCAGATCCTCCGTGGCGTAGGCACCGACGGTGACCTGACGCCATGGTCCGATCGGGTTCCCGCTCCACCGGCTGGCCTCGGGCACGAGCTCCCCGCGCATGACGAGCGACGCCGGGCCGACCGTGCCCTGCGCGGCGATGCGGGCGGCGGGCAGGATGACGCTGTGCGGACCGAGGGTGGCTCCGGCGTCGAGCGTTACGGTGTCCATGCTCATGATTCGATCATGGAACAGGTGGGTCTGGACGACGCAGCCCCGGTTCACGGTCGACGCGTCCCCCAGGGTGACGAGGTCCGCCTCGGGCAGCCAGTGGCTCTCGCACCAGACGCCGCGCCCGATCCGGGCGCCGAGGCTGCGCAGCCACCAGGCCAGCGCGGGCGTGCCGCCGGCGTACTGCGCGAACCAGGGGGCGGCGACCATCTCGGTGAAGACGTCCGAGACCTCGCTGCGCCAGATGAAGCTCGACCAGAGCGGATGCTCGCCCGCCCGCACGCGGCCGATGAGGATCCACTTCGCCGCCGTCGAGATCCCGGCGGCGACCGCCCCCGCGGCGAGCAGCACGACCCCGCTGAGGAGGACGGCGGCGCCCAGGCCCCAGGCGACCGTGATGGCCGCGAGCGAGCAGAGCACGGCGAGCCCGACGGCGCACGTGACCACGACCGGCACGAAACGGCCGAGCTCCCACAGGGCACGGGCGACGCGGAGCCGGGTGGGCGGAGCGAAGGTCCTGCTGAGGTCCCCCTCGTTCGCCGTCCGGCGCAGCCGGACCGGGGGCGAGCCGAGCCAGGACGAGCCTGCCTTCGCCTTCCGCGGCGCGGCCGACAGCACCGCGACCAGCCCGTCCTTCGGCACGCGGTGGCCGGGGCCGGCCATGCCGGAGTTGCCGAGGAACGCGCGGGCGCCGATCTCTGCGCGGGCGACTCGCATCCACCCGCCGCCGAGCTCGTAGGACGCGACGAGGGTGTCGTCCGCGAGGAACGCGCCGTCCTTCACGGTCGTCATCGCGGGGATGAGGAGCACGGTCGACGCCTCGACGTCACGGCCGATGGTCGCGCCGAGCCAGCGCAGCCAGACCGGGGTGAAGAGCCCCGAGTAGAGCGGGAAGAGCGCCGACCGCGCCAGGTCGAGCAGCCGCTCGGTGGTCCAGAGCTGCCAGCCGACCCTGCTGCGCACGGGGTGAGTGCCCTCCGTGACGCCGAGGCCGAGGAGCCGCACGATCACGACGACGAGGCCGGCGAGCACGACGCCGGCCACGAGCACCCCGGGCACGAGGCCGGCCAGGGAGCGCCACCAGAACTCGGCGAGGTCGGCCGAGCCCCGAGCCGCCGCGACCGCGACCGCGGCGCCGGAAGCCAGGGCGACGATGGGCAGGAGGGCGACCAGCACGGAGGACGCCGCGTACGCGTAGAGCCAGCGGGTGCGGCGGGGCGGCCGCGCCGTCGGCCACCACTCCCGGGCGCGGCCCTCACGGATGGCGGGGGAACCGGCCCAGCGCTGCCCGGCGGGAACCCGGCCGAACACCGCTGACCCGGGCGCGATCTCGGCGTTCTTGCCGATGCGGGTGCCGGGCAGGAGCGTGCTGCGGGCGCCGACGGTCGAGCCCGCGCCGATGCGGATCGCGCCGACCCGCACCGTGTCACCGTCGATCCAGTAGCCGGACAGGTCGACCTCCGGCTCCACCGCGGCGCCGCGCCCGATCCGGAGCATGCCGGTGACGGGCGGCAGGGTGTGCAGGTCCACGTCCTCCGCGATCTGGGCGCCGAGAGCGCGAGCGTAGTAGGTGATCCAGGGGGCGCCGGCCAGCCCGACGGCACCGACCTGCTGCCCGACCTGCTCGGCGAGCCAGAGGCGGAGGTGCCACGACCCGCCGCGCGGGTGGTTGCCGGGACGCAGGCCCGCGAGGAGGAGACGTGCCGCCACCACGGCGATGAGCATCCGGCCGAACGGGGTGGCGAACAGCACGAGCCCGACGCCGAGCAGCCACGGCGACACCGTGGGCAGGGCGTCGAACCCGCCGACCCCCGCGAGGATGCTCGAGGCGGTGAAGAGGTAGACCAGCCAGCGCAGGCCCTGGAGGATGAAGAGCGGGATGCCGAGCAGGGTCAGCGCCCACTGCGTCCTCAGCGGGGTCCGCCGGGCGGCAGGGCGGGCCGCCGTGACGGGACCGTCCGGAACCCTCGCCGCGAGCGCGTCCGCCATGGCGCCGAGCCGCGGGTGCGTGTAGACGTCGGCGAAGGTGAAGTTCGGGTCGATGGTGCGGATGCGGGCCACCAGCTGGGCCGCGGAGAGCGATCCGCCGCCCAGGTCGAAGAAGTTCGCGTCCTCGTCGTCGACGGTGATGCCGAGCACGGCCGTCCACATGTCGGCCATGCGCTGCAGCTCGGGCGGCAGCCCCCCGGCCTTGGCCTCGAGGCCGGGCAACGGCCAGGGCAGCGCGGCCCGGTCCACCTTGCCCGAGGTGCGGGTGGGCAGCTCGGCCACCGGGGCGAGCAGGGGCACGAGGGCGGCGGGCAGCTCGCTTCGCAGCCGGGCCACGGCGTCGTCTCGGTCCCAGGTCGCCGGGTCGGCGGGCACGAGGTAGCCGACGAGGATCTGATTGCCCGCGCCGGTCGTGCGCACCGTCGCCGCGGAGCCGGAGACGCCGGGCAGCGACTGGAGCGCGGCCTCGATCTCGCCGAGCTCGATGCGCCGCCCGCCGACCTTCACCTGGTCGTCCGCGCGGCCCTGGAAGAGCAGCCCGGCGCTCTCGTACCGCACGAGGTCGCCGCTGCGGTACGCGCGGTCCCAGCCGAGGCTCGGGAACGCCGCGTACTTCTCCGCGTCCTTCGCGGGGTCGAGGTACCGCGCGAGACCGACCCCGCCGATGATGAGCTCGCCCACCTCGCCCTCGCCGACCCGTCGGCCCTCCGCATCGACCACCGCGAGCATCCAGCCGTCGAGGGGCAGGCCGATGCGCACGGGCCCGCCACCGCCGAGCGTCGCCGCGCACGCGACCACGGTCGCCTCGGTCGGCCCGTACGTGTTCCAGACCTCGCGCCCGTCCGTCGCGAGCCGGTCGCCCAGCTCGGGCGGGACCGCCTCGCCGCCGAAGATCAGCATCCGCACGTTCTCGAGGGACTCCGCGGGCCACAGGGAGGCGAGCGTCGGCACGGTGGAGACGATGGTGATGCCGCGGGTCGTCAGCCAGGGACCGAGGTCCATGCCGCTGCGGACGAGGCTGCGCGGCGCCGGCACGAGGCAGGCCCCGTGGCGCCAGGCCAACCACATCTCCTCGCACGACGCGTCGAAGGCCACCGACAGCCCGGCGAGCACGCGGTCGCCGGGACCGATGGGCTCGTGCTGCAGGAAGAGGCCCGCCTCGGCGTCCACGAACGCGGCGGCGGAGCGGTGCGAGACGGCGACGCCCTTCGGCGTCCCGGTGGACCCCGAGGTGAAGATGATCCAGGCGTCGTCCCCGGGCAGCGGCGCGGCGGCGAGCGGCGCGGACGCCCCGGACGGGTGCGGCGCCGCGGCGGAGAAGAGATGCGTCGAGGATCCGCCTCCGTCGGCCGTGTACAGGCCGGAGCCGGTGATGGTGCCCGCGACGCCCGCCTCGCCGAACACCAGGTCGGCGCGCTCGTCCGGGTCGTCGGCGTCCACGGGCACGTACGCCGCCCCCGCGGCGAGGATCGCGAGGATGGCGATGTAGAGCTCGCGCGAGCCGGACGGCATCCGGACCCCCACCCGGTCCCCGCGGTCGATCCCCTCGGCGCGCAGGAGCGACGCCACCCCGATCACGCGGGCGAGGAGCTCGCTGTAGCTGAGCGCACCGGTCGCGTCGTCGATCGCGGACGCCTCCGGGTGCGACTCCGCCGTCGCCCGCAGGATGTCGACGAGCGTTCGGGGGGCCGCGGCGGCCCACGAGCGGTCGAGGACGCCCTGAGGGGAGTCGGTCATGGAACCTCCGAAGCTGACGAACGAGCACTCGTACCCTGGGGCGTCTCGGTGAACGGCGGGTGAATTCCTGAGCGGGCGCGCGGCCGGTGGCGCTGGGTCGCGCGTCGGTCGCGCTCAGTCGCGCTCCGGGTCGCGCCTGCCCAGGCAGAGGGATCCTGCCCAGCTTCTACCTGCGCACGATCCTCCTGCCTGGGCAGAGGTGAGAAGCGGGAGCGCGGGAGCGCCCGCCGCCGCATCCGGCCCGGTGGGTGACGCGGCGAACACCGACCGCTGAACATCCGATGAACCGCGGATTGCGATTGCGTCCGGGGCGTCCGAGCGGGGTTCCGGCCGCCTTCCGCCGCCCTAGTGTCAGAGCCGCCGACCGCCCGACCCGCGCCGTCGGCTGATGAACAAGACCACAGGAGGAACCCGTGATCGCTCTGCGCCCAGCCCTAGGGGCAGCCGCCCTTCTCACCCTGTCCGTGACGCTCGCCGGCTGCTCCTCGTCCGCGGCCACGCCCTCGGCGGATGCGGCCGGATCCGGCGGAGTCGACGCCGCCACCGCGACGAGCGCCGAGGACTTCGGCGGCTTCGACCAGCTGGTGGCCGCCGCGGAGGAGGAGGGCGAGCTCAACGTGATCGCCCTCCCCGAAACCTGGGCGAACTACGGCGAGATCATCTCGGCCTTCGAGGACGAGTACGACATCACGGTGAACTCCGCGGACCCGGACGTCTCCAGCGCCGAGGAGATCGCCGCCGCCGAGAACCTCAAGGGCCAGGACACCGCGCCGGACGTCTTCGACCTCGGCTCCGCCGTCGCCCTGGACAGCCTGGACTACTTCGCGCCGTACAAGGTGCAGACGTGGGACGACATCCCGGCCGACCACAAGGAGGAGTCGGGCAAGTGGGTCTACGACTACACGGGCCTGATGTCCATCGGCTACGACGCTGCGGCCGTGGACGAGCCGACGAGCCTGGACGACCTCCTGGGCGAGGGCTACAAGGGCAAGGTCGCCATCAACGGCGACCCGACGCAGGCGGGTGCCGCCGCCGCGGCCGTCCAGCTCGCGGCGCTGCAGAACGGCGGCTCGGCGGACGACATCGAGCCCGGCATCGACTTCTTCGCCGAGCTGAACGACGCGGGGAACTTCCTGCCGCTCGACCCGACGCCCGCCACCATCGCCTCGGGCGAGACCCCGGTCGTCTTCGACTGGAGCTACAACAACCTTGCCGCGGCGGAAACCGAGGGGCGCGACTGGAAGGTCACCGTGCTTCCCGGCACAGCCCTCGGCAGCTACTACAACCAGGCCATCAACGTCGACGCCCCGCACCCCGCGGCCGCCCGCCTCTGGCAGGAGTTCGTGATGAGCGACACCGTGCAGAACCTCTACCTCGAGGCGGGCGCCTACCCGGTGCGCCTCCAGGCGATGATGGAGGCCGGCACCGTCGACGAGGCCGCGCTCGAGGCCGTGGGCGAGCCCCCGGCCGACCTCGTGCAGTTCTCCACCGAGCAGACTGAGGCCGCGTCCGCGACGCTCGCCGAGTCCTGGGCCCAGGCCATCGGGTGAGTTCGGCAACCCTGATCGACGAGACGGCGCCCGCGACCACCCGGTCCGCGGGCGCCGTCCCCGCGCGCTCGCGAATGCGACTTCCCGCCTGGCTCGGGCTCACCCCGTTCGCCGCCTACGTGCTCGCCTTCCTGGCCGTGCCGTGCCTCCTCGCCCTGAGCAGCGGCTTCTTCGACGCGGACGGAGCGGTCACCCTCGAGAACCTCACGGTGCTCGGTGAGCCGGCCGTGCGGTCCGCCTTCCTCGCGTCATTCGCGGTGTCCGGCGTCACGGCCGTCGTCGGCGCGGTTGTCGGTGCCGCGGTCTGCTGGGGCCTCACCGCACTCCGGCCCGACGGCCCCGTGCGGAGCGTCATCGACTCCGTCAGCAGCGTGCTCGCCCAGTTCGGCGGCGTCATGCTCGCGTTCGCGTTCATCACCACGATCGGCATCCAGGGGCTCTTCACCCGCCTGCTGCTCGACACGTTCGGCATCGACATCTTCGCCGGCGGCGTGTGGCTCTACCAGGTGCCCGGCCTGCTGTTGCCGTACATCTACTTCCAGGTGCCGTTGATGGTCATCACGTTCATGCCCGCGGTCGCTGGCCTGAAGCCGCAGTGGTCGGAGGCGGTCGCCACCCTCGGCGGGACCTGGTGGAACCACCTCGTCTCCGTCGTGGTCCCGGTGCTCGCGCCGTCCTTCCTCGGCTGCCTCCTGCTGCTGTTCGCCAACGCGTTCTCCTCCTACGCGACCGCGGCGGCGCTGATCAGCCAGGGCGCGCAGATCGTCCCGCTGCAGATCCGCGCCGCGCTCGTGAGCGAGACCGTGCTCGGCCGGGCCAACGTGGCGGGCGCCCTCGCGCTCGGCATGGTCGTCGTCATGGCCGTGCTGATGGTGCTCTACTCGGCCCTCCAGCGCCGCACGGAGCGGTGGCAGCGATGAGCGTCGCGCTGCGCAGGCTGCTGCTCGCGGTCGTCGGCCTCGTCTTCCTGCTGCCCATCGTCGCGATGGTGGAGTTCACGCTGCGCAGCCCGTCCGGATCGGGCTACGGCCTCGATCACTGGGCGGCCATCCTGGACCCGGAGCGGGAGCGGAGCTACCGCAACCTCTTCGAGGGCGTCGCCAACTCGCTCACCCTCGCCGTGGTGACCGCCGCCCTCGTGCTGGTCCTCCTCGTGCCGACCATGGTGCTCGTGAGCCTGCGCTACCCGCGGCTGATGCGGGTGCTCGAGTTCGTCTGCATCGTCCCGATCACCGTGCCGGCCATCGTGCTCGTGGTCGGGCTCGCGCCGGTGTACGGCGTCGTCGTGCGCGTCGCGGGCGGCGGCACCTGGACCCTGGCCCTCGCCTACGGGGTCACCGTACTGCCGTTCGCTTTCCGGGCCCTCCAGACCGACCTGTCCGCGAGCAACCTCGCCACCCTCACCGAGGCGGCGCGCACCCTCGGGGCGAGCTGGCCGCGTGTGATGACGACCGTCATCGTTCCGACGCTGCGTCGCGGCATCCTCGCGGCGGCGTTCATCACGGTCGCCGTCGTACTCGGCGAGTACACCATCGCGTCCCTCCTCAACCGGGTGAACCTGCAGACCGCGCTCGTGCAGGTGTCGCGGAGCGATCCCTACGCGGCCGTCATCTTCGCGCTCCTCGCGCTTCTGTTCGCGTTCACCCTCCTCCTGCTGATCGGCCGCGTCGGCACCGCCCGCTCCCGCGGCGTCCTCCCCGCGTCCCCGGGCTCGGTATCCCCGGCCTCCGGGGCCGCGGCGTCCCCGGCCCCCGTGGCCCCGGCCCCCACCTCGAAAGCAGTCCGATGACCTCGTCCCCGCCCCTCGCCCCCGCCTCCCGCGCCGACGCCGCAGCCGCCCGGGGCGCCGGCGCCTCGGTGGAGCTCCGGTCCGTCGTCAAGCAGTACTCGGGGCACACCGCGCTGAACGGCGTCGACCTCACGCTGCGGCCGGGCGAACTGGTCGCGGTCCTCGGCCCGTCTGGATGCGGCAAGACCACGGCGCTCCGGGCGCTCGCGGGGCTGGAGCGGGTGACCGCGGGGAGCATCCTCGTGGACGGGGTCGACGTCGTCGACGTGCCGACCCACCGCAGGGACGTCGGCATGGTCTTCCAGTCGTACTCGCTGTTCCCCCACCTCACGGTGCGCCAGAACGTGGAGTTCGGGCTCCGGATGCGCTCGGTCGACCGACGCGAGCGGGGGGCGCGGGCCCGCGAGGCGCTCGAGCTCGTGGGACTGGCTTCGCTCGGGGAGCGGTACGCCCACCAGCTCTCCGGCGGGCAGCAGCAGCGCGTCGCCCTCGCCCGCGCCCTCGTGACCCAGCCTCGGGTCCTGCTCCTCGACGAGCCGCTCAGTGCGCTCGACGCCAAGGTGCGGGTGCAGTTGCGGGACGAGATCCGGCGCATCCAGCACGAGCTGAGCATCACGACGATGTTCGTCACCCACGACCAGGAGGAGGCGCTGGCCATTGCGGACCGCGTTGCCGTGATGCGGGACGGGCGGATCGAGCAGGTCGGCACGCCCGAGTCGCTCTACTCGGCACCGGAGACGGGGTTCGTCGCGCAGTTCGTTGGCGTGAGCAACCGCATCCCCGGCGAGGCCGCGGGCGGGCGGGCGCGCATTGCCGGAGCCGAGCTCCCGGTCGTCGGGACGCCGGCGGACGGGCCGGTCTGGGTGCTGGTGCGCCCGGAGAATATCGCGCTCGCGGATGTCGGCATCCCGGGCGTCGTCGAGGCGGTGATGTTCCTCGGCCCGGTGTGCCGGAGCACGGTCCGGCTCGCCGACGGCACGGTCGTCGAGGTGCAGCACCGCGTCGAGGAGCGGCGCCCCGTGGTGACGACCGTACACCTGCGGTTCGCGGCCGAGGCCGTCGCAGTCCTCCCCCGCGACTGACGCCCGCTGCTGGGTCGCGCGGCCCCGCCGCTCGGTCCGCTCGGTTCAACCTGCTCGCTCCTGCCCAGGCAGGAGCAACCTGTCCGCTCGGTCCACCCCTGGCCGCTCGGTCCGCCCCTGCCCAGGCAGGAGCATCGTGCCCAGCTTTACCCTGGGCAGGATGCCGGTGCCTGGGCAGGGGCGGGAGTGGGATCAGCACGGGGCGCCGCTGCCTGGGCAGGGGCGGGGGCAGGGGCAGGTAGGAAACCGTGGGAGAGAGCCGGCGCCGGGAGGTCGACGTGCCGTAACCGGCGGTTCACCCGGCGCGGGCGACGAGGGACAAGACTCTCGGCATGTCGATGTCCGAGCCTCTGCTGCCCCATTCCGCCCGCGACGACGAGAGGGTCGCCGCCGCCGAGCCCGGTGGTGAGGGCGCGCCCCTGCCCGGTGCCGACGAGGAGCCGGACGTCCTGCCCGACGCCGAGGAGCATGCCGCGGCCCAGAATGACGCGCCGGACGACGCCACCACAAGTGCGCGCCCGCGGCAGGATCCGCCCTTCCGCACGCCGGTTCGCGGGGACTCTCTGACCCCGGACCGGCGCGCGGCCGAGACCGGAGACTGACCCCGGGCACTCATCCGCGCCTGCTCGTCCGCCTGTTGCCGTCCGTCCCTAGCCCCTGCCCAGGCAGGGGGATCGTGCCCAGCTTCAAGCTGCGCAGGATCCTCGTGCCTGGGCAGAGGCGTGAGTGGGAGCAGCGCGGGGATACCGCTGCCTGGGCAGGGGCGCGAGTGGGAGCACCGCGGGGTGCCACCGCCTGGGCAGGGGCACGCGCGCGAGCCGCGCGCCTGGGCAGCGCGAGCAGGAACAGTGCACACGGCGCGCAGTAGAGTGCACTCATGACGAACGACACGGCCGCCCTCGCGTCGGCGATCGGCGCGCGGGTTCGCACCGAGCGGCAGGCGCGGCGCTGGACGCTCGATCAACTCGCGGAGGCCGCGGGCGTGAGCCGCCGCCTCGTCGTGAACGTCGAGCAGGGTGCGACGAACCCGAGCGTCGGCACGCTCCTGCGCATCGCCGAGGCGCTCGGGGTCGGGCTGCCCGACCTGGTCCAGTCCCCCGATCCCAAGCCGGTGAAGGTGACCCGCGACGGGGAGGGCGCCGTGCTGTGGACCGGCGAGAACGGCGGCCGCGCGGTACTCGTGGCCGGGACGACGCGGCCCGAGGTGTTCGAGCTGTGGGACTGGACCCTCGGCGCCGGCGACCGGCACCCGAGCGAGACGCACTCCCCCGGCACGAGGGAGCTCCTGCACGTGCGGGAGGGCTCCATCACGGTCGAGGTGGCGGAGCGTGCGGTCGAACTCGAGGCCGGCGACGCCCTCGAGTTCCCCGGTGACGTCGCCCACGTCTACGCCAATGCCGGCGCCGGGCCCGCGCGGTTCTCGCTGGCCGTCTTCGAGCCGGGCGTCGGCCCGGGAACCCGATAGGAGCGGATATGACCGACACTGGAGCCGCGCACGACTTTGTCGAGGCCGGACGCGTCGACGCCGCCGTCTTCGCCCTGCGTCCCGACTACCGGGCCGTGCTGCTCGCCGTCGAGGGCCTCGTGCCCGGCGGCAGCGACGAGGCGAGCGACGCGCTGCTGCGGCAAGCCGAGGATGCGGCGCGAGCGGCGCTCGAGGACCGGAAGGTGGAGGACATCCCGCACGTGGCGGCGTGGCGGGACGCCTACCGGGCGTTCGGCGCGAAGCCGCAGCGCACCCGGAACAGCCTCGAGGCGCTCCTGCGCCGCGCCGCCGCGGGTCTGCCCCGGGTGAACCGGCTCACCGACATCTACAACGCGGTCTCGGTGCTGCACCAGGTGCCCCTGGGCGGCGAGGATCTCGCGCACTACGCCGGGGCGCCGCGCCTGGTCCTCGCGACCGGCTCAGAGCCCTTCGACACCGTGGCGGACGGCGCCCCGGCCGTCGAGAGCCCCGAAGCCGGGGAGGTCGTGTGGTGCGACGACGCGGGTGTCACCTGCCGGCGCTGGAACTGGCGACAGGGGCGTCGCACCCCGCTCCGCGACGACACGACGTCGGCGCTGTTCATCCTCGACGCCCTCGAGCCGATGACGGATCAGGCGCTGCTCGCCGCCGCGGACGACCTCGCCGCCCACCTGACCCGGCTCGGACCCGACGTGAGGGTGGCTCGCCGGGTGCTCGCCGCGGAGTCCGCCCCCGCCTGAGGCCGCTTCGGCCGACTCGGCGTGCGCTCCGCGGACCCCCAGCACCCCCGCTTTGCGTG
Source organism: Planctomonas deserti (assembly GCF_003067705.1). Lineage (GTDB taxonomy): Bacteria > Actinomycetota > Actinomycetes > Actinomycetales > Microbacteriaceae > Planctomonas > Planctomonas deserti. Next base: position 734,440 of record NZ_QANL01000001.1, read on the forward strand.
CACCGGGCTGGACCCGCGTTCCACCGGGGTGCTACACCGGAAGTAGGCTCGAAACTGCGCCGCTTCACCACGGTGCTCGGGCGCCGCCGGCGATGACAGAACGGCCCATCGGACACCGGCCCCGGAAGCGGGGCGGGGAACGGGCCCACCCGGGGGAAGGACATCGTCATGGCGGCTGCAGAGACCATCCGTGCGGAGGATGCGCCGAGGGCGCCGCGGGGCGATGCCGGAGGCCTGCCGGCCCGGCTCCGCCACGAGACCGCGTCCCTGCATGCGCAGGTCGAGGCCTCGACGGGGCTCCCTGGCTCCGTCCGGAGCCGCGCGGAGTACGTGACGCTCCTGCAGCGGCTGCACGGGTTCCACTCCGCGGTCGAGGCCCGGCTGGCGCACCCCGACTGGGCCGAGGGCTGGGCGCGACTGGGCATCGACCTCGTCGGTCACGGGCGCTCCACCCTCCTCGCCCAGGACCTCGGGCAGCTCGGGTCGGCCGTTCCGGCACGACCGGCCGTCCTGGGAGACATCGACAGCTTCCCGGGCGCCCTCGGGTGCCTCTACGTGACGGAGGGGTCCTCCCTCGGCGGGCGGATCATCGGTCCGGCCATCCGGGCGACCATCGGCGAGGTTCCGACCGGGTTCTTCGAGAGCGCCGGCCGGCAGCACCCCTCCCCGTGGCGAGCTCTCACCCAGGCTCTGCGCCGGTTCGGCGACGAGGGAGGGGATGCCGACGCCGTGATCGGCGGCGCCCGATCCACCTTCCTGGCCTTCGAGGCCCAGGTCGCGTCGACGCAGGCTCCGGCGGTGGCGCGATGACGACCCCCGCCGTCGCCATCACCGCCGCCGAGCGGATCCGCCTCGAGAGCTGCTCTCGTGAGAGCATCCGCAGGCCCGGACTCGTTCAACCGCACGGCGTGCTGCTCACCGTGGATCTCCACACCTGGGCCATCGCCCAGACGAGCGCGAGCTGCGCAGCCGTGCTCGGCCTGCAGCCGGAGAACCTGCTCGGCCTCCCCCTCTCGGACCTCCTGGGCGACGAAACGATCGACGCGCTGTCGGCGGCGCTGACCGGCAGGAACGGAGCGGCCAATCCGGTACCGGTCGAGGTAGGCGGACGCCGGTTCGACGGCATCGTTCATTTCGCGGACGGGGTCGTCGTGCTCGAGCTCGAGCCGGAGCTCGCCGCGGAGGGGTTCGCGACGCCGTCCATGGTCTACGCCGCGGTGAATCGGCTGGCCACTCTGCGGAGCCGGGAGGAGCTGTGGGCGGACGCGGCCGAGGAGCTCGCCGTGCTCACCGGCTTCGACCGTGTGATGATCTACCACTTCCACCCCGACGGGCACGGCCAGGTCGTCGCGGAGGTGCGCGCGGACGACTCGATGGAGCCGTACCTCGGGCTGCACTACCCGGCCTCGGACATCCCCGCCCAGGCCCGCGAGCTGTACCTGGCCAAGCTGTCCCGGACGATCTTCTCGACCTCGGACGCCCCGCAGCCGCTCGTCCCCGAGCAGAGCCCCGTCACCGGTGAGCCTCTCGACCTGAGCTCCGCCGAGCTGCGCAGCGTCTCGCCGCATCACCTCCAGTTCATGCGCAACATGGGCCAGGCCTCCACCCTGTCCTTCTCGCTCATCTTCAACGGTGAGCTGATCGGCATGATCACCTGCGCGCACCGCACGCCGCGACGGCTGCCGTTGACGCTTCGCCGCGGTCTCGAGGTGTTCAGCAACCAGGTGGCCCTGCAGCTGAGCGCGATGTCGGAGATCGCCCGGCTCACCCGCGACACGGAGCTGCGCGCGCTGCGCACCCGCCTCGTCGGCCAGTTCACGTCACACGACGACACCGTGCAGTCGCTCCTTCACGGAGAGGTGACGCTGCTCGACCTCGTTCCGGCGGCCGGCGCCGCGCTCTCGCACAACGGGATCCTCTCCACGGTGGGCAGCGTCCCCGACCTGCCCCGGATCGACCTGCTGCTCGAGCGGCTACGTTCCAGCGACCGGTTGCCCTTCGCCAGCGAGTCGCTCGCGCTCGAGCACCCGGACCTCGTGTCCGTCGTTCCCTCGGTCGCCGGCGCGGTGGTCGTGCCGTTCGGCGGACAGGGCGACTACCTCGCCTGGTTCCGCCCGGAGATCACCGAGACGACGAGGTGGCTGGGCGACCAGTCGGAGTCGAACCGCGACTCCATTCTCTCGCCCCGCAACTCCTTCTCCTCCTGGAGCGCGAGCGTGTCAGGGCGGGCCGAACCGTGGCGCGGCCTCGAGGTCGCGGCGATCGAGCTGGGCCGGGACCTGGACAGCGCGCTGATGCGCCAGGCCGAGTCCGCGCTGGCCCACCTCGGTCTGCACGACGCACTGACGGGGCTGCCCAACCGACGCCTGTTCACCGAGCGCCTCCAGCGCGCCCTCGCGGGCGATCCCCGCGGCGGCACCGTCGCCGTGATCTTCATCGACATCGACTCGTTCAAGGCGATCAACGACTCCCAGGGGCACGGCGGAGGCGACACGGTGCTGCAGCAGATCGCCGAGCGCATCTCCTCGGCGACGCGCGCCTCGGACACGCTCGCCCGCTTCGGCGGTGACGAGTTCGTGGTCCTCTGCGAGAACACGGGCCAGGACGGCGCGAGGAAGACGGCCGAGCGCGTGCTCGGGGCGCTCCTCGACCCCCTCGACATCGCCGGCCGGCCGCTCAGGGTGACGGCCTCGGTCGGGGTGGCGACGGCGACGCACGTCGACACCCCCGACAGTCTGCTGGGCCGCGCGGACTCCGCGATGTACCGGGCGAAGCGCTCCGGCAAGGACCGGGTGTCCGACTAGCGCGAACCGACCCCGCCATGGGGTGTGCGGCGCGTGCGGCGGAGCGTCTCCTCGCGTCCGGGCGCGTGATACCGCCTGAGGGCGCCGGTGGCTAGCCCTGCGGGCGAATCGCCGGATGCACGGAGCAGAGGATAGAACTGGTGACGTCCCCCGTTCGGGGGGTTCGCAAGTACAGGGAGTACCAGCATGTCCAACACCACCGATACCCACGCATCCAGGACGCTCGGGGTCGCCACGGAGACCAAAGCCTCCCTGAAGACCACCGAACTCTACGTGTTCATCGTCGTAGCGCTCGGCGTGCTCATCGCCTCCGCGGTCGTGGACGAGAACGAGGACGGGTCCGGCTTCGATGCCAACCACGCCTGGCTTTACGTCAGCATCCTCGCCGTCGGCTACATGATCAGCCGCGGTCTGGCCAAGTCCGGCAGCTACGACAGGGCCCGACTGAACGCCGACCACCGCAGCTGACGCACCACGTTCACGCGTAACCGCCCCGCTCACGCAGTGAGCGGGGCGGTTTTCCGTTGGTCTCGACGGCGGAGCGCGCTAGTTGAGCTTGGCGGGACCGGAGTCGGTATCGGCCTCTGTCGCATGCAGGTCGCCCTCGGGCGTCACGTAGAGGCCGGTCGCGGTGTTTGCGAGGACCGCGAGTCGCTCGAGCCACTCGCGGTTCACGGAGGGACGGCCGTTGCCGGCGAACTGGAAGTGCAGGTCCGTCGTGGGGTGGATCCAGATCATCGACCGGCCGCTGCCGCGATCCGACGAGGTCGCCCAGGACAGCAGGAACGCCTCCGATCGACGGAGCTTCCCGGTCATCACCAGCTGCAGGTGAGCGAGCACTCGGTCATCGAACTCGACCTCGAAACGTGCCGCTCCGTAATACAGCTTCCCCATCCGCCGCCCTCCTGGTGTTCTGCCTGCCGTGCGGCGATTCGCCACCCGGACTATTCTCCAGGATTCCAGCCGAGGTTCCCCTGGTGCTTCACTCGGCGGTTCGCACCTCGATAAGGTTCGCCCACGGGTCGTCGAACCGCACCGCGCGCCCGTCGTCGCGGGTCTCGACGCCGTAGTGTCGCATCCGCTCGGTGAGCGCGCCGAGGTCGTCGCCGGTCGGCACCTCGATGCGCACGAGACCGAGCCCGAGCGCCGGAGCCCGTCGTCCGGCGCCGCGGGAGTTCCAGACGTTCATCGCCATGTGGTGGTGGTAGCCGCCCGCGCTGACGAACAGCGCTTGGCCTCCCATGGCCGCGGTCGTCGAGAAGCCCAGCCGATCGACGTAGAACGCCCGGGCGCTCTCCACGTCGCCGACCGACAGGTGCACGTGCCCCACCCTGCCCGGCCGCGCGAGCGCGGCGTCGACGGCGGCCTCCGTGACGTTCTCCCGCAGGAAGCCGTTCGGATCGACGTACAGGCTGTCCATCTCGATGCGCCCGTGCGTCCACGACCACTCGGTCCGGTCGCGGTCCCAGTACAGCTCGACCCCGTTCCCCTCCGGGTCGGTCAGGTAGAACGCGATGCTCACCAGATGGTCAGCGCTGCCCGTGAAGGTGTTCGGGTACCGGGTGGCCACCGAGTACAGCGAGGCGGCGAGGTCGGCCTTGGTGTCGAAGAGGATCGCGGTGTGGAATAGCCCCGCCGAGCCGGGCGTGGCGTGCTTCAGCTCCGGAGCGTGCTCGAGGAGGACGATCGGCGTGCTGCCGCGACCGAGCACGGCGCGGCCGTTCTCCTGCGCGAGCAGCTCGAGCCGGATCCCGTCGCGATAGTAGGCGATCATCCGGTCGAGATCACCGACGCGCAGCGTGACGGCGCCCATGCCGGTGCTCGGCGCAAGGAGGTCGGTGGTGTCGGTCATGGTGTGTTCCCTGCTCGAGTGGATGGAATGCCGGTTAATGGCCGGTGGCGGCGTGGCCGGTGGATCAGCCGAGGATGAGGGTGTGGCCGGTGTGGTCGCGCTTGGCCTCGAGGTAGCGGGAGTTGGCCTCGGAGAGGTGCACGCCCGTGGGGACGCGCTCGGTGACGGTGACGCCGAACGCGTCGAGCTGGGCGGCCTTGTCCGGGTTGTTACTCAGCAGCCGGATGCTGTCCACGCCCACGGCCCGGAGCATCTGGGCCGCCGCGCGGTAGTCCCGCTCGTCCTCGCCGCGGCCGAGGGCGCGGTTCGCCTCGTACGTGTCGAGGCCGGCGTCCTGCAGGGCATACGCGTCGAGCTTGGCGTACAGGCCGATGCCGCGACCCTCCTGGCGGAGGTACAGCAGGAATCCGCCCGCCTCCGTGATGCGCTCGACCGCCTCACGCAACTGAGGGCCGCAGTCGCAGCGCTCGGAACCGAACACGTCGCCGGTCAGGCACTCGCTGTGCGGGCGGACGAGGGGCGCCTGACCGCCGATCGCGGCCCGGGCGACCGCCCCTTCCCAGTCGCCGAGGCCGAGCATGAGGTGCTCCTGGCCGTCCACGAGGTCGCGGAAGGTGAATACCTCGGCCGTCGCGGCATACCCGTCGGGGAACCGCAGGGGCACCGTCACGCGGGTGCGCACGACGGCGATCGGAGCGACGGCCGCCTGCCCGGGCTCGATCGCCGCATCGATCACCGCAGCGGCGGGAGCCACGACGCCGGGGGTCGCCGGAGCGGGTCGGGTGCGGCCGAGGAAGCGGCGCGGAGCCAGGCAGTCGATCGTCATCGTGTCGTCCTTTTTGTTGAAGCGTAAAGCGATCGTACGTCTAGACGCTTGAAGCGTCAAGTAAAGTCTGACGCCCGCGCCTCCCCGCATCCGCCCCTCCGGTCGCCCATTGACCGGTACCCCTAGGGGGTATATATTACCGGCATGAACCGGCCACAGGACACGACGCATGAGTCACTCGCCCAAGACGCGATGGCGCACGGCGAGCACGACGGTCACGACCCCCACCGGGGTCACGAGCACGGAACCCACACCGCGCATGGGCACCCCGGGCACGGGCACGGCGGGCACGGGCACGGGCACGGCGGGCACGGCTCCCATGCCGGGCACGGCGACCACGTCGGTCAGTTCCGGCGCCTATTCTGGATCATGCTGGTGGTCGCGATCCCGGTCGTGGCATTCAGCCCGATGTTCGCGATGATCCTCGACTACTCCCTGCCCGACATTCCGGGCATCGAATGGGTCTCCCCCGCGCTCGGCACGGTCATGTACCTGTGGGGCGGCCGGCCGTTCCTCGTGGGCGCGGTCGGTGAGCTGCGGGTCGGCAAACCCGGCATGATGCTGCTCATCGCGCTCGCCATCACGGTGGCGTTCCTCGCGTCCTGGGCGGCGAACCTCGGCCTGATCGATCACGAGCTCGACTTCTGGTGGGAGCTCGCCCTGCTCATCGTGATCATGCTGCTCGGCCACTGGATCGAGATGCGCTCCCTCGCGCAGACGTCCTCCGCGCTCGACTCGCTCGCCGCGCTGCTGCCGGACGAGGCGGAGCGCGTCGAGGGGGACGAGGTCGTGATCGTGCCCCCGTCCTCGCTCCGCCTGGGCGACGTCGTGCTGGTGCGGCCCGGGGCGCGAGTGCCGGCCGACGGGGAGGTGCAGGGCGGCACGGCCGACGTGGACGAGTCGATGATCACCGGTGAGTCGCGGCCCGTCACCCGCACGATCGGCGACCCCGTCGTGGCGGGCACCGTCGCCACCGACTCCGCGCTGCGGGTGCGGGTGCGGGTGACCGCGGTGGGCGAGAACACCGCCCTCGCCGGCATCCAGCGTCTGGTGACCGAGGCGCAGAACTCGTCGTCCCGCGCTCAGCGGATCGCCGACACGGCGGCGGGCTGGCTGTTCTGGTTCGCGCTCGGCGTCGGCGCCATCACGGCGATCGCCTGGACGCTGCTGGGCAGCCCGAACGACGCCATCGTGCGCACCATCACGGTGCTCGTCATCGCGTGCCCGCACGCCCTCGGCCTCGCGATCCCCCTCGTGGTGTCCATCTCGACCGAGCGCGCCGCCAAGGCGGGCGTGCTGGTCAAGGACCGCCTGGCGCTGGAGAGCATGCGCACGGTGGATGCGGTGCTCTTCGACAAGACCGGCACGCTGACCCGCGGCGAGCCCGTGGTGACGCGCGTCGCCGCCGTCACCGGCACCGAGGACTCCCTGCTCGCCCTCGCGGCGGCCGTGGAGTCCGACAGTGAGCATCCGCTGGCCCGGGCCATCGTGGACGCGGCCGGCACCCGCGGCATCCCCGCCCCCCGCGCCGTCGACTTCCAGGCGTCGACCGCCGTCGGCGTCAGCGGCACCGTGGACGGCCGGCGGATCAGCGTCGGCGGGCCGGGCATGCTGCGCGAGCACGCGGCCGAGCCGCTCCCGGCCACCCGGCCGTGGCAGGACGAGGGCGCGATCATCCTGCACGTCCTCGCCGACGGACGGGTGATCGGCGCGATAGGGCTCGCGGACGAGGTGCGGCCGGAGTCGCGGCAGGCGGTGTCGGAGCTGCAGGCGAGGGGCGTGGAGGTCGTGATGATCACGGGTGACGCCGAGCAGGTGGCCCGCTCGGTCGCGGGGCAGCTCGGGATCTCCCGGGTGTTCGCCGGTGTGCGCCCCGAGGACAAGTCGGCGAAGGTGGCCGAGCTGCAGTCCGAGGGCCACCGGGTGGCGATGGTGGGCGATGGTGTGAACGACGCCCCGGCGCTGGCCCAGGCCGACGTCGGGATCGCGATCGGCGCGGGCACCGACGTCGCCATCGCGTCCGCCGGGGTCATCCTGGCTGGCGACGACCCGCGCGCCGTGCTCTCGGTCATCACCCTGTCCCGTGCCGCGTACCGGAAGATGAAGCAGAACCTCTGGTGGGCCGCCGGGTACAACCTCATCTCGGTGCCGCTCGCCGCCGGGGTGCTCGCCCCGTTCGGCTTCGTGCTGCCGATGGAGGTCGGCGCCCTGCTCATGTCGCTCTCCACCGTGGTGGTCGCCGTGAACGCCCAGCTCCTGCGCCGGCTGACCCTGGTGCCCGCGGAGGCCCGCCACTCGGCACAATAGAGGCAGGGGGCAGCACATGCGCAGAACTGCGGTGAACGGGTACGGGCCATGACGATCAGCATTCCGACCACGAGGGAGGCCGTGCGAGCGGTCTGGGCGCAGGGCGTGCCGGACTATCGCGCGGTCACGGACAGCGCCGCCGCCGACCGGGTCCTCAGCGGCCTCCTCCGCGCCGCGCTCGATCTGCTGATCTACCGCAAGCTCGCCGGCAGGCGGGACGCCATCCACATGGTGGGCGGCGACAGCGAGGGATACCGCAGGTACGCGGCGGCGAACGACCGCACGGCGGACGGCGCGGTCGTGCTCGCCCACGCCCTCGCCGAGGCCACTGAGGAGGCCCGCCTCTTCGGCGAGCTGTTCGGTGTCGCACCGCCGTTCGGCTCCTGCCGCATCGTCGTCCTCTCCGTCGAGGACGGGTGCGCCGTCAACCGGCTCGAGCTCGACCCGGAGAGCCGAGGCGGCGTGTCCTGGTACGGGCGCTTCGACAACGCGCTGTTCAGCGAGGTCGCCATCGGTTTCGCGCTCTTCGTCACCCACCTCGTCGCCAACGTGTTCGACGACGACGACGGCACGGAGACCTTCGAGGAGTCCTTCCAGTACGTCGTGTGACGCGGTCGCGGCATCACGGTCGCTGAGCCGCGATCACGGTCGCAGCACTGGCCGCCGGGCCGCCATCGCGGTCGCTGAGCTTGTCGAAGCGACGCGAGCCATGTTGCGTCCCTTCGACAAGCTCAGGGACCGTAGGAGGCGTCCCTTCGACAGGCCCAGCCGCCGCGGGGGCACCGAGCCCGGCACTTCCGCTCCGCGCCTCGATCAGCCGCCATCACGGTCGGGATCGGCACTTCCGCTCCGCGCCTCGATCAGCCGCCGCGGGGCAGCGAGCCGGCACTTCCGCTCCCCGCCTCGATCAGCCGCCATCACGGTCGCTGATCTCGTCGAAGCGACGCGAGCCGGGTTGCGTCCCTTCGACAGGCTCAGGGACCGTGGGGGGTCCTTCGACAGGCTCAGCCGCCGCTACATGGGGGAAGCGCCGGGGTGTGCGACCCCGGCGCTTCCGGACCGGAGGCCGTCAGCCGCCCAGCTTCTTGTCCGCCGCGTCCGTCGCTCCGTCGATCTTGTCGTCGGCCTTGCCGCCCGTCGCCGAGCTCGCCGCGTCTCCGGCCTTGTCCAGCCCAAGGTCCGTCGCCTTCTCGCCCGCGCCGCCGCTAGCCGCGTCCTTGGCCTTGTCGCCCAGCCCACCCAGATCAGCCATGTCGATTCCCTTCGTCGGGTCACCGGGCGCCCGTCGCTCGGTGCGTGACCGCAGTCTCGTCCGTGGACAGGCCCGCGCCTAGCCCTGCAGGGCCGGAATGTCCGTCGATTCATCGCGGGCGTAAGCGGAAACGAGAAGCTGCCCGCGGACGTCCGCCATACGGTCGAGGATCCGGTCGATGAGGGCGCCGGAGACGCCCGACGTCACGACGTCGTATGGCCCGATGGGCTGGAGCTTGCCGACCCGGATGCGGATCACCTCCCAGCCGACCGCGCGCAGCAGCCGGTCCTTCTTCCGGTCGACGGCCTCGCGCCGCCCCACGTGCTCGAGGCCGTCGCGCCCGACGGTGTCGTATTCGATGGCGACCTTGAGCTCCGGCAGGAGGATGTCCGGCCAGACCTCGACGTGGTGGAAGAAGGGTCGCGCGACCCGGACGGCGTTCGTGCTGAGGTCGATGTCGAGCCGGGCGGCAAGACGCTGCCGGAGGTCGGCCTCCGCGGCGGAGGCGGGTCTCGGTGCCCAGGTGCTCACGAATGCCTCGCCGACGGGCACCGCATCCGCGCCGGCGCGCGCGTGCCGACAGGTGATGCACCTGCGCCCCTCGATGATCTTCTCGATCGGGGACTCGTAGGTGCCGTGTCCCGCGGGGCACACCCAGGGGTACCGCGCCTCGGCCCGGGTCTCGACGGCGAGCGCGGCGCGGCGCCCGGGCGTGACGCGCTCGAGCAGCTCCTCGCGGGTGACCGGCGAGCTGTCCAGGCGCCGGCACAGCGCGCAGCGATCGGCGGCGTCGTCGGGCGAGATGCGCCGCGGATCGACCGGGTGGCCGCAGGCGTGCGGCGGGGTGCCCGGCGCCGGAGCGATGGGTGCCCGGCCCCGCACCGCCAGGGCGGCGCAGTCGGGACACCAGGTCGAGCGGCGACGGGAGCCCCCCGGCCGCTGCCGCTGCTCCTCCGGGGTCGCGGCGAAGCGGTGCCCCATGTCGCAGACCCACAGGAGCAGCACGTCGGCGGCGGGCGGGATCTGGGTGAGCGTGATGCCGTGGTTCAGATCCGGGTGGTACTGGCGGATGAGCACGGGGTACCGCGCCCAGTCGTCGCGGTACGTGCCCACGGCGTACGGCACCGCGACGCCCTTCGACCACTGGCGGCGGGCCCACCACTGGTCGACGCTCTCCGGCATGGCGGCAGCGTAGGCGAGGCCACCGACATCGGCCAGGGTCGGCGCGGTCGCCGCCTCAGCGGGGCGCGAAGGCGGCCCGGAACAGTGCCCGCGCCCGGTGCGCGATCGCGGCGCGATCCCCGACGGCGGAGCGCGGCAGCAGCACGCTCACCATCGAGATCGACAAGAGCACGTCCGCCACCTCGACGTGCCCGCCGATGCGCCCCGCGCCCTGATCCCGGGCGAGGATGACCTCGATCACGGCTGTGATCCGCGTGCGCAGGTGCTCCGCCCGGGGATCCTCGGCGGCCGCCGAGATCATGTCGATGAGGGCGATCGAGCCCATCGCCTGCTCGGTCACCGCGTCGAACAGGTCGCCGAGCGTGGCGTCACCGGTGGCCGCGAGCGCCTCCAGGTCCTCGATGTTCTCGTCGAACACGGCCAGGGCGAGAGCGATCCGGTCCGGGAAGTGCCGGTACAGGCTGCCCTGCCCGACACCGGCCCGGCGGGCGACCGCGCTGAGCGGGGCGGCGAAGCCGGACTCCGCGAACACCTCGCGGGCGGCCTCGATGAGCGCCCGCCGATTCTCAGGCCCCGCACTGGGTCCGCGATTGGCCCGGGCACTGTCTGACACCGGTGTAGCGTACAACCGGACAGAGTTGTCCGGTTGGCGAGGGACCCCGCGCCGACCACACAGAAAGGACGAACCCGTGACGAACACCCGCACTCCCCTCACCGCAGACTCGACGATCGGAACCTGGCTCGACGACCCCATCGGCGGCGCCGTGCTCGGCGCGCTCCTCGCGCAGGGCGGCCAGTCCGCGGAGGCGCTGCGCCCCGTGCGCGGCATGGCCCTCGGCCGCCTCGTGCAGGTGAGCCAGGGCGCCTTCAGCCAGGAGATGGTGGACGCCGTGGTGCGGCAGGCCGAGTCGGGTGAGCTGCCCGAGGGCTGGGAGGCGACGTCGGCTGCCGCGGACACCCCGGCTCCGTCGACCCCCGCCGCCCCGCGCCCCCAGTGGGTCGAGAAGGTGACCCACGGCCGCTTCACCGGCAAGACCGTGATCGTGACCGGGGCCGGCTCGGGCATCGGCCGCGCCACCGCGTCCCGGGTGGCGCGCGAGGGCGGCCGCGTGATTGCCGTCGACATCTCCCGCGAGCGCCTGGACGAGTTCGCGGCCGCGCTGCCCGACGCCGACATCGTCGTGGTCGACGGCGACATCACCGACGACGCCGCGGTGGCGGCCATCGTCGAGGCCGCCGGCGACCGGATCGACGCGCTCGCCAACGTCGCCGGGATCATGGACGACATGACGCCCGTGCACGAGGTCACGGACGCGGTGTGGGACCGGGTCTTCGCGATCAACGTGACCGGCACCATGAAGCTCATGCGCGCCGTCACCCCCGCGATGCTCGCCCGCGCCCAGGGGTCGATCGTCAACGTGGCGTCCGAGGCCGCGCTGCGCGGGTCCGCGGCGGGCGCCGCCTACACGGCGTCCAAGCACGCCGTCGCCGGTCTCACCAAGAGCAGCGCGTTCATGTACGGCCCGAGCGGCATCCGCGTGAACGCCGTCGCCCCCGGCCCGACCATCACGAACATCCAGGCCCGGTTCGCGTCCGAGCTCGGCGCTCAGCGCGTGCGCCTCGCCATGGCCGCGATGCCCGACGCGGTGGACGCGGATGCCCTCGCCGCGTCCATCACCTTCCTGCTGAGCGACGACGCCGTGAACATCAACGGCGTCATCCTGCCGTCGGACGGCGGCTGGTCGGTCGCGTAGGACGACCACCCCTCCCGGTCGCGCCGCTCGGTCAGTCGCCGGGCGACGCGATCAGGAGGCGGCCGGCGCGTGCTGAGAGGCGCGGATCTCGGCACGCGCCTCCGCGTACCGTCGGGTCTCGACGACGACGACCGCGGCCGTGACGAGCACCACGAGTCCGAGCGCCGCGAGAGCCGGGACGGCCGCTCCGACCGGCACGAGAGCGACGAGCACCGCCCCGCCGCCCATCCGCCAGACCTTCCAGTAGCCCGCGGTGCGCCGCCAGAACGCTCCGAGGCCGGCGAGGTACAGCGCCGTGCCGCCGAAGAGGGCGGCGGCGCCGAACAGGCCGAACGACTCGGCATCCTCGACGTGGTGCATGGCCTGCTCCACCCCGAGGGCGGAGATCACGATCCCCGCGATGATCAGGAAGTGCTGGAACGTGTAGGCATCCACGGCGAGCGAGGCGCGTGCGGAGCCCCGCAGCCGGGCGAGCGCGTGCTCGGCGGCGATGGCGACCATGTCGAAGTAGAGCCACCACAGCAGCACCGACAGGGCGATGGCGAAGACCGAGCCCAGCACGATCGGCGTGCTGATGGGCTCCTCGGCCACCCCGACGCCGATCGCCACAATCGACTCGCCGAGGGCGAGGATGACGATCAGCCCGTACCGCTCCGCCCAGTGCGCGGCCGAGTGGATGCGCCAGTTGCCCCGGCGGGACGTGAGGTAGGTGAAGCCGCAGTCGAGCACGAGCCCGACGAGCCACAGCCAGGTCTGAGCGGTGCCGCCGACGACCGCCCCGGCGAGGATGAAGACCGCGCCGAGCGCGAGCGCCCAGACGCTCACGAGCACCTGGCGGCGCAGCGGGCCGTCGTCGCCGGCCGCGCCCAGGTAGAGCACGAGGTGCGCGACCCGCACGACGATGTAGGCCACCGCGAGCACGAGCGGCGCGTGCAGCCCGCCGGGCAGGTCCTCGAAGGACTCCGGGATCACCAGGGCGACGAGGAACATCGACGCCATGGCAATGGACATGCCCGTGCGGACCAGGCCCTCGTCGACGAACGTCTGATTGCCGAGCCAGCTGTAGGAGGTCCACGACCACCACAGGATGCCGAGGATGATCAGCCCCTGCAGCACCCCCATCGCGGAGTGGGCGTGAGCCATGAACTCGGTCACCTGGGTGAGCGCGAAGACGAAGACGAGGTCGAAGAACAACTCGAACGTCGTCACGCGATGCCCCTCGTCGGATGTCCGGAAACGGGGGAGAACGGAGCGGAGGTCCCTCATCCGGCTCATTCTGGGCCACCCGCCGGAATCGGTGCAACGCGCGATGAGGCGACCGCGGCTGCCCGGGCGTCGTCGGCGAGCGGGACAGCGGATCGCACCGGCGATGAGGTCGCCGGATGAGGCGGCGGGGTTGGCTGGTGCGGTCGCCCGGCAGGATCAGACCGTGAGGACGACCTTTCCGCGGGCCCGACCCTCGAGGAGGTAGCGGATCGCCGCGGGCGCCTCCTCGAGGGGGAACGCTCGATCCACGGCCGGCGTCACGGCCCCGCCGCGAACGAGGTCGGCGAGGACCCGCAGGTCGGCGGCGTTCTCGCTCGCGACGAACGTGCCGAGCTTCTGCGGAACGAACAGGGACAGCGCCATGGCGCGCAGCTGGCGGTCGGTGCCGCCGAGCCAGCGCCCGCCGGTCTCGGACCCGACGATCACGAGGGTGCCAGTGCGGGTGAGCGCCCGGCGCAGGCGGCGGAGCGACGCATGCCCGCCGGTGTCGATGATCACGTCGTACCGCTCGCTCCCGTCCGAGAAGTCCTCGACGGCGTAGTCGATCACGCGGTCGGCGCCGAGCCCGGTAACGAGCGACGCCTTGCCCGCGCTGCTCACGCCCGTGACGTGTGCGCCGAACGCCTTGGCGATCTGCACGGCGAAGCTGCCGACCCCGCCCGACGCGCCGAGGACGAGTACCCGCTGCCCGGCCGTCACCCGCCCCTGGTCGCGCACCGCCTGGAGCGCCGTGAGCCCGGACACGGGCACGGCGGCGGCCTGCTGCGGGGTGAGCTCCACCGGCCGCGCCGCGAGCTTGGCCGCCGGGCAGAGGACATACTCGGCGAAGGATCCGGCGCCGATGCCGAACACCTCGTCGCCGGGCGCGAAGGCGTCGACGCCGGGTCCGACGGCCTCGACCCTGCCCGCTACGTCGGCGCCGCGGATCCGCGTCTTGGGCCGCCGGAGCCCGAAGCCGGCGAGGCGGATGGGGTAGGGCAGCCCGGTCAGAAGGTGCCACACCCCGCGGTCGGCGCCCGCGGCCGCGACGCGAACGAGGACCTCGCCGTCGGCCGGCACGGGCACCGGCACCGGCACCCGCTCTACCCGCAGCACGCGATCGGCCGGGCCGTACTCGTCCTGCACGACGGCCGTCATCGTGCGCGCGGGTGGCGCGACCGGAGCCCGGGTGGGGAGGCCGACCGGGAGTTCGGCGGGCCGTCGATTCTGCTGGTGCGTGGTCATCATCATCCTTACGTCGTAAGCCTTATGCTGTAAGGCGACCGTACGACTACGCCGTAAGGTTGTCAATGGGCGCACCGCGGATCCGCGGGGGACGCGGCAGGCGGCCCGAAGGGAGCAGCAATGGCGACGGCAACGGGACCGGCACGGCGGACCCCTCGGCGCCGGCAGACCGCCCAGGCCCGACGCGAGCGACTCACGCGGGAGCGGGTGCTGCAGAGCGCGATCGAGCTCGCCGACGCGTCGGGCATCGAGGCCCTGTCGATGCGACGGCTCGGTGAGGAGCTCGGCGTCGAGGCGATGTCGCTGTACACGCACGTGGCGAACAAGGACGACCTGCTCGCGGGCATGATCGACGCGGTGTTCGCCGAGATCACCCCGCCGTCGCTCGAGGCGCACTGGAAGACGGCGATGCGGGATCGCGCGCTGTCCGTGCGTGCGGCGCTGCTGCGGCATCCCTGGGCGACGGGGCTGATGGACGCGAACGCGGCGCCCGGGGAGGCGACGCTGCTGCATCACGACCTCGTCATCGGCTGCCTGCGCGGCGGGGGCTTCTCGTTCGCGATGACCGCCCACGCGTTCGCCGTGCTCGACGGGTACATCTACGGGTTCGCCCTGCAGGACCGCAGCCTGCCGTTCGAGACCCCGGAGGAGACGGGGGACCTCGCCCAGGAGATGCTGGCGCAGTTCCCCGCCGGGCGGTTCCCGCACCTCGCCGCATTCATGGTCGAGCACGTGCTGAAGCCGGGCTACGACTTCGGGGACGAGTTCGAGTTCGGCCTGGACCTCATTCTCGACGCGCTGGAGCGCCACCGGGAGGACTGAGGCCGCGCCGCGTGCGGCTCAGGGGAACGGCAGACCCGGCGGGGGAGATCGGCGGGCCTGGGGGGCCCGGGGGGCTGAGGTCGGCGGGGCGGTGGGAGCGCGCGCCGACGCAGGGAGCGGGCTTCGTGCGTACGCTCGGGTGTTCCACGCCGTTTCTCCGGCGATCGCCTACCCAGGGAGTCCACCGTGTTCGCTCGTTACATCCTTCCCGTGCTCCTGTCCTTCGCGGTCAAGCAGCTGCGCAAGCGCAACGTGCGCGGCGCAGCGAGCCCCACGAACCGCGGCCGCTCGCGCTCGCGTTCGCGCTTCCGCTTCTAGGACCGCAGCGCGCCGCACCCATACGGTCCCTGAGCCTGTCGAAGGGACGCAACCATCCGGTCCCTGAGCCCGTCGAAGGGACGCGCCGGACCCCGACACGCACCCGTCCTCCACAGTCGAGGTCAGCAAGAGGTTCTCCACAGAATCGATTGCTGACCAGCAAATGTCGGTGGTCGATGGGACCATTGCTTCATGAGCAGCACGGCCCTCCTCGACCTCGCGGGATCGGTTGCGGCCGCGCTCGCCGACCGTCCTGTCGACGGACTCGGGGACGAGGCCCTACTCGGGATCACCCGGCAGGTCGAGGCCCTTGGACGATCGGTTGACGCGCTCCGGGTCGCGATGGCGGGAGAGATCGCGGCTCGATCGAGGACCGAGGACGGACCAGCGGGGCTTGCGGCTCGGAAGGGCTGCCGCAGTGCGAACGAGCTGCTGCAGCGCCTCACGCAGGCGTCCAGTGCAAACACCGCCGCCCGCCTCACGTTGGCCGCGTTGACACGCCGAGGTACGACTCTCTCGGGCGCTCGGATGCCGGCGATGTTCGACCACGTCCGCGCCGCCCTCGAGACCGGCGACCTCGGCGTGGACGCGGCGCTTGCGCTGACGAAGAACCTCGCGCCGCTGCGGGACCGGGTGCACCCGGACGCGCTCGACGCGGCCGAGCGAGAGCTCGTGGCCGCGGCGACCGGTTCGTCGCCCGACAGCCACGTCGAGGCGTCGGCGGACGAGATCCGCATCCAGGCCTCCGTCTGGCGGGCGACCCTCGACCCCATCGGGCTCGAGCCCGATGAGGCGCACGCGATGGCCAAGCGCGGCTTCCGCCTCGGACCCGAACGCAACGGACTCGTCCCCGTGAGCGGCGGGCTGCTACCGGAGGCGGCGGGCCGGGTGAAGCGACTGTTCGACGCGTACCTCACCCCGACCACCGCGCCGGCCTTCCTCACCGACGAGGAACTCGCGGACAAGAACGCGGTCAAGGACCCGCGGACGAAGGACCAGCAGCGGCACGACGTCCTGATCGGCGTCCTGGACGCAATGGCCCGCAGCGGCGACACCCCGACCATCGGCGGGGCCGCGCCGACCGTGCTGGTCACGATGCGCGCGGAGGACCTCGAGACCGGCGGCGCAGGGTACGCGGACGGGGTCGAGTCCCCTCTGTCACCCACGACCGTCAAGCAGATGGTGTGCAGCGGCGGAACGCAGAAGGTGCTGATCGGCAGGAATGGTCGCATTCTGAAGCTCGGGTCGGCCGAACGGTGCTTCACGGCTCCGCAACGGCGGGCGATCACCGCCCGGGACGGCGGCTGTCGCATCCCGGGTTGCTCGATCCCGGCGGGGTGGTGCGAGGTGCACCACGTGATTCCGGCGGCGGAGGGTGGACCGACGCATCCGGACAACGGGGTGCTGCTGTGCTGGTTCCACCACAGAACGATCGACACGTCCGGTTGGGCGATCCGGATGCGGGCCGGAGCACCCGAGGTGCAGGCGCCGCCCTGGCTCGACCACACCCGCCGATGGCGACCGGCAACGAAGAGCCGAATCGCACTCGCCATGCGACTAGGCCGGCCCCACCACGGTCCCTGAGCCTCACCACGGTCCCTGAGCCCCAGCACGGTCCCTATGGGGAGTCCCTTCGACAGGCTCAGGGATCGCGAGGCACACCACTTCGACGGGCTCAGGGACCGTGCGGGGCGGCGGCTCAGCCGAGGAGGAGGGCGCGGATCGCGGTCGCCGTCGCATCGGGGTCCAGCGGCTCGTCTCGGCGCACCGTGAGCGCATGCAGGAGCAGGCCGTCGCCGTAGTCGGCCACGGCGCGGGCACGGCGGGCCGCGTCGGGCACGCCGAGCGCCTGCAGCCCCTGCTCGAGTCCGAGCGTGAGGCGGCGGTGTCCGGCGCTCACGGCATCCGGCCGGTCGAGCGAGAAGCTCAGCCGTGCCCGGGACAACGCCGCGTGCTCGCCCGCCAGCGCGAGAAGGGCGGCCGTCAGGCCGGCGACGATGTCGTCCACGGTCGCGGGAGCGGCATCCGGCCGCGCGGACTGCGTGAGCTCCAGATCGAGGTCCTCGAGGCGACCGAGCACCGCCTCCACCAGTGCGGCCCTGCTCCGGAAGTAGTTCGACGTCGTGCCGAGCGGCAGTTCGGCGGCGGCATCGACCGCCCGATGCGTGAGGCCCTTCAGACCCTGATCGGCCACGAGACCGAGCGCCGTCGACAGGATCTCGGTGCGGCGGTCCGGCATGCGTCGGAGTCTAACCGGCGGACCGACCCTCCTCTGGCGGCACTACTACAAACGTAGTACCGTGACGCCATGAGCACCGTCTCGATCATCGGCGGCGGCATCGCGGGTCTCGCGGTCGCCGCCCTCCTGGACCCGCGGCGCTTCGACGTCACCGTCTCCGAGCAGCGGGTCGAGCTGCCCGCGGTGGGCACGATGCTGGCCATGTGGCCGGGCGCGCAGCGGGCGCTCGACCGCATCGGCGCCCTCGACGAGGTGCGCGCGCGAGGCATCGGGCTCGCGTCCATGCGGCTGCGCAACGGCGCGGGCCTCGTGCTCGCCGCACCGGACGCGGACCTCGGCGTCATCGGGGTGTCGCGCGTGGACCTGCTCCGCGTCCTCGACGCCGCGGTTCCCGCATCCGTCG
Organism: Planctomonas deserti; assembly: GCF_003067705.1. GTDB lineage: Bacteria > Actinomycetota > Actinomycetes > Actinomycetales > Microbacteriaceae > Planctomonas > Planctomonas deserti. The sequence goes on from NZ_QANL01000001.1 coordinate 752,689, forward strand.
CCCGTGTGACCGAGCGCGTCACGGTGCCGCCGGCGAACGCAGACCTTGTGATCGGCGCCGACGGTGTGCACAGCGCGACCCGCCGCTCAACCTGGGGCGAGGCGACCCGCGCCCGCCTCACCCCCTACCTCGCCGTGCGCGGCCTCCTCGACCGCGAGCCCGAGCCCGAGACCTCCGGCGAGTACTGGGGCAAGGGCGACCTGTTCGGCATCGGCCCGGCCGCCGGCGGGCGCACCAACTGGTACGCGTCGTTCCGCTCGGACGCGGGAGCCTCGGGCATCCCGGTGACGGATGCGCTCGCCCTGACCGCCGCGCGGTACTCGGATCACGCTCCCGCCATCCGCCGGGTCCTCGCCGCGGCGACGCCGGAGACCTCTCTCGCCCAGCGGGTGTGGACGACCCCTCCCCTGCGCCGCTACACGCAGGGTTGGTACGGCCGAGGCCCGGTGGCGCTGATCGGCGACGCCGCCCACGCCATGACCCCCAACCTCGGCCGCGGCGCGTGCGAGGCGCTCGTCGACGCCGTCGCGCTGGCCGATCTGCTCAACAGCCGCCCGGTCGACGAGGCGCTGCGGGCGTACAACCGGGATCGGGTCCTCCGGACGCAGGCCCTCCGCGCGGCGTCGCGCGCGCTCATGGTCGTCGCCCTCGCCGGGCCGGCCCAGCCGACCCGGGACCTCCTCGCCCGGGCGCTCGGGCGGCGCTCCCGTGTGGCGGCGCGGGCGGCGGCGTTGGACGCGACACCGGTGCCCTGAGTCGCCGCACGCGGACAGCGCCCGCGTCCCGAGCAACGCACAAGGCACGCGGACGTGATGACGGGTCGCGGAGGAGTACCGTCGAGCACCACGGCCCGCGTCCAACGGAGGAACAGCCATGACAGTCCTGTCCGCATCGTCCGTCGACGGCTTCTCGGCCGTTCCTCGTCCCGAATACGACCGGGGGCGGGTGACGACGGGTATCGTGCACTTCGGCTTCGGCAACTTCCACCGTGCTCACCAGGCCATGTACATCGACGGGCTGCTCACGTCCGGCGACGGCTTCGAGTGGGGGATCTGCGGCGTCGGCGTGCTGCCGTCCGATGCGCGGATGCACGAGGTCATGCGGGCGCAGTCCGGGCTCTACACGCTCGTCGTCAAGCACCCGGACGGCGCCCTCGAGCCGCGCATCATCGGCTCGGTTACCGACTACCTCTTCGCGCCCGACGACCCCGAGGCGGTGCTCCGGGCACTGGTCGCGCCCGGAACGCGCATCGTGTCCCTCACCATCACCGAGGGCGGCTACAACACGGACCGGGTGACCGGCGAGTTCGACCTCCGCAACCCGCAGGTCGCGGCCGACCTGCAGCCGGGGGCGACCCCGCTCACCGTCTTCGGCCTCGTGGTGGAGGGGGCGAACCGCCGGCGGAAGGCCGGGCTCGCGCCGTTCACGGTCGTCTCCTGCGACAACATCCAGGGCAACGGCGACGTCGCCCGGGACAGCTTCGCGGCATTCGCGCGGGCGAAGGATCCCGCGCTCGGCGAGTGGTTCGCCGACACCGTCGCGTTCCCGAACTCGATGGTCGACCGGATCACGCCCGTCACGTCCGACGAGGAACGGGCCCTCGTCAGCGAGCGCTTCGGCATCGAGGACGCCTGGCCCGTCGTCTGCGAGCCCTTCGTGCAGTGGGTCCTCGAGGACCGCTTCACCGCCGGCCGCCCCGCCCTGGAGGACGTGGGCGTGCAGCTCGTCGACGACGTGCAGCCGTACGAGGCGATGAAGCTGCGGTTGCTGAACGCCAGTCACCAGGCGCTCGCCTACTTCGGCATGCTCCTCGGCCACCGCTACGCGCACGAGGCGGCCACGGATCCGCTCCTCCGCGACCTGGTCGACCGCTACATGCGGGAGGAGGCGGCGCCGACTCTCGGCCCGGTGCCGGGAGTCGATCTCGACGCGTACATGAGCACCCTCCTCGAGCGGTTCGCGAACCCGGAGATTCGGGACACCCTGGCCCGGCTGGGCACCGACGCCTCCGACCGCATCCCCAAGTTCCTGCTGCCCGTCGTTCGGGACTCCTTGGCAGCCGGCGGGAAGGTCGCCCTGTCGGCCGGGATCGTGGCCAGCTGGGCCCGCTTCGCGGAGGGCGCCGACGAGTCCGGGCGCCCGTTCGACGTCGCCGACCCGCTGCGCGAGTCTCTGGCCGAGCGGGCGCGTGCGCAGCGCAGCGATCCGCTCGCGTTCCTACGAAATCCGGAGATCTTCGGCTCGCTCGCCGAGGATGCGCGATTCAGCGGAGAGTTCCAGCGCACCCTCGCAGACCTGCACGACCACGGGGCGGCGCACGCATTGGAGTCGCTCCTCCGCCGCGCGTGACGGGAGCCGCCCGTCATCCGTCGCCCGGGAGCCCGGGAGCATGCGGCACAGCCCCCTCACGCGCCTCCTACTGGGGGCGCAGCACCGCTCCCAACACCGGTCGCAGTGTGATGCAATCGAGTGAGGCTAATGGAGGGTCAGTGAGCGCATCGGCTGGCAGGGCGCAGCGAACGCGATTCGCTCCTTCCGTGGACGTCCGGCGGTGGAGCGCGCGTCTCGACCGGATGCGGAGCGTGCCCCCGATCCTCAAGCAGATCCCGGTCGCCCTGCTCTTCGCGGCGGCGGTGCTGCTGACCCTGTCCGTGCCGTCGCTCGAGATGTCGAATCGCACGGGGTTCGTCACCTCCATCGGGGTGCTGGTCGGTGCCACCGCCCTGGCCGCGTGGTTCACGGTCTCGCCCTCGCTCGCCCGGTTCGCGATCCTCGTCCCGCTGCTCGACTTCGTCGCCGTGGGACTGCTCCGCTACGGCACCGGTGAGGGCCGCACGATCTTCGCGTCGCTCGTGATCCTCCCCGTCATCTGGCTCGCCTCCGAGCCCAAGCGCCGCCACATCCTCTACGCCTTCCTCGGCACGGTGCTGACGCTCACCATGCCGTTCCTGCTCGGGTCCCCGCTGGAGGGCAACATCAACGAGGTGCTGCGCGTGCTCTACAGCTCGACCGCCTTCGCCGGCGCCGCCGCCGTGGTGAACGAGCTGTCCCGCCTCGCGCAGCGACACCTGAACGACGTGCGGCGCCGCTCCGACGCGGCGGAGGAGGAGCTCGACCGGGCGGCCGCCGTGCAGCGGGCGCTGCTGCCGAAGTCCAGTGCCATCGCGGCCGGGTACGAGCTGGCCGGACTCTGCATCCCGACGAGGGGCGTCGGCGGTGACTTCTACGACTGGTACCGCACCGGGAACGGCTTTTCGCTGACCCTCGGCGACGTGATGGGCAAGGGTGTTGGCGCCGGCCTCATCGCCGCGACCGCGCGGGCCGTGGTGCGCAGCGCACGCGGGGACAGCGACCCCGCCGCCGCGCTCGCCCGGGCGTCGGACTGCCTCTCGAGCGATCTCGAGGACACGGGTGCCTTCGCGACCATGTTCCACGCGCGCATCGACGCCGGTTCGGGGCGGGTCGACTACTCCGACGCGGGCCACGGGCTGACCTTCCTGCTCCGTGCGGACGGCGGCCACGAGCGCCTGGTGTCGGACGACGTGCCGCTCGGCCTGGGACTCGGCGAGGCCTGGAGCACGATGACCCGCCAGCTCGAGCCCGGTGACATGATCGTCTGCTGCAGCGACGGCGTGCTCGACCTCTTCGAGGACGCGGTGAATCCGCTCGATCGCATCGCCGACCTGCTTGCCTCGCACCGGACCGCGGCCGGGGTCGTCGCCGCCGTGGATGCGCTGGTGCAGGGATCCGCGCTGCCGGACGACGTCACGGTCATCGCCGTCCGTCGCGATGAGGTGCCCGCGCTCGTTCCCGCCTGACGGGCACGAACCCGGCCGATCCGTCGATCCGCGATCCCGCGAGCGCGGCGTCGGCGTCGCTCGGCGAAGGCCGGCTCAGTGCTCCGCGGTCCCCGCCGTCTCGGCCGGTCCACCGGTGGACTCGCGGAGGACGAGGTCGAAGTCGGCGACGAACGGGTCCTGCCCCGGGACGTAGTCCGGCTCGGTGATGCGGCGGTGCAGCGCGAGCACCGCGGCCCGCGCGAGCGCATCCCGCCCCGGGGACACGGTGGTGAGCGATGGCGTCGAGAACCGCGCGTCCTCCGTGTCGTCGAAGCCGACCACGGCGATGTCCTCGGGCACCTTCAGCCCGCGGCGCAGGATGGCGCGCATGGCCCCGAGGGCGAGGGCGTCGTTGAGCGCGAACACCGCGTCGATGCGCTCGCCGGAGTCGAGGAGCCGGTCCATGGCCGCGGCGCCCTCGGGCCGGTGCCACCGCCCCGGCCCCACCATCAGGGATGACCGGGGTTGGATGCCCCCCGCGGCGAGCGCGTCGAGGTAGCCCTTCCGGCGCAGCGCGGCCCCGCGGGTCGGATTGGTCGCGTCGATGCCGATGAGCGCGATGTCGCGCCTGCCGAGGCTCACGAGGTGGTCGACCGCCGCGCGGGACCCCGCCTCGTTCGGCATGGTGACGTGGTCGACCTCGCCCTCGAGCACCCGCTCGCCCATCAGCACGAGCGGGAACCCGGTGTGGTACCGGTTCACGTCCTCGGGTCCCAGCTCGAGGGGCTCGTAGATGACCCCGTCGACGTTGCGGCCGCGCGAGCCCTCGAGCACCTCGATCTCGCGGTCGCGCCGCCCGCCCGTCGTCTCCACGAGCACGCCGAGGCCGAAGTCCTCGGCGACGCGGATGACCGACTGGGCCAGCTCCGCGAGATACGCCTGGTCGAGTTCGGCGATGGCGAGCATGATCATGCCCGTGCGACCCGAGCGGAGGTTCCGCGCGGCGACGTTCATGCGGTAGTCGAGCTCCGCGATCGCGGACTCGATGCGCCGGCGGGTGTCCTCCCGCATGTACGGGTAGTCGTTGTAGTAGTTCGACACGGTCTTCGTCGACACGCCCGCGAGCTTCGCGACGTCGCCCATCGTCACCGCCACGTCGTCCCGCCTCTCTCGCCCGCGTCGTTCATGCTAGCGGGGCCGTTCCGTGGCCCGGCCCCGCCGGCAGCGAGCAGGAGACCGGCGCTACTTGACGGACCCGCTCAGGAGGCCCGCGACGTAGTACTTCTGCAGCACGAGGTAGATGACGATGCACGGAATGACCGTGATGGCGACACCCGCCTGCATCAGCCCCCAGTCGACGGCGTTGTTCGTGCCGGCGGACAGGATGCCGAGGCTCACCGGCAGGGTGTACTGCGCCTGGTCGGTGATGAGGATCAGCGTCGCGAAGAACTCGTTCCACGCGGCGAAGAAGGCGAGCAGCGCCGTCGACACCACGCCGGGGAGCGCGACCGGCAGCATGATGCGCCACAGCGCGCCGAGGGTCGAGCTGCCGTCGATGAGTGCCGCCTCCTCCAACGTCGCCGGGATCGCCGCGAAGGAGTTGCGCATGAGGAAGATGCCGAGCGGCAGGTTGAAGGTGGCGATGACCAGCGACAGTCCGACGAGGTTGTTGGACAACCCGATGTCGCGCAGGACGAGGTAGAGCGGCGTGATGATGGCCTGGAACGGCACCATGAAGGTGATCAGCGTGACGAAGAACACGGCCTTGCTGCCCGGGAACGGCAGCCGGGAGAAGGCGTACCCGGCGAGCGTGCTGACCAGGACCGTGACCGCGGTCGCGAGCACGGACACGAATATCGAGTTCCCGAGGCTCGAGGCGACGCTGAGCCCGCCCGCGCCGTCCGCGAAGGACAGGAAGTCCTCGACCGAGATCTGCGACACCATGACCCAGAGCGGGTAGAGGAAGAGCACGGCGAGGCAGACGCTGATCACCCACCAGGCGACCCGCGGGAGCACCGGCTGGGTGCTTCGCGCCTCGGGACGGCGCGGCGCTGCGGAGATGGGCGTTGCGATGATTGCACTCATGAGTGGTCCGAATTCCGTAGGAGCAGCATCTGCACTGCGCTGACGAGTCCGAGCACGAGCATGAGCAGCAGCGACAGTGCCGCGCCGTAGCCGAGGTCGAACTGGATGAAGGACGTGCGGTAGATCTGGTACACCGCCGTGATGGTGGAGTTCGCCGGCCCGCCCGTGGTGAGGATGTAGAACTGGTCGAAGGCGAGCAGCGACCCGGCGACGGAGAACACGAGCACGAGGGCGAGCGTGGGGCGCAGCAGCGGCAGGGTCACGTGCTTGAACACCTGCCACCCGGTCGCACCGTCCATGCGCGCCGCCTCGTTCACCTCGACGGGGATGGACTGCAGGCCGGAGAGCAGCAGGAGCATCTGCAGGCCCGCGACCTTCCAGGTGACCATGCCGACGACGATGAGCAGGGCACCCCAGTAGTCCGCGAAGATGTTCTTCGCCGGGTCGACGAGCCCGAGCGAGCCGAGCAGCTGTGTCGTCGGCCCGACGTCGGACTGCCACATGAACAGCCAGAGGAAGCTGCCCGACGCGAGTCCGATGACCACGGGCAGGAAGTAAATGGTCTGGAAGAATCGCGCCGCACGCGTCCGGCGGCTGACGAGCAGGGCGAGGCCGAAGCCGACCACGAGCAGCAGCGGAGTGGTGAGCGCCGTGTAGACGAGCGTGAAGCCCACCGCGCGCAGGAACTCCGCGTCGGTGAACGCCTTCGCGTAGTTGTCCAGTCCGGCGAATTCCGCGGCGCCCAGCATCGGCCAGTCGAAGAACGACATGAAGACGGTGCGGGTGAGCGGCCAGAGGAAGAAGATGCCGAGCAGGGCGATGGCGGGCAGCGCGAGCAGGGCACCCGTGAGCTGCCTGCGGCGGCCGAGGCCCGTGCGGCGCCGGCGCGGCGAGGAGAGGGCCGCGGCGGCGGCCGGGGCGGGGGGAAGAAGCGTGCTGGTCATGGTCGACCTCCTGTCGGAGCGGGCGGGGGTGTCACCACCCCCGCCCGGCGTCCGTTCCTAGTCGTTCGCCTCGTCGAGAAGGGCCTGGGCGGCCTTCTGGGCCTTCTTCTGCGCGGCCTCGATGTCGCCGCCGAACACGGACTCCGCGATGAGCGTCGCCCAGATGCCGTTGTTGTCGTTGAACAGCTCGTTCTCGACCGTGCTGTAGGGCACGAAGCCCTTGGCAAGGGCGTCCGCGAACACCTGGTAGCGCGGGTCCTTCGGGATGTAGATGTCGTCGAGCAGATCCATGCGGATCGGGAGCACCGACGCGTCGGCGAGTTGCGTCTGCGCCTCCTCGCCCGTGGCCCACTCGAGGAACTCCCACGCGCCGTCGGGGTTCTTCGAGCCGGACGTGATGGACAGGTTGTCACCGCCGGCGAAGGAGGCGCTGCCGCCGTCCTTACCGGGGAGCGGCGTGACGCCGAAGTCGACCGTGCCCTCGGAGGCGAGGGTGCCGAGGAAGAACGTGCCGTCGCCCTTCATGCCGATCTTGCCCTCCTGGAACGGCGTGCCCGCGTTCGGGCCGTTGTCCGTCTGCACGAGCTCCGGCATGTCGCCGTTCGCCCACATGTCGCGGTAGAGCTGGAGCGCGTCGGTGACCTCCTGCGAGTCGAGCAGCGCCTTCGTGCCGTCCTCGTTGAGCACGTTGCCGCCGCTCGCCCAGATCAGCGGGGTCATGCTGAAGATGTTGCAGCCGCCGCAGGCGCCGGAGAACACGTAGCCGTACTTCCCGTCGCCCAGCGCGGAGATCCTCGCCGCGGCGTCCGCGATCTCCTGGTGCGTCTTCGGCGGCGCCTCGGGGTCGAGGCCGGCCTCGGCGAACAGCGTCTTGTTGTAGAACAGCACCGAGACGTCGCCGGTGAACGGCACCGAGTAGGTCTTGCCCTCGTACTGGCCCTGCGCGACGTGGGCCGGGCTCAGGTCGTCCGCGTAGTCGAGAGCCTCCACCTTGTCCGTGATGTCCGCCAGGGCGCCGACGGATGCGAAGTACGGAGTGAAGACGAGGTCGATGGACGCGATGTCGGGCGCGTTGTTGCCCGCGGCGGCCGTGCCGAGCTTCTGCACGAACTCGCCCGCGGGCACCAGGGTCACCTTGACCTTGGTGTCGTGCGACTTGTTGAAGGCGTCGGCCAGGGGCTTCATGATCGCCTCCTGGTAGTCACGCACCCAGAGGGTGACGGTGCCGCCGGCGGCCGCGTCGCCGCCGCCACCCCCGCCCGCGCATCCGGACAGGGCGACGGCCGTGGCTGCCGCCACGGACAGGGCGATGGTTCTCAGCGTCTTACGCCTCATTGCGTTCCTCTTTCACTGTGGTCACTGCTTCGGGCCGGCGGGCGCCGGCCGTGCCGTACTGCTTCGTTCGGTTGGTGCTGTGTCGTTGCGGTTGTTCCGCGGTGCCGATGCCGGTTCCGTCCGCCGGTGCGGCGTTGGACGTTGCACGGCGCGGTTGGGTCCCGGCTACGTCGTGGGCAGCCAGACCCGCATGCCCCCCTCGGACCGGTTGGCCCAGCGGAAGTAGGGGATGGTCTGCACGGCGAGGGGTTCGGCCGCGGCCGCGGCGGCTTCCGCCACCTCGGCCGCCGTGGGATAGGGGTTCGTGCCCGGGGCCGGGCGGCGGGCGCCGTCCGCGACGAGGATGGTCGGCGTGCCGAGGGTCTCGTCCACCGGGCCCAGCTCCAGCGTCGGGTTCGCCGGCACGAGCACGTCCTCGACGAGGAGGTCGGCGCCGAGGTCGGCCTGCTCGACGCAGTAGACGACGGGCCCACGGCTCACGGCGACGCAGCCGCGGGACGCGTCGAGGTACGGGTGCGGGCGGTGGGCCACGGGCGGCATGTCGAGCACGAGCTCGACGCGGGTGACCGCGGAGCCGGTGGGCAGCACGGCGTAGCCGGCCTCGACCCGGGGCTCGACGGCGGCCCCGTTCACGGCGACCGTGAACCCGGTCGCCCAGGCCGGCACCCGCAGGCGCAGCTCGCCCGCGAAGGCCGCGTCGAAGTCGATGCCGATGGTGCCGTCCCAGGGGTACGCGGTGTCGACGCGGGCGGTGGATCCGTCGGCGAGGCGGATGTCCCCGGCGGCGTAGAGGTGGAGCTGGAGGCCCTCCGTCGTGCTGGTCGCGACGTAGTGCTGCAGCGACGAGACGAGACGGGCGAGGTTCGGCGGGCAGCAGGCGCAGGAGTACCAGGTGAGCCGGCTCGACGGGGAGTCCTCGTCGTCTGAGCCGTGGCCGGTGCGCAGCTGCAGTGGGTTCGAGTAGAAGAAGGCGTCGCCGTCGATGTCCGTGGACACCGCGATGGCGTTGTAGAGGCCGCGCTCCATCTCGTCCGCGAAGCGCGACTCGCCCTGGATGAGGAGCATGCGCCAGTTCCACATGAAGTTCGCGATCGCGGCGCAGGTCTCGGAGTAGGCGCGGTCCGGCGGCAGCTCGAACGCGTCGCCGAAGGATTCGTCGCGGTGCCGCGAGCCGAGCCCGCCCGTGATGTACATCTTCTGCTCGTGCACGCTGCGCCACACCCGCTCGAGCGACTCGAGCAGCGCCTCGTCGCCGTTCTCGACGTAGGCGTCCGCCTCGCCGGCCGTCAGGTAGAGCTGGCGCACGGCGTGACCGGTGGCCTCGGTGACCTCCCGGACGGGCTCGTGGTCCTGGAAGTAGGGGTAGCCGAAGCGGTCGTGCCCGACGAGGCGGTTGCCGCGGAGGTCGATCATCCGCTGGGCGAGGTCGAGGTACTTCCGCTCCCCCGTGACCCGGTACACCTCGACGAGCGCCGTCTCGATCTCCGGGTGACCGCAAACCCCGTCGCGGCCCTCGGGCCCGAGCACGTCGTGCACGAGGTCGGCCATTCGCAGGCCGATCTCGAGGATGTCCCTGCGCCCGACCGTGCGGGCCCACGCTACGCCCGCCTGCAGCAGGTGGCCGAGGCAGTAGAGCTCGTGGCCCCAGCGCAGGTCCTGGAACCGGTCGTCGACCTTGACGGTCTGGTAGAAGGAGTTGAGGTAGCCGTCCGCGTCCTGCGCCCGGGTCAGCAGGTCGACCGTCGCGTCGACGAACGGAAGGAACTCCGACACGTCGGAGCGCGCCGCCTCCCAGCCGATGGCCTCGAGCGTCTTGTAGATGTCGGAGTCGCTGAAGTGGAAGCCGACGAAGTCGTCGGTGCTCTCACCCGTCACGCGGCGCATGTTGGGCAGGGCACCGGAGGTCTCGAGCTGCTCGATGCAGTGGCGGAGGGTGCTGGCGCGGTTCACGTGCTGCCACGCGCCGAGCATGCCCCCCTCGGCCAGGGAGACGTCGCCGAGGCCGAGCGGCGACAGCGTCACCCGGTCGGTGGCGGCGGGCGCGACGGGCCCGCTCAGGAAGTCGGACGAAACAGCGCTCATGAGCTTCTCCATTGAATGTGAGCGACGCGAGGGCCGCGGGCGGTTCTACATCGATGCACTACATCGATGTAGACACATCATGTACATCGATGAACGAAACGTCAAGTGGGACGTTGCGGGTCGCCGGGCGCGGCCGCCGTGGTCCCTGAGCTCGTCGAAGGGACGCGACATGCCTCACGTCGCTTCGACAGGCTCAGCGACCGTATCCTCCGTTTCCAACCGGAGGCGACCAATACGGTCCCTGAGCTTGTCGAAGGGACGAAACGTGCCTCACGTCGCTTCGACAGGCTCAGCGACCGTATCGAGATCACCCAAACCCGTCCGGGTCCCGCTGGCGGGCACTGTCCCGCCGTTGCGAGCCGGAGGCGACCAACACGGTCCCTGAGCTTGTCGAAGGGACGAAACGCGCCTCACGTCGCTTCGACAGGCTCAGCGACCGTATCCCTCAGCGCGATCCGGGCAACGGCGTCCGACGCAATTCAGCAGATCCGGATCGGCGGTCGGCGTGTCGGCTGTGCTGGACGGCGTGTCGGCCAGGTCTGCTGAATTACGTCCTCGACGGGACCAAATCTGCTGCATCGCGTCGGGTAGGACTGCGGATCTGCTGAATTACGTCCTCGACGGGACCGGATCTGCTGAGTTGCGTGGAGAACCCACCGACCGCGCAACCCACCGACTGCGCAGGCATCGAGCGCGGACTCCCTCCTCAGGCGCCGTCGACCGCGAGGAAGCGGTCGCGCACGATCTCGACGAGCTCCGCCGGCGGCTCCTCGCCGCGCACGAGGAGGGGGCGGGTCGCCAGGTCGGCTCCCGCGCGCCGGGCGAGCGTCGCGAAGTATCCCGGGGCGAGCAGGTAGGTGCTCACGACGACGCGGCGGCCGGGATGCGCGGCGCGGGCCGCCGCCACCGCGTCCTCGAGCCGCGGGGTCGCCGCGGAGATGAACGCGGCCTCGACGGGCCGGCCGATGCGCTCCCCGAGGCGGGCGGCCACGGTGCGGCAGTCCGCCACGGCGCGGGCGTCGCTCGACCCGGCCGCGCCGAGCACGACCACGTCGTCCTCGGTGACGCCTGCCTCGTCGAGCCGGCGCACGAGCACGTCGACGAGTCGGTCGTCGGGGCCGAGCGCCCGCGCGATCCTCGTCGGCCGCTCGGACGACGCCGCCTCGCGCACGAGGTCGACGTGCACGTGGTAGCCCGCCGAGAGCAGCAGCGGCACGATCACGGCCTCGGCGCCCTCATCCAGCGCGTCCAGGGATGCGGGCACGTCCGGTTGCTGCACGTCCACGAAGCCGCCGGCCACGTGCCTGCCGGGCATGCTGTCCGCGACCGCGTCCACGAGGGCGGCGACCGCCTCCTGCCCGGAGGCCGACGACGTGCCGTGGGAGACCGCGAGCAGGGTGGCTGTGCGGCGGCCGACGCGCGCACCGCGGGCGGCGAAGACCCGCGACCCCGGGAAGACCCGCGTCCCGAGGACCCGCGTGGCGAGGGCCTTCGTCCCGGCGATCACGGCGTCACCTCGACCTCGATGAACCCGCCCACGATGCGCGTGCGGAAGGTCTGCAGGAAGAGGCTCGGATCGGTGAAGCACTCCCCGGTGCCGAGGTCGTAGACCTGCTTGTGCAGGGGCGACGCGACGGTTGGCCGCTCGCCCTTCGAGCCCACGATGCCGCGCGCCATCACGTTCGCGCCGGCGTGCGGGTCGCGGTGTTCGACGGCGTAGACCTCGCCGGGCGCGAGGAGGAAGAGCGCGATCTGCTTCGCGCGGAGCAGCACGGCCTCACCCCAGGACGGCTCGAGGTCGTCGACGGCGCAGGCGCGCTCCCAGGCGGCATCCGAGGTGCTCCGTGCCGACGGCTCCATCGTCAACGTCATGGTGACTCCTTCCTCCACCGGGGCGACTCCCCGTGAACAGGACCCTAGGTGCGGCATGTTTCGGTTCCTGGCGCCTTTCGTTTCGGGGGCGTGAAACGCACCTCACACCGCTCGGGTGGCCGTGTGCGCCGCCCGTTACCCGGGGTTACACGCGGGAAACGGCGGGGTAACCGCGTCCCCGTACCGTTCGAAGTCAGCATCCGCGGCAGCACCGGAGGACACATGACGACACCTGAGAACGCCACGACGCGCATCCCCCGCACCGTGGTCGTGGTCGGCGGCGGACCGGCGGCCCACCGCCTCGTCGAGGCCCTGAGCGCCCGCGCGGAACCCGGCACGGTGCGCATCACCGTGCTCGCCGAAGAGGCGCACCGCCCGTACGACCGGGTGGCGCTCAGCCGGCGGCTGTACGCGGAGGACGAGGACCTGACGCTCGCCCCAGCGCTGTGGGAGCACCCGGACGTCACCCTCCGGCTCGGCGAGCGCGCCGTCTCGGTGGACCCGGCCACCCGCTCGGTGACCACGTCGACCGGGGACGTGCTGGCCTACGACGACCTCGTGCTCGCCACCGGATCCTCCGCCCCGGTGCCCGACATCGTCGGCAAGGAGCACGCCCTCGTCTACCGCACCATCGACGACGTGCAGCACCTGCGCACCGAGGTTCGGCGCCGCGCCGCGGAGCTGGGCCGCCCGGCCCGCGTGCTCGTCGCCGGCGGCGGGCTTCTCGGACTCGAGGCCGCGGGCGGAGTCGCCGCGCTCGGCGCGGATGCGGCCGTGGTGCACTCCGGGTCGTGGCTCATGTCGGCGCAACTCGACGAGGGCGCTGGGCAGGCCCTCGGGCGCCTCATCGCGGCGCAGGGCGTCACGCTGCACCTGGGCACGCGCCCGCGGGCGATCGTCACGGACGACGCCGGAGCGGTCACCGGCGTCACCTTCGCCAGCGCCCAGAGGACGCCGGCCGACCTCGTGGTCTTCGCCATCGGCATCACCCCGCGGGACGAGCTGGCCCGCGACGCCGGGCTCGAGCTCGGCCCCCGCGGCGGCGTCGCGATCGGCACGGAGTGCCGTTCGAGCGACCCGCACATCTGGGCCATCGGCGAGGTCGCCAGCTTCGACGGCCGCTGCGTAGGGCTCGTCGCGCCGGCGAACGCCATGGCCGAGGTGGTCGCGGACCGCCTGCTCGGCGGGGCCGCCGAGTTCACCACGGTGGACGATGCGACCAAGCTCAAGCTCTCCGGCGTCGAGGTCGCGAGCTTCGGCGACGCGCTCGCCACCGCCGAGAACGCGCTCGAGATTGTCTACGCCGACCCCGCCCGCGGGCTGTACCAGAAGATCGTGGTGTCCGACGACGCGAAGACGCTGCTCGGCGGCATGTTCGTCGGCGACGCCTCGCCGTACGCATCGCTGCGCCCGCTCGTCGGCAGCGCCCTTACGAGCGAACCCGCGGCCTACCTGTCGGCCGCCGGGGCAGAACCGCCCGCCGATGACGCCCTCCCCGACGCCGCGCTGGTCTGCTCCTGCAACAACGTGACCGTCGGGACCGTGCGGGATGCGGTCGTCGGCGCGCACGGCGACCACGGCGAGGCGTGCACCACCCTCGGGCCGCTGAAGGCCTGCACGCGCGCGGGCACCCAGTGCGGATCCTGCGTCCCGCTCGTGAAGAAGATCCTGGAGTCGGAGCTCGCGAAGGCCGGCGTCACCGTGTCCCGCGCGCTCTGCGAACACTTCTCGCTCTCCCGGCAGGAGCTGTTCGAGTCGGTGCGCGTGTTGCAGCTCACCTCGTTCGAGGAGATCCTCGCCCGCTTCGGCTCCGGCCGGGGCTGCGACGTCTGCAAGCCCGTTGTCGGCTCGATCCTCGCCACCCAGCAGGGCGAGTACATCCTGGACGGCGGCCGCGGCACCCTGCAGGACACGAACGACCGCGCCATGGCGAACATGCAGAAGGACGGCACGTACTCCGTCGTTCCGCGCATTCCGGGCGGCGAGATCTCGCCCGCCAAGCTGGCCGTGATCGCCCAGGTCGCCACGGACTTCGGCCTGTACACGAAGATCACCGGCGGGCAGCGCATCGACATGTTCGGCGCGCGGCTCGAGCAGCTTCCGGACATCTGGCGGCGCCTCGTCGACGCCGGATTCGAGTCCGGTCAGGCCTACGGGAAGGCCCTGCGCAACGTGAAGAGCTGCGTCGGGTCGACCTGGTGCCGCTTCGGCGTGCAGGACTCCGTGTCCATGGCCGTGAATCTGGAGCTGAGGTACCGTGGCCTGCGCGCGCCGCACAAGTTCAAGTTCGGCGTCTCCGGCTGCGCGCGGGAGTGCGCCGAGGCGAGGGGCAAGGACGTGGGGGTGATCGCCACGGACAAGGGGTGGAACATGTACGTCGGCGGTAACGGGGGCTTCCAGCCGACGCACGCCCAGCTGCTCGCGGGCGACCTGGACGACGAGACCCTCGTGCGCTACATCGACCGGTACCTCATGTACTACATCCGCACAGCGGACCGCCTGCAGCGCACGGCCCGCTGGATGGAGGACCTCGACGGCGGCCTCGACCACGTCCGCGACGTCGTGGTGCATGACTCGCTCGGCCTCGCGGAGGACCTCGAGGCGGCGATGGCGCGCCACGTCGACACGTACCAGGACGAGTGGGCGGCGACGCTCGCCGATCCCGAGCGCCTGCGCCGCTTCCGGTCCTTCGTGAACGCGCCCGCGACGCCGGATCCGACCGTGGCCCGGGTGCCGGAGCGCGACCAGTCCCGCCCGGCGACCGAGGAGGATCGGCGCGCGGGCGCCGTGCTCCTGTCCGGGGCGACCATCCCGGTGCGGGACGGCGCCGGCGGAGGGCGAGGCCGATGACCGGCGCCGGACGCAGGGGCTCCGTCACGCTGATCGGCGGCGGACCGGGGACCGAGGAGCTGCTCACGCTCGCCGGAGCCGCCGCCCTGCGAGACGCCGACGTCGTGCTGTTCGACCGGCTCGCCCCGCACGCCACGCTCGCGACCCTCGCGCCGAACGCCGAGCTCATCGATGTGGGCAAGAGGCCGCACCACCACCCGGTGAGCCAGTCGGACATCGAGGACCTGCTCGTCGCGCACGCCCTCGCCGGGGCGAACGTCGCCCGGTTGAAGGGCGGCGACCCCTACGTCTTCGGCCGGGGTGGCGAGGAGGTGGCCGCGTGTCGGCGGGCCGGCGTGCCGGTGCGGGTCATCCCCGGCGTGACCAGCGCGATCTCGGTGCCCGCCGCAGCGGGCATCCCCCTGACCCACCGGGGCGTCAGCAAGCTGTTCACCGTCGTCTCGGGTCACGAGCCGCTGACCGAGGTCGAGTACCGCAGCCTCGCCGGACTCGGCGGCACCATCGTCGTGCTCATGGGGGTCGGCACGCTGCCCGCCACGAGCTACGGCCTGCAGCGTGAGGGCATGTCGCCCCGCATGCCCGTCGCGATCGTGGAGCGGGGCTATTCGCCGCGGCAGCGGACGACGTTCGCCGACCTCGGCACCGTGGTCGAGGTCGCCGCGCAGGCGGCCGTGTCCTCACCCGCGGTGCTCGTGATCGGCGAGGTGGTGCGCCTGGCGCACGAGGGGGATGCGGAGGCGATCGGCGTGGTCCGCGACGGAGCGGCCCACGCTGCAGCAGGATGACGATCGTGACCGACAGCGCGCCCGTGCCGGGCTTCCGGGCGGACCAGCTCGAGGGGTTCCGGATCGGCGTGACGAGCGACCGCCGCAGCGAGGACCTCATCGACGCCCTCGAGCGCCGCGGCGGGACCGTGCTGCACGCGCCCACGCTGCGCATCGCGCACGCCGAGCACGACGAGCCGCTCATCGAGGACACCCGGGTGCTCATCGACGCCGCGCCTGACGTGCTGCTCGCCACCACCTCCTACGGCATCCGCCGCTGGTTCGAGGTGGCGGACTCCGCCGGGCTGGGACAGGAGCTCACCGACGCGCTGGCCGAGACCGACATCCTGGTGCGCGGCCCCAAGGCGCGCGGGGCGATCCGCGCGGCGGGCCTCGACGACGCGGGCATGAGCGACGAGGAGACCACGGCCTCCCTCGTCGACAAGACGCTCGCCGAGTACCCGCACGCGACGGCGGTCGCGGTGCAGCTGCACGGCCAGACCGACGAGCACCAGCTCTCCCGGCTGCGCGACGCCGGCGTGCGCGTGCTCACCGTCGCGCCCTACCGCTGGGTGTCGCCGGACGCGGCGGACGAGCGCGTTGGCCGCCTCATCGACGCCATCGTCGCGCGGCAGCTGGACGCCGTCACGTTCACGAGCGCGCCCGCCGTGCACGCCCTGTTCGGCGCCGCCGAGGCGCTCGGCCGCATCGAGCCGCTCCTCGACGCGATGCGCTCGGACGTGCTGTCGGCGGCCGTCGGACCCGTGACCGCCGCCCCGCTCGAGGCAGCGGGCATCCAGCCCATCCAGCCGCAGCGCTACCGGATGGGCGCCCTCATCCGCCTGGTCTGCGAGTACCTCGAGCAGAACCGGGTCCTCCGCGTGCAGACGCGGCAGGGCGACCTCGCCATCCGCGGGGCCTCCGTCGACATCGCCGGGCGCCGCATCCCGCTCTCCCCTGCCGCAGAGGCGCTCATGCGCGCGCTCGTCGCCGCGAACGGCGGGGTCGTGTCGCGGGCGGAGCTCGCCGCACTGCTGCCCGGCACGGTCGACGACCACGCCATGGAGGTGACGCTGAGCCGGCTCCGGCAGACCCTCGGCGTCCCCGGCCTCGTGCAGACCGTGGTGAAGCGCGGCTACCGCCTGGACGTCTAGCCCGGCAGGGTGCCGAGGCCGTCGACCTTCGGCACCGCCGCAAGCAGTCGCTGGGTGTACGGATGCTGGGGCGCGTCCCAGACGCCCGCCGCGGATCCCGTCTCCACGATCTCCCCGGCCCGCATCACGGCGACGTCGTCGGCGATGACCCGCACGATCGAGAGGTCATGGCTGATGAAGAGCAGGCCGGCCCCGGTGCGCACGGCCAGGTCGCGCATGAGCTCCGCCACCCGGGCCTGCAGGGAGGCGTCGAGCGAGGCGATCGGCTCGTCGCCGATGAGCAGGTCCGGCCCCGAGGCGATGGCCCGCGCGATGGCGATGCGCTGCCGCTGGCCGCCGGAGAACTCGTGCGGGTACCGCGTCGCCGCCGACCGCTCCAGCTCGACCTCGCCGAGCAGGCCGGCGACGGTCCAGGCGGAGCGGTCGGGGTTGATCCGCAGCCCGTCGGTGATCTGGCTGCCCACCGTGCGGCGGGGGTTCAGCGACGCGTACGGGTTCTGGAACACCATCTGGATGCGGAGGTCCTCGGCGTCGCGGCGGCGCAGCCCGAGCGGGCGCACCGGGCGGCCGTTGTGCAGCACACGGCCGTCGTCGAGGGGCACGAGGCCGCAAACGGCGCGGGCGATGGTGGACTTCCCGCAGCCGGACTCGCCCACGAGGCCGAGCACGGCGCCGCCCTCGAGCGTCAGGTCGACGCCGCGGACCGCCTCGATGCGTCCCCGGCCGGGCTGCCGGTACGAGATGCGGGCCCCCTCGATGCGCAGCAGTTCGGTCACGAGGGGTCCTTCCCGTCCGCGGGCCGGTGATGCTCGGGCAGCGCCGCAATGAGGGACCGCGTGTACTCGTGCTCGGGGGCGGTGATCACCTGGTGGCGCGTGCCCCGTTCGACGATGCGCCCGCCGCGCATGACGGCGATCGTGTCGGCGAGCGCCGACATCACGCCGAGGTCGTGGGTGACGAGCAGCACGCCGAGGCCGAGGTCGTCGCAGAGCCCGCGCAGCAGCCGGAGCACGCCGGCCTGCACCGTGACGTCGAGCGCGGTGGTGGGCTCGTCGGCGATGAGCACGGTCGGCCGGCACATGAGCGCGCTCGCGATGGCGATGCGCTGCAGCTGCCCGCCGGAGAACTGGTGCGGGTACTTCCGCAGCGCGGTGGCCGGGTCCGGCACCTGCACGAGGTCGAGGAGTTCGAGGGCGCGGTCGCGCGCATCCGCCTTCGACGCCCCGGTGTGCGCGCGGTAGTGGTCCGTGAGCTGGCGCTGGATGGAGAGCATGGGATGCAGGCTCGAGGTCGGGTCCTGGGAGATCATCGCGATGCGGTTGCCGCGCACGGCGTTCAGCCGCCGGGGCGACAGCTCGAGCAGCTCGGTCTCCCCGAAGCGGATGGACCCCGCGACGGATGCGCCCGCGGGCAGCAGGCCCATGACGGCCATGCCGGTCATGGTCTTGCCGGAGCCGGACTCGCCCGCGAGGCCGGTGACCTGCCCGGGCGACACGTCGAGGTCGATGCCGTTCAGCACCGTGCGCCGCGCGGAGCGGGGGCCGAGCTCGACGCGGAGGTCGCGGATGCGGACCGCGCCGTCGCCGGTCGGCCCGCTTCCGCTCCCGGCGAGGCCCCGTCGCGTGCTGTCGCTCACAGGGTCCCGCCCTTCACCGCGTCGGCCGTGCGGGGGTCGAGGGTGTCGCGCAGCACGTCGCCCAGCACGTTGAAGGCGAGCACGACGGTCATGATGCTGAGGCCGGGGGCCGCGGCGATCCACCAGGAGGCGAACTGCTGCACGCCGTCGCCCACCATGGCGCCCCACTCGGGCGTGGGCGGCACGGCGCCGAGGCCGAGGAACGACAGCCCGGACAGCAGGAGGATCGCGGTGCCGACGTCGAGCGTCGCGAGCACCACGACGGGCGCGGCGATGTTGGGGAGCACGTCCTTCGTCAGCGACGTGAACGGGCCGTTGCCGAGCAGGCGCCCGGCCACGACGTACTCGGTCTGGCGGGCGCTCAGCACGAGCGAACGGGTCACCCGGGCGTACGGCGGCCAGGACACGACGAGGATCGCGATGACCGCGTTGCCGAGGCTCGGGCCGAGGGACGCGGCGATCACCATGGCGAGGATGATCGTGGGGAACGCGAACACCAGGTCGGCGACGCGCATGATGACCTCGTCCAGCACGCGGCCGAAGTAGCCGGCGACGGCGCCGAGCACCGAGCCGATCAGCATCGAGGCGACGACGAGCATCAGGGCGATCGGGACGGAGACCCGGGCGCCGTGCAGTACACGGGACAGCACGTCGCGGCCCACCTGGTCCGTGCCGAACCAGTGCTCGGCGCTCGGCGGCTGCAGGCGGTCGAAGGCCTGGGACAGCGGACCGGCGGGGCTGAGCACCGGCGCGAGCACGATGACGACCAGCCAGAACGCGATGACGGCGATGGCCGCGATCGCGAGGGGCGTGCGCAGCGCGCGGGGCGTCGTGAAGCGCCGGCGGCGGAGCACCGGCATCGCGGCGGTCACGCGACCCTCACCCGCGGATCGATGACGCCGTAGAGCACGTCGACGAGGAGGTTCAGCAGGATGTAGACGACGCCGACGACCAGGCCCACGCCCATGATGGCCGGCAGGTCCAGGCGGGTCGCCGCGTTGTAGGAGTACTGGCCGATGCCGTTCCAGGAGAACACGTTCTCCACGAGCACGGTCCCCGAGAGCAGCGAGCCGAACGCGATGCCCATGACGGTGATGATCGGCACGAGCGAACCGCGGAGCACGTAGCCGAGCAGCACCGCCCGGCCTGGCAGGCCCTTGGCCCGCGCGGTGCGCACGTAGTCCTGGTCGAGGACCTCGAGCACGGCCGAGCGGGCGAAGCGGGTGAGCAGCCCGATCGTGTACAGGGCGAGCACCGACGCGGGCAGCACGAGGTGCGCCAGGGCGTCCGAGAACGCGACCATGTCGCCCGCGATCAGCGAGTCGACCGTGTAGAGGCCGGTCACCGTGGGCGGCGGGGTGAGGATGGCGGACAGCCGCCCGGAGCCGGGGAAGAGGCGCAGCTGGAAGAAGAACACGTAGTAGACGATCAGCGCGAGCCAGAACGACGGGATCGAGATGCCGATCGTCGATACCAGCCGGATGATCTGGTCGACAGCGCTGCGCCGCTTGAGCGCGGCGATCATGCCGAGGCCGACCCCGAGGATCGCGGACACGACGATGGCGCCGAGGGCCAGCTCGATGGTGGCGGGCACGGCCCGGCCGAGCTCGGCGGAGACCGCCTGCCGGGTCTGCTGCGAGGTGCCGAGGTCGCCCTGCACCAGGTTGCCGAGGAAGGTGACGTACTGCACGGGGAGCGGCTGGTCGAGGCCGGCACGCTCCCGGAACGCCTCGACGATCTCCGGGTTGGCCGCGGCCTGCTCTCCGAGCGACGCCTGCACGGGGTCAGCCGGCACGAGGTTGGTCAGCACGAAGGTGACGAGGGTCACCCCGACGAGCAGCAGCACGGTGACGGCCAGCCGGGCGGCGAGGTACCGCGCGAGGGGATGGACTCCCCGCCGCGCGGTACTCGCTATGGGCTGGACGCCGCTACTTCGTGGCACCGAGGTCGATCGTCCACACCGGGTTCAGCGCGACCGACGTGACCGACTTGGCCGTCGCCACGTTCTGGGCCGGCTGCAGCAGCGGGATGAACGGACCGGACTCGTTCTGGGCGACCTGCAGCTCCTCGTACGCGGCGGCGCGCTCGTCCCCGGTCGCGGCGCGCGCGGCGTCGGCGAGGGACTTCACGGCGGGATCCGCGTCCGCCGTCCAGCCGGCACGGAGGCCCACGAGCTCACCGGGGGTGAACGCGAGGTAGTTCGACGGGTCCGGGAAGTCGGGGCCCCAGTACCACAGGCCGATCTGCTCCGTGCCGTTGCGGTACGCGTCGAGCTCGGTGGCGACCGGGGCCGGGGCGAGCGACACGTTCACGCCGATCTCGGCGAGCTGGGCCTGCACGGACTCGGCGACGCTCTGCAGCGACAGGCCCTGCACGGTGATGTCGTTCGGGAAGTTCAGCTGGACCTCTTCGCCCGCGTAGCCGGACGCGGCGAGCGCCTCCTTGGCGGCCTCGACGTCCTGCTGGTTGCCCTGGTCTGCGGTGAGAGCGCCGTTGAAGAGCGACGGGATGAAGCCGCCGGGGCGAACGGAGCCCTCGCCGGCCAGGTCGACGATGGAGTCGTAGTCGATGCCGAGCTTGACCGCCCGGAGGAAGTCGGGGTTGCTCGTGACCGGGCTGACGCCCTCGCTCTGGTTGAGGAAGAGGAAGATCACGTAGCGCGAGGCGCCGGAGATCAGGGTGACGGCGTCCTCGTCGAGCCCCGCCGCCTGGTCGGGGTTCAGGTCGAGCGCGATCTGGGACTCGCCCGCCTGCACGTTGAGCTGCTGCGTCTCGCCCGGCACGTTGCGGAGCACGACCCGCTCGTAGGCCGGCGCGTCTCCGGAGTACTCGGGGTTGGCGGTGAACACGACCTCGGCGTTGGCGTCGTAGGAGTCGAGGATGTACGGGCCTGATCCGGCGGACGTGCCGTTCAGGAAGTCCTCCGCGGCGTCCGACGCGTCAGCCGATCCGCCGTTCTCCTCCACGACCTCCTGGTTGACGACGCTGAGCGCCGGGTTCGGCAGGATGAACGGCAGGGCGGGGTTCGGGGTCTCCGACGTGAGGGTCAGCGTCGTGTCCGAGGTCTTCTCGACGGTCACGCCCTCGAGCAGGAACGACGGGTTGCCCGCGATGCCCTGCACGCGCTGGAGGGAGAAGACGGCGTCGTCGACCGTGACCTCGGAGCCGTCCGAGAAGGTGTGGCCGGACTCCATGGTGAGCGTGAGGACACGGTCGTCCTCGCTCATCTCGAAGTCGGCGAGGCCGGCGACGGGCTCGGTGACGTCATCGCCCTCGAAGGTGAGGAGGGTCTCGTACAGCGCCTTCGCGACGATGGAGCCCGTGGTCTCGTACTCACGGTTGGGGTCTGCGGTGGCGAGGTCGAACGAGGCGTCGACGACGAGCGTGCCGTTCCCGCCGCCGCCCTGCTCGGCGCCGTTGGGGGTGTTCGGCGCGGTCGCCGCGCAGCCCGCGAGGACGAGCGCCCCCGCCGCGGTCATCGCCGCGACGGCGGCGACCCGGGAAATCGATGTGTGCACGGAGGGCTCCTCGGGTGGCGGGAAGAACGGTTTCCTAGAAAGTAGCCCTGAAATACGTCATCATCCAAAAGGGAACGCGATGAGTGCACAAAATGTCCTCCGCTCGCGCTTATCCGAGCCGTTTCTCCCAGGGAGGCGCGCCGGGTCAGGGTCCCGGCTGGACGATTGGAGGAACGTGCACCTCGACGACATACACGTGCGGATGCTCGAAGCGCTGCGCGAGGACGGGCGCGCCTCCATAGCGGCCCTCGCCGAACGGCTGAACATCTCCCGATCGAACGCGTACTCCCGCTACGAGGCTCTCGTGTCCGCAGGGGTGCTCCGCGGCGTCCACGCCGACGTCGATCCGGCGAGCGCCGGGCTCAGCGTCGCGGCGATGGTCTTCATCACGCTGCGCCAGTCGGAGTGGGCGGACTTCCGCTCGCGCCTCGGCGGGCTCGAGGAGCTGGAGTACTTCGCCGTCACAACGGGCGAGCACGACGCCATGCTCCTGGTGCGCGCGCCGGACGTCGCGGCGATCCACGACCTCGTCGCCACCCGGCTGGCCCAGTGGCCCTCCATCAAGGCCACCGAGACCGTGTTCCTCATGGACGAGGCCCGGTTCGATGTGTCGCTGCGGATGCGGCGCTCCACTGACGCGTCGCTCGACAACTCGGGCGAGCGCTTCGGGATGACCCGGTTCGTCCGCACCAGCGACGACCGGTCGCGCCGGCAGGGCGGCGGTCCGCTCAGCGGCTCGGCACCTCGCGACACACGCTGACGGCCGGTGATCCGTCGGGCGCGACGAAGTCCTCGACGAGTGTGACGATGCCCTCCTCGTCCCGCTCGATGCGCGACCGGGCCGACCCGCGGACCACGTCGCCCGACCGGCCGCGATGGACGAACGAGATGTCGATCGTGTCGAGCTCGCGCGTGCCGCAGAAGCGGCCGACATCCACCGTGTCGCCGGCGTAGTCGCCCCACAGCACGCCATCGGCCTCGTAGTAGGTGAAGCGGGTGGGCGAGTCCGGATCGACGCGGCTCGCGGTGGACGAGACCATGTCGAACACCTTCCGATCCAGGTCGATGTCGAGGCGCGCGGTCTCCGGATCGGGGGAAGTGCTCATCGCGCCAGTCTGGAACCCGCCCGCTCCCCGGTCAAACCGGCGCACCCCGCACGGTCGCGTGCCCGTTGCGTGAACGCACCCTGCACACGGTCCCTGAGCTTGTCGAAGGGACGTCACGCGGTCTTCAGGACCGCCCCGTCGACCGGCTCCGGCACCGTCATCGCGGTGCGGACCGGCGCACGACGGTGGGAGAGGTAGAGCAGGGCGGCGGTCAGCAGCACCCCGCCGACGAGATTGCCCGCGAGCACCGGGAGCTGGTTCCACGCCCACCAGTCGGCGAAGGACACGTCCGCGCCGAGCAGCATGCCGGCGGGGATCACGAACATGTTCACGACCGCGTGCTCGAAGCCGAGTGCGAAGAAGGTCGTCACCGGCAGCCACATGGCCACGACCTTGCCGCCTGTCGCCGTGGAGGTGAAGGCCAGCACTGCGCCGAGCGTGACCATCCAGTTGCAGAGGATCGCCTTGATGACCACGAGCGCCAGGCCCGACAGCCCGATCGCCTCATAGCCGGCGGTCTTGGCCTCCGCGACCGCGAGGATCTGACCGATCATCGGGTCCGAGGTGTCCGTGCCCATCCGGGTGATCACGGCGACGTACAGCAGGAGGTACCCGGCGCACCCGAGCAGGTGCCCGACGATCACGAGGCCGAAGTTCTTGAGCATCCCCCGCACCGTGGCGCGGCCCTCGAGCACGGCGAGCGGGATGAGCGCGAAGCTGCCGGTGACCAGCTCGAGGCCGAGCAGCACGATCATGACGAAGCCGACCGGGAACAGGATCGACCCCACGATGGGCAAGCCGGTCTGCAGGGTCGCGGTGAACGCGAAGGTGGTGGCGCAGCCGAGGATCGCCCCGGCGAACGCACCGCGGACGAGCATCTGGGTGGTGCTGAGCCGCGACTTCGCGGCGCCGGCCTCGATGGCGGCGTCGAGCACGGCGCTCGGGGAGACGTAGGACATGTGGCTGGCCTTCCGATCGGGGGACGTTCCCCCCGACGCTAGGCAACCTGCGATCCCGCCCCGTTGCGGCGTCGTAACCCTTCCGTAAACTCGTTCTCACCCGCCGCGGCGGGCGATGTGAGGCGGTGGGAGGGACGGGCGGGGCGAGCGGCGGCGAGTGGGCTCGCGGGCCACTCGTCGCAGGAGCTCGCCGGTGGCATTCTGTCGTCATGGACGGCGCCTCCCGGGCGCCGGGGTGCTCGCACACGCGCACGCTGGAGGGGCGCGGGAGCGAGATCCTCGCGTTGCAGCGCGCCCTCGACGAGGCCGTCGAGGGGCGGGGATCGGTCGTGCTCGTGACCGGTGAACCGGGCATCGGGAAGACCGCTCTTGCCGGGCACGCCCTCGCCGTTGCCCGCGACCGGGGCTTCCGGGTGCTCGCCGGGTCCGGCCATCCGCTTCTCGCGGAACTGGCCCTCGCGCCCGTCACGGAGGCACTCGAGGGTTCCTCGCCGACCGCACCGCTGCTCGACCCCCGGGCATGGGCCGAATCCGGTCCGCTCGCGCCGTCGGCCGCGATCCACGCACTGCGGTCGGCCATCGTGCCGTCGAAGGGCGACCCACCCGTCGCGCTGTTCCTCGACGATGCGGAGCACCTCGACGCGTTGAGCCTCGCGCTGGTGCACTCGCTGTCCCGCCGTGCGCCGCGCGTTCCGATGCTGCTCCTCCTCGCGTGCGGGCTCGACGGCGGACGGGCGATCCGAGCGATCGACACGGGAGCTCCGGTTCTGCGCCTGTCGCTCGATCGGCTGCCGGACGACGCGGTGCTTCGGATCCTGCATCCGGCACCCCCGCACGGCTCCGATTCCTCGGCGGGTCGTGTCGCCGACCACGATCGCGAGGCGCTCGACCGGGCTGCGGGCCTTCCCCTGTACGCGGTCGCGCTGTCGGACGGGGCGCCCGACGCTGGACACGCAGACGGGCCGGCGCGGCTACCCGTCCCCGTCCGGGACCTCATCGATCGGGAACGCGGACAGCTCGGCTCTCGGGCCAGCACCGTTCTCGACGTCCTCGCGCTGGCCCATCGGCCCCTCGACCTCGCGACCATGGCCGCGGCGTCGGGGTGGGACCGGGAGCGGGCGGGTGCCGCGGTCGAGGCACTGCTGCGTCGTGGCCCGGCGCGCGCCTGCCCGGACCTGCCGGCCGACCGCTACGTCGTCGCCCACCCGATGTACAGGGAGCACCTGATGGAGCGGCCGCCCTTCGTCCGCGCCGGCCTGCACGCGCGACTCGCCGGTGCCCTCGAGCGGGCGGGGGAACGCGCCGCCGCCGCCGAGCACTACCTGCTCGCCGGACCCGAGGTGGGCGGGGCGGGGTACGCGGCTGCAGCGATCGCCGCGGCGGAGCACGCGCAGCACGACGGCGGGCCAGGTGACGTCGTTCGATACCTGCGGCCCCTCACCGAGGTTCCCATCCCCGGCCTGGATCGAGCCCGCCTGGCGGAGGCGCTCGAAGCTCTCGGCACAGCCCACGCCCGGCTCGGGGACGCCTTCTCCGCGGACGGCGCCTGGCAGCGCGCCCTCACCCTCGCGGAGGAGTGCGACGACGCCGACCGTGCCGCCTCCGTCCGGTACCGCCTGATGATGGCGAGCATGCAGGCCGTCGACGTGGAACGGGTCGCTCGGGAGCTCACACCGGAGGATCCCGGCGACCCGGGGGTGTCCGACACCCTCCCGGTCATTCCGCCGACATCGCAGTCGACGTCCTCGACGGTCGAGAAGCTGGAGCGGGACCTCGCCGCCCTCGTCTGGGCCGGACGGTTCGGCGACATGCGGCACCTGCGAGCGGCGGCGGCGCAGGTGGTGCGAGCGGCCGGCGGGGACGACGACCCGCGCGGCCGGGGCGTCGAGGCGCTCGGGCTCACCGTCCTCCGGGTGCTCGACGGCGATATCGGCGACGCCCGCCGGCAGGCGACGCGCGCGGTCGCCGAGCTCGAGGACAGCGGATGGGCGGCGGGAGCGATGTCGGCCACCCGGATGCTCGCTCGGGTGGCCGTGCTGGGCGGGGACCTTCCCACGTCCCTCCGCCTGTCCCGCGAGTACCTCGATCTGGTGCTCAGGGACGGCGGGCCGTCGGAGGAGTGCATCGCGCGCACCTGGCTGGGGTTCGTCCACTACCTCCGCGGTGACCTCGACGAGGCGCAGGACCAGGCAACCACCGCGGACACCGTGGCGGCGGCATCCCGCTCGATGCGCTCCCGCGTGGCGGCCGGCCTCCTCTCGGCTCTGATCGCGGCGGAGCGCGGACGGACGGGCCGCGCACATGCCGGGCTCGCCGAGGCCGAACGCCTCTACCGGGGCGGCCTCGACCGGGACCGCGGCCTCGGCTCCTTCGCCGCCCTCGTTCGCTCGACCCTCGCCCTCCGCGCGGGCGAGCCCGGCCGGGTGGCGGACCCGGACCTCGGAGTCCTCGACTCGTTCCTGTTCCTCTTCTGCCTGCGAAGCGTGCACGCCGGCATAGCGGGCGCGATGGGGCACGACCCGACCCGCGCGGACCGTCAGGCCCGGTTCCTGCGCTCCCGGGGCCCGGACAGTCCGGTTCTCGACGCGTTCGCCGACCGCCTGTCCGGACTCTCCGCCGCGTCCGCCGGCCGGAGCGAGGAAGCCGTCGGCCTGCTTCGGGAGTCTGCGCGCCGTCTCGACGAGCTGGGGTTCCGCCTCCACGCCGCTCAGACGCATGTGGAGGCGGCGGAGTGCGCGGCCGAGGGTGAGCCGGCCGTCGCCCTCGCCGACGTCGAGCGGGCGCTCGCCGTGTTCGAGGCGCAGGGGGTCTCCTGGTGGACGGATCGCGCGCGCCGCCTGGCGCGTGCCCTGGGGCGCCACCCCGCCCGCCGCCGCGGCCCGGGTGACCCTCCACTGACGGCGAGGGAGTCCGAGATCGCCCGCCTTGTCGCCATCGGCCTGTCCAACGCCGCGATCGCGGGGCGTCTCTTCCTCAGCGAACGGACGGTCGAGACGCACCTGCGCCACATCTACGCGGCGCTGGGCGCGACATCGCGGATTGAGATCGCCCGCTGGGCCGAGGGCGACCACTCGGTGGGCACCCCGGGCTGAAGCCGCCCCTACGTACTGCCGTCCTCGTCGGACACCTCCGCCGGACCCGAGCGGAACTACGTGCCAGCGCGGATGACCCCGACTCGGCAGGAGGACACGATCGGGCCATGAGAACCATCAGCACCCTCGCCGACCTCCCCGCAGCGGAGGCGGCCACCTGGGGCGCGAAGGCCGCCCCGCTCGCCCGGCTCCTCGCCGCCGGCTACCCGGTTCCGCCCGGTGTGGTGCTCTCGGCGTCCGTCGAGCCGCCCAGCGACGACGAGCTCCGCGCTCTCGCGGATGCCGCCGCCCTCCTCGGTGATGCACCGGTCGCCGTGCGCTCGTCCTCGGTCAACGAGGACCAGCCGGACGAGTCCGCGGCCGGCCGGTACGTCACCGTCCTCGGGGTCCGCGGGCGAGATGCGGTGATGGCTGCCGCCCGAGCCTGCATAGCGTCCGCCGACGGGGCACCGATGGCGGTGTTCGTCCAGCGCCTCGTCGACGCGAGCGCGGCGGGGGTTGCCTTCAGCGTCGATCCCATCACCGGAGATTCCGGCACCGCTCTCGTCAACGCGGTGCCCGGCCTCGGCGATCGTCTGGTGTCCGGGGAGCTGACCCCGGACCAGTGGACGATTCGGGGGAACGACGCCCACGCCGCCGACGAGGACGTGACGGCGATCACCGCGGATCAGGCCCTGGGGATCGCCCGTCTCGCGCGACTGGTCGCGGCCGAGCGCGGCGCGCCCCAGGACATCGAGTGGGCGATCGAGGGCGACGACCGTCTCTTCCTCCTCCAGGCCCGGCCGATCACGACGCTCATCGAGCCCGTACCGATCCCGGTCGAACCCCCACCCGGCTACTGGGTGCGGGAGGACATGCACTGGTCGTCCCCGCCCACCCCGCTCAGCGTCTCGGTCTTCCGGATGACCGGCCCGCTGCGACGGATGACCGAGCTGTACGGGCTCATCCTCGACGGGCACATCCGGACCATCGGCGGCTGGGAGTACCTCGCGATGCTGCCGGTCGGCTTCGATCCGGACGCAGGCCGAGAGATGCCACCCGCGCCGCCGTCCTGGCTGATGCCGGCGCTGCTGCGGCTCGCGCCCAGCACGAGGAGGCGGCTCGCGGCCGCTCGCCGTGCCGAGCGCGACGACCTCGTGGGCCAGACCGTGCGGCGATGGCACGAGGAGTACCTGCCGCGCCAGCGCCGTCGCGTGGCCGACCTGCGCGATGTCGACCTGCCGGGCATGTCCGCCGCCGGGCTCGCCCGACATCTGCGGGAGTGCGACGCGTTCTTCAGCCGGTCGCTCGAAACGCACTACGAGGTCGTGATGGCCAACTTCACGGGAGTGGCGAACCTCGCGATGACCTGCACCGACCTGCTCGGCTGGGACGTCGAGCAGACGCTGCGGCTGGTCGTCGGAACCTCCCACACCACCTCGGATCCGGCTCGCGAGCTGGCCCGCATCGCGGCGCGTGCGACGGACGATGAGGAATTGCGCGCGGCCCTGCTCGACCACTCCCAGGTCTACGGAGTCCGGGCGCTGTCCGTCGAGCTGTCCGATCCGACGGTCGCCGAGATCCCCGGCCTGCTGGAGCGGGAGCTGCGGGACCAGCGCGGCTTCGACCCGGATGCCGAGGCCGAGTCGCATGCGGAGGTCCGCCGGGAGGCGGAGCGGGAGGCTCGGACGCGACTCAGCGGCGACCGCCTCGAGCGGTTCGACGCGGCGCTCGAACGGGGTCGCGCCACCTATCCCCTGCGTGACGAGAACGCGTTCTGGACTCTCGAGGCGCCGTTCGCCATCGTTCGGTACGCGGCGCTGGAGGCCGGGCTCCGGCTCGTGCGGGCCGCCGTGCTCGCGGCGGTGGACGACGTCTTCTACTGCACACTCGACGAGGTGCTCGAAGCGCTCGACGGGCTCGAGCAGCAGAACCGGAACAGTGCTGCCCGGCTCCGGCTCCGCCCGGCGGTGCGGCGACGCCGAGGCGAGCGGGCCTGGGCACTGGCGCACCCCGGCCCACCCAGCTACGGGCCGGAGCCGAGCGCTCCGCCGTCCCTCGACGCGCTGCCGAGGAGTGCCCGCGTGCCGTTGGAGGCGCTCCTGTTCTCCGTCGGGCACGTCGGGCAGGCCGAGCTCAGCTCGCGGAAAGCGCCGGAGCTGGCGGGCGTGCTGTCCGGCGTCGCGGCGTCAGCGGGCAGTTACACGGGTCCCGTGCGCATCGTGCGTTCCGAGGCTGATTTCGACCGCGTGAGGCGCGGCGACGTGCTGGTCTGTCCCACCACCCGGCCCTCCTGGTCGATCCTGTTCCCGGCGCTGGGCGCGCTGATCGCCGACGCCGGAGGAGCGCTGGCCCACCCGGCGATCATCGCCCGGGAGCACCGCATCCCGGCTGTGGTCGGCGTCGGCTGCGCGACGGCCGTACTCACCGACGACCAGGTGGTGACGGTGGACGGCTCCACCGGCACGGTGACGTACGACCCGGCCCCGAGCTCGGTGGCCGCCTCGCCCGCGGACAGCAGGGCCATGGCGGACTGACGCGTCCGCCGCCCTGCTGCCTCTGTCGCTACTCCGCGGTCTCAGCGGCGGACGCGGCGAGCGCCTGCACCGCGGTCCGCTCGACCGCGAGCCCGGCCCGGTAGGCGTCGAGGTACGCGGCGTAGCCCGCGACGTCCTGCGGGTCCGGCTGCACCGTCGTCGACTCGGCGACCGCGAAGACGCGCTCGCGCAGGTAGCTGCCGAGATCCATGTCGCCCGCCGAGGAGAGGTAGGAGGCCAGCACCGCGATACCCCACGCGCCGCCCTCGGACGCGCTCTCGCCGACCGTCACGGGCGCGCCGAGCGCTCCCGCGAGGAACCGCTGCGCGACCCCGGCCGTGCGGAACACGCCGCCGTGGGCGAACATCTCCTCGAGCGCGACGCCCTCGCTCTCCAGCACGCGCATGCCGAGGCTCAGCGTGCCGAACACGCCGTACAGCTGCGCGCGCATGAAGTTGGCGAGCGTGAACCGGCTCTCCGGCGTGCGCACGAAGAGCGGGCGGCCCTCGTCGAGGGCGGCGATGGGCTCGCCCGCGAGGTGGTTGTAGGCGAGCAGCCCGCCCGCGTCGGCGTCGCCCTCCAGCGCCTCGCGGAAGAGCGCCTCGAACACGGCGTCGTTGTCGAGCGGGACGCCGGCCGCGGAGGCGAAGCGGCCGAACAGCCCGACCCAGCCGGCGAGCTCGCTCGCCCCGTTGTTGCAGTGCACCATCGCGACGGCATCGCCGGCGGGGGTGGTCACGAGGTCGAGCTCCTCGTGCACGTTCTCGAGCGGGCGCTCGAGCACGACCATGGCGAAGATGCTCGTGCCGGCGCTGACGTTGCCCGTGCGCGGCGCGACGGCGTTGGTGGCCACCATGCCGGTGCCCGCGTCACCCTCCGGCGGGCACAGCTCGGCGCCCGGCTGCAGGGATCCGGTCGGGTCGAGGAGGGCGGCGCCCTCGGCGGTGAGCGTTCCGGCAGCCTGGCCGGCCACGAGCACCTCGGGCAGGAGCTCGGCGACCGGCAGCGCGAGCGCGGAGTCCGCGACGAGCCCGTCGTACCGGCCGAGCAGCGTCGCGTCGTAGTCCCTCGTCGCGGAGTCGATCGGGAACATGCCGGACGCGTCGCCGATGCCGATGACCCTGCGCCCGGTGAGCCGCCAGTGCACGTAACCGGCGAGGGTGGTCACGAAGCGCACCTCCGGCACGTGCGGCTCCTCGTCGAGGACCGCCTGGTGGAGGTGAGCGATCGACCAGCGGAGCGGGATGTTCGTGCCGAACAGGTCGGTGAGCTCGCCGGCCGCCCGGCCGGTGGTCGTGTTGCGCCAGGTGCGGAACGGCACCAGCAGCTGGTCGTCGGCGTCGAACGCGAGGTAGCCGTGCATCATGGCCGAGACGCCGATGGCGCCGAAGGACTCGGGCCGCACGCCGAAGCGCGCCTCCACGTCGGCGAGGAGGTTCGCGTACGCGTCCTGCAGGCCCGCCCACACGGCGTCGATGCTGTAGGTCCAGACCCGGTCCACGAACTGGTTCTCCCACTCATGGCTCCCCGTCGCGAGCACCGTCGCCGGGTCGTCGCCCACGAGGCACGCCTTGATGCGGGTCGATCCGAGCTCGATGCCGAGCGACGCGCGCCCCGAGAGGATGGCCTCGCGTCCCTGGTCGGAGCGTCCGGCGTCGTTCCCGTGCAGGGATGTGTCCATGTCGTATCTCTCGTGCTTCCTCTTCGAGCGTGCAGTACTCCGACTATGCCAGCGCACCGCGCGTGCCGTCGATCCGGCGCCCGCGGCGGGATGGTTGACTGACCGGGTGGGCACCATCGTTGACATCCCCTCCCCCGGCGTTCCGCTCGAGTTCGGACCCGCGGGGCGTCCGGCGATCGTGCTGGTGCACGACTGGTACGGGCGGCTGCCCTGGCTGGAGGCGTACGCGGACGGCCTGGTGCACGCGGGCTTCTCGGTGCTCGTCCCCGATCTCTACGACGGGCGGGCGACCGCCGACGAGGACTCCGCCGAGGAGCTGATGCGCGACCTCGACCTCGCCTTCGCCCTCTCCACCATCGCCGACAGCGTGCAGCAGGCGCGGGCGGCCGGAGCCCTGCGGGTGGGCCTGATCGGCTTCTCCCTGGGCGGCTGGCTCGCCCTTCTCGAGGGCCAGGCCGGCACCGTCGACGCCGTCGCGGCGTACTACGCCACCGTCGCGCCGGACGACCACGGCGTCGTTCCCTGCCCCGTGCTGCTCAACTTCGCCGAGGAGGACGAGTGGGGCGACGGGGAAGAGCCCGAGGAGTTCATCGGCCGCCTCAAGGAGCACGGCACGCCGGTCGTCTCCTACAGCTACCCGGGTACCGTCCACTCGTTCGCGAACGCGAGCATCCCCTCGAAGCTCTCCTCCCACGCCGCGGCGCTCGCCTTCGCCCGCACCGCCTCCTTCCTCAAGGCGCAGCTCATCGACTGACCGGTGCGACCGGTCCGGTCCTGAACGGTCCTGAATGGTCCGGAGCGGGATGGGCGCGCGGTCAGCCGACGAACCCGGGGGCGAAGAGGATCACGGTCGGCAGGGCCACCAGGGAGATGGCGCACAGCCACACGAGGGTGCGGGTCGCGGCGGGCAGGGGCGGCTCGCCGGAGAGCAGCCGGAGCACCCTCGCCCGCGTGTCGCTGGGGGCGGATGCCACCGGCAGGAGCGACCACGCGGAATCCGCGGCGCGCGGGGCCGAGCCTGCCGCCACCCCGCCGGATGCTGCCGATGCTGCCGCGCCCCCGCCCGCGTCGCCGGACACGAGCACGATCGCGGAGGCGAGGGCGTCGTCGGCGGCGCTCCGGCGGGCGTGGTCGTCCGCGAGCATCTCGACGAGCATGCCGACCTCGCGCATGGCGCGGGTCGCGATGGGGAACCAGGGCAGCGAGGTGCGCCAGGCGTCGAACGCGAGCAGCACCATGTAGTGCCGCTGGAGCAGGTGCGCCTTCTCGTGCTCGATCACCGCCTGCAACTGGTCCTCGTCGAGCAGGTCGACGAGCCCCGCGGAGAAGACGGTGACCGAGCGGAGGCCGCCCGGCAGGCAGTAGGCCACGGGCATCGGCGAGTCGAGCAGGCGGGTGTTCGGCCGGTCCGGAACGGGCGCGCTCAGCAGGGTGACGAGCCGCTCGTGCCTGCGCCGCTGGTGCTCGATGCGCACGATCGTGAGCACGAGGTTCAGCACGAGGTGACCGGCGAGCAGCACGCCCGCGCTCAGCGCGAACAGGTGCACGAGCGGAACGGACGGCGCCTCGCCGGCCGGTGCCGACGCCCGCGTGAACTGCGCGGCGGCGCCGACGAGATCCTGGCCGAACGGCGCGAGGCCGAACGCGACAAGCGAGCCGATCATGGAGAGGCCGCCCGCGAGCGCGATGGCCTGCCAGAGCACGAGCGCGGTGGCCGGGGCACGCGACGGCCACGCGGCTGCGCCGAGCAGGAGGGGCACGGGCCAGGCCAGCGCGAAGGCCAGCACGGCCAACGCGATGGAGACGGCGAGCACGGGGCCGGTGATCAGCGACCGAGCAGCTTGCGCAACGTCGCGGCCTCGGTGTCGCTCGCCTGCCCCACGAAGCGCTCGAGCACCGCGGTGCGGTCGGCGGCGGTGCCGAGCACCTCGTGCATGAGCTCCGCCATGTGGTCCTCGCGGCTGCGCGCCGCGAAGTAGTGGTGCGGCCGCGCGGACCGCTCCCGGGCCACGAACCGCTTCTTCTCGAGCCGTGACAGCACCGTGAGCACCGTCGTCGTGGCGAGGGACTTCGCACCGGGCAGAGCCGTGAGCCGGTCCTGCAGCTCGTTCGCCGTCAGGCGCTCGCCCGCGCTCCACAGGATGTCCATGACGGACCGTTCGAGCTCCCCGAGTGTCGACATCGCTCACCCCTTTCCTCGTGCCCGGCGCCCTCGTCCGGCGACTTCTACGGCCGTGTAGAAAACAGTTCTACAATCGTGTAGAAATGAGTTCTACCGCCGCGTAGAAAACTCTACCCGAAGCCTCGAGATCGGTGCACACGTGGATCCCCTGGAGATCGCCCGCTGGCAGTTCGGCATCACCACCGTCTACCACTTCTGGATGGTCCCGCTCACCCTCGGCCTCGGGCCGGTCGTGGCGATCTTCCAGACGGTGTGGGTGCGCACCGGCAACGAGCGCTACCTCCGGATGACCAAATTCTGGGGGAAGCTCTACCTCATCAACTTCATCCTCGGGGTGGCGACCGGCCTCGTCCAGGAGTTCCAGTTCGGCATGGCCTGGAGCGAGTACTCCCGGTTCGTGGGCGACGTGTTCGGGGCTCCGCTCGCCATGGAGGGCCTGCTCGCGTTCTTCTTCGAGTCCACGTTCCTCGGCCTGTGGATCTTCGGCTGGGACCGGCTGCCGAAGCGCGTGCACCTCGCCTGCCTGTGGGTCGCCGTGGCCGGCTCTGTCGCCTCGGCCTACTTCATCATCGTCGCCAACTCGTGGATGCAGCACCCCGTCGGCGTCGAGCTCGTGGACGGCAGGCCGGTCATGACGGACGTCTGGGCGGTACTCACGAACAACACGGCCGTCGCCGCCTACACGCACACCATCTTCGGCGCGCTGGGCGTCGGCGCCGCGTTCCTGATCGGGATCTCGTGGTACCAGCTCTGGCAGCGCAGGCGTGACGGCATCGACTCGGTTGACGCCGAGGGCCGCGTCGTCGTGGGCGAGGCGCCCGCCGTCCGCGGCCGCGACGCGGCCGACCACGGCGTGTGGATCACGTCGCTCCGCATCGGCGCGGTCGTGGCCATCGTCGGGTTCGGCGGCGTCGCGATCACCGGTGACCTGCAGGCGAAGCTGATGTTCGACCAGCAGCCCATGAAGATGGCCGCCGCGGAGGCGGCCTGCCAGACCGGCACCGCCTTCTCGGTGCTCGCCATCGGCGACGTCGGCGCGACCGACTGCGACGACGTCGTCGGGCTGATCGAGATCCCCGGGGTGCTGTCGTTCCTCGCCCACGGCGACTTCGACACGGAGATCAAGGGCGTCAACGACCTCATCCCCGAGTACCAGGAGGCGTACGGCACCCACCTCCCCGACGACCCGATGCTCGGCGAGCGCGCCGGCGACGAGATCACCTACGTGCCGCTCATGGCCGTCACCTACTGGGGCTTCCGGCTGATGATCGGCTTCGGCGCCCTCGCCGCGTTCGCCGCGGTCGTCGCGCTGTGGCTCACCCGCACGGGCACCGTGCCCCGGTCCAAGCGCATCATGCAGCTGGCCATCTTCGGCATCCTCGCGCCGTTCGCCGCGAACTCGGCGGGCTGGGTCTTCACCGAGATGGGCCGCCAGCCGTTCGTGGTGGCCCCGAACCCCAACCCCAGCGGCGTCGACGGCGTCTTCATGTTCACGGCGGCGGCCGTCTCCCCCAGCGCGACCGCGGGTGAACTGCTGTTCTCCCTCATCTCGCTCGGCACCGTCTACGGCGTGCTGATGGTGGTCGAGATCGTGCTCCTCACCCGCTTCGTGCGGGGTGGCGTCGCGGCGGCGATGCCGGACCTCCACCGCGAGGACGAGGACCACGACGCCTCCGACGGCGACGTGCTCGCCTTCGCCTACTGAGCTCCGCCAACCCACCCCGCCTACGAATAGGACCGCCATGGACGCGCTACCCACCGTCTGGTTCATCGCCATCTCCGTGCTGTGGATCGGGTACCTGCTGCTCGAGGGCTTCGACCTCGGCGTCGGCATGCACCTGCTCGTCACCGCCCGCTCGGACGGCCAGCGCCGCGTGATGCTCAACACCATCGGCCCGGTGTGGGACGGCAACGAGGTCTGGCTCATCACCGCCGGGGCGGCCACCTTCGCGGCCTTCCCGTTCTGGTACGCGTCGCTGTTCTCGGCGCTGTACCTGCCGCTCACGTTCGTGCTGCTCGGCCTCATCCTGCGCGCGGTCGCCATCGAGTACCGGGGCAAGGGCCACACGCGGCGGTGGACGCGCACCTGGGACCTCGCCCTCGCCGGCGGGTCCTTCGTGGCGGCGTTCGGCGTCGGCGCGATGCTGGCCCTCACGACCACGGGGCTGCCCCTCGACGAGAACGGCGACCGGATCGGCGGGCCCTTCGCCTGGTTCAGCGGCTACGCCGTGCTCGGCGGACTCGCTGTCGTCGGCTTCTGCCTCGTGCACGCCGCCGCCTTCCTCGGGCTGAAGTCGGACGGCGTCGTGCGCGAGCGCTCGGGAGTCTGGTTCCGGCGCTGGACCCCGCTCGCCCTGCTGCCGATCGTCGTCTGGGTGCTCGCCGTGCAGCTACGGACGGGATCCCCCCTCACCTGGGCCCTGGTGCTCGTGGCCGTCGCGGCCGTGCTGTGGGGCGTGAGCAGCGGACGCGCCGGGCGGGAGGGCCGCGCGTTCACGGGCGTCGCCCTGTTCCTGGTGGCCGGGGCCGCGTCGATCTTCGCGGCCGTGTATCCGGTCGTGCTGCCCTCGAGCATCAACCCCGCGTTCGACCTCACGGTCGACAACGCGTCCAGCGGGGCATACACGCTGATGGTCATGACCTGGGTCACCGCGTTCGGCCTGCCCCTGGTGCTCGCCTACCAGGGCTGGACCTACTGGGTCTTCCGGCGCCGGGTCAGCGAGCGGCACATCCCCGCCGCGCACGCGGTGGTCGCGGCCGTCGTGCCGCGCGACCGGGCCGCGGAGTGAGCGCCGACGTCCGCGGTCCGGTCGCCCGGCCGGTATCGTCGCCGCGCGGGATGCTCGCCGCGGGCTTCGGTCCGCACGGCCCGCGCACTCTCGCGGGGCTGACGGTCCTGTCCGCGCTCAAGGCCCTCGCGCTCGTCGCGCTGGCCGAGTCGATCGCCCGCGGGGTCGTGGCCGTCGTGTCGGGCGACGACGTCGCGCCCTGGATGCTCCTCGGCGCCGCCGCCGGGCTCGCCCGCGGCGCGGTCGCGTGGGCGATCCGGGTGCTGACGGCGCGCGCCGCGGTCGGTACCAAGCAGGCGACGCGCATCGCGCTCGCCGAGCGGTTGCTGGCGCCCGGCGGCCGCGCTGGCGCGTCCGTCGGCGACGTCACGACCCTCGCCACCCACGGGCTGGACGACCTCGACAAGTACTTCGCGACCGTCCTCCCCGCCCTGACCGGGGCCGCGGTCGTCCCGATCGCGGTCGGCCTGCGCGTGCTGTCCGTCGACTGGGTCAGCGCGCTGGTGCTCGTGCTCACCGTTCCGCTCATCCCCCTCTTCCTCGCCCTCATCGGCATGCACACGCAGGACCGCGTCGACGCGGCGTCCGGCGCGCTCGCCCGGCTCTCGGACCATCTCGTAGAGCTCGCGCGCGGGCTCCCCGTGCTCGTCGGGCTCGGCCGGGTCGAGGAGCAGACCGCGTTGCTCGCCCGGGTGTCCGACGACTACCGGCGCCGCACGATGCTGACCCTGCGCACCGCGTTCCTCTCCTCGCTCGCGCTGGAGCTCATCTCGACGATCTCCGTCGCCGTCGTCGCGGTCTTCGTCGGGCTGCGCCTCATCGACGGCAGCCTTCCGCTCGAGGTGGGCCTGCTCGCGCTGATCCTGGCGCCGGAGTGCTTCGGGCCGTTCCGCGACCTCGGCACGGCGTTCCACGCCTCGCAGGACGGGGTGACGGCGCTGGAGCGGGCGCGCGGGATCCTCGCCGAGCCGCCCGCCACCGCCCCGGCGCACCTCGACGCGGCGCCCGGCGCCCTCGCCGCCCGGGACCTGACGCTGCGGTACCCCGGCCGCCCGGTCGCCGCGCTCTCCCACCTGTCCTTCGAGGTCGGGCCCGGCACCGTCGCGGCCGTCACCGGGCCGAGCGGGAGCGGCAAGTCGACGCTCCTCGCCCTGCTCGCCGGCGGCGCCGATGGCACCGCGGAGGCCGAGGTCCGCGGTGCCCTGACCGTCGTGCCGCCCGAGCGCCTGGCCTCGGTGCCCCAGCACCCGCACACCGTCGGCGACACCGTCCTCGACGAGCTCCTGCTGTACGCCGTCCCCGGCCCCGCCGGTGCCGCCGCGGCGACCGACGCCCTGCGGGCGCTCGGCCTTGGTGCGCTCGTCGCCGCCGATCCCGCGCGCCTCAGCCCCGGCGAGCTCCGCCGGCTGGCGGTGGCCCGGGCGCTCGTGCGGGTCGAGGCGGGAGCCGACACCGTCGTCCTCGACGAGCCGACCGCGCACCTCGACGAGCGGAGCGCCGCCCTCGTGCGGGCGGCCATCGCCTCCCTCCGCGGACGCTGCACCGTGGTGCTCGCGTCGCACGACGCCGAGGTGCTCGCCCTGGCGACGCAGCGGATCCCGGTGCTCGGCGGCGCCGGTGCTGTCGACGACGGTGCGGTCGTCGTCGGCGCGGTCGTCGACGGCGCGGGGATCGCGGCCGGCGGGAAGACCGCGGCCGGCGAGGCGTCCTCGTGGGCGGGGACGGCGCCGGTGGCCCCGGTCGGGTTCGGGGGCTACATGATCGATTCCGCGCGCGACGCTGCGGCCGATGCCGATGCCGATACCGATGCCGAGCCGCGCGCGACGGCCCGGGAACTGGCCGCCCTGCTCGGCGACGTCGCCCGCCCGGCGGCCGGCCGCCTCGTCCTCGCCCTGATCTGCGGCGTGCTCGCGGCCCTGTTCGCGGTGGCGCTCACCACGGTGTCCGGCTGGCTCATCGTCCGGGCCAGCCAGCAGCCGGCGATCATGTACCTCCTCGTCGCGATCGTGGGCGTGCGGTTCTTCGGCATCGGACGGTCCGTGCTGCGCTACGCCGAGCGCCTCGCCACGCACGACGCCGTGTTCGCCTCGGTCACCCGGCTGCGGGTCCGGCTCTGGCGGGCCCTGGCGGCGCGGGGTCCGAGCGCCCGGCGGCTGCTGCGCGGCGGCACGGCGCTCGACTATCTGGTGACGACGGCGGACGAGGCCCGCGACCTCGCGCCGAGGGTTCTCCTGCCGCCGGTGGTCGGCATCCTGACCGGCGCCGCGTCGCTCGTCGGCGTAGCGCTGCTGCACGCTCCCGCGGTCCCCCTCCTCGCTGTCTGCCTCCTGCTCTGCCTCGGAATCGCCCCCGTCCTCGCGCTGGTCGCGGACAGGCGGGCGAGCGCCCACGCCCAGGCGTCCCGCTCGGCCATGACGCGCCGGTTCGCCGACGCCGCTGCTGCCGCGGCCGACCTCCGTGGCAACGCCGCGGGTCCCGCCGTTCTCGCGCGGCTCCGAGAGCTCGACCGCCGCGCCGCCGACTCCGGCCGGCGCAGCGCCTGGGCCCTGGGCCTCGGCAGCGCCCTCGTCGTCGCGGCCTGCTGCACAACAGCGGTCCTGATGCTCGCGGTGTGCGCGCCCGCCGTCGCGGCCGGGACCCTGCCCGCCGAGGTCACCGCGGTCCTCGTCCTGCTCCCGATCGCCCTGCTCGATCCCCTGCTCGCCGTGGTGGACGCCGTGCAGCAGGGGCCCGCGCTGTCCCGGGCGCTGGCCCGGCTGGCGCGCTTCACTCCCGCCGTCGGGTCCTCCACCCGCTCCGCCGGTGCGCGCACGGCCGCATCCGCGCCCGTCGACAGCCTCGCTCTCGAGGGTCTCGCCGCCCGGTGGCCCGAGGCCGACGACCGCGCGTTTCAGGGGGTGAACGCCTTCGTCCGCAGCGGCGAGTGGCTGGTCGTCACCGGCCCGTCCGGCTCCGGAAAGTCGACGCTCCTCACGGTGCTTCTCGGCCAGCTGGCGCCGAGCGCCGGGAGCTACCGGCTGGGCGGCGACGACACCGCCGACCTCGCCCCCGGGGTCGTGCGCAGGCACGTCGCCTGGTGCCCGCAGGAGGGGCACCTGTTCGACTCGTCGCTCCGCGCCAACCTGCTCCTCGCGCGGCCCCGAGAGAACGCGCCGGACGAGGACGAGCTGAGGGACGCCCTCACCCGCGCGGGACTCGGCCCCCTGCTGGCACAGCTGCCCGCCGGGCTGGACACCCGGCTCGGCTCGGAGGGGATCGCGCTCTCGGGCGGCGAGCGCCAGCGCGTCGCCGTGGCCCGCACGCTGCTGACCCGGGCCGACGTCGTCCTGCTCGACGAGCCGACCGCGCACCTCGACCGGCCCACGGCGGACGCGCTCCTCGCCGACCTGCGCTCCGCGCTCGCGGGCGTCGTGCCGGTGCTCGTGACGCACCACCCCGAGGACATCGGGGAGACGGACCGGCGCATCGATCTCGGCGCGGCGGCGCCCCGGCGGGACGAGGCTCTCGCGAGTGCCCAAAGGTAGGATGTCTGCATGGCGGTGACCGACGAGGCGATCCTCAAGATCAAGGAGATGATCCTCTCCGGCGAGCTCGGGCCCGGCGACCGTCTTCCCCCCGAGAAGGAGCTCAGCGAGCGCCTCGGGCTCTCCCGCAGCTCCATGCGCGAGGCCGTGAAGGCGCTCGAGGTCATCCGGGTGCTCGACGTGCGGCGCGGCGACGGCACGTTCGTCACGAGCCTCGAGCCGCGGCTGCTGCTCGAGGCGATGTCGTTCGTGGTCGACCTCCACGACGACTCCTCCGTGCTCGAGCTGTTCGCGGTGCGGCGCATCCTCGAGCCCGCCGCGGTCGCCCTCGCGGCCGCCCGCATCCCCGCGGAGGCGATCCGGGACCTCCGCGCGCGCATCGAGGCGGTCGGCGAGGGGTCGAGCGTCGAGGGGCTCGTGGACCACGACCTCGACTTCCACCGCGCGATCGTCGCGCAGGCCGGCAACGCGTACCTGTCGAGCCTCATCGACTCGCTCTCGGGCCACACCGTGCGGGCCCGGATCTGGCGCGGCCTGACCCAGGAGAATTCGGTCGACCGCACCCTGTCGGAGCACCGCGCCATCGTCGACGCGCTCGAGCGCCGGGACACCGAGCTGGCGCAGGCGCTCACGACCGTGCAC
Source organism: Planctomonas deserti (assembly GCF_003067705.1). Taxonomy (GTDB): domain Bacteria; phylum Actinomycetota; class Actinomycetes; order Actinomycetales; family Microbacteriaceae; genus Planctomonas; species Planctomonas deserti. The sequence goes on from NZ_QANL01000001.1 coordinate 793,199, forward strand.
ATCTCGGGCGTCGAGCAGTGGCTGCGCGACGCGGCCGCCTCCGCCTGACCGCCGCGCCCGACCCCACCCCTGCCCCCGCCCCTGCAGGCCCGCCGCCCGACCCGGGCCGCCCGCCCTGCCCCCGCAAACCTGCCGCCCGACTCGCCCCTGCCCAGGCAGGAGCATCGTGCCCAGCTTCAACCCGGGCAGGAATCCGCTGCCTGGGCAGGAGCGCGGGAAGAGAGCGAGGCAGGGGCGACCGCGGGAAGGCGGGAGCAGCGGGGGACGGAGCTGGCTCCCGCCTGTCCGCTAATGTCATTACAGGCTGGACAGCGCCCGATCGAGTGGCGCGGAACTGGGCGCGGATGCGCCCGCGAAAGGCGACGATGACACAGACACAGGCGTCTGGAACCGGGTCGGGGAGCGTGCTCATCGTGGGCAGCGTCACCGCCGACCTCACCACCTTCTCCTCCCGCCTCCCCGCCCGCGGGGAGACCGTGCTCGGGGACGACTTCACCCTCGTGCTGGGCGGCAAGGGCGCGAACCAGGCCGTCGCGGCCGGGCTCGCCGGGGCGCGGACCGCCATGGTCGCGTGCGTCGGCACGGACCTCTTCTCCGACCTGGTGCGGGACGGGCTCCGCGACGCGGGCGTCAACACCGGCCACGTGCGGAGCGTTCCGGGACCCACCGGCATCGCGCACATCCGGGTCGATGCGTCCGGCGAGAACGACATCGTCATGGTGCCCCTGGCCAACGCCGCCCTCAGCGAGGCGCAGATCGACACGGCGTTCGACGAGCTCGGCGCCGACGCCCGGGTGCTGCTCACCCAGCTCGAGACGCCGTGGGCGCTCACCCAGTACGCCATCCGCCGCGCCCACGACCTCGGGCTGACCGTTGTGCTCGACCCGGCCCCCGCGGCGACGCTCGACGAGGGCATCTGGCCCCTCGTCGACATCGTGACGCCCAACGAGACGGAGGCCGGCATCCTCACCGGCATCAGCGTGACGGACGATGAGTCCGCCGTTGCGGCGGGGCGCTGGTTCACGGAGCGCGGCGCCCGGCACGCTCTCGTGACGCTCGCCGCGGCGGGCGCGGTGCTCGTCACGGCCGACGACGTCGTCCGCTTCCCCGCCATCCCGGCGACCGCGGTGGACACCACGGCGGCGGGCGACGCGTTCGCCGGATACCTCGGCGCGTCCCTCGCTCTCGGCCTCGACCTGCCGGAGGCCATCGCCCGGGCCGTGTCCGCCGGATCCCTTACCGTCACCAAGCGTGGCGCGTCCCCCAGCCTGCCGCACCGCGACGAGGTGGACGCCCTGCTCGCCGCGCACCGGTCGGCGACCGGGACCACCCCGACGGGGAACACCGCGAAGGACACCACCGCGAAGGAGAGCGTCTCGTGAGAAAGACCGCGACCACGATCAACCCCCAGCTGTCCCGGATCATCTCCGAGACCGGGCACACCGACCTCATCGTCGTCACCGACGCCGGTCTGCCCATCCCGCCCGGGTCCGAGCGCGTCGACCTCGCGTACCGCCCCGGTGCCCCCGCGTTCTTCGACGTGCTCGACACCGTGCTCGCGGAGCTCGTCGTCGAGGGCGCCACCGTCTCCGCCGAGGTGGAGGAGAAGAGCCCGCACGTGCTCGCCGCGCTGCGCGAACGGCTCGATCCGCTCGGCGTCTCCATCGAGCTCATCCCGCACGTCGAGTTCAAGCGGCGGACCCACGACGCCCGGGCGTTCGTGCGGTCGGGCGAGTTCACCCCCTACGCCAACGTGATTCTGCACGCCGGCGTCGCGTACTGACCACCACCGTGCCCGCGTCCCCCGCCGGCATCGACCGCCGAGCCCCGGTGCCGATGTACCACCAGCTCAAGCACCGGATCCTGCGCGACATCGCCGAGCAGGGCCTGCGGCCGGGCGACGTACTGCCGGGCGAGCACCGGCTGTGCGAGCAGTTCGGGGTCTCGCGGACCGTCGTGCGGCAGGCGCTCGCCCAGCTCGAGCACCAGGGCGCGATCGAGCGGGTCAAGGGCAAGGGCACCTTCGTCGCGCACCAGAAGACCCCCGAGAGCCTCGTGCACACGCTCACCGGCCTCTACGAGGAGGTCGCGGCGCGCGGCGGGCACGTGCACAGCCAGGTGCGCAGGCAGGAGCTCGCCCCAGCCGACGACGACGTGGCCGACGCGCTCGGCATCGCCCCGGGCGCGCCCGTCGTCGTGATCGAGCGGCTCCGGTTCGTCGACGGGGAGCCCTGGTCCTGGACGACCACCTACCTCCCCGAGGAGGTCGGATCCCTCGTGCTCGCCGAGGACCTGAGCGACCAGTCCCTGTACGCCCTGCTGGCCCGGCACGGCGTGCGGGCCGTGCGCGGTGTGCGCTCCGCCGAGGCCGCCTCGGCCGACGAGGAGCAGGGCGCCCTGCTCGACGTCGGCGCGGGGCAGGCGCTCCTGGTGCTGCGGAGCGTCGGCTACGACGAGCAGGACCGGCCGATGGAGTTCTTCGTGGCCCACCATCGCGGCGACCGCAGCCGCTTCGAGTTCCAGCTGAGCGCGTCCCCGGCGGACCAGAGCACGGCGGCGCTGCGCCACACCGGGCTCGCGCTGCCCCGCTGAGCCGGCGTCAGCGGCGGAACTCGAGGCCCTCGCTCTCAACCGCGCGTGCCCGCAGCAGCACGGTGTCGCGCAGGTAGTTCTGGTGCAGGCGCCACGGCGTGCGCGAGCCCTGCTTCGGCAGCAGGTGCGCGCTCCGGGCGATGTAGCCGGACTTCAGCGGGAGCAGCGGCCGGGCCGGGAACGCCGACGCCGTCTCGCGCGGCACCACGACGCGGTAGCCGCGACGGCGCATCCGGCGCAGCAGCCGCACGATGTGGTCGTTGACGAGGTCGATCTTGAGCGTCCACGACGCGTTCGTGTAGCCCATGGCGAACGCGAAGTTGGGCAGGCCGGACACCATCATGCCTTTGTACGCCGTGGCCCGGGAGAGGTCGACGTCCGCCCCGTCGACCGAGAAGGCGATGCCGCCGAAGAGCATGAGCTGGAATCCCGTCGCCGTCACGAGCACGTCGGCGGGGAGCTCTCGCCCGGAGGTGAGGCGCACCCCGGCGGGGGTGATCTCCGCGATCCCGTCGGTGACGATCTCTGCGGCGCCCGTGCGGATCGCGGCGAAGAAGTCGCCGTCCGGGGTCGCGCAGAGTCGCTCGTCCCACGGGTTGTACACCGGGGCGAGGTGCCGGTCGATGTCGAAGCCCGGCGGCAGCGCCCGCAGGGCGCGGCGGCGCAGCACTCGCTTGACCAGGCCGGGGACACGACGGGAGGCCTGGTAGATGACGATCCCGCTCAGGATGCTGCGCCAGCGGATCACCGCCATCGCGACGCGGCGAGGCGCCCCGCCGGACCATCGGCCGAGGACCCGTTCGACCGTGCGGTCCACCGCGGGCACGGCGGCGATGTACGTCGGGGAGCGCTGCAGCATGGTCACGTGAGCGCCGCGCTCGGCGAGCGCGGGAACGAGGGTCACGGCCGTCGCGCCGCTGCCGATCACGACGACCTCCCGCCCGCCGAGCCCGAGCTCCGCGGGCCAGTGCTGCGGGTGCACGAGGTCGCCGGCGAACGCGCCGATCCCGGGCAGGTCCGGCGTGTAGCCCTCGTCGTACCGGTAGTAGCCGGAGCACACGTAGAGGAAGCCGCAGGTGAACCGGACGGCCTCGCCGCCACCGTCGGCATCGTCGGTACCGTCTGCACCGCGGGCGGCGCCGGTCCCGGTGCGCTCGGCGGTAACGGTCCAGAGGGCATCGGCGGTCGACCACTCGGCGCGGGTCACGCGCAGGCCGTAGCGGATGTGCTCGACCACCCCGAACTCCTTGGCGGACTCGCGCACGTAGTCGAGGATCGCGCCCCCCGGCGCCAGCATCCGGGCGTCGGCCCAGGGACGGTCGCGGAAGCCGAGCGTGAACATGTCCGAGTCGGACCGGACGCCGGGATAGCGGAAGAGGTCCCAGGTGCCGCCGAGGGTGTCCCGCGCCTCGATCAGCGCGAACGAGGCGTCGGGCATATGCCGGGTCAGACGGATCGCCGCGCCGACCCCGGACAGCCCCGCGCCGACGATCAGAACATCGAGGTGCTCCGGCGTCATGCGTCCCGCGTCATTCAGACGGCTTGGTTCCCCGTGGCGACGCCCGCGATCTCGATCGCCTCGTCCCGCTCGGCGGGGCAGTGCGCGCAGGAGACGTGCCACAGGGGCGGCGTCTGACGCTCGGGGTCCCAGGTGACGGTGACAGGGTTCCCGCAATCCCGACATACATACATGCCCGAAACATACCCGCCCGCCCCTGGACGTGCGGCGGAAGGGACGCCGCGGGACTGCGGCCAACCTGTAATTACAGGTACTGTGGGAGCCGCGGCGCCGTGGCCGCAGGAAGACCGAGGGATTAGCCGATCGTGACCGAGTTCGCCACCCAGCCCGTGCCCCCGATGAGCATCCGCTTCGATGCGGGCGCCGCGACCCTGAGCCCCGAGGGGCCGACGCTGACCCGCCGGATGTCGGACCTCGAGGGCCTGTTCCGCGACGACGACGCCTGGCGGGCGGCGGTCGAGAACGGCGATCCGGTCGTCTACTCCGTCGTCTCCTCGCCCGTGCCGGAGCTCGACCGCGAGCTGCCGCAGTCCATCACAACCATCGAGCCGGGCAGCACCGGGGGTGAGTTCTGGATGACCAAGGGCCACCAGCACCCGAACCACCAGGGCGAGATCTACCTGGGCGTCGCCGGCGTCGGCGGGCTGCTGATGTTCGACGGCACGGACACCCGGTGGCTCGACATGGCGCCCGGCGTCATCGGCTACATCCCGCCGGGCTGGGCGCACCGCAGCATCAACGTCGGGAACGCCCCCTACTCCTTCCTCGCCGTCTACCCGGGAGCCGCCGGACACGACTACGGCTGGGTGCTCGAGCACGGCATGGGCCTCCGCGTCCTCGCCGCGGCGGACGGCCACCGCTTCGTCGACTACCACGGCGGGGACGAGCGCGGCGGAGACGAGCGCAGCGGGGAGCCGTCGTGATCGTCGCCCACGACCTCGGCACGACCGGCAACAAGGCGTCCCTGCACGAGGACGACGGCCGCATGCTCGCGTCCGCGACCGTGCACTACGGCGCCCGTTTCGCCGGCGGCGGGATCGCCGAGCAGGACCCCGAGGACTGGTGGAACGCCGTCGTCGAGGCGACCCGCTCCCTGCTCGCCGGCACGGGGACGGACCCCGGGGCCGTCACGGGCCTCGTCGTCAGCGGGCAGATGATGGGTGCCGTCCTGCTGGACGCGGACCACCGGCCGGTGCGACCGGCCATCATCTGGGCGGACACCCGCAGCGTTCCGCAGACCGAGCGACTGGAGGCGGCGATCGGGCAGGACCGTGCCTACGCCCTCCTCGGCCACCGCATCAACCCGACCTACTCGCTCGAGAAGATCATGTGGGTGCGCGACAACGAGCCCGACGTGTTCGCCCGCGTGCGCCACGTCTGCGTCGCGAAGGACTTCGTGGTGCAGCGGCTCACCGGGCGCCTGGCCACGGACCGCTCCGACGCGTCCGCGACGAACGCCTACGACCAGCGCGGCGGCGCGTGGTCGACCGAAATGCTGGACGCCGCGGGCATCGACCCGGGCCTGTTCCCGGAGGTGCTGGAGTCGACGGCCGTGGTGGGCACGCTGCTGCCGGCCGCCGCCGAGCTCCTCGGGCTTCCGGCGGCGACCCGGGTCGTGATGGGCGGCGGCGACGGACCCATCGCGGCAGTGGGCGCGGGCATCGTCGCCCCGGAGGACGGGGCATACGTGAGCCTCGGCACCTCCTCCTGGGTCTCCTTCGCGAGCGACCAGCCCGTGTACGACGCGGGCCGGCGCACCATGACGTTCGACAACGTCGTGCCGGGCAGCTTCGTGCCGACGGCGACGATGCAGGCCGGCGGGGCCGCCGTCTCCTGGATCGCCGAGCTCCTCGCCCCCCAGCCGACGGCGGCGTCGCTCGCCGCGCTCGTCGCAGACGCCTCGACCGCCGAGGGCGCGACGGGCGGCCTCTACTTCCTGCCCTACCTCCTCGGCGAGCGCTCGCCGCACTGGAACCCGGATGCGGCGGGCGCCTTCCTCGGGCTCGGCCGGCACCACGGCCGCGGGCACGTCACCCGGGCCGTGCTCGAGGGCGTGGCCTTCAACCTCTTCACCTGCATCCGCGCGTTCCGGGAGTCCGGCGCCGTGGTCGACCGGGTGGACGCCATCGGGGGCGGCGCGGCGAGCGACGTCTGGCTGCAGATCCTCGCGGACGTCTGGGGCGTGCCCGTGCGGCGGCGCACGGTCGTGGACGAGGCGAACAGCCTCGGCGCCGCGGTCACCGCGGCCGTCGGGCTCGGCCTGGTGAGCGACTTCGGCGCGGCCCGGCGGCTGTCCGAGGTGACCGCGGAGTTCACTCCCGAGGCGGGGCGGCACGAGGACTACCTCGGCAGGCACGAGCTCTTCACCGCCGGGTACGACGCGCTCGAGCCCTGGTTCGCGCGGCGGGCGGGGCGCTGATGGGCGTCGTCCTGGCCACGAGCCGCTCCTTCTCCTCGGGATCCGTCGACCTCGTCGCCCGGCTGGCCGGGGCCGGTCACTCGGTGCGGACCGGACCAGCCGACCACGACCTCGACGCGCTCCGGCCGCTGCTCGCCGACGCCGACGCCTGGATCGCCGGCACGGGTCCGGTGACGGCCGCGCACCTGGACGCGGCCCCGCGGCTGCGCGTCGTCGCCCGGTACGGCGTCGGCTACGAGGCGGTGGACGTGCCCGCGGCCACCGAGCGCGGCATCACCGTGACCAACACCCCGGGCGCGAACAGCGCCGCCGTCGCCGACCACGCGGTCGGCCTGATGCTCGCCGTGCTGCGCGGCATCCCCGAAGGCGACCGCCGGGTGCGCGCCGGGGAGTGGCGAGTGCTCAGGGGGCGCGAGCTCGGCTCGCTGCGCGTAGGTCTCGTCGGATTCGGCCGCATCGGCCGGGGCGTGGCCGCGCGGCTGTCGGGCTTCGCCGCTCGCATTGCCGTGCACGACCCCTGGGTGGGCGACGACGTGCTCGAGGCGATCGGCGCCGTCCGGCTCGACCTCGCCGCGCTCCCCGCCGAGTGCGACCTCGTGACGCTGCACTCCCCCGGCGGCGGCACCGTCGTCGATGCCCGCTGGCTCGCGGGCGCCCGCCCGGGACTCGTTCTCGTGAACACGGCCCGCCCCGACCTCGTCGACGAGGCGGCGGTCGCGGATGCGCTGCGCTCGGGCGCGCTCGCCGGATTCGCGGCGGACACCCTTGCCGGGGACACCCGCGGGGACGCATCCCCGCTGCTCGCCCCCGACCTCGCCGAGCGCGTCGTCGTCACGCCGCACTTCGGCGCGCAGACCGTAGAGGCGGTCGACGGCATGGGCGGCATGGCGGTCGACAATGTGCTCGCCGTGCTTGCGGGCGACGAGCCGCCCTTCCCCGTGCCGGGATCCCGACCATCGGAGCGAACCGCATGACCGACCACGTCCTCCTCCCCCTCGCCGCGACCCGCGTGCTCGCGGTCGTCCGCGCCCCGTCCGCGGACAGCGCCGTGCGCGCCGTCGACGCCCTCGTCGCCGGCGGCGTGACCGGGATCGAGATCACCTACTCGACGCCGGACGCCGCGTCCGCGCTCCGCCGTGTGGCGGACCGGCACGGCGACGCCATCCTCCTCGGTGCGGGCACGGTGACGACGCCGGAGCAGGCGGCACAGGCGGCCGACTCGGGGGCCCGTTTCCTCGTCAGCCCCGGGACGCGCCGCCGGCTCACCGAGGCCATGCGCGCCACGGGCCTGCTCGTGCTCACGGGGGCGCTCACTCCCAGCGAGGTGATGGCCGCCGTCGAGTACGGTGCCGACGTGGTCAAGATCTTCCCCGCGTCACTCGGCGGTCCGGCCTTCCTGCGTTCGCTGCGCGGGCCGTTCCCCGACGTCGCCCTGATGCCGACGGGCGGCGTCACGCCGGACAACCTCGGCGAGTGGCTGGATGCGGGTGCCATCGCGGTCGGCGCGGGCAGCGAGCTGGTGTCCACCGCGGACCTCGCCGCCGGACGCTACGACGAGGTCGAGCGTCGGGCCCGGCTCTTCGCCGCGGCGGCCGCGAGGGCGGACACGAGAGAGACGGGAGAACGCGCATGAGCGGGATGCACACCGACGGCTCGCACAGGAGCGACTACATGGGCTTCGTGGGCGTGACGACCGCCTCGTCGTCGATCATGCGGATCTTCCCCGCCTGGGCGCGCATCCTCGGCCTGCCGACGGATCAGCTCGTCGGGCACGACCTGCCGATCGACGCGACGCCGGAGCAGTACCGGGAGCTGGTCCAGCGCATCCGCGACGACCCCCATCACCTCGGCGCGCTGGTGACGACGCACAAGATGAACCTGTACGAGGCGGCTCACGACCTGTTCGACGAGCTCGACGGCTTCGCCGTGCTCTGCGGCGAGGTGTCGAGCATCTCGAAGCGGGACGGCAGGCTCATCGGGCACGCGAAGGACCCGATCACCGCCGGCCTCGCGGTCGAAGAGTTCCTGACCGTCGACCACTTCGCGAACACCGGCGGGCACGCCGTCTGCCTCGGCGCGGGCGGCGCAGGCACGGCGCTCACCTGGTACCTCACCGAGCGCTCCGACCGCCCCGGTCACATCACGGTCACCGACACCAGCCAGGAGCGCCTCGACCACCTCCGGGCCGTGCAGACCAGCCGCGGCACCCCCGCCGACCTGATCACCTACCTCCTCGCCCAGGACACCGAGGCGACCGCCAGGGCCCTGGCCGCGGCGCCGGAGGGCAGCCTCATCGTCAACGCGACGGGCCTCGGCAAGGACCGGCCGGGATCCCCGCTGCCGGCCGACGCCGTGTTCCCGCGCGGCGCCGTCGTGTGGGAGTTCAACTACCGCGGCACCCTCGAGTTCCTCGCCCAGGCGCGCGCGCAGGAGCAGGAGCGCGGCCTCACCGTCGTGGACGGCTGGCGCTACTTCCTGCACGGCTGGTCGCAGGTGATCGCGGAGATCTTCGACCTCGAGCTCACCTCGGACCGGCTTGACCAGCTCGCCGACGCCGCCGAGGTGGTCAGGTGATCGACGCCCGCAGCGCCCGAGCGGGCCGCGCGTGACCTTCGTCCGCACCGTCCTCGGCGACGTCGAGCCGGCGTCGCTCGGCAGGGTCGACTACCACGAGCACCTGTTCCAGGTGAGCCCGCTGCTGCCCGGCGACGAGCTCGACGACGAGACGGCGTCCGCAGACGAGGCGGGGCTGCTGGTCGGCAGCGGCTTCGACGCCATGGTCGACGCGACGCCCATCGGGCTGGGCCGGCGACCGGAGGCGGTGGCGCGCATCAGCCGCTCGGCCGCGCTCGCCGTCGTCGCGACGACCGGCGTGCACCGGGAGGCGCACTACCCCGAGGGCCACTGGCTGCGGGACGCGGGGGTGGAGCGACGGCTCGAGCTGTTCCTCGGCGACCTGCTCCGCGGCATGCCCGCCGTCGACGACCCGCCCTCCGGGTTCCCGGCTCCGGGACCGGCGGAGTACGGCGGCGCGCCCATCCGGGCGGGGCTGCTCAAGGCCGGCATCGGCTACTGGTCCATCAGCCCTTTCGAGCGCCGCACGCTCGACGCGGTGGGCGCCGCGGCCGCCGAGACCGGGGCGCCCGTCATGATCCACCTGGAGTTCTGCACCGCGGCGCACGAGGTGCTCGACCTGCTCGCCGCGGCGGGGGTGCCCGAGCACCGGGTGGCCCTCGCCCACGCGGATCGGGACCCGGACCCCGGCCTGCACCTCGACCTCGCCGCGCGCGGTGCGTGGCTCGGCTACGACGGCATGGCCCGGCCGCGCACGCGCAGCGACGCCGAGCTCCTCGCCCTCACCGAGGCCGTCGTCGCGGGCGGGGGCGGTAGCCGCATTCTGATCGGGGGCGACGTCGCGCGGCGCACCCGGTACGCCGCGTACGGCGGCATGCCGGGATTGGCATATCTCGGCACCCGCTACCTGCCGCGCCTTCGGGAGCGCGTCGGCGCCGAGGCGACGGAACGCATCCTCAGCCTCAATCCGCAGCGGTTCCTGACCTGGTCGTGACGCCCGCCCGTTCCGCTCCGGCCTAGCGGAAGCGCACCGCCTGCCCCGGGCGCAGCTGCGACGCGAGGCGCACGTCCACCCGGCGGACCACGCCGACGACCGGGTAGCCGCCCGTGACGGGATGGTCGGCGAGGAACAGGATGGGCAGCCCCGACGGCGGCACCTGCAACGCCCCCGTCACCACGCCCTCGCTCGGCAGCTCGTCGTCGCGGACGCGCTCGAGCGGCGGCCCGTCGAGCCGGACGCCCACCCGGTCGGCCTCGGCGGTGACGGTCCATGAGCGGGCCCGCAGCGCGTCCCAGGCCGAGGCGGCGAACCAGTCGAGGCGCGGCCCGGGAAGCACCCGCAGGGTCACCTCCCCCGCCGGCGGAGCGGATGCGGGCAGCAGGTCGAGCGGCGGTACGGGCCCGATCGGGTCCACGCCGCCGACGGGGACCACATCCCCGTCTCTCAGCGGTGCCGGGCCCAGCCCGGAAAGGGTGTCGGAGGACCGGGAGCCGAGTGTCGCGGGCACGCCGACGCCGCCGCGCACGGCGAGGTAGTAGCGCACGCCGTACTGGGCCGGCCCGATGGCGAGCGCCTCCCCCGCGTCGAGGCGGAACGCCGCGGTCCAGGGCGCGGGCCGGACCCCGCCCGGTCCCTGCACCTCGAGGGCGCCCGCGGCGCCGGTCACCGCGATCCACGTCGGCGCCGACGCGCGGAGCAGAGCGCCTCCGAGCAGCAGCTCGAGCACGGCCGAGGAGGGCCCGTTGCCGACGAGCCGGTTCGCCGCGGCCGCCGCGACGGGGTCGAGGGCGCCGGAGGCCGGCACCCCCAGCGCGGCCTGCCCCGGTCGGCCCGCGTCCTGGATCAGCAGCAGGGGTCCGGAGCGCTCAATGCGGAGCTCCCCCGCCGCGCCCCGTCCACCCGCGGTCACGACCCGACCTCCCGGAAACGCACGGAGACGCCGGGCACCAGCAGAGCAGCCGGCTCGGCGTCGGGGTCCCACAGCACCGCGTCGGTGCGCCCGATGAGCTGCCACCCGCCGGGCGACGGCCGCGGGTAGACGCCGCTGAACTCGCCCGCCAGCCCGACCGCGCCCGCGGGCACCAGGGGTCGCGGCGACGGCCGCCGGGGCACGGCGAGCGCGGCGCCGCGCGACACGAGGTAGCCGAAGCCGGGCGCGAACCCGCCGAACGCCACCGTCCAGGTGGCGCCGGTGTGCCGGCGGACGACGTCGCGCGGCGTCGTGCCGAGCAGCCGTGCCACCTCGTCCAGGTCCTCGCCGTCGTACCGGACGGGGATCTGGACCGTCCCCGCCGAGCCCGTGACGCCGGTTCCCGCCGCCGTGCCGGTTCGCGCCGCGGTGGCGGCCGGGGTGCCCGCGAGCCAGGCGCGCAGGGCGGCAAGCGGCAGGACATCCGAATCGCACGTGACGAGGATGCTGCGGGCGCCCGGCACGATGTCCAGCACCCCGGCCGGGGGCGAGGCCCGCAGCGCCGGGTAGAGGCGCAGGACGTCGTCGAGCGCGTCCAGGTCGACGAGCACGGCGGCGTCACCGCTCGGCAGGAGGCGCCGCCCGGCATTCGTCATGCGAGGCACGCTACCGGACCCCGTCCGCCGCACCCCAGGTGACCCCCGCATACGCTTGTCGGCATGAAGGCACTCCAGTACACGAAGGTCGGTTCCCACCCAGAGGTCGTCGAGATCGAGAAGCCGTCGCCCGGTCCGGGCCAGGTGCTCCTGAAGGTCACAGCGGCGGGAGTCTGCCACTCCGACGAATACGTGATGAGCCTCAGCGAGGAGGACTACACGGCCCAGGGCTATCCGCTTCCGCTGACCCTCGGTCACGAGGGCGCGGGCATCGTCGAGGAGCTCGGCGAGGGCGTCGAGCACCTCAGCGTCGGCGACGCGGTCGCGGTGTACGGCCCGTGGGGATGCGGCCGCTGCCACCAGTGCGCCCAGGGCAAGGAGAACTACTGCGTCAACGCCGCCGCCGAGGGCATCAAGCCGCCCGGGCTCGGCGCCCCCGGCTCCATGGCCGAGTACATGATCATCGACGACCCGCGGCACGTCGTGCCCCTCGGCGACCTCGACCCCGTGCAGAACGTGTCGCTCACCGACGCCGGCCTGACCCCGTACCACGCCATCAAGGCGTCGCTGCCGAAGCTCGGCGCCGGCACCTTCGCCGTCGTGATCGGCACGGGCGGCCTCGGTCACGTCGGCATCCAGATCCTCCGCGCCCTGTCCGGGGCACAGGTCATCGCGCTCGACATCTCGGAGGAGAAGCTCGACCTCGCCCGGCACGTGGGGGCGCACCACACGGTGATCAGCGACGAGAAGGCCGCTGCCGCCATCCGCGAGATCACCGGCGGCATCGGCGCCAACGCGGTCTTCGACTTCGTCGGCGCCAAGCCGACCATGGCGTTGGCCGCCTCCGTCGCCGCGTCCGAGGCGGACGTCACCATCGTGGGCATCGGCGGCGGAACGGTGGAGATCGGCTTCGGCAGGATCGCGTTCGACGCCGCCGTCCGGATCCCCTACTGGGGCAGCCGCGCGGAGCTCATCGAGGTGCTCGACCTCGCGCGCTCAGGCCAGGTGTCCGTCGAGACCCAGCGCTACTCGCTGGACGACGCCCCGGCGGCCTACGAGGCCCTCGCCGCCGGCGCGGTGCGGGGTCGCGCGGTCATCGTCCCGTAGAGAAGAACGCGCCAAAGCTCCGAGGCCGCAACCGTAACAAGCTCAGCGACCGAGAACACACGACGGAGCCCCTCGCCGATGGCGAGGGGCTCCGCTTCGTTCGTGTTGCGAAGCGGCGTTACTTGTAGAGGACGGCCGCGATCTCCTCGTCCTCCATGTTCTCCTTGTCGTACCAGAAGTACCCGGTGTCGATGACCTCGGGGGGCGTGTTGCCCTCGATGGCGTCGAACGCCGCCTGCACGGTCTGCTCACCGATGCCGATGGGGTTCTGGGTGATGGCGCCGGCCATGAGGCCGTTCGTGATGGCGTCGATCTGCGCCTGGCCGGAGTCGAAGCCGATCACGGTCAGCTCGCCCTCCTCGATGCCGAGCTCGCTCACCGCGTTCACGACACCGATGGCCGAGCCCTCGTTGGTGCCGTAGATGCCCTTGAGGTCCGGGTGGGCGGCGATCATGGCCTTGGCGATGTCCGCCGACTTGAGGTGGTCGCCGTCGCCGTACTGGATGTCGACGATCTCGATGTCGGGGTACTTCTCCTCGATCTGGTCGACGAAGCCGTCACGGCGCTCGACGCCGGTCGAGTTGATCTGGCTGTGACCGACGATCGCGACCTCGCCCTTCTCGCCGATGAGCTCCGCCATGTGGTCCGCCGCGAGCGCACCGGCGCCGAGGCTGTCGGTCTTCGCGATGCTGACCGGGTAGTCGCTGTTGCAGCCCGCGTCGAACTGCACGACGGGGATCTTGGCGCTCTCCGCGGCCTCCATGAGCGGGATGCAGGCCTCGGGATCGAGGGCCGCGTAGCCGATGGCGTCCGGCTTCTTGTCGATCGCCGACTGCAGCATGGTGAGCTGGTTGTCGACCTCGGTCTCGGACGCGGGGCCCTCGAACGTGATGTCGACGCCGAGCTCCTCCGCCTTGTTCTCCGCGCCCTCCTTGACGGCCTGCCAGAACTGGTGCTGGAAGCCCTTGGAGACGAGCGCGATGTACGGCTTGTCGCCGCTCGGCGCCTCCGCGCTGCCACCGCCGCCGCCGGAGGACCCGCCGCCGGCACACCCGGCGAGGGTGAGCGCTACCGCCGCGGCGCCCGCGAGAAGTGCTGCCTTCTTACGTGATGTCATCGAATAACTCCGTTGTTCGTTCGGTGGCCAGCAGTTCAGCTGACCCGGTTGTGCTGACTAGCGCGAGGGGCCGGATCGGGTGGGCAATCGAAAGGTGCAGGAGCGTTTTTCGGTGCTTCCGGGTGGAACCGATTCTGCAATCGGTAACGGGGAGGAACGGCCCGGCCTCTCTCAACGGCCGTTCCCCTGGTTCAGGGTCGGTGCTGCAGGGCTAGGAGGCGGACCTCCGCTGACGCAGCGAGTCGGTGAAGACCGCCACGAGGATCACGATGCCCACGACCACGTTCTGCCACTCCGTCTGGATGGACATGATGCGCAGGCCGTTGATGAGGACGCTCATGATGAGCGCGCCGATGAGCGTGCCCATGATGGAGCCGCGGCCGCCGAGCAGGCTCGTTCCGCCGATGATGACGGCGGCGATCGCCTGCAGCTCGTAGCCGACGCCCAGCTGGGGCTGCGCGGAGTCGAGGCGGGCGGCGATCACGACGCCGGCGATGCCGGTGAAGACGCCGGCCACCGTGTAGATCATGATCTTCCACTTGCGGGTGTTGACGCCGGAGAGCCGACTGGCCTCCTCGTTGCTACCGATGGCGAACGTGTACCGGCCGAGGATCGTCTTGCTCAGCATCAGGTAGGCCACGATGGCGAGCACGAACAGGATGAGCACGGCGTTCGGCAGGCCGGGGATCAGGGTGCCGAGCGCGATGTTCTTGAACCCGGTCACGCCGCTGAAGTAGATCGGGCGCACCCCGGAGATGACGAGCGCGAGGCCCTGGGCGATGAGCATCATCGCGAGGGTCGCGATGAACGGCGGCAGTTTCAGGATCGCGATGTTCACGCCGTTGACGAAGCCCATGAGCGCGCCGGTCGCGATGCCGCCGAGCACGCCGACGACGAGCGGCAGCTGGAGGTTCACGAGGAAGATGCCCGTCATCACCGCGGCGAGGGTCATGCCGGTGCCGATCGACAGGTCGATGCCGCCCGTGATGATCACGAAGGTGGTGCCGAGCGCGAGGATGCCGATGACCGCGGTCGACAGCAGGATCCCGGAGATGTTGCTCCAGGTGAAGAAGTTGTTGCTCGCGAAGGAGAAGAAGATGAGCAGCACCACGAGGGTGGCGAACGCGAGGGACTGCTGCAGCTGGGCCCGGAGGAAGCTGAGCGCGCCGCCGCCGCGCTGCGGCTCCGGGTTCTTGATCTCGGCCGGGGTCTCGGTGACAGGTGTTGCGTTCATCGCGATGAGTACTCTTTCTCGACGCCCATGCGGGTGGCGTGGTCCATGATCTTTGCCTGGCTCGCGTCCTCGTTCTCCAGGACACCGGTGATGCGGCCGTTGGCCATCACCACGATGCGGTGCGACAGTCGCAGCACCTCCGGCAGCTCGGAGGAGATCATGATGATCGACTTCCCCTGGGCCACCAGATCGTTCAGCAGTCGGTAGATCTCCTCCTTCGCCCCGACGTCGATCCCGCGGGTCGGCTCGTCGAAGATGAGGATGTCGCAGTCCCGCGCCAGCCACTTGGCGATGACGACCTTCTGCTGGTTGCCGCCGGACAGGTTCTTGGTCGTGGCCGCGATGGACGGGGTCTTGATGCGCAGCGACTTCACGTACTCGCGGGACTTCTGCTTGCCCTTGGGCGTGTGCACGAAGCCGAGCGCGTCGGTGTAGTCCCGCAGCGACGCGAGCAGGATGTTGCTGTTCACGTCCTGCTCGAGCAGCAGCCCGAGCAGCTTGCGGTCCTCGGAGAGGTAGCCGACGCCGTGCCGGACGGCGTCGGACGGTTGGGAGATGCGCACCTGCTTGCCGTTGATCTCGACCGTGCCGGAGTCGATGGGGTCGGCGCCGATGATGGCGCGGGCCACCTCGGTGCGTCCCGCGCCCATCAGGCCGGCGAAGCCGAGGATCTCGCCGCGACGCAGCTCGAAGCTCACGTCGTCGAGCAGGTGGCGCGTGCTGAGGCCCTGCACCCGCAGGACCACGTCGCCGCGGTGGCGGTCGCTGCTCGGCCGGGCCCCCTCTTCGAGGTGACGCCCGACCATCATGTCGATCACGCGGGTGATGTCGAGCTCGTGCTTCTCGAGCGAGCCGATGTACTGCCCGTCGCGCAGCACCGTCACCCGGTCGGCGATGCGGCGCAGCTCCTCCATGCGGTGGGAGATGTAGATGACGCCCGTGCCGCGCTGCTTCAGCCCCTCGATGAGGCGGAACAGCGTCTCCGTCTCGGACTCGGTGAGGGCCGAGGTCGGCTCGTCCATGATCAGCACCTTGGCGTCGAACGACAGCGCCTTGGCGATCTCGACCATCTGCTGCTTCGCGACGGTGAGGTTGCCCACGACCTCCCGCGGGTCGAGCGCGATGCCGAGGCGCTGCAGCAGCTCGGTCGCCTTTCGGTTGAGCGCGCGCTCCCGGAGGAACACCCCGCCCCGCGGCTCACGTCCGATGTATATGTTCTGCGCGATCGTCAGGTGCGGCATCAGGTTCATCTCCTGATGGATGATGCTGATGCCCAGCGTCTGCGCCGTCTTGGGGCTGTCGATGTCTACCTCGGCGCCCTCGAGCGAGATCGAGCCGGCGTCCTTCGTGTAGATCCCGGACAGGATCTTCATGAGGCTGGACTTTCCTGCGCCGTTCTCGCCCACGAGGGCCAGGACCTCGCCGCGGTTCAGCTCGAACTGAACGTCCTTCAGCGCTTGCACGCCGGGGAAGCTCTTGCTGATGCCGTGAACCGCCAACAACTGTGTCGGCACTCGATCACCTACTTCTTCGTAAGGAGAAACGGTCGGGATTCCGTCCGCATCGATCATGCCACGAAAAATCGGAAACGTCCGACCATTGACCGAATCGTGACCGACCGCCGCGCCAGTTGTACCTAAATGTATCTACCGGGTTCCGTTAGCACTAGTGTGAGCGAGCACTCCCGAGTGCGGAAGAAGAATTCACCGTCGAACCCTTCGGAAGGAGTCCGCCGTGCAGCTCGGCGTTCACGCCCTCGTCTTCACCGGCACGTTCGACCGGGCCGGACTGACCACCGCGGTCGAGAGCACCCGCGCGGCCGGCTTCGATCTGCTCGAGATCCCGCTCATGGATCCGTACGGCTTCGACCGGAAGCTCGCTGCCGGCCTCCTCGCCGACAACGGCCTCGCGGTCACGGCGTCGCTCGGGCTGAGCGACGCGACTGACCTCACCAGCGCGAACCCCGCCGCCGTCGAGGCGGGCGAGCGGATGCTCGAGGAGTGCCTCGACATCGTCGCGGCCATGGGCGGCCGGCACCTCTGCGGGGTGATCTACAGCGCCATGAAGAAGTACCTGGAGCCGCCGACGCAGGCGGGCCGCGCGTCGAGTGCGGCTGCGCTGGGGCGGCTCGCCGCGCGCGCGGCGGACCTCGGCATCACCCTCTCGCTCGAGGTCGTGAACCGGTACGAGACGAACCTGATGAACACCGGCCGGCAGGCGCTCGCGTTCCTGGACGAGATCGGCTCCGACGCCGTCCGGGTGCACCTCGACACGTACCACATGCACATCGAGGAGTCGGACATGTTCTCGCCCGTGCTCGACGTCGGCGACCGGCTGGGCTACGTGCACATCGGCGAGAGCCACCGTGGCTACCTCGGCTCCGGCACCGTCGACTTCGACCCGTTCTTCCGCGCGCTCGCGCGAGTGGGCTACGACGGGCCGGTCGTGTTCGAGTCCTTCTCCTCCGCGGTCGTCAACGACGACCTGAGCCGCGCGCTCGGCATCTGGCGCAACCTCTGGCAGGACTCCGACGACCTCGCCGCCCACGCGCAGCGGTTCATCCGCGACCACCTGCACGCGGTGGGCTCCATCGCGATGCACTGATCCGCGGAAGCGGGCCCGGCTATCAGCCGGTGACGATCCCCTTTCGCAGGAGGGCGTTGCCGTACTTCCGCGTCTCGCCCGTCCGCACGATGAGGTAGCCCTCGGCCGCGACGTCGTAGAAGGCGAACCGGTCGACGAAGCGCGCTTCGTCGAGCGCGATGCCGGCCGCCTCGAGCAGCTGGTGCTGCACGTCGAGCACCGTTCCGTCGGCCGAGGTCATCAGGTCGACCGCGGACACGTCGTCCAGCGGCAGGACGCTGCGGATCGCCGCGACGACCTCGGGCGCGGTCGTGCCGGGCAGCGTGACGAGGCGATCGGCCAGCCCGGCCGCCGGGAAGTGCGCGTCCACGATGACGACGGACTCCGAGTGCCCCATCTCGTCGAGGTGCTTGAGCAGGTCCCCGGTCAGGAGCGGGTTGATCCCCTGGAGCATGTGCGTTCCTTTCGTTTCCGGACGGGCTGACAGCGCGGGCGTCGACGCAGGCGTCGACGGGGACGACGGCGCTACTCGGGCAGCAGACCCTCGGCCACCAGGGTGGCCCAGAGCTCGTCCGGGATCGGCGCGTCGAACCGCTCGACGTTCTGCCGCAGCTGGTCCGGGCGACTGCCGCCGACGACGACGCTCACGACGGACGCCTCGCGCAGCGGATACTGCAGGGCCGCGGCCGGCAGGGAGACCCCGAACCCCCGGCACACGTCGGCGATGCGGAGCACGCGCTCGAACACGCCGGCCGGCACGCTCCCGTACTCGTAGCGGGCGTCCCGCGCCGGCTCGTCCCGGGCGAGCAGACCGGAGTTGAAGACCGAGGCGACCACGACGCCGACCCCGAGGGCGCGGCACACCGGAAGCACATGGGCGAGCGCGGGCTGCTCGGCGAGCGTGAAGCGCCCGGCGACCATGAGGAGGTCGAGGGCGCCCGTCTCGGCACAGGCGAGGAGCGCGTCGGCGTCCATCGAGCCCACGCCGACCCGGTCGGTCAGCCCGTCGTCCCGCAGGGCGGCGAGCGCCGGGACGGCCACCTCGACCCCGGTCCGGAGGTCGTGCCGCTCGGGGTCGTGCAGGTAGAGCACGTCGAAGCGGTCGAGTCCGGTGCGCTCGAGCGACTCCTCGACGCTCCGCCGGAGCCCCGAGGCCGACAGGTCCCACTCGCGCCGCAGGTCCGCGGGCACCGCGAAGTCGTGGGCGAGGTCGAGGCTTCCCGCGCCGCCCGGATTGGGCCGGAGCAGACGCCCGACCTTGGTGGACACGACGTACTCGCCCCGCGGCTTGGTGCGGAGGAACGCCCCGAGCCGCCGCTCCGACAGGCCGAGGCCGTAGTGCGGGGCGGTGTCGAAGTAGCGGATGCCCGCCTCCCACGCCGCCTCGAGCACCCCGTGGGCCTCGTCGTCGGAGAGCGCCCGGAACAGATTGCCCACATTCGCGGCGCCGTAGCCGAGCGGAGGGAGGGCCGCCGCAGTGCCGGCATCGGTCGCGACGAGCGTGGACGACTCAGACACCCGCCAGCACCTCGTACTCCGCCCGGCTGGCGGCGAGCATCTCGGTGCCGGCGCCCGGGGCTGTCGGCGCAACGTACGCGCCGTTCCGGATCTCGACGGGGGACACGAAGTGCTCGTGCAGGTGGTCGACGAACTCGATCACCCTCCCCTCCCGGGTGCCGGTCACGGCTACGAAGTCGAACATGGAGAGGTGCTGCACGGCCTCGCAGAGCCCCACCCCTCCCGCGTGCGGGCACACGGGGACGCCGAACTTCTTGGCGAGCAGCAGGATGGCGACGTTCTCGTTGACGCCGGCGACGCGCGTGGCGTCGATCTGCAGCACGGACAGCGCCTCCGCCTGGAGCAGCTGCTTGAAGATCACGCGGTTGGCCACGTGCTCGCCCGTGGCGACCGGGATGGGGGCGACGCCGCGCGCGATGGCGGCGTGGCCGAGGATGTCGTCCGGGCTCGTCGGCTCCTCGATCCAGGCGACGTCGAACTCGGCGAGCCGCGCCATCCACTCGATCGCCTCATCGACGCCCCAGCGCTGGTTCGCGTCCGTGGCGATGCGCACGTCGGGGCCGACGGTCTCGCGGGCGAGCCGCATCCGGCGCACGTCGTCCTCGATGCTGCCGCCGACCTTGAGCTTGATCATGTCGAAGCCGTCCGCCACCGCCTCGCGGGAGAGCCGCACGAGCTTCTCGTCGCTGTAGCCGAGCCAGCCCGGGGTCGTCGTGTACCCGGGGTAGCCGGTGGCGAGGAGCTCCGCCTCCCGCTCCTCGCGTCCCGGAACCGCGGCCCGCAGCAGCTCGAGCGCCTCGTCGGGCGTCAGGGCGTCGGTAAGGTAGCGGAAGTCGACGAGCTCGACGAGCTCCTCGGGCGACATCCGGCCGAGGAGCTGCCACAGCGGAAGGCCGGCGCGCTTGGCCTTGAGGTCCCACAGGGCGTTCACGACGGCCCCGATGGCCATGTGCATGACGCCCTTCTCGGGCCCGAGCCAGCGCAGCTGGGAGTCCCAGACGAACGAGCGCCACGTCGCGCCCATGTGCTCGAGGAGCTCCTCGACGCTCTTGCCCACGACGTGGTGCTCGAGCGCCTGGATGGCCGCCACCTGCACGTCGTTGCCGCGGCCGATGGTGAACACGAACCCGTGCCCCTCGAGGCCGTCGTCTGCGTCGGTGAGGATGCGCACGTACGCGGCGGAATAGTCGGGATCGAGGTTCATGGCGTCGGAACCATCGAGTGAT
Organism: Planctomonas deserti; assembly: GCF_003067705.1. GTDB lineage: Bacteria > Actinomycetota > Actinomycetes > Actinomycetales > Microbacteriaceae > Planctomonas > Planctomonas deserti. Next base: position 813,654 of record NZ_QANL01000001.1, read on the forward strand.
TGGGAGGTGGGGAAACGCACGTCGCTGGTGTCCAGCGCGATGACGGTGCTCACGGATTGGGCCTCTCTGCTCAAGCAGTGCGAGCCTAGACATCGGATGTATAGGATGTCAATCACGACACCGTTTCTCCCCGAGCCGCGCCCCACCGCCGGTCGGTGCCGACGATAGTCTGATGTCCGCCCGGCCTCCGCGGGGAAGAACGCGCGGCCGGCTCCCCTTTCGCGACCACAAGGAAGTAGACGCATGAGATTCGCCCGCCTCGGCCCGGTCGGCCAGGAGACCCCCGTCGTGCTCGTCGACGGCACCTACTACGACGTCTCGTCGATCACGCCGGACATCGACGGTGCCTTCCTGTCCTCCGACGGGCCGGACGCGGTGCGCGCCGCCGTCGCCGCGGGGTCGCTGCAGGAGCTGACGGGTGCGGACGCGCTGCGGGTCGGAGCGCCCATCGCTCGCCCGAGCGCCGTCGTGTGCATCGGCATGAACTACGCCGCGCACGCTGCGGAGTCGGGCTCCGCCCCGCCCACGATCCCCATCCTGTTCCTGAAGACGCCCAACACCGTCGTCGGGCCGAACGACGCGGTCCAGATCCCGCGCGGCAGCGAGAAGACAGACTGGGAGGTCGAGCTCGGCGTCGTGATCGGCGCGCGTGCCTCCTACCTCGAATCGCCTGAGGAGAGCGCGGCGCACATCGCCGGGTACGTCGTGGCGAACGACGTCTCGGAGCGCGACTTCCAGCTGGCCGTGTCCGGCGGCCAGTGGTCGAAGGGGAAGTGCGCCCCCGGGTTCAACCCGACCGGGCCCGTGCTCGTGACGCCCGACGAGGTGGACCACAGCGCCCTGCGCCTGCGCAGCTGGGTGAACGGGGAGCCCCGCCAGGACTCGACGACGGAGGACATGATCTTCGGCGTCGACCACATCATCTGGCACCTCAGCCAGTACATGGCGCTCGAGCCCGGCGACCTCGTGCTCACGGGCACGCCCGAGGGCGTCGCCCTGTCCGGCCGCTTCCCCTACCTGGCGCCGGGCGACGTCGTCGAGATCGAGATCGACGGGCTCGGCCGCCAGCGTCAGGAGTTCGTCGGGTTCGGAGCCGGCCGATGACCGGGCAGGGCGAGTTCGACGGCCTCGTCGCGGTCGTGACCGGTGGTGCGTCCGGCATCGGTGCGGCCATCGCCGACCGGCTGGCCGAGGACGGCGCGAGCGTCGCGGTGCTCGACCTCAACGTCGACGCCGTGAACGCGGGCGCCGACGATGCCGGTGCGCGCTTCGGGGCGCGCGCGGACATCGGGGACGACGAGTCGGTGCGCGCCGCGATCGACGCGGTGGCCGAGCGCTTCGGCCGCATCGACATCCTGATCAACAACGCCGGCATCGGAGCCCAGGGCACGGTCGCGGACAACGACGACGACGAGTGGGCCCGCGTGTTCAACGTGAACGTGATCGGCACGGCCCGCGTCACCCGCGCCGCCCTGCCCTGGTTGCGGAAGTCCCCGTCCGCGGCGATCGTGAACACCTCGTCGGTCGCCGCGACGGCGGGCCTCCCCCAGCGCGCGCTCTACAGCGCGTCGAAGGGGGCGGTGCTCGCGCTCACCCGCGCGATGGCCGCCGACCACATCCGCGAGGGCATCCGGGTGAACTGCGTGAGCCCCGGAACGGCGGACACGCCCTGGGTCGCGCGGCTGCTCGACGCCGCAGAGGATCCGGCCGCCGAGCGCGCCGCCCTGAACGCGCGCCAGCCGCACGGCCGCCTGGTGTCTGCGGACGAGGTCGCGGGCGCCGTCGCCTACCTCGCGAGCCCCCGGTCGGGATCGACGACGGGCGTCTCCCTCGCGGTCGACGGCGGCATGCAGAACCTCCGCCTCCGACCCCAGTAGCCTCCCGGTCCTCCTCCCCCTCCCTTCCTCCCCCGTTCACGATTCAGGTTGTACGGCGACACGCCGCGTTTCGAGGTCCTGAGATGCGGCGTGTCGCAGCTGAGCCTGAATTCGGAACAGAGCGGGTGTGACTGCGGATGCGGTGCTGGTCAGCCGCGCACGGGGACCGGGAACGGCAGGGCGGCGGCGAAATCCGCGGCGGCCCGCTCCGGCGTCGCCGAGGCAGCGACGAAGCCGTCCGGGCGCACGAGGTAGAGCATCCCGTCTTCGAGCGGGGTGTTCCCGCGAAGCGCCAGCGCGTGCACCTCGAGCGGCAGCGAGTCCCGGATGCGGTCCAGCACGTCCGCCGGCACCGCGCCGTAGGCGTGCACCTGCCAGCGGAACGACGTGAGCGGCGCGTAGTTCTCGCCCGTCCACGGCAGCCGTCGGCCCACCACGCGGCCGCGCTTGCCGCCGGACGCCCGCTTCGCCTCGTCGCTCATCCAGTAGTGGATGCGCACCTGCGCCAGGTACTGGAAGAACCGGCCCGAGCCGCGCAGCCGGGGCAGCAGCCGGACCGCGACCGGGGCGGCGATGGCGGGGACGACGCGGCGGAGGATCAGCGCGATGCGCCGGTCGGACGTGACAACCGCGAACACCCGGTCGGTGCTGCGGACCAGCGTGCGGGCGACGGGCCGGCGCTCGGCCTCGTAGCGGTCGAGGTAGGAGTCCGGGGCGCCACGGCGCAGGACGTCCGCGAGCTTCGTCGCCAGGTTGTGGGCGTCCTGCAGCCCAGTGTTCATGCCCTGCGCCCCCACGGGCGAGTGCACGTGAGCGGCGTCCCCGGCGAGGAAGACCGGGCCGGACCGGAAGGCCGAGGCGACGCGGTGGTGCACCCGGTAGGTGGAGAACCATGCAGCCGATTCCATGGTGACGGAGAAGAGGCGCTCCAGCCGCGCGCGGACCCCCGCCTCCGTGAGTCCGCCCTGCGGCGTGTCCGCGTCGCGCACGATGCCGAGCACCCGCGCGCGACCGCCGTCGCCCATGGGGAACGTCAGCAGGAAGTCCTGCGGCCCCGGTCGCACGTTGATGGCGTCCTCCGCGAGGCCGCGGACGCCCACCCCGTCCGCGACGTAGAAGGTGTGCCGGTTGGTGATGCCCTCGAACCGGATGTCCGTGCTCTTGCGCACCGGAGACGACGCCCCGTCCGCCCCGACGCAGTATCGCGCCCGCACGCCGACCGCGCCGGCCGGCCCGGCGAGGTGCGCCACGACGCCGGTCCCCCCGTCCCCGTCCCCTCGCACGACGTCCAGCCGGTCGAGACCGTGGCGCCACAGGATCTCCCCGCCCAGGCCCTCGTATGCATCGGCGAGCATGCGCTCGTTCCGGCTCTGCTCGAGGACGTGGATGCGCGGGTACGGGCTGACGTCCGACCCGATGTCGCCGAGCCGCAGCCGGCCGAAGATCCGGCCGCCGTAGCCCGGAGCGAGGGCCTGCGCCGGCGTGCCCTCCCTGAGCACGCGGTCCACGACGCCGAGCTGCTCGTACACCTCCATCGTGCGCGCGTGCACCCCGAGCGCCCGGGACTCCCGCGTCGGCTCCGCCTTGCCGTCGACAAGCAGGCAGTCGACCCCCAGCCGGGCGAGCACCGTGGCGAGCATCAGCCCGGTCGGCCCCGCCCCGACCACGAGCACCTCGGTCTCGCGCGTCGTCGCGTCCTGGCCGTCGGCACCCGGGCTCTGCTGCTCGTCGGTGCCGCGCCGCGGGCCCTCGTCGTCGTCCATGCCGCCACCGTTCATCGCGCCACCGTCCATCGCGCCACCGTCCCTCGGACCGCCTTCGCCCGAACGCTACGCCCGCGACCCGGGCGCGATCAACGCCCGGCCACTCGCCCAGCCGAGCCCCCCAGCGCCGTCCCCCAGTGCCGTCCTCAGTGCCGTCCGCAGTGCCGTCCTTCGACGGCGTCGGACGGTGGGGGTACCGTCGGGAGCATGTGCGGCAGATTCGCGATGAACAAGGAGACGGACGACCTCATCAGCGAGTTCGTCGCCGCGGGCGGCGACGTCGCGGACTGGCGGCCGGTGTACAGCATCGCGCCGACGGATCCGGCACCGATCGTGCGCGAGCGCAGCCGCGGCGAGGAGACGATGCGCCAGGTGGACGTGGCCTCGTGGGGGCTGCGCCCCAGCTGGGCGAAGCCGGGGGGACCGTCGCCGATCAACGCCCGGCTGGAGTCCGTCGCCACGAACGGGATGTTCAAGGGCGCGTTCGCGTCGCAGCGGTGCATCGTGCCCATGCTCGGCTACTACGAGTGGGCGAAGGTCAGCGACGGCAAGCAGCCGTACTTCCTGCGCACGGACGCCGACCTGCTCGCCGCCGCCGGACTGTACACCGCGCGCAAGGAGGGCGACCGCTGGGCGCTCACCTTCACGATCATCACGCGGGAGGCCCGGGACGCGTCCGGCGAGGTGCACGACCGCATGCCCGTCTTCCTCACCGAGGACACCTGGGACTCCTGGCTCTCTCCGGCGAAGATCACCGACCCCACCGAGACGCTCGCGACGCTCGACCGCTCCTCGGTCGCCGTGGCGGCGACGATGTCCGGCTACCCCGTCGACCGCAAGGTCAACAGCGTGCAGAAGGTCGATCCCCTCGACCCCACCGTCATCGAACCGATCCGCCTCGCCGGCTGACGCGAGCGCTCCATCCGTCCCCCGCGCTCCCGGCGCTCCCGGCGCTCCCGGCGACCGGAGCGTACGGTGTCAGCATGACCACGCCAGACGAGAGCCTGCCCTACGCGGGCAGCGCCGAGCCCGCGTCCGAGCACGACCCGGAGCTCGCCGAGGAGTACGCCGAGTCCCTGAGCATCGATCCGACGCCGGACCAGGTCGACCACTACCGCGAGCTGATCGGCGACCCGGACCTGCCCGAGGACCCCGAGCTCCCGAGCGACCCCGACTTCCCGGGGGACCCTGAGACCATCGGCGACCCGGAGACCCCCGTCGATCCCGTCGCGCCCGGCGGACCCACCGAGTAGCGCCCGCTCGCTCTGGGAGCATGGACGGATGCAGATCCGTCCTTTCGCCACCCCCGACACCGAGACCGTCGTCGCCCTCTGGGACGCGTGCGGCCTCACCCGGCCCTGGAACGACCCACGGAAGGACATCGAGCGGAAGCTCGCCGTGCAGCCGGAGCTGTTCCTGGTCGGCGAGCGCGACGGCGAGCTCGTGGCCACGGCGATGGCCGGGTACGACGGGCACCGCGGCTGGGTCTACTACGTGGCGGTCGCGCCCGGACTGCAGCGCGGGGGTGTGGGCCGCGACCTGATGACCGAGGTCGAGAGGCGGCTGCACGCGCTCGGCTGCCCGAAGGTGAACATTCAGATCCGCTCGGACAACGGTCCCGCGTCCGCCTTCTACGAGCGCCTCGGGTATGCGCCGGACGGAGCGACCGGCATGGGCAAGCGGCTCATCCCCGACTCGTGACCCGGATCCCGATCCGGATCCTCGTCCGGCGGGACGCGGAAGGGGCCCGCATCCGGTGTGGATGCGGGCCCCTTCTGTCTGCGGTGCGGGGTCAGCGGATGGTGACCGTGCCCTGCTGACGGATGTCGCTCGACGAGGTGCCGACGTAGATCGGAACGGTGCCGGTCGGGGTCACCCACCTGTCCGCCGCGCTGTCCCAGTAGGAGAACGCGCGCGAGTCGAGCGGGATCGTGACCTTGGTCGACGCGCCCTTCGCGAGGTCGGTCTTGGCGTAGCCGGCCAGCTGGAGCGGGGAGGTCGCCACCGGGGTGGGCAGCGCGCCGATGTAGACCTGCACCGTCTCGGCGCCCGCGCGGGTGCCGGTGTTCTTCAGGTCGACGGTCACGCTCACGTCGGCGGTGCCGCCGTTCTTCACGGGCTTGCCGGTGACCTTCGTCTTCAGCGAGGAGTAGCCGAAGGTCGTGTAGCTGAGGCCGTGGCCGAAGGCGAACTGCGGCGTGATGCCCTCCGCGCGGTAGGCCCGGTAGCCGATGTTCACGCCGTCGGAGACGGTCGCGCTGCGGTTGATGCCCGGGAAGGACGCAGCGTCGGCGGTGGGGGTGGCGGAGTCAGCGGTCGCGAAGGTGACCGGCAGCTTGCCCGACGGGTTCACGTCGCCGAACAGCACGGAGGCGATGGCGTTGCCCTGCTCCTGTCCGCCGTACCAGGCCTCGACGACCGAGGGGACCTGGTTCAGCCACGGGGTGTTGACCGAGCCGCTCGTGGTGAGCACGACGACGGTGCGCGGGTTCGCCTTGGCGACGGCGCTGATCAGCGCGTCCTGCTCGTTGGCCAGGGTCAGGGTCGACTTGTCGCGACCCTCACCGACGTAGTCGCGGGCGACGACGACGGCCACATCGGACGCCTTGGCGGCGGCGACGGCCTGGGCCATGGCCGGCGTGACCAGGTTCGCGGGGTGCGTCCACGTCATGACGAGGTCCGCGGCGCTCTCCTGGTCGGCGTCGTACGCGTTGTTCACGTACTCGACCCGGAGGTCGTGCGCCTCGCCGGCGCGCAGCTGCAGAGCCGCTCCGGTGTCGGTGCGCACGGCGTGGGCGTCCGAGGCGTCGATGATCTCGCGACCGTCGAGGAAGAGCCGCGCGCTGCCGAAGCCGGTGAGCGACAGGGTGTACTCACCGGTCGTGGGGGCGGTGATGGTTCCGGTCCAGCGCGCCGAGAGCGGGCCGCCGAACTCGTAGCCGGGCACCTTCGGGACGGAGGAGCCGTAGAGGCCGCTCAGGGCGAGGAACCCGCCACTGAGGGCGATCTGGTCCTCGTTGCGCACGACGTTCGGGGTGCCGGAGCGGTCGGAGTTGAACCAGTACTCTGCGGTGACACCGGTCGCGGTGGGCTCGCCCTTGGGGGCGAGGACGGAGGACGGCACGGCCGCGCCGCTCAGGGTGTGCGCGGGTCCGACGGAGTCGGTTCCCTCCGCATAGGTGACCTTCACGCCGGCGCCCGCGCGGGCCTTGAGCGCGTCGAGCGGGGTGACGGAGTAGGTGGGCTTGACCACCGAGCTGCCGCCACCGACGGCGAGCGCGTCAGCGTCCGCGCCGATCACGGCGAGGGACTTGATGGATGACGACAGCGGCAGGAGCGGCGTCTTGGCGCCGGTCGCGGCGCCGTTCTTCAGCAGGACCGTGCCGGCCTCGGCGACCCGGCGGGCCACCGCGCCGTCCGCGGCCTCCGGAAGCGCCGTGACGGCGACCGGGGTGTCGAAGGATCCGAACTCGAACATGGTGCGCAGGACGCGGTGCACCTTGTCGTCGATGGTCGCCATGCTCACGCGTCCGGCCTTGACGGACTCGATCAGCGACTGGCCGAAGTAGTTGCCCGCGGGGAACTCGACGTCCAGGCCGCTGTTCGCCGCGAGGTCCGTGCTGTGCGCCGCCGCGTAGTCGGTCTGGATGAAGCCGGCGAAGCCGTAGTCCTTCTTGAGGATGTCGAACACCTCGGCGCTCTCGCAGGCGTAGACGTCGTTCACCCTGTTGAACGAGCACATCGCCGAGCCGACGCCGGCGTCGATGGCCGCCTCGATCGGAGCGAGGTACACCTCGCGCAGCGCGCGCTCGCTCACGTCGACGTTGCCGCCGTTGAGGCGGCTCGTCTCCTGCGTGTACGCCGCGGGGTGCTTCACGGTCGCGACGACGTCGTGCGACTGCACGGCCGTGATCTGGGCAGCGAGGAGATCGGAGACCAGGCGCGGCTCTTCACCGAGGGACTCGAACTGGCGGCCCCAGCGGGCGTCGCGGACGAGGTCGCCAGTGGGGCCGAGCAGGCCGTTCTGACCGGTGGCGCGGGTCTCGGTGCCGAGCACGTCGCCGTACGCCGTGGCGAGGGTGGTGTCCCAGGTCGCGCCGAGGGCGATCGGCGCCGGCAGGGCCGTGGCCTCTCCGCCGTTGGTGTTCGGGTTGGTGACACGCACGCCGGCGCCGGCGTCGGTGAGGAGCAGCGCCGGGATGCCGAGGCGGGGCAGCGGGGCGATGTAGAACGCGGTCTCACCGCTGTACTCGCCGTGCAGGCGGCTGACCTTCTCCTCGAGGGTCATCTGGGCGAGCAGGAGGTCGGCGCGCTGATCCGACGTCAGCTTGGTGTCCATCCAGGAGCCCTTGACGGGCTTGACGGCGCGCTGCTTGCCGGAACCGTTGGTGATGGCCTTGCGTGCGGCCTCGGCGTTGGCGGCGCGACCGGGTCCGGGGGTGGAGTCGGGCTCGGGCGCGGCCGTGGCGGAGATGCCGCCGCCGAGGGCGACGGAGAGGGCGAGGACGCCGGAGAGACCGGCGATTGCCGCCCGCCTTCCGGGTCTGGTGATTCTGGGCACGGTTGTCCGTTCACAAAGTGCATGGCCCGGGCAGGACTCCACGTTCCGTTCCGAGCGCGCGCGGATGCACGACGAGGATCGGGGGATCGCTCGACTCGCGGGGAGCCGGAGCGGGTCAGCAGGACTGAACACCGCGGAGAGATGCGGGCGTCACTGCCGGACCACAGGGGGGGAGGGGGTCACCCGGTCCAAAACCGGGCACGCGATAGGTGTTCGCGCCTGACGAGCTTAGGTCAGGTGCGGTTTCCATGCAAAAGCATCGCTGCGACCCGCAGCCCCCGCCCGCAGCCCCCGCACCACGGGACCGAAAAAGACCCGGCCCAGCCCGGCTCAGCCGTGGACGTCGTGCAGGTGGTGCACGGGGTCGTGCAGCAGGTACCGGCCGAGCGTCTCGACCGTGAATCTCGATCCGTCGCTGCGTAGGCCGGTGCGGCCGAGGGCGACGGTGGGCACGGCCGCGAACGCGTCCGAGAGCAGCCGGGCGGACGCCGTGAGCTCCGCCGCGACCTGCGCCGGATCCTGCTCGCCGTAGCGATCCTCCTCCGCGGTGGCGTCCTGGTCCCAGTTCTCGAACGCCGGGTCGTCCTCGGTGAGCATCAGCTGCAGGCGGGCGGCGAAGATGCGGTAGACGTCGCGTACGTGCGCGCCGTACTCGAGCGCGGACCAGGTCGAGTCGTCCGGCCGCGCGCGCACGTCGTCCCGCCCCAGCACGGCCGGCCAGCGCTGCGCGTTCTCGAGGAGCAGCCGGGGCAGCTCCTCGAAGGGGAACGCGGCGGCGTCGAAGCCGCACTCGGGGCAGGTGCGGGTGAGCACCCAGGTCCAGTCCTTCTGATCGGGCGTGATGGGCATGTCGCCACCCTAGGGACGGTTCGCGGGCGCGCACCACCGGCATCCGGCCACTTCTCCGCGGGGAACCGCCAGTGGCCCGTTCATATCGGTCAGGTAACCACTTGGCCGGTTGTGAGCACATTCCTCCAAACCGTTCTGCTCAGGGGTACGAATGAAGTGATGCGCGGAACGTCCTGCGCACGAACGGAGGCATGAGAACCATGAGTTACACCAACACCAACACCACAGCGCTCACCAGATCCCCCAACCGCATCGTCGCCGTGGCCTTCGGTGCCGTGTACGTGCTGGTCGGCCTGCTGGGCTTCTTCGCCACGAGCAACGTCGGCTTCATCTCCCCGGACGGCGGGCTGCTGCTCGGCATCTTCGAGGTCAACCCGCTGCACAACGTCGCCCACCTCCTCATCGGTGCCGCTCTGCTGATCGCGGGCCTGTCGAACGTGTCTGCCGCGAAGGGGACGAACACCACCATCGGTGCCGTCTACCTCGTGCTCGGCATCATCGGCTTCTTCATCGAGAACACCGCGGCCAACATCCTCGCCCTGAACACGGCCGACCACTTCCTGCACCTCCTCAGCGCTGTTGTGCTGCTGGCCGTCGGTCTGGGCGCCGACAAGTCCGCTCGCCGCGTCACCGCGTAGCAGCACCCGTTCGCGCATCAGCGCGACATCGACGGTGGGGCATGCCCCGCCGGAGATCCCGCACAACACGAGCCGCCGTAGAGAACGAGAGGAGCACCCCCGGATGACCGCGATCACCCGCACCTGGCTGGCCATGGCCGCCATCGCCGCAGGCCTGATCCACGTCGCCCTCGGCGCAGGCGCTCCTCTCGTCCTCGGGGTCCCCCTCGTCGCGATCGCCGTCGCGGAGATGGCGTGGGGCGCAGCAACGATCGTGAGGGACAGGACGCCGGTACCCACCGCAGCCCTGCTCGGCGCGCTCGCACCGATTGCCCTCTGGGCCGGTCTGATCACCGCGGCGAGTGTGAGCGGCACCCCGGAGCTGCTCGCGCCCCTGCCGTTCCTCGCCATGGGGTCGGCGACCCTCTTCTCCCTCTTCGTCGCCGGCGTGCTCGCCGTGCACCGCCGTCGGGCTTTGCGGGCGAGCGATCCCTCCGCCGCGACGGAGGCTGCGACGGCTCCACGCCAGGCGTCGGAACCCAGCGTCGGCCGGTACCTGCTCGGCGTGCTCGCCGGGGCCGCCGTGATGTCGGCCCTCACGACGCCCGCGCTCGCGAACACCCACGCCGGCCAGTCCGCGGTGCCGCACGGCACGTCGCACGGCGTGCACAGCGACCACTAGCGGGACCCGCGCCTGCACCGCCCCCTGCCCAGGCAGCGGGATCGTGCCCAGCTTCACGCTGCGCAGGATCCTCCTGCCCGGGCAGTTCCGCGTCAGCCGGGCCGGGCAACCCCTAGCTCGTCGCGGTCGCCGTCTCCGCCGCCGGTTCCCCGGCGGGATCCGGAGCCGACGCGGGACGCGGCACCCGGATGCGCGTCGCCTCGGACATGAAGCGCCGCACGTTGAGGTCCACGATGATGTCCGCCGGCCGCAGCGGACGCGTCAGGTACAGGCCGGACAGGTCGGTGATCCTGCTCAGCGCGACGTAGGTCTGCCCCGGGCTGAACACCCGCGAGCCGAGGTCGACGACCGCGCGGTCGTACGTCTTCCCCTGCGACTTGTGGATGGTGACGGCCCAGGCGAGGCGCAGCGGGAACTGGGTGAACTCCCCCACGACGTCCCGCCGCAGCTCCTTCGTTGTCGGCGAGTAGGAGTAGCGGTACTTCTCCCACGTCACGGGCTCGACCTCGTACTCGTCGCCGTCCACCTCGACGTACACGTTGGTGTCGATCTTCGTGACGGAGCCGACGCTGCCGTTCACCCAGCGCTGGTCGACGTCGTTGCGGAGGAACATGACCTGCGCGCCGACCTTCAGGTCGAGCTTCTCCTCGGCGGGGTAGGTGCGGCCGCCGAAGTCGCCGCTCACCTCCGCCGCCGCGGTCAGGCTGCGGCCGGGCAGTCGGCCGAGCGCCGCGGCGTTGATGCGGTTCACCGTGTCGTTGCGGGTGGCGAGCGTGATGGCGCCCTCTGCGGGCGCCGGCCGTGCCCCCATCTCGTTGAGCACGCCCGCGATCTCGGCGGTGACCCGGCCGTGGCGCACGGCGTTCAGCATCTCCTTGAACGCGTCCTCGTGCTGGCGGTGGATCTCGGTGAGCTCGTAGATCCGCAGCTCGGCGTCCCGCCAGACCTGCGCGTCGAAGAACCACATGGAGCGGTAACGGTCGGTGAAGTACGCGCGCTCGTCCGCATCCCCCGGCACGGGCGCGAGCTGGTACGGGTCGCCGAACAGCACGACCTGCACGCCGCCGAACGCCTCGTCCTTGCGCCTGCGGGCCTGCCGGAGGCTGCGGTCGATGGCGTCCAGCAGGTCGGCGTTGACCATGGATATCTCGTCGATCACCAGGGTGTCGATCGTGTTCAGGAGCTTGCGGAGCTCCTGCGTCTGCTCCAGCTCGTGGTCGGCGATGACCCCGATGGGCAGCTTGAAGAGCGAGTGGATCGTCTGCCCGCCGACGTTCAGGGCGGCGACGCCCGTCGGGGCGCAGATGACGACCTGCTTGTCGGTGTGCCAGGCGAGATGGCTGAGCAGCGTCGACTTCCCCGTACCCGCGCGTCCCGTGACGAAGATGTGGTCTCGCGTCTTCTCGATCGCCTCGAAGACGGCCGCCTGCTCGTAGGAGAGCGAGTGTGCGGGCACGTTCGGTCACTTTCGTCGGTACGGGGCGCGGATAAGGATGCCGGGGCGGATGCGGCGCGGGTCCGCCGGGACAGCGGCGAACGGGCACACTCACGATACCCGCCGATCGCGGGCCCTTCCCACGGCCACCGTAGGATGTCGGCGTGATGCGGGACACCGAGCGGGGGCTGGAGGGGATGCGTCGGGCGGTCCTCGGCTGGTCCCTCGCGTTCGTGCTGCTCCTCGCCGCGTTCGCCGGCACCGTCATCGCGCTCAACAGCACCGTCTACAGCGCGGGCGGGTTCGTGCGGTCGTACCTCGACGCGCTCGCCCGGCAGGACGGGCGGGCGGCGCTCGAGATGCCGGGCGTGACCGTGCCGGAGTCGGGCTCGCGCGCGCTGCTGAACGGCGTCGCCGTCGGCGAGCTCGAGGACGTCCGCATGCGGGGCGTGAGGACCGGTCCCGACGGCACCCGTTCCGTCGAGGTGGGCTACACCGCCGCGGGGGTGCCCGGCACGACGACGTTCGAGGTGCGGCCGACCGGAGCGCGCTTCCTGCTGTTCCGCACGTGGGAGTTCGCGGTCAGCCCGGTGTCCGAGCTCGACGTCACGGTGGCGCACGCGACCACGTTCACGGCCAACGGCGTCGCGGTCGACACGACCCTCGAGCCGCGCGCCCTCGAGGGCTCGGGCGGCGCGTCGTACCTCGTGTTCGCCCCGTCCGGCTACGCGGTCGCCCACGAGTCCCGTTACCTGTCCGCCGCCCCGGTGCCGGTGCTCGTCGACGGCGCGGGGGAGACCGTGCCGGTCACGGTGGCGCCGCGGCCCAACCGCGTGTTCCTCGACCAGGTGCAGAAGGAGCTGGACGCCTATCTCGCCGACTGCGCGGACCAGCGCGTCCTGCTTCCGGCGGGTTGCCCGTTCGGGCAGCGGATCCGCGACCGCATCGAGGGCGAGCCGCGGTGGTCGATCGCGTCCGCGCCGCAGGTCGCCCTGCAGCCGTTCAGCGCGGATCCCGCCGACCCGGCCTGGCTCGTTCCGGAGACGACGGGGGCGGCGCACATCGTCGTCGACGTGCGGTCGCTCTACGACGGCCGCGTCACCCGGCTCGACCAGGACGTGCCGTTCTCGGTGAGCTACCGCGTCGTCCCCCTGGCCGACGGCACCCTGCGGCTCGAGGCCCTGTAGCAGCAGGACCCCGTGCGCAGTTCAGGCTGTGCTGCGACACGAGCTTGAATCGTGGACAGGAGCAGGACCCCGCGCTCGAGCGCCTCGCGCTAGTCGTGCGAGGCGAGCTTCGCGAGCTGGCGGTTGTACTCGCCGAGGTCGGCGTCGCCGTCGCGGTCGGCCTTGCGGTCGAGGCGCTTGGACTCGCGGTCGTCGGTCCTGCTCCACATGATGGCGACTATGATCGCCAGGGCAACCGTCGGGATCTCGCCGACGCTCCAGGCGATGCCGCCGCCCACCCGCTGGTCCTCGAGCGCGCTGGTGCCCCAGCCCATGGCGCCGTACCAGTCGGCGAGCAGCAGCCCACTGCCGGTCATCAGCGAGAGGCCGAAGAACGCGTGGAAGGCCATGGTGCCGAGCAGCAGGAGCAGCCGCATCGGGTACGGCAGCCGCACCGGAGTCGGGTCGACGCCGATGAGGGCCTGCACGAAGAGGTAGCCGACGATGAGGAAGTGGACGATCATCCACTGGTGCCCGATGTGGTCGGTGGTCGCCCAGCTGAACAGGGGCGAGTAGTAGAACACGAGCAGCGAGCCGGCGAACAGCACGGCCGCCACGACCGGGTGCCCCACGACGGCGGCGAACTTCGAGTGCACGCCGAGCATCAACCACTCCCGCCCGCCCCGGCTGCCGTCCGTCCGCTTGCGGATGGTGCGCATCGCCAGGGTCACGGGCGCGGCGGGCACGAGGAAGAGCGGCACGACCATGCCGAGCGTCATGTGCGCCAGCATGTGCACGCTGAACAGGTAGCTCTCGTAGGCGTTCACGCCACCGTTCGTCACGTAGAACAGCAGCAGGATCCCCGCGACCCAGAGGACGGTGCGGTGCAGCGGCCAGGTGTCGCCGCGCCGCTTCAGCCGCCACACCGCGGCGAGGTAGAAGAAGATCGCGAAGCCGCAGAGCAGCACCCACATCAGGTCGACGTTCCACAGGGTCAGGTAGCGCGAGAACGTGGGCTCGGGCGGCAGCGGCGACCCCGTCAGGATCTCGGCGGGGGTCGCGCGGGCGAGGTCGGTCGCGGGCACCTCCTCCACCGGCGGCGCGGTGCGGCCGAGCGCCGCCGCTACACCGGAGGCGAGCCCCATGAACGCGAGCTCCACCGCGACGAGGGTCCAGAACGGGCGGTTGCCGCCGTCGGTGCTGCGCTCCACCCGTCGGATCATCGCCCGCCGCTGGGCGGCGCCGAACAGCCCGAGGGCGATCAGGGCGAACACCTTGAGCAGCACGAGCAGGCCGTACGGCGTGGCGAGACGGTCGAGCGAGCCGACGCGGATCTCGGCGCTGACGTATCCCGACGCGGCGACCACGACGAAGCAGACGAGCGCGACCGTCGAGTAGCGGGACAGCACGGCCGGGATACGATCCCCGCCGAGCGTGCTTCGCAGGAGCACGAGCACGAGCAGGCCGCCCAGCCACACGGCCGCGAACGCGAGGTGCAGCCCGAGCGCCGTGACCGCCGCGTCGTGGCTCTCGGTGCCGCCCGCGTGGCCCTGCTGCGCCATGGGCACGAGGCCGGCGATCGACAGCACGAACACGAAGGCGAGCGCGGTGAGGTTGCGGATCGCGAAGCACAGGACGGTCACGGCGGCGGCGATGAGCGCGGTGCCGAGCCAGGCCTGGCCGATGGAGGTCGACGTGAGGATCGCGCCGAGCGCGGTGCCGAAGTCGGGATCGAGCGAGACCGGGAGGTTGGTGACCTCGAGGAAGGTGAGGAAGCCCGTCGCCGCGGCCGCCACCGTCCACGCGGCGGCGGACGCGGCCGCGATGTCGAGGGCGCGTCCGAACTCCGGCCGCTTGGGCGTCAGGGCGAAGCAGGCGAGGAGCAGGGATCCGATGGTCACGGCCGCCGTCAGGTTGACGAGCATCTTCGCGACGGGAAGGCCGTAGCGGACGGCGGGTCCGGGGTCCTGCAGCGGGAGCGGGTTCGCGGCGCCGCCGATCGCGAGCGCGAGCAGGAGGGACGCGAAGGAGACCGCGAGGAGCAGGGCGGGACCCGCGACGCGAACGATTCTGGCCATGGCCCATCAAGACTACGGCGTGCGGCGGCGAGCTCCCTGGGCGCCGTCCAGCTATGAAACGGTGCGCGGCAGGAAATCGCGGCCACGCAGGTACGCGGCCCACCCGGTCCCTGAGCCTGTCGAAGGGACGCGCGCCAGCCTCTGAGAGCCGTCACGTCGCTTCGACAAGCTCAGCGACCGCAACTGACTCGCAGCGCGAGGAACACCAAAGAGGGGGGCGCCGATTCCGGCACCCCCCTCTTCGAAGAAAGCAGAACTACTTGACGGCAGCCTTCAGCTTGCTACCGGCCGAGATCTTGACACCCTTGCTTGCGGCGATGTCGATCGGCTCACCCGTCTGGGGGTTGCGGCCGGTGCGGGCGGCGCGTGCCGTCTGCTCGACCGTGATCCAGCCGGGGACGGTGACCTTGACGCCCTGGGCAACGTTGCTGGACAGCGTCGAGAACAGAGCGTCGAGCACGCCGTTGACGGCAGCCTGGCTCTGGCCGGACTCGGCCGCGACCGCGGCAACCAGCTCCGTGCGGTTGAGGGTGTTATCTGCCATTGGTTGTCCTCCTCGGACGAGAGAGCCGTTGAAAGGAACAGCCCTGTTGTTCTCTTGTCGAAAGCGGCCACTGAGGCCGAACGGTCGGGGTCGACCGCTCGTAACCTACCAGCTTGACTTGGTGATGCCCGGCAATTCTCCGCGGTGCGCCATGTCGCGGAAGCGCACGCGGGAGATGCCGAAGGCGCTGATGTGACCGCGGGGGCGACCGTCGACGGCGTCGCGGTTGCGCACGCGCACCGGCGAGGCGTTGCGGGGCAGCTTCTGCAGGCCGAGGCGGGCGGCCTCGCGGGACTCGTCGGTGCCGTTCGGGTCCACGAGGGCCTTCTTCAGCTCGAGACGCTTCGCGGCGTACCGCTCGACGACTACCTTGCGCTGCTCATTGCGCGCGATCTTGCTCTTCTTCGCCATGGTTAGCGCTCCTCACGGAAGTCGACGTGCTTGCGCACTACGGGGTCGTACTTCTTGAGCACGATGCGGTCGGGGTTGTTGCGACGGTTCTTGCGGGTCACGTAGGTGTACCCGG
The DNA here is from genome assembly GCF_003067705.1 of Planctomonas deserti. Lineage (GTDB taxonomy): Bacteria > Actinomycetota > Actinomycetes > Actinomycetales > Microbacteriaceae > Planctomonas > Planctomonas deserti. The sequence continues at coordinate 829,752 of NZ_QANL01000001.1, forward strand.
TGCCGGCCGTCGAACGGAGCTTGATGATCGGACGTACGTCCTGCTGCTTCGCCATTAGATCTTCACCCCACGCGCGAGAATGTCCTTGACCACGGACTCGATGCCGCGGGCGTCAATCACCTTGATCCCCTTGGCCGACAGCGTGAGGGTCACGTTACGACGGAGCGAGGGGACGTAGTACGTCTTCTTCTGCACGTTCGGGTCGAAGCGCCGCTTGGTGCGCCGGTGCGAGTGCGAGATGTTGTGACCGAAGCCGGGAACGGCTCCTGTCACCTGGCAGGTTGCTGCCATGGTTATCCTCCAGTACCGCAGAGCCGGATTGCTCTGCCCAAGATCTCTTGTCGGCACGCGCGGACCCACTTCACGATGGCGAGGAGTGGGATTGGCGTGCGATCCGCGAGGGAGAGGCCCTCACGGCCAACGTCATACATTACGGGGATTGATCGACGATGGCAACCCGCCGTCGACGTGCGGCTCGCCGGGCAGAGCCTCGGCGGGCTCCTCGGCGGGCGGGCGGGCGTCCACGGAGAGCTGGAAGTTGTCGCCGTGCTGCTCGACGCCCTGCACCACCGCGTCCTGCACCATCTCCACCGCGGCCTGGCGGCGCGCGATGAGCGGATCGGTGCGCAGGTCCTTGTAGAGCGCGAACGCGATGAGCAGCATGATCAGCACGAACGGCAGCGACGCGACGATCGTGAGGTTCTGCAAACCGGTCAGCGCCTCGGCGCCTCCCCCGCCGATGGCGAGCATGATGGCGGCGACCGCGCCCATGAGCACGCCCCAGAAGATGACGACGCCGCGAGCCGGCTCGATGGCGCCGCGTTGGGACAGCGTGCCCATCACGATGGAGGCGGAGTCCGCGCCCGAGACGAAGAAGATCGCGACGAGCACCATCACCAGCACCGAGCTGATGCCCGCGAGCGGGTAGTGCGCAAGGAGCTGGAACAGGGTCGCGTTCGAGTTGACCGCGCCGTCCACGGTCATCCCGCCGGAGTCGCGCTGGGCGTCGATCGCCGAGCCGCCGAAGATCGAGAACCAGATGAGGGCGACGATCGTCGGGACGAGCAGCACGCCCGTCACGAACTCGCGGATGGTGCGCCCCCGGCTGATGCGCGCGATGAACATGCCGACGAAGGGCGTCCAGGAGATCCACCACGCCCAGTAGAAGATGGTCCAGCTCGAGAGCCAGGTGCTCGTGTCCTCGCCGCCGGTGGCCGCCGTGCGGGACGCCATCTCCGCCATGTCGCCCAGATAGCCGCCGATGGTGGCGGGCAGCAGGTTCAGGATGAACAGGGTCGGCCCGACGAGGAACACAAAGGCGGCGAGCACGAGCGCGAGCACCATGTTGATGTTCGACAGCCACTGGATGCCGCGGGCGATGCCGGAGACGGCGGACGCCACGAACGCGACGGTGAGCACCGCGATGATGCCGATGAGCAGCGGCGCACCCAGCGAGTCGGACCAGCCGAGGAACTGCATGCCGGCACCGATCTGCGTCGCCCCGATGCCGAGGGACGCGGCGGAGCCGAACAGCGTCGCGAAGATCGCGAGCATGTCGATGACCTTGCCCGCCCAGCCCTCGCTCTTGCGGCCGAAGATCGGCCAGAAAAGGGAGGAGAACAGCTGGCGGCGCCCCTTGCGGTAGGTGCCGTAGGCGATGGCGATGCCGACGACCGCGTAGATGGCCCAGGGGTGCAGGCCCCAGTGGAACAGCGACGTCGCCATCGCCGTGCGCACGGCCTCCTGGCTCTCCGCCGCGGTGGTGCCGGGCGGCGGGGAGATGAAGAAGCTGAGCGGCTCGGCCGAGCCGAAGAACATGAGGCCGATGCCCATGCCGGCGCTGAACATCATCGCGATCCAGGACACCGTGCGGAACTGCGGCTCCTCCTCGTCCGCGCCGAGCTTGATGCGCCCGTACTTGCTGGCGGCGAGCCAGATAACGAAGACCACGAAGAAGCTGGCGGCGAGCACGAAGAGCCACCCGGTGTTCTCGATGACCCAGCCCTCGGCGGTCGACGAGACCGCACCGAGGCTCGGGGTGCTGACGAACCCCCAGATCACGAAGCCGACGGCGAGGGCGGCCGTGACGCCGAACACCGCGCGGTCGAGGCGCGGATGCTCGGGCGCGTACAGCTTCACGGAGCCGGCCTTGCGGGCCTGGAGCAGGCGGTGGCCGGAGTGGTCCGGTCGGCGCCTGCGTGGCGAGGCGGGGGCTTCAGGGCGTTTGGCGGCGCCGGGGAGGCGGTCACGCAAGGGGTGACGATGGCGGACGTTCAGGTGGTTCTGGGGCACAGCGGGAGCACTTCTTCCGTGACGATGGTGCGGCGGATCCGTGCAGTGCACGACCCGCCGATTCAGTAAAAAGCAACCCTCAAGGGTACCCGAGCATCCGGAAGGGCCTTCCACGCGCGTTCTGTGCGCCCCCTTGACCAGAGGATGCTCGCGCTCGGCGAGTTCCGCGCCCCCCTTGCGCGGCACGCCTTCTTGGTCCTTGAGCCCGTCGAAGGGACGCAACCCACACGGTCCCTGTGCCTGCCGAGGGGACGCAACCGGCACGGTCCCTGAGCCCGTCGAAGGGACGTGACGGACGCGGCTTACGTCGCTTCGACAAGCTCAGCGACCGAGAGGAGCTCACCGACCGGGGAGAGCTCAGCGACCCGGTGCGGGGCCCGCGGGCACTACTGCTCGGCGGCGGCCCGGGAGCAGGCGGCGCAGAGGCCGAAGACGTCGACGATGTGCTGGGGCTGCGTGAAGCCGTTCGCCGCGGCGACCGAGGTCGCCCAGGTCTCGACCGCGTCGGCCTCGATCTCGACGGTCAGGCCGCAATTGCGGCAGATGAGGTGGTGGTGGTGCCCGCCGCTCGTGCAGGCGCGGTAGAGCGCCTCGCCCTCCATCGACTGCAGGGAGTCCGCCTCGCCGCCGTCGGTGAGGTCCGACAGCGCCCGGTACACCGTGGCGAGCCCGATCGGCGAGCCGCCGTCGCGGAGCGTCGAGTGCAGGCTCTGCGCGCTGACGAAGCCGTCCGCGGTGACCAACGCCTCCCGCACGGCCTCGCGCTGCCACGTGTTCCTCTTCATCGCACCCACCGTAAGCCCTCTCGCCGGGTGAGAGCCGAGGCCAGCACGAAGATCGCGGCGGCGGTGAGCGCGATGGTCGCGCCCGCGCTCACGGCGAGCGCCCGGGACAGCAGCAGACCGCCGACGGCCGCGACGGCGCCCACGACGGGAGCGAGCACGAACAGCTGCGTCGAGGTGCGGACGACCAGGCGTGCCGCGGCCGCGGGGGCGGCGATCAGAGCGATGGCGAGGATCGATCCCACGGCGGGCATGGCCACGACGACGGTCGCGGTGATCAGCCCGAGGGTCAGCAGCTCGATGGGCCACTCCCGGTACCCGGCGGCGCGGAAGCCCGTGGAGTCGAAGGTCGAGAACACGATCTCCTTGCCCGCGAGCAGGAGCGTCGCGACGACGGCGACGAGCACTCCCCCGGCGAGGGCGATGTCGCCGACGGAGACGGTGAGGATGGAGCCGACGAGGAACGTGTCGACGTGGATGGGCAACGACGGGTTGAGCCCCTGCAGGAGAGCGCCGAGCGCGAAGCCGGCGGTCAGCACCAGCCCGGAGGCCACGGAGCCGCCCTGGCCGCGGACGCGGCCGAGCAGGGTCATGACGCCGACGAGGAGCACGGCGGCGACGGCCGCGCCGAGCAGCACGTTCACGCCGAGGAGCGCCGCCGCGACGCCGCCGGGGAAGGTGGCGTGGGTGAGCGCCTGGGTGAAGAACGTGCGCCTGCGCAGCACGACGAGGCTGCCCACCAGGCCGCTCAGCGAGCCGATGAGCAACGCCGCCAGCAGCGCCCGCTCGAAGTAGCCCATCAGGCGGCTACCGTTCCCCGCCGCCCGCGCAGGGCGCGCAGGGCGAGGGCGATGAGGTAGCCGACCACGAGGGCGGCGACGACGGTGGCACCGCTCGGCAGGCTGACGCCCGTGCTCACGGATGCGGCGAAGCTCGCGGACAGCCCGAGCCACGCCGCGAGGGCGGCCGTCGCGGCAGCGATCGGGAACAGGAGGATGAGCCGGCCGGTGAGCAGCCGGGCGATGGCGGCGGGGACGATCAGCACGGCGAGCACGAGGAGGTTGCCCACGGCACTCGACGCGGCGACCACGACGAGAGCGATGGCCACGTTGAGCACGAGGTCGAGGACGATCGGGCGGTAGCCCGCCGCGGCACTCCCGGTGGGGTCGAACGCGCGGAACACCTGCTCCTTGAGCGTCGCGAGCACGAGCGCGAGCGCGAGCACCGCGATCACGAGGGTCTGCGTCACCTCGCCCGCCGTGATGGTGAGGATGCGCCCGAAGAGCAGCGACTCCAGCTGCCCGCTGTAGTCGGACTGCCGGGACACCGCGAGCACGCCGATGCTGAACATGCCGGTCAGCACGATGGCGACCCCGGAGTCCGAGGCAACGGCCGCCCGGACCGCGACGGTCAGCAGCACGGCACCCACCACCGCGGCGACGACGGCGCCGACGAACAGGCCCGGCGTGCCGCCCAGCGCGAAGCCGATGGCGATCCCCGGGAAGACGGCGTGCACCAGGCCGTCGGTGGTGAACTCCAGGCCGCGCAGGTTCACGAGCACTCCGACGACGCCGGCCGCCACGGCGAGGACGAGCATCACGGCGAGCGCGCGGCCCATGAAGGGCAGCGCGAACGGGGCGAACAGCAGGTCGAACGGATCAGTGCCCATCGTGCCCCGGCGTGACGAACGTGTGCTGGTCCAGCTCGACCTGCACCTCCCGGAAGGTGCGCTGCACGTTCTCGAGGGTGAGCACGGCGTCCCGGTCGCCGAATGCGACCTGGCTGCCGTTGAGCAGCAGGACCCGGTCGCAGACGAGCCGCGCGAGCTCGAGATCGTGGGTCGAGACGAGGATCGCCACGCCGCGCTCCTTCAGAGCCTGAAGCGTCTCGATGAGGGCGTCGCGGTTGGTCTGGTCGAGGCCGTTGAAGGGCTCGTCGAGGAGCAGGAGGCGGGGGTTCGCGGCGATCGCGCGTGCGAGGAGGCCGCGCTGCTGCTGCCCGCCGCTCAGCGTGCCGAACCGGGCGCGGGCGCGCGAGGCGAGCCCGACGGTCTCGAGCGCGGTCGCCACGGCGGCGCGGTCGGCGCGTCGGGGTCCGCGCAGCCAGCCCATGGATCGGTACCGGCCCATGAGCACGACCTGCTCGAGCGAGACGGGGAACTCGGGGTCGAGGTCGTCCGCCTGCGGCAGGTAGCCGAGGCTGGAGCGGTCCGCCTGTGCGCGCGGCCGGTCGAGGATGTCCATCGTTCCGGCGAGCAGGGGCACCAGCCCGAGCACGCCTTTCAGCAACGTCGACTTCCCCGCGCCGTTCGGTCCGATGAGCGCCACCGCCTGCCCCGGTTCGACGTCGATGTCGACGCCGACCAGCGCCGGCGCGTGGCCGTAGCCGAACGCGCCGCCGCTGATCCGCAGGGCTGAGCTCACACCGCCTCGCTCACGGCGGCGGGAAGGTCGGGGGGCGTCGCGCCCCAGGACTCGACGAGCACGCGCACGTTGTGCACCTGGGATCCGACGTAGGTCGCGCCGTCGCTGCCGTCCGGCCCGAGGGAGTCGCCGTACAGCGCGTCGTCGCCGTCGTACACGGCGACGTCGGCCTCCTCGGCGATCGTGGCCGCGGCGCGCGGCGAGATGGAGGTCTCGGAGAACACCGCACGGGTGCCGGTGGCGCGGATGGCCGCCACGAGCTCGTCGATCTCGGCCGCGCTCGGCTCCGCGTTGTCGTCGAAACCGGGGAGCACGGATCCGACGTAGGTGATGCCGTAGCGCTCGACGAAGTAGCCGAAGGCGTCGTGGTTGGTCACCAGGAGGCGCTGCTCTGCGGGAACGGCATCGATGGCCGCCGCGCTCCACTCGTCCAGAGCCGTCAGGGTCGCGGTGTACCGCTCGGCGTTCTCGGCGATGGCGTCGGCGTCCGCCGCGGACGCACGCTCGAGGCCCTCCGCGATGGTGGCGACCATGGTCGCGGCGTTGCGCGGGTCGGTCCACACGTGGGGGTTGCCTGCCGCGTGGGCGTGCTCGTCCTCGTGCCCGGTCTCGGCCGTCTCGCCCGCGTGCTCGGCGTGCTCCTCCGCGGTCTCCCCCTCGTGCCCGGCCTCCTCGCCCGCGTGGTCGGCGTGCTCCTCGGCCGTCTCCCCCTCGTGGCCCGCCTCGTCAGCGGACAGCTCGATGCCCTCCGTCGCGACGATGGCCTCGCCGTCGAACCCGGAGGCCTCCACGGCGTCGTCCAGCCACTCCTCGAGGCCGGAGCCGCTCGACACGAGCACGTTCGCCTCACCCATGGCGAGCAGGTCGGCCGGCGTCGGCTCGAACGAGTGCGCGCTCTGGTTCGGCTGGATGAGCTGGGTCACGGTGGCGTCGTCGCCGACGAGAGCTCGCGTGAAGTCCGCGACCTGCGTCGTGGTGGCGACGACCCGGATCCCCGCGTCGGCCGGCTGCTCCCCCGCGGCCGGCTGGGTTCCGGCGCAGCCCGCCAGGGCGAGCAGGGCGGCGGCGGACAGGGCGAGGGCGGCGAAGGGGGATTTCACGCGCTCAACCTACGCGCAGTTGAGAATGATTGTCAAAATCAGCCGCTCGGTGTATGCGGTGCGATTCGCGGCCGTCAGTCGAGGAGCAGGGCGGGCTCCTCGAGCACGCTCGCCACGTCCGCCACGAACCGGCTCGCCACGTCGCCGTCCACGACCCGGTGGTCGAAGCTCGCGCCGACGGTCGTGACGAATCGCGGCCGCACCTCGCCGTCCACCACCCACGGCTTCTGCTTGATGGTGCCGAGCGCCACGATGGCGACCTCGCCCGGGTTCAGGATCGGCGTGCCCGTGTCCATGCCGAAGACGCCGATGTTGGTGAGCGTGATGGTGCCGTTCGCCATCTCGGCCGGGCTGGTCCTGCCGTCGCGCGCCGTGATGGTGAGCTGCTCGAGCGCCTGCGCGAGCTGCAGGAGCGACATCGACTGCGCCTCCTTGACGTTCGGCACGATGAGGCCGCGGGGCGTCGCGGCGGCGACGCCGAGGTTCACGTAGTGCCGCACGACGATCTCGGAGTCGCTCCAGGAGGAGTTGACGGTCGGGTTGCGCCGCACGGCCCAGATCATGGCCTTCGCCATGATGAGCAGCGGCGACACCTTGACGCCCGCGAAGTCCGTCGAGGTCTTCAGCCGCTTGACGAACTCCATCGTGCGGGTGGCGTCGACGTCCACGAACACGCTGACGTGCGGGGCGGAGAACTTGCTCGACACCATCGCCTGCGCGATGGCCTTGCGCACGCCCTTCACGGGGATGCGCTCCTCGCGCTCGGGCGACCACTCGGGCGTCTCGAGGTTCTTGAACACGCTCGCCTGCGACGCGTGGCGCACGACGTCGTCGCGGGTGATCTCGCCGAGCAGGCCGGTGGCGGTGACGGTCGCGAGGTCGACCGCGAGGTCCTTGGCGAGCTTGCGCACGGGCGGCTTCGCAATGATCGGGCCGACGGACTGGGCGAGCGGCACGGAGCGTGGCGTCGGCTGTCCCGCTCGGGGCGCGGTCGGCGCTGCGGGCGCGGGCCGCGTCGTCGGAGCGGCCGCACCGGCGGTGTCACTTCGGCGCCTGCGGGTCGCGGGGGCGCCGCTCCTGGTGCCGTAGCCCACGAGCACGGCCTGGGGCTTCTCGTCCGCCTCTCGGGAGACGCTCGCGGCGGCATCGGCTGCGGCGTCCTCCGCCTCGGTGGGGGCGGCCGGGGCGGGCTGCTCGTGGGGCACGCCCGCGACCACCGGGCCCGTCGCTGCCGAGGAGCCGGGGACCGCCATGGTGGCCTCGAGCGGCATGGCCGCCTGGGCGGGCGTCGCGAGCGGGGCCTCGACCCCGACGCGCGACTCCGACGAGATGGAGATGATCGGCGTTCCGACGTCGACCGTGTCACCCTCCTGCACGAGCAGCCCGGACACGGTGCCGGAGTACGGGGACGGCAGCTCGACGAGCGACTTCGCCGTCTCGATCTCCACGATGACCTGGTTGACGCTCACGGCGTCGCCGGGACCGACCTTCCACGACACGATCTCCGCCTCGGTCAGGCCCTCCCCGACGTCCGGGAGGTTGAACTGTGAATCGGTCATGGCAACTCCGGATGCTGTCGCGGTGGGGTTCGGGAAGGCGGGCGCCCTCGTCAGTAGGCGAGGGAGCGGTCGATCGCGTCGAGCACGCGGTCGGCGTCGGGGAGGTAGAGCGACTCGACCTTCGCGGGCGGGAAGGGCGCGTCGAATCCGGACACCCGCAGCACGGGCGCCTGGAGGGAGTAGAACGCCCGCTCGGTGACAGTCGCGGCGATCTCGGAGCCCACGCTCACGAAACCGGGGGCTTCCTGGGCCACCACGAGCCGGCCGGTCTTGTGCACGGACTCGAGGATCGGGCCGTAGTCGATGGGCGACAGCGACCGCAGGTCGATGACCTCGACGCTCGTGCCCTCCTGGGCGGCGATCTCGGCGGCCTGCAGGAGCATCGTCACCATGGCGCCGTGGCCCACGAGGGTGACCTCGGTGCCCGCGCGGGCCACGCGGCTCGCGTGCAGCGGCACGGGGTTGCCCGCGAGGCTCACCTCGCCCTTGGGCCAGTAGCGCGCCTTCGGCTCGAAGAACATCACCGGGTCGTCGCTCGCGATGGCCTCCTGGATCATCCAGTAGGCATCGTTCGGGGTGCTCGGGCTGACCACGCGGAGGCCGGCGGTGTGCGCGAAGTACGCCTCGGGGCTCTCCTGGTGGTGCTCGATGGCGCCGATGTGCCCGCCGTACGGCACGCGGATGACCACCGGCATGCTCACCGAGCCCTCGTGCCGGTTGGTGATCTTCGCGAGCTGGCTCGTGATCTGGTCGAAGCCGGGGTAGATGAACCCGTCGAACTGGATCTCGCACACCGGGCGGTAGCCGCGCATGGCGAGGCCGATGGCCGTGCCGATGATGCCGGACTCGGCGAGGGGCGTGTCGATGACGCGCTGCTCGCCGAACTCCTTCTGCAGCCCCTCGGTCACCCGGAAGACGCCGCCGAGCTTGCCGATGTCCTCGCCCATCAGCAGCACGCGGTCGTCGTCCTGCAGCGCCCTGCGGAGGCCCGCGTTCAGCGCGCGGCCGAGCGGCATGGTCTGGATGGAGTCGGCCGCCAGCTGTGCGGCATCCGCGTCGTGCGCCGCCTGTGTCGCCTGGCCGGTCGGCGCTGCCTCGCCGGTCTGTGCCGTCTGGATGTCGGTCATGCCCGCTCCCCCTCCACCGACGCCGACGCATCGTCGAAAGACGCCTCGTACTGCGCCAGCCACTCCCTCTGCTCCTCGATCACCGGGTGCGGCTCGGAGTAGACGTGGTCGAAGATCTTGCCCACGGGCGGGGTGCCGAGGGTCAGGGTACGGCGGCGGATGTCGGCGGCGAGGTCGGCCGCCTCCTCGCGCACGTCGCCGAAGAACGCGTCGTCGGCGCCGAGTCCGCGGAGGTAGGTCTCGAGCCGCAGGACCGGGTCGCGCTCGACCCAGGAGGCGAGCTCGTCGTCGGTGCGGTACTTGGTCGGGTCGTCGCTCGTGGTGTGCGCGCCGATGCGGTAGGTCAGGGCCTCGATGAAGCCGGGGCCGCGCCCGCTGCGCGCGTCGTCGAGGTACTTGGCCGTGACGGCGTAGCTCGCGAACACGTCGTTGCCGTCGATCTGCGTGCTGGGGATGCCGAATCCGCGGGGCCGCAGGTACAGCGGGACCCGGGACTGCGTGCTGACGGGCACCGAGATCGCCCAGTGGTTGTTCTGCAGGAAGAACACCTGCGGGGTCTGGAAGCTCGCCGCGAAGACCAGGGCCTCGCTGACGTCGCCCTGGCTCGTCGCGCCGTCGCCGAAGTAGACCATGACGGCGGTGTCGGTGTCGGGGTCCCCGGTGCCGACGGCGCCGTCGAACTTCACGCCCATGGCGTAGCCGGTGGCGTGCAGGGCCTGCGACCCGATCACGAGCGTGTAGAGGTGGAAGTTCGTCTCCTGCGGGTTCCAGCCGCCGTGCGTCGTGCCGCGCATCAGCTCGATGATGCCGAGCAGGTCGATGCCGCGGATCAGCCCGACGGCGTGCTCCCGGTAGGAGGGGAAGATGTGGTCCTGGGGACGGGACGCCCGGGCGGAGCCCACCTGTGCGCCCTCCTGGCCGGTGCTCGGCGGCCACAGGCCCATCTGGCCCTGGCGCTGCAGGTGCGTCGCCTCGGCGTCGAAGGCCCGGACCTGCGCCATGTCGGCGTAGAACTGCCGGTAGTCGGCCTCGGTGAGCTTCTCGAAGTAGGGCAGGAACTGCTCGGCGGAGGGGGTGGGCTCCAGCCTGCCCTCCGCGGAGAGCAGGGACACCGTCGTTTCGGATTCCGCCATTCGACTAACCTACCGGCGCCCCTCAGTGGTCCTCGTGAGGTTGCGGACAATGTCCTCCGATGCCTTTAGGAGTTTGTCGACAGACTCCTCCTCCCCGATGCTGACCCGGATGCCCTCCGGTGGGAAGGCGCGCACGACGACGCCGTGCTCGGCGAACACCTCTGCGGCCCGTGCCGTCGCCTCGCCCGTGGGCAGCCAGACGAAGTTGCCGTGCGCCTCCGGGACGGCCCAGCCCTGGTCGAGAAGCGCCTCGCGCACCCGGTCGCGGAGCAGCACGATGCGGTCGACGCGCTCGAGGAGCTCGGGCTCGCGGTCGAGCGAGGCGAGCGCCGCCTCGACCGCGACCGCCGTGACCGAGAGCGGGATCGCGGTCGACCGCGCCGCGTCGAGCACGCGGACCGGGCCGAGCGCGTAGCCGACCCGCAGCCCGGCGAGGCCGTACGCCTTGGAGAACGTGCGCAGCACCACGAGATTCGGGTACCGCGCGAGCAGCGGAACCCCGTTGACGGCCGCGGGGTCGCGCACGAACTCCGTGTACGCCTCGTCGAGGAGCACGAGGACGTCGGACGGGACGCGCTGCATGAGGTCGGCGAATTCGGCTGCGGTCACGATGGTGCCGGTCGGGTTGTTGGGGGTGCAGACCAGAACCACCCGGGTGCGCGGGGTCACGGCGGCGGCGAGCCCGGCGACGTCGAGGCTGCCGTCCGGCAGGTTCGGCACCCGCACGCCGGTCGCACCCGCGACCGTGACGAGCCCGGGGTACGCCTCGAAGGACCGCCACGGGTACACGACCTCGTCGCCCGCTCCCGCGGCGGCCTGGATGAACTGCGCGAGCAGCGACACCGATCCCGCCCCGACGTGCACCTCATCCGGCGTGACGCCGTAGCGCGCGGCGAGCGCCTCCCTGAGTGCGCCGGCCGTGGCGTCGGGGTAGCGGTTGATCGAGCGCACGCCGGCGATCGCCTCGAGCACGCCGGGCAGCGGCTCGAACGGGTTCTCGTTGGAGGAGAGCTTGTAGCTGTCATCGGATGCCGGGTTGCCCTGCCGGTACGCAGGGAGAGCGACGATCTCGGGCCGGAGGCGGACGGGTGGCTTGTCGTCGTGGGCACTCACGGCACCAGAGTCTATGCGGCGGGTGGGGCGCGGCTCCCGTGGTGGCGGGGGGAGGAGCGATGCCATAGTGGGCATATGCCGAAATTCCTGATCTCGACGGTCACGAACGCCATCGCGCTGTGGCTGACCACGCTGATCGTCGCCGGCACGCACGTCACCCCGTACGAGGAGGGCAACCCCCTCGCCGTCGTGCTCACGTACCTGCTGCTCGGCCTGCTGTTCGGCATCGTCAATGGCGTCATCGGCACGGCGATCAAGATCGTCGCGTTCCCGCTGTACCTCCTGACGCTCGGGCTCATCGCGCTCATCGTGAACGGGCTGCTGTTCCTCCTCGTCGCCTGGATCTCGGGCCTGCTCGGCTTCGGGCTGTCCGTCGACGGCTTCTGGTGGGGTGTGCTCGGGGCCCTGCTGATGGCGCTGTTCAGCTGGGTCATCGGCCTTGTCCTGCGCCCGCTCGCCCGCCGCGACCGGGACTGACCGAGTCCGCCTCCGTTCCCGACGCGACCGGGTTCCCCGGCGCCGGAGAGCTCTCCGGTGCAAGGTTCTCGGGTGCGGAGTTCTTTGGTGAGAACTTCTCCGGGGTGAGGTTCTCCGGCGTGAGCTTCTCCGGCGGCGCCGACGCGGTCCAGTCTGGCGTCAGCGGCGCGTCCGGTATGCGGTCCGCCCGCCAGAGCGACACCGTTCCCTGCTCGCGCTCGCCGAGGAAGCCCGTGAGCGTCGCCCGGAAGTCGCGGATCCGCTCCTCCTCGGAGTCGTCAAGCAGCGCAGCGGTCTCGGCGTAGCGGTCGAACCCGTGGGCCGCGAACAGCGTCGTGCCACCCTCGGCGAGCTCGGCCGCGACGGAGCGCCGGACCACGACCGCGTTCCCGCCGTCCTCCGCGGCGAGACCGTGACCGCCGAGCGCCGCGAGCACGTCCTCGCTGTGCTCGACCGACACCGCGGCGACGCCGTCGGGGACCCGGATCTGGCCGACCGGTGACCCCAGGGTGAGCACCCCGTCGACGGGGAATGTGCCCCGGTCCGCCACCTCCCGTGCCACGATCCCGCCGAGCGAGTAGCCGGCGAGCACGACGCGGTCGTCCGGGCCGACGCCCGCCTCCCGCATCGCCTGCTCGGTGGCGCGCACGGCGCCCGCGTCGGCGCCCGTCACCGTGCCGATGTCCGAGGTGACGTCCCACGGGTCGGCCGACGAGCGCGGCGACGCGTCCGCCGTGCCCGCGACGTAGACGACGAAGCGCCTGCCCTCGTCGCCGTCGCCGTACTGCTCGATCCGGATCTGCGCGCCCTCGGGTGCCGACCGCGGCACCCGCGCCGCGAGATCGGCGTACCCGCGTGGCGCGGCGACGGCTGCGGGGGTCGCGTGTGCGCCCGCGCGACCATCCGTCGCCACCGCCCCGACACCACTCGCGGTCGCGGTCGCGGTAGCCGTCGCCGTGCTCACCGGCCCTCCTGCCGCGGGTGCATCCGGCCCGTCCACAGGCAGGGGCACCCGGCGCACCGCCACCCAAGTCTCCCGCAGCAGCCCCGCCGCGCCGGCGGCGCCCGTGACCACCGCGCCCGCCAGAGGAAGGCCGACGTCGAGGCCCTCCTCGCCGAGCAGGTGGCGCGCCGCGGGCGGGGCGAGCACGACGCCGAGCCCGAAGTCGTCGACCGACGACACCGCGGTGCGGGTGAGCGATGCGACGAGGGCGTTGTTCACGACGGCGGGGTTGTCGCGCAGCCAGTCGCCGGCACCGCCGACCACGGCCCGCCCCTGCGGGGTCCCGATCGTCACGGCGCCCACGGCGAGCGCGAGGGCGACCGCCGGCCCGTGGGTGAGCACGATCCCGGGCAGCAGCATGCCCGCCCAGTAGGCAACCGCCTCCCCCGACGTCCTCTGCACGAGCGCGAGCGTCCGCTCGAGGGCGCCGTATCGCTCGGCGGAGAGACGCAACGCCCGCGCGAGACTCCCGCTCTCCTGGAGGGCGTCCGCGATGGCGCCGCGGGCCCAGGTCAGGTGGTTGGTGACCCTCGGGTCCACCTCCTCGACCAGCGGCCAGGACGCCAGGCGGTCCCGGCAGATCTCGAGCCCGTCCCGGACGTGCTCGAGATCCTGGGCGTGCTCGAGCAGTTCCTCGGTCGCCACGGCCGTCGAGCCGCCGCCGGAGACGACAAGGTCGTCGCTCACGCCTGCCTCTCCCGCCGGGCGAGGGCCGTGCCCGTCGCCGCGAGCGCGCCCTGCAGCTCGGCGGCGGCGCTCTCCAGGAGGTCCTCGACGCGCGTCAGCCGTTCGAGGTAGCGCCGCTGGGCACGCGACCGCCAGTACACCATGCCGCCGGTCGGCAGCACCCGCCGCAGCACGGACATCCGGGCCACGAGCCCGCCGAGCTCCTCGCGCTGGCGCCGCAGCAGCGCGGTCTCGTACTCCGTGCGGGCATCCACTACACCGTCGACCATCGCCGATCCTTTCGACCAGCCCATGGTGGCCGCAGCCCGCGCTCCGGCCGCCCGGCACCGGCAGGATGTGGGCCGCACCCTCGGCGGGGCGCGCTGTGCGGGAGCGGCCGGGCCCGCCGGTACTGGCGGGACCTGGGCTGCCGGGAGCCAAGACCTCAGTTGGCCACCGCCCTCCGGCCACCCTCTGCGCAATTCAGCAAATCTCCCTCGACACGCCGTGTCCGGGCGTCGACACGCCGAGCCTCGACCGGGATCTGCTGAGTTGCGTTCCTGACCGACGCCGATCTGCTGAATTACGGATCTGCTGAATTGCGTTCCTGCATGATCCCGGTGCGCATAGGACCGCATCAGGTCCGGACCCCTCGGGGCCGCACCCGAAAACCCCGAATCGACGCATCGCGAGGGGTTCGGCGGACTTGTTGAGAGAATTGTGCCCGCGTGCGCCCTCCCCTTCCGGCAGATCGAGCCGGAGCTGCGCCCGCGCGAGTAGGAGATCCCCGCATGACGTCCCTTCCTCCCCAGGTGCTCAGCCCGCTCGACGGGCGCTACTACCCCGCCGTGAGCGACCTCGGCGAGTACCTCTCGGAGGCCGGGCTGAACCGGGCGCGCGTGCAGGTGGAGGTCGAGTGGCTCCTCTACCTCACCGACCACTCGATGTTCGGGTCCGCACCGCTGTCCGCGGATCAGTCGGCCGCGCTGCGTGCCGTCGTCACCGACTTCGGCCAGGCCGAGATTGACGAGCTGGCCGCGCTCGAGGCCACCACCCGCCACGACGTGAAGGCCGTCGAGTACCTCGTGCGTCGCCGCCTCGACTCGCTCGGGCTCTCCGGCATCGCGGAGCTCACGCACTTCGCGTGCACGAGCGAGGACATCAACAACCTCTCCTACGCCATCGTCATCGAGTCGGCGGTCCGCGAGGTGTGGCTTCCCCGCGCACGCGCCGTACTCGACGCGCTGCGCACGCGGGCGGTCGAGTACCGGGCCGACGCGATGCTCTCCCGCACCCACGGCCAGCCCGCGACCCCCACGACGCTCGGCAAGGAGCTCGCCGTCTTCGTCTACCGCGTCGAGCGCCTGCTCGCCGAGGTCGAGGACGTCGAGTACCTGGGCAAGTTCAGCGGGGCCACCGGTACCTTCGCCGCCCACGTCGCCGCGGACTCGTCCGTCGACTGGCCCGCCGTGTCACGCGAGTTCGTGACGTCCCTGGGCCTCACCTGGAATCCCCTGACCACGCAGATCGAGCCGCACGACTGGCAGGCCCAGCTCTACGGCCGCATCGCCCACGTGAACCGCGTGCTGCACAACCTCTGCACGGACGTCTGGACCTACATCTCGCTCGGCTACTTCCGGCAGATCCCGCAGGCCGGCGCCACCGGCTCGTCCACGATGCCGCACAAGATCAACCCGATCCGCTTCGAGAACGCGGAGGCGAACCTCGAGCTGTCGAACGCCCTGCTCGACTCGCTCGCCGCGACGCTCGTGACCTCGCGACTGCAGCGCGACCTCACCGACTCCACGACGCAGCGCAACGTCGGCGTCGCGCTCGGCCACTCCGTGCTCGCGCTCGACAACATCCGTCGCGGGCTCGGCGAACTCGACGTGGACCGCGCCCTGCTGGCCACGGACCTCGACGGCAACTGGGAGATCCTCGGCGAGGCCATCCAGACCGTCATCCGGGCGGAGATCGTGGCCGGCCGCAGCTCGATCGCGGACCCGTACGCGGTGCTGAAGGAGCTCACCCGCGGCAAGCGGATCAGCGGCGAGGACCTGCGCGAGTTCGTGGCCGGCCTGGACATCGGCGACGACGCGAAGCAGCGCCTCCTCGCGCTCACCCCGGCGGGATACGCCGGGCTCGCGAGCGACCTCGTCGCGCACATCGAGCTCTAGCGGAGACGCGCCGCCACCCCTGAGGTGCCCGAATCGGTCCCGTTTTCGCCGGAAGGGGGACCGATTCCGGCACCTCACGGGAGGGCGAAGCGGGGTCAGACCCCGTGGCCGCGGCCGGTCCCGTCGTGGCCCGGGCCCTCGTGACGGTTCTGCTCCTCGATGTCCCCGAGCTCCGTGCGGTTCGGCTTCGTGGCGAGCGTGAGCATGGCGAGGCCGACGAGAGATCCGATGAAGGCGATGCCGAGCGCGATGCCCCCGTACTCGAGATTGCGGGTGCTCAGCAGCACGATGACGCCCGCGAACAGCGCGAGCACGAACGACAGGCCGACAAGTTCGAGGGGACGGAGCCGATCGCGGCGGCTGGGTGAATCCATGGTCACTTCTCTCCTCTTGCGGCGGCCGCCTCGGCCGGGGCCCACTTCAGGGACAGCGCCGCGATGATCAGGTAGACGCCGAGCAGGGCGCCGTACGCTCCGAGCAGCCCGACGCCGAGCACGGATGCGGTCACGGCGCCGTCCACGCCGTCCGCCGCGGTGAAGGCCTCCGCGTAGTCCGGGGGCACGAGCAGGAACACGAGCGCGAGCAGGGCGGTGGCGGCGCCGACGGTCAGCCAGTCCTTCGCGGCCGCGACCCTGCCGCGGCTCCGCAGGCCGGCGTAGAGCTCGAGGAAGCCGGTGACCGCCGCCCACACGCTCACGAGGTACAGGTAGAACAGGAGCCCCGCGGACGAGCCGATCAGGGCCGCGAGGCCGACGACGACGGAGACCGCCCCGTGCACGAGGAACAGCGATCGCAGCCGGCGGTCCGTCAGGCTTGCGGCCGTGAGGGCCGCGGTGACGAGGCCCGAGAGCAGCGCGAACGCGCCGAACACCGTGAGTCCGAACTGGGGCGAGTGGCCTGCCGTGAACGTGGTGACCGCCGCGAGAGCGAGGGCCAGGACGGCCCGGGCGAGTGGAACCCGCCAGTAGTTCACCCCGGGCGCGACGATGCCAGACGACACGGCACGACCTCTTCTCATTGCGTGCCCCAAGCCTACCGGCTGGTCCCTGAGCGCCAGGACGAGCCCCGAACCGAGCCCCAAGACCCCACCACCTCACACACGGCAGAACCCTGAGCGGCAGAACGAGCTCTGGGCTCCCCAGCCGATCCCGGGTCAGAGCTCGGCGCGCACCAGCGGAGCGTCGGAGTCGGCCGAGCGGATCTCGATGCTGCGGATCTCCGGCGTCGGCACGCTGGTCGACGCGGCCAGCCCACCGGCCCGCGGCCCCGTCGCCCGCCAGGACGCCACGACCCTCTCCGCGCCGGACGCATCCGTCACGACGAGGTCGTAGGAGGGCTGGTACCTGCTGTCCCAGGACTCGGCGTCGCCGTACTGGCAGGTCCAGTCGAACCGCGTGCCCCAGGCCTTCTCGGTCACCGAGAGGTCGGCTGTCATCACGGCGTCGCCGACGGGCTGCATGGCGATCACCGGCGCCGGAAGCGCCGACCCGGCGGGAGTGCTTGTTGCGGCGGGCCCGGCGCTGTCGGCACCCGGCGAGAGGGACGTGCCGAAGACGAAGCCACCGGCCAGCAGCGCGGCGGCGAGCGCTCCAACGCCCGCCACCGCGCGCCGGCGCGCGCGCCTCCTCGATACGGTTGCACCCGCTGCGAGCCGCTGCACGATTCCGGGCTCGTGCGGACGGTCTCGCAGGGTGTCGTCGTCGAAGGCGGGCGCCAGGGTGAGCGCCTCCTCCGTCGGCAACCGACCGAGGATGCCCGGCATGCCGGCGAGCTCGGCGACCGCGGCTGCGCAGTGCGGACACTCGGCGATGTGGCGCTCGAATGTCCGTCGCTGCTCGCCGCTCAGGCCGCCGAGCACGTAAGCGGCGTCCCAGTCGCGGAACGGATCCGTTGCTGTCACTGGGTCACACCTCTCTCCTGCAGTGCCAGGCGCATCGCGCGAAGTGCGTAATGCAGCCGTGACTTCACCGTGCCCTCGGGCACGTCCTCTCGCCGGGCGATCTCCGCGACGGTCTGGCCTAGGTAGTAGGCGCTGACCACCGCCGTCCGGTGTTCCACGGACAGCGAGGCGAGCGCGTCCGCGATGAGCCAGGCGTCGAGCACCGGCCCCGTCATGTCCTCCCCGACCGACTCGGGCAGTCGGTCGGTCGGGAACTCATGGGTGTGCCGCGCGCTGCGGCGATCGTCGATCACGAGGTTCCGTGCCACCGTGAACAGCCACGCCCGGGCGGCCTCGTCGCTCTGCTCGAGGATGGCCGGGCGGCGCCACGCTCGCAGCAGCGCCTCCTGCACGACGTCCTGCGCGAGCCCATGGTCACGGGTGAGCCGAAGGACGTAGCGGAAGAGCGCAGGACCGTGCGCGTCGTGCAGCGCCCGGAGCAGCTCCGCCTGATCGTCCGACATCTCACCCGTCCCGTGGCCCGATCGACTCGTACCCGCGGTCAGTCCTGCTCGACGTTGAGCAGGAACTCGACGAAGCCCTCATCCTCGACCTCGACGAAGCCGAGGCTCGGCGCCTCGACGCCGTAGTCCTCGAAGGTGATGGGGATGCTGCCGCTCACCTGACCGCCGGTCGATGTGAGCACAGCCTCGAGCTCCGCCGTCACCTCCCGGGTCACCCCGTGGAGGGTGAGCTCACCCGTCGCCTCGAACTCCTGGGGCTCGCCCGCGACCGGTTCCTCGGCCGTCACCGGCTCGGTGAGCGTGAATGTGGCCTCCGGGAACTTCGACACCTCCAGCGCGACGTCGCGGAAGTAGATGTCGCGCGGCGGCTCCGTCGTGGCGATGCTCGCGACGTCCACGGTGACGGTCGCCTGGGTGAGGGTCAGGCCGTCCGCGGTCAGCGAGCCGGTGACCTCCTCCGTGCGGCCCGTGACGGTGACGTCATTGCCCTGCAACACCTCGTTCACGCGATAGCCCGCGTACGAGCCCTCGACGACGGACCAGGTGCCGGACAGCTTCTCCAGGTCGACGGCGGTCTGCGCGCCGGGAGCGACCCGGTCGAGCGAGGGCGGCGCATCCACGACGCTGGCTGCATAAGTCGCGTAGAGCCCGGGCCCGAACGTCAGGGCGGCCCCGCCGAGCACGACGGCGCCTGCCCCGATCCCGATCAGGATCTTCGATTTCTTCCTCACGACGCCTCCTCGGCTCCTACCGCCTCTACCGGGTGCAACGAGACAGGCGGGGTCGAGGTTCATCGTCCAGGGAAAAAACCTCGCTGTCGATTCGGGTGGCCGGCCGAGCGGGCTCCGAGCGCCCTCGGCGGGTGAGCAATCGACAGTTTTTCCGCACCCGGTGTGAACGATCCGGCCCGCCGCCTCGTTCTTCCCGGTACGGACCCGCTGACCGCGAGCCCTCCCCACTGAAGAAGAAGGAATCATGAACAGCTCACTGCGGATCCCTCTGGCCGGCGCGGCCATCGTGGTCCTCGCCCTGGCCGGCTGCGCAACGTCCTCCGGCTCGACCGCACCCGAACCCTCGGCGTCGGAGTCGGAGTCCGCCGCCCCGGAGCCGACGGAGTCGGAGACGCCCGCGGCGGCGATGGCCGAACTCACGACCGCGGACAGCCCGCTCGGCGAGATCATCGTCGACGCGGACGGGATGACCGCCTACTACTTCGACAAGGACGTGCCCGACTCCGGATCGAGCTCGTGCTCGGGCGACTGCGCCGTCGCCTGGCCCTCGATCACGAGCGAGACAACGACGCCGGTCGTCGACGAGGGGATCACCGCCTCCGTCGGCACGATCACCGGCGTGGCCGGGGAGACGCAGATCACGGTGAACGGCCTTCCGGTCTATCTGTTCCAGAAGGACGCCGCCCCCGGCGATGTCAACGGCCAGGGCGTCGGCGACGTGTGGTGGGTCATCACCCCTGACGGCACGAAGATCACGGATCCGCTGCCCCAGTAACGGCCGAGCGAAGTCGCTCGACCAGGCATACGGTCGTAGGGGCGCAGGCGGGTGGATCCTCGGGATCCGCCCGCCCTCCCGCCGCGTCGCCAGCCGGGCGACGGCATCGACCGGAAGGCACCATGACGACCACCGAGGAGAAGCGCCCCGCTCTGCGCCGCGCCATCACCGGCCCCCTGCTCTACTTCTTCATCCTCGGCGACGTGCTCGGCGCCGGCGTGTACGCCCTCATCGGCGTGATCGCCGGGGAGGTCGGCGGCGCGGTGTGGGCTCCCATGCTGCTCGCGCTCGGGATGGCCCTGCTCACCGCGTCCTCGTACGCGGAGCTCGTGACGAAATACCCCAAGGCGGGCGGCGCAGCGGTGTTCGCGGAGCGGGCCTTCAAGCGGCCGATCGTGTCCTTCCTCGTCGGCTTCTCGATGCTCGCCGCGGGGCTCACGAGCGCTGCGGCTCTCGCCCTCGCGTTCGGCGGCGACTACCTCGGCACCTTCATCGACGTGCCGGCGCCCCTCGCCGCGGTGGTGTTCCTCGCGCTCGTTGCGCTGGTGAACGCCCGGGGCATCAGGGAGTCGATGGGCGCCAACACGGTCATGACCATCATCGAGACCTCGGGACTCGTGATCGTGATCGTGCTCGTCGCCATCCTGCTCGGCGGCGGGGGCGGAGAGCCCGCTCGCGTGCTCGAGTTCGAGCCGGACGTGAACCCCCTGGTCGCCACGTTCGGCGCGGCCATCATCGCCTTCTACTCGTTCGTGGGCTTCGAGGTCTCCGCCAACGTCGCGGAGGAGATGAAGAACCCCGCGAAGATCTACCCCCGGGCGCTCTTCGCCGCCCTCAGCACGGCGGCCTTCGTCTACCTGCTGATCGGCATCGCGTCCACCATCACGCTCCCGCCCGCGCAGCTCGGCGAGTCGAGCGCGCCGCTGCTCGACGTCGTGCGGGCGACGGGCGTGGGACTGCCCCCGCAGGTGTTCAGCGCGATCGCCCTCGTCGCGGTGGCCAACGGCGCCCTGCTCGCGATGATCATGGCCAGCCGCCTGACCTACGGCATGGCCGACAGCGGACTCCTGCCCGGCGTGTTCACCCGCGTGCTGCCCGGCCGACGCACCCCCTGGGTCGCCATCGTGACGACCACCGCGGTCGCCATGCTGCTCACCCTGAGCGGCGGCGTCGAGGTGCTCGCGGAGACCGTCGTGCTCCTGCTGCTGTTCGTGTTCCTCAGCGTCAACGTCGCCGTCCTCGTGCTGCGCAAGGACCACGTCGAGCACGAGCACTTCCGCACCCCGAGGGTTCTGCCGTACCTGGCCATCGTGTCCTGCCTCGTACTGCTCAGCCAGCAGAGCGGCGAGGTGTGGCTGCGCGGTCTGATCCTCATCGCGGTCGGCGTCGCGCTGTACGGGATCGCCGCCCTCGCTCGATCCAAGCGGACCCCGCGAGGCTGACGGTGTACGACGTCGTCGTGATCGGCGGCGGCGGCGCGGGGCTCAGCGCGGCGCTCACTCTCGCCCGCTCACGGCGGACGGTGCTCGTCGTCGACGACGGCAGCCCGAGGAACGCCGCGGCCGAGGGCATCCACGGCCTCCTGACCCGCGACGGCATGGACCCGGTCGAGTTCGTCCGCGTCGCCCGCGCGGAGATCGAGTCGTACGGGACGACCTTCCGCGAGGGACGGGCGGAGGGGGTGTCCGGGAACCGGGAGTACGGCTTTTCGGTGACCCTCGACGACGGCGACCGGGTCGAGGCGCGCAGGCTGATCGTGGCGACCGGACTGCTCGACGAGCTGCCCGAGATCGCGGGTGTCGCCGCGCGCTGGGGAAGGGACGTGCTGCACTGTCCGTACTGTCACGGCTGGGAGACGCGGGAGCGGGCCCTCGCGGTCATCGCCACCGCGCCCGCCGCGTGGCATCAGGCGCTGCTGCTGCGTTCCTGGAGCGATGACGTGACCCTGCTGCTCAACGACGCGTTCGAGCCGACCGAGGAGCAGTGGGACCTGCTCACGGCCCGCGGCGTCCGGGTCGTGCGGGGCGGCGTCGCCTCGGTTCAGGTCTCGGACGACGCACTGAGCGGTGTGCTGCTCGACGACGGCCGGTCGGTGCCCTGCCGGGCCGCCTTCCTCGGTCCACGGGTCCGAGCACGCTCCGAGCTCCTGGCGGACATCGGCGTGACGACCGCCAGCCATCCGGACGGGCTGTTCGAGCACATCGAGTCCGAGGGCGCGGGCGAGACCTCCGTACCCGGCATCTGGGTGGCCGGCAACATCACGGACATCACCGCGCTGGTCGTCACCGCCATGGCGGACGGCAGCCGGGCCGCCATCGCGGTGGACACCGACCTGATGCTCGCGGACGCACAGGCCGCGGCCCGGCGCGCTCGTGAGTAGCGTTGCACGGTGAGCAACAGGGTCTTCGAGCTACGCACCTACCACACGCCCCCCGGCGCCCTCCCCGCCCTCGAGGCGCGGTTCCGGGAGCACACCACGGCGCTGTTCGAGCGGCACGGGCTGGAGATCGTCGCGTTCTTCACCCCCGCCGACCAGGCGAACACTCTCGTATACCTGCTCGCGTTCGAGAGCCGCGAGGCGGCGGACACGGCATGGACCGCGTTCCGGGCCGACCCCGAGTGGGTGGCGGCCAAGGCGGCGTCCGAGGCCGACGGTCCCATCGTCGAGCGCATCGAGTCGGTGTTCCTGCACCCCACGGACTACTCGCCGCTGCGCTGACGACGGGATCGACGCCTCCCGCTCTCTAAGCTCGGGGCGTGGGGAAAAAGTCATTCGCATCCGTCGTCCTGTCCGCTCTCGCCCTGGTGACCGTCACCGGGTGCAGCCCGACCACTCCGGAGCCGACCGTGACTCCGACGCGTTCGGCGTCGGCCGAGCCGAGCCCGACCGCCGGCTCGACAGCCGAACCGACCGACGAGACCGCGACCCCGGGCGCGCCGTCGGCGTCGCCCTCGGGGGCGCCATCGTCGGCACCGACGCCGGGTGAGCCTTCGGCCTCCACCCCCGCGCCGACGTCCTCCGACGGTGGGGCGGAGGCGGAAGCACCGGGTACGCCGCTGACCGCTCAGGAGGTCTACCTCGCCTGCCAGCGCGAGGGATGGCAGGCCGCGGCGAGTTCGCCGGAGGAGTTGAGCTGGACGCCCTTCGAGTCCGCGTACGTCGTGCAGGCGGGGGACGCCTGGCGGGCGTACATCGAATACGTGCGGACCCCGTCGGACGGGAGCGCGGTGTTCGAGGGCGCTGTGTCGTGCGTGTTCCGGGGCAGCGTGGAGAACCCGGTCGCGGAGCGGGTCGGCGCCGGGCTCCGCGACGACCCCACCAGTGAGGCGTACTGGGCACCCGAGGGCGAGTAGCTCCTACACCGCGGCGTCGTGCGCGGCGCGTGACCGCAACACGTCGGCCATGTGGGCGGACGCCCACTCCTCGAGGGCGTTCAGGGGCTCCTGCAGCGTGCGTCCGGTCTCGGTGAGCTCGTATTCAACGCGCGGCGGGATCTGCGGGAACACCGTCCGCGTCACGAGACCGTCGCGCTCGAGCCCCCGCAGCGTCTGGGTCAGCATCTTCTGCGAGACGCCGTCGACCCGCGTCGCGAGCTGCCCGAAGCGCAGCGGCCCCGACGCCAGGGCGCCGACGA
This sequence comes from Planctomonas deserti, assembly GCF_003067705.1. Taxonomy (GTDB): domain Bacteria; phylum Actinomycetota; class Actinomycetes; order Actinomycetales; family Microbacteriaceae; genus Planctomonas; species Planctomonas deserti. The sequence goes on from NZ_QANL01000001.1 coordinate 853,148, forward strand.
CGAGCACGGTCCAGCGGTCGCCGATCCGGTCGAGCATCGCGCGCGTCGGGCAGTCGCGGTTGTACGGATCCCATTCCGGTTCCGGCATATGAAGCTCCTTCGCGCATCCCCTGGGGGCCGAGGCGGCCCGATCGACGGTTACCCGGAAGTGCCTACTATCCAATCGGTACCGACTCTCCTACGGTAACTGAGGGTGCTCGAAGCGGGAACCCTGGAAAAATCGACACAACAGCGAAGGACAACGCCATGGCAAGGATCACTGTTCTCGGCGGCACCGGGTATGCCGGCCACCACATCGTGACGGAGGCTGCGGCGCGCGGCCACGAGGTGACCTCCTACAGCAGGTCCGAGCCCACCGAGAAGGTGGACGGCGTCACCTACGTGGCCGCTTCGGTCCTCGACGAGAACGTGCTCGCGGAGGCGGTGGCGGGAGCCGATGTGGTCTTCGAGACCATCTCGCCGCGGGGGGAGATGGCGGACGAGCTGGAGGGCGTGGTGGCCCGCCTGATCGCGCTGGCCGCGGATGCGGGAGTGCGACTCGGCGTCCTCGGCGGGGCAGGATCCCTGCGGGTGGCGCCGGAGGGTCCGCGGCTGGTCGACACCGGCGTCATGCCGGAGGAGATCCTGCCGGAGGTCCACACGGGGATCGCCCTCCTCGAGGCGCTGCAGAAGGTGCCGGCCGAGCTGTCCTGGTTCTACGTGAGCCCCGCGGGCGGCTTCGGCGCCTACGCGCCGGGTGAGCGCACGGGGCAGTACCGGGTGGGCAAGGACGTGCTCCTCGTCGACGACAGCGGCGAGTCCCGGCTGTCCGGGCAGGACCTCGCCGTCGCGGTCGTCGACGAGATCGAGCATCCCGCGCATCACCGCGAGCGCTTCCACGTCGCCTACTGATTGGCGTTCCGTCGTCGGCCGACGGCAGGAATCCGAGGGTGGGGCGTTTCAGTCCGGGGTTAGTGTTCCCGGATGACCGAACGCACCGTCACCGATCCGGGCGGCCCCGTCGCCGGACTCCGCGGTTCCGACACTTCTCTCGTCCGTGGCTGAGCCGGTGTCCCCTTTTTTGGGGACCGCTCCGGTCCCCCAAAGTGCGGACACAGTCGGTACGGTTGTGTCAACGCCGGAGAGACCCCGATACGGCGCACAGGACCGGACCAGTCGCCTCCCCCGCGGCACCGGTTCCGGAGCGTTCGACGCAACCCCGATCAGTCGTCGCGCTCCCGCCGGCCCAGCCTCATCTTTCCCCCGAGTGAGGCTGGGCCGCCCTTCTCTTCCCGCCCGCTCCGGCGGACTCCCCCCGTCACCGGCCGCTTCCTCGAGGAACGGTGGGAGTGGTCATGCTCGTTGACGAGGCGGGCACCGGGAGCCGGCGCGGCCCCGCGACGCGACGACGCCGGGTCCATCCCGCGTGGGGCATAGCCGCCATCGCGTTCCTCGCGCTCGTGAGCGCCGCCGGCTTCCGTGCCGCTCCGGGTGCCCTGATGGTCCCGCTCGAGGACGAGTTCGGCTGGTCCGTGAGCGTCATGTCGCTCGCCGTGAGCGTGAACCTGGTGCTCTTCGGCCTCACCGCGCCTTTCGCCGCCGCGCTCATGGAGCGTTTCGGGCTGCGCGCGGTGACGTCCGCCGGTCTCACGCTCGTCGGCCTCGGCGCCGGGCTCACGGTCTTCGCCACCGCGTCCTGGCAGTTGCTCGTCACCTGGGGTCTCCTGATCGGACTGGGCACCGGCAGCATGGCGCTGGTCTTCGCGGCCACGGTTGCCGAGCGCTGGTTCGTGCGCCATCGCGGTCTGGTCATGGGCATCCTCACCGCGGGCAGCGCTACCGGGCAGCTGGTGTTCCTTCCCATCGTCGCCGCGCTGGCCGAATCGTCCGGATGGCGGGTCGCCTCGCTCGTGATCGCGGGCACCGCTCTGGCCGTCGTACCGCTCGTGCTCCTGTTCCTGCGGAACAACCCGCGTGACGTGGGGCTCGCGCCGTACGGTGCCCCCGCCGACTGGGTCGCCCCGGCGAGGCCCGTCGGTGGCGCGTCGCGACGCGCGCTGACCGCGCTGCGGCGGGCGTCCCGGGTGCCCGCGTTCTGGGCGCTCGTCGCCGCGTTCGCGATCTGCGGCGCCACCACGAACGGCCTCGTCGGCATCCACTTCATCCCGTCCGCGCACGATCACGGCATGCCGGTCACGGTCGCGGCCGGGCTGCTGGCCGTCGTCGGCATCTTCGACATCGTGGGCACGGTGGCGTCGGGCTACCTCACCGATCGGGTGGACCCGCGCATCCTGCTTGTCGCCTACTACGCGTTCCGGGGCGTCGGGCTCGCCCTCCTGCCGATGCTGCTGTCGGACGCCGTGCACCCCAGCATGGTGCTGTTCATCGTCGTGTACGGCCTGGACTGGGTGGCGACCGTGCCACCCACCGTCGCCCTCTGCCGCCAGATCTTCGGGTCGGACGCCACGGTCGTGTTCGGCTGGGTCTTCGCCGCACACCAGCTCGGCGCGGCCGCCGCCGCGTCCGGCGGAGGGATCGTCCGCGACCTGACCGGCGCCTACACCTACGCCTGGCTGGGCGGGGCGGCGCTGTGCGCTGTCGCGGCGGCGCTCTCCTGGGCGGTGCGGCGGCGCCCCGCCGCGCCCGCGACGACCGCCGCCGTCGCGGACACGCGCGAGATGAGCTAGCGCCGTCCGGCGCAACTCCGCCCGCGCCGGCGGGAATCAGCGCGTGGGATCGATCATCGTCATGCCCGCGACGACCGCGCGGTCGAATCCGGGCAGCAGGGCCGCGGCGTCCTCGAGCCCGATCGTCCGCTCGATCAGGCGTTGCGGCTGGAGCGCGCCCCGCTCGATCAGGGCCATCATGCCGGGGTAGTCCGCGGCGGCCATCCCGTGGCTGCCGAGAAGGTCGAGCTCCCAGGCGATGACCCGGGCCATCGGAACCCGGGGGTGGCCCTCGATGGGCGGCAGCAGTCCGATCTGCACGTGCCGACCCCGTCGGCGCAGACCGAGGATCGCGTCGGCGCAGGTCTGCTCGCTGCCGACGGCGTCGACCGAGACCGAGCTGCCCCCTCCGGTCAGCGCCAGAACCGCGGCAGGGATGTCGGTGCCGTCGGCCAACACGGTGTGCTCCGCCCCGAGCTCGGCCGCGACGGACAGGGCTTCCGGGTTCCGGTCGACTGCGATGACCCTCGCCCCCAGTGCACGGGCGATCATGACGGCGCTGAGGCCGACACCGCCCGCCCCTACAACGGTCACCCACTCCCCCTCGGCGACCCGGGCCCGGCCGGACAGCGCGCGATATGCCGTGGCGAACCGGCAGCCGAGGCTCGCCGCCGTCGCGAAGTCGACCTCGTCGGGGATGCGGACCAGGTTCGTGTCGGCGCCGTGCAGGGCGACGTACTCGGCGAAGGAGCCCCAGTGGGTGAAGCCCGGCTGCTGCTGATCCGGGCACACCTGCGCCTCGCCGGCCCGGCACCACTCGCACCGGCCGCAGCCGCACACGAACGGGACCGTCACGCGGTCGCCGACCGTCCAGCGGCGTACGTCGGCACCCACCTCGGTCACAACCCCGGCGAGCTCGTGGCCCGGCACGTGCGGGAACGCGATCTCGTCGTGCCCCGCCCAGGCGTGCCAGTCGCTCCGGCAGAGGCCGGAGGCCATCACCCGCACCACGACGCCGCCCACCGGGGCGACGGGGGCGGGAACCTCACGGATCTCGGGCTCGGCTCGGACGGCATCCAGGACTAGCGCACGCATCCGTTCATCCTCCCATCACCGCGGAGAGCGGCCGCGCGGTCGCGAAGAGGAGAGGAGAGGAGAAGAGACGGGCCGGTCAGGATCCGTCTCGCAGGTCCCCGAGCGTCGCGGTCGTGAACGAGATGTCGGAGAAGACAACGTCGCAGCCGTCGCCCGTCGGAGACTGGGCCTCGAACCCGATCCGCGCCGCGACCCCGGGCACCTCGAGCGCGAAGGCGCGGATCATCTTCCAGCGTCGACCGTCGAGCGAGGCGTGGTAGGCGAAGACCCGGCCGATGCGCGACAGGCGCAGCCACACCTCGCCGCCCTCGACGACGAACGCGTTCGCGTCGTCGGCGACGCGGCGATTCACGACCGACACCACCATGGCCTCCCGGTCGGGCGAGTACTCGAAGCAGAGCTTCGCCCAGTACTCCCGGGTGAACCAGAGCAGAAGGACCCCGGCGTCGAACGTCGACTGGAAGCCGACGTGCACTCGCGCCTCGAGCTGGAAATCGCCCTCGGGCGCCTCCGACAGGAGGGTGACCGCGTTCAGGAGGGTCTCCGCGTTGACCTGGCCGCCGCCCTCGCCGCCCTCGCCGTGCTCGCCGTGCTCGGCCAGCCCGGAACCCGCGGGATCGATGAAGATGTCGCTGTGCGGATCGGCCGTGACGTGGAGAGTGCCGGCCGCGGCGTCCGTGCTCCAGGTCGAGCCCACGGACGGCGTGAGGGCGAAGGGGATGCCGGGGACGGTGATGGTGCCGGTCATGGTGTTCCTTCCCGTTCGGTCTTCCGGTCGGACCCCGGGCATCGGGGGGAGGTCCGTCGACATCAAGCGCTAGTGGCCCGGAGGCATGTCCGCGAAGCGCGAGAAGTGACCGTGGAAGCCGACCGTGATGGTGCCCGTCGGTCCGTTGCGGTGCTTGGCGACGATGAAGTCGGCCTCGCCCGCGCGGGGGTTCTCCTTCTCGTAGGCGCTCTCACGGTGCAGCAGGATCACCATGTCGGCGTCCTGCTCGAGCGATCCCGACTCGCGGAGGTCGGAGATCGCCGGCATCTTGTCCGCACGCTGCTCCGGTCCACGGTTCAGCTGGGAGAGCGCGATGACCGGAACCTGCAGCTCCTTCGCCATGAGCTTCAGCGCCCGCGAGAACTCGCTGACCTCCTGCTGGCGGGACTCGACCCGCTTGCCGCTCGTCATGAGCTGCAGGTAGTCGATGACGACGAGCCGCAGGCCGACCTTCTGCTTGAGCCGACGGCACTTGGCGCGGATCTCGACGAGCGTCATATTCGGGCTGTCGTCGATGTAGAGGGGCGCATCGTTGATGCGGCCGCGGGTCTGGGCGATGGTCGTCCAGTCGCGGGAGTCGACGGTGCCCTTGCGCATGTTCTGCAGCGGGATGGACGCCTCGGCGCTCATCAGGCGCATCGCGATCTCGCTCCGACCCATTTCGAGGGAGAAGAAGATCGAGGGCAGATTGTTGCCGATGGAGGCTGCGCGGGCCAGGTCCAGGGCAAGGGTCGACTTACCGAGTGCGGGGCGGGCGGCGACGATGATCAGCTGTCCGGGGTGGAAACCGTTCGTGAGGTTGTCCAGGTCGGCGAAGCCCGTGGGCACGCCTGTCATCTGGCCGTCCTTGCCCGCCGCCGCCTCGATCTCGTCGATCGCCTCGGTGACCGCGTCCGTCAGCGGCACGTAGTCCTCGGCCTCGACGCCGCCGGTGACCCCGTACACCTCGGCCTGGGCGTAGTTGACCAGGTCGACGACCTCGCCCTCGCTGGCGTAGCCCATCTGCACGATGCGGGTGCCCGCCTCGACCAGCCGACGGAGCACGGCCTTCTCCGCGACGATGGACGCGTAGAACCCGGCGTTGGCCGCCGTCGGCACAACGCCGGTCAGCGTGTGCAGGTAGTCCGCACCGCCGGCGCGCGCGAGGTCGCCGGTCTTCGTGAGCTCGTCGGTCACGGCGATCACATCGGTCGGCTCACCGTGCGAGTACAGCGACAGGATCGCGTCGAAGATGATCTCGTGCTTCGGGATGTAGAAGTCGACGGCGCGGACGGATTCGACGGCGTCCGCCACGGCGTCCTTGCTCAGCAGCATGCCGCCGATGGTGCTCTGCTCGGCCAGGAGGTCGTGGGGCGGCGTGCGCTCCGTCGTCGCCGGGCGACGGTCGTTGCTGGCTTGTTCAGGGGCGAGACCGAGGTGAGCAATGGACACTCTGGGCTTCCTGTCCTCTCCTTAGGCGGGGCGCGAGACTCCGTGCGGTAGCTGTCTAACAGCAACCTCTGACATGCACCGGACGGGTCCGTGGCATGCGGCGGGCATCCCGGGAGAGGGACGCTGCCCCACCCTAGGGACCGGTCCGCGCCGCCACCAAATACGCCTGTGGACAAGGGTGTGAGTAACTCGTGCGACACGCCGCCGTTTGTGTGCAGAAGCTGTGGACAAACCTGTGGGAAAGAAAGATTTTTCACCGAGTAATGGACGTCTGACCGGGTCTTACGGTTTCCCACAGGTGTGTGGGAAAACTAGTGTGAACAGCACCTTGAGGGTTGTGGAAATGCGCCTCGGCCTGTGCACAAATCCGGGGGAATCCGCCTCGTTAACGACGGATAGCGGCGGGTTTCCCCACCGCTATCCGTACTGAGAACGCGCTACTTGGCCGCGACGACCTGCAGCGTGATGGTGGCGACCAGCTCGTCACGGAGACGGATGGTGGCCTCGTGAGTGCCCGTGCCCTTGATCGGGTTGGAGATCTCCACCTTGCGGCGGTCGATCGATCCGATCCCGGCGGCGGCCACCGCATCGGCGATGTCGGCGGTCTTGACGGAGCCGAAGAGGCGTCCGCCCTGGCCGGCCTTGACCGTCAGCTGCACGGGGCGAGCCTCGAGCTTGGCCTTGAGGTCCTGGGCCTCCTCGATGGTCGCGAGCTCGCGAGCGGTGCGGGCGGCGCGGATCTGCTCGACCTGCTTCTCGCCACCGCGCGACCACGCCACGGCGAAGCCCTGCGGGATGAGGTAGTTACGGGCGTAGCCGTTCTTGACCTCGATGACGTCCCCGGCGGAGCCGAGGCCGGTGACCTCGTGCGTGAGAATGAGTTTCGACATTGCGCGTGCTCCTAACGGCCCGAGCCCGCGTAGGGCAGCAGCGCCATCTCACGCGCGTTCTTGACGGCGCGGGCGATGAGGCGCTGCTCCTGCACGGAGACACCGGTGATGCGGCGGGCGCGGATCTTTCCACGCTCGGAGATGAACTTGCGGAGGGTGGCGACATCCTTGTAGTCGATGACGCCAACGCGGACGGACTTCGCCGGAGCGGCGTTCTTCCCGTCCTTGCCCTTGCGGATCGGCTTGCGGCGGTCGCCGCTGCTCTTTCCTGCCATGATGTTTTTTCTTCCTGACCCCCGTGAGCGCTAACGCGCCGCGAGGCTCTGTCGTCTAGTGAGAGGGACGCGACCGCTTAGAAGGGGGTCTCGTCGTTGAAGTTGCCGGGGCTGCTCCAGCCGTCGCCCGCCGAGGAGGCGGACGCGGGGGAACCCCACGGCTCGTCGGCGACCTGGTTGAAGTTGCCGCCACCGCCGCCGCGGGCACCGCCACCGGCACCGCCGCCACCACCAGCGCCGCCGCCACCCGCTGCGCGGGTGACCTGAGCGGTCGCGTAGCGGAGCGAGGGGCCGATCTCGTCGACCTCGAGCTCGATGCTCGTGCGCTTCTCGCCCTCGCGGGTCTCGTACGAGCGCTGCTTGAGTCGGCCCGTCGCGACGACGCGGGATCCCTTGCTCAGGGAGCTCGCGACGTGCTCGGCGAACTCGCGCCAGACGCTCGCGCGGAGGAACAGCGCCTCGCCATCCTTCCAGTCGTTGCTCGCTCGGTCGAACGAACGCGGAGTGGACGCGATGGTGAAGTTGGCGACCGCCAGTCCGTTCTGCGTGTACCGCAGCTCCGGGTCACTGGTGAGGTTGCCCACCACGGTGATGATGGTTTCGCCGGCCATGGGCTACTTGGCTTCCGACTTCTCCGCGGCGGGCGCGGCGGCCCGTCCCGTGGCCGACGCCTTGCGGGCGGCCTTCTGGTCGGCAAGCGTCTTGGCGGCCGCGACCTGAGCGATCGCCTCTTCCGCGCGCAGCACCTTCGTGCGCATGACGGCCTCGCTGAGCTTCAGCTGGCGGTCGAGCTCCACGGTGGCGTCCGGGTTCGCGGTGAGGGCGACGACGGCGTAGATGCCTTCGCTCTTCTTGTTGATCTCGTAAGCCAGACGACGGCGTCCCCAGACATCCACGTTGTCGATGGTTCCACCATCGTTGCGGATTACGTTGAGGAACTTGTCGAGGCTCGGAGCTACGGTGCGCTCGTCGATCTCGGGATCGAGGATGACCATCAACTCGTACTGATGCATGACTAACCCACCTCCTTTGGACTCAAAACGGTTGCAGACGATCTGCAACAGGAGGGTATTTCGCATCGTTGTACCGCGGAGGCCGAGAGTTCGGCGCGCGGACAACCGTGTAAGCCTACCGGATGGGGAGGGCAGGACTCAACGAATCCGCAGGATCCCTCTCCGTACCCGGACTCGTACCCGGACTCGTACCCGGAGGAACCTCCGCTACCGGATGGCCTCGTTGGACTCGGCCACGGCCTTCTCGAGGCCCTCCTGCACGGGCGTGCGACCGAGGAACACCTCGTCGAGGATCGGCTTGAACACCGCGAACGCGGCGCCGTAGTTCGCGCCGCGGGGTGCGGGAATCGTGTCGGAGCCATCGATCACGTCGAAGAACGGGGCGATGTCCACGCCCTGATCCGCGTAGTAGTCGCGGAACGTCTGCTGAGCGGCGACGACGGCCGGGATGGCCGAGCCACTCGCGCCGACGAAGGAGTTGCCCTCCTCGGAGCCGAGCCACTCGAGCACCTTGGCGGTCGCCTCGGGGTGCTCGGTCGCCGCGTTGCCCGCAGCAACGATGCCGTTGGTCACGCTCACACGGCCGGCCGGGCTGGACGGGATCAGTGCGACGCCCCAGTCGAAGTCGGCGCTGTCGGCGATGTTCTTCAGGTTGTAGGTGCCCGACTCGAACAGCGCCATCTTCCCCTGCAGGAACTGGTTGCGGGCGAAGTCTCCGTCCTCGTTCGTGTCCGCCGCCGACGGGGCGACGTGGTGCTCGTTGATCAGGTCGACGATGTACTGGAACGCCTCGACCGACTTCGGGTCGTCGAAGGTGAACTCGTCGCCGTCCTGGTAGGTGCCGCCGTTGGAGCCGATGAACTGCAGGTAGATGGCGTTCAGGTCGTTGGACGCGTTGAAGCCGTACTGGGCGATCGCGTTCGGGTCGAAGCCGGGCGCGTCGGCGGTCTTCCCGGCGGCGTCCCTCGTGAGCTTCTGCAGCACCGGGAGGAACGAGTCCTGGGCGGCGTCCGGGCTCCAGGTCAGCGTGTTCAGCTGCTCGGGGGCGATGCCGGCCTGATCGAGCATCGCCCTGTTGTAGTACAGGGCGATGCCCGCGTCGGTGAGCTGCGGCACGCCCCAGAGCGCGCCGTCGCGGGTGAACTGCTCGACGACCTTCGGCTCCCACGCCCGCTTGGCCTCGGCGCCCAGCGTCTCGTCGATGTTCAGGAGGTTGCCGTTGTCTGCGTAGGCGCCGAAGTAGCTGTTGTTGACCCAGAAGATGTCGTCCGCACTGCCGCCCGCGACATCCGTGCGCAGCTTGTCGAAGTAGTCGGCATAGGCGACGTGCTCGATCTCGACGTCGATGTCGGGGTTCTCCTCCTCGAACGCGTCGAAGGACTCCTCGTACGCCTCCTCCACCTGCTCGTCCCAGAGCCGCACGGTGACCGTCGTCTCCCCGTCACCCGCGTCCCCGGCACCGCCGCCGGAGCCGGACAGGGCGATGGCGGTTGCGGCGCCGCCGATCACGACGACCGCGGCGGCGGCACCGATGGCGATGGTGGTGGAACGCTTGGGCATGCTTCTCCTGCTTGTGTGACGAATGCGGGCGGTACGAGTGCGGGTGGTGCGAATGCGGTGGTGATGGAGCGGCGCCGGCTACCGGAAGCCGGTGATCGAGATGGACCGCACGATCTGCCGCTGGAAGATCAGGAACAGGATCAGCAGCGGCGCGATGGCGAGCGTCGTCGCCGCCATGACGAGCGTCCAGTTCCCGTTGTACTGGCTCTGCAGGTTCGCCGTGGCGACCGTGACGACCCGCCACTGCTCCCCGCTCGTGACAATCAGCGGCCAGAGGAAGTTATTCCAGTGCGTGACCACGGTGATGAGCGTGAGGGTCGCGAGGATGGGGCGGGACAGCGGCACGACCACGTCCACGAGGGTGACGAGAGTGCCCGCCCCGTCCAGCCGGGCGGCGTCGATCAGCTCCTGGGGGATGCCCCGGAAGTACTCGCACAGCAGGAAGATCGCATACGGCGAGCCGAATGCGAACGGCAGCACAAGGGCCCAGAACGTGTTGCGCAGCCCGGACTCCGTCAGCAGCAGATACAGCGGGATGAGCGTCACGATGGCCGGGACCATCAGCGTCGCGAGGTACACCCAGAACAGCGCCTCGCGCCCGGGGAATCGCATGCGGGCGAAGGCATATGCCGCGAGCACGGAGAAGGCGATCTGCCCGGCCGTCACGACGAGCACCACGAGGAACGTCACGAGCACGGCGCGACTGAAGTCGACCCGCGGGCCGAACAGCTGGGCGTAGTTCTCCAGGGTGAATGGTGCGGGCAGCGATAGCGCCGGCTCCCGTGCGAACTGCCCGGGCGACTTGAACGAGGTCATCACGCTGAGCACGAACGGGCCGAGCGTGATGGCGGCCCCGATCAGCAGCACCGTGTATATCGCCATGGTGGCAAGCACTCCCGGGCGATCGCGGCCGCCCGGCCGGTCACGTCTGCTCATACGTGATCCTCCTCCGGAAATACAGCTGCTGCAGGAGCGTGACACCGACGAGGAGCACGAGCAGGACGAGCGCCATCACGGAGGCCCGGCCGAGGTCGAAGCTGTCGAAGGCCTCGTAGTAGATGCGCGCCGCGATGACGTCCGTGCTGCCCTGGGGGCCGCCGTTCGGCGTGAGCGCGTACACCGTGTCGAAGACCTGGAAGCTCGAGATGATGCCGGTCACGAGCACGAAGAACGTCGTCGGGCGCAGCAGCGGCACCTTGATCCGCCAGAAGATCTGCCACGGCGACGCCCCGTCGATGCGGGCCGCCTCGAGGAACATGTCCGGGATCGACGTCAGTCCGGCCATGAAGAACAGCGTGACGTAGCCGACCTGCGACCAGATGGTGACCGCGGCGACCGCGGGGAGGGCGAGGTCGGGGTTCGACAGCCACTCGACCCGGAAGCCGAGCAACGCGTTGAGGGCGCCGTCGGTCGGGGCGAAGATCCACTTCCACACCACGCCGAGAGCGAGGGGCGCGCAGATCCACGGCAGCACGTAGATGGTGCGGAGGACGGTCGACCCGGGCAGCCCGCGGGTGAGCAGGGACGCCGCGAACAGCCCGAGGCCGGTCTGCACGGGGATGACGAGCAGGACGAACAGCAGGGTCACGAGCAGCGAGCGCCCGAACTGCGCGTCCGTCAGCACGGAGGCGAAGTTGTCCAAGCCGACGAACTGGAGGGGGCCGAGCAGGTCCCAGTCCTGGAACGCCAGCCAGAGGACGACGAAGATCGGCAGGACCAGGAACGCGACGACGCCGAACAGGCTGGGCGCGAGAAGCGCATAACCGGTGATGGCCTCGCGACGGCGCAGCTTCGCGCCCACTCAGCGGTCCCGCCACCAGGCCAAGAGCCGGCGGGTGGCCTCCTCCTCGCCGAGCGGACCCTCGTCCAGACGCAGCTCCATGAGGAAGCGGTAGGCGGCCCCGACGTCCGGCCCCGGCGTGAGGTCGAGGATCGCCATGATCTGCTCGCCGTCGAGGTCCGGTCGGAGAGCCGCGCGGCCCTCCTCCTCCTGGAGCGCGCGGATGCGATCCTCGAGGTCGTCGTAGGCGAAGGCCAGCCGGTCGGCTTTGCGCACGTTGCGGGTCGTCACGTCGGCGCGGGTCAGGATGTGCAGCCGCTCGAGCTGGTCGCCCGCGTCCCGCACGTAGCGCCGCACGGCCGAGTCGGTCCACACTCCATCGCTGTACCCGAAGAACCGCAGGTGCAGCTCGATCAAGCGGGCGACGTCGCGGATCGTGTCGTTGTCGTAACGCAGCTCGCGCAGCCGCTTCTTCGCCATCTTTGCGCCGACGGTGTCGTGGTGGTGGAAGGTGACGGTGCCACCGCCCTCGAGCCTCCGGGTCGCGGGCTTGCCGATGTCGTGCAGAAGCGCGGCGAGGCGCAGCACGAGGTCGGGCGTGCTCCCGGGGTTCCGCTCCCTCTCCAGCTCGATCGCCTGGTCGAGCACGGTGAGCGAGTGCTCGTACACGTCCTTGTGGTGGTGGTGCTCGTCCATCGTCAGGCGCAGCCCCGGCAGTTCGGGCAGTACTCGGTCGGCCAGCCCGCTGTCGACGAGGATCCGGAGCCCGGCGCGCGGCGCATCGGTGCGGAGCAGCTTGGAGAGTTCGTCGTTCACGCGCTCCAGCGAGATGCCGGTGATGCGGTCAGCGAGCGCTTCCATGGCGGAGAATGCGGCGTCGTCGAGCCGGAAGCCGAGCTGGGAGGCGAAACGCGCACCCCTCATCATGCGGAGGGGGTCCTCGCCGAAGGAGCGCTCCGGCGCGACCGGCGTGCGCAGGACCCCGGCCATGAGGTCCTCGAGGCCGCCCGAGGGGTCGACGAGCACGATCTCGGGCAGACGGAGGGCGAGCGAATTGACGGTGAAGTCGCGGCGAATGAGGTCGTCCTCGAGGCTGTCTCCAAACTGCACCTCGGGCTTGCGGGACTCACCGTCGTAGGAGTCCGCGCGGTAGGTGGTGATCTCCACGGTCTCACCGCGCACCCGGGCGGCGATGGTGCCGAACTGGCGGCCGGTCTCCCAGTGCGCGTCGGCGAGCGGCACGACGACGTCGAGCACCTGCTCGGGCGTCGCGTTCGTGGTGAAGTCGAGGTCGACGGACCGGGTGCCGAGGAAGGCGTCGCGCACCGGGCCTCCCACGAGGGCCAGCTCGAGGCCGGCCGCGGAGAACGCGGATGCGAGGGTGGAGACGGCGGGCGACGCGGCGAGCTCGGCCAGCCGCGCGAGGGCCGTTGCGACGCTCTGCATCCGTCAAGTCTAGATCGGGGGCGCGGGCGGGGCGGTTCAGGGCCCGTCCCGGGCCTGCCCCTAGAATCGCTCGAATGGAGGCAGTGCCCGGATCCCGTGCCGGCCGACGCTCGAAAAGGCTCCTACGCGCCGCTGCCGCTGTTCTGGCGAGCGCCTCGTTCTTCGCCGTCGCGTCGGTCGTGGCACCGGCGACCCCGGCGACGGCCGCCACCGAGGGCGTGAGCGTCGAGGTCACCCCGGCGCAGGGCGGCGTCCTCACCCCTGAGGGCACCCTCGCCGTGACGGTGAGCATCCACAACGACTCCGAGGCGTCGATCGCTCCCGGCGAGGTCAACGTGTACATCAACCGCACCCTCCTCGACACGCGCGAGGACCTGGCCGAGTGGCTGGCGCCCGAGGAGGAGCTGCAGCGGCGACCCGGCGCCTTCCTCGGCGCGAACCCGACGGGCGAGATCTTCCCGGGCACGACGCTGCTCCTGCCGCCCGTCATCGTCCCCGTCGACACGCTGGGCCTGGCGTCGTCGTCCTCGTCCTTCGGTCCCCGCGGGCTCGCCGCGCGGCTCGTCAGCGATAACGCGGTCATCGCCGAGGGCCGGGGCACCGCCGTGTGGTACCCCGGGGACTCGACGGCCCGCACCGGCGTCACCGTGCTCGCCCCGCTGACGGTGCCGGGGACGACCGAGGGCATCCTCTCCGCCGATGCTCTCGCGGGCTTCACCGCACCCGGCGGGCTGCTCACCCGCCAGCTCGATTCGCTCGCCCAGCGCCCGGAGGTGGCGATCGGCCTGGATCCGCGCATCATCCTGTCCATCCGCGCGCTTGGATCCGCGGCGCCTCAGACGGCGACCGAGTGGCTCGACCGGCTCGACGCGATCACGAACGACATATTCCCGCTCGCGTATGCAGACGCCGACGTCGCCCTGCAGCCCCAGGCCGGGGCACAGCAGCTGCTGCAGCCGACCTCGGCGGTCTACGCACTCGACGCCGCGAACTTCGAGGATGCAGCACCCACCGGTGAGCAGCCGGGCGAGGATCCGATCGGCGCGGAGCCGTCCGGGATCGACGCGTTCGGGACCGATGCGACCGAGGTCCCCGCGGCCGAGGGCGACGGCGCCGGACAGGGCTCCGAGCCGTTCGCCAGCGACCCCGCGCCGTCGCCTGCCCCCGAGGAGCCGGCGGTGCCCACCCTCGAGCAGCTGCTCGAGTGGGACTACACCCGCGACGACATCGCCTGGCCCGCGCCGAACACCGTGACGGCGGACGCCCTCTCGGTCTTCGGCACGAGCGGTATCGGCACCACGATCGTGGACAGCGACAATCTGTCGATCTCGTCCGATGGCACGCCGGACGCGCTGGGCGCCGCGGGCAACGCCGACGTGCTGATTTCCGACGCCGTGCTCTCCGACCTCCTCGGCGCCGCGATGAGCGCGGGCAGTGAGGCCCAGTTCCGCAACGCCATCTCGAAGCTGACGGCCGAGCTGGCGGCGATCACGCGCGAGCAGCCCGGGGAGAGCCGACGGCTGCTGGCCGCGCTCGACCGCGCCGCGCCCACCGGTCAGCGCATGGTCGAGACGCTCGACGCTCTCGCCGCGCTCCCCTGGGGCGGATCGGCGACCCTCGATCGGGCGTTCGCGGCCGAGCCGACCACGGTGGCCGTCGACGACCAGCCGGAGCCGGTCGACCGTGTCGCCACCATGGGCGCCGTGTTCTCCGGCGAGTCCCAGATGGGCGCCTTCTCGGTGATCCTGGAACGCCCGGAACTGCTGACCGGCGAGCAGCGGATGAACGTGCTCGCCCTGCTCTCGGTGGGCTGGCTGGACTCCCTCCCGGGCTGGTACACCGCGGCCAAGGATCAGCAGACGCTCGCCGCCGAGATCCTCGGCTCCGTGCACGTCGGAGAGTCGAGCGTGCTGCAGGTGGTGGGGGACAACGTGGGAATCCCGGTGCGCGTCGAGAATCGGCTCGACCAGCCGGTCACGGTGCTCGTCAGCGGACGCACGATCAACGCCCGCGCCGAGGTCGAGGGATCGGCCCCCGTCACGGTGCCGCCGAACGCGTCCCAGCGCGCGATGCTTCCCGTACGGTCCGTGTCGAACGGGCCGAGCACCATCCTCGTCTCGCTTACGAGCGTGGACGGGTCCGTCGCCGTGGGCGGCGTGGCCCCGATCGACGTGGAAATCCGTGCGGGCTGGGAGACGATCGCGATCCTCATCGCGGGCATCGGAGTGCTGCTCCTGTTCGGCTTCGGCATCGTCCGGAGCGTGCGCAAGCGCCGGCGGGAGCGCGAGGAGAGCGAGCGGGAGATCCGGGACGGGCCGAACGGGCAGGACGGGCCGGCCAGGCGGGACGGGCAGGACGACGCGGGGCAGGTCGCCGCCACCGGCGGACCGCACGATCGGGGGTACACGCATGGCTAGTGGCATCGGACGCGCGAGCGCACTCCTCGCATCGGGAACGCTGGTGTCCCGCGTGCTCGGGTTCCTCAAGGTCATCGTGCTGGCCCAGACGATCGGTGTCGTGGGCAGTGCGAGCGCGGACGCCTTCGGCATCGGCAACCAGCTGCCCAACAACATCTACGTGATCGTGGCGGGCGGGGTGCTCAACGCCGTGCTCGTGCCGCAGGTCGTGCGGGCCGCCAAGCACGAGGACGGCGGACGCACCTACATCAACCGGCTCGTCACCATCGCCCTCGTCGTCCTCGCGGGCACGACGCTGCTCGCGACCCTCGGCGCCCCCCTCATCGCGCGTCTCTACGGCGTCGACCTCGGCGACCAGGAGCTCGCGCTCGTGACCGCGTTCGCGTTCTGGTGCCTGCCGCAGATCTTCTTCTACGGCCTCTACGCCGTGCTGGGCGAGGTGCTGAACGCCCGCGGGTCCTTCGGTCCGTTCACCTGGTCGCCCGTGCTCAACAACGTCGTCGCCATCGCCGGCCTGCTCGTCTTCAGCGCCCTGTTCGGCGCCGACCCCAACGGCGCCCGCACCTTCGACGAGTGGACCCCGGACAAGATCGCGATCCTGGGGGGCAGCGCGACGCTCGGCGTCGCCGCCCAGGCGCTCATCCTCTTCTACTTCTGGCGCCGGACCGGCCTTTCCTACCGGCCGGACTTCCGCTTCCGGGGCGTAGGCCTCGGCAAGGCCGGCCGCATCGCCGGCTGGACCTTCGGCATGATCCTCATCACCCAGCTCGCCGGCATCGTGCAGACCAACGTCGCGAACGTCGCCTTCGGCGTCGCCGCGTCGGTGGCCACCCTGCAGACGGCCTGGCTGATCTTCATGCTGCCGCACTCGGTCGCGACGGTGTCCATCGCCACCGCGTACTTCACCCGCATGAGCACCCACGCGGCGAACGACGACCTCGCCGCGGTGCGCACGGACTTCTCCGCCGCCGTGCGCGTGATCTCGCTGATCATCGTGCTCGCCACCGCGGTGATCGCGGTCGCCGCCTACCCGTTCAGCCGCGTGTTCGAGACGGGGTTCGACGGCGT
Source organism: Planctomonas deserti (assembly GCF_003067705.1). Taxonomy (GTDB): domain Bacteria; phylum Actinomycetota; class Actinomycetes; order Actinomycetales; family Microbacteriaceae; genus Planctomonas; species Planctomonas deserti. The sequence goes on from NZ_QANL01000001.1 coordinate 869,537, forward strand.
GCAGGGGCTCGGCAACGTCCTCATCGCCTACATCCTCGGGCTCACGGCGTTCAGCGTGCTGTTCATGATCCAGCGGGCGTTCTACACGCTCGAGGACACCCGGACGCCGTTCTTCTTCACGCTGTTCCAGGTGGTGCTCTTCGTGCTCGGCTCGCTCGCCTGCACACTCCTGCCGGTGGAGTGGATCGCCGTGGGACTCGCGCTCGTCTCGACGGTCACCGGCATCGCCCAGGCGCTGCTGGCGGCCTGGCTGCTGCGCAAGCGGCTCCGTCGGCTCGACGGCCGCCGCATCCTGCGCAGCCTCGTGCAGTTCTCTTTTGCGGCCCTTCTCGCCGTCCTGGCCGGGATCGGGGTGCTGTTCGTGCTCGGCGGGACGCACCAGGGCGGCTACGCCGTGTCCAGCGTGATCGCGGCCCTGCTGTCGATGCTCGTGATCGGGGCCGTGATGAGCGGTGTGTACGCCGGGATGCTGCGCCTCATGCACTCCGCGGAGCTCCAGACACTGACGGCCCCCATCGCCGCACGCCTGCGCCGCACCCGATAGCGCGGGGCGACCCCTACGGCGGCACGTCGAGCGGAGCGGCTTCCGCACCGCTCCGAACCCACCGCGCGAACACCGCCGGAGTGGAGGAACGGGCCGGGAGGCGCCTGAAAGCAGCCGTAACGCGGCCGGTTCGTGGGGGGAATAGCGGATACCGTGGGGGTGTTATACCCCGCGTCGAACCGGTGCAAGCCGGAATCGACAGCCACAATCTCTGAGGGAGAATTTCCGTGCGTCAGATCGTCATCATCGGTTCGGGGCCCGCCGGTTACACCGCCGCCATCTACGCGGCACGCGCCAACCTGAAGCCGCTGCTCATCGCGAGCTCGGTCGAGGCGGGCGGTGAGCTGATGAACACCACCGAGGTCGAGAACTACCCCGGCTTCCCGGACGGCATCCAGGGCCCGGAACTCATGGAGCACTTCCAGGCCCAGGCGGAGCGCTTCGGCACCGAGGTCGTCTACGACGACGTCACGGAGGTCGACCTGACCGGCGAGGTGAAGAAGATCACGCTGGGCTCCGGCGAGACCCACGAGGCCCTCTCGGTCGTTGCCGCGACCGGTTCCGCCTACCGCAAGCTCGGCCTCGAGTCCGAGGACCGCCTGAGCGGCCACGGCGTCTCCTGGTGTGCCACGTGCGACGGGTTCTTCTTCCGTCAGAAGACGATCGCGGTCGTCGGCGGCGGTGACTCCGCCATGGAGGAGGCGACCTTCCTCACCCGGTTCGCCGACAAGGTCTACGTCATCCACCGCAAGGACACGCTGCGCGCCTCGAAGATCATGCAGGATCGTGCTTTCGCCAACGAGAAGATCGAGTTCCTCTGGAACTCGACAGTCGAGGAGATCCTCGGTGGCGACAAGGTCAACGGTGTCGTCCTCAAGGACACGGTGAGCGGCGAGACCCGCGAGCTCGCGCTCGACGGACTCTTCATCGCCATCGGCAACGACCCCCGCGTGCACCTGTTCCACAAGCAGCTCGACCTGACCATCGAGGGCACCATCGCGGTCGACGGCCGGTCGTCGCGCACGAACCTGCCGGGCGTTTTCGCCGCCGGCGACGTGATCGACCCCACCTACCGCCAGGCGATCACGGCAGCCGCATCCGGCACCGTGGCGGCCCTCGACGCCGAGCACTACCTCGCGACCCTTCCCGAGCAGCTGCTCGCGCCTGCCGCGGGTGAGTCGATCGCCGCGGCCTCGCCGGCCGCCGGCAGCACGGTCACCAGCGACGGCCAGCTCGTCGCGTCGGCCTAGCCGCCACGCGCTTCCAGACCAGCCCGTGCCGATCCGGCGCGCGGCGATTCAAGTAACGACAGTGAGGAGACAGATATGTCGAACGCCAAGAATGTGACCGACGCAAGCTTCCAGACCGACGTGCTCGACTCGAGCACCCCGGTGCTCGTGGACTTCTGGGCGGAGTGGTGCGGGCCCTGTAAGGCCGTCGCACCCGTGCTCGACCAGATCGCGGCCGAGAACCCCGGCATCCGCCTGGTGAAGCTCGACGTCGACGCCAACCCCGAGACGGCCATGAAGTACCAGATCACCTCCATCCCCGCGATGAAGGTGTTCCAGGGCGGCGAGGTCGTGAAGACCGTCATCGGCGCGAAGCCGAAGCCGGCCCTCGAGAAGGAGTTCGCCGACTTCCTCGGCTAAGCACGTCCCCATCACGCGAAGGCCCGTCCCGGATCGCCGGGGCGGGCCTTCGTCGTTCGTGTGGCCGGATCAACGACCGAGGGCGCGCGCATCCGCTGCCGCAGGTGCGGGTGCGCGTGCGTCAAGACCGAGGTTCCGGGCATTCACCGCCGGGTGTGCGGGTGCCCGTGCGGGCGTGCGTCGCGGTCGGGGCCGCGGTCCGGCGCGGATAGGCTGGAGCGGTGAACACACCGGCTGACGGACGCGGGTTGCCGGGCACGAACCTCGACCCGTGGTACTCCCAGTATGCGCAGCGGACGGCGGGCCTCAGCGCCTCGGAGGTGCGAGCCCTCTTCGCCGTCGCCTCCCGGCCCGAGGTCGTCTCCCTCGCCGGCGGAATGCCGGTCGTATCAGCACTTCCGTCCAACCTCATCACCACGGCCATGGAGCGCGTGATGCGCGACAAGGGCCCCGTCGCCCTGCAGTACGGTTCCGGCCAGGGCATCCCGGCGCTGCGCGAGCAGATCCTCGACGTCATGGCTCTCGAGGGAATCTCCGGCAGCGTCGACGACATCGTGACCACGACGGGATCGCAGCAGGCCCTCGACCTGGTCACGAAGCTGTTCATCGATCCCGGGGACGTCATCCTGGCCGAGGCGCCCAGCTACGTGGGTGCCATCGGCGTGTTCCGTTCGTACCAGGCGCACGTCTCGCACGTGGCGATCGACGAGCACGGACTCATCCCGGACGCCCTGCGCGAGACGATCGCGCGCTTGCGGGCCGAGGGGCGCACGATCAAGTTCCTCTACACGATCCCGAACTTCCACAACCCGGCCGGCGTCACGTTGAGCGCGTCCCGCCGCTCCGAGATCCTCGACATCGCCCGCAGCAACGAGATCCTCGTGCTCGAGGACAACCCCTACGGGCTTCTGTACTTCGACGAGAAGCCGCCGGAGGCGCTGCGCTCGGTCGACGAGGAGGGTGTCATCTACCTCGGCTCCTTCTCCAAGACCCTCGCGCCCGGGTTCCGGGTGGGCTGGGCACTCGCGCCGCACGCCATCCGCGAGAAGCTGATCCTCGCCGCAGAGTCCGCCATCCTCTCCCCCAGCTCCTTCAGCCAGCTCGTCGTCTCGGAGTACCTCGCCACCGCCGACTGGCGGGGCCAGATCGACACCTTCCGCGGGGTGTACCGCGAGCGACGGGACGCCATGGTGAGCGCCCTCGGCGAGTACCTGCCGCAGCTGCAGTGGACCGTGCCCAACGGCGGCTTCTACGTCTGGCTGACGCTGCCCAACACGCTCGACTCGAAGCAGATGCTCCCGCGCGCCGTGAAGGAGCTCGTGGCGTACACCCCGGGCACCGCCTTCTTCGCGGACGGGCGCGGGCGCCACGCGATGCGCCTCTCGTTCTGCTACCCGACCCCCGAGCGCATCCGGGAGGGCATCCGCCGGCTCGCCACGGTGATCAACGGTGAGCTCGACCTGCTGCAGACGTTCGCCGGCACCGGCATGCTCGAGAGCGCACGGATCGACCCCCACTACGCCAGCCCGCCGCCCGACCTCGATTAGGCCCGCCATGACACCCACCCAGGCTCCCCTCACCGTCGTCGTCCTCGCGGGCGGCATCTCCCACGAGCGTGACGTCTCGCTGCGCAGCGGACGGCGGGTCGCCGACGGGCTCCGCCACCGCGGTGCCACCGTCGTCCTGCGCGACCCCGACGCCACGCTGCTGCCCTATCTCGACGAGGTGCGGCCCGACGTCGTGTGGCCCGCCCTGCACGGTGCCAGCGGCGAGGACGGGGCGCTGTTCGCCCTTCTGGAGCACGCCGGCATCCCCTACGTCGGGTCGCCGAGCGACGCGGCTCGGCTCGCCTGGCACAAGCCCACGGCGAAGACCCTCGTCGCCCGCGAGGGTGTCAGGACGCCAGAGTCGATCACCCTGCCGAAGGACACCTTCCGCGAACTGGGCGCGAGCAGCGTGCTCACGAGCGTGCTCAGGTCCCTCGATCTTCCGGTCGTCGTGAAGCCGGCACAGGGCGGCTCCGCTCAGGGCGTCTCGTTCGTCGACGACCCGGCGGATCTGCCCTCCGCCATGGTGGACGCCTACACATACGGGGACGTCGCCCTCATCGAGCGACGCGTGACCGGCCGTGAAATATCGATCGGCGTGATCGAGACCACCGACGGACCCGCGGCGCTGCCCGCCACCGAAATCGTGCCCTTATCAGGGGTTTACGACTTCGCGGCGCGATACAACGCGGGTGAGACGCGCTTCTTCACCCCCGCGCGCCTCGACGCGGACGTCGCATCGGCCGCCGCCGCAGCCGCGATCACCGTCCACGAGACCCTCGGACTCCGCCACATCTCCCGCGTCGACTTCATCGTCGATGACGAGGGCACCCCCTGGTTCCTCGAGGTCAACGTGCTGCCCGGACTCACCGAGACCTCCCTCGTGCCGCAGGGCATCGAGGCGTCGGAGCACGACCTCGGTGAGATCTACCGCGCTCTCGCGGAGCTCGCCATTCAGGACGCCCTCGCCCGGTAGAGCCAGCACTCCCCCGCAGGCGACTCGCTCGCCTGAGGGTCGCGGAACCTTTCGCGACGGCTACTTGGGCGGCCGCGCTGCCCGGCGCGGTACTCGGTAACGCATCGATAGACACGACGCAGCAGGACGCCGTGAGCGCAGGGCATACCGCGGGGCTGTGAACGCGGCGGAGAACCAGCAGGGCACACCGCACCCTGCGCCGCACTCTGGCATGCCCGGCGGTACTGTCGCCGGCGTCAGCTCACCCGACCGGTCTCGCCGGAACATGCACCACGGGCGCATGGGGCGCGATGCGTTCACCGGTGGTCCCGGGGACGGGCCCGACGTCGGCCGGTCGCAGTTGAGGAAGTCGCCGATCGAGGAGGAGGAAGCGATGTATGCGCCATGTGTCAGCTCTCACCTGCGTAAGCCGGCCCTCGGTGACAACGGACCAACTAGAGGTGCGGCGATGCATCGAATCGTCCTGAGTTGCCGACCGGATCGAGCGGTTTCACGTGAAACGGAAGGTCAGAACCGAGTCACGCGCTGACATGGCGTTGGCCGGAGTACGCGCCTTCTGTAGATGACCAACGGGACCAATATGCACATTCGCCAAGGTGATTGGGCCTCTCATGCGGCGCCTGCCTAAGTGAATCGTTTCAGCGGTCCTCTCGGACGTCCTTCCCAGGCTCCGCGCGACGTCGACGGAGTATGAAAGCCGGCACGCGGGCGGCTGTCGCACCGCGTGTCAACGCACCGAATTCACCGAGATCCCTGACAAACTCGTTCTACCGCCAGAACAGACAAGCGCTCACGTTGGGCTCTCGTCGAACCGGCATCAACCGGGCCCGCTGATCAGGTGCCAGCCGCAACGCTCCGGTGCTGCGAAGACCCCGGTCGGTCGAAACAAGTCCCCCAACGGCGCCTCCACAACTCCTTCCTCACCCGGGCCGTTCGTGAACCAACCGCAAGCCGCACTTTCAGTCCTGACCGATCCTGCTGTAGCGGCTCCCCGTTCCACGTGAAACCTCGGATGTAAGGCGCGTGGCCACCGGCAATTTGCCGGCTACAGCTCTGGGTGCTGGCGCGGCAGATCCGGCGACCGCGCCGTTCCCGGGAGATCAGTAGGGTGCCACGACCTTCGCGGTTGCCACGGCCAGGCGGTCCCTGTAAGTACTTTCGTCGCGCCAGCCCGCGCGACACCATCGTGCTCGAGGCTCCGATCGAGCTCAACAGTCACAATCTCTGTGCCCGCACGCCACCGATGCCATGCTGTCGGTGCACAGGCCCCGATGCGCCAACTACCCATGGGCCGGAATGTTTCACGTGAAACGCTGTATTTCCCTCGCCGCTCCAGCGCCGATGCGACCAGCTTCGTTCCTCAGCTCGGGCACGTGCCCCTCACCCCGCGGATGAAGCGACGCGGGTGACAGGACGATGGGTGCCCAGCACACGGGCAATCCAGCCAGAATGACTCCGCCATTCCCGCAAGCAGTCCCGATACCAACGAGATCCACGGGCGCACCGCTCCGCTGCCGCCGCCGGTGTAGCGTCCGCTCAGATTCTGCGAAGGCTGCCACGCGACCAACTGGCTCGAACCTAGTCAAGCCGAGCCACGTCGCCGTTTCACGTGAAACATGTCGAACAACTCGCGCGGTGCCGTGATTCGTTGAGCCCAGCTGACACTCGGCCTCGGCACGCTAACGCACCGCTGTCTCGACATACCGCCGTGTCCGTTCTATTCGCTGCCGCGTTCGAACAGGGCGCGGTCGTCGCGATTGCGCTCACCGATCAGCGTGTTTCACGTGAAACGTGGTCGGCCTGAGCGACGAAGAGACGGGAGGAGCCCGATTGGAGGTTGCTAACGCTCACCGTCGCGAGAAGCGGTGGCGGTGCACTCGCTGGCGGCGGGCGTATTTGATCTTGGGGGTCGTCCCGACGCGCGACGGAACCCGCGAACACACGAGCGCCGGCTCCGGAGACTGACCCGGGCGTCCGGAACGAGCAGCGTCATCGCGCAATAGCGCTGGATGCAGCAGTGGGAACGTCACTGCATCCCAACCCGCGAGCACCATCGACGGATTGCTCACAGCACCGCGTGGGGGTACGACGCTGTCGAACTGGCGCTTGGCTGACCCGATGGCGTCCCGGCTCTAGCAGCAGCGAAGCGGCGTCGTCCGGCTGGCTAGCGTCACCGCAAGGGCGGGCCGAAGAGCACGCGACCGTGACAACAGCTGTCCAGGTCTGCGACACAGCGTGTTCGTCGATTGAACGCAGCGTTCCGTCGAGCGCACGGGAGAGAGTTCGCGCCCCAGATGCAGGGGAAGCATATGGCCGCCTCATACACGTTCGCCTTCGACCGTTGCTACGACTCAACAGCAGCGAGGCGTCGGCAGATCGCCAGAATGAGCGCGACCAGCCGCGATGCCGAAACGTCGCATTGAAACGGAATCGCATTCTCACCTGCGAATTCCCCGCCGCAGTGAATAATGTTTCACGTGGAACGGTATGCGCGGACGCGACCAGGCCGCGCCTACTGCCCGATGACGACCACGCCGGCTGGGGCTAGCGGGTGAAGCCCTCGACGCCCATCTCAGCAGCGATACGGTTCAAGTCGCCCACCGTTGCGAACTCGATGACGATCTGGCCGCGCTTGGCGCCGAGGTTCACCTTCACGCGCGTGTCGAACCGGTCGCCCAGGCGCTCGGCGACCTCGCTCAGGTGCACCTGCTTGGGACCAGGAGCGAGACGGGGTCGGGGCAGCCGCGACATGTTAGCCGCAGCCGCCTCGGCGGCCCGTACCGACAGGTCCTCGTTGACGATCTTGTCCGCGAGACGCAGCATGCCCTCGTGGTCACCGACGGAGAGAATGGCGCGAGCGTGACCAGCGCTGAGGACGCCGGCCGCAACGCGCTGCTGCACCTGGGCCGGGAGACGGAGCAGACGCAGGGTGTTCGAGATTTGGGGGCGCGACCGGCCAATGCGGTTGGCGAGCTGCTCCTGGGTGATGTCGAAGTCTGCAAGGAGCTGCTGGTAGGCGCTCGCCTCCTCGAGCGGGTTCAGCTGCGAGCGGTGCAGGTTCTCGAGCAACGCATCCCGGAGCATCGCGTCGTCGGCGGTCTCCTTGACCACGGCGGGGATGCTGGTGAGGCCGGCGAGCTTGGTCGCGCGGAGCCGACGCTCACCCATGACGAGCTCGTAGTGCGCGCCACCGGGGAGGCCCGTCGCCGGGCGCACCACGATGGGCTGCAGCACACCGAACTCACGGATGGACACGACGAGCTCCTGCAGGTCATCCTCCCTGAAGTCGGACCGGGGTTGCTGCGCGTTCGGCACGATGTCGGCAGGATCGAGCTGAGCGAGTCTGGCACCGGGCACCGCCAGCAGTTCCGGCTCATCACTTTCACCAGTACTGGCGTTCGACTCGCGTGCTACAGGAGCCATCGTGCTGGAATTGCGCGCCGACGGTGACGACGCGGTGACGCCGTCGCGGTTCGTGGTGGGGAAGAACACGTCTACAGGACGCTCGCGCGTCTCGTCCATCGAGGGAATGAGAGCGCCGATGCCTCGGCCCAGTCCGGTTCGCTTGGTCGCCATTACTCAGGTGCTCCTCGTCGTGCCAACTCCGCCGCCGCCTCGAGATACGAGAGTGAGCCGGGGGAGTTCTTGTCATAGCTGATGACGCTCTGCCCGTAGCTCGGAGCCTCCGAGATGCGAACGGACCGCGGGATGATCGTGGAGAGCACCTCGTTGGGGAAGTGGGAGCGCACATCCTGCGCCACCTGCTGAGCGAGGTTCGTTCGCGCGTCGTACATCGTGAGGAGGATCGTCGACATCACGAGCTGCGGGTTCAGGTGCTTCTCGATGAGCTGGATGTTCTTGAGCAGCTGACTCAGACCCTCGAGCGCGTAGTACTCGCACTGGATCGGGATGAGCACCTCGCGCGCAGCGACGAATGCGTTGATCGTGAGCAGTCCAAGCGACGGCGGGCAGTCGATGAAGATGTAGTGGAACGGATCCTCGCCGCTCTCCGTCGCGAAGCGCTCGAGCGCGGTGCGCAGTCGCTGCTCGCGCGCGACGAGGGAGACCAACTCGATCTCGGCGCCGGCAAGGTGGATCGTGGCGGGGACGCAGAACAGCGTGTCGAACTCGGGGCTCTTCTGGATGACGTCCTCGATGGGGGCGTCATCGATGATCACGTCGTACACGCTGATCGTGTCCGCGCGGTGCTCGACACCGAGTGCGGTGGAGGCGTTCCCCTGCGGATCCAGGTCGATGACGAGCACCCGTGCCCCCGACTTGGCGAGCGCGGCCGCCAGATTCACCGTCGTGGTGGTCTTGCCCACGCCGCCTTTCTGGTTCGCGACCGTGAAGACGCGCGTCTCGTTCGGCAGGGGGAGCACCTGGGTCGCCAGGGCGTTGCGCCGGCGTGTGATCTCGGAGATCTCCCGAGCCAGGGGAGTGGAATCGTCGAAGCCGCCCGCGGATCCGGTGTTCACCGTCTTCTCGTCGGGCTGTGTCACGTCGGAAACCTTCTCGTTCTGGTCGCGATGAGTGTAGCGACCGGCGTCTGGACCGCTCGGTGCGGCATCTCGGGAGCTACTCACTCCTGGGATTCGGGGATGTGGGGGAGTGGTGGGGTGGAGCGAGTCAGTCCACTGTAGCCCGGATGACGCGGGTCACCTCCGGCACCACACCCTCACCGAGTACCAGCACCTCGACATCCGTGAGGTGGTACTTGCGGATCACTTTGGCGGCCGCGTCGATCTCCTTCTGCGCGTTCGCGCCCTTCAGGAAGACAAGCTCGCCGCCGTCACGAACGAGCGGAACGGTGATCGGCACGAGCTTCGACAGCGCGCTCACGGCGCGGGCGGTCACCTGGTCGAGCGAGACCTGATCCACGGCCTCCTCGGCACGGGCTCGGAGCACGGTGACGTTGTCGAGCTCGAGCTCGGCGGCCTGGTCCTGCAGCCACTTCACCCGCCGCTCCATCGGCTCGATGAGCACGAACGACACATCCGGGCGTGCGATCGCGAGCACCAGACCCGGCAGCCCGGCCCCGCTGCCGACGTCACCGACCAGCCCGGGTCGCAGGAGGGGAGCGACGAGCACGCTGTTCAGGATGTGGCGCGTCCACAGGCGGGGGAGCTCGAGCGGTCCGATGAGTCCGAACTCCTCCCCATGCCTGGCGAGGTTCGCGGTGAACCTGCGGGCCAGCTCGATCCGCTCACCGAAGAGCGCTTCGGCCGCACTCGGCTCGGCCTCGAGCGGGGCCGAGGCGACGCCGGAGGCGGGGTCGATCTGATCCGTCACAGCGTGCGTCGCGCCTAGGCCGGGGAGATGACCGTGTGGCGGTCGCGGCCCTCGCCCTCGGACTCCGAGGTGTAGCCGCGCGAGGACACGAGGTCGTGCACGAGCTTGCGCTCGTAGGACGACATGGGCGGCAGCGCCGCAGACGCGGACCCGGCCTCGATGCGGGCGATGGCACGGTCGACGAGCTGCGAGAGCTCCGCCTGCCGGGCGTCACGCGAGCCGCCGACGTCGAGGATGAGGCGGGAGAAGGCGCCGGTCTTGCTCTGCACGGCGAGGCGGGTCAGCTCCTGGAGGGCGCTGACGGTCTCCGGCTGCGACAGGACGCTGATGTTGCTGTCCGCGCCGGCCGTGACCGAGACGTATGCGCGTCCCGCACGGACCTCGATGTCGATGTCCCCGTCGAGGTCGCAGATGTCGAGCAGCTCCTCGATGTAGTCGGCGGCGACGTCGCCCTCCTCCTCGAGCTGCGAGATCGGCGTCTCGTCGCGGGTCTCCACGAGGACCTCGGTCTGGTCGACCGTCTGGATGTCGTCCGTCACGTCGCTCATCTCTTCTTTCCTCCGGTCTTCTTCGCGCGGGCCTTGCCCACCGGCTGCGCGCGCTGGCTGGGCCGCTTCTCCTCGATCACGACGGTGTTCCCGCCGGCCGCGGTCGACTCCGCCTCGGGCAGCTTCCCGCGCTTGGCGAGGCGGGCCTCGCGGGCCTTGGCGGCCTCGCTGCCCGGGGTCGGCATGTTGCGGATCACGAGGAACTGCTGACCCATGGTCCAGAAGTTCGAGGTGAGCCAGTAGAACATCACGCCGAGGGGGAAGGCCACGCCGGAGACGGCGAAGACGAGCGGGAGGATGTACAGCAGGATCTTCTGCTGGCGGAACATCGGGCTGTTCTTGGCCTCGGGCGACATGTTCTTCGCCATGATCTGCAGCTGCGTGATGAACTGCGACACCGTCATCAGGATGACCATGACCGCGGCGATCACCATCACCAGGGCGTTGCCGCCGTTGTCGATGAACGTCGCACGCAGCGGTGCGCCGAAGAGCTCCGAGTTGGCGAAGGAGTCCGCGAGCTCACGGCTGAGGAGACCGACGCCTGCCTTGTCGTGCTGCGCGTCGTTGAGCACCGAGAACAGGCCGAAGAAGATCGGCATCTGCAGCAGCAGGGGGAGACAGGAGCTCAGCGGGTTCGTCCCCGTGCGCTTGTACAGCTCCATGGTCTCGCGGGACATGGCCTCGCGCGAGAACTGGTCGCGCTTGCCGCGGTACTTGTCCTGGATCTTCTTGAGCTGCGGGGCGATCTCGAGGGTCTTCCGCTGGCTCTTGATCTGCTTGACGAACACCGGGATCAGCGCCGCGCGGACGATGAGCACCAGGCCGACGATGGACAGGACCCACGTGATGCCGGCGTCCGGCTCCATCCCGATGGACGACCAGAGCGTGTGGAAGCCGACGAGGATCAGCTCGATGACCCATTTGATGGGCCAGAGGATCGTGCCGATGATGTCCATGTGTGGTTGGTTAGCCCTTTCCGTGGCCGGCTACAACGAAACCGAAGCGAGTCAGTGCGTATCGGCGGGTCTTGCGTCGCGGCACATCGTCGATGCCGCCTGCCGCCCACGGGTGACAACGCAGGATGCGACGGACCGTGAGGAACCCGCCCACGACGACGCCGTGTTCCTGCACCGCCTGCAGTCCGTAGGACGAGCAGGAGGGGTAGTAACGACACACGTCGCCGTACAGAGGCGAGATCACCGCGCGGTACGCCCGAAGCAGCAGAACGACCAGGTTCCGGGGGAGCAGCAGGAGGAAGGTGATGACCCTGCTCATGCTGTTCCGAAGTTCTTGTCGATCGCGGCCGAAATCTCTGCGTGCAGGGTATCCCACGACGCTTGATCGGCACCTGGAAGCGCCCTGACGACGATGTCGGATCCGGCGGGGAGCCGGTCGACGTACTCGTAGGCGACAGCTTTCATCCGGCGCCGCACCAGGTTGCGGCGCACGGCAGTGCCCACCTTCTTCGAGACGATGAACCCGAACCGGGCCGGCGTCTCGGCAGGCGACCTGCGGATGTAGCACACCGTGTTGGGCCCGCCTGCGCGACGTCCGCGCCGCACGATTGCTCGATAGTCGGCGCCGGACGTCACGCGATTGGCCTTGGCCAACACGGGGGTTGTTACGCGGAGAGCTCGGTGCGCCCCTTGCGGCGGCGAGCACCGAGGATGGCGCGGCCGGCGCGCGTGCGCATACGGAGGCGGAAGCCGTGCACCTTGGCGCGGCGGCGGTTGTTCGGCTGGAACGTTCTCTTGCTCATGAGGTGATCTCCACAGGTGTCATCCACGAGCCGAAAGGTCGGTCGGGAAGAATGGGGCAGCCCGGATGGCTGCGGGGTCAACTGATTAAAACTACGGCCTTCGACCTGTCCGGTCAAACCGGCGGCTGCGCAACCTCCGATTATCCACACCGGACCCCTCCAACGCGGTATTGACATGCCGGTGGACTTAGGGTGAATTTGTTCTCGCCCGCGGCCTCATCTAGCGTGAGGGGCTGCACACCCGAACGGCGTCGCTCGTGCGCGGAGACTGCTGTGCCGGTTTCCCACATACGGTGGATAAGTATGTGAGTAACTTCCCACGTCCACTCCAGCGCGAAGCAACCGACCGGGCCGACAGCCCTGCAGTCGAGGACACGAGGGCACAGATCATGACGAGCACGACGAGGGGAACGATGCAGCAGAGCCCCGACCCGACTCGCGAGATCTGGGACTCGATCATGGGGTCGCTCACCGCGGACGACCGCATCACCCCTCAGCTGCACGGCTTCATCAGCCTCGTCGAGCCCAAGGGTGTGATGACCGGCACCATCTATCTCGAGGTGCCCAACGAGCTGACCCGCGGCATGCTCGAGCAGCGTGTGCGGGTGCCGCTGCTGAATGCCATCGGATCCGTGGACGACAGCTTCGGCGTCACCAACTTCGCGATCGTCGTCAACCCCGAGATCGGGCAGGACTCCTACGAGCGCCGCACCGAACAGGCCGAGCAGCCGTACATCGAGACGCCCAAAGTGCCGACCGTCACGGCCATGCCGCCGGCGCACAGCCGCTCGGACTCCCGGCTGAACCCCAAGTACAGCTTCGACAACTTCGTCATCGGCGGCTCCAACCGCTTCGCCCACGCCGCAGCGGTCGCCGTGGCCGAGGCGCCGGCGAAGGCGTACAACCCGCTGTTCGTCTACGGCGAGTCCGGACTGGGCAAGACCCACCTCCTGCACGCCATCGGCCACTACGCCATGAGCCTGTACCCGGGCATCCGGGTGCGCTACGTGAGCTCCGAGGAGTTCACCAACGACTTCATCAACTCGATTGCGAACAACCGGTCGTCGCTGTTCCAGTCCCGGTACCGCGACATCGACATCCTGCTGATCGACGACATCCAGTTCCTGCAGGGGAAGGACTCCACGCAGGAGGCCTTCTTCCACACGTTCAACACGTTGCACGATCACAACAAGCAGGTCGTGATCACCAGCGACCTTCCCCCGAAGCACCTGACCGGGTTCGAGGACCGCATGCGGTCGCGCTTCGAGTGGGGCCTCATCACCGACGTGCAGGCGCCGGACCTGGAGACGCGCATCGCGATCCTCCGCAAGAAGGCGCAGAGCGAGAAGCTGCAGGTGCCCGACGACATCCTCGAGTTCATGGCCACCAAGGTCACCTCGAACGTGCGCGAGCTCGAAGGCACGCTGATCCGCGTGACCGCCTTCGCGAGCCTGAATCGCACGGCCGTCGACCTCGCGCTCGTGCAGACCGTGCTCAAGGACCTGATCACGCTCGACGACGACAACGTGATCGCGCCGGTCGACATCATCAATCACACCGCCAGCTACTTCAAGCTCACGGTCGACGACCTGTACGGCACCTCGCGCTCCCAGGCGATCGCCACCGCTCGGCAGATCGCCATGTATCTGTGCCGCGAGCTCACGAACCTCTCGCTGCCCAAGATCGGCCAGCTGTTCGGCAACCGCGACCACACCACCGTGATGTACGCGAACAAGAAGATCACGGAGCTCATGAAGGAGCGCCGCTCGATCTACAACCAGGTGACCGAGCTCACCAGCCGCATCAAGCAGGACCACCGCTACAAGATCTGAGCGCGCCGCGCCTGAAGCGGGTTCTCTGCGCCTGAAGTGAGTGCTCGGCTCGGATGTCCGGCGCGGAGTCCGTGCCGGTGTCCGTTCTATCTGCGCGTCGTCGTCCGCCGCTGTCACGCGCTGCGGCGCCCGCTGCCGTCGTGTGCTCCTGCCCAGGCAGCGGCATCGTGCGCAGGTTGTACCTGGGCAGGATGCCCGTGCCTGGGCAGAGGCGCGCGCATGACGGGCGTGAGGCCGGCCTGCGTCCCTTCGACAGGCTCAGGGACCGTGGCGAGACCGTCCATCACGTCGCGTCCCTTCGACAGGCTCAGGGACCGTGACGGGACCGCCCCGCGTGGAAACGCGCTGCGGGGAACCGGTGGGCTGATCGCGGCGCCCATACGGTCGCTGAGCCTGTCGAAGCGACGCGTGGATCGGCGCTCCGCCGCAGGGGGATGGCGCCGTCCGTGGCCGTTCTCGGCCCCAAAGAGCGTCCGAGCGGCGCAATCTGCGGCGCTCAAGCAGCTCGAATCGGCGCGGACTTTCACGCTCGTCGCGACACGGGACAGAGCACGCGCGCGGCCGAAACACCCCCTCGGAAGGGGTCGATCACCCGGCAGAACGGCCTCTCAGGGGGCGCCAGAGACCCTCTGAGCGGTCGGATCGGGAGTTTTCACACATTGTGCAGAACCTGTGGATAACTGTGGAGAACCGCCGAGAGCGCTGTTCACTTCGGTGGCCGGGATGTGAACAACAAGAATTCCTGTCATCCCTCGGTGGGACTCTCCTCCCCGCTCCGCCAACAGGCTGCTCACAACTTCCACGCGTGTAGTTCCCTACTGCCGACTGGGCTGCGCGAAGTTGTCCACAGATTCCACAGCCGTTAACACAATTGTTCTTTAACCCTCTCTTCCATCCGCCCGATAACTTTTCCGCCTCCGTCGCGGTCCGCCCGGTGGGCGGCGGGACGCCTTCCCGCTGGGGTGTACCGTTGCTCTCTGCGGTCTTCAGGAGCAGGAAAATGCCTGCGGCTAGAGTTGATCGACCGTCTTCGTTTTTCCAGACAGGGGTGTGCAGTGAGGTTTCAGGCGAACCGTGACGTGTTCAGCGAGGCCGTCTCCTTTGCCGTGAAGCTCCTCCCGCAGCGCACCACCCTCCCGATCCTGAGCGGTGTGCTCATCGAGGCCGACGAGGACGGGCTCACCCTGTCGTCGTTCGACTACGAGGTCTCCGCTCGCACCCGGATCGATGCCGAGGTCGAGGAGACCGGACGGGTGCTGGTCTCCGGCCGGCTGCTCGCCGACATCGCCAACCGCCTCCCCGGCGCCCCTGTGCAGTTCTCGACGGACGAGTCCCGCATCAGCGTGACCTGCGGCGCCGCGCACTTCACCCTGCTCAGCATGCCGGTGGAGGAATATCCCAGCCTTCCCGAGATCGCCCCGCAGACGGGCCTTCTGCCGGCCGACTCCTTCGCCACCGCCGTGTCGCAGGTGGCCGTCGCCGCCTCGCGCGACGACGTCACTCCGGTCATCACGGGTGTGCAGCTCGAGGTCGGCGACAACACTCTCGGTCTCATCGCGACCGACCGCTACCGCGTCGCCGTGCGGGAGATCGACTGGGACCGCGGCGACAACGCGCAGTCCGAGACTCTCACGGCGCTGGTGCCGGCGCGCACCCTGCAGGAGGTCGGTAAGACCTTCGGCCACAGCGGCACCATCTCGGTCGCGATCACCCACACCGACGAGCGTGAGCTGATCGCGTTCAGCGCCGACCGCAAGACGGTGACCTCCCTCCTCATCAAGGGCAACTTCCCGCCGGTCAAGCGGCTCTTCCCCGAGACCGTCGAGAACTACGCCGTCATCAACACGGCCGAGCTCATCGAGGCGACGCGCCGCGTCGCGCTCGTCCTGGAGCGCGAGGCCGCGCTCCGCTTCACCTTCACGATCGACGGGCTCACGCTCGAGGCGATCGGGTCGGAACAGGCCCAGGCATCGGAGAGCATCGACGCCCTCCTCACGGGTGGCGACACTGTCGTGTCACTCAAGCCGCAGTTCCTGCTGGACGGCCTCGGTGCCGTGCACAGCGAGTTCGTCCGTCTCTCGTTCACGAAGACGGACAACCCGAACAAGCCCGGGCCGGTGCTGATCACGAGCCAGTCCTCGAAGGATCAGGCCGGGGCGGACAACTACAGGTACCTGCTGCAGCCCAACCTGCTGCTCAGGTAATCCCGCCCCTACGAGGAGGAACACACATGCACATCGGTCTCGTCGGCCTTGGCAAAATGGGCAACAACATGCGCGCCCGGCTCGAGGCGAACGGCATCCAGGTCACCGGGTACGACACGCGTCCTGACGTGTCCGACGTCCCCGAGCTCAAGGATCTCGTCGCCGCGCTGCCCACGCCGCGCATCGTCTGGGTCATGGTGCCGTCCGGCAAGATCACGCACGACGTGATCGCCCACCTCAGCGGACTGCTGGAGGAGGGCGACCTCCTCATCGACGGTGGCAACTCCAAGTTCACCGACGACTTCGCGCACGCCGAACTGCTCAGTCACGTCGGCATCAACTACGTCGACGTGGGAGTATCCGGCGGCGTGTGGGGCGCGCAGAACGGCTACGGCCTCATGGCCGGCGGCGACGTCGAGCAGGTCGAGCGCCTCATGCCCGTCTTCGACGCCCTGCGCCCCGAGGGCCCCCGCGAGGAGAGCTTCGTCCACGCGGGCGGCACCGGCGCGGGTCACTACGCGAAGATGGTGCACAACGGCATCGAGTACGCCATGATGCAGGCCTTCGCCGAGGGCTTCGAGCTCCTCGAGGCGCGCAGCGACGTGATCAAGGACGTTCCCGGCACGTTCAAGGCCTGGCAGCAGGGCACCGTCGTGCGCTCCTGGCTGCTCGAGCTCCTGGTGCGCGCTCTGGACGAGGACCCGAAGCTGGAGCACGTGGCCGGCTACGTCGAGGATTCCGGCGAGGGACGCTGGACGATCGAGGAGGCCATCAACAACGCCGTCCCGGTCCCCACCATCAGCGCCTCGATCTTCGCGCGGTTCGTCTCGCGCCAGGACGACTCGCCCGCCATGAAGGCGGTCGCCGCCCTGCGCAACCAGTTCGGCGGGCACGCGGTCAAGAGGCGGTAGCGCGTGGCGCGATGCTAGTGCGGCAGCTCGCCCTGCGCGACTTCCGCAACTACCGGGAAGCCGACGTCTCGCTCGAGCCCGGTCCGAACCTGTTCGTCGGCAGCAACGGCCAGGGGAAGACCAACCTCGTCGAGGCGCTCGGCTATCTCAGCACCCTGGGCTCGCACCGGGTCTCCACCGACCAGGCCCTGATCCGTCAGGATCAGCCGTCGGCGGTGATCCGGGCGAGGCTGCAGCACGAGGGGCGCGAGAAGCTCGTCGAGGTGGAGCTGAACCGGGTCGGCGCGAACCGCGCGCAGGTCAACCGCTCCGTGGTGAAGACCCGCGAGCTTCCGCGCTACTTCTCGAGCGTGCTGTTCGCGCCGGAGGACCTCGCGCTCGTTCGCGGGGACCCGTCCGGGCGTCGCAGGTTCCTCGACCAGCTGCTCGTGCTGCGCGCGCCCCGGCTCTCCGGCGTGCTCGCCGACTACGAGCGGGTGCTCAAGCAGCGGAACTCGCTGCTCAAGTCCGCCCGGGCGACCGGCGCGAAGGCAGCATCCCTCACCACCCTCGACATCTGGGACGAGCGGCTGGTCGCGCTCGGGTCGGAGATCATCGCCGCGCGGAGCAGGCTCCTCGCCGAGCTCGCCCCGCACGTGCGCAGCGGCTACGCCGCGGTGGCCGGAGCGGATCACGGGCCGACGCTCGTGGCGTCGCTCAGCGTGCTCGGCGCGGACCCGGACGAGGACGAGCAGCAAGGTATGGCGCCCGCGGACACGATGACGCCCGAGGATCTGACGAACCCCGCCGCGATCGCGACCCGGTACTCGGCGGCCCTGCAGCGGTTGCGCCGGCGGGAGCTCGATCGCGGCATAACGCTGGCTGGACCGCACCGCGACGACGTCGTGTTCGCCCTGAACGGTCTGCCGGCCAAGGGCTACGCCAGTCACGGCGAGTCGTGGTCGTTCGCGCTCGCGCTGAAGCTGGCGTCGGCCGAGATCCTGCGCCGGGAGTCGGCGAGCGGCGATCCCGTGCTCATCCTCGACGACGTGTTCGCCGAGCTCGACGAGTCCCGCCGCATCCGTCTCGCCGACGCCATCGCCGACTACGAGCAGGTGCTCATCACGGCGGCGGTCTACGGGGACGTCCCCGAGGGTCTTCGCGCCCACACCGTCCGCATCGCCGCGGGCAGCATCGTCGACGAGGCCGCCGATGGATGAGTCGCGCGGCCCCGGGACGCCCGCGCAGCACGGCACCACGTACCCGGTCGGCGGCCCTTCGGATGCCGACGCGGCCGGCGACGAGTTCGACGACGGGGCGGAGAACGAGTCGGTCGCGGTGTATCAGCGGTTCCGCCGGGTCTTCGGCAGCGCCGCCGTGCGCGGAGCGAACGCGCGCAAGCGCAGGCAGAAGAAGGCGGGCGACAGCGTCCCGTTCGCGCCCGGCCGCGACCCGGATCGCCTCGGCGACATCGTGCAGGGCCTCACCGCGCGTCTCGGCTGGGACTCCTCCCTCGCGCAGTCCGACCTGATGCTCGCCTGGACAGAGATCGCGGGCGAGGAGACGGCCGCGCACTCCCACCCGACCGGCATCGACAACGGCACGCTTACCGTCGAATGCGAGTCCACGGCCTGGGCGACGCAGCTGCGTCTGATGCGGGTGCAGATCACCACGCGCATCGCCGAGAAGTACCCCGACGCCGGGGTGCAGTCGATTCGTTTCCAGGGGCCTGACGCCCCGTCCTGGAAACGCGGTCCCAAATCAATTCCAGGGCGCGGTCCTCGCGATACTTACGGCTGACGACCCATAAACGTTCACCCGCAGCGAGAAAACGCCCCAGAAGGCCGTTTTCGGCGGGGCGCCGCGCCCGGGCTTGGTAGAATGAGAAGTCGTCTGTTCGGCCGAATGCCTCGCCTCGATCACTTCGTGATCCCAGGTCCGTGCGGCCTGCGCGACCCCAACCGGTAGGAGCCGATTCTTCTATGACAGACCTGAACCAGACCGACCTGAATCCCGCAGAGAGCGTCGAAGACAGCGGCACCGTCGCCGCAGACCCGAAGAACTCGCGTTCGAGAGTAGACCACGAGTACGGCGCCGGTGACATCCAGGTCCTGGAGGGTCTCGAGGCGGTCCGCAAGCGGCCGGGCATGTACATCGGCTCGACCGGCCCCCGCGGACTCCACCACCTGGTGTACGAGATCGTCGACAACTCGGTCGACGAGGCGCTTGCCGGGCACGCGGACAACATCGAGATCACCATGCGTGCCGACGGCGGCATTCGGGTGTCCGACAACGGCCGCGGCATCCCCGTAGACATCCACCCTGTGGAGAAGCGGTCGACCGTCGAGGTCGTGCTCACCGTGCTTCACGCCGGCGGCAAGTTCGGCGGCGGCGGATATGCGGTGTCCGGCGGCCTGCACGGCGTCGGCAGCTCGGTCGTGAACGCGCTCTCCAAGGAGCTCGACGTCGAGGTGCGCCGGCAGGGCAGCGTCTGGCGGCAGAGCTTCCGCAACGGTGTGCCCGTGGCGCCGCTCGAGCAGGGCGAGGCGGCCTCCGACACCGGCACCACCATCACCTTCTGGCCGAACGACGAGATCTTCGAGACCGTCGAGTTCGACTACGAGACCCTCCGTGCGCGCTTCCAGCAGATGGCGTTCCTCAACAAGGGGCTCCGGCTCACGCTGACCGACGAGCGCCGGCTGAACGACACCGAGGTGCAGGTCGAGTCCTTCCTCTATGAGAAGGGACTCGTCGACTACGTCGAGCACCTCAACCGCCAGAAGAAGGCGGAGTTCGTGCACCCGGACATCATCGCCTTCGAGTCCGAGGACGACGACCGCAAGATCTCGCTCGAGGTCGCCATGCAGTGGACGACGGCCTACACCGAGAGCGTGCACACCTACGCGAACACCATCAACACTCACGAGGGCGGCACCCACGAGGAGGGCTTCCGCGCGGCGCTCACGACACTCGTCAACCGCTACGCGCGCGAGAAGAGCATCCTCAAGGAGAAGGACGAGAACCTCACCGGCGAGGACGTGCGCGAGGGGCTGACCGCGGTCATCTCCGTCAAGCTCTCCGAGCCGCAGTTCGAGGGCCAGACGAAGACCAAGCTGGGCAACACGGAGGCGAAGGCCTACGTGCAGCGCGTCGCCGGCAGCCAGCTCGCCGACTGGTTCGACCGCAACCCCTCCCAGGCCCGCGACGTCGTGCGCAAGGCCATCCAGGCGTCGCTCGCCCGGCTCGCCGCCCGCAAGGCGCGCGCGGACACCCGACGCAAGGGGCTTCTCGAGTCCGGTGGCATGCCCGGCAAGCTGAAGGACTGCCAGAGCAAGGACCCGCAGCTGTCCGAGATCTTCCTCGTGGAGGGCGACTCGGCCGGCGGTTCCGCCGTGCAGGGCCGCAACCCGGAGACCCAGGCGATCCTCCCGCTCCGCGGCAAGATCCTGAACGTCGAGAAGGCCCGCCTCGACCGCGCCCTCAACAACAACGAGGTGCAGTCCATGATCACGGCGTTCGGCGCCGGGATCGGCGAGGACTTCAACCCGGAGAAGGCCAGGTACCACAAGATCGTGCTCATGGCCGATGCGGACGTCGACGGCCAGCACATCACGACCCTGCTGCTCACCCTGCTGTTCCGCTACATGCGCCCGCTGGTCGACCTCGGCTACGTCTACCTCGCCCAGCCGCCCCTGTACCGGCTCAAGTGGTCGAACGCCGAGCACCAGTACGTGTACTCCGACCGGGAGCGCGACGCGATGCTCGAGCTCGGCATCGCCTCGGGCAAGCGCATCCCGAAGGACAACGGGATCCAGCGCTACAAGGGTCTCGGCGAGATGGACTACAAGGAGCTGTGGGAGACCACGATGAACCCGGCCACCCGCACGCTCCTGCAGGTGACCCTGGACGACGCGGCCGCGGCGGACGAGATCTTCTCGACGCTCATGGGCGAGGACGTGGAGTCCCGCCGGTCGTTCATCCAGCGCAACGCGAAGGACGTGCGCTTCCTCGACATCTAACGGCCCGCCGTGCCGGCGTTCCATGCCGCACGCCCGCCGCCCGTCCTTGAAGCCCGCCAGACGAAGTAGAAGAACGAGAGAAGCATGGCCGACGAAACGAACGAGACGCCCGAAGCCCCCGAGGAGACCGTCGAGGAGACGGTGACGGGGGTCGCCATCCAGCACGACCGCGTGGAGCAGGTGGACCTTCAGCTCGAGATGCAGCGGTCCTACCTCGACTACGCGATGAGCGTGATCGTGGGCCGGGCCCTGCCGGAGGTGCGGGACGGCCTGAAGCCCGTTCACCGCCGCGTGATCTACGCCATGTACGACGGCGGATACCGCCCCGACCGCTCGTTCTCCAAGTCCGCGCGCGTCGTGGGCGAGGTCATGGGCCAGTTCCACCCGCACGGCGACGCGTCGATCTACGACACCCTCGTGCGACTGGTGCAGCCGTGGGCCATGCGCTACCCGCTGGCGCTCGGTCAGGGCAACTTCGGCTCGCCGGGCAACGACGGCGCCGCCGCCCCGCGGTACACCGAGACCAAGATGGCCCCGCTCGCCCTGGAGATGGTGCGGGACATCACCGAGGAGACCGTCGACTTCCAGGACAACTACGACGGCCGCACCCTCGAGCCCGTCGTGCTGCCGAGCCGGTTCCCGAACCTGCTGGTCAACGGATCCGTCGGCATCGCGGTCGGTATGGCGACCAACATCCCGCCGCACAACCTGCGCGAGGTCGCCTCCGCCGCCCTGTGGGTGCTCGAGCACCCGGACGCCGACGAGGAGGAGACCATGGCCGCCCTGGTGCAGCGCATCAAGGGCCCCGACTTCCCCACCGGAGCGCAGATCCTCGGCGTCAAGGGCATCCAGGACGCCTACCGCACCGGTCGCGGCTCCATCACGATGCGCGCGGTCGTGAACGTCGAGGAAATCCAGGGCCGCACCTGCCTCGTCGTCACCGAGCTGCCGTACCAGGTGAACCCGGACAACCTCGCGATCAAGATCGCCGAGCTCGTCAAGGAGGGCAAGCTCGGCGGCGTCGCCGACATCCGCGACGAAACGTCCGGCCGCACCGGCCAGCGCCTCGTGATCGTGCTCAAGCGCGACGCCGTGGCCAAGGTCGTGCTCAACAACCTGTACAAGCAGACGCAGCTGCAGGAGAACTTCGGCGCCAACATGCTCGCGATCGTGGACGGCGTTCCGCGCACGCTCGCGCTCGACGGCTTCATCCGCGCGTGGGTCGACCACCAGGTCGAGGTCATCGTGCGGCGCACCCAGTTCCGTTTGCGCGAGGCCGAGGCCCGCGCCCACATCCTGCGCGGCTACCTTAAGGCGCTCGACGCGCTCGACGAGGTCATCGCCCTCATCCGCGCGTCCGCGACCGTCGAGGTGGCCCGATCCGGCCTCATGAGGCTGCTCGACATCGACGAGCTGCAGGCGAACGCCATCCTCGAGATGCAGCTGCGCCGCCTCGCCGCCCTCGAGCGCCAGCGGATCCAGGAGCAGGCGAACGAGCTCGAGACGCGCATCGCGGAGTACAAGCACATCCTTGCCACGCCGAGCGTGCAGCGCGAGATCATCGGCACCGAGCTCGGCGAGATCGTCGACAAGTTCGGCGACGACCGGCGCACGGAGATCATGTTCGGCTTCGACGGCGACATGAGCATGGAGGACCTCATCCCCGAGGAGGAGATGGTCGTCACGCTCACGCGCGGCGGGTACGTCAAGCGCACGCGCAGCGACAACTACCGCAGCCAGCGCCGGGGCGGCAAGGGCGTCCGCGGGGCGCAGCTGCGCGCCGACGACGTCGTGGAGCACTTCTTCGTGACCACGACCCACCACTGGCTGCTGTTCCTCACCAACAAGGGACGCGTCTACCGGGCCAAGGCGTACGAGCTGCAGGAGGCCGGCCGCGACGCGAAGGGCCAGCACGTCGCCAACCTGCTCGCCATGCAGCCGGATGAGGTCATCTCGCAGGTGCTCGACATCCGCGACTACACGGCCGCGCAGTTCCTCGTGCTCGCCACCCGTGACGGCCTCATCAAGAAGACCGCGCTCACCGAGTACGACACGAACCGCTCGGGCGGCATCATCGCCATCAACCTCCGCGAGGGCGACGAGCTGGTCTCGGCGCTGCTCGTCGACGAGACCGACGACCTCCTCCTCGTGTCGCGCAAGGGCATGTCGGTGCGCTTCACCGCGTCGAACGACGCGCTGCGCCCGATGGGCCGCTCGACGTCCGGTGTGAAGGGCATGGCGTTCCGCGGTGACGACACGCTGCTCTCCGCATCCGTCGTCGGCGAGGACGGCTTCGTCTTCGTCGTGACCGAGGGCGGTTACGCCAAGCGCACCTCGGCCGACCAGTACCGGGTGCAGAACCGCGGCGGCATGGGCATCAAGGTGGCCAAGCTCGCCGAGGCCCGGGGCGACCTCGCCGGCGCGCTCATCGTGTCGGAGGACGACGAGGTGCTCGTCGTTCTCGCCAGCGGCAAGGTGGTACGCTCTGCCGTGGCCGAGGTCCCGGCGAAGGGCCGCGACACCATGGGTGTGGTCTTCGCACGCTTCGCCGACAGCGATCGCATCATCGCTCTGGCCAGGAACGCGGAGCGGAATGTGGAAGAGGAACTGGTCGACTCCGTCACTCCGGTGGATGGGACCGGGAAGGACGAGTCAGTAGATGAGTAGTGTCGCCGAGAAGCTCGCGAAGAAATCTTCGCGCGCGGCATCCACGAAACAGGTGCGGCTCAAGCTCGTGTACATCGACTTCTGGTCGGCGCTGAAGCTGTCGTTCCTCATCTCGGTGGTCCTCGGCATCGTCCTCGTGGTGGTGGTGTTCCTGGTCTGGAGCGTCATCGCCTCGACCGGCATCTTCGACTCGGTGAGCCAGCTCTTCCAGGACGTCGCCGGTGAGGGGTCCGACTTCCGGCTCGACTCCATCGTGGGACTGCCGCAGGTGATGGGCTTCTCGATCATCGTCGCGCTGCTCAACGTCGTGGTGCTGACGGCGCTCGGCGCCATCGCCGCGCTGCTCTACAACCTGAGCGTGCGGATCACCGGCGGTCTCCTGGTCGGCTTCACCAACAACTGATCGGTAGTTTTGATCGGCGGCCTCCCCGGGCGGTGCCGATTCGGAATTCCGGCGGGCATACGGTAACGTAAACATGCCCAATCGGGGCTATAGCTCAGGCGGTTAGAGCGCTTCGCTGATAACGAAGAGGTCCCAGGTTCAAGTCCTGGTAGCCCCACAAGGGGTCCGATTCCATCGGTCCCACGTGGTTGCAGTTCTCCACGCACCACACGCCCGCCGGGGCTAGCCGGCGATCGGGGCCTTAGCTCAGTTGGTAGAGCGCCTGCTTTGCAAGCAGGATGTCAGGAGTTCGATTCTCCTAGGCTCCACCCCTTCTCTCCCTCGGGCGGCGGCTTTCCCGGCCCGACTTCTGCCGATCGGACCGCCGTAGCCGCAGGCCGTCGTCGTCGCGTCGACGACCCGTTGCCCGTCCGCTGCGCCCCGGCCCCCCGGCGGCCGCGGAATAGGCCGAGCCGGGTTCACCGGTTTCGGCCGTCGTTTCTCCGTCTCGTGCCCGAAATGACCGCCTCCCGAGGACGAGCGTTCGATTTCCGTAGATCCTATTTTATATGCGATGATGCATCCGCGCTCGGTGACAGGCACCCCGCGCATGGATCACTGGAGACCCAGACGATGAAGTCACGCACCCCCCTCGCCGCCGCAGGACTCGCCGCGGTATCCCTCTTCGCCCTCACCGCGTGCAGCGGCTCCGCCGAGCCCGCCGCCGACGGCGCGCCCTCCGGCAACGTCACCATGGTCGTGCCCATGGGCGCGGGCGGCGGAAGCGACCAGTCCGGCCGCGCCATCGCATCGGGCCTGGAGGAGGGAACAGGCCTCAACATCAGCGTCGAGAACCGCGAGGGCGGCTCCGGCGCCGTCGGCTACTCCTACTTCCTCTCCCAGAACGGCAAGAGCAACTACCTGCTCGCCTCGGAGACCGCCCTGCTGGCCCTGCCCGTGACGCAGGACGTGGAGTTCACCTACGAGGACTTCACCCCGATCATGAAGCTCGGTGACGACTACACCCTGCTGGTCGTTGCCCCCGATGCCCCGTACGAGACGTGCTCCGACGTTGTGGACGCCGCGAAGGACGAGCGCGTCGTTGCCGCGGTCTCGGGCGCGACGAGCCTCGACGAGATCGTCTTCACCCTCGTCGAGTCGGACCAGGACGTCGAGTTCGACCGCGTTCCGTTCGAGTCCGGCAGCGAGGTGCTCACCGCACTGCTCGGCGGCCAGATCGACGTCGCGTCGCTCAACCCGTCCGAGGTCATCGCGCAGCTCGAGGCCGGCGACCTCAAGGCGCTGTGCGCCTTCTCGGAGGAGCGCTACGAGTACGACGCGCTGAGTGAGATCCCCACCGCCAAGGAGCAGGGCATCGACGTCGCCTTCGCCCAGTACCGCGGCTTCATCGCCCCCGGCGGCATCACCGAGGACCAGACCCAGTACTGGATCGAGGCGGGGCAGGCCTACGAGAAGAGCGACGCCTACTCCGAGTACATCGAGAGCAACTACCTGCAGGCCAACGCCGTCTACGGCGACGAGTTCAGCGAGTACCTCGCCGGCAACACCGCCGATCTCGAAGTGGTGTTCGCCGAGTGACCGTCGCGCAGCGGGGCGGCCTGATCGCCGGTGTCGTTCTCGCCATCCTCGGCATCGCCGCGGTCGTCGGCGGGATCGGCTATGGAGTGACCGTCGAGGGAGGGGAGATCGGGCCGGGGTTCCTTCCCGCCTTCTCGGGCGGCCTCGTCGCGCTCTTCGCACTGCTCGACCTGATCGGGCGGCTCCGGCGCCGCACCGATCTGCCCACCCAGGCGGAGCTCATCCTCGACACCGTGGAGCCGGTGCGCACCGAGCACGGCGGGGTCATCGGACATACCCCCGGTGACCCCGGGGCGGTGTCGACCGGCACCGAGGCGTTCCACGTCCCGGACACCGGTGACGACCTCGACATCTTCGGCCGCACTCAGAAGCAGCGCAACCGCATGCTCGCGGTGGTGCTCGGGCTCGTCGTGGCCGCGCTGGTCGCCGTGCAGCTCGTCGGCTTCCTCATCGCCTTCGTGCTGCTCATCTTCGTGATCGCCGTCGTGGTCGAGGGGCGCAAGGTCATCCCGGCCGCGATCGTCTCCCTCGCCACGGGAGCCGTCACCTACGCCATCTTCGTCGCGTTGTTGCGGGTACCCCTGCCGCAGGGCCTTCTCGGAATCATCTAGGAGCCACCGTGATCGACAATCTCATCCTCGGCTTCTCCACGGCCTTCACCGCGGAGAACCTGCTGTGGTGCTTCATCGGTGTGCTCCTCGGCACCGTCATCGGGCTCATGCCCGGGCTCGGTTCCACCACCGGTGTCGCCATCCTCATCCCGCTCACGCTCACGCTCGAGCCCGTCACCGCGCTCATCATGCTCGCCGGCATCTACTACGGCGCCCAGTACGGAGGCACGATCACGTCCGTGCTGATCTCCACACCGGGAGAGGCGGCGAGCGTCGTCACGACGCTGGACGGCTATCAGATGGCGAAGAACGGCAAAGCCGGATCTGCGCTCGCCATCAGCGCGATCGGCTCGTTCGTCGCGGCCATCATCTCACTGGCGCTGCTCATGGCGCTCGCGCCGCCCCTGGCGGACCTGGCCCTCAACTTCGGGCCGGTCGAGAATCTCGCCATCATGATCCTCGGCCTCATCATCGTCGTCAGCTTCGCGGGCGGCGCGCTGTCCCGCGGACTCATGATGGCGGCCGCCGGACTGCTGATCTCCACGGTCGGGGTCGCCACCGGTTTCAGCGACGCGCGCTTCACCTTCGGCAACATCAACCTCCTCGGTGGCATCCCGTTCATCGAGGTGATGATCGGGCTCTTCGCGATCGGCGAGGTGCTACACCAGATCCGCATGGGTGCCGATGCGCCGATCCGCACGCGGTTCCGCGACATGGTCATCAGCCGCTCCGAGCTCAAGCGCAGCGCGGGCCCGATCCTGCGCGGCAGCGGCATCGGCTTCGTGCTCGGCATCCTGCCGGGCGCCGGATCCACCCTGGCGTCGTTCATGGCCTACGGCATCGAGAAGCGCGTCTCCCCGCGCAAGGCGATGTTCGGCAAGGGCGCCATCGAGGGCGTCGCCGCCCCGGAGAGCGCCAACAACGCGGCCGCGAACGCGAACTTCGTGCCGACGCTCGCCCTCGGCATCCCCGGCGGTGGAACGACCGCGGTGCTGCTCGGAGCATTCACCATCTACGGGCTGCAGCCC
Organism: Planctomonas deserti; assembly: GCF_003067705.1. Classification (GTDB taxonomy): domain Bacteria; phylum Actinomycetota; class Actinomycetes; order Actinomycetales; family Microbacteriaceae; genus Planctomonas; species Planctomonas deserti. The sequence goes on from NZ_QANL01000001.1 coordinate 897,084, forward strand.
GGTCCGCGCCTGTTCGAGACGCAGCCGACCCTGATCTGGGGCCTGCTCGTGTCGTTCTTCATCGGCAACGTCATGCTGCTGGTGCTCAACCTGCCGCTGGCTCCGGTGTTCGCCCAGATGCTGCGCATCCCCTACGGCTACCTGTACCCGATCATCCTGCTGACGAGCTTCGTCGGGGCCTACTCGGTCAGCAACAACATGTTCAGCGTGCTCCTGGTGCTCGTCTTCGGCATCATCGGCTGGATCATGAAGGAGCTCGACCTGCCCATGGCACCACTCGTGCTGGGGCTCGTGCTCGGGCCGCTGTTCGAGAAGGCGCTGGTGCAGACCTCCGCACTCGGCCAGGGCAGCTTCCTCATCCTGCTGCAGAGCCCGATCAGCGTCGTGGTGCTGCTCTTCGCCGTCGCCCTGATGGTCGGACCGAAGATCGCCGCCCGCGTCGCCGTCCGCCGGTCGCCGCGCACGGCCCGCACCCCCATCACCCACGACGAACGCGAGGACGCGCGATGACCCTGAATCGAGACAACTGGCCGATCGCGGCCGCCATGCTGCAGTTCCCCGCACTCGGCGCCGACGGCACCCGGGTGCAGGACGCGGACGGCGAGGCGTGGGCGGATGCGTTCGACCAGGTCGCCGACGCCGGTTTCGACCGCGTCGAGATCAACGACAACTGGCTCCGCGTGGGTGACCTGTCGGCTGCCCGGCTGGACGAGCTCGCCGAGGCGGGCCGGCGGGGCGGCGTCGAACTGTCCTCCGTGTGCATCGTCCGCTCGAGCGTTATCGACCCGGTCACCGGCGAGGACAACCTCGACTACTCACACCGCACCCTCGAGGCGGCCGCCCACCTGGGCGCCGGCGTGGTGTCGGTCGGCTTCCACCGTCCTCTCACGGCCGAGCAGCGGGAGCGGCTCTGGTTCTGGACGGCCGAGGGCGAGATCGACGAGCCCGACGACACCGAGAACTGGCAGCGCGCGGTCGACCGCATTCGTGACCTCGGCCGCCACGCCGCGTCCCTCGGGATCGAGCTCACGCTCGAGATGTACGAGGACACCTACCTCGGCACGGCGGAGAGCTCGGTGCGACTCCTCACCGAGGTCGGCCTCGACAACGTGGGCCTCAACCCCGACGTCGGCAACCTCGTGCGCCTGCACCGGCCGATCGACGACTGGCGGGAGACGCTCGCCGCGACCCTGCCGCACGCCAACTACTGGCACGTGAAGAACTACTACCGTGATGAGGATCCGGTCACGGGCACCTACACCGCCATCCCGGCGCCCCTGGAGCTCGGGCTCATCAACTACCGGCACGCGGTGCGCGACGCCGTTGCCCTCGGCTTCCGCGGCATGTTCGTCTGCGAGCACTACGGCGGCGACGGCCTCGGCGTGAGCGCGCAGAACCGCGACTACCTGCGGCGCGTGCTGCCCCGGCCCGATCGGAGCGTGTCCGGCACCGGTCGGTTCCGCGCCGCTGCTGCCGCCGCCACTGCCGCTGCCGACTCGGGGGCGATGCGTCGGTCGCTCGGACAGGAGCTCGTCTCATGACCGTCCTCGACTACGACTCCGCCACCTTCGCGGACGAGGCGCTCGCCGGGTTCGCCGCCGCCCAGCCGAGCCTGCGCGTCGTCGACGGCGGGGTGATCCGCCGTGCCCCTGCGGCCGCGGGATCCGTGTCCGTCGTGATCGGCGGCGGCTCGGGCCACTACCCGGCGTTCGCCGGCCTCGTCGGTCCCGGCCTCGCGGCCGGTGCGGCCTACGGCAACATCTTCGCCTCGCCCTCCGCGGGCCAGGTCTGCCGCGTCGCCCGCGCCACCAGCCGCGGCGGGGGCGTCGTGCTCAGCTTCGGCAACTACGCGGGGGACGTCCTGAACTTCGGGCAGGCCGCCGAGCGCCTGCGCGCCGAGGGCATGGACGTCCGCGTGATCGAGGTCACGGACGACGTCGCCAGCGGCGGAGTGCACGAAATCGAGAAGCGCCGCGGCATCGCGGGCGACCTCGTGGTCTTCAAGGTCCTCGGCGCAGCCGCCGAGGCGGGCTACGACCTCGACCGCGTCGAGAGCCTCGGCCGCCGTGCCAACGCCGCCACCCGATCCTTCGGGGTCGCCTTCTCCGGCTGCACCCTGCCCGGTGCGACGGAGCCGCTCTTCTCGGTGCCCGAGGGGCGCATGTCGATCGGGCTCGGGATCCACGGCGAGCCCGGCATCTCCGACGCCGACCTTCCCGCGTCGCCCGACCTCGCCGCCCTACTCGTGGAGCGGCTGCTCGCGGAGAAGCCGGTGGACGCGGGGAACCGCGCCGTCGTGCTCCTCAACGGACTCGGGACCTTCAAGTACGAGGAGCTGTTCGTGCTGTACGGGCACGTCAGCCGCCTCCTCACCGCGGCGGGCGTCACCATCGTGCAGCCCGAGGTGGGTGAACTCGTGACCAGCCTCGACATGTCCGGCGTCTCGGCGACGCTGTTCTGGGTGGACGACGAGCTGGAGGAGCTGTGGGGAGCGCCGGCCTGGTCGCCGGCCTTCCGGAAGGGCGCCGTCGCGGCAGCGAATCCGACCGTTGAGGAGGATGCCGCCATCGTCCCCGCCGCGGTCGCCCCTGACGACCCCCGGCACGCCAAGGCCGGTCCCGCCCTGCTCCGCGGCCTGGAGGCCGTGCGCGATATGGTCGTCGACTCCGAGGAGGAGTTCGGCCGCATCGACGCGATCGCCGGTGACGGTGATCACGGCATCGGGATGGCGCGGGGAATCACCGCCGCCGTCGCGTCCGCCGCGGCCGCCGTCTCCCGCGGTGCGGGGATCGGAACGGTGCTGGCCGAGGCGGGGGAGGGCTGGGCCGAGCACGCCGGCGGCACCTCCGGAGCGCTCTGGGGCGTCTGCCTCACGAGCGCGGGCGCATCCCTCGCCGCGGAGGAGGACCTGCTGTCCGTCTCCGCGTCCGCCCGGGCCGCGTCCGCCGGACTCAGCGCGATTCAGCGGCTCGGCAAGGCCGAAGTGGGCGACAAGACGCTCGTCGACGCGTTCGCTCCGGCGATCTCGGCCCTCGAGGACGCCGCAGCGGAGGGACTGACCCTTCCGGCGGCCTGGGCCCGGGCGGCCGACGCCGCCGAACGGGCGGCCGTCGCGACCGCAGAGCTGCGCCCCCTCAAAGGCCGCGCTCGCCCGCTGGCCGAGAAGAGCATCGGTCACCCCGACGCGGGCGCCGTGTCATTCGCCCGCATCACCGCCGTCGTGGCGGAGGAGCTGGTCCGCGTCAACGCGGTTCCCGCCGCATCGGAACAGGAGGGATGACCGTGACGCACACCCCGCTGCGCATCGTCGTCGGCAGCGACGACGCCGGCTTCGACTACAAGGAAACCCTGAAGGCCGACCTGGAGGGCGACGACCGCGTCGCCTCCGTTGTGGACGTCGGCGTCGCGGCGGACGGGAACACCGCCTACCCGCACGTCGCGGTCGAGGCGGCCCGGATGATCGCCGACGGCCGCGCGGACCGCGCTCTGCTGGTCTGCGGCACCGGACTCGGCGTCGCGATCGCCGCCAACAAGGTGCCGGGCATCCGCGCCGTCACCGCCCACGACCCCTTCTCGGTGGAGCGCGCGGTACTGAGCAACGACGCGCAGGTGCTGTGCTTCGGCCAGCGCGTGGTCGGGCTCGAGCTCGCCCGCCGCCTCGCCCGCGAGTGGCTGGACTACCGCTTCGACGCCAGCAGCCCGTCGGCCGCCAAGGTCGACGCCATCTGTTCCTACGACGGATCTCTGAAGGAGACGAACGCATGACCGACATCACCACGACCGCGAACGCCGTCCGCCCCCGCATCGCCCTAACCCTGGGCGACCCCGCGGGCATCGGCCCGGAGCTCGCGGCCAGGCTTCTCGCGAACCCCGCGAACCTCCAGGCCGCGGAGATCCTCGTGCTCGCCGACCGCAGCGAGCTCGACGCCGCGGCGGCCGTCGTCGGCGTCGAGATCCCGCTGAGCGACGAGCCGCGACCCGGCTACGCGACCCTGCTCGACGACGGAACGGCGCCGAGGACACCCATCCCGCCCAAGCAGGTGAGCAAGGAGGCGGGCGCGCGCGTGCTGCACCAGCTGAAGCGCGCGATCGCGCTCGCCAACGAGGGGGAGGTGGGCGCGATCGTCTTCACTCCGCTCAACAAGACGAGCCTCCACCTCGCCGGCATGAACGAGGAGGACGAGCTCCGCTGGTTCGCGAAGGAGCTCCACTACGACGGCGTGACGAGCGAGATCAACATCATCCCCGGCATGTGGACCGCTCGCGTGACCTCGCACATCGGCATCCGGGACGTCGCGTCCCGGGTCACGACGCAAGGGGTCACGGACGCCATCCGCCTGCTCAACGATCTGCTGCGCGACTCCGGGGTCGCGGCGCCCCGGCTGGGCGTCTGCGCGCTCAACCCGCACAACGGCGAGAACGGCATCTTCGGCCGCGAGGAGATCGACGTCATCCGACCCGGCGTCGAGGCGGCGGTCGCCGAGGGCATCGACGCCGCGGGTCCCTTCCCGTCCGACACCATCTTCGTCGGCTCGAAGGACCGCTACGACGGCATCGTCACGATGTACCACGACCAGGGTCAGATCGCGATCAAGCTGATGGGCTTCGACGGCGGCGTGACGGTGCAGGGCGGCCTTCCCGTCGTCATCGCGACGCCGGCGCACGGGACCGCGTTCGACATCGCCGGTACGGGGATCGCGAGCGTGACCTCCAGCCAGAACGCGCTCGACATCGCGATTGCGGTGGCGGGTCGCCGGGCTGCGCGGTCCGTCGTGAGAGAGTGAGCAGATGTCATCGCCGACCCTAGGCCGGCCGAGAAGAACCTCCCTCGCCGACGGCGTGTACGAGGAACTCCTTTCCCGGCTGTTCAACGACTCGCTGCCGCCGGGTACCCCGCTCAACATCGACGCGCTCGCCCGCGACCTCGACGTGTCCCAGACGCCCATCCGCGAGGCGCTCGCCCGGCTCGAGGCCACGGGCCTCGTCACCCGGGCGGCGCTCCGCGGCTACCGGGCGGCGCCGATGCTGTCGCCCAAGGAGCTCGACGACCTGATGCACGCTCGGTCGATCATCGAGCCGGCCAACGCGCGGCTCGCGGCCGAGCACATCGACGAGGAGTTCCTCGAGGCCATCGACCAGTCCATCGTCGCGCTCTCCACGGCGCCCAAGGGGCCGACCTTCGCGGAGTACCACACCTACTGGCAGGCCGACGAGCAGTTCCACGACCTCATCGCGCGTCGCGCCGACAACGCGTTCCTGTACCGCGCCTTCGAGTCGCTGGGCGGACAGGCGCAGCGGTTCCGCATGTTCGCGGGCCTCGGAGTCAGCGACGCCGATCACGCGATCGCCGAGCACAAGGCGATCCGAGCCGGGCTGGCGACGGGGGACCCGGACCGGGCCGGCGAGGCGATGATGCGTCACATCACGAACGTGCGCGCGCGGTCGGCCGCTCAGGCCTAACTCTTCGGAAGCCTGCCACCGCGAAGCGCGCTCGCCACCGGGTGCGGCTCACCCCCGCACAGCGGCTTTGCGGCGAAGGTGGTCCGGCGACCCGTCGCACGTGGTTCGGCGCGCGGGGATACTGGGCGGATGACCGACCTGCCCTCCGCCCCGGCCCGCACGCCGCATATGCGCGTAGGTGCATACGCGGTGATCCGCTCGTCCGGCCGCGTGCTCCTCGCCCACTGGAACGACCGCGGCGGATCGGGCTGGACGTTGCCCGGCGGTGGCCTGGAACTGGGCGAGGATCCGCTCGACGGGGTCGTGCGCGAGGTGGCCGAGGAGACCGGCTACACGGCCGCGGTGGAGAGGCTGCTCGGGGTGGACACGATCACCATCCCCGGGAACCGGCGGCTCGACGGATCGGGTGTGCCGTACTTCGGGGTGCGCGTCTTCTATCGCGCGTCCATCGCCGGCGGCGCGCTCGAGAACGAGCGCGAGGGGTCCACGGACGAGGCCCGCTGGTTCGCCGAGGAGGAGGTGCCCGGCCTGACCGCCCTCGACATCGTGCGCGTCGGCCTCGAGCTCGACCGGACGGAGCCGCCGACCGGCAGTCTTCTGCGCCGTGCGTGACGCCGAGCGTCGTCGCGAGCCCGGAGCACCTCCCGCCCCTTCGGGAGGCTTAGGGAGCGCGAGACGACGAAGGGGCCGGTCGCCCTTTCGGGCGAGCCGACCCCTTCGGTCGAAGCGCGTGTCCTACAGCGCCGAGCCGTCCGCGGGCGGGGCGGTGGTCGGCGAGGTCTCCGTCGGGCCCTTCGCCGGCGACGGGACCGCCTCGTCGGCGATCCACAGATCGTCGTCGGCGCGGAAGGTCTGCCAGAAGGCGTAACCCACACCCGCGGCGATGACCACGCCGGCCGTGATCGCCACGACGCCGCCCGCACCCATACCGGACTTCACCGGAAGCGGTGCCGGCTTCGCCTCGATGCCGGGCACGTACTTCTCGGCGAGCTTCCGCCCGGCGTCCGTCGCGGCGATGCTGGCCTTCTTCGCCCGCGCGACCGTGTCCTGGACGCGCGGGTCCTTCAGCAGGTCGAGCGCGGCGACAGCCGAGCCGATCGCCGTGGAAGCGACGGGCACCACATCGGCGACGAGCTTGCCCTTCGCGGCGGCGCTCACGGCGCGAGCCGCGAGGAGGCCCTTGTCGTAGGTCGGGCGCACGTGCTCGTCGACCGCGCCGAGCACGCGGGGCGTGACGTGCTGGTCCGACAGCTTCTTGGCCTGGTGCGTCGCCTCGAGCAGCACAGCGCTCGCGCGTTCGAGCACGTCGCGCTGCTCCTGCCAGACGTCAGTGGCGTGCGCACGGAGCTTCTTGAGCTCGCGCTTGTTCTTTCGTGACAGACCCATCGGGAACCTCCATCGAAGTCGTTCGGCCAACCGTTCCCATACTGGCATGGTGCCCCTGAGCATGCGAGGGATGGGGTCATCTCTCCGGTCGTCGTCCACCGGGTCCACAGCGCCGCGCCTATAGAATCGTGCGCATGTCGAACACCACTCACGTCGCCACGATCAACACCAACCGCGGCGCCATCAAGGTCAACCTCTACGGCAACCACGCGCCTAAGACGGTGCGCAACTTCGTCGGTCTCGCCACGGGGGAGATCGAGTGGACCCACCCGACCACCGGCAAGAAGTCGACCGACCCGCTGTACAACGGCGTCGTCTTCCACCGCATCATCAAGGACTTCATGATCCAGGGCGGCGACCCCCTCGGTCAGGGCGTCGGCGGCCCCGGCTACCAGTTCGACGACGAGATCCACCCGGAGCTCACCTTCACCTCGCCGTACGTGCTCGCCATGGCGAACGCCGGCATCCAGGGCGGCCGGGGCACCAACGGCTCGCAGTTCTTCATCACCACGACGCCCACGACCTGGCTCCAGGGCAAGCACACCATCTTCGGCGAGGTCGCCGACGAGGAGTCGAAGAAGGTCGTCGACGCGCTGAACGACGTGCAGACCGATCGCCGCGACCATCCGGTGGACGACGTGGTCATCGAGAGCATCACCGTCGAGACCGTCTAGATGACGGCGGGGATGCCGGATCCGGCGCCCGGATACTGCTACCGGCATCCCGATCGGCCGAGCTATGTGCTCTGCCAGCGCTGCGGCCGCACGATCTGCCCGGAGTGCCAGACGCCGGCCGCGGTCGGGGTCATCTGCCCCGACGACATGCGCGCCCAGCGGCAGGAGATGCGGAGCCAGCGCCCGCCGCTGACCCGTCGCGTGTCCCGCCTGAGCCGGTCGGGTGCGCCGGTCGTGACGTATTCGCTCATGGCGATCACGGTCCTGATCTGGCTGCTTCAGCTGGTCCCCGGGTTCGGTGTCGGCGTCACCCGCTCCCTCGCCTTCAATCCGCTGTATCTGCTCCCCGCCGAAGGGTTCTTCGAGCCGTGGCGGGCGCTGACGGCCGCATTCGTGCACAGCCCGAGCAACGTGCTGCACGTGCTGTTCAACATGTTCTCGCTGTACATCTTCGGGCGCATTCTCGAGCCGATGCTCGGCCCGTGGCGGTTCCTCGCTCTCTACGTGCTGAGCGGCATCGGGGGCTCCATCGCCGTGCTTCTGCTCGCCGGGGGATCGGTAGTAGGCGCGTCCGGCGCCATCTTCGGCCTGATGGGCGCGCTGTTCGTGTTCGGGCGGCAGCTCGGGGGCAACGTGCGCTCGCTGCTCATCATCATCGTGCTGAACGTCGCGAGCGGCTTCTTCCTGCCGAACATCTCGTGGCAGGCGCATCTCGGCGGCCTCGCGGTCGGCGCGCTCGTGGCGGCGGTGCTCGTGCAGACGCGGGCGGAGCGCAAGCGCGGCCAGCAGATCGCGTCGCTCGTCGGCCTCGGAGTCATCCTGATCGGCCTGGGCACGGCTCTGGCCCCGGTCCTGCTCACCTAGCGCCGCCACCGCGCCGGCGGTTTTCCACGCACCCGGCCGAGTTATCCACAGCTGTCTCCACAGTGGGGATAGTTACACGCGTGTAATTGTGCCCATGTGCACAGCAAATGTGCCGGTCAGGTCCGCGCGTCTCCCGAAGTGCGAGAGCAACGCGGGAGGGCGGAAGGACGGGTGGCTAACGCCAGCGCGTGGTCATCAGGAAGCCGATGAAGGCGATCCCGAAGCCGACGAGGATGTTGCCCGTGCCGAGCGCGGGCACCGGATAGCCGCCGCTCACGTAGTAGACGATGATCCAGGCGAGGCCGAGCAGCATGAAGCCGAACATCACCGGCTTGAACCACACCGGGTTCGGCAGGTTCTCGCCGGGAGCGGGCTCCGGGCGTTCCGGCTTGGTTCGCGTCTTTTCTCGTGCCATGCCCCGCATTCTAGCGGGTGACGCCTTTTCCCCCGCTGGCCGGGCCGAATGGTGGCGTTCCCGTGCGCCGGTGCAGCCGAGTCACGGGTCCAACGCCGCCGGGATTCGCCGGGCTCCTTCCGCCACTTAAACTCGAGGGGTGCCCCGCAAACAACGCCGCGCCCGCTCGGCACGGCCACGATCGCGCATCAGCGTGACCGGGGTGCTCGGCGAACTCCTCATCACGGCCGGGGTCCTGGTGTTCCTGTTCCTCGGCTGGCAGCTCTGGTTCAACGACCTGGTGGTGGGCGGCCGGCAGCAGTCCGAGGCGCTCGAGCTGCGCGAGCAGTGGGGGCCGGACGTCGATGTTCCGGGCGAGGTCGATCCCGCGTCCTTCGGCGAACCGGTCGTCTCGGCCGTGCCCGCCGACCGGGAGCAGTTCGCGAATCTGTACATCCCCCGGTTCGGCGCCGACTACGTCCGTCCGGTCGCCGAGGGCGTCGGCACGCGCGCGGTCCTGAACACGATCGGCGTCGGCCACTACCCGGGGACCCAGATGCCGGGCGAGGTGGGCAACTTCGCGGTCGCGGCCCACCGGACGACGCACGGCGCCCCGTTCAACCGCATCGCCGAGCTCCGCATCGGCGATCCGATCGTCGTCGAGACCGCCGACGGCTGGTACACCTATCGCTTCCGCACCCTGGACTACGTTCCCCCTTCGGGAGTCGAGGTGCTCAACGCCGTGCCCGCGGTCGCGGACGGACAGCCGACGGACCGCGTGATCACCCTCACCAGCTGCAATCCCCTGTTCTCGGACGCGGAACGGATCATCGCGTACGGCGTCTACGACTCGTGGCGCCCCCGGTCCGCCGGCCCGCCCGCCGAGGTCACTGCGGCACTGGGGAACGGGTAGGAGCACGATGTACGCAGCGCTGTGGCGGGCACTCCCCGGACCCGTGTGGTTCCGGATCCTCTTGGTGATCGCCCTGGTTGCCGGGATACTCTTCTCTCTCGTCACCTGGGTGTTCCCCTGGGTCGACTCCCTCGTCAACAATCAGGAAGTGACGGTGCAGGTGTGACCTCAGTACTCGTCGTCGACAACTACGACAGCTTCGTCTACACGCTGAACGGCTACCTGCTCCAGCTCGGCGCGGAGACCGACGTCGTGCGCAACGACTCCTTCCCCGTGGAGTCCGTCGCCGAGCGCATCGCAGAGTACGACGCGGTGCTCGTCTCGCCCGGACCGGGCAAGCCCGCCGACGCGGGCGTGTCCATTCCCCTCGTGCAGGCTGCGCTGGCCGCCGACAAGCCGCTGCTCGGCGTCTGTTTGGGACACCAGGCCATCGCGGAGGCCCTGGGCGCGACCGTCACCGTCGCGGAGGAGTTGATGCACGGCAAGACGTCCGTCATCGACCACGACGGCAGCCCCTTCTACGACGGCGTCCCGCAGCCCTTCGTGGCCACCCGGTACCACTCCCTCGCAATCGTCGAGGACACCGTGCCGCGGGACCTCGTCGTGACCTCTCGCACGGGTGGCGGCGTCATCATGGGCGTCCGCCACATCGCGGCGCCGATCTACGGCGTGCAGTTCCACCCGGAGTCCGTGCTCACCGAGGGCGGCTACCGGATGCTGGGCAACTGGCTCGAGTCCGCGGGCCTGACCGGCGCGAAGGAGACCGCGAAGGACCTTTCCCCGCTGGTGAAGCTGAACTGACCCCGCCCGCGCTGAGTCAGGCGGTGCCGCTGCGCCATGCGCGCTGAGTCCCTTCGACAGGCTCAGGGACCAAGTGTTCCGGAGGGGCGAGAGCGCGCGAGAGCGCGGGCGAGCCAGCCCCACGGTCGCTGAGCCTGTGGAAGCGACGCGGGTTGCTCGCTCCGCTGTTGGGGGCTCGCTAGAACGGCGGCTCCTCCGGGATCACCGCCTTCGCTCGGGCCACTCGTCGCTCCGGCTTCGGTGTTGCGACGTGCGTTGCCGGTTCCGTTTCGTACTCGTGGCCGCTCGGCGCGAGCCAGCGCACCCTTCCACCGCCGGCTGACCGCGACGACCAGGCGGTGTGGTGCTTCACCCGGTGGTGCGAGCGGCACAGGTGGACCAGGTTGCCGTAGTCGGTTCCCCCGCCGTACTGCCAGTCGGTGACGTGGTCGACGTCGGCCCGTCCGGCACTTCGGTTGCAGCCGGGGAAGCGGCAGGTCTCATCGCGTACTCGCAGCCACGTCCGCAGGTCCTTGGGTACGGCGTACCGATCGCGCCCAACCGAGAGCACGGCGCCGGTCTCGGGGTGGGTGAGGATGCGGGTGAAGCTCGGCGCCCGCGCTGCGATGCGGCGAGCGGTGTCCGTGTCGATCGGTCCGTAGCCCTCGAGCGTGCCCGGCTCCTCGCTCTTCCCGAGGAGCGTGAGCACCGGCACCGTCACAAGCACCCGTGGCCGAATACCCACTCCGATGGGTGCGTCGATGCGCCGCGTCGACTTGTCCTCCACAGAATCCCCGTCGGTGGCCGCTGCGGTTGTGGTGCCGTCGAGGAGGAGGTCGGTGAACGCGTCCGCCATCAACTGGGTCCGCGTCCTCTCCTCCCCAGGCTCGCCCTTGAGTCGCCTTGTCCAGCTTCGGCACAGTGAGGTGCTCGGCCCTGGGTAGCACGGCCTCCTCCACCGCGGTCACTCCGGCCGGCGGGAGGGTGGTGGTGTGGTCGATGAGCACTTGGGCGTGTCGATAACCGATCCGGCCCTGACGCAGCGCCTCCTGGGTCGCGGGGAGGTCGTGCAGCAGGGCCTCGCTCTCCGCGATCAGGCGCTCGGCGGCGCGCTCTGAGATGCGCAGGGCAGCGGCGACCTCGGTCGTCAGGACCCGGCGTCCGGCCACCGTGGGTGACCACCGCGGCCCGCCCGTGGTGGGAACGGAGAGGTCGGTCGCTTCCGTCCAGAGCCGAGCGCGATCGATCGCCTCGGCCCTCAGAGACTGGCCGAGCCTGATGATGCGTTCAGCGGCGGTGACGGCGTCGATCATCGCCAGGAACGTGTCGGTTGCCGCCTGCTGTGGTGGTGGTCCGTCGGGTGGGATCGGGTCGGGTGGAGCGGTTCGATCGGTCATGCGTCCAGGGAAAACCCGGCCACCGACACCGACCTCCGCGCTCCTGTGGAGAATGTGGAGAAATACCGGCGAGCGTCCGTCGCGTCCCTTCGACAAGCTCAGGGACCGTGTGGGGACCACGGAGGCTGGGCACCTTGCGTGCCTTCGACAGGCTCAGGGACCGTACGGGGACCACTGGAGGCAGGGCACCTTGCGTCCCTTCGACAGGCTCAGGGACCGTAGGGGCGGGCTCAGGGACCGTGTCGGGACAGGCTTCGGGAGCGCGGGAGGTGAGGTCAGCCCTCGGTGGGGGGCGGGTCCTGGGTTGCCTCGTCGAAGTCGCCCTCGGCGTCGTCGCCCGTCCCCGCGTCGTCGCCCGCGCCATTCCCGGTGTCATCCCCGGTGTCGTCGCCCGTGCCGGTTCCGCTTCCCGTCGCGCGACCCGTGCAGTAGTTGATGCTGATCGCCGACTTCTGCGGCACGGCGCCCGGAGGCAGCGACTGTGCAGAGACCGGGGTGTTGGGCGCGACCGGGCAGCTGGAATCGCCACTGACGGTGACCTGCAGCTGCAGGTCGTCCTGCAGCGTGCCCGTGGCGTTGTCGACGTTCTGCCCCACGACGTTCGGCAGCGCGACCATGCCGTCGGAGATGATCAGGTTGACCACGTCGCCCTCACGGGTCTCAGTGCCCGCGACGGGATCCGTGCGCAGCACGACGCCCTCGGGGACGTTGGGGGAGTGCTCGACCGTCTGGCTGCCGACCGTCACCCCCGCGGACTCCAGCGCCGTCGATGCCGCCGTGACGTCCATGTTGACGACGCTCGGTACGGTCACCGTCACCGCCCCGCTGGACACGTAGACGTCCACCTGGGTGCTCGGCGCCACGCGGGCGCCCTGCTCCGGATCGGTCCGGATCACCTGGCCCTCCGGCACCTCGGTGCTCGACTCACGCATCTCGAGCGGTACGAGGTCCACCCCCTCGAGCGCGTTGCTCGCGCTCTCGTACGTCGCACCGGCGACGTCCGGCACGACACGCGTCGTCTCCGGCACGACGGCGGCCGGCGCGAGACTGAGCAGCCAGAAGACCACGGCGATGAGGATGACGGTGAGCGTGAGGATGCCGGCCCAGATCCAAGCGACGGGTGGGCGGCTCTGCGTGCGCACGACCTGATCGTCGTCCACACCCAGCCGCTTCATGGCGAGCTCGGGCGCAGACGTCGTCGACGAGACTCCGAAGAGGGTGCTGCTTGCGTCGGTCTCCGGGAGCCGGCGCGTCGGGATGTGACCCTCGCTCGCCGTCCGCACGTCTGCCCGGAACTCCGCGGCGGACTGGTACCGGTCGAAGCGGTCCTTCGACAGCGCGTGCAGCACGACGGTGTCGAGCGCGGGGGAGACCCTGGGGTTGAGGGAGCTCGGCTCGATCGGAGGCTCGCTCACGTGCTGATAGGCCACCGCCACGGCGGTGTCGCCGCGGAACGGCGGCCGTCCGGTGAGCATTTCGAACAGCACGATGCCCGTGGAGTAGAGGTCGGTGCGGGCGTCGACCGACTCGCCCTTGGCCTGCTCCGGCGAGAAGTACTGCGCCGTGCCGAGGATCGCGCTGGTCTGCGCGACCGTGGCGCTGGAGTCGGACACCGCGCGGGCGATGCCGAAGTCCATCACCTTCACCTGGCCGGTCGTCGTGATCATGATGTTGCCGGGCTTGATGTCGCGATGCACGACGCCGGCGCGGTGCGAGTACTCGAGCGCGGTCAGCACGCCCTCGATGATGCGGACGGCCTCGGCCGGGGCCAGGGGGCCCTCGCGGATGATGTCCTTGAGCATCCGCCCGTCGACGTACTCCATGACGATGAACGGCGCCACCGACTCGAATCCGCCGGGCCCGACGAACGTGTCCTCGCCGGCGTCGAACACGCGGACGATGGTCGGATGCGCCATCCGAGCGGCGGACTGAGCCTCCTGGCGGAAGCGCATGCGGAAGGCGGGATCACTGGCGAGGGAGGAGCGCAGCAGCTTGATCGCCACCTTGCGTCCGAGCCGCGAGTCATGGCCCACGTGCACGTCGGCCATGCCCCCGCGGCCGATGACCTCACCCACCTCGTACCGTCCGGCGAGGAGGCGAGTCGTATCAGTCACTAAGCACTCCCAGTCCGCCCAAGCCTCGGGCCAGTGTAACCCGGGCCTCGCTGAGCGATCGGTTAGCCGTTCCCGTTTCCCTCGCCCGAGCCGTCGCCGCCCTCATCGCCGGTGCCCTCGTCCTCGCCCTCGGTCGGCTCCTCCCGGGCCTCGACGGTGACCGTGACGGCCGGGGAGTAACCCGACTCGTTCTCGCCGCAGAGCGCCTGGTAGGAGATGCGGGACTCACCGGCCGGGAGGCCGAGCACGGTGACCGACGTGGCGTCGGGCCGCGTCGGGTTCTGCGGGTCGAACGTCACGCCGTTCGCCGGCTCGACGGCGACGGCGTAGCCCGCCACGGTCGTGCCAGGAGGGCAGCTGTACGCGGGCCAGCTGATGTCGACGTCGTCACCCTCGGTGATCGTCGTCTGGGACGCGGTGGGGGCGGCAGTCGGCGGCGTCGGCTGGGTGACCGGCGCGAAGACCGTCACGACAACCGTCGTGCCCTTCTGCACGTTGCCGCGGGGGTTGATCTGGTAGACCAGCCCCTCCTCGTCCTCGGCGGTCGCCGCGTTGCCGTTCTCGATGCGCGGCACCAGCCCGAGCGCCTCGAGCTCCGCCCCGACCTCCTCGCCGCTGCGGCCCTGGTAGTCCGCGAGGTCGATGGCGACGGTGTTGCTCGTGGCCGACGGAGTGGGCTCCGGCGTCGTGCTGGGCGTCGTGCTCGGCTCGGTGCTCGGCTCCGTCGACGCGCTCTCCGACGGGTTCGGTGCCGCGGTCGGGTCGTCGTTCTGGTTCGAGAGCAGGGCGAGCACGCCGACCACGAGGGCGCCGGCGGCGAGCACGATCAGCGTGACGATCAGCCACAAGTTCCGGTTGCGCCGCTCCTGCTGCACCGGGGCGACCGCGGTCGCGGTGGGCGGCGTCGGCACGGCCGCGCTGCTCGGCAGCACCGTCGTGGCCTGAGTCGCCCCGTACGCCGAGGTGGCGGGGAGGATGCTCGTGGCGGCGGTCGACGTCGCGGCGGCCAGCACGGCGGGCACCGAGGCGGCCGCGGCCGACACGTCCCCGCGGCGAAGCGCCTGAGCGGCCCGCGAGAGGTGGGCGGCCGAGGCAGGCCGGTCGGCCGGCTTCTTCGCGATGCAGGACAGCACGAGCCTGCGCACCGGGTCCGGCACGGTGACGGGGAGGTCCGGCGGCTGCTCGTTGATCTGCGCCATGGCGATGGCCACCTGCGACTCACCCGTGAAGGGGCGCCGGCCGGCCAGGCACTCGTAGGCGACGATGCCGAGCGAATAGATGTCGGTGGAGGGCGACGCGGGGTGCCCGCTCGCCTGCTCGGGCGAGAGGTACTGCACCGTGCCCATGACCTGACCGGTCGCGGTCAGCGGCACCTGGTCGGCGATGCGGGCGATGCCGAAGTCGGTGATCTTCACTCGGCCGTCCGGCGTGATCAACAGGTTGCCGGGCTTGATGTCGCGGTGCACGAGCCCCGCCGCGTGGGCCGCCTGCAGAGCGGACGCCGTCTGGGCGATGATGTCGAGCACCTTGTCGGTGGAGAGCACCCGCTCCCGCTCGAGGATGGTCGAGAGTGCCTCGCCGGGCACGAGCTCCATCACGAGGAAGGCGCTGCCCTCCTCCTCGCCGTAGTCGAAGACGTTCGCGATGCCCTCGTGGTTCACCAGGGCGGCGTGACGCGCCTCGGCGCGGAACCGCTCCAGGAACCCGGGGTCGCCCAGGTACTCGTCCTTGAGAATCTTGATGGCCACCGTGCGCCCGATGACGCGGTCGACGGCCTCCCAGACCTCGCCCATGCCGCCGATGGCGATGCGATTGCCGAGCTCGTACCGACCACCGAAGGTGACCCCGCTGCCGGGTCTCATTTGTTCAGCACCGCCTCTAGTACTCGCTTCGCGATCGGCGCGGCGAGGGTGTTGCCCCTGCCGGACTGTCCTTGACCGCCGCCGTTCTCGACCACCACGGCCACCGCGACCTCGGGATCGTCAGCCGGGGCGAATCCGGTGAACCAGAGGCTGTAGGGCTCGCCCGTACCGTTCTCCGCTGTTCCTGTCTTACCGGCCACGCTGACGCCTCCTATTCTTGCATTGCTTGCCACGCCGTTCTCGACGTTGTTGACCATGAGCTGGGTCAACGTGGCGGCCGTGTCCTCCCCGATCGGCGAGCCGAACACGCTCGGATCGAGGCCACGGATCTCGCGCAGGTCGGGAGCGAGCACGCTCTCCACGAGGGTCGGCCGCATGACGTCGCCACCGTTGGCGATGCCCGCGGACACCATCGCGATCTGCAGGGGCGTCGCGCGGACGTTCTGCTGGCCGAACGCGGTCAGCGCCGTCTCCGCGTCGCCGAGGTCGTCGGTCGGGTACACGCTCGGCGTCGAGGCCATGGGAACGTCCACGGACTGGTTGAAGCCGAACTGCTCCGCCATGTCCCGGATCGTCCCGTCGCCCATCGAGATGCCGAGCTCGCTGAACGGGATGTTGCAGGAGAGGCGGAGCGCGTCGCTGAGCGTGACGGTCTCCTGGCTGCCGCAGGCGCCCTCGCCGGAGTTGGTGACGACGGACTCCGTGCCGGGCAGCGTGAAGGTCGGCGGGTTGGGGAAGGTGCTGTCCGGCGTGTATTCGCCGCTCTCGAGCGCGGCCGCCGTGACCACGAGCTTGAACACGGAGCCGGGCGGGTTCAGGTCGCCGGCGATCGCGCGGTTCTGCAGCGGCTCGGCCGGGTCCGACTCGAGCGATCGGTAGGCGGAGAGCACCTGGTCGGGGTCGTGCACGGCGAGGAGATTCGGGTCGTAGGACCGCTTCGACACCATGGCGAGGATGGCGCCCGTCTTCGGCGCGATCGCGACGACGGCACCCGAGTTGTTGCCGAGCGCGTCGAACGCGGCCTGCTGCGCGGCGGGGTCGATGGTCAGCTCGACGGAGGCGCCCTTCGGGTCCTGCCCGGTGATCAGGCGGTTGATGCCGTCGAGGAACTGCGTGTTCGCCGTTCCGCTCAGCTCGTTGTTGAGCGCATCCTCGAGGCCCGACGAGCCCTGGCCGAGCGTGAAGTAGCCGGTGACGGCCGAGTACAGGTCGCCGGCGGCATAGGTGCGCTGGAACTTGTACTGGTCCTCGGCGGGCTGGGACTGGGCGATCGCCTGGCCGTCCACGAGGATCTGCCCGCGCTCGGTCGAGTAGCTCTCCAGCAGCGCGCGCCGGTTGCGGTCGTCCTGCCGGAGGTTGTCGGCCTGGAACACCTGGATCGCCGTCGTCGAGACGAACAGGGCGAGGAACATCAGCAGCACGACGCCGCTCACCCGCTTGAGTTCCCGATTCACTACTGCACCACCACCCGGGGCTGATTGCGCACGGTGTCCGACAGTCGCAGGAGGACCGCGGCGATGATCCAGTTCGCCAGCAGCGACGAGCCGCCCGCCGCCATGAACGGCGTGGTGAGGCCCGTGAGCGGGATCACCCGGGTGACGCCGCCGATGACGATGAAGACCTGCAGGGCGACCACGAACGACAGCCCGATGCTGAGCAGCTTGCCGAAGTCGTCCTGACCGGCGAAGCCGATGCGGAAACCGCGCGAGACGAAGAGGAGGTAGAGCGCCAGGATCGCGAACACGCCGGCGAGGCCGAGCTCCTCGCCGAGGCTGGCGATGATGAAGTCGCTGTTGGCGAGGGGCGTGACGTTGGGCATGCCCTGGCCGAGACCGGTGCCGATGAGACCGCCGTGCGCGAGGCCGAACAACCCGGTGACCAGCTGGTAGCTGCCGCCCTGCGCGTCGTACACGGACTGGTCGAACGGCGTGAGCCAGGCGTTCAGGCGGCCGCCGACGTAGCCGAGCTGCGCGGCGGCCATCGCGCCCCCGACGAAGAGCAGCAGGCCGAGCAGCACCCAGCTGAGTCGCCCGGTGGCGACGTAGATCATCACGACGAACAGGCCGAAGTACAGCAGCGAGGTGCCGAGGTCGCGCTGGAACACGAGCACCGCCATCGCGGCGGCCCAGATGACCAGGATGGGCCCGAGGTCGCGCACGCGCGGGAAGCGCATCCCGAGAAACTTCGCCCCCACCATCGAGAGCGAGTCGCGGGCGGTCACCAGGTAACCGGCGAAGAAGACGGCCAGCGCGATCTTCGCGATCTCGCCCGGCTGGAACGAGAAGGAGCCGATGCCGATCCAGACCCGGGCGCCGTTGATCTCCCGGCCGATGAGCGGAAGCATCGGCAGCAGGAGCAGGAGCAGGCCCACGAACATCGCGCTGTAGCGGTAGCGCTGCAGCACGCGGTGGTTCCGCAGCATCACGAGCACCGTGATGGCCACGGCGATGGCGAGGCCGGTCCAGACCACCTGCCGCACGGCGACGCTCTCCCAGCCCGCGACGCCGTAGGCGAGGTCGAGGCGGTAGATGCCGGCGATGCCGAGGCCGTTCAGCAGCGTCGCGATGGGCAGGATGAACGGATCGGCGTGCGGCGCGATGAAGCGCAGCGCGACGTGCATGCCGAGGACGAGCACGGCGAGGCCCATGGCGGGCAGGAAGAAGCTCGAGTCGAAGGCCCCGATCGCGCCGAGCTGCACCAGGTAGAGGGCGCCGCCGTTGATGGCGGACGCGAAGAGCACGAGCACCAGTTCCAGGTTGCGGAGCCGGCGCGGCACGTTGACCGACGCGGCCTTGTCCACGGGCCGCTGCTGGTCCCGGGAGATCATCTCGGTCACGGCCTCACTCATCGGCGTCCGTCCGAAGTCGCTCCACGATCTCCTCCGCCTCGCGCAGGGAGTCGGCGTTGATCGTGCGCTCGACCTGCCCCTGGTAGAACGCCCCGAGATCATCCAGCTGCACGTCGGTGATCTCGTGGACGCTCGACAGGGGGATCGGTCCGATTCCCTGCTGCACCCCGCGGTAGATGGCGACGGTGCCGTCGGTGACCCCGACGTAGTAGCGGCTCTGGGTCCACTGGTAGCCGAAGATCACGGCGATCAGGATCGCGATGGCGATGATGACGATGCCGACCGACCAGGTGATCTTGCGGCGGAGGGCCCGGCGCCTGTCCTCGGCGATGAGCGCCTCGAGGTACTCGTCGGACTCCGGCTCGAACTGGGTCTGCCGCACGCCCGTGACGCGGAGGGGGTGCAGCAGCAGGTTCGGCAGGCGCACCGGCCGGCGGCCGGACTCGCTGTCGAACGCGATGGGCGCGGACGCGGAGCCGACCGTCAACGTGGGGCTGCCCGCGACGCCGCCGTCGTGCATGTCGACGAGCACGACGGTCACGTTGTCGGGGGCGCCGTGGTCGAGGGAGAGCCGGACCAGCTGCTCCGCCGTCTCGTAGGTGTCGAGGCCGGCGGCGAGCGTGCGGGTGATGAGCTCCTCGGACACGTAGCTGCTGAGGCCGTCCGAGCAGAGCAGCCAGCGATCGCCGGGCCGGGTGTCGAGCAGGCGCGTGTCCACCTCCGGGTGGGCGTCGACGTCGCCGAGCACACGCATGAGCACGGAGCGTCTCGGGTGGGTCAGCGCCTCCTCCGGGGTGATGCGGCCGCTGTCGACGAGGCGCTGCACGAAGGTGTGGTCGCTCGTGACCTGAATGAGCTCGTCGTCGCGCCAGAGGTAGATGCGGGAGTCGCCGATGTGCGCGAGGGCCACCGTGTCGCCGACCCGGAGGATGGCGCTCACGGTCGTGCCCATGCCGGTGAGCTCGGGGTGCTCGTACACGGTCTCGGCGATCACCGAGTTCGCGGCCATGAGCGCGGTCCGCAGCGCGGTCTCGGCGTCGGCGGCCGTCGCGAACTGCGTGCCGTCGATGTCGCGGATGCGCGTCACGGCGATGGCGGAGGCCACGTCACCGCCCGCGTGCCCGCCCATGCCGTCGGCGACGACGAAGAGCTGGCGGCCCGCGAAGCCGGAATCCTGGTTGTTCGATCGGACTTTGCCGACGTGGGATACGGCTGCGGCCTTCGTGGTTGTCGCCATCCACCTACCGCCGGAGCTCGAACGTCGTGGCGCCGACCTTGATCGGCGTGTTGAGCGGGACCTGCACGGGCGCGTGCACGCGCTTGCCGGCGAGGAACGTTCCGTTCGTCGAGTCGAGGTCCTGGATCATCCACTCGTCGTTCCAGAGCAGGAGCCGGGCGTGGTGGGTCGAGGTGTAGTCGTCACGGATGACGAGGCCGGATTCGCTCGAGCGGCCGATGGTGAGCGGCTCGGGCTGCAGGGCGATCTCCAGGCCGGCGCGCGGTCCGCCCGTGATGACGATGCGGCGCGCGCTCGTCGTCGTCGCCTTGATGGGTGCCTCGTGGCCGGGCCGGGACGTGTTCGGCCCGTCGGGCAGGCTGGAGATGGGCGCGGACTGCCGCGCCGGGGCGGGCCTGCCCGGTGCCGTCTGGAACGGCGAGACTTGCGGCGCGGGCGCCGCGGCTACCTGCTGCTGCGCCTGGTCGGCAGGCATGCGGCGCACGCGCTGCCCGAAGAGGTCGGTGCGGAGCGCGTAGACGACGCCGAACACGAACAGCCACAGCAGGGTGAGGAACGCGAGCCGCAGGAGGAGGAGGGTGAGCTCGCCGTTCACGACACTCCCCAGAATCCGTCGTGCCGCCGGGTGGCGTCGTCGACGGAGCTCCGGTCCTCGGATGCCTCGGGCAGCAGGCGGAAGACGATGGTCGTGCGGCCGATCTGGATGACGGAGTCCGGCGTGAGGGTGGCGCGGTTCACGCGCTCGCCGTTGAGCTTCGACCCGTTCGTCGAGCCGAGGTCCGTCACCTGCGCGCGGCTGCCGTCCCAGCTGATCTCGACATGCTTGCGCGAGATGCCGGTGTCGTCCACCGGGATGTCGGCGTCGCTGCCGCGCCCGATGACCGTGCGGGGCTTCGTCAGGCGGTGCCGCTTGCCGCCGATGTCGAGCACGGCGTTCCAGGCGACGGTGCCCTTGACGCTCTCCGAGTCGAGGGCGAGTACCCCTTCGGGCAGCGACCCGTCGCGGCGGAAGGCGATGGAGATGCCGCCGGGGAACTGGTACCCCTGCGCGGTCGCGTGCCGTTGGGTGGCCTGGATCAGCTCGTCCTTCAGCGCCTCGCCGAGCCCGGTCATGCGCTCGTAGTCCGGCTCGGACATGCGGGCGGTGAAGCGGTTGGGCACGAGGATGCGGTCGCGGTCCACCACGGCCGCCTTCGTATCGAGCTCGCGACGGAGCGCCGCGGTGATCTCGAGGGGCTGCAGACCGGACTTGAAGGTCTTCGCGAAGGCGCCGTTGACGGCGCGCTCGAGACCTTTCTCAAAGCTGTCCAGAATGCCCAATGCTGTCCCGATCTGTGCGATGGCTACCAGAATGTTAGCCGGGTCGTGTGGAGAGCCGTTGAATGGCGGCCCCGCCGCGCTCTGTGCGGCCTCGTCCGGCGGCCGCCGCGCGGGTCGGCCGGGGGTGGGCCGGAGGCGGCGGCGGGTCGTCCTCGACGCCTATGTAGAGGTGCGCGTCCCGCGCGATTACGGCCGATCCGGCCGGTCGTGCTAATCTCCTTCCTGGTCACGCGCGAGTGGCGAAATTGGCAGACGCGCACGGTTCAGGTCCGTGTGCCCGTGAGGGCATGGGGGTTCAAGTCCCCCCTCGCGCACCACGAAAAGGCTCCCGAAGCATCGGGAGCCTTTTTTGCTGCCCGGACCGCGTTGGCCGCCGCTCGTTCCGTGTCTCCTCCGCCCGCCCCGGTCCTGCCCGTGAACCAAATTGGTGAACCGGTTGACAGGATTGGGGCGCGCTGGGAGTATGGCGCTGCCCGTTCCACCTCTCGCGGTGAAACGCTTCAGCCCAGGCGCGCACGTCGCCGCGGCCCCTGCACGTCAGCAAAGGAGCGACGACGATGACCGGTACCCAGGCCCGCCCCCGGCTGCGCGCGTGGATGGTGCTGACGGTCCTGGCCGTCGCCGTGCTGGTCTTCGCCGCGATGAGCGTGAAGGTCGTCAGCACCGAGGAGGTCGCCGCAGCGGAGCAGGGCGACTTCGACCCCGTGGACTACGCCGCCGAGCGGTACGACGAGATCGCTGCTTACGTCGAGGACAACGCCGTCGAGCTCCCCGGGCTGGTCACGCAGCTGGAGGGCGGCGCCGACGAGGCCGAGCTGGGCAACACGTCCGGTGCCAGCAGCGCCTTCGCGTTCCCCGTGACCGTCACCGGTGTCGCCGGGGCCGCGACGCCGCCCGTGCTTCCCGTGACCGTGGACGGGATGCCGGAGGGCACCGTGGTGCAGATCCAGATCGGGCCCGCCCTGAACGGCACCGCGCTGCGGGACGTCAGCGGCACGGTCTCGTTCAACGAGTTTACGAACCAGCTCGAGTACCAGCAGGTTGCAACCGAGCTCAACAACCGCGTCCGCGAGGAGGTGCTCGCAGACTTCGATGCGGCCGCCGCCGCGGGGAAGACGGTGACCGTGACCGGGGCGTTCCTGCGCGTGAACCCCCAGCTGGTCTCGGTCGTGCCCGTGTCCATCGAGGTGCAGCAGTGACCGGCGAGGTCGTGATGCGGGCCGTGGGCATCACGAAGACGTACGGCGCGACGCGGGCGTTGAAGGGCGTGGACTTCGAGGTCCGGCGCGGCGCCGTGACCGTGCTGTTCGGGGAGAACGGGGCGGGCAAGTCCACGCTCATGAAGATCCTGAGCGGCGTGGAACGACCGACGGCCGGGGTCCTCGAGCTCGACGGCGAGCCCGTTGTGCTGCGGAACTCGGTCGACGCGGCGGCCCGCGGCATCGCGATCATCCACCAGGAGCTGAGCCTCTGCCCGAATCTCAGCGTGCGGGACAACATCTTCATGGGCCGGGAGCTCGCCCGCGGCGGACTCGTCGTCGACGACCGCGAGCAGAACGCGCAGACCGCACGCCTGCTCGAGCGGCTCGAGGAGGCCATCGATCCGCGCACGCTCGTCTCCGCGCTGCGGCTCGGTCAGCAGCAGGTCGTCGAGATCGCCCGGGCCCTGGCCGGCGAGGCCCGCGTCCTCATCATGGACGAGCCGACCTCCGCCCTGAGCGGCAGCGAGGTCGAGGTGCTCTTCGGCGTGATCCGCGAGCTCACGGCCGAGGGCGTCGCCATCGTCTACATCTCCCACCACCTCGAGGAGGCGCTCGAGATCGCCGACCACGCCGTCGTGTTCCGCGACGGGGAGCTCGTGGCCCGCGGCGACGCCGGCGACATCGACATCAACTGGGTCATCGCCAACATGGTCGGACGCAGCGCGGGCGACCTGAATCCCGACCTGCGCGAGGAGTTCGGGGAGCCCGTCCTCACGCTCGAGGGTGTGAGCGTCGCGGATCCCACCAACTCGTCCCGGCTGAGCGTCGACCGGCTGAGTCTTCAGGTGCGCGCGGGCGAGGTCGTGTGCCTCTACGGCCTCATGGGCGCCGGGCGCACGGAGCTGCTCGAGGCACTCGCGGGGCGGCTGCCGCTGCTCACCGGGGACGTCACCGTCAAGGGCACCAGGGTGCACCGCCAGACCATCGCCGAGCGCATCCGGCTCGGCCTCGCGCTCGTGCCGGAGGACAGGCAGCGGGACGGCCTCGTGCAGACGATGTCCGTCGGCCAGAACATGTCGCTCGCCTCGCTGCTCGCGTTCGTGCGCGGGCTCATCGTGTCCCGTCCCCGCGAACGCTCCGCGGTCGAGCGCGGCGTCTCGGACGTGCGGGTGAAGACGGCGGGTCCGTCGGCGGCGATCACGTCGCTGAGCGGCGGCAATCAGCAGAAGGTCGTGATCGCCAAGGTGCTGATGACGGAGCCGGACGTTCTGCTGCTCGATGAGCCGACGCGCGGCATCGACGTCGGCGCGAAGGCCGAGATCTTCGCCCTTATGGCGCGGGAGGCGAGGCGCGGCCTCGGGGTGCTCTTCGCGACGAGCGAGATCGGCGAGGCGCTCGGCGCCTCGAACCGCATCCTCGTGCTGTCCAAGGGGCGCATCGTGCGGGAGTTCGACACCCGCACCGCCCTCCGCGAGGACGTCATGGTGGCGAGCGGCGAGAACGTGGAACAAGAGACAGGAGCGGCACAGTGACCGGCACAGCGAGCCCGAACCAGGCGGTACCGGCACCCAAGCGCCGGGTGGACGTGGCGAGCGTGCTGCTCGAGGGCAGGGCGTTCATCGCGCTCATCGTCCTCATCATCATCTTCTCGCTGCTGTCCGACTCCTTCCTCACCCTCAACAACGTGATCACCATGACGAAGCACGTGGCGATGAACGCGATCCTCGCACTCGGCATGCTGTTCGTGATCCTGAAGGGCGGCATCGACCTCTCCGTCGGCTCCATCGTCGGCCTCTCCGGCGTCGTCGCGGGCGTGCTGCTGCAAGGGCTGCGGCTCGACGCCTTCGACGTGGTGCTCTACCCCGCCGTCTGGGTCGTCGTGCTGTGCTCGCTCCTCGTCGGCACGCTCGTCGGATTCCTGAACGGCGTGCTGGTGACGCGCTTCAACGTCGCCCCCTTCATCGCGACGCTCGGCACGCTGTACGTCGCGCGCGGCGCCGCGCTGCTGATCTCCAACGGGTCGACCTACCCCCGCCTCGGCGGGAACCCGGAGTACGGCAACACCGGCTTCGGCCTCATCGGTGGCGGCCGGCTGCTCGGCATCCCGATGGCGATCTGGATCATGCTCGTGTTCGCGCTCATCGCGCTGTTCGTGCTGCGGAAGACGCCGTTCGGCCGCTGGGTCTACGCGACCGGCGGCAACGAGCGGGCGGCGGAGCTCGCGGGCGTGCCCGTGCGCCGCGTAAAGCTCTGCGTCTACATGATCAGCGGGTTCTGCGCCGCGGTGGCCGGGCTCATCATCTCGTCCGAGCTCACCGCGGCCGCGCCGCAGACCGGCGAGAGCTTCGAGCTCAACGCGATCGCGGCCGTCGTGATCGGCGGCGCCGCCCTGACCGGCGGCCGGGGCAACGTGCGCGGCGTGCTGCTCGGCGCCTTCGTGATCGGCTTCCTGAGCGACGGCCTCGTGATCGTCGGCGTCTCGACCTTCTGGCAGATCACCATCAAGGGCGCCGTCATCGTGCTGGCCGTCGTGCTCGACCAGGCCCAGCAGCGCATCACGGGCTCCAAGAACGCAGCGCTCGCCGCGGCGAGCAAGACCCAGGGGCCGACCACACCCGGCGGCGACGCCGCGGCTCCCACCTCCGGCCGGGAGCCCGCACGGACCCCCTGACCGAGGCACCACCCGAGCGGCAAGGACGTCGCCCGGCACCGAGAGAACCAGAAAGGCAGCCACACATGCTCAGAAGGAAGATCTACGCGGCACTGGCGACCGCAAGCATCGCCGCGGTCGCGCTCGTCGGATGCTCGAGCGGCGGCGACTCCGGCGGCGGGGGCGGCGACGCAGGCGGCGGCGAGGAGAGCGCGGGCGGCGGCCTCATCGCCATCATCACCCCGTCGCAAGAGAACCCGTTCTTCAAGGCCGAGGCCGACGCGGCCAAGGCTGAGGCGGAGAAGCTCGGCTACGAGACGTCCGTGGCGTCGCACGACGACGACCCGAACAAGCAGAGCGAGCTCGTGGACGCGGCCATCAGCCAGGACGCGGCCGCCATCGTGCTCGACAACGCGGGCGCCGACGCCTCGATCGGCCCGGTCCAGAAGGCGAAGGACGCCGGCATCCCCGTCTTCCTCATCGACCGGGAGATCAACGAGACCGGCATCGCGGAGGCGCAGATCGTCGCGAACAACGCGCAGGGCGCCGCGGCCGTCGCCGAGGAGTTCGTGGCCGCGCTTCCCGAGGGCGGCAACTACATCGAGCTGACCGGCAAGGAGTCCGACACCAACGCCGGCGTGCGCTCCGAGGCCTACGCGAGCGTCATCTCCCAGTACCCGAACCTCGTGTCGGTGGCCAAGGAGACGGCCAACTGGAGCCAGGACGAGGCGTTCAGCAAGATCGAGACTCTGCTGCAGCGCGACTCCAACATCCAGGGCATCATCGCGGGCAACGACACCATGGCCATGGGCGCGGTGGCGGCCGTCGAGGCCGCGGGGCTGCTCGACAAGGTCAAGATCGCGGGCTTCGACGGCAGCCCCGACGCGGTCGAGGCCATCAAGGCGGGCAAGCTCGTGGCCACGGGCCTCCAGCCCGCCGTGCTGATCTCGCAGCTCGCGGTGCAGCAGGCCGACAAGTTCATCACCACCGGCGAGACCGGCGAGGACGAGAAGCAGTCCATCGACTGCGTCGTGATCAACGCCGACAACGCGGACTCCTACACGCTGTTCGCGCTGGAGTAGCACCACGGGTCGCCGAGGCGACACGAACGATCGGGCCCGTCGGACACGTTCCGGCGGGCCCGATCTAGTGTGGGAACGAATCCGCGCCCGAGCCTCGGCCGCGGCCACGACGCTGGAGAAGGACCCCTTGAGAATCGCTTTCCTCGGACTCGGCCGCATGGGCCGCATCCTCGCCCGCCACGTGCTCGACGACGGCCACGACCTGCGCGTCTGGAACAGGACGGCCGGTGCCGCCGAGGAGCTCGGTGAGGCGGACGCCCGAGTCGCCGCGTCCGCCGCGGAGGCCGTCGACGGGGCGGAGGTGGTGATCACGGCGCTGTTCGGGCCCGATGCCGTGCGCGCGGTCGTCGCCGAGGGGAACCTGCCGTTCGCCCCGGACGCGGTGTGGCTCGACATCACGACGATTGCCCCCGCAGACGCGGCGGAGCTGGCGCAGTGGGCGGGCGCATCCGGCGTGCGCTACGTGCACTCGCCCGTGATCGGATCGCTCGCGCCCGCCCGGAATCGAGCGCTCGGCGTCGTCATCGGCGGCGATGACGACGCGGTGGAGCGTGTGCTGCCGCTCGTGCGGCTGTGGGCGGACCCGGAGCGCCTGCAGCGCTACCCCGATCCCGCGAAGGCGGCGACCGGCAAGCTCGTGGCGAACCTCGCGCTCGCCGTCGGAATGCAGGGGCTCGTCGAGGCGGTGACCCTGGGCAACGCCGGGGGACTCACCCCGGAGGAGACCCTCGCCACGCTAAAGGGCACGGCCCTCGGCATGATCGCCGGCATGAAGGGCCAGAACGTGCTCACCGGTCAGTTTGACGACACCCAGTTCTCCGCGGACCTGCTGGCGAAGGACGCCCGGCTCATGGTCGACACGTCGCCCCGCCCGCTCCTCGCGCTGACCACCGCGCTCGCCGCCCTGCAGCGCGCCCAGGATGCCGGCCTCGGGGACCACGACTTCTCGGTGATCGCAACCGAGGCCCGCTGACCCCTTCCGGTGCCGCCCGGGTGCCCGTGCGTCCGGGTGCCGGGTGGTGCCTATGCCGGTGTCCGGTGCCGGCCCTCGCCGTGTTCCGAATTCAGGCTGTCCTGCGACACGCCGCGTTTCGAGACCGCCAAATGCGGCGTGTCGCAGCTGAGCCTGAATTCCGAACGGAGGCCGGGGAATGAGGTCGGCGTGCGGCCCAGGGGCGGACAGCTCCGAGGGGAAGGAAGGCGGCCTCAGCTCGCGTGACCCGGCCGCGGGGCGCGGACCGGCATGCCAGCGGCTACCGAGACGACCACTGCGATTATCTGGGCCGCGGCCGCCGCGACGAGTATGCCGGGGACGGAATACTCGGCGAGCACTCCCGCGAGAGCACCCCCGGCGGCGGCGCAACTGATCTTCAGGCTCGAGGCGGTCGTGAACACCTGCCCTCGGTTAGCCGAGGTCGCCTCCCTGTGGCGGATGCTGAACAGCGCCGCCAGCTGCGGCCCGTCCGCCAGGCCGACGACGGCGACGGCCACGAGGAGCAGGGTCGGCGTCGTCGCGAACGAGGCGGTTGCGAGCCCGAGGCCGATCACGACGGTACCGATCAGGAACGTGCGATCCGCGGACAGCGGGAGCGGCCAGCGGGCCGTGGCGACGGTGGCGAGCAGCGCCGTCGCGGCGAGGAGCGCCAGCAGAAGGGCTCCGTCACTCGCCCGGCCGAACACCGCCTCGCCGAGCAGCGGGCAGGCGACGAAGAACATGCCGAAGCCGACCATGGAGATGCAGGATCCGAGGGTCGCCCCACGGAGCGCGGGCACGGTCACGAGCGGACGGAACCCGTCGACCAGGTCGGCGGCAACAGACCCGATGGTGCGGCGGCCACGAGGCACCCCGGTGAGCGAGAGCCGCAGGGCGGCGGGGGTTGCCGCGACGATGAGCACCACCGCCGCCGTCATGGCCGCGGTGGCATTGAGCAATCCGGCGATCACCGCGGCGCCCGCCGGGCCGAGGAGTCCGGCGAGGTTGTAGGTCGCGGCGTCCAGGGCGTTGCCCGAGCGGAGGTGATCGCGCGGCACGATGCGCGTGAGCTGCGACGACCATCCGCCTGCCGTGGCGGGGCCGAACAGGCCGGTCAGCACGGCGACGGCGAGCACGGCGGCCCAGGGCAGCACGCCCCACGCCAGGATGATCGTCGCGAGCCCGGCGGCGTAGGCGCCGAGGGCGAAGGCGAGCACCAGGCCCGGCCGCTTCGCCCGGTCGAGCAGCAGGCCGAGCAGGGGGCCACCCACTACCGCCGCCACGGTGATAGCGGAGTAGAGGAGGGCCGCCGTGCGGGCTGACCCCGACGCGGCGAGGCCGAACAGCAGCACGGCGGGAGCGGACACCTCACTGCCCACGCGGGCGACGGTCGACCCCGTGAAGTAGAGGGCGCGGGAACGCCGCCAGTGCGGCGCTGCCTCGCTCATCTAGGCCGAGCGACCCAGCGGACTCTCGTCCAGGTGGGCCAGGAGGTCGGCGGGGTCGTCGTAGACGGCGATCGCGCCGGCGCCGCGCAGCTCCTCCTCGGAGATGCCGCCACTGCGCAGCCCGATCGTCACGACGCCCGCTGCCGCGGCGGACTTGATATCCCAGATGCTGTCACCCACGAAGAGGGCATCGTCGGCGTCCGTCTCGCCCTTTTCGAGGGCGACCTCGACGACGTCCGGCTCGGGCTTGGCGGTCTCCACATCGGACGACGACGTCATCGCCCACACGGCGTCCTCCACCTCAAGCACCTCCCGAAGGAGCTCGAGCTCCTCGTCGGGTGCGGATGTGGCGAGCACGACCCGCATGCCGCGCTCGGCGACCGCCGCCAGCAGTTCTCGCGCCCCCGGCAGCACCTTCAGGCGCGGGCCGAGGGCCTGGTAGTACTCCGCGTGCAGCTCCTTGGCGCGGTCGCGCTGCTCGTCGGTCGCGTCGGCGAGGACCGTCTCGAGGAGCATCGCAGAGTCCTTCCCGATGGCCCGGTGCAGGTGCCAGGCGCTCACGGGGAAGCCCGCGTCCGCGGCCGCGCGCTCCCAGGCGTCGACGTGCAGGTAGTTGGAGTCGACGAGGGTCCCGTCGATGTCGAACAGGACGGCGGACAGGGGCACGACGACTCCTTAACGGAACAACGGGGGAGCGTTTCAGCGTAGGCGCGCCCGCCGCCCCGTGCGGGCCAGATCTGTCCCACCTGGCGAGCACGAGGGATAACACTTGAGCACGTGCGGGGGAAACGGAAGCGGCAGCGATTGCCGACATGGTGGCTCTTCATCGCGTCTGGGATCGGATTGGTGATGGCACTCATGGCGGCGTCGATGAACGACTGGCTGAAGGCCGGCCTCTTTGCTGCCACTGTCGCCGCAGGCTGGGCCTACAACCGCTGGAACACGGAGGTGATCGAGAGGGTGAGCTTCGGCCGATCGGTCGAGAAGGCTGTCCGCGTCGCCGTCCGGCGCCTGCAGCGGGACGTCCTGCACGTCGCCCCACTGACCAGCGGGAGGTATGCCGGGCATTACGCGATCATCGACCTCATGGACGACGCGTGGGAGGTCACGGTCACGAAAGCGAGCTTCCTGCCGCGACGGCCCGACGCCGGCCTGTACGGTCTTTCGGATTCCGAGCTGGAGGAGTTCCTGTCGGCGTCCGGAGGCCGAGTCATCCCACCGGGGACCTATGCGCGGTCGGTGCTGTCCTCCCTCGGCTACGCCGGCTGACCGACGTCAGCGGTGCGGGAAGCCGAACACGGTCCCTGAGCCTGTCGAAGGGACGGAACCCGTTAGGCGACCGTCGTGTTGAAGAGGAGCCCCAGCGCGTAGGTGGCGCCCGCCGCTCCGAAGCCGATCGCGAGCTGGCGCAGCGCCCGGGCGAGGGGCGGTCCGCCGGACAGCAGCCCCACGACCGCGCCCGTGCCGAGCAGCGCGATGCCGACCAGCACCGACGCGACGAGTACGGCGGGCGTCCCGCCCAGGCCGAAGAGGTACGGCAGCACGGGGATGGCGGCGCCGGACGCGAAGAAGCAGAAGCTCGAGACCGCGGCGCTCATGCCGGTGCCGATCGCCTCGTGGTCGACGAGCGCGATCGGCGCCGTGGGGGAGGCGGGACGCCCGGGCTGCAGGTCGGCGAGCACCTCGGCGGCGTGCTCACGCGCCGCCTCCGGGCTCATGCCGCGGGCGCGGTAGACCAGGGTGAGCTCGTTCGCGTCCACGTCGAGGTGGGGCAGCGCCCGCTTCGCCTCGGGATTCGGGGTGGACGCCTCGAGCAGCTCGCGCTGCGACCGCACGGACACGTACTCGCCCGCGCCCATCGACAGCGCGCCCGCGAGAAGGCCCGCCAGCCCGGTGGCGAGCACGGCGGGGGTCGGCAGACCGGTGGCGCTTACGCCGAGCACGAGGGCGAGGTTGCTGACCAGGCCGTCGTTCGCGCCGAACACCGCCGCTCGGAAGGTCCCGGAGAGTCGGTTTCGGCCACGGGTGGCGAGGCCGCGCAGCACCTCCTCGTGGATGCGCTCGTCGGCGGCCATGCGATCCGTCGCGTCCGCGTCGGCCTCGTAGGGTGAGCGGGCCTCGGCGCGCTGCGCGAGCGCGAGCACGAAGACGGAGCCGAAGCGGCGGGCGAGGAAGCCGAGCAGCCGGGTGCGGATGTCACCGCGACGGGGCTTGCCGACGCGGTCGCCGAGCAGCTCGATCCAGTGCGCGGCGTGCCGCTTCTCGGCCTCGGCGAGCTCCAGCAGGATCTCCCGCTCCTCGCCGGTGCGGCGGCTGGCGAGGTCGCGGTACACCGCCGCCTCCGCGTGCTCGTCGGCCAGGTAGCGTCGCCACCGGCGCACGTCCGCCGGGGACGCGGGTGGCCGGGACGCGTGATCCGTTGCTTCTGTCACCCGTCGATTGTCTCGCATGACCGGGATCGCCCCGCCGGATCCGACCGGAGCCGCCCCGGCGCGAGCCCCGGTGGACACGATCCGCCCGAGCCCCCGGGAGCGAGAGGTGCCAGCCCAGGGTCAGCGTGGTGCCCTGCCCGTGGCGGCGAGCTCGCGCCTGGCCCGCGAGAGTGCCGCCTCCAGCTCGTGGATGCCGCACTCCAGGCCCTGGTGCGGCAGGTGGCCCTCGGTCCACAGCCACTGCGCGAGGCGCCCGACGAGCACGACCTGCGAGCGGGCCGCGGCCGGCGTGCGCAGGCGGTGCTCGGGCGCGAGGTAGCCGGGGAGCGCGAACAGGAGGTCGTCGGCATGCATGGTGCGCACGAACGCGCCGCGCGGCGTGAATTGGCGCTCGGCGTTCAGGAGGGCGAGCGATCCCGTGGTCAGGGTGTCGTCCGCATGCTCGTCGAGGTAGGCCTCGAGGTCGGCGCGGACGGCACGGGTGCGGGATGCGGCGGCGGGGGACTGGCCGTCGACCTGGTCCCGGAAGAAGACGTCGAAGAGCGGAGCGAGGGTGGGGGAGCGCTTGGTCATGCGAGGAGTCTGGCCGCCACCACCGACACGAGGGCGGCCTCGGCGGCGGCCTGTGGAGAGCCGCCAGCCGATGCCCGGCTTACAGGAGGAGCGTGCGCAACTCGTCCACGGAGTGCGCGATCGCGACGGCGCCCTCGGCCTCCGCCGGCGTCCCGTAGCCCCAGGTGACGTGGATGGTCGGCACGTCGTGGGCCGCGGCGCCCTGCACGTCGTGCTCCCGGTCGCCGACCATGATCACGCGCTCGAGGCTGACGTGCTTCTCCCGCAGCCGGCGCAGGGCCTCGGCGACCACATCGGCCTTCGCGCTCCGCGACTCGTCGTCCGTGGCGCCGGCGATCTCGGTGAAGCGCCGGATGAGACCGAAGTGCTCGAGGATCGGCATCGCCTGCGACTCGGGCTTCGACGTCGCGAGCGAGAGCGGGATGCCGGCGCGGTGCACGTCGCGGAGCAGCTCCGGGATGCCCGGGTACACGGTGATGCCCTCGGTCAGGTCCTGATGTGCGAGCTGACGGTAGATCTTGAGTGCCTGACGGCTCTGCTTCTCGTCCATGCCCGCGAAGTCGCGGAAGGCGTCGAGGATGGGCGGGCCGACGTAGCGCAGCAGGCCCTCGGGCGAAGGGACGGGCAGCCCCATCCGGTCGAGGGTCACGGCGAGGCGCGAGGTGATGCCCGAGGCGGAGTCCGTGATGGTGCCGTCAAGGTCGAACAGGATGCAGGTCCACGGCTTTGTCACGACTGCCGGGGCGAAGGTGGTCACTCCGCCGATCCTATTCGCCCGCCCAGGAAAAGGGCCGGGGCATCAGAACAGCCGGAGGTGCGAGTCGTCCAGCCCGCGCATGGCGTCGTAGTCGAGCACGAGGCAGCGGATCCCGCGGTCCTGGGCGAGCGTGCGCGCCTGCGGCTTGATCTCCTGGGCTGCGAAGACGCCCGTGACGGGTGCGAGGTGCGGATCGCGGTTCATGAGCTCGAGGTAGCGCGTGAGCTGTTCGACCCCGTCGATGTCGCCCCGGCGCTTCAGCTCGACCGCGACCGAGCGGCCCTCCGCGTCCCGGGCGAGAATGTCGACCGGCCCGATGGCCGTCATGTACTCCCTGCGTACGAGGGTGTGGCCCTCGCCCAGCAGGTCGATCTGCTCGGCGAGCAGCTTCTGCAGGTGCGCCTCGACGCCGTCCTTCTGCAGCCCGGGGTCGGCCCCGAGGTCGTGCTCGCTGTCGTGCAGGACCTCGTGGATGGAGACGACGAGCATGTCGGCCGTCTTGGCCTGGCTCACCCGCCACACCTGCGTGACGCCGGCCTCGACCTGGGCGTCGTCGGGCTCCACGGTGCTGAACGCGGCGGGCGGGCTCATCCAGTTGAGCGGCTTGTAGGAGCCGCCGTCGGAGTGCACGAGCAGGCTCCCGTCGGCCTTGAGCACCAGCAGGCGCGTGGCGAGGGGCAGGTGCGCGCTCAGGCGCCCTGCGTAGTCGACGGAACAGCGGGCAATGACGAGACGCACGGCAACGAGCTTAACCGGGCATCGTGCCGGGTCCGTTTCACCGCCGCGGGAACTGCCCGTGCGCGCCGGGGCAGACCGCGCGCCGGTTCCGACCGCGGCGTCGCGGTGCGCGACCCGGTCAGGCCGCTCGAGGCGCCTTCTCCGGCTCGCGCGCGGATCCTGACACGATGCCCGCGACGGCCACGAGGATGAGCACGACGAGCAGGCCGTTGAGCAGACCGAAGTGCTCGCCGAGGAAGCCGATGGCGGGCGGTCCGACGAGGAACGCGCAGTAGCCGATGGTGGCGACGGCGCTCACCCGGGCGCCCGCCGTGCGCGGGTCGTCCGCGGCGGCCGACATGCCCACCGGGAAGCCGAGTGCGGAGCCCAGGCCCCAGAGCACCACGCCGACGACCGCGACCGCCGGCGCGGGACCGAAGATCACCAGCAGCAGGCCGACGGCGGCGAACACCGCGGAGACGCGAAGCACCGGAACCCGGCCGAAGCGGTCGAGCAGGGGCACGCCGGCGATCCGGCCCACCGTCATGGCGGTCACGAACACGCCGAACACGAGCGCCCCCGTTGTGTTGTCGACCCCGTGGCCGTCGACCATGGCGAGCGCGAGCCAGTCGTTCGCCGACCCCTCGGCGAACGCCATGCCGAGGATGATGAGCCCGATGAGGATCGTGCGCGGGTCGCGCCAGATCGCGAGGCGGCTGCGCCACGTGCTCTCCGTCGGGTTGCCCTGGGCGTCCCTGGTGTCGTGGGCGACGTTCTCGTGCAGCACGAAGCGGGCGGACGCGATGGCGGCCGCGATCATCACCGCGGCGATGACGGCCGTGTGCACGGCGATCGGTACGTTCGCACCCTCGGCGAGAGCACCGGCACCGGCTCCGGCCACCGTGCCAAGGCTGAATGCCGCGTGGTACAGCGGCATCACGGTGCTGCCCAGCACGCGCTCGTTCGCGGCGCCGGACACGTTCATGGCGACGTCGCACATGCCGCTGCCGGCACCGAAGACGGCGAGGCCGGCGAAGATCAGCAGGAAGGACGGGCCGACGGTCGCGCCGATGCCGGCCAGCAGGAAGCCGATCGGGCCGCCGATGAGGCACGCGACCATCGTCACCTTGGCGCCGAAGCGGGCCAGGATGTGGCTCGACGCGAGCAGGCCCACGATGGACCCGGCGGCGAGCCCGAAGATGAGGGCGCCCATTTCGAGCGTCGATGCCCCGAGGGCGTCCCGGACGGCCGGCACGCGGGAGACCCAGCTCGCGAGGCCGATGCCGGAGAGGAAGAAGATCACGAACAGCGCGTTGCGCCAGGCGGTCGCCTGCCGGCGCGGGATGTCCGCCCCCGGCGTCGATGCGCGGTGTTCGGTCGTGTCGGCCATGGCGAAACCTGTGCTTCCTGCGGTGAGCGGAACTCGAAGCGATGTGGGGCGCGACTCCCCGATCGGCGCCGCTGATAACGTTACCGGCCGGGCACCGGATCCGGGCCCGCAACGAGCCATGCGCCGCTCTGCACGCGGAGGCCGAGCGTCGCGGCGCGGGCGCCGATGTAGCCTAGGCCGAACGCGAGCCACAGGGCGACGAGGGCCTGCTCTCCCCGCAGCCCGAGGGCAGACACGAGCGCGAGCAGCGGAAGATAGACCGCGAGGTTCACGAGGCCGGTCCAGGCGAGGTAGCGTCCGTCGCCCGCCCCGATGAGCACCCCGTCGAGCACGAAGACGTACCCGGCGAGCGGGATGCCGACCGCCATCACGAGCACCGTCGCCGAGAGCAGACCCGCGACCTCGGCATCGGACGTGAAGACGCCCGGCAGAACGCCGGATACGGCGGCGAGAAGCAGGCCGAGGGCGCCGCCGCCCCACACTCCCCACGCCACGAGCCGGCGCGTGATGGCCGTGACCCGGGGCACGTCGGCCGCGCCGAGCCCGTGGCCGATCATCGCCTGCCCGGCGATCGCCAGCGCGTCGAGCACGAACGCCAGGGTGGAGAACAGCGTGAGCGCGATCTGCAGGGCGGCGAGCTCCCGCACTCCGAGCGCGG
Source organism: Planctomonas deserti (assembly GCF_003067705.1). GTDB lineage: Bacteria > Actinomycetota > Actinomycetes > Actinomycetales > Microbacteriaceae > Planctomonas > Planctomonas deserti. Next base: position 932,215 of record NZ_QANL01000001.1, read on the forward strand.
CACCCGCGAAGACCGTCACGAGGAGCGCGGCCCGGAGGGACGCCGTGCGCAGCAGCAGCCAACCCCCGGATGCGGCCGCGCCCGTGACCCCGGACAGCCCGGGACCGATGCCGACGCCCGAGGCTCGCGCCGACCGCAGCGCGATCGCGATGTAGACGGCCGCCATGCCCCACTGGGCCAGGACCGTGCCGAGGGCGGAGCCGGCGATGCCGAGGCCGGCGCCGTAGATCAGGACGGCGTTCAGCGCCGCGTTCACGAGGAAGCCGAGGCCGGCCACGACGAGCGGGGTGCGCGTGTCCTGCAGGCCGCGCAGGAGGCCGCTCGCCGCGATGACGAGCAGCATGGCCGGAAGCCCGGCCAGGGAGATCGTGAGGTACGTGGTGGCCGCCTCGGTCACGGCCGGGCTCCCGCCGAACGCGGAGGTCACGGGCCGGGCGGCGGGGATGCCGCTCAGCGCGAGCACGACGCCGAGGATCAGGGCGAGCCACATCCCGTCGATGCCGGCGCGGATGGCCCCGGGGCGGTCTCCCGCCCCCAGTCGTCTGGCGACGGCGGGCGTGGTGGCGTAGGCGAGGAAGATCAGGAGCCCGACGACCGACTGCAGGACGGCGCCCGCGATGCCGAGACCCGCGAGCGGCACCGCGCCGAGGTGGCCGACGAGGGCCGTGTCGGTCAGGAGGAACAGCGGCTCCGCCACGAGCGCGCCGAGCGCGGGCACCGCGAGGGCGAGGATGTCCCGGTCGAGGGCGCGCCGGCTCGGCCTGTCGGCCGCCCCCGTTCCGCCGGTCATGCCGCCCCCACCTCTCGGTCCTCGTCCCGGGCGGCGACGCGTCGCCCGAGGACGCTCGCGCCGTGCCGTCGGCGCACCCCGCCGGGGATGGGTCGCCCGGCGACGCGTGCTCCGCCGCGCTTAGGAATCCCGGTCCGATGATGCCAGGCTTGCAGCATGTCATCAGCCAACGAGGACCCTGACACCACCCCGTCCCGATCCGACTCCGCGGAGGGGGCGGACCCCGCGCGTGTGCTGCGCGCCGGCGTCGTCGGTCTCGGATTCGCCGGCACGACGCACCTCGACGCCTACACGGCGCTGCCCGGCGTCGAGGTCGTCGCGCTCGCCGGCCAGGAGAGCGAGCGCCTTGCGATGCTGGGCGAGACCCGCGGCGTGCCGGACCTGTACGCCGACTGGGAGGACCTCGTCGCGCGGGACGACCTCGACATCGTGTCGATCGGCACCCCGAACTTCCTCCACCACCCCATCGCGCTGGCCGCGCTCGAGTCGGGCAAGCACGTGTTCTGCGAGAAGCCGCTCGCCCCGACGGGTGCGCTCGCCGCGGAGATGGTGGATGCGGCCCGCGCGGCGAACCGCGTGCTCGAGATCGCCTACAACCACCGCCGCCGCGCCGACGTGCAGTACCTCGCCCGGTACCTCGAGTCCGGGCCGCTCGGCTCCGTCTACCACGCGCGCGCGAGCTGGACACGGCGCCGCGGCATCCCCGGCCTCGGGTCCTGGTTCACGAGCAAGGCGCTCGCGGGCGGCGGACCGCTCGTCGACCTCGGTTCGCACGTGCTCGACATCGCGCTGTACCTGCTCGGCGAGCCGAGGGTCACGAGCGTGAGCGCCGTCGCCTACAGCGAGCTCGGCAAGCACGGTCGCGGCGGCCGGGAGGGAACGAAGACCACCGGCACCGGGCACCTGTTCGAGGTCGAGGACTTCGCGAGCGCGCTCCTGCGGCTCGACAGCGGCGGGAGCCTGCAGCTGGAGGCGTCCTGGGCCGGCTACACGAAGGACGACGACGACATCGCGATCGAGCTCCTCGGCAGCACCGGTGGCGCCCGCCTGTTCGTCGAGAACTACGCGACCGACGACACGCTGCGGCTCTACGCCGACCTCGAGGGCGAGCCCGTCACGATCACGCCCACCGTTCACGTGCCCGCCGGGCACCACCAGACGGTCATCGAGGAGTTCCTCGCCACCATCCGGTCGGGCGAGTGGAGCACGAGCTTCGGCGACTACGCGCTGCACCGCAGCCGCGTGCTCGACGCGGTCTACGAGTCGGCCCGCGAGGGCAGAGAGGTGTCAGTGGCATGAGGGTCACGGTCTGGAACGAGTTCGTCCACGAGACCCGGGGGGATGAGCGCGTGCTCGCGCACTACCCCGAGGGCATCCACGTCGTGATCGCCGACGGGCTCCGCGAGCAGCTCGGCGACGACGTCGAGGTGACGACGGCGACGCTCGCCGAGCCGGAGCACGGGCTCAGCGAGGAGGTGCTCGCGCAGACCGACGTGCTCCTCTGGTGGGGCCACATCGCCCACGATCAGGTGTCGGAGGAGGTCGTCGAGCGCGTGCACCGGCACGTCATCGAGGGCATGGGCATTATCGTGCTGCACTCCGGACACTTCTCGAAGATCTTCAAGCGGCTGCTCGGCACCTCCTGCTCGCTCAAGTGGCGCAATGACGGCGAGCGGGAGCTGGTCTGGACCGTCGCACCCACGCACCCCATCACCCAGGGCGTGCGCAGCCCGATCATCATCCCCGAGCAGGAGATGTACGGCGAGTACTTCGACATCCCGGTGCCCGACGAGCTGCTGTTCATCAGCTCGTTCTCGGGCGGCGAGATCTTCCGCTCGGGCGTGACGTACCGTCGTGGACTCGGGCGGCTGTTCTACTTCTCGCCCGGTGACCAGGAGTTCCCCGTCTACCACAACCCCGAGGTGCGCAAGGTGCTCGCCAACGGGGTGCGCTGGGCGATGCCGACCGTCGAGCGCACCTTCCTGCCCACCGACCGCCACGCGGCCGGCTGGTTCGAGTAGGGCAACCGCGGACAGCACGAGGGCCGGCACCCGAGTGCCGGCCCTCGCTCCCCTTCCCAAGGGTCTTATGCGCCGATCGGAGTCGGGTCCGTCGGGTTCGGCGGCACCGGAACGGAGCCACGGATCTGGTTCTGGGCCTGGCACTGGCTCGTGCAGTTGGTGGCGCCGGCGGAGAGCTCGATCGCGTCCTCACCGAGGACGCCGCCCATCCGGCCGCCGGACTCGACGAGCCACTTCGTGACGGTCGCGCTCTGGAAGGTCTTCGTCGCGACCTGCGGGCTGTCCTTGCCGAGCAACATCTGGTGGTAGTTCACCGGGTCCTGGCTGGCACTGACGGCGTTCACGCCCGAGCCGAAGTTGATCTTCCCCGTGAAGGGGTTGACGAAGTAGAAGAGCCCGGCGCCGAGGGTGTGGGTGAACTCGACGGGTCCGGCGAACTCGGTCTCCATCTGGAAGATGCCGCCCTGTGCGCCGTCCTTCGCCTGGATCTTCAGCTTGCCCGCGCCCGTGGTGAAGATGATCGCGAGGGTGCCGTCCCGCACCTCGAGGCTCTTGACGCGGGTTCCCGCACGCTGGGCCGGCGTGAGCGTCGGCACCTTGGAGGCGAAGACCACGGTCGGCTGGGTGACCATGCGCTGCGTGTCCGGCGCGCCGGTGAGCGTGTAGTTGTAGACCCCGAGGGTCGCGGTGTCGATGGTGAAGCGGTTGTTCACGCCCCGCACCGTGATGATGCCCGAGGCGGCGAGGTCGGCGACCTTCACGTCCCTTCCCGGCGCGGGGTCGTAGGTCTTCCCGCCGACGGTGACGGCGTAGTTGCCGCCCTCCGAGGTCTTGCCCGACGCGTGGGCGGGGGCCGCGACCGCGACCGAGCCGAAGACGACGGTGGCGACGAGTGCGGCCCGGGCGAGCCGGGAGAGTGCGGGTGCGAGTGCCATGGGTGGAGCCTTCCTGTGCTGAGGCGCCGACCCCCCGCCGGCGCCTCTTCACTCTCCTGTGCCGCGCGAACAGCGACAATCGGACCTTGGTACTAGTACCCGGCCGTGACGGCCCGGGTGCGGGGCCCTGGCGCGAGCGGATGCGTCGGATGGCGCCTGCTAGGCGAGGTTGTCGCGGGCCCAGAGCGCCGCGCTCGTGCGGTCCTCGACGCCGATGCGACGGAACACGCTCCCCAGGTGCACCTTCACGGTGCGCTCCGCGATGCCGAGGGACGCGCCGATCTGCTTGTTCGACATCCCCTCGGCCACCAGGCGAAGCACCTGCTCCTCGCGCGGGCTCAGGCCGCCGCCCTGGCTCGCCGTGCCGGGCAGCAGATACCCGGCGACGCGGGGATCGACGGGCGAATTGCCCTTCGCGGCGGAGCGGACGGCCGCCACGACGTCCGCCGGGTCCGAGTCCTTCAGGAGGAAACCGACCGCTCCCGCCCGCAGCGCCTCCATGACCCGCGCCTCCTGGTGGAACGACGTGAGCACGATCACCCGGGTGAACGGGCGCTCGGCCAGCAGGCGCCGCGTGGCCTCCACCCCGCCCATCTCGGGCATCGACAGGTCCATGAGCACGACGTCGGGCTCGCTCTCCCGCGCCGCCGCCAGGGCCTCCACGCCGTTCGACGCCTGGGCAACGACCTCGAAGCCCTCAGCGGCGAGCAGGCCGGCGAGACCCGCGCGCACGAGCGGGTGGTCGTCGACGAGCAGCACGCGGATCACGGCAGCTCCCGGCGCAGCCGCCAGCGCGTTCCCACGCCGGGGGCACTGCTGACCTGAAGCTCCCCGCCGCCGTCGGCGACGAGGTCGCGGAGGAGGCGCAGCCCGAAGTGGCCCTCGCGGGGGAGCCGAAGCCGTTGCTCCGCGTCGAACCCGACGCCGTCGTCCTCGATCGAGAGCTCGAGCCCGGCCGCATCCGATCGCAGGCGCACCCGCACCGAGGACGCCTGCGAGTGCTTCGCGACGTTCTGCAGACACTCCTGGGCGACCCGGAAGACGAGCCGCTCGACGGGCCCGTCCAAAGCGACGGTCGTGTCGACGTCGAGATCGACCGTGACGCCGCGGGCGCGCAGCGGGGCCGTCAGGTCGTTCAGCGCCGCCTGGATGCCCTCGGAGGAGAGGGTCGGCGGATAGATGTCGACCAGCAGGCTCCGCAGGCCGCCGATGCTGCTGCGAACGGTCCCGGCCGCGTCGCTGAGGACGGTGGCGACCTCCGTCTCGCCTCGGCTTCGCGCCTGGGCGGCGGACGCGGCGATCGAGAAGGACGCGCCCGTAAGCTCCTGCACGACCCCGTCGTGCAGGGTTGCGGCGATCCGGCGGCGCTCATCGGACGAGGAATCCAGCGCCTGCTGCAGGAGTCTCTCGCGCTGCTCCCGCGCCCGGTCGAGCGCGCGGAGCATCTGCCACAGCAGAGGGGCGAGCAGCGCGAGGATGAGCAGGATGCTGCCGAGGGTGATGACGGCAAACCCCTGCCACAGCTGTCCGCTGCGCTGCACGACGTCGTCGTAGCGGAAGTAGATCTCGAACAGCAGCCGGTCCCCGTCGGGCGTGGCGATGCCGCTGTAGGCCTCGAGCAGCGTCTCGCGCTCACGCTCGTATCGGTTCTCGGGGGCCCGTAGATCGGAGACCTCCGCGTCCACCGCCGTGCCCTCCAGCGCCTCCAGCTCCTCCTTATCGAGCTCGAACCGCTGTCCGATCAGCCGTGGCTCGTCAGAGTAGACGATCGTGCCGTCGTGATCCCAGATCTTGACCCGCACCCTGGCGGAGTCGTCGAGCACCCGATCCCGGACCGCGCCGTCGACCGCTCGCAAAGCTGCCGGGTCCCCTGTGACCACGCCGTCGGTCAGCACCGGCTGGATCACCGCCGTGCCGATGAGGCTCGCCGTGCGCGTCGCCTCGTTCACGGCCTCGTCCTCCGCGAGCTGGCGTGCCGCCTGCACGCCGAGCACGGTCACGCCGAGCAGCACGAGGACCCCGGCGGCGAGCAGCCAGCCGAGCAACCGGTGCAGCCGCACGGGTTGGTTCCGGGCAGCGGGGGACGCGGCGACGACCGTGTGCCACGGTGGTGCTTCGTTAGCCATCCCGGTCCCCCGGTCCCAGTATTCACCGGGCGCCGCGGATCGTCCGCGACGCACGGGAACGAGGCTAGAGGGTGCCGCGGGCTCGCGCGATCGCGCTCATCACGTGATAGATCACGATGGCCGCGATCGTGCCCAGGGCGATGCCGTTGAAGGAGAGCGTCCCCGCGTTGAACGTGAAGTCCGCGATGCCGATGATGAGCGCGGTGGCGGCCGTCAGCTGGTTCACCGGGCGGGAGAAGTCGACGCGGTTGTCGAGCCAGATCTTCACGCCGATGATGCCGATCAGGCCGTACAGCGCCGTGGTCACCCCGCCGAGCACGCCCGCCGGGATCGTGTTGATGACGGCGCCGACCTTGGGGGAGAGGCCGAGCAGCACGGCGAACACGCCGGCCACCCAGTACGCGGCCGTCGAGTAGACGCGGGTCGCCGCCATGACGCCGATGTTCTCGCCGTACGTCGTGGTGCCCGAACCGCCGCCGAGCCCGGCGATCGTGGTCGCGAGGCCGTCTGCGAGCAGGGCGCGGCCCGTGAGCCTGTTGACGCTCGGGTCGGTCAGCTGGGCGACGCCGCGGATGTGACCGACGTTCTCGGCCACGAGCACGAGCACGACGGGGAGGAACGCCGGGAGGATCGTCCAGAAGCCCGGGCCGAACTCGGGGGTCGTGAAGGTGGGCAGGCCGACCCAGGCCGCGTCGCCGACCGCGTCGAACGTCACCTCGCCCACGAGCACCGCGAACACGTAGCCCACGACGACGCCGATCACGATCGAGAGCCGCGCGAGAAGTCCGCGGAACAGCACGGTGGAGAGGATGACGGCGGCGAGCGTGATGACCGCCGTGACCGGCGCCTGCTGGAAGTTGTTCTTCGCTGCGGGCGCGAGATTGAGGCCGATGAGCGCCACGATCGCGCCGGCGACCACGGGCGGCATGAGCGCGTCGATCCAGGCCGTTCCGGTCAGCTGGACGATCGCGCCGATGATCGCGAGCAGGATGCCCACCGAGAGGATGCCGGCGAGGGCGCTGCCCATGCCCTCGGCCGCGGTCGCGCCGACGATGGGCGCGATGAACGCGAACGACGAGCCGAGGTAGCTGGGCAGCCGGTTCCGCGTGATGAGCAGGAAGAGGATCGTGCCGATGCCCGAGAACAGCAGGGTCGTGGACGGCGGGAACTCCGTGAGGATCGGGACCAGAAAGGTCGCGCCGAACATCGCGACCACGTGCTGCATGCCGAGCCCGACGGTGCGGCCCCAGGTGAGGCGCTCCTCCGGCCGCACGATGGTGCTGGCGTCGATGTTCTTGCCGTCGCCGTGAAGGGTCCAGGGGCCAAGCGCCATGTCGATCCGTCTCCGATCCCGCGGGCGCCCCGTGACGCCCCGGAGAAGCGTAGTGGAGCGCACATTGCGTCCATGTTTCGCGTCGGGCCCCGGCGTTAGGCTCGGGTGTCATGAGCGTTGAAGCCCCCCTGACATCCGGCATCCTCACCGACGAGCTCGACGAGACCGTGCGACCGCAGGACGACCTGTTCGGGCACGTGAACGGCAAATGGATCGCCCGCACGGAGATCCCCGAGGACAAGGCGCGTTACGGCTCCTTCCTCCTGCTCGCCGAGGAGGCGGAGAAGGCCGTCCGCGAGATCATCGAGGAGGCGCAGGAGGCCGAGCCCGGCACAGAGCAGCGCAAGGTCGGCGACCTGTACTCCAGCTTCCTCGACGAGGACCGCATCGACGCCCTCGGCGCAACACCCATCCAGGACCAGCTGGCGCAGGCCGGCGCGGTGGGCAGCATCCCGGAGCTGCTCTCGACCCTCGGCGTGCTGGAGCGGGCGAACGTCAGCGGCTTCCTCGGCGTGTTCGTGGACAACGACCCCGGCAACCCCGAGCGTTACATCGTGCAGCTCGACCAGGGCGGAATCGGCCTGCCCGACGAGTCGTACTACCGCGAGGAGAAGTTCGCGCCCATCCGCACGGCGTACCGCTCCTTCCTGGAGAAGATGTTCGGCCTCGCCGGCCTCTCCGATCCCGGTGCGCGGGCGGCGCTCGTGTTCGACCTCGAGACGGCTATCGCGTCGCACCACTGGGACAACGTGAAGACCCGGGACAGCGAGGCGACCTACAACCTGCTGCCCTGGACCGACGTCGCCGCGCTCGCCGGAGCGGCCCTGCACGGCTCGACCACGGCCGCGCCCACGCTGCTCGACTCCTGGCTAGCTGCGCTCAGCGTGCCGGCCGGCGCGTTCGACGAGGTGGTGCTGCGGGAGCCGAGCTTCCTCAGCGGTCTCGGCCGGCTGCTCTCGGAGGAGCGCCTGACCGCGTGGAAGCACTGGCTGGAGTGGCAGGTCATCCGCTCGAACGCGTCCCTGCTGTCCGCGCCGTTCGTGGAGGCGAACTTCGACTTCTACGGGCGAACGCTCACCGGAACGCCCGTGCAGCGCGCCCGCTGGAAGCGCGGCGTCTCGCTTGTGGAGGGCGCGATGGGTGAGGCCGTCGGTCGCATCTACGTGGAGCGGCACTTCCCGCCCGCCGCCAAGCAGAGCATGGACGTGCTCGTCGAGAACCTGGTGAAGGCATACCGCGCATCCATCGAGTCGCTGGACTGGATGACGGACGAGACCCGCGCACGGGCGCTCGAGAAGCTCGAGCGCTTCACGCCGAAGATCGGCTACCCGGTGAAGTGGCGCGACTACAGCGCGCTCGAGGTGGACCCGACGGACCTCGTCGGCAACGCACGCGCGGCCGCGGAGTTCGAGTTCCGGCGCGAGCTGGCGAAGATCGGTCAGCCCCTCGACCGCGACGAGTGGTTCATGACGCCGCAGACCGTGAACGCGTACTACAACCCCGGCTTCAACGAGATCGTCTTCCCCGCGGCGATCCTGCAGTTCCCGTTCTTCGACGTGACGCGGGACGACGCGGCGAACTACGGCGGCATCGGGGCGGTCATCGGGCACGAGATCGGCCACGGCTTCGACGACCAGGGCTCCAAGTACGACGGCGACGGCCGCCTCACCGACTGGTGGACCGAGGAGGACCGCGCGGCGTTCGAGGAGCGCACCGCATCGCTCATCGAGCAGTTCAACGCGCTCGCGCCCGCCCAGGTGCCGGACAGCAAGGTCAACGGCGCTCTCACGATCGGCGAGAACATCGGCGACCTCGGCGGCCTCTCCATCGCGTGGAAGGCCTACCTCATCTCGCTCGACGGCCAGGAGCCGCCGGTGATCGACGGGCTGACCGGCGCGCAGCGCTTCTTCCTCTCCTGGGCGCAGGCCTGGCAACTGAAGATCCGCGACGAGGAGGCCCGGCGGCTGCTCGCCATCGATCCGCACTCGCCGAACGAGTTCCGCTGCAACCAGATCGTGCGCAACATCGACGAGTTCTACGCCGCGTTCGACGTGACCGAGTCGGACGCGCTGTGGCTGCCCGAGGAGGAGCGCGTCCGCATCTGGTGAGCGTGGGTGCCGGGTGCTGCCGGGGTGCTGGGGTGGCTCAAGGCGGCTCGGGGTCGCTCGTGCGGTTCGCGGCCGCTTGGTCTGGTCGCGGTGCGGCCGATCCCTCGACGCAATTCAGCAGATCCGGCCCGCGAACCGTCCGACCTGAACGCAATTCAGCAGATCCCGCTCGACACGCCGCCTGAGCCACCCCGGTGGCGGCGTGTCGGTGAGGATCTGCTGAGTCGCGTCGCGTCGGTCGGGGGATTTGCTGGGTTGCGTCGGGTGGGTCGGGGGATCTGCTGAACTGCGTCGGGTGGGCGGGGGATCTGCTGAATTGCGTCGGGCGGCCCGGGGGATCTGCTTAGTTGCGTCGGGTGAATGCCCGGTCCGACGGCCGGGGCACGTGCGGGGCGCCGCGCGTAGCGTCTTTCCATGAACACTGTCGTCATCACCGGCGCGGCCGGCACCATCGGCTCGGCCCTGCGGCCCCTGCTCGCCGCGGAGGGCCGCACCCTCCGCCTGATGGACGTCGTCGAGCCCGAGAACCCGACCGGACCGGGCGAGGAGTGGACGACCGCCGACCTCGCGGATACCGACGTCCTCGAGCGGGTGTTCCAGGGTGCCGATCTGGTCGTGCACCTGGGCGGCATCCCGAACGAGCAGGCCTGGGAGGACATCGACGAGGTCAACATCACCGACACGCGCAACGTGCTCGAGTCCGCCCACCGAGCCGGGGTGACCCGCGTCCTGCTCGCCAGCTCGATCCACGCCGTCGGTTTCCACACCCTCGCCGACGCGGGCCGCACGGCCGTGCTCCTGCCGCGTCCGGACACCTACTACGGGGTGAGCAAGGCCGCCATGGAGGCGCTCGGCAGCCTGTACGTCGACCGCTTCGGCATGAGCATCGTCTCCGCCCGCATCGCGAACTTCGGCGAGCGGCCGAGCGGTGCCCTCGGCCTGTACACCTGGCTCGCCCCGTCGGACATGGCGCGGCTGGTCGAGGCGGCGGGCGCGCTGGCGGAGCCCGGGCACCACATCGTCTGGGGCATCTCGAAGAACACGCGGCGCACCGCGAGCGCGGAGGCGGGGCACGCGATCGGCTTCTACCCCGAGGAGGATGCCGAGCAGTTCGCCGGCGAGGTCGACGAGAGCGAGGAGCCGGTCGACGACCCGGAGACGACGCGCCTCGGCGGCTCGTTCACCAAGCACGACCTCGGCACCCCGATGTAGCGACGGGCGCACCCTCCGAACCCGTTCCGGTCCCTGAGCCTGTCGAAGGGTCGGCAGTCACCTCGCGTCGCTTCAACAGGCTCAGCGACCGTAGGGCTGAGCGGGCGCGTTCCGTGACGGTCCCTGAGCTCGTCGAAGGGACGGTGCGGGTGTTGCGTCGCTTCGACAGGCTCAGCGACCGTAGGGCGGGGTAACACGACGGGGGAGGCGTTGCGTCGCTTCGACAGGCTCAGCGACCGTGGGGCTGAGCGGGCGGGTCCCGTCACGGTCCCTGGGCTTGTCGAAGGGACGCTCGGTCCAGTCAGTCGATGAGGTCGAGGTCCCGGAGGCGCTCCAGCGTGTCCACGCCGGCAGGCGGGCAGCGGTAGGCGTCCGCCGAGGTCACCCAGTGCAGGGAGTCGATCTCGCCCGATGCGCGTGGCTCGTCCGGCGTCTCCGCCCGGTACACCGTCATGCTGACCAGGCGACCGTCGGGCTCGCCGTGCGCCTGCACGAGGACGGTGAACATGTCCTCGACGGTGGTCTCATCCAGCTCGACGCCGAGCTCCTCGCGGCACTCCCGCAGCAGCGCCTTGCGGGCGGACTCGCCCGGGTCGATCTTGCCGCCGGGCAGGTACAGCACGTCCCGGCCGCGGGCGACCACCATGAGCACCCGCCGGTCGCGCACGAGCGCGAGCGCCACGACCCGGATCGGGCGCTGGGTGATGGGTCGTGCCGTCATGCTTTCGGTCATAGTCCGTCGATGCTCTTCCTCGCCGCCCATTCGACATCGAGGATGCCGAAGATGTCCGTGTCCACCCAGCGCTCGCCGACCCTCAGGTCGTGCACGAGCCGCCCCTCGTGCCGCATCCCCAGGCGCGTGGCGAGCGCGGCCGCACCCGTGCAGCGCGAGTCGAAGCGGGCGGTGACCCGGTGCAGGCCCACCTCCGTGAACGCGACCTCGAGCACCCGGCTCGCGGCCTCGAGGCCATAGCCCTCGCCGTTCGCGTCGGGGCGCACGACGCAGGACAACCTGCCCTGGCGATCCTGCCGGTCCAGAAGCTCGAGCGTGATCTCGCCGATCACGCCGGAGAGCCCGTCGCCGATGCCGGGAAGGTCGATGGCGAGATCGAGGCGGTCGCCCGAACGCTCCAACCGGACGTTGCGGATGCGCTCGGCCAGCGCCCGGGCGGCCTCGTCCGGGCTGCGCGGCTCCCGCAGCGTGCACTCGGCGATCTCGGTCGAAGCCTCGTAGAGCACGACGTCCGCGAGGTCGTCCGTCTCGAACGGCCGCAGCGCCAGGCGCTCGGTCATCAGGGGACCGCGCACCTCGACGGCGCGCAACGGTTGCTCGGTGAAGCCCATGAGGTGGTCCCCCTTAGGAATCAGCGTGCCGACAGCGGATTGGCCGCCCACTCCTCATCGAGTATGGCGTAATACAGGCTGTCGCCCCAGGCTCCCTTGAACCACATGTCGTGCCGGAACAGGGCCTCGCGCCGCATCCCCAGGCGCTCGGCCATGGCAGCGGACGCCGTGTTGCGGGCGTCGAGCTGCGCGACGACGCGATGGGCGCCGAGCCGGCCGAAGGCGAGGTCGAGCATCGCCCGGCTGGCCTCGGTCGCGTAGCCCTTGCCGCCGAAGTCCGGGTGCAGCACCCAGCCGATCTCGGCCTGCCGGTTACCGACGCTCCGCAGCAGCAGGGATGCGTCCCCGATCACGCGGCCGCTCTCCGGGCGCGGGTTCAGGCTGGGGGCGCTGGGCAGCTCGATGGCGAGCCCGAGGAAGTCGCCGTTCTGCTCCAGTCGCTTCTGCCTGCGTCGCTTGGCGAGGTGCTTCGCCGACTCCTCGCGGTTCCGCAGCGGCCAGAGCATGTAGCGCACGACCTCTTCGTCGCCCTGGATCGCGGCGTAGTCGTCGAGGTCGGCGGCGGTGTAGGGGCGCAGGATCAGGCGCTCGGTGCGGATGGGCTCCCGCAGCACGAGGGGCGTCGCGATGCGGCGGCCCCTCAGGAAACGCGGCTTCACGAGGCGGCGCCCTCTTCGCCGATGCGGCGCACAGGGGCGGCCGGGGCTTCGGCCACGGAGGGGGCATCCAGCCCGAACAGCGTGTTGACGGCGTCGACGAACCGGTCGCCGTCGCCGGACCGCGCCAGCTCCCGGGCGCGCACGGACGGGCTGTGCACGAGCACGCCGACGAGGTGGCGCAGCGCCGCCTCGGTCCGGTCGCTCGAGTCGCCGCGGGACCTCGCCCGCTCGATCTCCGCGTCGAGGATGCCGAAGAGGTGGCTGCGCAGCGCGACAACGGCGGGCTTCACGGCCTCCTCCGCGTTCGCGGCGCGGAACTCCTCGGCCGCGGCGTCGACGATCTGCCGGGCGTCGTCCGCCGCGTTCAGCTCGGTAAGCGGAGCGTGCAGGGAGATGGTCTCGAGGTCGAGCAGCTGGACGCCGCGCGTGCCCGTAATGGCCGGGTCGACGTTGCGGGGGAGGCCGAGGTCGATGACCATCTGGCGCGACGTCGCGTCCGCACGCAGCTGCCGGCTCTCCGCGATCTGCTCCGCGGTGAGCACGTAGTCGGGGGACGTGCTGCAGGTGACGATGAGGTCGGACTCGGCGATGGCGGCGAGGTAGCCGTCGGCCATCACGGCGTCGACGCCCTCACGGGTCGCGAAGCGGTGCGCGCGCCCGGAGGGGGAGTAGACGGTGACGTCGCCCACGCCGCGATCGCGCAGCGCCTTCAGGCTCGCGCCCGCGTAGGCGCCCGTGCCGACGAGCAGGACCTTGAGATCGGCCCAGTCGGCGAGGCGGCTCTCGGCGAGGTCGAGGGCGAGGCGCACCATCGACCGGCCGGCGCTGCCGAGGCCGGTGCGGGTCTTCACGCCGCGGGACGTGTGCGATGCGGTCTGGAACAGGCGCTCCAGGTCGCTGCTCGTGGTGCCCTCGGTGCGGGCCTTCTCGAGCGCGCGGCGCACCTGGCCCGCGATCTCGCCCTCGCCGACCACGACGGACTCGAGCCCGGACGACACGGCGAACAGGTGCTCGACCACGTCGTCACCGCCGAGCACGGTGACCCGGTCCCGCAGCTCAGCGGTGGGAATCCCGGAGGACTCGCTGACGACCTCGAGCACGGCGTCGACGCCGGCCGAGCGGTCGCTCACGCGGGGCTCGTCGACGTCGAGGTAGGCCTCGAAGCGGTTGCAGGTGGCGAGCACGACGGCCCCCGTGACCGCGTCCTTGTCGCGCACGAGGGTCTCGGCAACGGTAGACGCGCCCGTGGACAGCTTCTCGAGAAGCTCGAAGGGGGCGTTGCGATGACTCGCCGTTAGACACACAAGCACCCCGAGAGTCTACGGAAACTCCCTGAGAACCACTCGACCCTGCTGAGGGGGTCCATCCGGCCTTTTCGGATCCCCCTGGGCACCCCGGCTAGGGGGGAGGACACGGGCCCAGCCGCTTTCGGGCGTCCGTCAGCCCTGGAAGTCCTCCGGGTCGACCTCGTCGAGGAACCGCTTGAACTCGTCCAGCTTGGCCTCCTCGGCCGCGGCTTCGGCGTCCGCCGCCTCCCGGTCCCGCCCCTCCACGGCCTCGTCCGGGATTCCCGCGTCCTCGAGCACGTCGTCCGCGACCCAGATCGGCGCGTCGACCCGGGCCGCGAGGGCGATGGCGTCCGAGGGCCGGGAGTCGAGGACGCGGGTTCCCGTCGGCGTCTGCAACGTGATCTCCGCGTAGAAGGTGCCCTCCTCGATGCGCGTGACGTCCACGCGCTCGACCCGCGCGTCCAGCGCCTCGAGCAGGCTCTTCATGAGGTCGTGCGCCAGCGGCCTCGGCGCCTCGGCGCCCTCGATGGCGATGAAGATCGAGGTGGCCTCCTGCGGCCCGATCCAGATCGGCAGCATGCGCCCGCCGCCCGCCTCGTCGGTGAGCGGCTTCAGCAGGATGAGCGGCTGCGCGCCCGGGTCGACCGCGATGCCGATGACTCGAACCTGGACCATGCCCACACCTCCCGGACGTGAACGGCGGGATGACGAGGCCCATGCTAGTCCTCAGGAGGAGGCGGGGAGAGGGTGCTCTCGAAGCAGGCGGGCGACGTGCACGGCGTTGGCCGCGACCGCCTTCGTGGCCGACGCGACCTTCTCCGGGGTCGACTCGAGGTCCTTGTAGTCGACGGCCTGCATCGCCTCCCCGTTCCAGTAGGTGGCGCCCTGGGCGGGGACGGTGAAGCCGAGGTCGTTGAGGGCCTGGAACAGCTCCGCGGTGATCTGGTGGGCGCCGTCCTCGTTGCCCACGATGGCGGCGACCGCCACCCGGTCGTACAGGCCGGGGCGGCCCTGGTCGTCCGTCACCGACAGCTCGTTGTCCAGCCGCTCGAGCACCCGGTGCGCCACGCTCGACATGTGGCCGACCCAGGTCGGGGTCGCCATCACGAGGATGTCCGCGTCGAGGACCCGGCGGCGCAGCTCAGGCCACTGGTCCCCGTCGCCCATGTCGTCGAGGACGCCCGGTCGCACGTCGTAGTCGACGACGCGCACCGAGGAGGTGGACACCCCGTGCGAGGCGAGCTCGGTGAGCAGCTGCTCGGCCAGCAGCTGAGTGCTCGACTGCTCGGGGGACGGCTTCAGGCTGCACACCAGGGCGACGGCGGTGAGGGACGGGGCGGAGGCGGTCGTATCGGTCATGCCGGAAGTCTCCACCGTCGCCGGGAGGGGCGCGCGCACGAGGCGCTCAGCGCCGGGTGGGACAATGTGGCGGTGATTCCCGCGCTCCCCGACACGCACCTGCTTCCCGCCTCGCACCCGCTCTCGGACGGCCGCACCGCATCCTCACCCCTCGTCCGCGCCTACCACGGGGTCCGGTCCGACCGCACCCCCGTCTGGTTCATGCGCCAGGCCGGCCGCTCGCTGCCGGAGTACCGCGAGCTGCGCGTGGGAACCCGGATGCTGGACGCCTGCCTCGACCCGGAGATGGCCAGCGAGATCACCCTGCAGCCGGTGCGCAGGCACGGCGTCGACGCGGCCATCTTCTTCAGCGACATCGTCATCCCCCTGCGCCTCGCCGGTGTCGGCGTCGACATCGTGCCCGGCAGGGGTCCGGTGCTCGAGCACCCGGTGCGCACGGCGGCCGACGTCGCCGCCCTGCCGCCGCTCGATCCCGACACGCTCGCGCCCATCACGGCTGCCGTTCAGCGCACGGTCGCCGTGCTCGGCAGCACCCCGCTCATCGGCTTCGCCGGGGCACCCTTCACCCTGGCCGCCTACCTCGTCGAGGGCGGGCCGTCCAAGGACCACCTCGCCGCCCGTGGGCTCATGCACTCCGACCCCGACGCCTGGGACGCCCTGCTCGCCTGGTGCGCCGAGGTGACCGGCACCTTCCTCCGGGCCCAGGTGCTCGCCGGCGCAAGCGCCGCCCAGCTGTTCGACTCCTGGGCCGGCGGCCTCTCGCTCCTCGACTACCGCGACCGGGTGGCGCCCGCCTCCGCTCGCGCCCTGGACCCCGTCCGTGGCCTGACAGCGACGCCGGCCGGCGGCGTCGATCCCGTGACCGTCCCCCTCGTGCACTTCGGTGTCGGCACGGGCGAGCTCCTCGCCGCCATGCGCGACGTGGGCGTCGACGCGGTGGGCGTGGATTGGCGCATCCCGCTCGACGAGGCGTCGAGGCGCCTCGGCGGCGCCACGCCGGTGCAGGGCAACATCGACCCCGCGCTGCTCTCCGCGCCGTGGCCGGTGCTCGAGCGCCACGTCACCGACGTCCTCGAGCGCGGCCGGTCCGCGCCCGCCCACGTGCTCAACCTCGGCCACGGCGTTCCACCGGAGACCGACCCCGACGTCCTCAGCCGCATCGTCGAGTTCGTGCACGGGCGCGCCTGATCTCATGACCGACCAGCCGACGACCGGGGACCCGCTCCCGGACGAGCATCCGCGGGCGGAGCGCGCGCCCGAGATCGTCGACGTCGTCGTGGTGGGGGGCGGTGTCGCCGGGCTGGTCGCCGCGCGGGCCCTCGCCCGGGACGGCAGGAGCGTCGTGCTGCTGGAGGCCGGCGCAGAGGTCGGCGGCACTGTGGCGGCGGCGACGGTCGACGGACTGACGGTCGACGTCGGCGCGGAGAGCTTCGCGACCCGGCGCGGCACGGTGAGCGCGCTCCTGAACGAGCTCGGGCTCGCGTCGGACGTCGTGCTGCCCGATCCCGCGGGCGCCTGGGTGCAGCTGCCCGGGCAGGCCATCCCGCTGCCCCGCACGGGGCTGCTCGGCATCCCGGGCGACCCCCGGGACCCGGCGCTGCGCGAGACGCTCGGCTGGGCGGGCGCGGCGCGGGCGGCCCTCGACCTCGTGCTGCCGGCGTCCGTCGGGGCCAGGGCGTCGTCGCTGGGTGAGCTGGTGCGCGCGCGAATGGGCCGGCGGGTGCTCGACCGCCTGGTCGCCCCGGTCGTGGCGGGCGTGCACTCGGCGCATCCGGACGACGTGGACGCGGACGTCGTCGCGCCGGGACTGCTGGCGGGCGTTGCGACTGAGGGCTCGCTCGCCGCCTCCGTGAGGCGCCTGCGCTCGCTCGCCCCCGCCGGTTCCGCGGTCGCGGGCATCGCCGGCGGCATGCACCGCCTGACCGCCGTGCTGAGGGACGACGCCCTGCGGCGGGGCGTGCGCATCCTCACGAACGCGCCGGTGAGCCGGATCGAGCGGCGGCGCGACCTCGACGGCGCCGTCTCCAGCGACCAGTGGCACGTCGACCTTGGCGACGGCCGGTCCTTCGAACCCGGCCGCGTGCTCGTCGCCGTTCCGGTCGCCGAGCTCATCTGCATCTTCGGCGCCGCCATCCCGAGCCGCATCCTGGACGGCTGGCCCGCCGCGTCCTCCGTCGAGCTGGTCACGCTCGTCGTCGACGCGCCCGACGGCTCCGCCGCCCGGGCCGGCCTCGACGCCGCCCCGCGCGGCACCGGGGTGCTCGTCGCGCCCGGAACCCCGGGCGTGCGCGCGAAGGCACTCACCCACATGACCGCGAAGTGGCGGTGGCTGGGCGAGTCGGCGGGCGGGAAGCACGTGATGCGCCTGTCCTACGGGCGGGCGGGCGAGGTCATGCCGCGGCTCTCCGACGAGGCGCTGCGTCGGGTGGCGATCGCGGACGCCTCCGCCCTGCTCGGCGTGCCGCTCGACGACGGCCAGGTCACCGGGTTCGCCCGCACGCGATGGACGAACACCGTGCCCTTCGCCGCGCGCGGACAGCGGGCGCGAGTGGCCGCGGTCCGGGCCGAGGTGGCGCAGCAGCCGGGGCTCGAGGTGAGCGGCGCCTGGATCGCGGGCACCGGCCTCGCTTCGGTCGTGGCGGACGCGGAGGCGGCGGCCGCGCGTCTCGCCTGACCGCCCGCGATCCCCTGCCGCGCTCCGCCCCGGTCTCCTGCGAGCCGGAGGCGGGGAAACGCCGCCCGCGTGGGGGCGCCGCTTCGGTCTACGCTGGGGAACTGACGCTTTTTCCCTGGACGGTCGGAGGAAATCCATGACCAAGCTGCTTTTCGTCGCGGGCCTCGGCACCGGCTTCGTACTCGGCTCGCGCGCGGGCCGCGAGAGGTACGAGCAGATCCGCACCACCGCGCAGAACGTGTGGCAGAGCCCCGCCGTCCAGCAGGCCGTCGCCGGCCGCATGCCCGACGTGCCCGACCTGATCGGCCGTTCGGTGACCAGCATGATCCGCTCCGTTTTCTCGACGAAGCAGGGCCGTCGCCGTCGCGCCGCCCGCAAGATGACCCCTGCGACGCCCTCCCCGGCGCCGTCCGACCGGTAACCGGCGGTCCTCATGGCGACGACAAGCATCCCGTTCAACCCGAAGACCCGCCAGTCGCTGATCGCGCTCGTGCGCGACCTTCCGAGCCTCCTCGTGCGGCTGGCGAAGGCCGAGCTCCAGCAGTTCATGATCGGCCTCAAGGCCAAGCTCCTCCAGGCCGGCATCGGCATCGCCCTCTTCCTGGTCGCCGCGTTCTTCGCGCTCACCGGCTTCTGGGTGCTCGTCGTCGCCGCCATCCTCGGCCTCGCCGAGGCGCTGCCCGCCTGGCTCGCGGCGCTCATCGTCGCCGTCGTGTTCCTCGTGGTCGCGGCACTGCTCGCCCTGATCGGGATCGGCCGGCTCAAGAAGGGCCTGCCCCCGGTACCGAAGGACTCAATCGACAGCGTGAAGGAAGACCTCGACGCCGTGAAGGGAGTGGGTCGCTATGACCGCTAGCCCCGTTGAGCCCACCGGACCGCGGGGGGCGAAGGAGCTCCGCGAGGAGATCGAGCGTACCCGGGCCGAGCTCGCCTCGACCCTCGACGCCATCGAGGACCGCCTCAACATCGTGGGCCGGGCGCGGGTCGGCTTCGGCCGGGCGCGTCACCGCTTCGTGCGGTTCACCCGGGAGGACCCGATCCTGCTGGGCATCATCGGTGCGGCCGCCGCCGCGCTGGTGGGCGGCGCCACCTGGGCCGCCGTCGCCGCATCCCGACGCTGACCGGCGCCACCACCCGATCGACCCGATAGGGGCCGATCGACTCGATAGTGTCCGGTAGGCCGCGCCCGGCGAGTGTTCCCCTGACCGCGAGGAGGCGGCATGGCCCAGCGGGCCGTCCTCGCCTTCGGCGTGGACGTGGGGAGCACGAACACGAAGTTCGCGGCCGTGCGCATCGATGAGGGTGCGGTCGTGGAGCTCGCCGCTTCGTCCGCGCCCACCCCGGCGGATGTGCCCGCTCTCGAAACGCTCCTCGACGTCGGCCTGCGGGCGCTCGTCGCCGCGGTCGGGCGGCCGGACGTCGTCGGCATCGCCTCGATGGCGGAATCGGGTGTGGCCCTCGGCGACGACGGGGTGGCGCTGACCCCGATCCTGCGCTGGGACGGCGCGGTGGATCGGGATGCCGTTCGTGACGCGCTCGACGGCGACGACCCGGCCCTGTTGTATGCCCTGACCGGAATATCGGCATCGTCGAAGGTCCCCCTCGTGCTCTGGGCTCAGCTCCGCCGGTCGCGACCCGGGCTCCGCATGCGCTCCTGGCTCGGCATGGCCGACCTCGTCGCCTTCGCGCTCTCCGGCCGCGCCGTGACGGATCACACGCTCGCCCTCCGCTCCATGGCGGTGCGCCGCCCCGCAACCCTGCCGCTCGGGCAGCCGCGTTTCGATGCAGCCCTGCTCGCCCGCGTCGGCCTGACGCCGGCACAGCTGCCCGAGATCGTGGCCCCCGGAGGCTGGGGTTCGGCCGCGGTCACGGGCGCGGGCGCGCCGGGTGGCCTCCCCGCGGGCATCCCTGTCGTGGTCGCGGGCCACGACCACCTCGTGGCCGCGTGGGGCTGCGGCGCGCGCGCGGCGGGGGACGTCGTCGACTCGTTCGGCACCTCCGAGGCCCTCGTGCGGCTCGTGCGCGGCCCCGGCATCCCGGCCGATGCCTTCGCCGAGGGGATGAGCGCGGGCATCGACATCACCGGACGCTTCACGACCCTGCTCTCCGGCTCGGCGAGTGCCGGCCGTGCTGTCGCCGCCGTCGCGGCACGGCCAGGAGCCCAGCTCGCCGACCTCCGCCGCAGCATCTCCCCGGCGCCGACCGATCCGCGACCCGCGGACGAGATCGTGCTTCCCTACCTCTTCGGCCGGCAGTCGCCCGCGCCCGATCCCACCGCCCGCGCCCGGATCATCGGCGGCCAGGAGGGATCGCCCGGCGACAGCTCGCGACTGCTGCCGGGGATCCTCGACGGAGTGGCCCTGCACGCCGCGTGGGCACTGCGGGCCCTCGACGGGGCGACCGAGGGCGACGCACCCGGCCGCGACGCACCCGACCGCGACGCGCGCGACCAAGGCCCGGGCCGCGATCGACCCGAAAGGGGAACAGCGCGTGATGACATCGTCGTCGCGTGCGGCCCGGACGCCCGCGGGCCGGCCCTCCTCCTGCGGAAGGCGGCCGCATTCGGCCGAGGCGTGCGGGTGCCGGACGTGGACGAGCCCGTCGCCTGCTCCGCCGCACTCCTCGCCGCCCACCGCGCGCTCGGCGCGCCTGCGCACGTCCTGCCGCTCGGTCCGTCCGTCCGGGCGACGCCGTCCGCCGAGGCCGCGTACGCGGCGGCGCTCGATCGTTTCATCGCCGCCGCCTCCACTCGCGCCGGCGCCGGCACACCGGAGAGGACCACATGACCGCGCATCAGCAGGAGGCGACGCTCGCCTCGATCGCGCTCGACACGGGCGGCTTCGCCATGGTCGCCATGGATCAGCGTGAGAGCCTTCGGGCCATGTTCGACGCTGCGGGCGCGGGGCGACCGGGCGACGACGTGCTCGTCGAGTTCAAGCGTGCGGTCGCCCGCGTGCTCGGCCCCGCCGCCTCCGGCTTCCTCATCGACCGGCACTACGCCCTCGACGAGATACGCGCCGACCGGTCCCTGCCCGCCGGCACGGGCCTCATCCTCGCCGCGGACGCGCTGACCCAGGCCGACGGCGGCCCGGTCGAGGAGACGGACCTCGATTCCGCCGTCGTGGACGGCACCGTTTCGCTCGACGGGGTCTCCGCGCTCAAGCTGCTCGTCATCTGGCGGCGTGACGACCGGCGGGAGGCCCGGGTCGAGCTCGCCCGGCGGTTCGTGCGGGAGGCGCGGCGCCTCGGCCGGCTGTCGGTGCTCGAACCCGTCGTGCGCGCGACCCCGCGCGAGCTGGACGATCGAACGTGGGACGCCGAGGAGGCCATCCAGGAGGCGGCCGATGAACTGTCGGCCGTCGGACAGGACCTCTACAAGGTGCAGGTGCCTCTCGCCGGGGCGGGATCCCCCGCGGAGCAGGCGGCGGCCAGCGTGGCGCTCGCCGAGCACATCACGGGTCCCTGGGTCGTGCTGTCGCAGGGCGTCGACCGTGATCGATTCGCCGACGCCGTGCAGGCCGCCTGCCGGGCGGGCGCGAGCGGGTTCCTCGCCGGGCGGGCGCTGTGGAGCGACGTCGTGGGCTCCGAGGATCCCGAGCGGTCGCTCGCCGAGCGCGCCCTGCCCCGCCTCGAGCACCTGCGGGCGATCGTCGAGCGGGACGCGCGTCCCTGGGCGGAGGCGCGATGAGCGCCGTGCGCGTCGGGATGCTGCACACGGTTCCCCTGCTGGCTGCGGACTTCGAGCGGCTGGTGACGGACGCGATGCCCGGCGTCGACGTGGTCCACCGCGCCGACCCGTCACTGCTCGCCCGGGCGCGGGAGGCCGGCGTGACGCCGGACGTCGAGGCCGACGTCGCCCGTCACCTTGCCGCCCTGCGCGACGCGGGTGCGTCCGCGATCCTCGTCACCTGCTCGTCGATCGGCGGTGCGGTCGACCGTGCCGCCACAGGACTCGACCTTCCCGTGCTCCGGGTGGACCGCCCCATGGCGGTCGAGGCCGTCCGCATCGCGTCCACCGGCACCGGCCGGATCGCCGTGCTCGCGACGCTTTCCGCGACGCTGCAGCCGACCTCGGCGCTGATCGAGAGGGAGGCGGAGCGGGCGGGCGTGCGGGTCACCGTGACGAGCACGGTCGTCGACGGGGCGTTCGAGGCGCGGTCCCGGGGGCACGACGCCGAGCACGACGCGGCGGTTCGCCGGGCGGCCGAGGCCGCGGCGGGGGAGGGCGGCGTGCTCGTGCTCGCCCAGGCGTCCATGGCTCGCGCGCTCGCCCGGAACGCGCTCGGCGTGCCGGTGCTCACCTCGCCGAAAAGCGGGGCGGCCGCGCTCGTGTCCGTGCTCGAGCGGGGCCGGTGAGCGCAGACGCTCCGCCACGCGGGCCGCGTGAGGCGCCGATCGAGGTACTCCTGCCGGTGCCCTCGCCGGTGTCGCTGTCGCTGCCGCTGCCGGAGCCGTTCGGCGCCGTTCGGACACCGTTCAGGCAGTGTGATGCCCGCGGCGTACCATGGAGCACATGAGTAACCCGGCTGCCGAGTCGGCAGCACCCGCATCCGTTGCGCCCGAGTTCCCCACGACCCCCACCGAATATGCACTGTGGGCCGTGCTGCGTCGTGACCCCGCCAACCCGGACGACCTCGACGGGCACGACGTCCCGAAGGCCGTGCGCGAGCTCGACGACATCATCCGCGCCGTGGAGGCCGAGGGCGTCACCCTGCGCGGAATCTACGACGTCTCCGGCCTGCGCGCCGACGCCGACGTCATGATCTGGCTGCACGGCGCCACCGCCGACGGGCTGCAGTGGGCGATCCGCGAACTGCGCCGCACCCGCCTGTTCCGCTCGCTCCTGCCCACCTGGAACGCCATGGGCGTGCACCGCGACGCCGAGTTCAGCGCGAACCACCTGCCGGCGTACATGCGCGGCAAGGAGCCCGCGCAGTGGCTCACGGTCTACCCCTTCGTGCGGTCCTACGAGTGGTACCTCCTGCCGGAGCAGGAGCGTCGCGACATGCTCATGCGCCACGGCCGCGCGGGCGGCCAGTTCCGCTCGGTGCTCACGAACACCGTCGCGTCCTTCGCCCTGGGCGACTACGAATGGATCCTCGCTCTCGAGGACGACGAGCTGCTCAACCTGGTCGACCTGATGCGCGCCCTGCGCGCGACCGACGCGCGCCTCCACGTGCGCGAGGAGGTGCCGTTCTACACGGGCCGCCGCATCACAACAGCAGAGGTAGTCGAGGTGCTTCAGTAATGGCAGCAGTGAACCTGGGGCGCAAGCCGAACCCCGCGACCGACGCGCCGCTCGAGCCGGGCGCGCTGGTGTCGGCGGCCACCCCGGCCGCGCAGTCCGGCCCCGAGCACGTCGAGGAGCCGGTCGCGTACGACGCCATCCTCCTCGCCTCCTTCGGCGGTCCGGAGGGCCAGGACGACGTCATCCCGTTCCTGCGCAACGTCACACGGGGTCGCGGCATCCCGGAGGAGCGCCTCGAGGAGGTCGCCCACCACTACCGCGCCTTCGGCGGGGTGAGCCCGATCAACGACCAGAACCGCGAGCTCAAGGCCGCCCTGGAGGCCCGCCTCGCCGAGCGCGGCATCGACCTGCCCGTGCTCTGGGGCAACCGCAACTGGGACCCCTACCTCAACGACGCGCTAAGCGAGGCCCGCGACGCCGGCTACACGAAGCTCATCGCGCTCGCCACGAGCGCCTACAGCTCGTACTCGAGCTGTAGGCAGTACCGCGAGGACTTCGCGGACGCGCTCGAGGACACGGGACTCATCGGCAGCATCCAGATCGACAAGGTGCGGCAGTACTTCGACCACCCCGGCTTCGTCACCCCGTTCATCGAGGGCCTCCGCGGCGCCCTCGAGGAGCTGCGCGCCGCCGTGCCTGACATCGACCTCGAGACCCAGGCCGAGGTCCTGTTCGCCACGCACTCCATCCCGTCGACCGACGCCGCCAAGTCCGGCCCGGGCGAGCGCGGGTTCGACGGCAACGGCGCCTACGCGGCGCAGCACCTCGCCGTCGCGGAGGTCGTGATGCACGAGGCGACCGGTGGGACGACCGTGCCCTGGCAGCTCGTCTACCAGTCCCGCTCCGGCCCGCCCAGCATGCCGTGGCTCGAGCCCGACGTGAACGACGCGATCAAGGGCCTCGCGGAGCGCGGCGTGCGCGCGGTCATCGTCGTGCCGCTCGGCTTCGTCAGCGACCACATGGAGGTGCTCTGGGACCTCGACCGCGAGGCGAAGGAGACCGCCGAGGAGCACGGGCTGCACTTCCAGCGCATCCCCACACCCGGCGTGCACACCGAGTACGTCGACGGGCTCATCGACCTCGTCCTGGAGCGCGTGAACGGCACGCCGACCGCCGAGCGCCCCGCCATGACCGACCTCGGCCCCTGGTACGACGTCTGCCGACCCGGCTGCTGCGAGAACGTGCGACTCGGGTTCAAACCCGCCATCGCCGGATTGAAGCCGTGACCGAACTCCATATCGATTCTGATCCGCTGACCGGGCCCGAGCCGCTTCGGCTCGGCACCCGGGGCAGTGCCCTCGCGCTCGCGCAGGCGGGGTGGGTGGCCGACCAGATCGCCACGGCGTCGGGGCTCGACGTCGTGCTCGTCCCCATCACGACGCACGGCGACCGGTCGAGGGAGTCGCTGGCGACCCTCGGCGGCACCGGTGTCTTCGCGAGCGCCCTCCGCGAGGCGCTGCTCCGCGGGGAGTGCGACCTGGTCGTGCACTCGCTGAAGGACCTCCCCACCGCGCCCTACGAGGGCCTCGTGGTCGCCGCTGTGCCCGCGCGCGCGGACGCGCGTGATGCTCTGTGCGCGCGCGACGGGCTCACCCTCGCCCAGCTGCCCGAGGGTGCCCGGGTCGGCACCGGATCCCCGCGCCGCGTCGCTCAGCTGCGCGCAAGCCGCCCCGACCTGCACGTCATCGACATCCGCGGCAACGTGGACTCGCGCCTCGGCCGGGTCGCGAGCGGCGACCTCGACGCCGTCGTCCTCGCCGCTGCGGGCCTCGGCAGGCTCGGCCGGCTCGACGCCGTCACCGAGTACTTCCCCCTGACCAGCTGGCCCACGGCGCCCGGGCAGGGCGCGCTCGCCGTCGAGGTGCGGGAGTCCGACCTGCACACGCTCTCCCCGCTCGCCCGTGCCGTCGAGTCGGTCGACGACCAGTTCGCGCACGCCGCCGTCGTGGCCGAGCGCTCCGTGCTCGCCGGCCTCGAGGCCGGCTGCGCGGCGCCCGTCGGCGCCACGGCGTCCTTCACGAGCGACCTGCTCGAGCTGAGCGCCACGGTGTATCAGATCGACGGGACCCGCCGGATCCACCACAAGCGGGAGATGTCGACGGAGGGGCTAGCCCTCGACCAGTTGCCCACCTACGCGCTGTCGCTCGCCGCACCGCTCACCCACGACCTGCTGTCCTCCGGCGCCGCCGCGCTCGCTCCGCTCGGGAGTTCATCCAAATGACGCTCACGAATCGAACCCAGAAGCCGCTCAAGGGCTGGCGCGTGCTCGTGCCCCGCGGCGGCCCGTGGGGAGACGGCGTCGCCGCCGACCTCCGCGCCCAGGGCGCATCCCCGGTGATCGCGCCCATGATCAACTTCGCGAGCACCAAGGATGCGGCCGCGCTCGAGGACGCGCTCACGGCGCTCGCCGAGGGCTCCTTCGACTGGCTGACGGTCACGAGTGCGACGACCGTCGACGTGCTGTCGTCCCACCGGGCCGTCGTTCCCGCCAGCACCCGCATCGCCGCCGTGGGCGAGACCACCGCGGCGGCGCTCACCGCGGCCGGCTACCGGGTCGACCTCGTGCCGAGCGAGGACAACTCGGCCGCCGGCCTGCTGCGCGAGTGGCCGGAGATGCAGGGCGGGCCCGCCAGGCGCATCCTCGCCCTCCGCTCCGAGATCGCCAAGCCGCTGCTCACCGAGGGCCTGCGCGAGCTCGGCCACGAGGTGGAGTCGGTCGTGGCCTACCGCACCATCGGCGTTCCCGTGTCGGACAAGATCCGCGAGGACGTGAGCTCGGGGTCCGTGCGCGCCATCCTCGTGACCTCGGGCAGCGTCGCCGAGCAGGTCGCCGAGCAGTTCGGCCACATCCCCGAGGAGACCTTGATCGCCTGTATCGGCCCGCGGACCGCGCAGGACGCGCGCGCGGCGGGCCTGCGGGTCGACGTCGTCGCGAGCGAGCGGTCGTCGGTGTCCCTCATCGACGCGATCGTCGAGGCCGCCCTGCAGCAGGGCATCATCCAGTTCGACTTCGAGAGCACCAACTTCGACAGCAACAACGGGGAGAAATAGTGGGCCACGGCAGGGGAACCGGCGACCGGAGCGCGTTCGGAGCCGGGGGCAACCCCTCGTCGGCCTACCGGCCACGCCGGCTGCGGTCCACCCCCGCCATGCGGCGGCTCACGGCCGAGACCCGGCTGCACCCCGCCGACCTCGTGCTGCCCATGTTCGTGCGCGAGGGACTGACGGACGCCGCGCCGATCGGGTCCATGCCGGGCGTGCAGCAGCACTCCCTCGACAGCTTCCGCCGCGCCCTCGCGGAGGCGGCTGAGGCCGGCGTCGGCGGCGTGATGCTCTTCGGCGTGCCCGAGACGCGGGACGCCGAGGGGTCCCAGGCGACCGACCCCGACGGCATCCTCAACGTGGCGACGCGGGTCGCGATCGAGGAGGTCGGAGACGAACTCGTCGTCCAGACCGACCTGTGCCTCGACGAGTTCACCGACCACGGCCACTGCGGCGTTCTCGCGAAGGACGGCAGCGTCGACAACGACGCGACCCTGGAGCGCTACCGCGACATGGCGCTCGCGCAGGCCGAGGCCGGCTCCCACCTGCTCGGCCTAAGCGGCATGATGGATGGCCAGGTCGCCGTCGTCCGCGAGGCCCTCGAGGCCGAGGGGCACCGGAACACGGCCGTGCTCGCCTACGCCGCCAAGTTCGCGTCCGCCTTCTACGGGCCGTTCCGCGAGGCCGTCGACTCCCAGCTGGTCGGCGACCGCCGCACGTATCAGATGGACAACGGCAACCGCCGCGAGGCGCTGCGCGAGGTCGAGCTCGACATCGCCGAGGGTGCGGACATCGTGATGGTGAAGCCCGCGATGAGCTACCTCGACGTGCTCGCGGACGTCGCGGCCACGAGCAGCGTGCCCGTCTGGGCGTACCAGATCTCCGGCGAGTACGCGATGATCGAGGCCGCCGCCGCGAACGGCTGGATCAACCGCGAGGCCGCGATCGACGAGAGCGTGCTGGCCATCAAGCGCGCCGGCGCGGACGCCATCCTCACCTACTGGGCCGTCGAGCTCGCCGACCGCCTGCACGCCACCGGCATCTGACGCCCGCGGCCGGCCTCGCCGGCCCACCCGGGCCCCGCCGGAACCGGAAGAAATGGAACCATGAACTCGAGCCAGGATCTCTTCGACCGTGCCCAGGCCGTCATCCCCGGCGGGGTGAACTCGCCGGTGCGCGCCTTCGGATCGGTGGGCGGCACGCCCCGCATGATGGTGTCCGCCCGCGGTCCGTACGTCACCGACGTCGACGGCGTGGAGTACGTGGACCTCGTGAACTCGTGGGGTCCCGCTATTCTCGGCCACGCCCATCCGCGCGTCGTCCAGGCCGTGCAGGACGCAGCGGCCCGCGGGCTCGGCTTCGGCGCGACGACCCCCGGTGAGACCGAGCTCGCCGAGCTCGTCACGGCCCGGGTGACGGCGAATGGTGTGTCCCCGGTCGAGAAGCTCCGCCTCGTGTCGACGGGCACCGAGGCCACCATGACCGCGATCCGGCTCGCCCGCGGCTACACCGGCCGCGACCTGCTCGTGAAGTTCGCGGGGCACTACCACGGCCACTCGGACAGCCTGCTCGCCGAGTCCGGGTCCGGCGTCGCCACCCTGTCGCTGCCCGGCTCCGCCGGGGTGACTGAGGCAACGGCCGCGCAGACGCTCGTGGTGCCCTACAACGACCTCGAGGCGCTGCGTGAGGTGTTCTCCACGCACGGCGACCGCATCGCCGCCGTGATCACCGAGGCCGCAGCCGCCAACATGGGCGTGGTGCCGCCGGCGCCGGGCTTCAACGCCGCGCTCGCGCGGATGACCCGGGAGAACGGGTCCCTGCTCATCGCCGACGAGGTGCTCACCGGCTTCCGCGTCAGCGCCGCCGGCTGGTGGGGCCTGGAGAACCGCGACGGCGTCGAGTGGACGCCCGACCTCGTGACGTTCGGCAAGGTCATCGGCGGCGGGCTGCCCGTCGCCGCGCTCGGCGGCCGCGGGGACGTGATGGACCACCTCGCGCCCCTGGGCCCGGTCTACCAGGCGGGAACGCTGTCCGGGAACCCGGTGGCGGTGGCCGCCGGTCTCGAGACCCTCAAGCTTGCCGACGCGGGCGTCTACAGCACGCTGGACACCGCCGCGGATATCCTCACCTGGGCCGTCTCCGGCGCGCTTGACGACGCGGGTGTGCCGCACGCCGTGCAGCGCGCGGGGAACCTGTTCAGCTTCGTGTTCGGCGAGGCCGTCGCCGGCGGGGTCAGTGACTACGACCAGGTGCGCTCCCAGGAGGCATGGCGCTACCCGCCGTTCTTCCACGTGATGCTCGACGCCGGCGTGAGCCTGCCGCCGTCGGTGTACGAGGCGTGGTTCGTCTCCGCCGCCATGGACGAGCCGGCGATCCGCCGCATCCTCGCGGCGCTCCCCGACGCGGCAGCCGCCGCGGTCCGCGCCACCCCGCCCCTCTAGCCCACCGCCGTGGCAGGGTCCGTGTCGGTTCCTGAGCCCGTCGGAGGGACGCGCTGTACTCACCACGGTCCCTGAGCCTGTCACAGGGACGCACGCGGAACGTGCGCGGCCGCTAGAGCGCGATCGCGTCCCAGCTCTCCAGCGCGACCCAGCGCCCGGGATCGGGCAGGGCGGTCGGCTGCGGCGCGCGCATCCGGTCGGCGCTCGCGAGGGCTTCGACGCCCAGCCCGGTGAGCGCGCCGATCTCCTCGACCGGCACCTGATAGGTGCGGTACGGGCCGAGCGGCGGGGCATCCGCGGTGGCCGTCGCGAGGTCGATGCGGTCGAGCTCCGGCGTCTGGTCGAGCAGGTACGCGGTGGTGGCGAGAGCGCCGCCGTCGGCCCAGGCGGCGATCTTCCAGAACATCCGCGGGATGCGGACACCCCTGTACTCCTCGTCGTCCGCGCCGAACACGACGCCGGTGAAGACGGAGAGCCGCTGATCGTTGGTCGCGGCGTGGTCGAGCAGGTAGTCCTCGAGGCCGAGCCACAGCTCCTTGGACTGGTTGAACTCCGCGGCCTGGGGAGCGGCGTTGGTGTAGGCGAACGTGTCGCTGTTGGCCCGTCGGGCGACGTCCGGGGTGCCCCAGACGGGATCGCGACGGCGCACGAGGTGCCCGCGGTCGAGGTTGTTCCTCGCGTACACCTCCGGGCCGGCCTGCTGATCAGCGGGAATCCGCTCGTCGAGGTGCCAGTCGTCGGACCGCTCGACATCCACGAGGGCCGCCCCGTCGATGTTCACCGCGGTGACCGCAGCGAGCTTGCGCCCGGTGTCGAGCACGACGGTGAAGTGCGTGTAGTCGAGCCGCACGCGGTCATCCTCCTCGGCTCCGTCCGCCGGGATGGCGAGGGGGTCGCTCAGGCGCAGGAAGGAGGCGTCGTATCCGTCGGTCACCGTGCCAGCGTAGGGGCGGCGTCCGACGCTCCCGCCGGTGCCTACTGTCCGGCCGGTGAGATCCCGGCAGCGAAGAAGACGAGGCCGAGCAGCGGCGGGGCGCCCTGCACGAGCGCTGCGACGAGGAAGCGCCGGTTGGTGCTCGCGAGGATGATCGCGGCGAGCACCATGCACGCGGTCGTGAAGAGCACGAGCGTGAGCCCGGCCGGGACGTTGCCCGCGAAGTAGAGGATGAGGCCCAGCCCGGCGCCGAGGGCGAGGAAGAGGTTGTAGAAGCCCTGGTTGAACGCCATGGGCCGCACCACGTTCGCCTGCTCCTGCGACTGCAGCTGGAAGCGCCGCCACGCGGCAGGCTTCGGGAACCAGATGCTCTCGAGCAGGAAGAACAGCACGTGGAGCACGGCCGCGAGCGACACGAAGATGGTCCCGGTGAGTGCGATTCCCGACATGGTGCCTCCCGCTGCTCACCGTATACGGACCGCCCGCCGGGTGCGCAGTGGGGTGTTGTGTGGCGTCGGCGTGTGGGTGCGGTGTCCGCGTGAGCGTGTGTGTGGTCGGATGCGTGTAGGGGGTCGAGCGCGAGTGGTCTTGCGGGCGGGCACGCCGGCGCATGTGTCCCGCCGGCGCTGCATCCGCCCCTGCCCAGGCAGAGGACGCGTCGCCTGCCCCTGCCTAGGCAGGAACGCGTCCTGCTGCGGGTGTCTTCTTGCCTCTGCCCAGGCAGCGGGTCACTCGCTCGGGTTCTCTCTCGCCTCTGCCCAGGCAGGAGGATCCTGCCCAGCTTCAACCTGGGCACGATGCCGCTGCCTGGGCAGGGGCGCGGATGGCGGTCGGGGCGCGGCCAGGGACGCGCGGCCAGGCGTGAGCGCGGGCCAGGCGGGAGCGCGGGGCGCGGACGCCAGTGGGGGAGTGCGGGTCCGGGGTGACCTCGGGACGCCGGTGCAGGAGCGGGCGCAGGGCTGAGCGTGGGATCAGGCGCGGACGTCCACCACGGTCCGGCCCCGCACGGTGCCCGCGAGGATCCGCTGGGCGACGTCCTGGGCGCCCGCAAGCGGCACCGTCTCGGTCATGGTGTCGAGCAGATCCCGGTCGAGGTCCGTCGCGAGTCGCGACCACGCCTTCTCCCGGAGCGCACGCGGGGCATCGACGGAGTTGATGCCGAGCAGTCGCACACCGCGAAGGATGAACGGCAGGACGGAGCCGGGCAGGTCCGGCCCCTGGGCGAGGCCGCACGCCGCGACCGTGCCGCCGTAGTTCGTCTGCGCGAGGATGTTGACGAGCGTGTGACTGCCGACCGAGTCCACGGCGCCGGCCCAGCGCTGGCTCTGCAGCGGCTTTCCGGCCTCGCTGAACTGCGCGCGATCCACGACCTCCGCCGCGCCCAGGGATCGGAGGTAGTCGCCCTGCTCGTCGACCCGTCCCGTGGACGCGACGACGCGGTAACCGAGGCGCGCGAGCACGGCGATCGCGATGGAGCCGACCCCGCCGGCCGCGCCGGTGACGAGCACGTCACCCGCGTCGGGCCCGACGTCGCCCTCGAGCGCGAGCACGGCCATCATGGCGGTGAATCCCGCCGTGCCGATCGCCGCGGCTTGGGCCGCGCTGATCCCCTCGGGTACGCGCACGAGCGAGGCTGAGTCGACCCTGGCCCGCTCCGCGAGCCCGCCGTGCCGCGTCTCCCCGAGCCCGGCACCGTTCACCGTGACGAGGTCGCCCACGGCGAAGTCCGGGGAGGAGGTCTCCGTCACGGCGCCGACGACATCGATCCCCGGGATGAGCGGGCTCGTGCGCGCGATGCCCGGCCGCCCGGCCAGCAGCATGCCGTCCTTGTAGTTGACGCTCGAGTGCGACACGTCGAGGGTGACGTCACCGTCGGGCAGGACGTCGTCGTCGACCTCCCGGATGCCCACCTCCGCGGTGTGCTTCCCGTCGTCGTCCCGCCCGGTCTCCGCCACGATCGCTGTGAACATGACTCCAGCCTAGGCAGCGCCTCGAAGGGGAGGGGAGGGGCGGTCATCCTGCGCGATCCAGGAGATCCGGTCCCGGTCCGCCCGACACCTGGCGTGATTCAGCAGATTTGCCTCGAGATTCGTTCGACACCTCACGCAATTCAGCAAATGCGCTTCGAGGTCCTCCGCCAACCGACGCAATTCAGCAGATATGACCGATGGGCCGGCGTGTTGCGCCCGCACAACGGCGTGTCGGCTTAGATCTGCTGAGTTGCGTGGGGGGCAGGCCGGAATCTGCTGAGTTGCGTCAGGAATCCGCTCGGATCTGCTGGGTTGCGTCGGGAGCTGACCGGGATGTGCTGAGTTGCGTCGGGAGTGGGCCGAGATCTGCTGGATTGCGTCGGAAGCACGCCCCGAATTGCTGAATTGCGTCGCGGCTTGCACCCCGCAACACGCCCCGTACCCGCCGCACCCGCGCCCCGCGACCGCGGATCAGCCGAAGAGGATCGCGGCCTCGTCGTAGCGGGACTGCGGCACGGTCTTCAGGGTGCCGAGCGCCTCCGCGAAGCCGACGTGCACGATGTCCGTGCCGCGCAGCGCGACCATCCGGCCCCAGTGTCCCTCGACCACGGAGTCGACGGCGGCGAGCCCGAGCCGGGTCGCAAGCACGCGGTCGTACGAGGTGGGCGTGCCGCCGCGCTGGATGTGTCCCAGCGTCGTGGCCCGGGTCTCGATGCCGGTGCGTTCCTCGATGATGGGCGCGAGCATCTCGCCGATGCCGCCGAGGCGGGGCCGGCCGAAGGCGTCGAGACCGCGCTCGGAGTGGGCGTCGACGGCGGTGTCGGGCACGAATCCCTCGGCCACGACCACGAGCGGCGCGCGACCGCGGTTGTACGCGGCCTTCACCCAGGAGACCACCTGGTCCATGCTCGTCTTCTGCTCGGGGATGAGGATCGCGTGGGCGCCGGCGGCCATGCCGCTGTGCAGGGCGATCCAGCCGACGTGGCGGCCCATCACCTCGGCCACCATGCAGCGGCTGTGCGAGTCGCCGGTGGTCCGCAGGCGGTCCATGGCGTCGGTCGCGATCTGCACCGCCGTGTCGAATCCGAACGTGTAGTCCGTCGCGCCGAGGTCGTTGTCCACGGTCTTCGGCACGCCGACGATCTTCAGCCCCGCGTCCGTGAGCCGCTTGGCCGCGGCGAGCGTCCCCTCACCGCCGATCGCGATGATGGCGTCGATGCCGAGGCGGTCCAGGTTCTCGGTGATGCGCTCGACGCCACCGTTGCCCTCGAAGGGGTTCGTGCGGGAGGTGCCGAGGATCGTGCCGCCCTGCTTGCCGATGCCCTGGATCTCGCGGCGGGTCAGGGGCATGATGTCGCCGTCGACGACACCGCGCCAGCCGTCGCGGAACCCGACGAACTCCTGCTTGTAGATCTGCGTGCCCTTGAGGACGGCTCCGCGGATGACGGCGTTCAGGCCGGGGCAATCGCCGCCGCTGGTGAGGATTCCGATTCGCACGCACCCATTCTGCTGCTTGCGTCCGGTAACCCCCAATCTGCGCCCTGTGGGTCTCCTGGCCGCCGCGCGGCGCGTCCGCTCACCCAGGCCTCCCGCCCTGTGCAGGATTCAGGCGCAGGGGAGGCGCTCAGGCGTGCTGCGGTACCCGGGGCTCGGCGAGCGGGGGGCGCTCGACGTCCGGCGTCACGGCCTCGGCCGCATCGGTGCCGATCGCGATCTGCCGGTTCGACGCGTCCACGTGCACGATGCGCGGCTCGAAGTTCAGCGCCTCCTCGGTCGTGAGCTGACCGTAGGCGATGAGGATCACGACGTCGCCGACGTGCATGAGGTGGGCCGCGGCGCCGTTGATGCCGAGAACGCCCGTGCCGGGCTCCCCGGCGATCGTGTAGGTCTCGAGTCTGGCTCCGTTGGTGACGTCGACGATGCTGACCCGCTCGCCGGGGAGGATGCCCGCGGCGTCGAGGAGGTCGTGGTCGACGGTCACCGAGCCGACGTAGTGCAGGTCCGCGTGGGTGACGGTCGCGCGGTGGATCTTTGCGGTGAGCATGGTGCGGAGCATGTATCCATGGTGACCGATTCCGAGGCGGCCATCGCCCACTTCACGCTCAGCGTAGAGGCCGCGGTTACAGTGGCCGGAGGGGCGCCGGAGGGCGGTGCCGGGACGCGATGGAACGATGCGATGACCGACACGGAGCGGAATGGGGCGGGGTACGCGGCGGTGCCCGCCGCACCCGTGTCACCCAGCTATCCCGCGCCCGTCGGGTCCGGTGCGCCGGACCCGACGACGTCCCCCGACGACGTCCCACCGTCCGCGTCCGCGCCCCTGGATCCCACCCGCACCGCCGAGGCGAACCCGGTGCTGGACCACGCCTCCGTGCCGCAACCGGCGCGCCGCGACCCGCTGCCCGGGCGGGTATGGGGCATCGTGAGCCTCGCGCTGGCCGTGCTCCCCCTGCTTCAGCTGGTCGGTCTTGTGGCGGGGATCGTCGGGCTCGTGCTGTCCTCGCGCGTCGGGCGCCGCAACTGGTTCGCGGTGGCCGGCATCGTGGTCTCGTTGCTACTCATCGCGCTCGCCGTGACCCTCATCGTGCTCTTCGCCTTCAACGGCTACGAGGTGTTCGGCGGATCGGTCGGCTCCGTCGTCACGGTGTGCAGCGAGCTCGGCCCGGGCGAGCACGTGGTCGACGGCCTCACCTACCGCTGCCGCTGATCCGCGGCCGGGAGACGAACGCGCGGAGTCCGTTCGACCGCTCGTAGTGGCGGCGCTCAGCCGAGCGCGCGCTCGCTGTTCCGGGTCGGGCGGCAGATCAGCACCGGGCACGGCGCGGAGTGCTGCACCCGCGACGCGGTGCTGCCGAGCAGGATCGTGGAGGTGAGCCCGCGGCTACCGGCGGCCATCGAGATGAGGTCCGCGTCCAGGTCCTCGGCGGCGCGGATGATCTCCTGCGCCGGCGAGCCGCTGCGGATCTGCGTGTGGATGGCGGGCCCCCAATCGTCGAACTCGGCCGCGACGATGTCGACCGCGGTCCTCGCCTCGTCGCGGAAGCTGAGCTCCGCCATCTCGGTGGCCTTCTGCGGGCCGAGCTCGTTGGCGAACGGCACCGCCGCGTACGGGCTCACCACCGCGATCACCGTCACGTCCGTGATCTCGCGGGAGTCGGCGATCCACTTGAACTGCCGTGCGCCGACCAGGGATGCCCTGGAGCCGTCGGTGGCGACGATTACATGCATGGCTCAGCTCTCCTTGTTTCTCGTGGACGGGGACGCCTCCGCGGTTCCGCCCGGGGATGCGGGGTGCTTCTTGCCGAAGAACCGCTGGACGAGGTACAGCACGCCGCCGACGGCCAGCAGGCCTGCCACCCAGAAGAGCGCGGCCGGGTCGTCGATCAGGGTGTAGGCGAGGACGGCGAGGTTGCCGAGGATGCCGAGGATCAGCAGCGGGGTGTTCGCCCGGTAGACGCCGGGGCCCTCGTCCTTACCGCGCAGCTTGAGGCAGGCGACGATCACCAGCGCGTAGATGAACAGCAGGAACACGACGGTGATGGTGGCGAGCCGGTCGACGATGTCGAGCTGCTCCTCGGCCGGCAGGTCCGACTGCGTGCTCCGGATCGCGGCCCCGATGATCAGCATGGACGCGACGACGATCCCGCCGAAGATCAGCGCGACGTACGGGCTGCGGCGCACCGGGTGCACCTTCGCGAAGACGGCGGGCACCACGTTCTCGCGGGCCATGCCGTAGAGGATGCGCGACTGGGCGACCACGGTGACGAGGGCGGTGTTGCTGATCGCGATCATCGCGATGATGCCGAACACGAACAGCATGATCGTTGCCGGGATGAAGAAGAGGTCGGCGTTGATGACCTCGAGCAGGGTGTTCCCCGCGAGGGTGGAGATGGGCACGGCGAGGGCCGCCGAGATCGAGACGAGCACGTACACGACGCCGGCCGTCAGCATCCCTCCGATGAGGGCGCGGGGGAAGGCGTGGGACGGGTCGATGGTCTCCTCCGCCACGTTGGCGGCGTTCTCGAACCCGGTCATCGCGAAGAAGGCCAGCGAGACGCCGGCGAGAACGGCGAGCACGGCGTTCCCCGCTCCGCCCTCCGTGGCGAACTGCAGGAGCACCGAGGGATCATTGACGCCCTCGACCAGGGCGATGACGCCGATGGTGATGACGATGACCAGGCCGCTCAGCTCGATGAACGTCATCACGACGTTCGCCACGACGGACTCGGAGATGCCGATGAGGTTGATGGCCGTGATGATGGCGACGAAGATCACCGCCACGATGGCCGCCGCCCAGATCGCCTCCTCGCCCAGGCCGATCAGTCCGCTGAAGTAGCGCACGAAGCCGGACGCCAGGGATCCCACCGCCGCCATGTTGGCCGAGAGCATGCAGATGGTGATGAAGAACGTGAGGAGCGGGCTGCGGAAGGCCTTGTTGATGTAGAGGGATGCGCCCGCGGCCTGGGGATACTTCGTCACCAGCTCGGCATAGGCGAGTCCGGTGATGGTGGCGATCGCGACGCCGGCGAGGAACGCCATCCAGAAGGCACCGCCGACCGCCGCGGCGACGAGCCCGACGAGCACGTAGATGCCCGATCCGAGGACGTCGCCCACGACGTAGAAGTACAACTGTTTAGCGGTGATCGAGCGCTTCAGCTCGCTGTGCTTGACAGTGTCGGGTGCCGCAGACGTGGCCATGGGGGTGACACTACGCCCTGAGGGGCCCGCGCTTGTTTCCGGCAGGAGAAGAGTTTTCCCGTACTTCGGCACTTCTCCTCGGGATCCGCGTGTCGAAGCGCGCCTGAAGCGCTGGGGACGGGGCGGCTGAGGCACGCCGACCGCCTAGGAGACGGCCGCGACCGTCTCGTCGACGAGCCGCGCGGCGGCGTCGAGCGTCGCGAGCAGGTCGGCGCTACCCGTGCCGGGCCCGCCGAGCAGTCCGTGCGCCCGGTCCGCGAAACCGCCCGGCGCGATCGAGAGCCGGCCCGCCGACGCGACCGCTCCCTTCTCGTTCAGGAGCCAGCGGCCCGCGCGGCCGTGCAGGGCGTGTGCGCAGAGCATCACGGCCCGGAACAGGCAGCCGGTCACGTACACCGCGTCCCCGCGCGCTGCGCCTTTCCGGGCGATGTCGATGCTGAAGCGCGCCTCCCAGAGCCCGGCGACGAGGGAGTCCGCGAGCGCGGGCGGGTAGTCGGCCATCCGCCCGCGCAGCCCGCCGAGGACGCCGTCCGGATCCGCGAGCACGACGGCGAGGGCGAGCTCGCCCGCGTAGGCGAAGCTCGCGACGCCCGCCGGGTGCCCCGCCTGGGAGTGGAACGAAACCCGGCCGGCGGCCGCGTCCTCCCACGACCGCTCCACGCGATCGAGGTCGCGGTAGATCCAGTCGACCGCGGACCCGTCGATGGTGAGCCAGCCGCCGCCGTCGACCCACGGACCCCATCCCCCGCGCGCCGTGACGGTCGCGTCCGCTCCGCCGACCTCGCGCGCCAGCTCGCCGAGCCGCTCGATGTCGAGCTCCCGCCGGTAGTAGAGGCCGAGGTCCATGTCCGACTCGGGCGTGTGCTCGCCGCGCGCCCTGCTGCCGCCGAGGGCGACTCCGACCACCCCCGGGACCGCAGCGATCCGGGCGGCGAGGGCGGACAGGGCGTCATCGTCGAGCACGCGCCCATCCTCCCGCATCGAGCGGCCCCGGTACGGTCCCTGAGCCTGTCGAGGGACGCCCTCAGACGGCGCAACCGCCGCGTCGCTTCGACAGGCTCAGCGACCGAGGCGACCGTGGCGGCGACGGTGGAGTCCGGGCGGGCTAGCGGACGTTGCCCGCCTCGTCCTTGGTCGGGGTGTCCGGCGCATCCTTCACCGGACCGACGCCCACCGGAATGCCCGCCTCGGGGTGGTTCACGTCGAACGCCGGGGACTCGGACCGGATGCGCGGGATGGAGACGAAGTTGTGACGGGGCGGGGGGCACGACGTCGCCCACTCGAGCGATCGGCCGTAGCCCCAGGGGTCGTTGACCGTCACCCGCGGCGCCTTCCGCGCCGTCACCCACACGTTCAGGAAGAACGGGAGCATCGAGGCGGCGAGCACTCCGGCACCGATCGACGACAGCTGGTGCATCCAGGTGAAGTTGTCGGTCGGGGTGTAGGTCGCGTAGCGCCGCGGCATGCCGTACGCGCCGAGCCAGTGCTGGATGAGGAACGTCATGTGGAAGCCGATGAACAACGTCCAGAAATGCATCTTGCCGAGCGACTCGTTCAGCATCTTGCCCGTGAACTTCGGCCACCAGAAGTAGAAGCCCGAGAACATGGCGAACACGACCGTGCCGAACACGACGTAGTGGAAGTGCGCGACTACGAAGTAGGTGTCCGAGACGTGGAAGTCGAGCGGGGGCGAGGCGAGGATGACACCGGTCAGGCCGCCGAAGACGAAGGTCACCAGGAAGCCGATCGCCCACAGCAGGGGTGTCTCGAACGTCACCGAGCCGCGCCACATCGTGCCGAGCCAGTTGAAGATCTTCACGCCGGTCGGGACCGCGATGAGCATCGTGGTCAGCGCGAAGAAGGGCAGGAGCACCGAGCCCGTCACGTACATGTGGTGGGCCCAGACCACCGCGGACAGCGCGGCGATGGTGATGGTCGCGAACACGAGGGTCTTGTAGCCGAAGATCGGCTTGCGGCTGAAGACGGGGAACACCTCGGAGACGATGCCGAAGAACGGCAGGGCGATGATGTACACCTCGGGGTGGCCGAAGAACCAGAACAGGTGCTGCCACAGGATCGCTCCGCCGGTGGCGGGGTCGAAGATGTGCGCCCCGAAGATGCGGTCGGCCATGAGGGCGAAGAGCGCCGCGGCAAGCACTGGGAACGCGAGGATCACGAGGATCGACGTGATGAGCGTGTTCCAGGTGAAGATCGGCATCCGCCACATGGTCATGCCGGGGGCTCGCATCGTGATGATGGTGGCGATGAAGTTCACGGAGCCGAGGATGGTGCTGAAGCCCGTCATGGCGAGGCCGGCGACCCACATGTTGCCACCGACGTTGGGCGTGAACGTCATGGTGGAGAGCGGGGTGTACGCGGTCCAGCCGAACGACGCGGCACCCTGCGGGGTGAGGAAGCCGGCGACCGCAATGGCCGAGCCGATGCTGAACAGCCAGTAGGCGAGGGCGTTCAACCGGGGGAACGCCACATCGGGCGCGCCGATCTGCAGCGGCATGATCACGTTGGCGAAGCCCGAGAAGAGCGGGGTCGCGAACATGAGCAGCATGATCGTGCCGTGCATCGTGAACAGCTGGTTGTACTGGTCGAAGGTCTGGACGACCTCGAGGCCGGGCTCCCACAGTTGCGCGCGAATGATCAGGGCGAGCACGCCGCCGACGAGGAAGTAGAAGAAGGACGTGCCGAGGTAGAGGTAGCCGATGATCTTGTGGTCCGTCGACGTGATCCAGGAGACGAAGACGCTGCCGTGCCGCACCGGCTTCGACGGCAGGGCCGGCAGGGGAGGCGGCGGCGCGGCGGAGGGGCGGCCCGGTCTCGCCGGTCGACGGGTGATGGTGGTCATGGTCGCCTCGCTCCCGTGAGTTCACACGCAGGTTGCCCCCAACACAACCACCGGCGCGCCGGAACAGATAGAGGGGGTGCGGTGGGCGGCTACCTACTTCCTTCCGGAGGAACACTGAGTCGCGATCGGCGAGGATCGGCGGCGGTGTCGGGGGATGAGGGCGGCGGGGGATGAGGGCGGTGGGGGATGAGGGCGGTGGGGTGAGGAGACCGCGCCGTGTCGGGCGCGGACGTGGGGCGCGGTTAGTCTGTCGGGCGTGCACCTCCTGTTCCGCACCCTCCTGCACTCGGTGCTCGCCGCGCTTCGGCCGTCCGTCGGCGCCTACGAGGTCGCCCGAGCGCGCTTCCTCGTGCTGCCGACGGATCTCGACGTGTTCCGGCACATGAACAACGGGGTCTACCTCTCGATCCTCGATCTCGGGCGCCTCGAGCTGCTGCGCCGCTCGGGTATCTGGACGGTCTTCCGGCGGAACGGCTGGTACCCGGTCGTGGTGTCCGAGACGATCAGCTTCCGGAAGTCGCTGCAGCTCTGGCAGCGGTTCGAGGTCGAGTCCCGCATCCTCGGCTACGACGAGCGGGCGGTGTACGTGGAGCAGCGCTTCGTGCGCGAGGGCGAGATCTACGCCCAGGCCTTCGTGCGCGCCCGCATCCTGCGCCGCACGGGCGGCGTCGTGCCCATCCCGGAGCTGCTCGCCCAGGTTCCGCCCGCCCCCGCCGGCCTCCGGGTGCCCGACTGGCTGCTGCAGTGGGGCGAGGACGCCGCACTCCCGAGTACGCGCGCGGAGGCTCCGAGCACGTGGTGATGCTCGCGGCGGAGCCGCCGGTCCTCACCTGCACCACGGTCTACAGTCCGGCGGAGACGCTGGACCTCGCTCGCACGCTCGGCCCCCTCTGCCGTGGCGCAGGAGACCCGACGGAGGCGCGCGAGCCCGCGTCCGTGGCGGGTCCGCCCGCGTTGTGGCGCACCTTCAGGACGCCGCAGGGAGCGGCGACGCTGCGCCTGCGCCAGGCGGCCGACGGATCCATCGAGGCCCGCGCCTGGGGCGACGGCGCCGAGTGGATCATCGACGGCGTGCCCGAGCTGCTCGGCGCCGGAGACGACTGGAGCGATCTCGACCTCTCCCCGTCGCCGTTCCTGCGCGACGCTCACCGACGGATGCGCGGGGTGCGGTTGCCCCGCACCCGGCTGGTGTTCGAGGCCATGGTGCCCGCCATCTTCGAGCAGAAAGTGACCGTGATCGAGGCGCACCGCGCGTACCGGCAGCTCGTCCGGAAGCACGGGGAGCCCGCGCCCGGCCCCGCTCCGGCCGGTCTCACGGTCGCGCCGTCCCCCGAGCGCTGGCGTCTCGTGCCCTCCTGGGAGTGGCACCGCGCCGGGGTGGATCCTCGGCGATCCCGCACGGTCCTCGCCGCGGCGAGCGTCGCATCCGGTCTCGATCGCACGGCCGCCCTCGGTCGCGGGGGCGAGCACGTCTCGGAGAAGCTCCGCAGCGTCCCTGGCGTCGGGGCGTGGACCGCGGCCGAGACCATGCAGCGGGCGCACGGCGACCCGGACACGGTCAGCGTCGGCGACTTCCACCTGCACGACATCGTGGGCTGGGCCCTCGCTGGCAAGCCCGTCGACGACGACGGCATGCTCGAGCTCCTCGAGCCCTGGCGGGGGCACCGGCAGCGGATCATGCGCATCATCCTCGCGAGCGGCTTCCGGAAGCCCCGCTTCGGACCGAAGATGACCATCCAGGATCACCGCTGGCATTGACGACGACGACGACAAGGATCCCCATGCCCCGCTCCCCGAGGATCGATCCCGTGCGGCTGGGGCCCCTTCACCCCGCGGATCTCGACGAGCTGTTCGACGGCGCCTCGCTCGAGGGGCGGTCGATGGACGGCCTCGACCTCACGGAGCACGACCTCGCCGAGCTCGTGCTGCTCGAGTGCGAACTCGTCGGCGTCTCGCTGACCGACGCGCTCCTGCGTGGAGCCCGGATCACCTCCTCGGTACTGACGAACGTGACCGCCGCGACCCTGTCCGCGCCGCGGAGCGCGTGGCGGGAGGTCTCGATGAGCCAGTCCCGCATCGGCGCGGGCGAGCTCTACGAGAGCGAGTTCCGGTCCGTGCACATCGCGCACAGCAAGCTCGGCTTCCTCAACCTGCGGGGGTCGCGGCTCACCGACGTCCTCATCGAGGGCTGCTCCGTCGACGAGCTGGATCTGGGCGGCACACGGGCAACGCGGGTGACCCTGCGGGACTGCCGCATCGGCACGCTCGACCTGACCGGTGCCCGGCTGGAGGACGTCGATCTGCGCGGGTCGGACTTCCGGGCGATCAACGGCATCGAGGGTCTGCGCGGCGCCACGATCGACGAGGGCCAGTTGGCGGAGCTCGCTCCGCTGCTCGCGCGTCAGCTCGGCCTGCTCGTCGGCTGACGCCCGCGCGGCAGACTGGGCGGGTGATGGAAGCGCTGGTGATCAGCAGGTCGGCCGCCGCGTGGGAGGCCGGTCGCCGCGCCGACGCGCTCCGACTGCTGAAGGATGCCGTGCGAGCCGAGCCGACGCGATCGGACGCCCGGCTCGCGCTGGCGGAGCGGTACCGCGAGATGGGCAACCCGGATCAGGCGGGTCGCTGGGGCATCGTCTTCGACGGCTGGACAACCGACCGCGAGCGGGATCGCCTCGCCCGACTGCTCGCCTCGTCCTGGGTGCGGCGACAGGACGTGACCGCGTTCCTCGCTCTGCCGCCAGGCGAGGTGCCCGCCCCGGTCGCCGACCTGCTCGACGGGCCGGTGGAGACCTACCGGGTGCGGTTCGACCTCGAGGCGCGGGAGCGACAGGGGCCGGGTTTCGAGGACCCGAGCACCCTGCACAACGTCGCATTGACACTCTGGGTGCTGTTCCTCGGCGGCATGGTGCTCAGCGCCGTCCTGGTGTTCGGACTCGCGTTCTTCGGCGTTGCCGACATGAACTCGGTGCGACTTCTTGCGTTCTGCCTTGCCGCGGTGGGCGCCGCCGCGATGCTCTCGACGGCCGCGCTGTTCGCCCGGGGCGGGGAGAGGACCGCTGCCGCGGCCTGGGCGCTCCCCGCCTTGGTGCTCCTCGGGTTCCTGCTGATCCCTTCGGCCAGGGGATGAACGACAGCCAGGCGCGGGCTCTGCCCACGCCTGGCTGCGGTTCTCGTTCTCTGCGGTTGTTGTCTCTGCGGATCAGGCGCGGAGCGCCGCCTCCGGCTCGGTCTGACGCGCGACGCCCGACCGGGTGATGACCTCGGTGAGGACGTACCGCTCGTCGTCGTTCGTCACGGGGTGCACCGGACCCGTGATGGTCACGCTTGCGGTCGTCTCCTTCTCGGCGCAGGAGGCGCCGACCCAGAGCTCGACGTCGCCCGGCTCCACGATGCGCCTGTACCGGGCATCGGTGAAGGCGAGGCGTGCCGTCGGCACGTCGAAGCGCACGAGCGCCTCGCCGCCGGGCTGGAGGTCGACGCGGCGGTAGCCGAGCAGCTGCGCGACCGGGCGGGTCACGCTCGCGACCAGGTCCCGCGCGTACAGCTGCACGACGTCGGTGCCGGCGCGCTCGCCGGTGTTCCGCACGCGCAGCTCCACCACGAAGCTGTCACCGGCGGCGACCGTGGGCTCCGCGACCGTCAGCCCGGTGCGCTCGAAGGTCGTGTAGGTCAACCCGTGCCCGAACGGCAGCACCGGCGTGTTGTCGGCGC
Source organism: Planctomonas deserti (assembly GCF_003067705.1). GTDB lineage: Bacteria > Actinomycetota > Actinomycetes > Actinomycetales > Microbacteriaceae > Planctomonas > Planctomonas deserti. The sequence continues at coordinate 974,969 of NZ_QANL01000001.1, forward strand.
TCGTCACCTCCGACGGACCACCCAGGATCGGGTGCAGGTAGGAGTAGGGCTGGGCGCCGGCGGACCGGGGGAGCGAGACCGGGAGGCGACCCGACGGCGCGACGCGCCCGGAGAGGATGCCCGCGATCGCCGGGGCCCCCTCCTCGCCCGGGAAGAACGCCTGGAGCACGGCTGCGGGAGCATCGGCGCCGTCGACGGCCCAGTCCACCGCGTACGGCCGGCCGGTGAGCAGCACCACGACGACGGGCGTGCCGGTCGCCTGCACGGCCTGCACGAGCTCGCGCTGCACGCCGGGAAGGTCGAGACTCTCCGCGTCGTTGCCCTCGCCCACCGTGCCACGGCCGAAGAGTCCGGCGCGGTCGCCGACCACGACGACGGCGACGTCCGCACGCTCGGCCTCGGCTACCGCAGCGGGGATGCCGGAGCGGTCTTCGCCCTCGACCGCGGCGCCCTCGACGACCGCGATCTCCGCGTCCGGGAGCTCCCCGCGCAGCGCTTCCGCGAGCGTGGGGATCTCGAATCCGAGCGGGGTCTCCGGGTGATGGGCGAGCACGTGGTTCGCGAACGAGTAGCAGCCCATGAGGGCCTCGGCGCTGTCGGCGTTCGGGCCGATGAGCGCGATCCGTCGGGGTGCCGCGTCTGCGCCGGCGCCGGCGAGCGGGAGCACACCGGAGTTGGTGAGCAACACGATCGACTCCTCGGCGAGCCGGCGCGCGACGTCGCGGTGCGCCGGGCTGTCGAGGTCGATCGACGTCGGCGGAGTCTCGAACGTCTCGTCGAGCAGGCCGAGCTCCTCCTTCTCCGCGAGCAGCCGCAGCACCGCGCGGTCGACCAGCGCCTCGTCGGCGAGGCCAGCGCGGATGCGCTCCGCGAGCGGGGCGAGGTACGCGTCGCCGGTCGGCAGCTCGACGTCGATGCCCGCCGCAAGGGCCAGCTCGGCCGCCTCGCCGCGATCCGCGGCGACGGCGTGCATGACCTGCAGGAACGCGACGGAAAAGTAGTCGGAGACGACGACGCCGTCGAAGCCCCAGCGGCCACGCAGAATGTCGGTGAGGTACTCAGGAGTCGCCCCGACGGGCGCGCCGTCGATCTCGGCGTAGGAGTTCATGACGGAGCGGACGCCGCCGTCGAGCACGGCCATCTCGAAGGGCGGCAGCAGCACGTCCTCGACGAAGCGGGGGCCGATCTGGGCGGGGGCGTGGTTGCGACCCGCCTGGGACGCCGAGTAGCCCACGAAGTGCTTGAGCGTCGCGTGCACGCCCGTGCTCTGCAGGCCTCGCACGTACGCCGTGCCGATCGTGCCGACGACGTACGGGTCCTCGGCGATGCACTCGTCGACGCGGCCCCAGCGGGCGTCGCGGATGACGTCGAGCACCGGGGCGAGGCCCTGGTGGATGCCGAGCTCCCTCATGGAGTCGCCGATCAGGGTCGCCATCTCCTCGACGAGGCCCGGGTCGAACGAGGCGCCCCACGCGAGCGGCGTCGGGAAGGTCGCGGCCTGCCAGGCCGCGAGCCCGGTCAGGCACTCCTCGTGCACGAGCGCGGGGATGCCGAGCCGGGTCTCCTCGCGGAGGCGACGCTGCTCGGCCCACAGCCACTCGGCGCGCTTCACCGGGTCGACCGGGCGCGTGCCGTACACGCGGGTGAGGTGGCCGAGCCCGTGGGCCGTGGCCTCCTCGTAGCGGCCCGAGGTCGCCATCTCGCCCTGCATCGGCGCCACGACCTCGCCGCCCTGGTCCACCCAGTAGCCCACGATCTGGGCGAGCTTCTCCTCGAGGGTCATCCGGGAGTGGAGCTCCCGGACCCTCGGGGACACGTCGGGCAAGTGGATCACGCCATCCTCGTTCTCTGCGCCCACGCCTTCGGGGCCGCTGTCGTTCGTTCCCCGGCTCGCGGAGCCGGCGTACTCGGTGTTCTCGGTGTTCGTATTCTGGGTGCGCACGGCGTCCGTGTCGACCGTGCTCATCCCTTGACCGCTCCGGTCAGGCCGCCGACGATGCGGCGCTCGAACAGGCTGAAGAACACCAGTGCGGGGATCATGGAGAGCGACGTGAAGGCGAGCACCTTCGCCGTGTCCACCGAGTACTGCGACGAGAACGCCTGCACTCCGAGCGGCAGCGTGAACGACGCGGAGTCGTTCAGGATGAAGAGCGGGAGCAGGTAGCTGTTCCAGCTGCCGATGAAGGCCAGGATGCCCACGGTGATGACGCCGGGCATCGAGAGCCGCACGACCATGCGCCAGAAGAAGCCGAGCCTGCTGCAGCCGTCGATGAAGGCCGCCTCCTGGATCTCATCGGGAATGGCCCGCAGGAACGGGACAAGGATGATGATCGTCGTCGGCAGCGCGAACGCGATCTGCGGCAGGATGATGCCCGCGAGCGAGTTCATCAGGCCGAGGTTCTTGATCACGATGTACAGCGGCGTGATGGCGACGGTCAGCGGGAACATCAGTCCGCTCGCGAAGATTGCGTAGAGCGCCCCACGGCCGACGAAGGTGTAGCGCGCCAGCACGTAGCTCGCCATCAGTCCCAGCACGACCGCGCCCGCCGTCGTGGCGAGCGCCGCGATGAGTGAGTTCAGCACCTCTTGCCAGAAGATGCCGCCGGTGAGCACGTCGATGTAGTTGACCGGGTTCCAGGATGCGGGAAGCCCGGACGGGTCCGTCGTGATCTCCGCGTTCGTGCGGAAGCCACCGATGATGATGTAGGCGACGGGCGCGAGCATCAGACCGATCAGGACGACGGCGACGATGTACGGCACCGGGTTGGTCGGCGCGCCCGCGGGGCGGCGACGACGCCGCCGGACTGGGGACGCCGGCCGGAGGGCGGTTGCGGCGGTCACTTCTTTCCTTCCGTGAGTGCTCCCGCGGTGTCGCGGCTGAGCACGTAGCGCTGGTAGACGAGCGCGACGACGAGCGAGATCACGAACAGCACGACGGCGACGGCGTTGCCGTACCCGAAGTTGCCCGAGTTCCGGCCGTTGGACACGAGGTACGTGGCCATGGTCGAGGTGCCCGCCGTGGAGGAGATGTACTGCCCCCAGATGATGTAGACGAGGTCGAACAGCTGGAGCGAGCCGATGATCGACAGGAACGCCCAGATGCGCAGCGTCGGTCCGAGCAGCGGCAGGGTGATCCTGCGCTGGATCTGCCAGTAGGAGGCACCGTCGATGGCGGCCGCCTCGGACAGCTCCTCGGGGATGCCCTGCAGGCCGGCGAGGAAGAGGATCACGGCGAAGCCGATGTACTTCCAGGTGATGATCGCCATCAGCGTCCAGATGGCGATGTCCGGGTTCGCGAGCCAGTCCTGGGCGAGGGTGCCGAGCCCGATCTTCTCGAGGAAGCCGTTGATCGCACCGTTGCCCTGGAGCATGAGGCTCCAGCCGGTGCCGACGACGACCTCGGAGATGACATAGGGCACGAAGATCAGCACGCGGATGATGGACTGCCCGCGCAGCTTCCGGTTGAGGAGGAGCGCGACGAGGATCGCGACGGGTCCCTGCAGGACGAGGGACAGGACGACGATCGTGGCGTTGTGCCACAGCGCGTCGTGGAACGTGGGGTCCTGCAGGATTGTCAGGTAGTTCCGGAAGCCGACGAAGTCGGTCGGGGCGCCGAAGCCCTGCCAGCTGAAGAAGCCGTAGTAGGCCGCCATCACCACGGGGTAGATGACGAAGGCGAGGAAGACGACCAGGGCCGGCCCCACCAGGATGGCGACCTCGAGTCGGCCGGACCAGCCGAGCCCATGGCTCTTCCGCGCCGACGGGGGAGCCGCCTTGGTGACGGCTCCCCCGTTCTTGGCGCGGGGGTCCGCTTGCCCGAACTCTCCGGGAAGCGTGCTCTCGCGTACGGTCATGTTCTGATTCCTAGGACTTCTTGGCGGCGTCGTTGACGGCGGACACGAGCTTCTCGGGGTCGCTCTTGCCGGCCATGAGGTCGACGACTCCGACGTTCAGCGCGTTGCCGACGTTGAGGCCGTAGACCGTGTCGAGCCACTGCGAGACGTTCGGCGCCGCGTTGTAGGCGGCGAGGATGTCCTTCAGGTAGGGCTCGGTGACGGCCTCCTGCGCGACGGAGTTGACCGGCGGCGCGTTGAAGGCGGCGTAGTACTCCTTCTGCACGTCGGACGTCGCGAGGTAGTTCAGGAAGTCGAGGCACTCCTTGGGGGCGTCCGCCGAGCAGGAGTAGCCGTCGACGCCACCCATGATGGCGCCGGGCTCACCCTCGCCACCCTCGATCTCGGGGAAGGGGAACCAGCCGAGGTCGGGCAGGGGCTTGGCGTCGGGGGTCAGCGATGCGATGACGCCGGGGTTCCAGGCGCCCATGAGCTCCATGCCCGCCTGGTGGTTCGCGACAAGGCCGGCGGAGCTGCCCGCACCCTGCTGCGCGGCGGTGGTGAGGAAGCCCTCGTTGTACGGCTTCGTGTCGACGAATGCCTGCAGGTCCTCGCCGGCCTTGACCCAGCAGTCGTCCGTGAAGTCCTTCTCCTCGGCCGCGCTGGCCATGGTGTCCGCGCTGCACGCGCGCAGGGCGAAGAAGTAGTACCAGTGGGCGGCCGGCCACGCGTCCTTGCCGCCGAGGGCGATCGGCGCGACGCCGGCGTCCTTCAGCTTCGACACGGCGGCGTTCAGGTCGTCGATCGTCTTCGGGGTCTCCGTGATGCCGGCCTGCGTGAACAGGTCCTGGCTGTAGAAGATGCCACCGGGGAGCACGGCGACGGGCATGGCGTACACCTTGTCCTCGAGCGTGTTCGCGGTGAACGAGCCCTCGGAGATCTCGCTCTTGGCGGTGTCGGAAATGCCGTCGGTCAGGTCCATGAGCTGACCGGCAGCGACCATGGCGGCCATCTTTCCGCCGCCGCGCTGCAGGAAGATGTCCGGGGCGTCGCCGGAGTTGAGGGCCGTCTGGAGCTTGCCGTCGAGGTCCTCGTTCTGGATCGACTGCGGCTTCACGGTCACGCCGGGGTTGGCCTTGCCGAAGTCGGCTGTGACCTTGTCCCAGAACTCCTTGCCCGGTCCGGTGGTGGAGTTCTGCCACAGCGTCATCTCGACGGTGCCGTCCTCCGATGCGCCCGAGCCGGAGCCCGAGCCGCCGGCACAGCCGGCGAGTGCAAGAGCGCTGATGGCGAGTGCTGCTGTGCCCGCCAGGAATCTCTTGGTCTTCATAGGTTCAACCTGTCCTCTTCGTTGAGCGGCGCCCACAAGAGGGGCGCCTGATGCTGTCCATCGAGTGTCAGCGCGGAAAGAAACGCTGTCAAACGTTTTCGAAAAGGATTTCCAAAGCCGCTATGCTCAGCCCATGGCACGCCGCCCCACCATCCACGATGTCGCCGCCGCCGCCGGCGTCTCGGTGTCTGCCGTCTCCAAAGCGGTGAACGGCCGCTACGGCATCGCCGCCGACACCTCCGCCCGGATCCTTCAGGTCGTGAAGGAACTGGGGTACGAGTCCAGCCTCGTCGCCAGCAGCATGCGGTCGCACCGAACCGGTGTGATCGGCGTCCTCGTGGCGGACTTCGAGCCGTTCAGTGCGGAGATCCTGAAGGGCGTCGGCTCGGCGCTGCGGGAGTCCCGGTACGACCTGCTCGCCTACAGCGGGTCCCGGCACGCGGACGGCGCGACGGGGTGGGAGCGCCGCTCGCTCAGCCGGCTGAGCGGAACCCTGATCGACGGCGCGATCATGGTGACGCCGACGGTCGTGACCGCGTCCGTCGAGATCCCGGTGGTCGCCATCGACCCGCACACCGGCCGCGCCGACCTTCCGACGGTGGAGTCCGACAGCCTCGGTGGCGCGCTCCAGGCCACCCGGCACCTCATCGATCTCGGCCACCGGCGCATCGGCTTTCTCGGTGGCCGTCCCGACCTCCGCTCGGCCAGCCTGCGCGAGGCCGGGTACCGGCGCGCACTCACCGACGCGGGCATCCCCTTCGACCCGCAGCTCGTGCAGGTGGGCATGTTCCTCACCGCGTCGTCCCGGGAGCCGGCGCGGGCCCTGCTGTCCCTGCCGAATCGTCCGACGGCGATCTTCGCCGCCAACGACCTGTCCGCCATCGGGGTGCTGCAGGTGGCGGGCGAGCTGGGCATCGACGTGCCGCGGGACCTGTCGGTGATGGGCTTCGACGACATCCCCGAGGCGATTCAGGTGTCGCCGCCGCTGACCACCATCCGGCAGCCCATGCAGCGGTTGGGGGCGACCGCCGCGGAGTCGCTCATCGCGCTCCTGAGTGGCGAGACCTCCGACGCGATGCGCATCCAGCTGCCGACGAGGCTCGTCCGCCGGGCCACGACGGCGCCGCCCGCTCCACCCGCCTGAGCGCAGGATGCCGCCGGACGCGGGCGGCTGACCCGGCGGCGAAGGTTCAGGCGCGGCTCAGTCGGCCCGGCTGCGCTTCGTCGCGGCGACCAGGGCGAAGCCAATCCAGTCCGGGTCGGCATCCGATTCGAGCATGGCGATCTCCCGGGCGCTCGCGGACCCGTGCGCTCGGGACCAGCGCAGCCAGTGGTCCCGGCCGCCCTCCTGCATGCGGGCGGTGATGCCGTCGGCTGAACCGGTCAGGCCCCAGTGGGTCGCCCACCAGCCGGGGGAGTGCCACGCTGCAGCCTCCCCGCCGACCAGATCCAGCACGGCGTCGGGCGGGTGGACCGCGTAGGGATCGTCGCGGAGGGCGGGCGTCGTCATCCCGACCTGCCCGCCCGGCCGGAGCACGCGCAACAGCCCGGGGAGGAAGTGCACGTCCGTTCCGAAGTACTCGAAGGCGTCGATGCTGACGATCGCGTCGAACTCGCCGTCCTCGAACGGCAGCGACCGCGCGTCGCCGTGCACCACGGTGACGCGGTCCCCGACACCGGCCGCGTCGACGACCGCCCGGATCTCGGCGGGCTCGATCCAGAGATCGAACGCGACGACCTCGACGCCGCACTGCTGGGCCAGGAACACACTCGTCGCCCCGCGCCCGCAGCCGAGGTCGAGCACGCGTTGGCCCGGCGTCAGCGAGACTAGCGTCAGCAGGTCCTCGAGTTGCCAGAGGGGGTGGGGTCCCATGTCCAGCCCGAGCAGCCACGTGGGGTCGTAGCGGGAGGACAGCGGGAACCGGTCCGGCCTGAGCAGGCTCTCATGAGGGGTCACGATCGGCCACGCTGGCACACGCCCGCACCCGGGGGAAGCCCCACCCCTCGCTGGCTACCCCTCAGCCCCCTACCCCTCGGAGCCGAGCCTGCCGGCGAGGCGCTCGTGCATGGCGGCGCTCGCGTCGTTCATTCCGACGATGGTCACCGTCTTGCCGCGCTGCGCGTACTTGGTGGTGATGGCGTCGAGCGCCGCCACCGTGGACGCGTCCCAGACGTGCGAGCGGGTCATGTCGATCACGACGCGGTCGGGGTCCGCGGCGTAGTCGAACTGCGTCGTCAGGTCGTTGCTCGAGGCGAAGAACAGCTCGCCGTTCACGGTGTAGTCCGCCACCTCGCGCCCGTCGTCGTCGACCGCGAGGGTGCGCTCTACGGTCGCGAAGTGCGCGACCCGGCGGGCGAACACGACCATGGCCGCGATCACGCCGATCACGACGCCGATGGCGAGGTTGTGCGTCACAACCACGACCGCAACGGTCACGACCATGACGATGGTCTCGCCGAGCGGCATCCGGCGCAGCGTCGACGGCCGCACGCTGTGCCAGTCGAACGTGCCGACCGACACCATGATCATGACCGCGACGAGGGCCGCCATGGGAATGATCGCGACGATGTCGCCGAGGCCGACGACGAGGATCAGCAGGAACACCCCGGCCAGGAAGGTGGAGATGCGCGTGCGCGCGCCGGAGACCTTCACGTTGATCATGGTCTGGCCGATCATCGCGCAGCCCCCCATGCCGCCGAACAGCCCGGAGAGCATGTTCGCGACGCCCTGACCCCACGTCTCCCTCGTCTTGCGGGACGGGGTGTCCGTGATCTCGTCCACGAGCTTCGCGGTCATCAGCGACTCGAGGATGCCCACGAGCGCCATCGCGAGCGAGAAGGGCGCGATGATGGAGAAGGTCTCCCAGGTGAGCGGGACGTTCGGGATCAGCAGCTCCGGCAGGCTCTCGGGCAGGTCGCCCTGGTCGCCGACCGTGGGCACGGTGAGGGCCGTCGTCACGGTGATGGCCGTGATCAGGAGGATCGCGACGAGTGGCGCAGGCACGACCCGGGTGAGGCGCGGAAGCAGCACGATGATCGCGATCCCGAGCGCCACGAGCGGGTACACGATCCAGGGCACGCCGATGAGCTGCGGCAGCTGGGCGGTGAAGATGAGGATCGCGAGCGCGTTGACGAACCCGACCATCACACTGCGCGGGATGAACCGCATGAGCTTGGCGACGCCGAGCACGGCGAGCAGCACCTGGAAGACGCCGGCGAGGATCACCGTGGCGAGGAAGTAGTCAATGCCGTACTCCCGGGCCACGGGCGCGATGACGAGGGCGACGGCGCCCGTGGCGGCCGAGATCATCGCCGGGCGTCCGCCGAGGAATGCGATCGTCACGGCCATGATGAACGAGGAGAACAGCCCGAGCCGAGGGTCCACCCCCGCGATGATGGAGAACGAGATCGCCTCCGGGATGAGCGCGAGCGCGACCACGAGGCCGGCGAGCACCTCGCGGGTGAGGATGCGGGGCGAGCGCAGCGCGGCGAGCACTCCCGGGGACGCGGGCGGGGCGGAGGCGGTGGGGCGGGACGGCATGGGACTCCCGTTTCTGCCCGGAGGGGGCGCGGCGGCGATGGGTGCTGATGCGTGCGCGATGGCGCGGATGCCGGTGTCAGCCGCGATGGGGGCGGCCGAGGGGCTGAGCGCACAAGTCTACGGCTGGGTCCGGCGGGCGACCGGGCTGCGAGAATCGTGCGCGGCGGGACCTCACGTTCCGCCCCTCCCGGTCGTCTACAGAGTGTGAGCATGAAACCCTTCGAGCGCGTGGTCGCCGAGCACGGCGCAGCGGTGCTCCGCGTGTGCCGCGCGGTCGTGGGGCCCGTCGACGCCGACGACGCCTGGTCCGAGACGTTCCTCGCCGCCCTGCGTGCCTACCCGGCGCTCCCGGCCGACGCCAACGTCGAGGCCTGGCTCGTCACGATCGCGCACCGGAAGGCTCTCGACCTGCTTCGGGCGCGGGCGCGCCGCCCGGAGTCGGTGGCGGACGTTCCGGAGATCCCGAGCGTGCACCAGGAACCCGAGGATGCGGCGGCCGAGCTCCGGCGGGCGGTCGCCGGCCTGCCGACGAAGCAGCGGCAGGCCGTCGCGTACCACTACCTGATCGGCCTGCCGCACGCGGAGGTCGCCGAGATCCTCGGCGGCACGACGGACGCGGCGCGACGGGCGGCCGCCGACGGGATCAGCAGCCTGCGACGATCGCTCGCGGCCGAACGGGAGGAAGCACGACCATGACGGACAGCAGCGGAAGCATCGGAAGCGGCGGGACGGCACGCGCCGGCGTCGCCGGCGCCCAGGAGGATGTCGTGGACGAGCGCGCCGGAGCCGAACTGCTCGCCCCGCTGGCGGACCAGGAGCAGGGCGCGGACCTCGCCCGGCTGCACGGGCGGCTGGAGCGGGAGGCGGCCGAGGGCGGGCTGCTCGACATCGCGTACCGGGTCGTGGACTCGCCCATCGGGCCCCTGCTGCTCGCCGCGACCGACCAGGGTCTGCTCCGGGTGGCCTTCGGGGTCGAGGGGCATGACGCGGTGCTGGCGACGCTCGCCGCCCGGGTGAGCCCCCGGATCCTCCGCTCGCCCGCGCGGACGGAGGCCGTGGCCCGTCAGCTCGAGGAGTACTTCGCCGGCCGCCGCCGGTCCTTCGACGTGCCGCTCGACCGCAGACTGTCCCGTGGGTTCCGTCGCAGCGTGCAGGAGCACCTGACCGAGATCGCCTACGGCAGGACGGAGAGCTACGCGGAGGTCGCCGCCGCCACCGGGAACCCGCGCGCGGTCCGCGCCGTCGGCAGCGCCTGCTCGACGAACCCGCTCCCCGTTGTCGTGCCCTGCCACCGGGTGCTCCGCTCCAACGGTTCCCTCGGCGGATACGTCGGCGGCCTCGAGGCGAAGCACGCGCTGCTCGCGCTGGAGTCCGCCGCCTGAGCGAATCCCGGTGCCGAGCGTGCACACAGGCGGTGAGGGCTACCCCTGCTGCTCGCTGCCCTCGGTCGTGCGCAGGGACTGGACAATGCTCCGCAGCATCCCGGACGCGGCGGCCTGCTCCTCCCGGGTCATGCCGCTCAGCATCCTGACCTCCACGGACCGGACCGCGGCGGTCGCTTTCTCGAGGCTATGCCGACCGCGGGGCGTGAGCTGCGTGGGGAGCACCTTTCCGACGCGAGCCTCCACCGGTCGCGTCACGTACCCATCCCGTTCCAGGGCCTGCAGCAGCACGTTCATCGACTGCCGCGTCACGAACGCTCCTCGCGCGAGCTCCGAGTTGGACAGGCCGGGGCGCTGCGAGAGCAGTTCGAGGCAGGAGTAATGCGTCACGGTCATGCCGAGGGGACGCAGCACGGCCTCCATGGCGGCGCGGAGTGCGCTCGACGCCTCCTTCAGGAGGTAACCCACCGACGTCTCGAGGTCGATCCCGTCTTGACTCATGTCAGAAGTCTGACATACGGTTATTTATGTCAGACAGCTGACACGATAGGAAGAAGCTCCCCATGCCCGTGACCGGCCCCGACTTTCTCTCTCTCCAGACCCGCGATCTCGCCGCGTCGCAGGCGTTCTACGAGCACTACCTCGGCCTCGTTCGTTCGCCGGCGGGTCCACCCCACGCGGTCGTCTTCACCACCACCCCGATCGCATTCGCCCTCCGGGACGTCGTTCCCGGCACCGACCTCGCCTCCGTCGCCCGGCCCGGAATCGGTGCGGCGATCTGGCTCCACGCCACCGACGTGCAGGCCATCCACGACGCTCTGGTGACGGACGGGCACACGATCACCTCGGCCCCGATCGACGGCCCCTTCGGGCGCACGTTCACCTTCGCCGATCCCGACGGCTATCACGTCACTCTGCACGACCGCGCCTGAGGCGCAGCCGACGGGCGGGGGCGGGTCAGGCCGGGCCGTAGCTGAAGACCCTGCCCGGGTCGTACGCGGTCCTTGTGACGGCCAGTCGCTCGAAGGCGTCCGCGGGCCAGGCGCTCGCGAACTCCTGGGCACTCGTGATGTGTCCGGCGAAGTTCACGTTCGTGGTCGTCGCTCGCCACGGCGCGATGCGGGCGACGACCGCGTCGGCGGCGCGGGGGAGGACCTCCGCGAACAGCTCCGGCACGGGGATGCCGATGAGCACGAGGGTGAAAGCGGCTTCCCGGCCGCCGACCGAGTCCAGGCCGGCGGGGCGCCTCGCCGTCGCGCCGCCGAGATGGCGCACCTCCGCCGCGATGAACGGCGCCTCGGTCTCCGGACCGAGCACCTCGAGCAGCGCCGTCACGAACTCCTGGTCGAGCCCGGTGAGCATGAGCCCGCGGTCCCAGCCGGGGCCGGGGGTGTCGGGGTCCGAGTGCACGAGGCCCACGTCTGCCGCGGGCATCTCGCGCACGAGGTCGAGGAACACCGGCGCCGCGTCGCGCATCGGGGCGAGCAGCAGCTCGCCGTCCTCGGGTGAGCCGACGAAGGCGTAGCGCAGGTGCAGCACCGTGCGGCCGCGAAGCGGCGGGGGCGCCTCCTCGATGTCGGGGATCCGCAGCAGCGCCACGGAGGAGTTGACGGTGTCCGGCACCGTCCGCACCCACTCCGCCCAGGCCCGCAGCGCGGGCTCGATGGCGTCGGCGTCGTAGAACAGGCCGCCGCCGTAGAAGCTCGCGAGCTCGACCAGCCGCAGCCGCATCTCCACGACGATGCCGAGGCCGCCCTTCCCGCCACGCAGTGCGGCGAAGAGGTCGGGATGCTCGTCCGCCGACGCGCGGACGAGACCGCCGTCGGCCGTGACCACGGTGAACTCGGTCGCGTAGTCGGCCGTGAAGCCGAAGGTGCGGGCGAGCGGTCCGAGGCCGCCACCGAGCGTGTAGCCGACCGCCCCGACGCTCGGGGAGGACCCGGTGATGGGCGCCAGCCCGTGCTCCGCGGCGGCGAGGATGACCGACCCCCAGCGCGCGCCGGCGCCGATGCGCGCCTCCCGCGCCACCGGGTCGACCACGACGCTGTCCAGGCGGCGGGTGGACACGAGCACCCCGTGCGTGATCGGTTCGAAGGCGCCGTGGCCCGTCGCCTGCACGCGCACGGGAAGGCCCTGCGCGGTCGCGTACCCGACGGCGAGGGCGACGTCGCCGGCATTCTCCGCGGCGACGACGACGTCGGGATCGTGCACCACGGCGGTGTTGAAGCAGGCGACCTCATCGGCGAGGCCGTCGTCACCCCTCGCCCAGACGGAGCCCGATACGGCGGATGCCAGGGAGAGCAGGGATTGCGCGGTCGGCACGCTCATGACCGGAAGGATAGGGCCTCGGGGTGCCGCAGCGTCAGAGGGTGGCGGCCAATTTCTCGTAGTAGGCGGCCTGCGCCGGGTAGTAGTCGTCGAAGCTCACCGAGTCAGGATCCACCTTCGAGGTCTCGACCGCGACGAGCCGATCCAGGTAGTACTCCCAGCCGGGGCCGTAGCTCGGCAGGTCGTCGCCCGGCTGGAGGTGGTGCACGAGGCCGAGCGTCGTCGTGCCGTCGCTCTCTGCGAGCCGCAGCGACACGCGCCAGGAGGAGTCGGCCACCCGGAACGCCACGGTGAGGATCGACGGCTCGTCGCAGCGCTCGATGCGCACCTCCTCGGGCTCCGCGCCGTCCTCGGCGGTCATGGTGAACGTCACCCGTCCCGTCCGCGGCTGCCCCTGCCAGGTGCCGATCCACCGCTCCAGCCGATCGGGCCGGGTGACCGCCGCCCAGATCTCGGTCGCGGGCGCGCGGAACGACCGCTCGAACACGACGTCGCCGCCCGTGCCGCCGTCCGCCCGTGGCTCGAGCCGCCCGGTGGGGGTGGGAGTACCGCCGCTCATCGTGGGCTCAGGTCAGGGCAGGCCGCCCTGGCCCTCCGTCGGCACCGGCTTGGAGGGGACGTACGACTCGTCGTTGTCGTCGCTCGGGTCCACGACCGCGTCCGCAACGGTGTCCGGGTCGTCGCTGCCGTCGCCGCCCATGCGGGGTTCGGTCGCGTGCGCAGCCCGGTGCGCCTCCGCCGCCGTGAAGCCGAGGTCGGTCTCGACCTTGTCGTCGTCGTGCTGCTCCATGCGCTTCCCTCCGTCATTGCTGGCGGGCATCCGTGAGGCTGCCGCTTCTTCACGGTAGTCGGGCCCCGGAGTGCCTGCCAGGGGGTTATATGGAGGAGGAGATGGGGAGGGCGCATGGCGGGCAGCTCTGAACTGGACGTCGTCGTCGTGGGATCGGGGCCGAACGGCATGGCCGCCGCAGTCACGATGGCGCGAGCGGGACTGTCGGTGCGCGTGTACGAGCGGTCCGCCACGATCGGCGGTGGGTCGCGCACCCTCGAGCTCACGCTGCCCGGGTACCTGCACGACGTGTGCTCGGCCGTCCATCCCATGGCGTACGCCTCCGGGTTCTTCCGCCGCTTCAAGCTCGCCGATCGGATCCCGTTCGCGCTCCCCGACATCTCGTACGCCCACCCGCTCGACGGCGGGCGCGCCGGGATCGCCTACCTCGACATCGACCGCACCGCGGCCTCCCTGGGAGCGGACGGCGACGCGTGGCGCAACCTGATGGGTCCGCTCTCCCGCAACGCAGACAAGGTCGCCCACTTCACCGGCTCGAGCATGCTCCAGCCCCCGCCGCACCTGCTGACGTTCGCCCGATTCGGCCTGCGCGCGCTCGAGCAGGGGTCGCCGGCGTGGAACGTCCGGTGGTCGGAGGACGCCGCGCCCGCCATGCTCACCGGCGTCGCGGCGCACGCGATCCGCCCCATGCCGAGCGTCTCGACCGCGGCCGCGGCGCTCATGCTGGGGGCGTACGCACACGGGCGCGGCTGGCCCATCCCCATCGGCGGCAGCCAGGCCATCATCGGCGCGATGGAGGAGGACCTCCTCGCGCACGGTGGCCAGATCGAGACGAACGCCGAGGTCACCTCGCTCGCCGAGCTTCCGCCGGCACGCGCCGTGATCCTCGACGTCACCCCCCGCGCCCTGCTGCGCCTGGCCGGCGACGCCGTCCCCTCCCGTTACGCGCGAGCCATGCGGCAGTTCCGCTACGGGAACGGTGCCGCGAAGGTGGACTTCGCGCTGTCCGGCCCCGTTCCGTGGACTAACCCGGAGGTCCGCCGGGCGGGCACCGTGCACGTCGGTGGGACCAGGGCCGAGATCGCCGCGGCGGAGGCCGAGCTCACCCGGGGCAGGCACAGCGACCGGCCGTACGTGCTGGTGTCGCAGCCGTCGGCCTTCGACCCGGGCCGGGCGCCCGACGGCCACCACGTGCTCTGGACCTACACCCACGTCCCGCACCACTCGACTGTCGACCAGACCGAGACGATCATCCGCCAGATCGAGCGCTTCGCGCCCGGCTTCCGCGACCTGATCCTCGCGTCCTCGAGTCGCACCGCGCTGCAGGAGGAGCAGGACAACGCGAACTACATCGGCGGCGACATCGCCTCGGGCACCGCGAGCCTGCTGCAGCTGGTCAGGCGGCCGGTGCTGAGCCCCGACCCCTGGCGGACGCCGATGAAAGGCGTCTACCTCTGCTCGGCCTCCACGCCGCCGGGCCCCGGCGTGCACGGTTCGGCGGGCTGGCACGCTGCCGCGAGCGCGCTCCGGCACGAATTCGGGCGGAAGGGTACCCCCGACCTGAATCCTGTGTGAACAGGGAGAATTCCTCGGCAGCGGAACAGGGTGCGGCGTAGCTTCGGCCACAACGCGTCCCACGCAGACCCCCCGGACCAAGCGGGGGCCGACAGTGCGGTGGACCCTTCCCCGGAGGTAGTGAGTGTTTTTTCACAAGCAGGAACTCCAGTTCAAGGCAGTACCCGACAAGCCCGACGCGATCTACGCGCGCAAGCTGCAGGAGGTGCTCGGCGGTCAGTACGGTGAGATCACCATCGCCATGCAGTACGGCTTCCAGGCATGGAATAGCCACATCCCCGGCAAGTACCGCGACCTCCTCTACGGCATCGCCGCCGAGGAGATGGGCCACGTCGAGATGCTCGCGATCATGATCGCGCAGCTGCTCGAGAAGGCGCCCGTCGGCATCACGAGCGACGGCCTGCAGAACGACCCCGCCGTCGCCGCGGTGGTCGGCGGCATGGACGTGCAGCACGCCATCGTTGCCGGAGCGGGAGCTCGCGCGGTGGACAGCAACGGGAACCCCTGGCAGGGCAGCTACATCACGGCGAGCGGCAACATGCTGGCCGACTTCACCGCGAACGCCAACGGTGAGATGCAGGGCCGGCTCCAGGCCGCCCGGCTGTACCACATGACCGACGACAAGGGGGTCCGGGACCTCCTCTCGTTCCTCATCGCACGCGACACCATGCACCAGAACCAGTGGATCGCGGCCGCCCGCGAGCTGCAGGAGGAGAAGCTCGAGGAGCTGCCGGTGCCGAGCAACTTCCCGCAGCACAAGGAGAACACGAAGGTGGACTACGAGTACCTGAACTTCTCCGACGGCAAGCTGGCCGCCGAGGGTTCGTGGGCCAAGGGACCCACCCCCGACGGCAAGGGCGAGTTCAGCTATCGGGACGGGCCGGACACGACCGTCCCCATGCCGCCTCCCACGCACCCGGACCCGCGCTTCTACGGCACCACCGAGAAGCCGAACCTCCTGGAGAAGGCGAGCGGAACGATCAAGGACACCTTCAACAAGGGCTGATCCGCGACTCCCGCACACCGAAGCGCCCCGGCACCCGCCGGGGCGCTTCCGCGTCCGGGCGGCGGATCCGGCCGGGCAGAGGGGTGCCGGTGTTCCCCCCTTCCCCTTCCCGGAGCGGTGCGCGCTTTGGTGCGTCGGCCCACTGCCGGGACAATGGGCTGAATGGACCTCCTCCCCTTCTTCGGCGACATCGCCCCGGGGGTCGTGATCCTCGTGATCGTCGCCGCGTTCGCGGCGGGATGGATCGACGCCGTCGTCGGCGGCGGGGGCCTGCTGCAGCTGCCCGCCCTGCTTCTGGTGCCGGGCATCACCCCCGTCGAGGCCCTCGCGACGAACAAGACCGCGTCCATCTTCGGCACCACGACCAGCGCCCTGACCTGGTACCGGCGGGTCAAGCCCGACCTGCGGACCGCCCTCCCCATGGCGGGGATCGCGTTCGTCGGCAGTTACGGCGGCGCGAACCTCGCCGCCCTGCTGCCGTCCTCCGTGTTCAAGCCCGTGATCGTGGTCGCCCTCGTGGTCGTGGCGGTCGTCACCGTCGCCCGGCCGGCCCTGGGCAGCGTGGTGTCCCTGCGGCACGAGGGCAGTCGGCGGCACCACGTCATCGCGGGCGCACTCGGCGTCGCGATCGGCTTCTACGACGGCCTGATCGGCCCGGGCACCGGCACGTTCCTCATCATGACGCTCATCACGGCGCTCGGATACGACTTCCTCCAGGCGAGCGCGAAGGCCAAGATCGTCAACGTCGCGACGAATGCCGGAGCACTGCTGTTCTTCGTGCCGCAGGGTCACGTGCTCTGGGTGCTCGGCCTCGCCATGGGCGCGGCGAACACCCTCGGTGGCTGGCTCGGATCGCGCACCGCCGTCGCCCGGGGCAACCGGTTCATCCGCATCGCGTTCCTCGTCGTGGTCGCCGCGCTCATCATCAAAGTGGGGCACGACGTGTGGGTCGAGAACCTCGAGCCGCTGTTCGCATCTTGAGCGGCGGGGTCGCGCTGGATAATCGGCGTGTGACTGCGCTCATGACCATCGGCGACTTCTCGCGCGCGGTGCGCCTGAGCGCCAAGGCGCTGCGTTTCTACCACCGGAACGGCCTGCTCGCCCCGCGGTCGGTGGACGCGCACACCGGCTACCGCCTGTACGCGCCGGAGCAGATCGCCGACGCGCAGATCATCCGCACGCTGCGGCGCCTCGACGTGCCCATTGACGCGATCCGGGCCGTCCTGAACGCGCCGAGCATCGACGGCCGGGCTGCGCTCCTCGCCGAGCATCTCGAGCGGATGGAGCGGAAGCTCGACGAGACGCGGGCGGCGGTGCAGAGCCTGCGCGGCATGCTCGAGGAGCCGGACGCGCCGATCGAGATCGTCCACCGGAGCGTCCCCGAGACGCGGGTGGCCGCGATCCGTGACACCATCGCCCTGCCGGAGCTGGGCGCCTGGTTCAGAGGCTCCATCCTCGAACTGCGCCGCATCGCGGAGTCGGCGGCTCCCGGGGAGATCGGCCCGTTCGGAGGTGTCTGGTACGCCGAGCTGTTCGAGGAGGAGCACGGCGAGGCCATGGTGTACCTGACGGTGTCGGAGGCCTTTCCGGCCAGGCGGGTGGCCGGGCGAGCGCACGTGCTCGACCTTCCCGCCGTCGAACTGGCCGTGGCGACGCACTCGGGTCCCGACGAGACCGTGCCCCGCGTGTACGCGGCGCTCGGTGAGTACGTCGCCCGCCACGAGCTCAGCGTGGAGGGCCCCGTGCGCGAGACCTACCTCGAGGGGTTCCCGGCGATAGACGAGCGCAGTGTGACCGAGATCGGCTGGCCCATCTTCCGGATCTCGCGCTGACTCCCTTCTCTCGGGATGTGCCTAACCCTTTTCTCCCATCGCGCTTGACCTTCCCCCGAGGGGAAGCCGCACGCTCGGGCTATGACGAACTTCAGAGACACAACGACAGAAAGCCCGCTCGGCCTCTACCGCCCCGACGCACTGCCCCCGGCCGTCAGGCGCTACCTCGAGGCCCAGAAGGACACCGCGGGCCGTGAGGCGGTCGCGGACGCGTTCGCTCCCGGCGCCCGCGTCGTCGACGAGAACACCGAGTACGTGGGCGGCGACGCCATCCGGCGATGGCTCACGAAGGCGGCGAGCGAGTTCACCTACACCACGACGTTCACCGGTCAGGCCGAGACCGCGGCGGATCGCCAGGTGGTTGTCGCCCGGTTGGAGGGGGACTTCCCGGGCGGCCTCGTCGACCTGCACTTCCGCTTCCGCGTCGAGGACGACCTGATCGCCGAGCTCATCATCGAGCCCTGACCACTGCCCGAGAGGCCGGCTCCGCCCGCGTGCGGGCGGGGGCCGGCCTCGCCGGGAACCGGTACGGGCGCGGCGTCCCTCCCCTCGAGAAGGACGCGTCGGCTAGGAAAGGCCCGCGGGGACGGGAAGGATGGTCCTATGGCTGTGAACTTCCGACACCTCGACTGTGCACCGGAGGACGTCTTCCGTGTCCTCGCCGATGGCTGGCTGTACCCGTCCTGGGTGGTCGGGGCGTCACGCATCCGCTCGGTCGAGCAGTCCTGGCCGGGCGAGGGAGCGCGCATCCACCACTCCTTCGGCGTCTGGCCGGCCGTGATCGATGACACCACGAGCATCGTCGAGTGGGACCCGCCCCGGCGCGCCGTGCTGAAGGCCCGTGGCTGGCCGGTGATGGGCGAGGCGAGGGTGGTGCTGGAGGTCGAGCCACGGAACGGCGGTTGCCTCGTGCGCATCGAGGAGGACGCGATCGTCGGGCCGGCCACGCTCGTGCCCCGCCCTATCCGCACCGCGGGCATCCGCTACCGCAACACGGAGACCCTGCAGCGCCTGGCCTACATCGCCGAGGGGAAGGCGCGCGGGGCTTAGGCGCTCGCGGTCGCTCGTGCGCCGACCGCCGCTCGCGGCTGACCGCTCAGCGCGGGAGCAGCGTCGGCGGGGTTGCGCCGCCCACGTAGTCGCTGTCGTCCGGGGTGACCTCCGCGGCGTACCGCTCGGCGTCGTCCTCGGGGAAGAAGCCGATGCGCTCGCCCGCGTCGAGGGACCACCAGCGGCGCGTGTTGCGGGAGATGCCCCAGACCGTCTCGCAGCCCGTCCAGGCGCCTTCGATGGCCGCGAGGGTGAGCCGCACCAGATCCGGGTAGGACAGCCAGGTCGCCAGCATGCGGGCCGACGTGGGGCGGGGAAAGCACGACCCGATGCGGAGATTGGCGCAGGTCAGCCCGTACTCGTCGCTGTAGAAGGAGCCGAGCGCCTCCATCGCGGCCTTGCTGACCCCGTAGAAGCTGTCCGGCCGCGGTGCGAGGTCCGCCGGCAGTGGGTGTTCGCGACGCCGCAGATAGCCGACGGCGTGATTGCTGCTGGCGAGGGCGACGCGCGGCACCGCGGCAAGGCGGGCCGCCTCCAGCACCATGCGCGTTCCGTCGATGTTCGTGGCGAGGTAGTCCGCCCAGGGTGATCCCGGCCCTGAGATGCCGCCGAGGTGCACAATGGCGTCGGCGCCCTCCGCGGCCCGCGCCATGGTGTCCAGGTCCGTGACGGAACCGACGACGGTGTCACCCCCGAGGTCGTCCGGGGTGCGCACCAGTCGCCGCACATCCCAGCCGTGCGCGGGCAGCTCGGCGGTGAGGACGGACCCAAGCGCGCCCGCCGCCCCGGTGACGAGAACGAGGGGACGCCGCGGGTCGGTCTCGTTTCCCATCGCGATCCGCCCTCCGCTCGATGCGTCGCGCGGTCCTGTGCGCCGCTGGCATCGATTCTGCTCGCCCTGACCCGCGGTGGCCCCCGCCGTGGTTCCTCCGCTGCCGGGCGACGACGGGGACCTCGGTCAGGAGAGGCCGCACGCCTCCGCGACGGACGCGTAGAGCGCCGACCGGGTGGCCTCGTCGACGGGGACGGGCACGATGCCGGTGACTCCGTCGGGGCCGGTGACGTGCAGCGGCAGGATCGTGCCGCGCTTGTCCTCGGCGATGGCGTGCGCGTCGCAGCGATTCGGCACGAAGGTCAGCGGGATCGTGGTCGTCCCTGCGTCCGCGTCGACAACGGCGCCGATGGTGAGCTCGTCGCGGCGGTCGCCGGTGTCCGGGTCGGCCGGGGCGAGCAGCGTCGTGCCCGTCACGGAGTCGATGGCTACGGAACCCTTGGCACCCGTGGGAGAGACGACCAGATCGAGCACGGCGGCGGGTGAGCCGCCGGCGTCGACGAGCCGCACGGGTCCGGGCACGGTGATCGTCGTGACGGCGGCCACGGCCTCGGCGAGGCAGTCCTCGGCCCGGAGCGCGGGAAGCCGGTCGAAGGGGTCGTCCGGTGCGACGGTGGCCTCGTGCTCCGGGGGGTCGGCGTCGCTCGCGGCGTCCGGGGCAAGGAAGCGCAGGGTCACCGTCGGCGGCCCGTCCGCCGAGCAGTCGGGGGACGCCAGGGCAACGGGCAGGTCCACCGTCGTCCCCGGCCTCACCGTCGTGCTGTCCTTCGGCCACACCACCGGCTCGGTGAACTGCGGCGCCGAGAGGCGCAGGCCCGTGACGACGAACGGATCCGGGCCGTCGTTCGTGACCGAGACCTTCAGGCGCCGCTGGGCGACGTCGCTACGGCTCTGCTGGACGGCGACGGTGATCCCGCCGGGGAGCGATTCGACGGATTCGGGAGGGCTCTCCGTTCGACTCGGCGAGTCCGTGACCGGAGCGGTGCAGCCGGTGAGCAGCACGGCCGCGACGAGCGTGACCGCGGCCGCTCGCTGTGTGCGTCGCATCCGTTCGCGTCGCATCTGTTTGTCCCGTCCCGTCCGTCCTGTCCCGGCGCTTCCGGCGCTCGCCGTGGGGGCTACCGTCGGCCGAGGCCGAACAGGCGGGCGAACCAGGAGCGCTTCTTAACGGGCTCGGCGTCCGCGGTCTCCAGGTCGACGCCCGGGGGCCGGAACGGTCGGGGCGACGGGAGCGCACCCGGATCCAGCGCGGGGGCGCGCATCACGGCGGGCGTGGGCGCCGGCTCGGTGGAGTCCGCGCGGAGGGGTGCTGCCTCAGAGGCGCGTGCAGGTGCGGGAACGGGAGCCGGTGCGGGCGCGGCTTCTGTCGGACGGTTGCGCTCGGAGATCGCGAACATCACCATGGCGGTCTCGCCCGCGTCGTCGCTCGCCGGCTCGACCTCGAGCCCGAGGGCGGCCTGCGCCTGACGCCGGATTCCGGGAACGCCCGCGCGGGCGAGATCGGCGACCAGGTCGGGGCCGCGCCCGCTCGGGCTGGCGAGGACCGCCCGTAGGATCTCGTCGTTCATGGGGCTCGCCGCGGACGTGACGCGCGCGAGGAGGACCTGCTCGAGGGCGTGCACCACGCGGCCGTCGGTGGACCGGGCGAGCAGGGCCATGCCGTTCCGCAGCACCTTCACCGCGTTCTCGCGGGAGCGGACCGGTCGCACGACAAGGCTGAAGCCGCTGCTGTCGCCGAGGGACTCGAGCACGGCCGCGGCGATGCGACCGTCCTCCGGCCGGGCCGCGATGGCGGCCGTCAGCAGGTCGGCGGTCACGGCGGCGTCGTCGAGGAGGGTCGCGGCGGGGCCACCCGGGCGCGCCGTGTCGTCGACGGCGGCGAGGAGCTCGGACAGGGTGGGTGCGGTCGGGTCGGCGGCGGCGTCGTGCAGGGCTCGGCGCAGGGGGGAGTCGTCCGCGCAGGCGTCCGCCGCGAGCACCGCGGCCCGGAACGCCAGCCGCTGAGGGGATCCGGCGTCGTGGGCGAGCGAGATCACTGCGGCGCGGGCCGCGGCACCACCGCGCCGAACGCGCGACTGCAGCTGGGCGGGATCCACCGCATCCGCGGTCAGCAGCTCGGCGAACTCGGCGGCGAGGTCGGTCTGCTGGGGTCGCGCGGTCTGCTCCGGCTGCGCGGTCTGCTCCGGCTGCGCGGTCTGCTCCGGCTGATCCGTCACGGTGTGTCTCCTGCCCAGGCAGGAGGATCCTGCCCAGCTTAAAGCTGCGCACGCTGCCTCTGCCTGGGCAGGGGCGCTACGTCGGTGGTCGCCTCCCAGGGTATTGCGAGCGGCAGGGCACCCGGGCGGGGCTCGCGGGCGGGTGCACGCGAGAGGGGCGGGTCACCTCAGGCGGCGGCACGCGTGAGAGGCGGGTCACCCTCAGGCGGCGGCACGCGAGAGGAGCGGGTCACCTCAGGCGACGGCGCGGGCGAGCACGTCGCGGGCGGCGAGGACGGCGGGCCGGGCCCGGCTGCCCGCGCGCACCGCGGTGAAGATGGTGCGGGAGGGGCGGCCGGTCAGGCGGATCGTGCGCACGGTGGGCTCCCGGCCCGCCCAGACCAGATCGGGCAGCAGCGCGACCGCGTTCCCCGACTCGATGAGGCGGATGTGCGCCTGCAGGTCCGCGGTCTCGAAGCGCACATCCGGCTCGAATCCGGTGACCCGGCACAGCTGCTCCGCCCAGTGCCGGGATGCGGTGCCCTTCGGCTCCATGACCCAGGGGACGCGGCCGGCATCCGCCATGGAGTCGATGGCGCCGAACCGGCTCGGTCGAGGCGGCACGGCGAGACGGATCTCGTCGGTGGACAGGTCGACGCGGTCGAGGTCGCGCAGCCGGGGCGCCGCGTGCCCCGGGTACTGCTCGGCGATGACGAGGTCGAAGTCGCGGGCCTCCACCTCGGACAGCGCGGACTCGGGCTCGCGCTGGGTCACCTCGACGCGGAGATCCGGGAACTCGTCGGCGAACAGGGTGAGCGCCTGCGGCACGATGCCGAGCGCCGCCGACTGGAACACCGCCATCCGGATGGTGCCCGTCACGGATTCGAGGGACGAGGTGACGTCGGCCTCGGCCTGCTCCAGCCGCTCGAGCAGCGCCGTCGTGTGCTCGACGAGGATCTCGGCCTGCGGCGTCAGCTGCACGCGCCGGCCGCTCTTCCGCAGGAGCGGGACGCCCGCCTCCCGCTCGAGGACGGCGAGCTGCTGCGACACGGAGGACGGGCTGTAGGCGAGCGCCTCGGCGACTCCGGCGATGGTGCCGCGGATGGCGAGCTCGCGCAGCAGACGCAGTCGGCGCAGGTCGAGCATCCGTCGCTCCATTCATCGGCTGAGCCGCCGCTTATCCTTCGATAACGATCGCTTTTGCTTATGCGTCCAGCGTCGCACACTGTGAGGAGTACACGCACAGAGAGGGCATAGTCTCCCATCATGCTGAACCCCACCGTCCCAGGAACCCGGCGCCCAGGAGCACTCGCGGATGAGGCGGTCGCCCTCGTGCGCCGCTGGCTGACGGAGAGCGCCGAGTACCCCGTCGATGCGTCCGCGGCGCAGCTCGCCGGGCTGCTGAAGGACCCCAACGGGCTCGACTTCACCATCGGCTTCGTGGACCGGGTGGTGCGCCCCGAGGACCTGTTCGTCGCCGGCACCAGCCTCGCGACCGTCGCACGCAAGGTGCCGAAGTTCCTGCCCTGGTACATGCGCGGCGCCGTGACCCTCGGCGGCCTCGTCGGCCCGGTCGTGCCGGGGGTCGTCGTGCCCGTGGCCCGCCGCGTGCTCCGCGAGATGGTGGGGCACCTCATCGTCGACGCCACGCCGGACAAGCTCGGGCCGGCCATCGAGAAGCTGCGCGAGAACGGCGCTCGCCTCAACCTGAACCTCCTCGGCGAGGCGGTTCTCGGCGAGGCAGAGGCAGGGCGCCGGCTCGAGGGCACCCGGGCGCTCCTCGAGCGCGACGACGTGGACTACGTGTCCATCAAGGTCTCCTCCGTGGTCAGCCAGCTCTCGATGTGGGCGTTCGACGAGGCCGTCGACAAGATCGTCGAGCGCCTCACGCCGCTGTACGAGCTCGCGGCGGCGTCGCCGACCCCGAAGTTCATCAACCTGGACATGGAGGAGTACAAGGACCTCCACCTCACGCTCGCCGTGTTCCGCCGCATCCTCGACCAGCCGCAGCTGCTCGGCCTCGAGGCGGGCATCGTGCTGCAGGCCTACCTTCCGGATGCGCTGCAGGCGCTCGCCGAGCTCACCGACTGGGCCAAGGCCCGGCGGGCTCGTGGCGGCGCGTCCATCAAGGTGCGGGTGGTCAAGGGCGCGAACCTCGCCATGGAGAACGTGGACGCCACCATCCACGGCTGGCCCCTCGCCACCTACTCGAGCAAGCAGGCGACGGACACCAACTACAAGCGCGTGCTCGACTACGCGCTGACTGCGGAGCGCACGGATGCTGTGCGCATCGGCGTTGCCGGTCACAACCTGTTCGACATCGCCTTCGCCTGGCTGCTCGCGGGCGAGCGCGGCGTGCGGGACCGCATCGAGTTCGAGATGCTGCTCGGCATGGCGACCGGGCAGGCCGAGGCCGTGCGCAAGGACGTGGGCGGCCTCCTGCTGTACACGCCCGTCGTGCACCCGCGTGAGTTCGACGTCGCGATCTCGTACCTGGTGCGCCGGCTCGAGGAGAACGCGAGCCAGGAGAACTTCATGTCCGCGGTGTTCGAGCTGTCGAGCAACGAGGCCCTGTTCGAGCGCGAGCGGCAGCGCTTCCTCGACTCCCTCGCGGACCTCGACGAGGTCGTTCCCGGCCCGAACCGCACCCAGGACCGCACCGTCGTGCCCGCGCTCCCGCCGCTCAGTGGCGAGGGCGAGGGCGAGGGGACGGACGCTGACGCCGGCGCGTCCGCGGACGCGGCGACGGAGCCGGAGGCCGTGCCGACAGCGCAGCAGATCGACCCGTCTCTCACGGGCGTCGTACTCGGCTTCACCCGCGGCTCGATGCCCGACTTCAGCTCGCTCACCCCGCCGGCCGCGGACGAGTCGGACTCCTTCTCGAACGCGCCGGACACCGACCCCGCGCTGCCCGTGAACCGGGAGTGGGGCCGCGCCATCCTGCGCCGCGTCGCGGGATCCACCGAGGGGGCGGACCTCGTCGAGGCGCACACGGTCACGGATGAGGTCGTGCTCGAGGGCATCCTCGGCTCCGTCGCCGAGGCCGGTTCCGCCTGGGGTGCCCGCACCGGCGACGAGCGCGCCGAGGTGCTGCACCGGGCCGCCGTCGCGCTCGAGGGCAACCGCGGACGGCTGCTCGAGGTCATGGCAAGCGAGACGGGCAAGACCCTCGCCGAGGGCGACCCCGAGATCAGCGAGGCCATCGACTTCGCGAACTACTACGCGGAGCGCGCCCGCGACCTCGACCGGGTGCAGGGCGCCCGCTTCGTGCCGTCGGCGCTGACCGTGGTCACCCCGCCCTGGAACTTCCCGGTGGCCATCCCCGCCGGCTCCGTGCTCGCCGCGCTCGCCGCGGGCAGTGGCGTCATCCTGAAGCCCGCCGAGCAGGCCAAGCGCTGCGGCTCCGTGCTCGCCGACATCCTCTGGGAGGCCGGCGTGCCCCGCGAGGTGCTCTCGCTCGTGCACGTGAGTGAGGGGGAGCTGGGTAAGCAGCTCGTCTCCCACCCGCGGGTCGATCGGGTGATCCTCACGGGGGCCTTCGAGACCGCCGAGCTGTTCCGCTCCTGGCGGCCCGAGCTGCCCCTGCTCGCGGAGACCAGCGGCAAGAACGCGATCATCGTCACGCCCAACGCCGACCTCGACCTCGCCGTGGCGGACGTCGTGAAGTCCGCATTCGGGCACGCGGGCCAGAAGTGCTCGGCCGCGAGCCTCGTGATCCTCGTCGGGTCCGTGGCCCGGTCCACGCGCTTCCGCAATCAGCTCGTCGACTCGGTGCGATCCCTCCGCGTCGGCTACCCCGAGGACCCCACGACGCAGATGGGCCCGCTCGTGGAGCCGGCGTCGGGCAAGCTCAAGCACGCGCTGACCCAGCTGGGCGGCGGGGAGAGCTGGCTCGTCGAGCCGCGGCAGCTGGACGACACCGGCCGGCTCTGGTCGCCGGGGGTCAAGACCGGCGTGCGCCCCGGCTCGTACTTCCACCTCACCGAGTTCTTCGGGCCCGTGCTCGGCATCATGCACGCGCGGACGCTCGCCGAGGCCATCCGTCTGCAGAACGCGGTGCCCTACGGCCTGACGGCCGGGCTGCACTCGCTCGACTCGCACGAGCTTGCGATGTGGCTCGAGCGGGTGGAGGCGGGCAACCTCTACGTGAACCGCGGCATCACCGGGGCGATCGTGGAGCGCCAGCCGTTCGGCGGCTGGAAGCGCTCGTCCGTCGGCGCCGGCACCAAGGCCGGCGGCCCGAACTACCTGATGGGTCTCGGATCCTGGGTGACGGATCCCGGACGCAACAGCACGACCCTGCACCTGCGGGGGCTCGCGACGCGCGTGACGGAGCTCATCGAGTCCGCCCAGTCTGCCATCGGGTACGCGGACTTCGACCTCGTGCGGCGGTCGGCGCTGAGCGACGCCATCGCGTGGCAGGAGGAGTTCGGCGCCGTGCGCGACGTGCAGCAGCTCGGCGTGGAGCGGAACCTGTTCCGCTACGTGAGCCTGCCCGTCACGGTACGCCTCGGCGAGGACGGCCGGCTCGCGGACCTGCTCCGCGTGCTCGCGGCGGCGACGGCTGCGCGATCGAAGTTCACGGTCAGCACGGCCCTCCCGCTCCCGGCCGCAACGATGGAGATCCTCGACGTGCGGGACGTGCCCGTGGTCGTGGAGTCCGACGAGGAGTGGCTGCGGCGCGTGTCCGCCGGCGGACTGAAGACGGACCGCGTGCGGCTCGTGGGCGGGGACGCGCAGGCGCTGGCCGAGGCTCTCGGCGGCACCCCGTCTGTCGCGGTTTACGCGGGCGAGGTCACCGCAGCCGGTCGCGTGGAGATGCTGCCGTTCCTGCACGAGCAGGCGATCAGCATCACGGCGCACCGCTTCGGCAACCCGGACACCCTTTCCGACGCCGTCATCTGACGCGTCTCGGGAGGGGCCCGGGGGCCGCGGCGCGTCCGGAGTGGAGCGACGGGACTATCACGGTCCCTGAGCTTGTCGAAGGGCTGCAGGTTCGAGCGAAGGGCGGTCCACGGTCCCTGAGCTTGTCGAAGGGACACTGGCCGTTCCGCCGATCGGGCTCGTGAAAAGTTCTACACGGGGCCAAAAGTTCTTCATCGAAGAAATCTTCGATACGCTAGAATGTGTGCTATGGGAACCCCGGCAACGACGCTCCTCCGCACAGCGGACACCGTCGCGCGCCTGGGCGACTCGCCCGCCGTATTCGTGACGCTTCCGAAGCAGGACCTCCTCGACGCGCTGCACGCTATCTCCGACCTCAGACAGTCCTGCGACACCTTCTCCGCCTGGATCGCGGGTGAGTTGAACCGGCGCTCCAGCACCGACCTCGGCTCCGCAGGCCTGGCGCAGCAGGAGGGCTATCGGACGCCACAGGCGATGGTCGAAGCGATCACCGGAACGACGAAGGGTGGGGCGGTGTCGATCGTGGAGGTGGGCAAGATGCTCGCCGAGACCGACGCCGTGGAGACCTTGCAGCGCGAGCACCCCGAACTCCCCGCACCGCAGATTCCCTGGCACGCGCCGATCGCGCATGCAGTCACGGACGGGAAGGTGTCGATCGCACAGGCGGACGCCATCCGGGCGGGGCTGGGACTACCGACGGAGACCGTTCCGCCCGAGGCGCTGTCCGAGGCCGCCGTCGAGTTAGTCGAAGACGCGGCCACACTCACGGCAGCCCAACTGCACCGCCGAGCACGCCAACTGCGAGACAACCTCGACGACACCGAAGTCGCCGACCGGGAGAAGGCGCAGCTGGAGCAGCAGCACCTCAAGGCGTGGAAGCGGAGCGACGGCATGGTGGAGGGGAAGTTCCTCTACGCACCCGAGCCAGGCGCATTCCTCCTGTCCGTCCTCGATGAGCTGACGAACCCCCGCCGAGGTGGGCCGCGCTTCGTCAAGGAAGAGGACCGGGCGCGCATCGACGCGATCCTCAACGACCCTCGGCCGACGGAACGCCTCGCCGCCGACGGGTTCCTGGAGCTGCTGCGCATCGGCGCGGACGCCGACCCAGGACAGGTTTTCGGATCGCGCCGCCCGGCCGTACGGGTGATCGTCACAAAGGAGTCGTTGGACTCAGATGAGGGACACGGCTCGATCCAGGACACCGGCGAGGCGGTGAGCATCGCCACCATCCGCCGCGAGATCTGCTCAACCGGAACCGTAGCGGTGGTGCTCGATGACGACGGCCAGTGCGTGAACGTCGGTCGCGAGCAGCGCCTCTTCACCTCCCGCCAGCGCATCGGACTCGCCGTGCGGGACGGCGGCTGCATGTGGCCCGGCTGCGGCCGGCCACCGTCCTGGTGCGAAGCCCACCACATCAATCAGTGGAAGCGGGATCACGGCAAGACGGACATCGCCGACGGCGTGCTCCTGTGCAAACACCACCACCTGCTCCTCCACAACAACGGCTGGGACATCACCAGAACTGGCGGCTACTACGCGCTGATACCGCCGAGGTCGATCAGCCCCAATCGCGAGGCGCGGCACCTGGCGACGAAGAGCCGAGCGGTCCAAGACTGGAACGCCCGCCGAAACCGCCTCCGTGACCGGTACCGCTCGCTAGAACCGACCCCGCCCAGCGGTTGACCGTGCTAGCCGCGGCGACCACTCGGCGAGTTGCTGACCATACGGTCCCTGAGCCTGTCGATGGGACGCAACCTTGCGCGACGCACCTCACGTCGCTTCGACAAGCTCAGCGACCGTGTGCGGGACAATCGCGAAATTCGGTGGCTGTACCGCCCAGATTCCGTCCTTGCCCGCGAAGCTCTCGGGAACGGTCGGCGGGGACTGACTGCACCGCCTTCGGTCCTTGAGCCCGTCGAATGGACGGAACAGGTGTCTGCGCACCTTGCGTCGCTTCGACAAGCTCAGCGACCGTGTGCGGAACGTTCGCGGTAACCGGCGGCTGTAACGCTCACATGCCGTCCCTGCTCGCGAGCTCTCGGGAACGGCCAGCGCGGACTGACTGCACCGCCCTCGGTTCCTGAGCCTGTCGAAGGGACGCGACGTCACCTTGCGTCGCTTCGACAAGCTCAGCGACCGTGGGCGGCGCGGGCGGGCGGGCAAAGAGGAGCGGCGCCCGCACCCTGTGGGTGCAAGCGCCGCTCTCATGTGTGGGCTGTGTCGCTTACGCCTCGTCGGTCAGGCGACGGCGGCCTCGGACCACCATCGCGATCGCGCCGAGCAGGAGTAGCAGGCCGCCGGCCAGGGCTGCCGGAGCGGCATCGGAGCCGGTGTAGGCGAGGCCACCACCGTTCCCGTGGCCAGACCCGCCGTTGCCACCACCGTTGCCGGACCCGCCGTTGCCGTTGCCGTTACCGGCCCCGCCGCCACCGTTACCGGCCCCGCCACCGTTGCCGTTGCCGCCACCGGGGTTGCCGGGCGTGCCCGGGTTGCCGTTGCCACCACCCGGGTTGCCGGGGGTTCCGGGGTTACCCGGAGTGCCGGGGCCCGCGGCCTCGACCGTGAGCGCGATCCGCACCTCGGTGCCCGACTCGCGGGCCGTGAGGACGAGAACGGCGTTGCCGGACACGTCACTCGGGACGGTGAAGGCCACGGTCGCGGCACCCGCAGTGACGGGGGAGACGACCGGTGCGGCCGCGCTGCCCTCGAACGCCGCCGAGATCTCGGTGTTCACCGGGCTGCCGAGCGAGGTCAGGTCGAGGTTCGACACCGAGACCGTGCCGCTCGCACCGGCGGCCAGCGTGCCGGTCGGCACGTCGGTCACCCGGACGCCGCGGCGGTCGAACGACGGGGACAGGGGGCTGTTGGCCGTGATGTAGGAGATCCAGGCATCACGGTCGACGAGCCCGGAGTCCCGGGTGTCCGTGCCGTTGGCGAACTCGCGGAAGTTGTCGCCTCCCTGTAGCAGGAAGTTGAACGATCCGATGCGGTAGCCGCGGGCGGGGTCGATGGGCTGCCCATCCACCCAGATGCCGGTGATGCGGTCACCCTCGGGGCGGGTGTCGTCCCAGGTGTACTCGACGTTGTCCGACAGGCCGAGCGCGAGGAACGGACGCGACGGCACATTGCCCGCGGCATCACGCTGCCACTGCTGCTCGAGCACCGTCTTGAACTGGGCGCCGGTCAGCGTCGTCGTCCACAGGTTGTTGACGAACGGCAGCACCGCGTTGGCCTCCGCGAAGGTGACAACGCCCTCGCCCTCCTCGCCCGAGGGGGCGAAGCCGAGGTCGGCGCGCAGGCCGCCCGGGTTCACGACGCCGATCTCGGCACCGCCGAGGTTCGGGTCGCTGAGCGACGCGACGAGCGAGTCGGCGACCAGGTTGCCCAGCGTCGACTCAGCACCGCGGTTCTCCTGCCCGGGGGCGGAGTACGCGCGGGTGATGTCGGCCGTGACCTCGCCCACCGGCTGGGAGCCGATGACCTCGGCCTCGGCCAGGGCGGCCTCGACGATCGTGCTCACCTCGGCGACCCGGGGGAACGCGGCGAGGAAGGCCGCGCGCTGCTGCTCCGCGGCAGCCACGTCCGCGGGCGCCGGGATGCGGGGCACGTTGGCCTGCGCGTACGCACCGATGTCGTCGCTGCCCGTGTCGAACGAGAGCACGATCTGGCCGATGAACTCGCCGTAGCTGCCCGTCTGGAGGATCGGGCGGGTCTGGCCGGGCTCACCGGGCACCGGGGCGTCCCACGCGTACTGCTGGTGCGTGTGGCCCGTGAAGATGGCGTCGACCTCGGCCGAGGTCTCCGTCACGATGCTCGTGAACGCGGAGTCCGCATCCGTGAGCTGCTCCTCGAGCGAGGAACCGCCCGTGATGCCGACGGCGGCGCCCTCGTGGTACTCGGCGATGATCACGTCGGCGGCGCCGGACTCGGTGAGCTCGGCGGCGACGCGGTTCACCGCCTCGACCGGGTCACCGAAGTCGAGGTCGGCGATGCCGGCGGGGGAGACGAGCGTCGGCGTCTCCTGGGTCACGGCGCCGATTACGGCGACCGTCAGCCCGTCGACCTCGAAGAGCTCGTACTCCTGCAGGGCCGGGGTCTGGGTGCCCTTCTCGTACACGTTCGCGCCGAGGTAGTTCCAGTCGGCGGAGTCGGCCACGCGCCCGGTCAGGTCCGCGAAGCCCTGGTCGAACTCGTGGTTGCCGACGGCGGAGGTGCGCAGGTCGAGCGCGTTCAGCACGTCGATCGTCGGCTCGTCCTGCTGGCTCGCCGAGGCGAAGAGGGAGGCGCCGATGTTGTCGCCCGCGGAGAGGAACAGCGTCTCGTCCTTACCGCCCGCCTGACGCAGCGTCTCCACCGTTGCGGCGAAGTTGACCGTGTTCTGGTCGATGCGCCCGTGGAAGTCGTTGATGTTCAGCAGGTTGAGGTTGATCCGCTCGCCGGTGAGGTCGAGCCCCACGAGGATCGGGTCGTGGTCGGACGAGCGGAACGCGTCGGGCTCGTACAGGTCGGTGACGTTGTAGTTGTACCGGCTGTACTCGAGCGCGACGGACTCGTAGGCGTTGATGTTCCAGACGTCCGATCCCGCGATGGTCCCGGCCGCCTCGTCGGAGACGAAGATGTGGTCGAGTGACCCGACCGCGCCGCCGAAGGCGTAGGTCTGCTTCCCCGTGCTCGCGCCGACGTTGGTGTACCCGGCCTCGCGGATCACGTCGATCGGGTCCTCCATGAGGTACGAGTTGAAGTCGCCGCTCAGGAGCACGCGCTCGATCTCGGTCTCGGTGCGGAGGTCGTCGGCGAACCCGACGAGGGCCTCGGCCTGCGCCACGCGGGTGGCGTTGAACTCGCCCTGGCCGTCGCCCTGGTCGTCGTCCGCGCCGGTTCCGCCGTCGCTCTTCGACTTGAAGTGGTTCACGATCGCGAGGAAGCGGTTCTCCTCGGTGCCGCCGACCAGCTCGAAGGCCTGGGCGAGCGGCTGGCGGGCGTCGGCGAAGGCGGGGTCGTCGAAGATGACGGACTCGCCGACCGTCTCCACGACCCGCGGGTCGTAGATGAAGGCGGTGCGGATGACGTCCTCGTTCTCCGGCACGTCGGCCGGGGAGGGCACGAACGCCCAGCGGTCCTCGCCGGCCGCGGCATTCAGGGCCGCGACGAGCGCCGAGAGCGCCTCGTCACGGTCCTGGCCGAGGGCGGCCGAGTTCTCGATCTCCTCGAGGGAGACCACGTCGGCGCCGAGCGCGTTGATGGCGGAGACGATCTTCGCCTGCTGGCGCTCGAGATCCTCGTCCTCGGCGGCACCGCGGGCGTCGCAGCCGCCGCGCACCGTGACCGGGTCACCGGCGCGGTCCGCGAAGTACTCGCAGCCCTCGAGCTCGTCGCCCGTGGTGGTGAAGTAGTTGAGCACGTTGAACGACGCCATGGTGACGTCGCCGCTGAGCGTCGCGGGCGCGAGCGGACGCGTGTCGGCGAAGGTCGCCGGCTGCACGTCGGCCGCGTTCGCGCCGGTCAGCTGAGCCGTGGGCTGGAAGGTCCAGTCGCCGAAGGCGAAGTCGAGGACGACGGGACGGGTGAACGTCACCGCCGCACCCACGCGCACCGGCGCATCCGCCGAGAGGTAGGGGAGCGGCACGTCCGCGCCCTCCGGCTCGGTGTACTCGATGTCGGCGCCGTCATCGAGGGTCACGGCGATGGCGGCGTTCGCCTCGACGAGGGCCTCGTACTCGGCGCTGCCGGGCTCGGTGACGACCGTGGGCTGCACGAGCGGTGCGGTCCCCTGCGCGAGGCCGACGGTGCCGAAGCGGTTCGTCGAGAAGTTGTCCGTCACGGTGAACGGGCTGGTGGGCAGCAGCAGCATGCCCTCGAGGGACTCGCGCTGCGCCGGGTCGACCGGGAAGGCACCCGCGACCGGAAGCGGCGCGGTGACCGTCTCCGCGACCGGGGTCAGCCCGCCCTCGGCGACGACGAGGTGCGTCCCCCCGAATGCCTCAGCGACCTCGCCGGTCACCTCGACGTAGCTGCCGACGGTGGCGGAACCGACGGTGGCGGCCGAGTCGACGAAGACGCCGTCCGATGCCGTGTGCGTCGTGAGGTCGACGGTGCCGCCGGTACCGGGGGTCTGGATGTAGTAGCCGTCGAGGCCACCGGTGGCATAGGTGGCGGTCACGACGCCGCGGGTCGTCACCGTCTGGCCGACCAGCGGGCTCTCGGTGCCGGTGCCCTGGATCTCGGCGATGGTCGCGGCAGCGGGCGCTCCGGGCTCTCCGGGCTCGGCGGGCTCGGTGGGTTCCGCCGGCTCGGCGGGCTCCGTCGGTTCCGCGGGCTCGGCGGGCTCCGTCGGTTCCGCGGGCTCGGCGGGCGCGGTGGTCTCGCCGGCCGCGTTCGTGGGGCTGGGCGTTCCGGCGGCGAAGTCCGCAGCGTTGTCGTTAGTGTCGGCGCCCTCGGTGCGGCTGAGGGATGCGGTGACCGAGTACCCGTCCGCCTCGGCGGTGGTCTCATAGGTGTTGCTCGTGCCGTAGCCGAGCAGGTCGACGACCTCGGGGACGTCCGTGATCGAGCCCTCACCCGGATCAACCGGCTCGGTGCCGTCGACGAGCAGGATCGTGCCGCCGCCGCTCGGGTTGCCTGAGGCGTTGAAGCCCGGCGCGGTGAGATCGGGTGTCGGCAGGGCCGCTCCCGCGGAGCCGTCGCCGTCGCCTGCGATGAGGAAAGTGCCGCCGGCGGGGACGGTGCCGCTGAGCGGGAAGACGCCCGTCGCGGCCTCGGTGCCGGTGGCCGAGCGGTACTGCAGAGACAGTCCCTCGAGCGGGAGGTCCGCGTCCGTCGGGTTGTAGAGCTCGACGAACCGCGCGACGTAGGCGGCCCCCTCGCTTCCCCCGTTGACGTAGGCCTCGCCCAAAACGACACCGGTCCCTTCCGGATCGGCCTGGGCGGGCAGCACGACGAGCGGCGCTCCCGCCAGTGCCACCCCCAGGACTCCGGCGAGGCAGAGCCTCGATGGGTTCGGCCGTGAACCGCGCATGTAGTTACCCCTCATGTCCGTGCTGACGTGTTGCATCGATGGAACGCGGTCAACACATCCGGATAGCGAACGGAGCGGAAAGCCGGGGTGACCGGTGACCCCCACACGGGGTGGAAGTCTGGTCAGGCTACAGGCTGATCAGCCGTCGCGGCGAGGAGAATGCGCGAGGGCGCGGCGCACGAGTTCGACCGCCTCGTCCTCGGGCAGGCGGAGCTGGCGGATGCGCTCCGCGTAAGCGGATGCCGCCGCCGCGGCCTGCCGCTGGGTCGCGTCCCCGGCGGCGGCGATGAAGGATCCGTTGCGACCGCGGGTCTCGATGACCTCGTCGCGCTCGAGCTCCCGGTAGCTCCGCGCCACCGTGTTGGGCGCGATCCCGAGTTCCTCGGCCAGCCGCCGCACGGTCGGCAGCTGCGTACCCGGCGAGAAGGTGCCCGCGCGCACGCCCTCGAGAATCTGCACCCGCAGTTGCTCGTACGGGGGAACGGGCGAAGCCGCGTCGATCGCGAAGGCAAAGCTCTGTCCATGGGGGCTCCTTCCGCGCTCGCCGCATCCTCTATTCAGATGTGTACTCGGCACCTCCGTCGCCGTGCAACGTGCCGGAAAACGGCGTGCCCCCGCGCGGCGCCCCAGTTTCGGGCATTTTCCCTCAGGTGGGCAAAATTCGTTGCTGATCACGCTTCGCGGTCCCTACGCTCGGCAGCGGCGGCACGATCCCGAGCCGCGTCTGTCGCGCCGTCCCGATCGCGATGCCCACCCCCTGTTCAGGAGCATTGATGCTGCGTACTCCGTCCGGCCCGCACGGCCGCGACCGCCTTCCCACGGACGGCGCCCGCCGCCGCCTCGCCGCCGCCGGACTCGCCTTCGGCCTCATCGCCCTGCCCGGCCTGCTCACCGCTCCCGCCGCCATGGCCGACGAGACCACCGCGACCGCCCCCTCCGAGGGAACGGCGGATGCCGCGGTGCACCCCGAGGGCGAGGGGATCGTGGCCGAGCCCGCGGAGCCCGTCGTCGAGGAGCCCGCGCCCGTCGCCGAGGAGCCCGCGCCCGTCGCGGAGGAGCCCGCGCCCGCGCCCGCGCCCGTGGCCGAGGAGCCCGCGCCCGTGACCGAGGCTCCCGCCGAGGAGCCCTCCGCTCCCGCCGAGCCCACGGACCCCGCGGCGCCCGTCGATCAGCCCGAGGTTCCCGCTGACGGCGAGGCTGCGCCCGAGGAGACCCCGGTCGACGCGCCGGCCGACCCCGCGGATCCCGCCGCCGAGGTGCCCGCGGGGGTCCTCACCGTCGCCGAGCCCACCCCGGGCTCGACCGTGGACCCCACGACGCTGCTCTTCGCGGGCACGGGCGTGACCGCGCTGGACGTCATCACCATCACCTACGAGAACGAGGACGGCGAGACGGTCAACGCCACCTCACCCGCGCTGCCTGTGCTCGTGGGCGCCGACCTCACCTGGGCGACTCCGGCGAGCTTCAGCGAGGCCGCCGAGGAGGAGGTCGCCGTGACGGTGACCGAGACGAACGTCCTCACGGGTGAGACCGCGGGTGACCCGGTGACCCTGACCATCACGATCGGCGAGCCGTCCACGCCCGCATTCCCGTTCGCGGTCACGACGCCCGCCGAGGGTGACACGATCGACAGCTACACGCCCACCCTGGCGGGAACGGCCGGCCCGAGCGAGGTCGTCGTCGTGACGGTCACCGGCCCTCATGACGCTCAGCCGGTCATCGCCGGCGGAGGTGTCGCATCCGACACCGGCGCCTTCACCACCGTGCTCGACCTCGGCAAGGTGAAGCAGGACGACGACGGCGAGACCGACGTCACCATTCAGGTCACCCGCCTGGGCGCAGACGGCACGCTCGTCCCCGACAACCTCCGCAGCGTCGACGTGACGTTCGCACCGGACGACGCGCCGTTCGTTCCCAACGCCCCGGCGATCCTGCTGATGCCGGACCGCATCACGGTGTCCGAGGCCACCGACCCGCTGAAGGGCGTGCGCGTCTCCGCTACGGGCTTCCGCCAGAACGAGGACGTCGAGATCACCCTCGTCGACCCGAACGGCGCGACCATCCTGTTCGACGAGCAGGCGCTCGAGGTCCTGGGCGGCTCGGACGAGACCGGCACCTTCGAGGCGCCGCTGTTCCTGTTCGGGCAGCCCGCCCTCGGCGCGTACTCCGTGACCGTGACGGGCGTCGACTCCGACCTGGCGCTCACCGGCTCCTTCGAGCTGATCGCCGACCCGGTCGCCGCACCGACCGTGCCGAGCGCACCCTCCGTTCCCGCGGACACCGGCGTGACGCCGATCGACAACCCCGTCGACCACGAGGACACCGACGCGGACTACAGCGGAACCGACGAGCTGGCCTACACCGGCAGCTCGACCCTTCCGGTCACCGGCCTGGCGGCCGCGCTGCTGCTCGCCGGCGGAGCGCTCGTGCTTCTGCGCCGCCGCGTGGGGATCACCGCCCGCTAGCGCCACCGCGCGACAACGTCTCGACAGGAAGGGTCGTCCCCGCAAGGGGGCGGCCCTTCTGTCGTGCGTCACTCATCCTGCTCGGCGGTGCTCGCCTGCCCTCGGCCGGGTGTCGCGTCCTGATCGGGTTGCTCGTGCGGCGGGGAATGGGGGTCCGGACGCACGCGTTGCCCATCGGGATGACTTCGACGAACAGCACGCCCACCCCGTTCCCCTCCTCAGACAGCGCCCCGGCATCGCCCGCCGAACCCGCGGTCGCGGCGCCCGCCCTCGTGGTCGGCGCCACCGGCATCGGGGGGTCGGCGCTCGTCGAGCAGCTCGCGGCGGCCGGCACGCCCGTGATCGCGCTCTCCCGCCGTCCGGGTGCACAGCGGGATGGCGTGCGGTGGATCTCCGCCGACCTCCGATCCGCCGCCGACCTCTCCCGCGTGCTCGGCTCCGAGCGGCCGGGCCGGGTCTACTTCACGGCGTGGTCGAGACAGGCCACGGAGCAGGAGAACATCGCCGTGAACGGCGGCATGGTGCGCGACCTGCTCGCCGCGCTGTCGCACGCGCCGCTCGAGCACGTCGCGCTCGTGACCGGGCTGAAGCACTACCTGGGCCCGTTCGAGGCGTACGGGCAGGGCGCCATGCCGGACACGCCGTTCCACGAGGAGGAGGAGCGACTCGATGCGCCCAACTTCTACTACGCGCAGGAGGACGAGCTCTTCGCCGCCGCGCGGCGCCAGGGTTTCACCTGGTCCGTGCATCGCTCGCACACCGTGCTCGGGCACGCGGTCGGCAACCTCATGAACATGGGGCCTGACTCTCGCGGTATACGCGTCCCTCTGCCGTGAGCTCGGCCGCCCCTTCGTGTTCCCGGGCAGCCTCACGCAGTGGAACGGCCTCACCGACATGACCGACGCGACCATCCTGGCCGATCAGATGATCTGGGCGAGCACGCACGAGGCGGGGCACGACGAGGCCTTCAACGTGGTCAACGGTGACGTCTTCCGCTGGCGCTGGATGTGGGCGCGGCTCGCCGCGTATTTCGGCGTCGATCCGGTGGGCCCGACCGAGACCCTGCAGCCGCTGGAGGAGCAGATGGCGGGCATGGAGGATGTGTGGGCGCGGATGGCCGCGGAGCACGGCCTCGCCGAGCCGGACCTGTCGCGGCTCGCGTCGTGGTGGCACACGGATGCCGACCTCGGCCGGGGCATGGAGGTCGTGACCGACATGAGCAAGAGCCGTCTCGCCGGGTTCACGACCTACCACCGCACGGCCGACTCGTTCACCGGGCTGTTCGATCGCTTCCGCCGCGAGGGCCTCATTCCCGCGGCGAGCTGAGTCCTCCCCGTTCGCCATTCAGGCTGTGCTGCGACACGCCGCATCCGGACACCCCGGAATGCGGCGTGTCGCGTTTTCAGCCTGAATTGCGAACAGCAGAGGAGCACGGATCCCTGCGGCCGGGCGGGAACACCCGGAGGAACGGAACCTGCGGCCGGGCGGGCCGGCTCAGTCGTGGACGCGGTGGATGAGCCGGGACAGCACGATCGCGCTGCGGGTGTGGTCGACGTTGGGCGCGACCCGGACCTTTTCGAGCGCGAGCTCCAGGCTGGGGATGTCGCGGGAGCGGATGCGGACGATGGCGTCCGCGCTGCCCGTCACCGTGCCCGCGTCCACGACCTCGGGCACGGCCGAGAGGATGCGGCGCAGCTCGTCGGGGGAGACGGTGCCGCGGCAGAACAGCTCGACGTACGCCTCGGTGCTGAGGCCCTCGACGGCGGGATCCACCTGGATCGTGAACCCGCGGATGACGCCGTCGGCCACCAGCCGGTCGACCCGGCGCTTGACGGCGCTCGCGCTGAGGCCGATCGCCGTTCCGATCTCGCCGTAGCCGGCCCGGCCGTTCTCTCGCAGACGGTCGATGATGCGGTGGTCGAGGGTGTCCATCGGCACACGATACGACACATCGGTGCGCGCCCGCCGCCTAAGACGCCGGATTGTTGCGTCGTGTGGCGAGAAGTACCGGGACCGTGCGTGTCACACTGACACTGGCGTCGACAGATCGGCATCTCCCTGCCGAGTCCGCCTCCGTACCGGCGTCCGGATGACTGCAAAGCCACGCCGACCTGCGAAGGAGCCCCATGTCGTCCATCCTGCTCGAGCCCAGCTCGGCCCCGACCGGTCGCGTCGCGACCACGAGGACCGTGCTCATGTGCCGGCCCGAACATTTCACGGTCAGCTACCGCATCAACCCGTGGATGCACCCGCACGTCCCGACCGACACGGCGCTCGCCGTGCGGCAGTGGGAGGAGCTGTACCGCATCTACCGCGACCTCGGGTTCGAGGTGCACCTGGTCGACCCGATCCCCGGTCTGCCCGACATGGTCTACGCGGCCAATGGCGGGTTCGTGCTCGACAACATCGCCTACGGCGCGAGCTTCCAGTACGCGGAGCGTCAGCCGGAGGGACCCGCATACATGGAGTGGTTCCGCGCGAACGGCTTCGACGTCGCGGAGCCGGCGAACGTGAACGAGGGCGAGGGGGACTTCCTGCTCGTCGGCGACGTGATCCTCGCCGGCACCGGATTCCGCAGCGCCGGTGACAGCCACGGCGAGGTCGCCCGCCTGTTCGGCCGCGAGGTGCTGACCCTCACCCTCGTGGACCCGGCGTTCTACCACCTCGACACCGCCATCGCGGTGCTCGACCCGACGCCCGGCGCCGAGGACATCGCGTACCTGCCCAAGGCCTTCGACGCCGCGAGCCGCGCCGCCCTCGAGGCCCGCTTCCCGGACGCCATCCTGGTCAGCGACGAGGATGCGGCCGTGCTCGGCCTCAACTCCTTCAGCGACGGCGCGAACGTCGTCATCGCCTCACGGGCCACCGGCTTCGAGCGCCAGCTGCGTGAGCGCGGCTACAACCCCATCGGTGTCGACCTCTCCGAGCTGCTGCTCGGTGGGGGCGGCGTGAAGTGCTGCACCCTGGAGCTGCGACGATGACGAACGAGACCGTTTCCCCCCAGTTGGGCGCGATCGCCCGCGAGGACGAGCACGTCGCCCACA
This sequence comes from Planctomonas deserti, assembly GCF_003067705.1. GTDB lineage: Bacteria > Actinomycetota > Actinomycetes > Actinomycetales > Microbacteriaceae > Planctomonas > Planctomonas deserti. The sequence continues at coordinate 1,014,092 of NZ_QANL01000001.1, forward strand.
ACTACCACCCGCTTCCGGTGGTGGTGGAGTCGGGCGAGGGCGCCTGGGTCACCGACATCGAGGGTCGGCGCTACCTCGACTGCCTCGCGGCGTATTCCGCGGTCAACTTCGGGCACTCGCATCCGGAACTCGTGCGGGCGGCGACCGAGCAACTCGGCCGCATCACCCTGACCAGCCGCGCGTTCCACAACGATCAGCTCGGCCCGTTCGTCGAGGCCCTCGCCCGCCTCGCGGGCAAGGACATGGTCCTTCCCATGAACACGGGCGCGGAGGCCGTGGAGTCCGGCATCAAGGTGGCGCGGGCCTGGGGCTACCGGGTCAAGGGCGTCGCGCCCGACCGGGCCAACATCATCGTGGCCGACGGCAACTTCCATGGCCGCACCATCACGATCGTCAGCTTCAGTGACGACGCGGACGCGCGGGCCGACTTCGGTCCATTCACGCCGGGCTTCCGCTCCGTGCCCTACGGTGACGCCGCGGCACTCGAGGCCGCGATCGACGAGAACACCGTCGCCGTGCTGCTCGAGCCCATCCAGGGCGAGGCGGGCATCCTCGTGCCGCCGTCGGACTACCTGCCCGCGGTGCGCGAGATCACCGAGCGGCACCGCGTGCTGTTCATCGCGGACGAGATCCAGTCCGGACTCGGCCGCACCGGTGCCACCTTCCAGTGCGACAACGCCGGCGTCGTGCCCGACCTGTACCTGCTGGGCAAGGCGCTCGGCGGCGGCATCGTGCCGGTCTCCGCCGTGGTCGGCAACCGTGACGTGCTCGGCGTGCTCCAGCCCGGGCAGCACGGGTCCACCTTCGGCGGCAACCCGCTCGCCGCCGCAGTCGGCTCCGCCGTCGTCGGGATGCTCGCGACGGGCGAGTACCAGGCGCGCGCCCGGATGCTCGGCGAGCGGCTGCACGCATCTCTGCGCCGACTGGTCGGCCAGGGCGTCGTGGGCCTGCGCGGCGTCGGCCTGTGGGCCGGCATCGACATCGACCCGACGCTCGCCACCGGCCGCACCGTCTGCGAGATGCTGCTCGCGCGCGGCGTGCTCGCGAAGGACACGCACGGCGCGACGATCCGCCTCGCCCCGCCGATCGTGGTGTCCGAGGAGGACCTGGACTGGGCGGTGCAACAGCTCGCGGACGTGCTCGCGGAGCTCCGCGGCTGACGGCTTCTTCCCCGTTCCCTGAGCAGCTGAAAGGGGCGCCCGCCGAGCGCGGGTGCCCCTTTCGAGCTCGGAGGACCGATCGTGCTCGTCGAGAATTGCGGCCCTCTGCGCCAGGCCGCCCTAGCCGCCGAAGAAGGCGAGCGGAGCATCTCCGAACCACAGAGCGGGCAACGGAAGGATGAGCATCGCGATCGCGCCCAGCACGCTCCATGCGACGGAACTCGGGAGGTGCCGCTCGTACCCGCGGCGAGCGAGCACGGCGTACCTCAGGGCGATGACGGCGAAAGCGGTCGTCAGGAGCAGCATGAGGAAGAAGACGGGGTACAGGTACAGCAGTTCGGGTAGCCCCAGGTAGGCCGGCCCCCACATCGCTCCCCAGGTCACACAGAACATCACGAGGGACGCGACGGTCATCTCGGCCGCCTGACGGCCGTGATCACGAGCGAGATCGAGGCGGCCCTGGCCACCCGACTCGGGCTTCGTCTTCGGAGCCCTGGTAATTGTCATGGCGAGAGAGTAGTGGAGAGCCGTCGCCGGCCGACCCCGCAGATACCCGAAGTCGCTGCATTGGGGCGCGGGGATCGCAGTACCTGGGGCGTCGGGAAGCACGCACCCTCATGGGAGCGACCTTCGACGCTCCGCATCCGAGAGCCAGGGTCAACGGGCCGTCCGAAAGCCGGAGCGGCCGCCGAGTACGCCGAATGGTCCTGTCCCCCCACCCCGCGCACGCGCGACAAGCTCATTCAGCCAGCGGCTGCGTACCTGTCGAGCCAGTCGCAGATGCCCGCTAGGTTGCGGCTGTGCGACGTGTTCGCCAGCTCCGTAATCGTGGTGTGACCGTTCGGCTTCTCGATCATCTCGACCACAAGAGTTGAGACGTAGACGGTGCCCGGAGGGACCGCTGGCCCACGAAAGATGCTCCGAAGCTTCTGCACGTGGATTGTGCGCACCGATCCGTCGTCCAGCACCTTCCTAGCGCGATCGACGACCGGTCCCTCTCTGCGGCTGGTCAACACGAGGACTTCGCCGCTTTCAGGATCGCGGACGGTGTAAGTGCCTCGACTACGGAAGTGCGAGGTGTGGTCAGCGTCATCGAAAACCTGGAAAGACACCGTCGACTCGCCATGACCCGGGTAGGTGCCACTGTCGCACTCCTCCACCTGGTCGAATTGCGTGACTACGACGTGCCACTCAGGGGCGGCAGCTGCGGCTGCACCTGTGAGTGCTAAGACCGCGGCGGCTGCAAGGGGGAAGGTAGCCAAAGCTCGGGACAACATAGGTGGCTCCATCCGGCCGATTTGCACTGTCACTACCGCGATACGTGAACCGCCTACGTGAGCTTTGTTCATTACCGACGGTGATGAGGATCAGAGTGCTGCTGCTTCCCGGATTCGTCTACGTAGGAACCTGGAAGACCGGTGGTGGACGCCCTGTTTTCGGTACCGCCCAGTACCGGCCTCGTCACCGGGTCCGCATCCGATGAGCAGGCTTCGCTACCGCCACCCGTTGTGGCCCGGCTGGCGTCGGGTTCGAGTGCTCGCTCCCTACGGTCCCTGAGCCTGTCGAAGGGACGCTCCCCGGGCAGAATGCGTGCCTTCGACGAGCTCAGCGACCGTTTCCGTTGCGTCGATCCACCGTCGGCTCAGCGACGGAGGCGCGGGAGTAGCGTCGGACGCGGTCCACGACCCATCCAACGGAGGAGAACCCATGGAATACCGCAATCTCGGACGAAGCGGCGCCGTCGTTTCGGCCCAGTGCCTCGGCACGATGACGTTCGGCGCGGAGGCCGACGAGGAGACCTCCGGCGAGATCATGACCGCGTTCGTCGAGGGCGGCGGCACGTTCTTCGACACGGCGGACGTCTACAGCACCGGGATCTCGGAGGAGATCATCGGCCGCTGGCTCGCCGACCACCCGACGGAGGCCGCGCAGGTCGTCCTCGCCACGAAGGGCCGCTTCCCGATGGGCTCCGGCCCGAACGACGTCGGAATCTCCCGCCGCCACCTGCGAACCGCCCTCGATGCGTCGCTCACGCGGCTCGGCGTCGACCACATCGACCTGTACCAGATGCACGCGTGGGACGCTCTGACCCCCATCGAGGAGACCCTGCGCTTCCTCGACGACGCGGTGTCCGCCGGAAAGATCGGCTACTACGGCTTCTCGAACTTCCTCGGCTGGCAGCTGACGAAGGCCGTGCACGTGGCGAAGGCCCACGGCTGGGAGCTTCCGGTCACGCTGCAGCCGCAGTACAACCTGCTGGTCCGCGACATCGAGCACGAGGTCGTGCCGGCCTCGCTCGACGCGGGCATCGGCCTGCTGCCGTGGTCCCCGCTGGCGGGTGGCTGGCTGAGCGGCAAGTACGAGCGCGACGTAGCCCCGACCGGCGCCACCCGCCTCGGCGAGGACCCGAAGCGCGGCATGGAGGCGTGGGAGGCGCGCAACGCGGACGAGCGCACCTGGCGCGTCGTGGACGCGGTCAAGGAGATCGCGGAGGCGCATGGCGCATCCTCGTCGCAGGTCTCGCTGGCCTGGCTCGGCGCGCAGCCGGCCGTGACCAGCGTCATCCTCGGCGCCCGCACGGTGAAGCAGCTGCAGGACAACACGGGCGCCGTCGACCTCGGCCTCTCCGCCGAGGAGCTGCAGCGCCTGACCGACGCGTCGGCGCCGCGCATCGACGACTACCCGTACGGCACGGCGGGCGTCGCCCAGCGTCACCGCAAGGTCGAGGGCGGCCGCTAACCGCTGCCCCCACACACGCTGAGGTGCCGAATTCGGTCCTTCCCGAAGGGGAGAAGGGACCGAAGTCGGCACCTCAGCGGTTTGTGGGGCTGCGTGCGCGCGGGGTCAGGCGCGGGCGCGGGGCACCAGGCGCTCGAGCTGGGTCACGTGGCCCGGGTTCAGCTCCTCCAGGCTGGTGACACCCAGCAGGCGCATGGTGCGCTCGATCTCGGCGCGAAGGATCGCGATCATGCGGTCGACCCCCTCGCGTCCGCCGGCCATCAGGCCGTAGAGGTAGGCGCGGCCGACGAGCGTGAACTTCGCGCCGAGCGCCACGGACGCGACGATGTCCGCGCCCGACATGATGCCCGTGTCGAGGTGGATCTCGGTGTCCATGCCGACCTCGCGCACCACCTCGGGCAGCAGGTGGAACGGGATCGGGGCGCGGTCGAGCTGTCGGCCACCGTGGTTGGACAGGATGATGCCGTCCACGCCCATCGAGGCGAGGCGCTTCGCGTCGTCGACGTTCTGCACGCCCTTGACCACGACCTTGCCGGGCCACTGGCTCTTGATCCACTCCAGGTCCTCGTAGGTGACCGTCGGGTCGAACATGGTGTTGAGCAGCTCGGCGACGGTGCCGGACCAGCGGTCGATCGAGGCGAACGCGAGCGGCTCGGTCGTCAGGAAGTTGATCCACCACGCCGGGCGCGGGATCGCGTTGATGACCGTCTTCGGGGTCAGCGTCGGGGGAATGGTCATGCCGTTGCGGGTGTCGCGCAGGCGCGCGCCGGCGACCGGGACATCGACGGTGACGAGCAGCGTGTCGAAGCCCGCCTTCGCCGCGCGGTCCACGAGGGCCATGGAGCGGTCGCGGTCCTTCCACATGTACAGCTGGAACCAGTTCCGGCCGTCCGGGTTCGCGGCCTTCACGTCCTCGATCGACGCTGTGCCCATGGTCGAGAGGCTGAACGGGATGCCCGCGGCGCCCGCTGCCGCGGCGCCGGCGGCCTCGCCCTCCGTCTGCATCATGCGGGTGAAGCCGGTGGGCGCGATGCCGAACGGCATGGCGGTGGGGCCGCCGAGCACGATGGACGACGTGTCGACCTTCGAGACGTCACGCAGGATTGAGGGGTGGAACTCGATGTCGCGGAACGCCTGACGGGCCCGGCGCAGCGACAGCTCCGCCTCAGCCGAGCCGTCCGTGTAGTCGAACGCCGCCTTGGGTGTGCGGCGCTTGGCGATGGTGCGCAGATCCTCGATGGTCAGCGCGTCCGCGAGCCGGCGCTTCTTCGCGTTCAGGGTCGGCGGCTTGAACTGCATGAGCGGCGCGAGGTCGCGCGGCTTGGGGATTCTTCTCTCCACCATGGTGTTCTCCTTCTTCGTGGTCAGGGCTGGGTCAGGCCGAGGTCTCGGTGCTGTCCGGTGAGTTCCGGCGTTCGGGGGGACAGGTTCGTCTCGGCGTAGTAGCCGGAGATGTGCTGACGGACGGTCGCGCGGGCGGCCGTGGCGTCCCCGGACTCGACCGCCGCGAGGATGTCGCGGTGCTCCCGCATCAGGCGCGCGGAGGTGTCGGCCCAAGACGGAAGCTGGCGGGCGCCGACGCGCACATAGTGCTCGATGGAGTCGCGCAGTCCGGCCATCGTGGCCACGATCACCTGGTTGCCCGACGCCTCGGCCAGCGCGAGGTGGAACCGCTGGTCGAGGGCCAGGAACTCGGCGTCCGTCAGACCGGGGGCCTCCATCGCCGACAGGAGATCGCGGGCCGCGGCGAGGTCGACCGAGGCGGATGCGGCATTCACGGCGTCGGCCAGGTCAGCGACGACCGCGGCCTCCAGGGCGAGGCGGGTCCTCACGATGTCGTTCACCGCGAATCCGTGCGCGGCGACCTGCAGGCGGAGCAGCGCGGACATCCCCCCGCTCGGCCGGGAGACGATGACGGCGCCGGAACTCGGTCCGGAGCCCACCGCCGTGCGGACGAGGCCGAGCACCTCGAGCACCCGCAGGGCCTCGCGCACGCTGGACCGTCCTACGCCGAGATCGGCGGCGAGGGTGCGCTCGGGTGGGAGGCGGTCCCCGGGTGAGAGGCGGCCGGAGAGCAGGTCGCTCTCGACCGACTCGAGCACCAGGCGCCACGCGCGACGGTCCTCGGCCATGCCGCCTCCTCGCGTCGTTTCTGCTGTCCTTGTGCTGTGGTCAGACCACTGTGGTCAGACCACAGCATACCGAGCGGAGGGAGCGTCGTCCATGGTGACGGGCTACGTGCAGGGCGCCAGCCGCTGCTCGAGGAATTTTTAACGGTGAGGCTGTTCCACCGCGGCCGGGCTGTGGCAGAATCGCGACACATTTCGGTCTCAGAGCGAGGGTGCTCATGACACAGACAGAGAATCGACCGACGGAGGACGGGCAGCCCGGATTCCCGCTGCTGGCCGGGTTGCCGTCGCTCTCCGGATTCACGTCGCTTCCCGGATCCCCCGGGCAGGCGCAGGCGACGTCATCACCACCGGGATCGTCGGTGTCCCCTCCTCCCGTCGCACAGCCGCCCCTCGGCGCCGCCGTCGGAGAGAACGGTCAGGTCACCGGCGCCCCGGGGCCGGGGGCGGCCGCGGTCGGGGGCGACGAGGCGTGGTCCACCCGCTTCGGCGCGACGAACGTGGGCAGCCGCCCCGAGGTCGTCGCGGTCGCCGGGGACACCGTCTACATCGGCGGCGACTTCGCCGGGCCGATGGCGGGCATGCCCGAGGGCACCTACAACCGGGTCGCGGCGTGGGACGGCGTCGCGTGGCAGCGGATGGGCGCGGGCCTCGACGGGATCGTGCACGCGATCGCCGTGGTCGGGCAGGACGTGTATGTGGGCGGCGACTTCTCCATAGCGGGCGGCAAGGCCGTGGCGAATCATCTCGCCCGCTGGGACGGCACCGCCTGGTTCCCGGTCGCGGGCGGTGTGAGCAACAGCGAGACCCCCACGATCGCCACCGTGCGGGGCCTGGCGAGTGACGGGCAGCGGCTCTACGTGGCGGGGGTGTTCGACTCCGTCGGCAGCGGCGCCGCGGCCGTGCAGGCCCGGGGGTTCGCCGTGCTCGATCTTCGGACGGGCGCGTGGTCCTCTCCGGAGGGCGGGCTCGGCTTCCTCGGCCGCCAGGGAGAGGGGCGGGTTGTCGCGGTGCTCGCCGGTCAGGTCTACGTCGGCGGGTACTTCGACGCGGCGGGCTCCGTGCCGGCGTCCTCCCTCGCCGCGCTGGATCCCGGGACCGGAACCTGGAGCGCCATCGGGGAAGGTATCCGGAGCGGCGAGTTCGTGGGCTCCGTCGACAGCCTCGCGGTGGACGAGGCGTCGGCCACCCTGTTCATCGGCGGCACCTTCACCTCGGCGGGGCCGGTGGCCACGTCCGGAGTGGCGACCCTGACGGGCGGCACCTACGGCAGCCTCGGCGCCTTCCTCCGGTTCGGGGATGCGTCGACCGCCGGCGTCTTCGCCCTCGCGTTCGCCGGGGGCCGCCTCTACGCCGGCGGCGAGTTCACGGCCGCGGGCAACGCTGCCGCGTCGCACTGGGCGGTCCACGACGGCGCCGAGTGGTCCGTCCCCGGCGAGGGCGTCGACAACGTCGTTCGCGGCCTGGCCGCGTACGGCGACTCCGTGGTGGTGGTCGGCGACTTCCAGTACTCGGGTGCCTTCCGGCTGTCCTATGGCGGCATCTGGACGGGCGCCGGCTGGGCGACCTTCGGCCAGGGGCTGTCCTACGACCCCTACGCGGACGGGAACGTCTACGCGCTCCTCGCCACGGAGTCCGGCGTCGTGGCGGGCGGCTACTTCGACCAGGCAGGGCCGGTGACCGTCGGATCCATCGCGACCTGGACCGGGTCCGAGTGGCAGGCCATGGCGGGCGGGCTGCGGGGCGTGAACGCCCTCGCCCAGGTCTACGCGATGGCGCGGCTCGGCGGGGACCTCTACGTGACCGGATCCTTCGCCACCGCGGGCGCGGGCACCGCGGCCAACATCGCGCGCTGGGACGGCACGTCATGGTCGTCGCTCGGCAGCGGTCTCAACGGCACCGGATACGCGCTCGCCGTGCTGGGCGGCCGGCTGTACGTCGGCGGCCGGTTCTCGGCGGCGGGCACGACGGCCGCAAACGGCGTCGCCGTCTGGGACCCGGCCACGTCGACGTGGAGCGCCCTCGGCAACGCGCCCGCGTACGACGACGCCGTGCTCGGGCTCGCCGCCATCGGCGACCGCCACCTCCTGATCGGCGGCAAGTTCCACGCCTTCCGTGCGGGCGGCCGCGACCTGATCCGTGGCCTCAACGGACTGACCGCCTTCGACACCCAAGCGGAGATCACGCCGGATGCGCCGCTGGACGGGTACCTCCTGCTGGCGGGGGTGCAGCAGTCGAGCGGTCCGGGCACCGTCCGGGCCCTGCACGTGCACGGCGGCGACCTCTACATCGGTGGGACCTTCGACACGGCGGGCGTGCTGCAGCTCGGCGACCCGCCCCAGCTCGGCTTTTCCGCCCGCAACCTCGCGGTGTGGCATTTCGCGACCGATGGCAGCTGGGAGACCCCGGGCGGCACCGACGAGCCGGTCATGGCGCTGACGACCATCGACGGCGCGCAGGTGGTGATCGGCGGTTGGTTCGGCGCGGCCGGACCCATCGCGGCGTCCGGGGTGGCGGTGTTCGAGCCGGGAACGGGCTCCTGGTCCGCGCTCGGCAGCGGCATCGGTCCGGGAGAGCGCGGCGTCCGGCACGGCGAGGCGCTGGCCCAGGGCGCCGCGAGCGGACTGTGGGTGGGCGGCACGTTCAACACGGCGGGTGGCGTGCCCAACTGTTCGATCGCCCTCTGGACCGCGACGGCGACGCCGGGCTGACGCCGGACACGGCGACGTCCATCACGGTCCCTGAGCCTGCCGAAGGGACGGAAGCCGTATCCGGAGCACCGAGCGTCGCTTCGACGGGCTCAGCGACCGTGGGCGACTCGGCGACGTCCATCACGGTCCCTGAGCCTGTCGAGGGACGGAAGCCGGACCACCGAGCGTCGCTTCGACGGGCTCAGCGACCGTGAGCCGCGTCCGTTGACGCGCGGCTGGGTCAGCGGTCGAAGCGGACGAGGACCTTGCCCGCCGTGCCGTCGCGGCCCGCAAGCGCGGTGAAGGTCGCGTCCGCATCTTCCGGGGCGACCTCGCGGCTGATGAGCTCGCCGATCTCGTCGCCGCCGCCGGCCACGAGCGCCGCCGCGTCCGCGAAGTCCGCGGCGGAGTAGGTGAAGCTGCCGACGATCGTGCGCTCCTCGGTGCTGATGCGGTAGGCGTCCAGATCGAGCCGCCGCGCGCCCATGCCGACGAGGCAGACGCTGCCGCCGAACTCGGTCGCGTTCAGGGCGTCGGCCACCGTCACCGAGATGCCGACCGCGTCGAGGGCGACGGGCACCGGGCCGCCGTGCGTCTCGAGGAAGGCGAGGATGGAGCCCGCCTCGGGGTCCATGGCCGTGGCGCCGAGCCGCTCGCAGAGCGCACGCCTCGCCGGGTCGACCTCGCTCACGAACACCGTCCGCACCCCCTCGAGCCGCAGCGCGAGCACGACAGACTGCCCGATCGGGCCGCCGCCCACCACGAGCGCGCGGGAGTGCTCGGCCGCCCGCACCCGGCGCACGGCGTGCAGGGCGACGGCGAGCGGCTCCACGAGGGCGCCCCGCTCGATGGGCATGTCGTCGGGCAGCGGGACGATGTTCCGCGCGGGCACGACGAGGTAGTCGGCGAACGCCGCCGGGATCTCCGGCGCGACCCCGATGACGGTCTTGTTCGGGCTGTGCTGCTCGCGGCCGGCGAAAGCCTCGGCGTCCTCGACCGGCAGCACGACCGGGTTGAACGTGGCCGGCTGGCCGACGGCGAGCCCGCTCCCCTCGACCCCCGGCCCGAGCGCGGCCACGGTGCCGACGGACTCGTGCCCCATCACCTGGCCGGGGACGCGGCGCCCGTTCGCGCCGGTGTAGCCGTGGATGTCCGAGCCGCAGATGCCGGTCGCGACGACGCGCAGGAGCACCTCGCCCTCACCGGGGCTGGGGATCTCGCGTTCCTCGAGCACGAGCTCGCCCATCTTCCGCAGTACCAGTGCCCGCATGCTGCTTCGCTCCCGTCGGCTCGTCCTCGATCCACGGCACAGGCTACCGGCCCGGGGTTGTAACGGGTCAGCCGGCCGATCCGGGCGCGGACCCGGCCGCGGGCTCCTGGGCGGCCGGCAGGGCAGACGACGTGAACAGCTCGAGACCGGTGACACGCAGCAGGTCGAGCCTGGCCTCGTCCGCGCTCCCCGGTGCGACCGTGTACACGACGACGCGGAGGTCGCCGTCGGGCACCGAGAGTGTGTCGCAGTCCACCGTGATCGGTCCCGCGGCGGTGCCGGTGTACGTCTTGCGGCTCGAACGGTGTTCCGCGACCCTCGCCCCGGCCCAGTGCCGCTCGAACTCGGGCGACTCCGCGCGCAGCCGGGACACGAGCCGCGCCAGCCGACCGTCCTGCGGATACCGCCCGACGGCCGCGCGCAGGTCCGCCGCAAGGTCGGCCGGGAACGCGCGCTCGTGCTCGTCGTCGAACTCCACGCCGTCGTGACCCAGCATGAAGTGCCGCCAGACCAGGTTGCGCTCGAGGCCCACGTAGCAGGACGGGTCGCCGTGCATCGCCGACCACAGCGGGTTCCAGGCGACGATGTCGTGCGCCGCGGTGAACACCGCAAGCGGCACGTCGGGAAGCCGATCGAGGATGCGCTGCACGCCCGGTGTGATGTGCTGCGGCACCACCCCGCGCGACGGAGGAGCGGCCCCCGCGGCCCGATAGAGGTGGTCCCGCTCCGTCTCGGTCAGCCGCAGCGCCACCGCGAGCGCTCCGAGCAGCTGGGGCGAGGGATGCGTCGCACGGCCCTGCTCGAGCCGCACGATGTAGTCGACGCTCACGCCGGCGAGCGCGGCGAGCTCCTCGCGGCGGAGGCCCGCGGTGCGCCGGCCGGCGCCGGCGGGCAGCCCCACCTCGGCGGGGCTCACGCGCTCGCGCCAGGAGCGGAGCACTGTGGCGAATTCACTCATGTGCCCATCCTGCGGCCTCCGGCGGCCGGGATCCTGGTACTCGCAGTCCCCCCGACAGTCGGTGCCTGGGGGATGTCATGTCCCGCACCCAGGATGAGGACATGACCACAACACTCATCACCGGGGCCAACAGAAGCCTCGGCCTCGAAACCGCCCGCCGTCTCATCGAGGCCGGCCACACCGTGTACGCCGGCATGCGGGATCCCGCCTCGGGCGACGCCGCGCGCTCCCTCGGCGCGGAGGTCGTCGCGCTCGATGTGACCGACGAGGCCAGCGTCACCGCCGCGCTCTCCGCACTGCCGGAACTCGACGTGCTCGTGAACAACGCCGGCATCCTCGGCACCTCCTACGGCGTCGACGACCTGGACGCCGAGAGGATGCTGCAGGTGCTCGACACGAACGTGCTCGGCATCGTCCGGGTCACGCAGGCGGCCCTGCCGCTGCTGCGCCGCTCCGCCAACCCGGTCGTCGTGAACGTCGCGTCCGGCGTCGGCTGGCCGCGGTTCCTCGTCACCGAGGGCCGCGACGAGTACCCCGTGCCCATGATCCCGTACCCGGCGTCCAAGGCCGCGGTCATCGCGCTCACGGTGCAGTACGCGAAGAACCTGCCCGCCTTCCGGATCAACGTGAGTGACCCCGGCTACACCGCCACCGACTTCAACGGGCACGGCGGGCACCAGACGGTGACCGAGGGCACTGACGCGACCGTCGCGCTCGCCCTCGTTGGACCGGACGGGCCGACCGGCGAGTTCCACGACCGGACCGGGCGCATCGACTACTGACCGCCGACCGGCCCGGCGCACGCTCCGCTACGCCCCTGAGGTGCCCATTTCGGACCCGGATATGGCCCGGGAGCAGCCGAATCGGGCACCTCAGAGGGTGTGCGAGGAGAGACGCGTCAGCGGGTGCGGGCGGGGCGGGCGCGGGGCTCGTAGCGGAGCGGCGGATGCGTCGCGCGCACCAGCGCCCGCAGCGCCTCGAGGTCGCCCGTCAGCTCGCCCAGGGCGCGCGCCTGCACGAGCACGTTGCCGAGCGCCGTGGCCTCGACCGGACCGGCGAGGACCGGGAGCCCACTCCGGTCCGCCGTGAGCTGACAGAGCAGCGCGTTCTGGGCGCCGCCACCGACGATGTGGATGACGTCGACCGTCGTGCCGGACAGCTCGGCCGTCGTGTGCGCGCACTCGGCGAATGCTGTGGCGAGCGACGAGAGGATGCTGCGCACGAGCCCGGCGCGGCCCTTCGGTGCGGGTACGCCGCGCTCGCCGAACCACTCCGCGATCCGCGCGGGCATGTCGCCGGGCGGCAGGAAGCGCGGATCGTTCGCATCGAAGACCGGCACCTCGTCGGTCACCTCGGCGGCGGCCGCGAGGAGCGCGGGCAGGTCGACGGCCTCTCCCGCCCGCTCCCAGGTGCGCACGGACTCGCTGAGCAGCCACAGTCCCATGACGTTGTGCAGGTATCGGGTGCGCCCGTCCACGCCGCCCTCGTTCGTGAAGTTGGCCGCCCGGCCCGCCTCGCTGAGCACGGGCTCGTCGAGCTCGACGCCGACGAGCCCCCACGTGCCGCAGCTGACGTAGGCGAAGTTCCTGCCCTCGGCGGGCACCGCCACGACGGCGGATGCCGTGTCGTGCGACCCCACCGCCACGACCCGCGCCGACGCGAGGCCGGTCTCGGCGGCGACATCGGGGGAGAGCGGGCCGATCGTCGACCCGGCGTCGACGAGCTCCGCGAGCAGGGCGCGCGGCAGGCCGAGGCGCGCGATCAGCCCGTCGTTCCACCCCCCTGTGCCGAGGTCGAGCAGCCCGGTCGTGGATGCGTTCGTGCGCTCGGTGACGCGCCTGCCCGTGAGCCAGAACGCGAGCAGGTCGGGGATGAGCAGGAGGGAGTCCGCGACTCCCCGCACGGCGTCGTCCTCCGCGGCCAGCTGGTACAGCGTGTTGAACGGGAGGAACTGCAGCCCGTTCGTCGCGTACAGCTCGGCGGGGGAGACGAGCGCGTGCGTGCGCTCGACCCCGCTCGCCGTGCGGCCGTCCCGGTAGTGGTACGGCTCGCCGAGCAGCCGGTCGCCGTGCAGCAGCCCGTAGTCGACCGCCCACGAGTCGATGCCCACGCTGGCGAGCGCCGGCTCCTGTCGCGCGGCCGCCGTCAGCCCGGTCAGCACGTTCCGGTACAGCTCGACGATGTTCCAGTGCAGCCCGTCCGGCATCCGCACGGGAAGGTTCGGGAACCGGGCGAGCGGGGTGAGGGACAGCTCGTCCGGGCCGACCCGCCCGAGCATCACCCTGCCGCTCGTCGCGCCGAGGTCGACGGCGACGACGGCGGCCGTCATCGGAGGAACGCCGCTGCGACGCCCGCGTCGACGGGGATGTGCAGGCCGGTCGTGTGGGAGAGGTCGGCCGTGCAGAGCACGAACACGGCGTTCGCCACGTTCTCCGGCAGCACCTCGCGCTTCAGCAGCGTGCGCTGCGCGTAGTACTTGCCGAGCTCCTCCTCGGGCACGCCGTAGACCGCGGCGCGCTTCGCGCCCCAGCCGCCGGCGAAGATGCCGGACCCGCGCACGACTCCGTCCGGGTTGATGCCGTTGACCTTCACGCCGTGCTCGCCGAGCTCGGCCGCGAGCAGTCGCACCTGGTGCGCCTGATCGGCCTTGGTCGCGGAGTAGGCGATGTTGTTGGGACCCGCGAAGACGGAGTTCTTCGAGGAGATGTAGACGATGTCGCCCCCGAGGCCCTGGTCGATGAGCACCCGCGCGGCCGCGCGGGAGACGAGGAACGAGCCCTTGGCCATCACCGCGTGCTGCAGCTCCCAGTCCGCGACCGTCGTCTCGAGCAGCGACTTGGAGAGTGAGAGGCCCGCGTTGTTCACCACGAGGTCGAGCCCGCCGAAGGCCAGCACGGTGGCATCCACGGCGGCCTGCACCTGCGCCTCGTCGGTCACGTCTGCACGAAGGCCGATCGCCACGTCCGTGCCGCCGAGCTCCGCCGCCGCGGCCTGCGCCTTCTCGATGTCGAGGTCGGCGATGGCGACGCACGCGCCCTCGGCGGCCAGCCGGGTGGCGATCGCCTTGCCGATGCCGGACGCGGCGCCGGTCACCAGGGCGATGCGGGTGGCCAGGGGCTTGGGCCGGGGCATCCGGGCGAGCTTGGCCTCCTCGAGCGCCCAGTACTCGATGCGAAACTTCTCCTCGTCGGAGATGGGTGCGTACGAGGAGATGGCCTCGGCCCCGCGCATCACGTTGATGGCGTTGACGAAGAACTCGCCCGCCACGCGGGCAGTCTGCTTGTTCGCGCCGTAGCTGAACATCCCGACGCCGGGCACGAGCACGATCGCCGGGTCCGCGCCCCGCATGGCGGGGGAGTCGGGCGAGGCGTAGCGGTCGTAGTAGGCCGCGTAGTCCTGCCGGTACTGCTCGTGCAGCTCGGTGAGCCGGGCGACCGCCTCCTCCACGGGGGCGGACGCGGGCAGGTCGAGCACGAGCGGGCGCACCTTGGTGCGGAGGAAGTGGTCGGGACAGCTCGTTCCGAGGGCGGCCAGCCGCGGGTGCTCCGCGCCCGCCAGGAAGCCGAGCACGACCGGGTCGTCGGTGAAGTGACCTACCTGGGCGCGGTCCGTCGACACGAGACCGCGGAGCGCGGGGGCGAGCGCCGCGGCGCGTGCGCGCCGCTCCTCCTCCGGCAGGGCGGCGAATCCGTCGAGCGGCGCGCCGAAGGGGTCCGGAGCACCGTTGTCCTCGATGTAGGCCGCGGCCGTCTGGATGATCCAGAGGCTGTTGGTCTCGGCTTCCTCGCTGGTGTCTCCCCAGGCCGTGATGCCGTGGCCCCCGAGGATGCAGCCGATGGCGCCGGGGTTCTCGGCCTTGATGCGGGCGATGTCGAGGCCAAGCTGGAAGCCCGGTCTGCGCCAGGGCACCCAGACGACCCGGCCGGCGAACGCCTCGGCGGTGAGCCGCTCGCCGTCCTTCGCCGTTGCGAAGGCGATGCCGGAGTCCGGGTGCAGGTGGTCGACGTGCGCCGCGTCGACGAGCCCGTGCATGGCGGTGTCGATGGAGGGGGCCGCGCCACCACGGCCGTGCAGGGCGTAGTCGAAGGCCGCGACCATCTCGTCCTCCCG
This sequence comes from Planctomonas deserti, assembly GCF_003067705.1. Classification (GTDB taxonomy): domain Bacteria; phylum Actinomycetota; class Actinomycetes; order Actinomycetales; family Microbacteriaceae; genus Planctomonas; species Planctomonas deserti. The sequence goes on from NZ_QANL01000001.1 coordinate 1,029,148, forward strand.
CTCGACGCCGGGGTAGACGTCCTCGAGCGAACGCAGCCGGTCGAGGCGGAGCACCGCGAGCCCGGACTCGGTGAGGGTGCCGAGATCGCCGCCGGACCCCTTCACCCACATCAGCTCGACGGGCTGCCCGGTGACCGGGTCGGTGTCCGTGCCCTTGGCCGAGGTGTTCCCGCCCGCGTAGTTCGTGTTGCGGGGGTCTGCGCCGAGGCGGTTCGAACGGGTGATGAGGTCGGCTGCGGTGGTGCTCATGCGGAGGCTTTCGGTTCGGAGGATCGGTTCTGGGTGGGGGCGGCGAGGGTAGGGGTGGTCGCGTCGAGCCAGTCGGCGCACAGCGCGCTCCAGCCCGCGGCGGCCCCTTCGCCCGCGGCGAGGCCGAGCCCGTGCCGCCCGTGGGGATAGACGTGCACCTCGTGCGGCACGCCCGCTTCGGCGAGCGCCGTGGCCAGGAGGTAGCTGTTCTGCGCCGGGACGACCGGGTCGTCCGCCGTGTGCCACAGGAACATCGGCGGCGCCTCGGCGGTCACGAGGTTCTCGAGCGACAGTTCCTCGGCGAGGTCGAGCCGGTCGCCGAGCAGGTTGTCGCGGGAGCCGAGGTGCGCGCGGGCGTGCACGAACGACACCACGGGATAGCAGAGCACGGCGAAGTCGGGCCGGGCTCCCGCCCGCGAGGATGTGAGGGCAGCGTGCCCGGCGAGGTGCCCCCCGGCCGAGAAGCCGAGCACCCCGATGGGTCCGTCGAAGTCCGCACGCGCGGCGAGCACCTCGCGGTGCACGAGGTCGCGGGCCTCGGGGTACCGGGCCGGGGCGACGGGGTAGCGGATCACCCGGGCCCCGTGGCCCAGGCCGACGAGCCAGTCCGCGATGGGCTCGGCCTCGTGGTCCGCGTGGCCGTGGTAACCGCCGCCGGGCAGGACGAGGACGAGGGAGCGACCCCCGGTCATGCGCCCCAGCCGGCCTGCTCGCCGCCGACGCGCTCCGCCTCGATGCGCTCCTGGTAGCCGCCCTCGCGGTACGCCTTCAGCGGGTTGCCCGGGAGGCCGCGCGACTCGCGCCACTCCGCGAGAGCAGGCCGCACGTCGGTGTAGAACGCGTCCATGAGCACCTCGTTGGCCGCGAGCACGTCGCCGGACTGCTGGGCGGCCGTCAGGGCGTCGCGGTCCACGAGCAGGGCCCGAGCGGTCATCTCCTGCACGTTCAACACGGAGCGGATCTGCCCCGGGATCTTCTTCTCGATGTTGTGGCACTGGTCGAGCATGAACGCGACGCCGCTCGAGGCTCCGTAGCCGCCGCCCCGGATGACCTCGTAGAGGATGCGGAACAGCTGGAACGGGTCCGCGGCGCCCACGATGAGGTCGTCGTCCGCGTAGAAGCGGGAGTTGAAGTCGAATGACCCGAGCCGGCCGAGCCGCAGCAGCTGGGCGACGATGAACTCGATGTTGGTGCCCGGCGCGTGGTGTCCGGTGTCGAGGCACACCATGGCGCGCTCGCCGAGCTCGAGGCAGTGCACGAGCGACGTGCCCCAGTCCGGAACGTCGGTGTGATAGAACGCCGGCTCGAAGAACTTGTACTCGAGTACGAGGCGCTGGTTCTCGCCGATGCGCTCGTAGATGGCGGCGAGGGACTCCGCGAGGCGCTCCTGGCGGCCGCGGATGTCGTCCTGGCCCGGGTAGTTCGTGCCGTCCGCGAGCCAGATCTTGAGGTCGCGCGACCCGGTCTGGTCCATAATGTCGATGCACTCGAGGTGGTGGTCGATGGCCTTGCGGCGCACCTTCGGGTCGGCGTGCGTGACGCTGCCCAGCATGTACTCGTCGTCCTGGAACGTGTTCGAGTTGACGGTGCCGAGGCTCACGCCGAGCTCCTCCGCGTGCGTCCGCAGGACGCCGTAGTCGTCCACCCGGTCCCAGGGGATATGCAGGGCGACCGACGGGGCGAGGCCGGTGACCTTGTGCACCTGGGCGGCGTCCGCGATCTTTTCGAACGGGTCCCGCGGTACCCCGGCCTGGCCGAAGACCTTGAAGCGGGTGCCGGAGTTCCCGAACGCCCAGGAGGGCAGTTCGATGGCCTGGTCGGTGAGGAGGTCAGCAACGTCGCTGAGGAGCATCAGGATCCCTGTTCTGTCGATCGGAGGAGTGAGTGAATCGTTTCACAAGCGGGGGAGCGGCGCAAGCGTTACGACGTGCAGGGGTGTCGGCACCCCTCGGGGCTTCGGCGGCCATTCTGGGCTGGCGGTGACCGTCCTGAGTGACCGAGGGAAGGTGAGGCTATGCTTACTTGGCCCTGACCGCCGGATCGCGTGTCCGACATCGAGCACCGTGGAGATTTATGGACCTGCAGCGACGACGTACTCGTGGTGGCGCCCTCGCGGCGCTCGCCATCCTCGCCCTGACGGGATGCGGCGCCTCGGAACCACTCGGCGATCAGGCCCGCGCCATCGCCGGCGACGGAGGCACGAGCTACCCGCTGGTCCTCGACAACTGCGGGCACGAGACGACGATCGCGGCACCCCCGCAGCGGATCGTGTCGCTCGACCAGAGCTCGACCGAGATCCTGCTCTCGCTGGGCCTCGAGGAGCGGATGGTCGGCACCGCCTCGTGGACCGACCCCGTGCTCGACTCTCTCGCTGCCGCGAACGAGTCGGTGCCGCGCCTGGCCGACAACGCGCCCACGTACGAGGTGCTGCTCGGTGCCGACCCCGACTTCGTCACAGCGTCATTCGGCCGCCATTACAACGACGGCGGCGTCGTGACCCGAGACCGTCTCGACGAAACCGGAGTCGCCTCCTACCTGTCGCCGACCGACTGCGACAACGGGGTGAGCATCAACGGCGGGGGTACCCGCACCACCGCGCTAACCGTCGACGCGCTCTACCAGGAGATCCACGAGCTCGCCGAGATCTTCGACGTGACCGACCGCGGCGACGCACTCGTCGCCGAGCTGCAGGCGCGGGCCGCCGCGGCGACGGAGGGCCTCGATTTCGGTGGACGGTCGGTGATGTTCTGGTTCGCCGACACCAAGACCCCCTACGTCGCGGGAGGTCTGGGGTCCGCCGCCTTCCTCGCCTCGGCTGCCGGGATGGAGAACGTCTTCGCCGACGAGACCGATGACTGGCCGGCCGTCGGCTGGGAGAGTGTCGTCGAGGCCGACCCGGACATCCTGGTGCTGGGCGACCTGCTCCGGGCACGGTTCCCGGGCGACCGGCTCGACGAGAAGATCGAGTTCCTGCAGAACGATCCGCTGACCCGCGACCTACCCGTGGTGCGCGAGGGCCGTCTGCTCTCGCTGCACGGCGCCGAGATGAACCCGTCGATCCGCTTCGTCGACGGGCTCGAGAAGATCCGCGCCTGGTGGGACGAGAACGAGGACGACCTCTGACCTCGAGCACCGTACTCGGCGTGATCCGCCGAGCTAAAGGCACCCTCCTCGCGGTCGCGGGACTCGTCGTGCTCGCGCTCTCGGTCGGAGTGGCAGTCACGCTCGGACCGGCCGACGTCTCACTCGTCAATGTGCGCGACATCCTGCTCAATCACCTCGGACTCGCCCAGATCCCGGTGCGCGCCGCCGAGGACGCGATCGTGTGGCAGGAGCGCCTCCCGCGCGCCCTCGTCGCCGCGGCCTGCGGGACGGGGCTGGGGCTCTGCGGCGTCATCCTGCAGTCGCTGCTGCGCAACCCGCTCGCCGATCCGTTCGTGCTCGGCGTCTCCTCCGGCGCCTCGACCGGGGCGGTGCTGGTCGGCGTCCTCGGTGTCGGAGGCGGCGCCATCGGCCTCTCGGGCGGAGCCTTCGTCGGCGCGCTCCTGGCGTTCGGTTTCGTGCTGCTGCTCACTCGTTACTCGGCGAGCGGAACGGCCGGCGTCATCCTCGCGGGAGTTGCCTCCACCCAGCTCTTCTCGGCCCTGACCTCGCTCGTGGTGTTCGCCTTCGCCGACTCCGACGAGACCCGCGGCGTCATGTTCTGGCTTCTCGGCTCGCTCGAGGGGATGCGCTGGGATGACGTGGGGCTCAGTGTCAGCGTCGTCGCGGTCGGTGTGCTGGTGTGCCTGACCGCTGCCCGGTCGCTCGACGCCTTCGCGTTCGGCGAGGACGTCGCCGCCTCGCTCGGCGTGAACGTCGCGCGCATCCGGCTCTTCCTGCTTGTCGTCACCGCGCTGCTGACCGCGACCCTGGTGAGCATCGCCGGCGCGATCGGCTTCGTCGGCCTGGTGCTGCCGCACGCCGCGCGGCTGCTCCTCGGGCAGCGCCACTCAAGGGTGATCCCGGCGACGGTCGTGCTCGGCGCGGTCTTCATGGTCTGGGTCGACGCGGGCTCGCGCGTCGTCTTCGCGCCGACCCCGCTGCCGGTCGGTGTGGGAACGGCGTTGGTCGGCGTGCCGGTCTTCATGCTGCTGCTCCTGCGCAGGCGGGCGCGCGCGTGACCCTCAACGCAGATCGCGTCTCCTGGCGGCGGGGCGGCCGTCTCGTGGTGGACGGAGTCAGCCTGCACCCTCGACCCGGGTCCACCGTCGGGCTGCTCGGGCCGAACGGGTCGGGCAAGTCGTCGCTGCTGCGCCTCCTGCAGGGGGTCGCCAGCCCCGACTCCGGTGCCGTCACCCTCGACGGCGCCGACCTCGCGGGGCTCCGGCGCCGGGAGGTGGCGCGCGCCGTGGCGACCGTCACGCAGCAGGCCGAGACGGAGGCGGACATGCTCGTCGCCGACGTCGTCCGACTGGGCCGCACCCCGCACCGCTCCATTTTCGGAGGAGACTCCGCGGAGGATGCGCGCGCTATCGCGGGAGCCCTCGAGCACGTCGGCCTCACCGCCAAAGCCGATCACCTCTGGCACACGCTCTCGGGCGGTGAACGGCAGCGCGCTCATATCGCCCGTGCCCTCGCACAGGAGCCGCGCGAGCTCCTCCTCGACGAGCCGACGAACCACCTCGACATCCGCCACCAGATCGAGCTGCTGACGCTGGTGCACGAACTTCCCGTGACCACGATCGTCGCGTTGCACGACCTCAACCTCGCCGTGACGTTCTGCGACGACGTCCTCGTGCTGCGCGAGGGGCGCGCGGTCGCGGCAGGTTCACCGCACGAGGTGCTCACGGCCGAACTCATCGCCGACGTCTACGGCGTGCGGGCCCGCCTTATCCGCGACCCGGTGACGGATCGTTCCCACGTGCTGTTCGAACCCAGTTTTCGCTAGGGACCCGCGGCGGGAGCCCGGACGACGCGACACGCAGGACACACGGCTCAGAGGGACTTGAGCACGTCGAGCGCCCGCTGCACCCCGTGCTCCCGCCGCATGAGCCCGCCCACCTCGACCGCCCGCTCGCGACGGGACAGGGCGTCGCCCATCGCGGGCACGAGGGCGTCGACCGACAGGCCGCGTAGCCGGATCGGAGCGGCGGCCAGCCCCTGCCGGTACAGCCGGGCGGCCCAGAACGGCTGGTCGGCGGTGACGGGCACGACGACGGCGGGCACGCCGGCCCGGGCGACGGCGTGAGAGGTGCCGGCCCCGCCGTGGTGCACGGCGAGCGCCGCGCCCGGCAGCACCGCGTCGAACGGCGCCGATCGCACCGCCAGCACGTCGGGGCCGCGGCACTCCGCCGGCAGCGCGAGGCCACCCCACCCGGTCACGAGCAGCACCCGCAGGCCGTGGGAGCGCGCGGCCGTGACGATCGCGCGCCCCCGGGCCGAGGCATCCCCCGTCGCCATGGAGCCGAACGAGGCGACGAGGAAGGGTCCGGCGTCGAGGAAGTCGCGGACGACCGGGTCGGGGGACGCCGCCGGGGCTTCCTCGTACCAGGGCCCCGTCTGGTGCACCCGCTCGGGCCAGTCGTGGGGCCGCGGCAGCAGCGCGGGGCTCACGGCCATGAGCGTCGCGCGCGACGGCGAGCGCCGGGCGGGACGACGTCCGCTCGGCAACTCGGCCACGGCGCGCGCCACGTCGGCGTCGAAGAGCCGCGCGGCGGTGCGCGGTACGGCGTAGGTGGCGCGGTTGTACGCGCCGAGGTCGCGGGTGGCCGTGGGACCGCCGGCGGCGGGGAAGCGCGTGCTGGGAGTGGCCACCGGCGCGAACTCCACAAGCACGCGGGGCACACCGAGCGAGTCCGCCACCATCGGCGCGCTGAGGATCAGGGAGTGGTGCACCACGACGTCGGGATCGAAGGCGACCGTCTCCCGCACGGCGGCGGCGAGCATCCGCCGCATCGCGGGCCGCACCTCCGCCCGCACGTGGCGCGCGAGAGCCCAGGGGGTGCGTCCGGCGGGGGAGAGCAGCCGCTGCGCGTCCAGACCGAGACGCACGGTGTCCACCCCGTCGGGCGCGACCGCGTCGTCGGGCAGAGCCAGCCGCACCTCGTGACCGCGGGATGCGGCATGTCGCGCCAGGGCCACGAAGGGGTCGACGTCACCCCGGGTGCCGGCGGTGAGCAGCATCATGCGCATCCTCCCAGTCTGGGCCCGGAAGCCGTGCGGCAGGCGTCCACGTGAGCCGGGTACGCTCGTGCCCGTGACCGACGGCAGTGAGCGGATGTCGCGCACCGGGCTGTCGCGAAGCAGCGTGGCTGTGCGCCGCCTCGTGCTCATCTCGCGCCCGGTGCTGTGGATCAACACCATCGGGTCCGGTCTCGTCGCTGTGTGGCTCACCGGCGCGCTGTTCGACCTGCGGGCCCTGCCGGTCATCCTGTGGCTCACCCTGCCGTTCAACCTGCTCATCTACGGCGTCAACGACATCTACGACCAGGACACGGATGCGGCCAACCCCCGCAAGGGCTCCATCGAGGGCGCCAGGATCCGGCAGTCCGAGGTGCGGCTCATCGCCTGGGCCGTCGCAGCCGTCAACATCCCGTTCCTCGTCTACTTCCTCCTCGCGCTGCCGCCGCTCGCGAACGCGGTCATCCTGCTCTACGCGGGCGTGTTCGTCTTCTACTCCGCGCCCCCGCTGCGCTTCAAGGCGCGGCCCTTCCTCGACTCGCTGAGCAACGCGGCCTACGCGCTGCCGCTCGTGATCGTGCCGGCGGCCCTCGAGGTGACGCCGGTCTGGCCCGCCGCCCTCGGTCTGATGGCGTGGAGCGTGGCCAAGCACGCCTTCGATGCGGTGCAGGACATCGTGGAGGACCGCGACGCGGGCATCACCACCACCGCGGTGCGGCTCGGTCCGCGCGGGACGGCGCTCTGGAGCGGAGCCTGGTGGATCGTCTCGACGGCGCTGTTCGCCGTGGTGAGCGTGCCCGTGGCGGCCGTCAGCCTGCTGATCGCCGGCATCCTCGTGGTGCGCCTGCTGCGCGACCCGACACCGGAGACCGGTCACCGCCTCTACCGCCTGTCGGTCGCTTTCCCCTACATCGCGGGGTCGTTCGCCGGGGTGCTGCTCATCATCGCGATCGTGCTGGTGGGCTACCCGTGAGCCGCATCGTCGTGGTCGGCGGCGGGATGGGCGGGCTCACCGCCGCCGCTCTGCTCGCGCACGCGGGCCACCGCGTCACCCTGCTCGAGGCTTCCGCCGAGCTCGGCGGCAAGAGCCGTCGCATCCACCTGGGGGAGGATCGCATCGACACCGGGCCGTCGCTCGTGACGTTCCCGGCGGTCTGGGACGAGCTGCTGCGGCGACTCGGCGACGGCAGCCCCGCCCCCGATCGCACCCGCGAGGACGGCCGGCTCGACCTGGTGCGGATGCCCGAGGTGGGTCGCTACTACTACGACGGCGAGGAGACCTCCCTGCCGGTGGCGCCCGGGCATCCCTGGTACCCCGCGTGGCGACGGTTCTCGGACCTGCACGCGCCCCTCGCCGACGACGTGACCGAGCTGCTGCTCGCCGACCCCCTCGACCGGGCCGCCCTCCCGGCGCTGCGCCGGCTCCTAGCCGTCTACGGTTCGCGCCTCACCACGCGCGCCTACCTCGACAGCCTGCCATGGCTGCCCGACGGGCTGCGCGAGATCATCGCGATCCACACCCTCAACGCGGGCGTCTCGCCCTCGCGCACCCCGGCCCTCTACGCGAGCATGCCGGCGATCATGGCGGAGACCGGTGCCTGGGTTCCGCGCGGTGGGGTGTACGAGATCGTGCTCGCGCTGGGCCGGCTGGCTGAGGCGGCCGGGGTCGAGGTTCGCACCGGCGAGGCCGTCACCCGCATCGAGCGCGGATCGGTCACCACCACCGCCGTCGCGCGCTACCCCGCCGACCTCGTCGTCAGCGCCGTGGATGCCGACCGGCTGGCCGCGCTGCAGGGTCCGTCGCGGATCCCGACGCTTCCCCGCCTGCGCCCCCGCACCCTCTCCTGCTCGGCCATCGCGGTGTACGGCGTGCTGCGGGAGGAGCTGCCGGCGGAGATCGCGGCGCACAGCGTCGTGCTGCCGACGAAGCCCGCCGCGCTGCACCGCAGCCTCGAGGCGGGCGACGAGCCGGCGGACACCATGGTGTTCGTCAACCAGTACCGCCCGGGCGAGGTCTACCCGAACCCGCGCAGCACTGTCGGCATCCTGCTCACCGCGCCCGCCGACGGCGGTAGCTACACGGCCGAGCATCCCTTCGTGCGGCGCGAGGTCGACCGCGTCTCGGCAGCGATGGGGCTCGACGCGCCCCTCACGGACCTCCTCGACGAGCAGACGGTGCTGGATCCGCAGTACTACGGCGGGGGCGGCGAACCACACGGCGCGCTCTACGGGGCGGCGCGTCCGCCGTGGCAGAGCGGGCCGTTCCACCGCCCCTCGTACAACGACCCCTGGCGGCCCTGGCTCTGGCGGGTCGGCGCGTCTGTGCACCCCGGCGGCGGCATCCCGGCGGTGGTGGGCGGGGCGATGATCGCGATGACCCGGCTGCTGAAGTCGAACCCGGCCTGACGCGGGGCGCCGCGGGGAGATGACCGCTTTCATGAGGCGTTAGTCATAGTCAGTGCGTGTTCGCGGGGTGTGACTTCGGGGGAGCGGAGCCGTGTGCCTTTGATCAGGAGCCAGAGGAAGAAGGCCACTTCGCCGCCGAAGCCGAACGCCGCGATGCTGATGGAGTAGTCGGGTATCAGTACAAGACCGACGCCATCCGCCAGATATGCCAGCCCGGTGAGGGCAAGGAGGATCCCGAAGATTCGCGGCACGAACCCGGAGCGGTACGCGACGTAGCCGAGGACCAGCAGGTGAGCGGCGAAGAGGATGAGGCCGGTGTGCCAGATCATGATCCAGGAGTCGAAGGCGCGCAGTGCGGCGGCGGGATCGTCGAGGAGCGCCGGTACCCTCACCAGTTCGCTCGTCGCGGTCAGAAGTACCGCCGTGTAGGTGAGTCGGAAGCATGCCGCCAGCGCGGATAGATCCCGTTGCACGGGGGCGAACAGGCGGTAGAGGGCCAATGACGTGATGACGTCGAGGACGGCCACCAGGACCATGCTGGCCGCACCCATGCGGAAGGCCGTTTCGGAAGCTGCGATGTTCCGTGCGGTTTGCTGAGGGTCGTCAGCCGTGATGAGGGGCACGGCGAGGGACAGATAGATGATGGCGACGGCGGCCATCAGAAGGAGGGACAGCCCGGCGATGAGCGCGGCGCGCCGTCGGGTCCACGTGGGTTGATCGGTGAGAGACATTGCTACTCCAGTTGGAAGATCGAGCGTGTGGAAGCAGGGGTGAATCCCCCCGGGGATGTCGCTGGGTTCGCCAGTTGATGCCCCTTGGTGGACCCGGTGAGAGGGGGAGCACGGGTGTGCGGAAGCCGATTCGTCATCAGCGTCACTCGTCAGACTTACAGTGTAAACTTACGTTGTACGCAACGTATGCCTACGGTGTATGTCTGTCAATGGGAGAGGGAAGATCCGAAGATGCCAGCGAACACGGGCGCTGAGGCGCGCATCAAGCTGAACCGGGAGCGGGTGCTGACCACCGCTATCCGGCTCGCGGACGAGAACGGGATCGAGCGGCTCACCATGCGGAAGCTCGGTGAGGAACTCGGGGTCGAAGCCATGTCGTTGTACAACCACGTCGCGAACAAGACCGACCTGCTGAACGGGATGATCGACACCGTGTTCGAAGAAGTGGAACTTCCGTCACACAGTGACAGCTGGAAGACGGCCCTTCGGAAACGGTCGCTGTCGCTGCGCGAGATGCTGAAACGGCACACGTGGGCCAACGGGCTGATGGACTCAGCGGCGACCCCCGGTGCGGCGACGCTGCGCCATCACGACCGCGTGATCGGAACGTTCCGGAACGCCGGCTTCTCACTCGCCATGACCGCGCACGCGCTGGCGGTGCTCGACAGCTACGTTTACGGGTTCGCGAAGCAGGACCAGGCACTGCCATTCGATACCGAGGAGGAGGCCGCAGCTATGGGGCAGGTATTCCTCGCCCACCTCCTTCCGGACCAGTACCCCTACCTGCACGAGTTCACCACCGGGCACGTGCTGCAGCCCGGCTACAGCTTCGGGAAAGAGTTCGTACCCGGCCTGGACCTCGTCCTGGATGCGCTTGAACAAGAGCGCGACGCCGAGGTCAAGGTCACTGGCGAGGCACGGGCTGGATAGCTCAGCGCCGCGAAGAGAACCGGCGGCCGCCGGGGCGAAAGCGTCGCGGCCTATGACAACAACTCTCAGCCCTGCCCTGTCCCGCGCATGATCACTCGTGGCATCGGTATCCCTACTGGTGGTGTCACCTCGGCGGACCCATCCCGCCATCTAACGCGGTACGTCGTCGCCGCACCCGTGAGTGGGTTGGTGACGGTGACATCGCGCTCACCGTCCGGGCCCGGGAACACGTGCAATGTCAAGCCGTCGAGGTAGTGAATTACCTCCACACTGTCTGTTCGGCGGTCGCGCCCTCGACTTGAGCGAGGAAGCTATTTCTCTCAGCCTGCTGCGGATAGGTCGATGTGTTCTTCACGCACTCAGGGCACCAATGCCCTCCGGTCAGGACGAGCCGAGGGCTGCCGGAGAAGGTGTGGCCCTGCGCACAGCCCCAGTCGAGGGGCGTCGCGATGTCGCCTTCACGCATCTGTTCAGATAGAACTCGACCGCCTCGGAACTGGGCGGCATCCCTCATGTCGTCCAGGGACCATTCGCTTTGCTGCTTGCTCTCGTCGTAACCGTGATCGAGGAAGGTCGGGCTTCTGTCGGGGCGAGGCGGCCAGAAGGTGGACCAATCTCCGATTGCCTCCCATTCAGCTCTTGAGCCGAAGTAGGCGGCGATCTTCTCCTCATCACCATCGCGGACGAAGGCCATTGTGCCGCGGGGCTTGAGAGTGAGCGGCTTCAACACCAGGTTCTTGACAATCCATGCGGGTGCTCGGCCGGCCGCTTTGAGCGAGGGGTTCGCGCGGACCGCGCGTTCGAGGGCGGCGTCAGGGGTGTCCTGCCGGAACGGCACGAGCTCCTGGAGGCGGTCGGAGTCGATGTACCACTGGCCGTGGAAGTTGCGGGTGGCGAACCAGTTGCGGTTGTACCAGCGCTTGACGTCCTTGACGCCGAGTGCTCCGGAAATCCGCACCTGCAGCTCCCAGTTGGTCAGGCGCCACTCCTCGCCGCCGCCGATGTTGTAGATGCCGGCCCAGAACTCTTCGGGCACCTCGTCGCCGCAGATGTTGACCATCAGTCGGGCGGCGTCCTCTACCGACACCCATTCCATGACGCCTTCGAAGGGTGAGTGAGTCATGATCGGGTCGCGGATGTCGAGCATGCCGGGGTGGAAGATGCCGGTCTGTCTAAGCCAGGCCCACTTCGGTAGACCGGAGTCGACGAATATTTTCTCGGCGATGATCTTGCTCTGCCCGTACTCGTCGTACTTGGCGACGCGGATCGGGTCGCCGACGCGTCCCCAGTGGTGGGGCGGGTTACGGTCCCCGGTCTCGGCAATGGTGCCGATCCCGACCACGGCGATCGCGGACGGGTCGGGCTGTGCCCGCACGGCGCGGATGATGTTCCGCATGCTGCCCACGTTGACCCGGTGAGCGAGCTCCGGATGTTCGTCAGCGAACGGCGAGACCACCGCACCCACGTGCAGCACGTAGTCGGCCCCCTGGACGCACGCTTCGACTGCGGCATAGTCCGTCAGGTCGCCGAAGCGCACCTGCAGATTCCGCATCCCCTCGAACTCGCGAATAGCCGCGGAGTCCTTACGCGACGGGAGCACGAGCGCGACCACTTCGAAGTCGTCGGCCCGCTCCGCGAACTCACGCAGAATGTAGCGGCCCCAGTTGCCAGCTGCACCGGTAAGGAACACGCGCTTCTTGCGATCTCCGGTAGGTCTCGTGAAAGCAACCATCAGATCGTGCTCGCGGGCTTGCTGGCGTCGATGAGCTGCTCGAGCGCCTCGACCGGAATCGCCCCGCCGAGGAACCCCATGAACTGCTTCATCGGCATGGACTCAACCATTCGCAGCTGCTCCTGCTGGTCGACGGCTTGGGCGCGCTTCTCCTCGCTCATCGCAGCACTCATTCCCTCCATTAGGGCTGGTCCAGCGATCGGGTGCGCGAACCAGTCACCGACGGTGGAATCGAACGAGAGCACGGGGATGATGACGTCGCCCGCGAGCGTCACCGTGGCCTCGGCGAGGACGGTAGCTGCATCCTGGCCGAGCTGGATGCGGTAGTCACCGGGTGCCACGACCCAGCGGTCGAGCTCGATGTCCCAGTACGCGAACGCTCTGCGGCCCAATTCGAGCAGCACGATCCGGCTCTCTCCCGCCTCGAGAATCATCGTGGTGAAGGCACGAAGCTCTCGCGCCGGCCGCCGCACGGGGCCCGCTTCGGTGGCGACATACACCTGCATGACGTGTTTGCCTGCGCGCGATCCGGTATTCGTGACGGTTGCGGTCACGGTCGCGGTGTCGTCTCCCGTGATCTCGACGGCGAAGTCGCGGGTCTCGAAGGTGGTGTAACCGAGGCCATGTCCGAACGGATAACGAATGCCCGTGCCGACGGTCGCGTAGTGGCGGTAACCCACCATCACCCCTTCGCCGTAGCGCACGTGGCCTTGCTCGCCGGGGAAGTTGAGGTAGCTGGGGACGTCCTGTAGTCGGAGCGGGATGGTTTCGGCGAGGCGGCCGCCGGGTTCGGCGATTCCGAACAGGATGTCCGCGAGAGCGGCTCCGCCGGCCTGGCCGAGCAGGAAGCCCTCGAGGATGGCGTCGACGTCGTCGTGCCAGCCTTCGAGGGAGACCACTCCGCCGTTGCTGAGGACGACGACCGTTCGGCGTGCCGCCGCGGCGACCGCCCGGATCAGCACGACCTGCACCGCTGGCAGTGCGATGTCGGCTCGGTCGAATCCTTCGGACTCGTCCTTCTCGCCGAGCCCCGCGAAGACGACGGCGACGTCGGCGCCCGCTGCTGCCTCCACCGCCTCAGCGCGGAGGTCCTCGGCGTTGCCGCTGTCGACGGTGGAGAAGCCCGGCGCGTAGACGATTTCGACGCCGCGTTCGTGGGCGTGCTCCTTCACCATGTCGAGCGCGGCGTCGACACGGGTGGGGCGGATGTGCGAGCTTCCTCCGCCCTGAAAGCGGGGCTTCGCTGCGAACTCTCCGACCACCGCGATCGTTCGCGCCGACTGGAGCGGGAGTACCGCGCCGTCGTTCTTCAGCAGGACCACGCTTTCGGTTGCGAGGCGGCGGGCGAGGTTATGGTGCGCGTCCACGTCGAAGGTATCGTCCAGCTCCTGCGTGAGTGCGGTGAGGGCGATGACGCGTTTCACGGCCTCGTCGACGACGGTCTCGTCAAGCGCTCCCGCCCGCACGGCGTCAACGATCTCCTGATCCGTGCCCCCGCCGGTACCGGGCATTTCGAGGTCGAGGCCAGCTGCGAGTGCGGAGACCCTGTCGCTCACCGCCCCCCAATCGGAGACGACGGCCCCATCGAACCCCCACTCGGTGCGCAGCAGATCGGTCAGCAGCCATCGGTTCTCGGAGGAGTAGACGCCGTTGATCTTGTTGTAGGAGCACATCACGGTGGCGGGCTTCGCTTCGGTTACTACCCGCTCGAAAGCCGGGAGGTAGATCTCGCGGAGGGTGCGGGCGTCGACGTCCGCGCTGACCCGCATCCGCTCGGTCTCCTGGTTGTTCGCGGCGAAGTGCTTTACGGAGGCGCCCACGCCGGCGCCCTGCTGACCCCGAACGTGCGCGGCTCCGAGTACGCCGGACAGCAGCGGGTCCTCGCTGTAGTACTCGAAGTTGCGGCCGCAGAGCGGGGATCGCTTGATGTTGACGCCGGGACCGAGCAGCACGCTGACACCCAGCGCTCGTGCCTCGCGTCCTACGGCGGCGCCCACCTCCTGCGCGACTTCCGGGTCCCAGGAGGACCCGACGGCTACGGCCGGCGGGAAGCAGGTCGCGGGGACGCTCTCGTTGATCCCGAGGTGGTCGGCCTCCCCCTTCTGCAGGCGAACCCCGTGCGGGCCGTCCGTGAGGACGATCGAGGGGATGTCGGCCTCGTCGATCGGCTTGGTGGACCAGAAGTCTCGCCCGGATAGCAGCGACGCCTTCTGCTCGAGGGTGAGGGCGGTGAGGTCGATGTCGGCCATCAGTGGGTCTCCTCGAGAGTCAGGGCGCGGTGGAACTCCTCCTCGAGAGTCGGCGGGGCTCCGGGGATGTACTGCATGAGGACGGCGAGCGACATCCCCGCTGCTTCCGGCGACTTGCCGTCGAGGGGGATGCCGGGGAAGTGTGTCTGGAAGACCTTCGTGATCTCCTGCCACACGGCCACGTCATCGGCGAGCATCGCGAGCGGGGTCTCCATCGTGTACTCCGGTCGCTTCACAACCGGCACAGCGTAGCGCCACGAGTGACGCCCGGCAGCGGCCTCCTCGACGCGCCGCTCGGGGTGCAGAGGCAGTTCGACCGTGGCGCTAGTTCCCTCCGGGATGAGGACGTCCAGTTGCATCTCCCCGTCGCTGAGCTGCCACTTCACCTCTGCCTTGCCGTGAACTGTGTCGTGCTCGACACGGGCGTGAGTCAGGCCGCCTCCCGGCTGCGGGGCGATGCGGATGCGGCGATACCCGGGCTCGGCGGCGGAGAGGCCGCCCACTACCCGGTGGAGCCAGTCAGACACGGCCCCCAGCGCGTAGTGATTCAGTGACGTCATGCCGGTCGCGTTGAGCGTTCCATCGGGGAGCACGGAGTCCCAGCGCTCCCAGATCGTGGTCGCTCCCATCGTCACGGGGTAGAGGAAGCTGGGAGCTTCCTTCTGCATCAGCAGCAGGTACGCCTCGGCGAGATGCCCGGTGCTGCTTAGTGCGTCCGTCAGCAAGGGGGTGCCGGCGAATCCGGTAGAGATCTTGTAGCCAGCCTTGGCGACCAGCTCGGCAAGCCGGTCGCCCGCTTTTCCACGCTGCTGCTCGCTCACGATGTCGAACGAGATCGCGAGCGCGTACGCGGTGGCGGACTCGTTCACCACCCGCCCACTGCGCGTGACGTACTCATCGAGGAACGCGGTTCGTACGCGCTCGGCGAGAGTGCGGAACTCCTCGGCGTCGTTGTGCGCCCCGAGCAGATCCGCGGTCTCTGCCATTTCACGTGTGGTCTTGCAGAGGTAAGCGGTTGCCACGAGGTGACGGTCGGTCTTGCCGCCGGCGGGATTGTCAACGGGGGCGTCGGGGTCGAGCCAGTCGCCGTACTGGAAGCCGGAGCTCCATAGCCCGTTCTCATCCAGCAGTCCCGCGACCTGTCGGATGAACGTAGTCATGGACTCGTAGCTGTGTCGCAGGATCTCGAGGTCGCCGTACTCGCGGTACATCGCCCAGGGCAGGCTGACTGCGACGTCACTCCAGAGGGCCGTCGGCGAGGAGGGGTTGGGCAGTACGTCAGGCACGACCCACGGGACAAAGCCCTTCTCCTTCTGCTCGACGTGAAGGTCCTCCAACCAAGCGCCGAGCACTCCGCGGACGTCGTACAGAAAGCTTGCGGTGGGAGCGAAGGCGTTGATGTCGCCTGTCCATCCCATGCGCTCGTCCCTCTGCGGGCAGTCCGTGGGCACGCCGACGAAGTTGTCGCGCATCGACCACACGCTGTTCTCATGCAGCCGGTTGATCAGCGGATCGGACGTCTCGAACCACCCGGTGCGCCGCATCTCGCTGTGCACCACAACGGCGCGCAGCGCGTCGAGAGTGAGCTCGCCGGGCCATCCTCCGATCTCGACGTAGCGGAAGCCGTGGAACGTGAACCGCGGCTCCCACGTCTCGACTCCGCCGCCCTTGAGGGTGTACCTGTCGGTCGCCTCGGCACGACGGTTGGTTTCCGGATCGAGTTCGCCCCCGGGGGTGAGCAGTTCGGCGTGACGAAGCGTGACCGTCTGGCCGGCTTCGCCGTCGACTGTGATCTGCATCCAGCCGGAGATGTTCTGACCGACATCGACGATGGTCTTGCCGCTTGGGGAGGTGAGAATCTCGACCGGGGTCAGCTCTTCGATCCTGCGAATGGGCGGGCCGGCTGGCGCTACCAGGGCTGCCCGGCTCCACTCGAACAGCTGTGCGGGCGCCCAAGCGGAGGCGTCAAATCGGGATTCGCTCCATCCGGTCGGTTCGAGGCGCGCGTCGTAGTCCTCGCCGTCGTAAATGCTGTTCGCTCGCACCGCACCGGAGCCGACCACGAACCGCTCGTCCGTGCCGATGACCTCCACGCGGTCGTCGTATTCCAGCTCTAGCTGCAGGAAGAGGGCGGGGCGGTCGGTGTAGTGATTCCGTCTGTCCTCCCAGCCGAGTCGCCCCGACGCCCACCCCTCGCCGACGATGGCGCCTACAGCGTTCGCGCCGGAGCGAACCAGGTCGCTGATGTCGTGGGTCGAGATGTTCAGGCGGTGGCGGTAGGAGGTCCAGCCTGGGGCTAGGACCTCCTCGCCCACGCGGCGGCCATTGAGGTACCCCTCGACGACGCCGAGTCCGCTGATCGAGAGCGTCGCCCTTCGAACGCCCTTCTCGACGTCGAACTCGCGGCGGAAGTAGACGGCGGAGTCGCCCGCCGCCGCCGGTCCCGCGGCGCTGATGAAGGATGCCTGCCAAGTTGATGTCAAGATATTTGCCTTTCCGGATTCGGGCATGAGGGGCTAGCGCACCGACTTGATGCGCATGACCACCAGTCCGCCGAGCAGCGTGATGACAGCCGCGACGGCGTAAAGGAGCGTGTAGTTCTTCTGATCGCCGACGGCCCCAATGGCGAGGAAGAGCGGTGCGATCAGCGGGGCAACGGCCTGAGGAATCGAGGTCGCGAAGCTGGTGATGCCCATGAAGCGGCCCGCGTCGGTGTCACGCTCAGGCAGCACGTCGAGGAGGAGCGCCTGATCGACCGCGGAGAAGGCACCGATGCCGACGGAGGTGAGTAGTGATCCGGTGATAAGCACCGGAAGATCGGGTGCGATCGCCATCACGACGGCGCCGACGGCGAATACAACTCCAGCGGCGAAGACGAAAGCGCGGCGACGCTTGAGGCGGTCCGAAAGGAACCCGCCTCCGATAGCGCCCATCGTGGTGGCGAGGATGCCGATGGCCCCAAGTGTTCCGATAATCCCGGCGACCTCGGAGACCTCAAGCTCGAGCTTCGAGGCGAAGAAGAACGCGGTGAAAGTGGTGTTCAGCGTGAGTCCGAAGTAGAAGAGGAATCGGCCGAGCCAGTTCCAGGAGTAGTCGGGGTACTGGCGGGGGTTGTAGAGGTACTTCCGCAGCAGGGCGCCGACGTGGAGCTTCTCGGCGAAGGTCAGAGAGCGGCTGTCGTCCTCGTGCACCAGGGTGACGAACAGTGTGACCAGCACGACGCCGACAACGCCCGGCACGAGGAACAGCAGCAGGCTTTGCCCGCTAAAACCACCAGCCATGACGACACCGAACACGGGCGCGATCTGAGTGGCGAAGCCGATGAGGCCGGCGACCTTGCCTCGCTGTGACTCGGGCAGCCGGTCCGCGGTCGAGATTTGCAGGTTCGCGAGCGTCTGCCCCCAGCCCAGCTGCGCCAGAATCCAGCCCGCGCCGAGTACGAACACGTTGGGCGCAAGCGCCATCACGAACAGGGACACGACGCCGAGCAGCATTCCGCCGAGCATCCAGGGACGGCGCCGGCCGATGCGGGTGCGCGTACGGTCGCTGAACACTCCGAAGAACGGGTTGGTCAGCATGACGGCGAAGGCGCCCGCTCCGGTGATGTAGCCGAGATACTCCTCCCGCCCCGGGGCCAGTTGCTCGACTCGAATCGCGAGCGAGATCGCCAGCGGTGTGATGAACGCGACGAACACGCCGAACTGGGCCAGCACCATCAGCCAGATGTAGCGGGCCCCGACCTTGGGAAGCTCAGGCGTCTCAGCGATGACGGCGCCATCAGGCGCCTCTTCGGTGGTCGAGCTTGCGAGAGGGAACGCCGTAGCGGGCGGTGTGACTTGCAACTTCTCGTGACGAGGGCTCAAGAGGACTCCATTGTCGGATTGGTACTAGCGCGGGCTAGTGGACGGGGCGATGCTACCGTCGAGGGACTAGCACGCGCAAGTAGATGAGTGTGGAGGAGGATGAGTACGTGAGCCGACCGGAGATCTCGAATCGTCGCGTCACAGCCGCTGACATCGCCCGCTCTCTCGGCCTCTCGCGGGCGACTGTCGGATTCGTGTTGAACGAGACGCCCGGGCAGACGATCTCGGAGCAGACAAAGCAACGCGTCTTCGCTGAGGCGGAACGACTCGGATACAGGCCCCATACGGCGGCGCGTGCCCTCGCCAGTGGGCGCACTCGGATCGTCCTCGTAGTCCTGCCCGACTGGCCCCTCGACTTCAGCTTGCGACGAAACCTCGAGGAGGCGTCGCTCGCGTTGGACGAGGCTGGCTACAGCCTCATCACCTACACCCCTCACCCGACCGGCCAGGCACGACCGTTGTGGGAGACGCTGGCACCAGATGTCGCTCTCTCCATGGTCGGCCGCTTCTCGCAACAACAAGTCGACTCGATGCGGCGCGCCGGCGTCCGCGCGATGGTGCCTGACCCTGATCAGGTCGACGCCGACGAATACCCGGAGGAGGGACCGGTGCTGCAGGTGCAGCACCTTGCTCGACTGGGACACTGCAGGATTGCATTCGCGGAGTCTGCCGATCCACGCATCGCTGATTTGGTTGCCTTGCGGCACTCGCGAGCACGGCAAGCGGCTGAGGAGCTCTTGTTGCCGGCACCCGTGGCACTGTCAGTGAACCTAGGCGACGACTCGGCGAGCGATGCGGTGAGGAAGGCCGTCAGTGCCGGAGTGACGGCGATTGCGGCCTACAACGACGAGGTTGCCGCCGCTCTCGTTGGAGCCGCGTTGCGCGCGGGCATTGCCGTTCCGCAACAACTTTCCGTCGTCGGACACGATGACGCACCTATCGCATCAATCGTCGAACCACAGCTGTCAACTGTGCGCATTGACACCGCCGGCTTGGGTCGATACTTGGCCGCTCTCGCTTTGAGCGCAGCCGAAGGACACTCACCTCCGGCCACAATCCCGCAAACTCAACTTGTCCTCGTAGAGCGCGCGTCGACGCTTCCTCACACGTGATCTATGAGGTCTAAGGGTTAGCAGCGCATCTTCAAATAACGAATCCGCCGAGATCTCGCACCTGACAAGCCCTTCATGATGCGGCCCCATGGCGGCTGCTCACACAGATTGTCCCACTGACCAGCGGCGACGTCTTATTTGCGCGAGCGACACTTTGCCTGGGCAGTCACACCCGCGAAGCCAGGCTGTTTCCCTATCGAGACTGCCACTTGACATGAGGTGCATCAGCGGCATTCACCAGGACGGACGTTACGCCTCTGCGAACGGCTGTTGAACGCGCACGCGACGGTCGTGACGCTCATACCCACGACGCCTAGGAGAAGGCCGACCCAGCCGTCGACCAGATATCGCCCACAGTGCAGACGACATAGCTGGCATCAAAGGTCAGGACAGTCTTCTTCAAGAACCGGTTCCGAGGGTGGGCGCTTACCCGGCGTCGGGATTGACAAATTCGAAGCCGGGAACGGCAGCGGGGTCCAATACCAGCAGTTCTCCGGGTTGAATGACCTGGTAACCCTTGTGCCCGTTGAGCGTCGCCAGCAAGAGGCCGTTGTAGAGGCAGAGCCGGTCGCCGATCGCCCCGAGCGAATCGCCGGGAGCGACGGTGTATGTGGCAGCACGGCCGTCGTCGTTGTATCCGACGTCTCCGTTAGCGAACTCGCGCGCTCCCATGTCGGTGAGATTCTCGGGCCGGAGCAGCTGTGCAGTGTCGGGAACCTTCCCCTGGCCGGTGATGCTGATCATGGCAGACGCGGCGCAGTCACCCGGGCCCCCTTCCGGAATCCACGTGCCATCGCCCATGTCGATATATCCGTCCGGTACGTCGGGCGAAGCGGCCACGGCCGGCTTCTCCACTGGAACAGGGGCTACCCGGCTGCTTCGGGTCGAAGTTGGGCTCGGGTCGACAGGACTGACGTCTGAGGCTGTTGGACCGGCTGTCCCGGGAACTGGCGTAGGTGTGCCCGTCGTACACGCGCTGAGTCCTACTGTGAGCGTCAGGGCCGAAGTGAGAACGGACATCCGTACCGCCATAAGGCGGGGGAATCGGCATAAGCGCAATTCGGACGACATTTCCGGACCGTACCACGGGAGCGTGAGATCAACTCCGTTGCGGAGTGAGTGCGTCTCGAGCGATGGCTCGAAGCGCTGATTGGCCTGGCGATAGTGCCAGCGTGGCTCATGACGGTTGATCCAATGTCATTTTCGACAACTGTGACGCTGTTCCAGACGCCCTAAGGCACCCACTAGGAAACCGGTGCGCTCGTCGATTGAGAATCACGCCGCGGATATGACGAAGTCCCGAATGCAGCGGTGATTCCCCTGATTCGCAGTGCCCGCTGTCCCGTTACCTGGGTTTGTGATTGTCGAACGGCAATCGGGCGAAGAAGTGAATGGAGGCGAAAGTGAGCAGCGGTCCCGGTCAGCGTGCGGGCGGCATGTGCGGGGGCAGCGCGGAGAGCTGGTCCTCGAGGTTGAAGACCTCGGCCAGGACCGTCGGCCCCTGGTCCGGCCGTCCGTCGAGACCGACGAAGAACTCCGCCATCTCGGCCTCCCAGCGTGCGGCGGCGGGCGACTCGGCGAGGCGGCGCTGGGACTCCTCGACGGAGTCCGTCTCGTAGTAGCCGATCAGCAGCCCGTCCGGCCGGAGGAAGAGCGAATAGTTGCGCCGCCCGGACGCCTCGATGGTGCGCAGCATGTCCGGCCACACCTGGGCGTGCCGCGCCACGTACTCGTCGATCCTGTCCGGCCTCACCCGGAGCTCGAAGCAGACCCGCTGCACCATCAGAGACATCCTTCCTTGGACACCGACACCGAGAAGTGCCACCCCATCTCAGAGTGGCACTTCCCGTCAGAGGGCGACGGTGGCGCGGGTCGAGGCGCTGTGCGTTCCCGGGCCGAGGTGCCGGGGCTCCTCGCCCTCGAGATCGAGCACCGCCGTCGTGCCGGTGGGCACCTCGACGTCCACCCGCAGCTCGCCGTTCTCGAGGCGCCACTCGATGGAGGCCCGGCCGTAGGGCGTCTCGTGAGCGGCCGAGGCGCGGGTGAGGTCGCCGCCGGGCCGCGGACGGAAGGTGATGGCTCGGTAGCCGGGGGATGCCGGGGCGAGGCCCGCGACGACGCGGTGCAGCCAGTCCGCCACCGCGCCGAGCGCGTAGTGGTTGAACGACGTCATCGTGCCGGGGTGCACGGTGCCGTCGGGCAGCAGGCTGTCCCAGCGCTCCCACACGGTCGTGGCGCCCTGGGTCACGGCGTAGAGCCAGGAGGGGCACTCCCGCTCGAGCAGCAGTGCGTAGGCGCGATCGAGGTCACCCGTGCTCGTGAGGGCGTCGGCCACCAGCGGGGTTCCGGCGAATCCGGTGGAGATGCGGTTCCCGGCCGCCTCCACGAGCTCGGCGAGCCGAGCTCCCGCCGCCTCGCGCTGGTCGTCGGGCAGGAGGTCGAACGCGATCGCGAGGGCGTACGCGGTCTGCGCGTCGCTGGTGAGCCTGCCGTCCCCGACCACGTACTCGCCCTGGAACGCCTCGCGCACCTGGGCGGCGAGCTCGGCGTAGTGCGCCGCGTCCTCGCCGCGGCCGAGCGCCTCCGCCGTCAGTGCGAGGTGATGGGCCGACCACGCGAAGTACGCCGTCGCGACGAGGTAACGGTCCGTCTTCGCGTCCGCCGGGTCCTGCGGCGGTGCGTCCGGGTCGAGCCAGTCGCCGAGCTGGAACCCCTCGTTCCAGAGGCGGTCGGGGCCCGCGAGGGAGTCGACGAGGTCGACCCAGGCCTTCGCGCTGTCGTACTGCTGCTCGAGCACGCCGAGGTCGCCGAACCGCTCGTAGAGCGTCCACGGGGTGAGCACGGCGACGTCGCCCCATACGGCTCCGGGGCGGATGGGCGTCCACATGTGGTGCGCGGGGATGACGGGGACGTACCAGGGCACCGTGCCGTCGTCGAGCTGCTCGATGGCGACGTCCCGCAGCCAGGAGGAGAGCATGCCGGAGCAGTCGTAGAGGAACGACGCCGTCGGCGCGAACACCTGGATGTCGCCGGTCCAGCCCGCCCGCTCGTCACGCTGCGGGCAGTCCGTGGGAACGTCGACGAAGTTGCCGCGCATGCCCCAGAGCACGTTCTCGTGCAAGCGGTTCAGCAGCGGATCGGACGACTCGAACCAGCCGGTCCGCTCCATGTCGGTGTGGTAGACCCGGGCGACGATGTCACCCGCCGCGACGTCGGCCTCGAGGTCGCCCGGCCAGCCGCTCACCTCGACGTAGCGGAAGCCGTGGAACGTGAAGCGGGGCTCCCACTCCTCGATGTCGCGCCCTGCGAGCGTGTAGAGGTCGCGGGACTTGGCCGTGCGGAGCGGGCGGGTGTAGATCTCGCCGTCCTGCATCACCTCGGCCGTGCGCATCGTGACGGTGTCGCCCGCCCGGCCGGAGACGCGGATGCGGAGCCGCCCCACGAGGTTCTGGCCCAGGTCGAGCACGCGGGCGCCGCTCGGGGTCGTGAGTACCGCGACGGGCAGGACCTCCTCCGTGCAACGGACCGGCGGACCGACGGGCGCCTCGAGCGTGCGCGGATCCCGCTCGGTCACCCGCACGGGCGTCCAGGCGGAGTCGTCGAAGCCGGGCGCGGACCAGCCTGCCTGCTCCTCGCGGGCGTCGTACACCTCGCCGTCGTAGTTGCCCGCGCTGATGATCGGGCCGAACGCCGCGCGCCAGTCGGGTCCCGTCGTGATCGTGCGGACGCTGCCGTCGGCGTAGTGCAGCTCGAGCTGGGCGAGAAGGGACACGTCCGACCCGTACAGGTTGTAAAAGCCGCCGTTCCAGCCCATGCGGCCCCGGTACCAGCCGTCGCCGAGCCACGCGCCGAGCGCGTTGTCGCCGTCCCGCACGAGATCGGTCACGTCGTACGTGGCGTAGCGGAGGCGCTCGTTGTAGGGGGTCCAGCCGGGCGCGAGGGCCTCGCGCCCCACCCGCACCCCGTTCAGCTCGACCTCGTAGAGGCCGTGCGCCGTGACGTAGAGGCGCGCCCGCTCGGGCCGGTCCGCCGAGAAGGACGTGCGGACGAGCGGGGGGCGCCGGTCGTCCGACTCCGGCTCCTCCGGCCAGTCGCCGGTGACGGGCACGGCGGTCCAGTCGGACGGCTCGAGCAACCCCGCCTCCAGGAGGGTCGCGGCGCTCCAGTCCGAGGGAACGTCGCCATCGCCCCAGACTCGTACCCGGACGCCCGCGCGGTCCCGGGAGCCGAGGGGCTCTCCGGGCCAGGGCACGAGCACGGAGTCGGGGGAGGACACCCTGCCGCTGGTGGTCACCGCGTCGCCCCGCGTGACCTCGATCTCGTAGGCGGACTGCACCCAACCGGCGCCCGCCGCCGTCTTCCAGGAGACGCGGGGTGTCCGCTCTCCGACGCCGAGCGGCTCCCGGTGGTGCTCGATCGTGGGCGCGTGAGGTGTGACCGTCATCGGGCACGTCCTTCCCTTATTTTCGGGCAGCGCCGCCCGCATCAAAACGATTCAGCTGATGCTGATGCACCCAGCATACGGATTGGTTGACACGTTTCAATATGTCGCCCAGGATGACTGTGCCGCCGTCGACGGGCGGCGGCGCCCCGGCGTTCGACGACGAACGGAAGGTCCTCCCATGACACGAGCGACGACACGAGCCCCGCGACGAACCGGATTCCCGAGCCGCGGAGGCGCCGCGTGACCGCATCCGCTGCGGCCACCGCCCGGACCGTGACCGTCGCCCTCGTGGGAACGCTGGACACGAAGGGCGCCGAGAACCGCTGGGTGGCCGACCGGCTGCGCGAGCACGGCGTCGAGGTCGTGGTGGTGGATGTCGGCACGCGGGAGGCACACGCCTTCGGTTCGGCCGCCTCCGTCCCCTCCGACGAGGTCGCCCGGGCCGCGGGCGCCGACATCCTCGATCTTCGCGACCGAAACGACCGCGGCGCCGCGGTCACGACGATGGGCGAGGGTGCGGCCGCCGTGCTCGGCGGGCTGCTAGCCGACGGCCGGCTGAACGGGGTGCTCGCGCTCGGCGGCAGCGGCGGGTCCTCGATCGCCGCCCGCGCGGTGCGCGACCTCCCGATCGGCCTGCCCAAGCTTCTGGTCTCGACCATGGCGTCCGGTGACGTGTCGCCGTACGTGGGGGCGAGTGACGTGACGATGATGTACAGCGTCGTGGACATCTCCGGCATCAACTCGATCTCCCGGGTCGTGCTCGGCAACGCCGCCGCGGCCATCGCGGGCATGGCTCACGCCTACGCCGAGCGCGCCGACGCGGAGCGTGCCCGGACGGGTCGGGCCGGGACGGATCGTGCGTCGGGGAACGGGGAGGACGAGCGTCCGCTCGTCGCGGCATCCATGTTCGGCGTCACGACCCCCGCGGTCGAGGCGGCGCGGGCGCGGCTCGAGGAGCTCGGCTACGAGGTCCTGGTTTTCCACGCGACAGGAGCGGGAGGGCGCGCGATCGAGAAGCTCGCGTCGTCCGGGCTGCTCGCTGGGGTGCTCGACCTCACGACGACCGAGCTGGCGGACGATCTCGTGGGCGGCGTCCTCACGGCGGGGCCGGACCGGCTCACCGCCGCGGGCGCCTCGGGCGTGCCTCAGGTGGTGAGCCTCGGCGCGCTCGACATGGTGAACTTCGGCCCCCGCGACACCGTGCCGGAGCGCTTCGGGAGCCGGCACTTCTTCGTGCACAACCCCACCGTCACGCTCATGCGCACGACCGCCGAGGAGAGCGCCGAGCTCGGGCGGCGGGTGGGTGCCAAGCTCGCCGCCGCAACCGGACCGGTCGTGCTCCTCGTCCCGCGCGGCGGGGTGTCCGCCCTCGACGCCCCCGGCATGGACTTCTTCGATCCGGCGGCGGACGACGCGCTGTTCGGCGCGGTACTCGATGCCGTGCGGGATTCGAGTGTCGTGGTGATCGACAGCGAGTGTCACCTGAACGACGACGAGTTCGCGCGGCGCGCGGCGGACGAATTGCACGGACTCGTGCGGAGGGGACACTGACATGGATCGGACGACAGCGCTCGAGCGGCTGCGCCGCACGGCGGCCGAGGGCAGGGCGATCATCGGGGCGGGCGCGGGCACCGGTATCTCCGCGAAGTCGGCGGAGGCCGGCGGCGTCGACCTCATCATCATCTACAACTCCGGGCGGTATCGGATGGCCGGGCGTGGCTCGCTCAGCGGGCTCCTCGCCTACGGCGACGCGAACCAGGTGGTGGTGGAGATGAGCCGCGAGGTGCTGCCGATCGTCCGGGACACGCCCGTGCTCGCGGGGGTCAACGGCACCGACCCCTTCCGCCTCATGGACCGCTTCCTTGACGAGCTGAAGACCATGGGCTTCGCCGGGGTGCAGAACTTCCCCACGGTCGGGCTCTTCGACGGGGTGTTCCGGCAGAACCTCGAGGAGACCGGCATGGGCTACGACCTCGAGGTGGAGATGATCCGGCTCGCCCGTGAGCGCGACCTGCTGACGGCCCCCTACGTGTTCGACGTCGAGTCGACGATCGCCATGACCGAGGCCGGCGCCGACGTGCTCGTTCCGCACATGGGGCTCACCACGGCGGGCACCATCGGCGCGCACACGGCGCTCACCCTGGACGAGTCCGCGGCACGCGTGCAGGAGATGCGCGACGCCGCCGTGCGGGTGAATCCCGATGTGATCGTGCTCTGCCACGGCGGCCCCATCGCCGAGCCGGCCGACGCCGCGTACGTGCTGTCGCACACGAGCGGGGTCGCCGGGTTCTTCGGTGCGTCGTCGGCGGAGCGCCTGCCCACGGAGCGGGCCATCCGCCAGCAGATCGTCGACTTCAAGTCCATCCCCCTCCGGTGACGACCGTCCCCGACCACTCGACCGCCCGAACAACCGGCCACCCGACATCCCGGCGCGAAGGAGCCCCGTCATGACCGATCCGACCCCCACGCCCAGCACCGCTGCCACCGCGCAGACCGGCCGCCGCCCCGACCAGGTGCCCACGCGCACCTTCGACTGGGGCACCATCAAGTGGCTCGTCACGCCGCACCTCGACGAGGGCGTCGGCCTCACCACGGGCGAGGTGATCATCTACCCGGGCAAGGGGCACGACCCGCACACCCACCCCGGCGAGGAGGAGGTCATTTACGTCGTCTCCGGCGAGGGCGAGCAGACCGTCGGCGACGGGCCTGCGTTCCCCATCCGCGAGGGAGACGCGCTGCACATCCCCAAGGACACGCTGCACTCGACCTACAACACCACCTGGCGGCCCCTGCGCCTCGTCGTCGTCTACACGCCCGGTGGCGCGGAGACCGGCCTGGATGGGCTGCCGGACGCGCGCATCCTCGAACCCGGCGTCGCCCCGCTGTGGTCGCAGGCCGGCTGAGTGCCGGTCTACGGGCCGGGACGGTGGCACCATCCCGGCGAGCGACCCGAGTGGAGTGAGATCGCCACGATCGGGCGCTTCGCCGTGCCCCGGGAGGGCGGCCGCTTCGACCGGCACTTCCACGACGACCACGAGATCTGGTTCATCGCCGGCGGCAGGGCGAAGGTGCTCGTCGGCGGCGAGGAGCACTACGTTCAGTCCGGGGACATCGTGCTGACCCGGGCGGGCGACCCGCACGACGTCCTCGAGGTGTACGAGGACCTCTGGGGGTTCTTCACGGAGACGGGCCATCCGAGCGGCGGACGGACCGGGCACCTGCATCGGTCCGAGACGGATGCGGCCGGTCATGACGTGCCCGCGCGGCCGCTCCCCGCGGACTTCCCCGCCCGCTGAGCGATCAGCCGAACGGACCGATCCAACCCGACCAGCCAGACCACTTCAATCAGACCGACCAGAGCACAGGGGGAACGCATGCGCGTGGCCGTCACCGGCAGCACGGGGAAACTCGGGCGCGCCACCGTCGCCAGACTCATCGAGGACGGGCACGAGGTCTCCGGTCTCGACCTCGCCGGCCCGGCGGGGCCGGGCTTCACCCGCGTCGACCTCGCCGATTACGGCCAGACGCTCGACGCCCTCCTCGGCGTGACGGCCCGGCACGAGGGCTTCGACGCGATCGTGCATCTCGCGGCCATACCGGTGAACGGGCTGGTGCCCGACGTCACGACCTTCCACAACAACGTCGCCGTCACGTTCAACGTGCTGCACGCTGCCCTCCGCGCGGGCATCGACACGGTCGTCACGGCCTCGAGCATCACCGCCATGGGATTCCCGTTCGACGAGGCTCCGCCGTCCCTGCCGGTGGACGAATCGTTCTCCCGTGCGCACAACACCTACGGCCTGGGCAAGGTGGTCGAGGAGGCGATGGAGGCGCAGCTCGTCGGCTGGCGCGACAGGCTCAGCATCACCGCACTGCGCTTCACCAACGTCGTCGGCGACGGCGAGTACGACAGCTTCGAGCGCGCCGACGACCCCGCCTACCGCCGCGACCTGCTCTGGAGCTACATCGACGCCCGGGACGGCGCGCTCGCCGTCTCGCTCGCCCTCGAGCACGCCCGTCCGGGTTTCGAGGCATACGTCATCGCCGCGTCCGACACGGGGTCGGCGATTCCGTCCGCGCGGCTTGCGGCGGACGCCTTCCCCGACGTGCCGATCACCAGGGAGCTCGGCGAGTTCGAGACGCTGCTCAGCATCGACAAGGCGCGGAGGTGCCTCGGCTTCGAACCGAGGCACCTGTGGCGGGACGAGGTCCGGGCGGCCGCCGGTCGTTCCCGCTAGCCGCCGCCGCTAGTCGTTGCCGCTCGACGGCACCGCGCCCAGCTCGTCGACCGCGCTGAAGAACCCGTCGGGAACCGTCGTGTCGCGCAGGCGCCGCAGCTCCTCCAGGCGCTCGAGCGATGAGATGCCCACCACCGTGCTGTGCACGATGGGGTTGCGCAGCGAGAAGTGCAGCGCGGCCGCGGCGAGCGGGAGGTTCCACTCGTCGGCGAGCGCGCGCAGCTTCTCGACGTAGGCCATCACCTCGGCCGAGGCCTCGCGGTAGGCGTAGGTGCCGGCCGCCCGCTCGGAGCCGGCCAGCATGCCGCCACCGAACGGGGCGGCGTTGAAGATCGTCATGTTCCGCTCGTGGGCCGCCTCGAAGATGGCCGAGCCGGCGCGGTCCACGAGCGTGTAGTGGTTGTGCGAGAGCACGGCGTCGAACGCGTCGGTGCGCACGTACTCGAGCATGAGGTCGACCGGGCCGGCGGCGATGCCGATGGCGTCGACGACGCCCTGGTCGCGCAGGGAGGTGAGCGCCTCGACGGCGCCGCCCGGCGCCATCGCCTCGCTCACGGTGATGGAGTACGGGTCGTGCAGGTGCAGCACGGGGAGGTGGTCGAGCCCGAGGCGCTCGAGGCTCTCCTCGAGGGACCGCTTCACCCGGTCGCCGTCGAACGCGCGCGTCTGCGGGTCCTCGTCGACTTTGGAGAAGATCACGGTGCCCTCGGGAAGCCCGTTCGCGCGCCGGACGGCCTTGCCCAGTTCAGTCTCGGACGCGCCCTTCGCGTATTTGTTCGAGGTGTCGACCTGGCCGAACTCGGAGGCGACGAGGGCATCCGCGAGCGCCTCGGCCTCCGCGCCGGACGTGCGGTCACCGAGGCTGGACGCGCCGAGGGTGATGGGGGCGAGGGTCTGTGCCATGGGAATCCTTCCGTGTGCCCCGCTGCGGGGCTCCGGGGAGAGTCCATCAGTCCGAGCCCTGCGCGGCAAGCGTCGGGGCTCGCGTGGCGTGTACTGAACCGATTCATCAAGGAGCTGACCGAGCAGGATGGGCGCGACCTGCAGGCTCGTGAGGTTCGCCTCCGCGCCAATTGACACGTTTCAATATGCGCGGGAGAATCGAGGAGGTCGAGGCCGACCGCCCTCGCCGAGGGTCGGGTCGAGGCGGCGGCGGGTTCGAAGGCGAAGCATGAGACTAGAGGGAAAGCGCGCGCTCATCACCGGGGCGGCGGGGGCACTGGGATCGGTCATCGCGGAGGCGCTGGCTGCCGAGGGTGCGGATGTCGCCGGGCTGGACCTCAACGCGGAGGGCCTGGAGCGCACGGCTGCGACCGTGCGGGCGCACGGGCGCCGCGCCTACTCCGCGTCGGCCGACCTCACCGACTTCGACGCGGTCCAGGCGGCCGTCGGCGGGGTGCTGGACGATTGGGGCGGCATCGACATCCTGCTCAACGGCGCCGGCGGCGGAGCCGTGAGCTTCTTCCACGAGATGAGCTACGAGACCTGGTCGACGCAGATCGACCGCAACCTGAACTCGGTCTTCAACGTGACCCGGGCGGTGCTGCCCTCGATGCTCGACCAGGAGTCCGGCCGCATCATCAACATCGCCTCCGTCGCCGCGATCGCCGGGGGCCGCCTCGTGCGCGGAGCCACCGCGTACGCGGCCGCGAAGGCGGGGGTCGTCGGCCTGACCAAGGCCCTCGCCATCGAGGTCGCGGACCGCGGCATCACGGTCAACTGCCTGGCGCCCGGTGCCCAGGGCACCGGAGCCCGCGACAACGACACCCCGGAGCGCCGCGAGGCCCTGCTCGCGCAGATCCCCACCCGGAAGCTGGGGGAACCGCAGCATCTCGCGCAGACCGTGGTCTTCCTGGCGGCTCCGGAATCCGAGAACATCACCGGGGTGATCCTGCCGCTCGACGGCGGGCACTCCATCTGAGGAGGACGACGATGGATCGACTGGAACGCGGGCGCGCCCGCTTCGAGGAACTGTACGGGGAGGGCACGTCCGACGGCCTCATCGGGATGCAGACGGGGCTCGCCCAGGACCTGGCCCGGTACGGTATCGAGTTCAACTTCGGTGACATCTACTCCCGACCGGGGCTCACGCTCGCGCAGCGGGAGATGGCGACCATCGCCGCGCTCGTGGCGATCGGCGGCCTCGAGCCGCAGCTGCGCGGCCACACCCGCGGCGCGATCAACGCCGGACTCACCGCGACGGAGATCCTCGAGACCGTCATCCACACGGTGCAGTACTCGGGCTTCCCGCGGGCGCTGAACGCGATCCGCGTCGTCACGGACACGCTCATCGAGTACGGCGTCGAGGTGCCGGAGCCGCTCGGGCCGCTCGGTCCGGACGGTCCAGACGCGGGTTAGTCACCGGGCGACGAGCCGTCTGGACGAAGAAAAGGGCCCCCACCGGTGTCGGTGGGGGCCCTTCGTTGCCGAAGCCTCACGCGGAACACCACTTCCGCTTACGACCTCGGGGTCAGTCAGCCCTTCACG
The DNA here is from genome assembly GCF_003067705.1 of Planctomonas deserti. Classification (GTDB taxonomy): domain Bacteria; phylum Actinomycetota; class Actinomycetes; order Actinomycetales; family Microbacteriaceae; genus Planctomonas; species Planctomonas deserti. Next base: position 1,059,751 of record NZ_QANL01000001.1, read on the forward strand.
GAGCCCGCCGTCAGGCCCTTCATGATCCGCTGGTTGAGGAAGAGGTAGAGCACGAGGATCCCGCCGACTGTGATGCAGATCGCCGCGAACAGCGGGCCGTAGTCCGTCGCCCCGTACTCGCCGCTGAAGTTCAGCAGGCCGGCCTGGATGGTGTTGAGCGACCGCGAGCTGGCGAAGGTGATGGCGATGAGCAGGTCGTTCCAGATCAGGAAGAACTGCACGAGCGCGACCGTGAGCACGGCGTTGCGCACCATGGGGAACCCGATCGACCAGAACGACCGCAGGATCGTCGCGCCGTCGATCGTGGACGCCTCGAACACCTCCCGGGGTATCGCCCGGAAGTAGGTCGCCATCATGAAGATCGTGAGCGGCAGCCCGTGCGCGGTGTAGATGATGATCAGCGGCCAGAGCGAGCCGGTGAGCCGCACCTGGAAGAAGATCGTGAAGAGCGGCAGCAGCACCATCTGGGCGGGGATCATGATGCCGGCCAGGATCAGCAGCAGCACGCCGCCGCGGCCCTTGAACACCATCACCTCGAGCGCGAAGCCCGCGGCGACGCCGAGGATGATGATCATGATGAGCGACGGGATGGTCGCGATCGCGCTGTTGCGGATCGTGGTCGCCAGCATGCCGGTCTCCCAGGCGATGGCGTAGTTGTCGAAGCGCCACTCCTGGGGCAGCGCCCAGGAGGGCGTGTTCAGGAACTCGGTGCTCGACTTGAGCGAGTTCATCACGAGCCAGAGCAGCGGGTAGATCTCGATGACCAGCAGCACGGCAATCGTGAGGAACACCGGCACCCGGCGCAGCGCCGAGAACGGCGACCGGCGCTTCGGGGCGGTCGAGGTGAACGGATTGGGGCGGGACAGGTTCTCGGACTGCGAGAGGCTCTCCGCCTGGGTCGTCGTCATCGTGTCGCTCCTTAGGCGGTCACGTCGCGGCGCGACGAACGGAAGATGAACAGGGTCACCACGAGGCACATGATGGTCAGCAGCAGCGCGATCGTGCTGCCGTATCCGTAGTCGCTGAAGGCGAACGCGGTGCGGTACATGTACAGGGTGAGCGGGGTGGTGTCGTTGCCCGGCCCGCCGCCCGTGAGGGCGAACACCGAGTCGAAGACCTTGATGGTGCCGTTGATGCTGAAGATGATCGACGAGAACAGGATGGGCAGCGACAACGGCAGCACGATGTGCCGGAAGAGCGACCACTGCCGGGCGCCGTCGATGCGGGCCGACTCGATGATGTCCTCGGGGATGTCGAGCAGGCCGGCGAAGATCAGGACGCCGTAGAAGCCCATCGACCGCCACACGTCCATGATCACGATGACGAGGAAGGCCGTGTTGCCGGACCCCAGCCAGTCCACGCCGCTGAGGCCGACGTTGACCAGCAGCTCGTTCACGAGCCCGTCCCGGGGCGCCGACTGGAACAGCTTCTGGTACAGGATCGCGATGGCCACGGTGGGCACCACGACGGGGAAGAACACGAGCGTGCGGATGATCGCCGACGACCGCCGCAGCACGAACGTGTAGAGGAGGGCGAGCCCGTAGCCGAGCACCACCTGGCCCACCGTCATAAGCACCGCGTACTTGAGGGTGAAGCCGAAGGCCTCGATCACGTCGGGGTCGGTGAAGAGGCGGGTGAAGTTGGCGAGGCCGGCGAAGCGGAAGCCCTCGAGCGCGTTGCCCCGCACGAACGTGTAGCCGAACGACCAGACCACGGGCACGAGCATGAACAGCGTGTAGACCAGCAGCGCGGGACCGAGCAGGATGGCGATCGCCTTGCGGTCGCCGAGGACGGACTTCATGGGGGGCCTTTCTCGTGGTGTGCGCCGGGATCGGCGAGGGGCTCACGGAACGGTGGCGGCGGCTTCCGAGACGGGAAGCCGCCGCCACCGTTCAGGCGTCGTCAGCCGTTGTCGAGATCCGTCTGGAGCAGCGACATGAAGTCCTCGGGCGTGATCTGACCCGTTACGAGGAGTGCCGCGTTCTTCGAGGAGTCCTGACCGGCCTTGGCGTTGAACAGCGCCTCGAACCAGAGGACGCTCGTCTCGCTGCCGGCGATCCGCTCCTGCACGTCCTGGGTCAGCGTGGGCAGACCCTCGACGGGCTCCTTGGCCTTGAAGCCGGAGATGCTGCCGCTCTGCTCGAGCGCGACCTGGCCGTAGTTCTCGGTGATGCACTTCAGCCAGTCGCCGACCTTGGGCGTGTAGGTGGCCGCGCCGAACGTCTGCGGGAGGCCGACGTTGGCCGGGTACTGGTCGATGCTGCCCTCGCCGCCCTCGACCGCGGGGAACGGCATGAAGCCGATGTTGTCGATCCCGACCTTGTTCTTCTCGGGGTCGTTCGCGCTCTGCAGGAACCAGGTGCCCATGTACATCATCGCGGCGTTCCCGGTCAGGATCTCGTTGTAGGAGCTGTCGATGTCGAGCGACGCGATGTTCTCGCCGAAGTAGCCGTTGGCGCCGAGGTCCGCGACGGCCTGCGCGGCCTCCACGTACTCCGGGTCGGTGAGCTTGGCGTCGCCGTCGGCGACCTTCTGCAGCGCGTCCGGGCCGAGGGAGCGGAACAGGTAACTGCTGATGAGGCGCGTGATGGGCCAGCCCTGCTCGCCCGACGCGGTGAACGGGGTGACGCCAGCCGCCTTGAACTTCTCCGCGGCGGCGACGAGCTCGTCCCAGGTCTGAGGCTCCGAAATGCCCTGCTCGGCGAACATCGCCTTGTTGTAGAAGATGCCCTCGATGTTGAACTGGAACGGCAGGAAGTCGAAGGCGCCGCCGTACAGGTTCTCGATCGTCGAGATGGCCGCGGGCTCGATCATGTCGAGCACGCCCAGCTCCTCGAGCTCCTTCTCGAAGTCAAGCAGCTTGCCCGCCTTCCACAGCTTGGCGCCCTCGGCGGGCGTGCCGGCGGCGGCGAACATCACGGGCAGCGCGTCCTGGCTCGCGAGCAGCTGGATCTGGCCGTCGAGGTCCGCCTGCGGGATCGAGCTGACCTCGAGCGGGAGGGCCTCGTTGGCGTCGGCGCACTGGTCGCCCGCAAGCTCCTCGAGCACGGGCTCGATGTTCGTGTTCTCCGCGTTCTTGAGGTACGTCAGCTTGTCCGGCTCCTGGGTGCCGGTCTCGGCCGCACCGCCGCCGCCACCTCCGCCGCAGCCGGTGAGCAGGAGCGCGGACGCGCCGAGCAGGGCGATGGCGCCCGTGACGGGCCGGATGCGGCCTCGCTTGAATGCTGTGGTCACATTTCCTCCTTGAAAGTGAGCGCCCCGTTGAGACGTTTCAAACGGAGACTAGCCAGGGGCATCCGGGGTGTCAAGCGCCCCGGGGCGCACTCCCGGCGAGCCGATGCGCGGCCGTTATGAAACGATGCAAAAGGCGCGACCGCGCTACGCCGTGATTGCGGGGTGCTGGAGGCGCACCGGAGGAGCGCTCAGCGGGTGGGGCGCTGCGCCTGCCGTGCGGTCACGCGGATGCGATACAGGCTGCTGGAGGCCGTGATGTAGAGGTCCTGGCCGTCGTCGCCGCCGAAGCAGAGGTTCGAGACGCGCTCGGGGACGGGGATCCGGCCGACCATGGCGCCGTCGGTGTCGAACACCTGGACGGCGTCGCCGCTCGAGGTCCACACGCGGCCGGATTCGTCGACCCGGAAGCCGTCCGGCGCGCCGGGGGAGATGACGGCGAAGAGCCGGCCGTTGCTGCAGTGCCCGTCGACCACGTCGTAGACGCGGATCCAGTGCTCGTCCTCGTTCGTGTCGGAGACGTAGAGCAGGCTCTCGTCGGGCGAGAACGCGAGCCCGTTGGGGTGCACCATGTCCGTGACGACGGGACGCACCTCGCCGGTGGCCTCGTCGAAGCGGAAGACGTAGCAGCCGTCGTACTCCTGGGGAGCGGCGTGGCCCTCGCGGTCGGAGAGGATGCCGTAGGGCGGATCCGTGAACCAGATCGAGCCGTCCGACGCCACGACGATGTCGTTCGGCGAATTGAACCGGCCGCCCTCCCAGGCGCCGGCGAGCGTCACGGGCTGCCCGTCGACCTCGCGCTCGATGGTGCGCCGGCCGTGACAGCACTGCACGACGGCGCCGTTGAGGTCCAGGGTGCGGCCGTTCGTGAACTCGACGCCCTCGCGGTGGACGCGGGTCTCGCCGGTGGCGGAATCGAATTCGAGGATCCGATCGTTCGGGATGTCGCTCCAGCGCACGCTGCTGGTCGCGGGCAGCCAGAGCGGGCCCTCGGCCCACTCCGTGCCGGTGTAAAGCTGCTCGAGCATCGCATCCGGCGGGGTAAGTTCGGTCACGGCGACAAGCATGACAGACAGGGGTCGGTGAGCTAAGTGGCGGTGAGCGTTCGGGACGTGGCGTCGCTGGCGGGCGTGTCCGTCGGCACCGTGTCCAACGTGCTCAACCGGCCGGACCGGGTGTCGCCCGAGACGGCCGCGCGGGTGCAGGACGCGATCGCGCGGCTCGGCTTCGTGCGCAACGACGTCGCCCGGCAGCTCCGCATGGGGCGCAGCCGCAGCATCGGCCTCGTGGTGCTCGATGTGCGCAACCCGTTCTTCACGGACCTCGCCCGCGGCGTCGAGCAGCGGGCGGCCGAGGATGGCTACACCGTGCTGCTCGCCAACAGCGACGAGGACAGCGAGCGGGAGGCCGCCCACCTCGACATGTTCGAGGAGCAGCGGGTGCGCGGGGTGCTCATCTCGCCGCTGGCCGACGCGCTTCCCCGTCTTGCCCGGCTGCGCAAGCACGGCATCCCGACCGTGCTCGTGGATCGGATGACCGACGACTCCGACTTCTCCTCGGTGTCCGTCGACGACGTGGCGGGCGGCCGGCTGGCCGTGACCCACCTGGCCGAGACCGGCCGCCGGCGCATCGCGTTCGTGGGCGGGCCCTTCACCATCCGCCAGGTCGCGGACCGACTGGCCGGCGCCCGCGAGGCGGCGTCCCGATTCCCCGGCGTCACCCTCGAGGTGATCCCGACGCGGTCGCTCACCGTGCTCGACGGCCGCGCGGCGGGCGAGCTCGTGCGCGATCGTGCGCCCGCCGACCGGCCCGACGCGATCTTCGCGGCGAACGACCTCCTCGCGGTGGGCGCGCTGCAGGCGCTCGTGATGGCGGGCACCGTGCGCGTGCCGGAGGACATCGCGCTCATCGGCTACGACGACATCGACTTCGCGAGCGCCACGGTCGTGCCGCTCTCGTCCGTGCGCCAGCCGAGCGGGATGATCGGCTATCGCGCCCTCGACCTGCTGCTCGGCGAGGAGGCCGAGGGCCCGGTAGACGCGGGCGTAGACGCGACCCGGGAGCAGGTCGTGTTCCAGCCCGAGCTCGTCGTGCGGCAGTCCACGGCTCCTACGTCCTGAGCGGGCCGGGGGCTCCGGCGCCCGAGCGGGGCGAGCGGCTCCTAGGATTGCCTGATTGCAGGCACGGTCTCGTCGCGGGACGCGACGGGGAAGGACATGCGTGGCCAGGGTCGGGATACGCGAGGTCGCCGCTGCGTCCGGCGTCTCCATCGGCACCGTCTCGCACTACCTGAACCACCCCGCCCGGGTGTCCGCGGAGAAGGCGCGGCGCATCCAGGAGGCGATGGACCGACTCGGCTTCGTGCGGAACAACGCGGGGCGCCAGCTCCGGCTCGGGCACAGTTCGACCATCGCCTACATGGTGCCGAACGTGGGCAACCCGTTCTTCGCCACCATCGCCGAGGGCGTCGAGCAGCGCGCCACGGAGGTCGGGCTGTCGGTGTTCCTGACGAACTCGCGGCGCGACCGCGAACGCGAGGACTCGTACCTCGCGCTCTTCGAGGAGCAGGGCGTGCGCGGCATGCTCATCGCGTCGTCGCGACCGATCGAGAGCAGGCTCGCGCCCATCCGGGATCGCGGCACGCCGTCCGTGCTGGTCGGCCGGCGTGCGTCGTCGCCCGAGCAGCCGTCGGTGTCCGTGGACGACGTCCTGGGCGGATATCTCGCGGTGCGCCACCTCATCGAGACCGGACGCCGGCGGATCGCGTACGTCGGCGGACCGCTCCTCGTCTCGCAGGTCGCGGACCGGCTGCAGGGCGCGAGCAACGCGGTGCGGGAGTTCCCGGGCGTCACCCTGGAGGTGATCGACATTGAGGAGCACGTGATCGCGGAGGGCAGGCGGGTCGCCGAGGAGCTGCTCACCCGCGAGCCCTCGGCTCGACCGGACGGGGTGTTCGCCGTCAACGACCTCGTCGCGATCGGCCTGTTGAACGTCCTCGCGGCGCGGGGCGTGCGTATCCCCGAGGACGTGGCGATCATCGGCTACGACGACACGGAGTACGCGGCGAACTCGCTCGTGCCCCTGTCGTCGGTGCGACCACCCCACGAGGCGTTCGGCATGGCGGCCGTCGACCTGCTCCTGGCCGTGATGCCGGGCAGCGAGACGACGCCGCCGCCGGACCCGCGGCTGGTGTTCGACCCCGAGCTGGTCATCCGCGCCTCCACCTGACCCTCGCCGGCTCTCGCCGAAACGCGTGAGGTGCCGGAATCGGTCCTCCCTGGGCGGGAAAAGGATCCGAATCCGGCACCTCAGCGCGGGTCGCGGGTTGCGGGCGGGCTACGCGGTGGCGGGCTCCGGGCGACGCGCGTGCTTCAGCGTGTTCACCGTCTGCAGCACGGGGTGCGCCACGAGTGCGTCCGTGTCGATGCCGGCGGGACCGGTGACCGTGAAGCGGTGGCTCTCGCCGGGCAGCAGAGTCACGAGCATCTCGTCGACAACCGCATTCGGCGCGAGGCGGTCGACGTTCAGCACCAGGTCCTTCACCAGCGCGTTCGCGGTCACCTCGACCGTGTAGCCGCCGTCGACAACCTCCACGGACGTCGTGATGTCCAGCTCGGGGAGCGCGAGCTCCAGGTCCTCGACGAAGTACCAGAAAGCGCGACGGGCGCCCTCGACGGAGGCCACGAGAAGCTCGCTCTCGGGCGAGCCGGCCGAGGTGACGGACGCGTCGAGCAGCACCGTCTCGTTCGTGCGCGGCGCGACGTCGATGCGGACGCTCTGCGCGGCGAGCTCGGAGCCGTCGATCGCGACGCGGCGCACGGACACCTCGCCGGTCCAGGCGTCGGGGCTGTCGTTGCTCGCGATCAGGGCGAGGCCGCCCTCGCGGGGCTGGATCGTGACGAGACGCGGAGCGTTCAGCGACCGCAGCGCGTACCAGAGCGGCTTGCGGCGCTTGTCGCCGTCCACGGCGGCCCAGCTCGTGACCGGCCAGCAGTCGTTGAGCTGCCAGATGATCGAACCCGCCGTGCGCGGGGAGTACGAGCGGAAGTGCTCGACGCCGTACTGGATGGCGCGCGCCTGGTTGAGCTGCGTCGTGTAGTGCCAGTCGTCGAAGTTCGTCGGCTCCGGCAGGTGCGGGGCGTAACCGCGCTGCAGCTTGCCGTTGCCGTCCTCCGCCTTCTGGTGCGAGAGCACGCCCTCGGAGTCCGGCGCCATCGGGGAGTCGTGCACCGACCGGGTCAGGGTGGAGTAGTTCGGCGGGCCCTGGTAACCGAACTCGGACACGAAGCGCGGGATGTCGTCGCGGTAGGTCGTGTAGTCCTGGCGGTTCCACACCTCCCAGCTGTGCACGGGACCGTGGTTCGGGTCGCGCGGCGTTGCGTAGTTCTCGGGGGAGAACGGGCTGGACGGCAGGTAGGAGCGTGTCGGGTCGACCTCGGCGAGGATGCTGGGCAGCAGGTCGTCGTAGTAGCCGCGGCCCCAGTCCTCGCCCTCGGCGAGCACGTCCTTCCAGCCCCAGTAGTAGAAGCCCTCGACGTTCTCGTTGCTGCCGTTCCAGAACACGAGCGACGGGTTGGGCGCGAGGCGGGCGACGTTCTCCCGGGCCTCGGCCGCGACCTCGCTTCGAAGCTCCTCCGCCTCGGAGTAGGCCGCGCACGCGAAGAGGAAGTCCTGCCAGACGAGGATGCCCTCGCGGTTGCAGATGTCGTACAGGTCGTCGCTCTCGTAGATGCCGCCGCCCCAGATGCGCAGCATGTTCATGTCGGCGTCGATGGCGTCACGGATGCTGCGCTCGTAGCTCTCGCGCGTGACGCGGGGGAGGAAGCAGTCGTCGGGGATCCAGTTCGCGCCCTTCACGAACACGTACTGACCGTTGACGGAGAACGAGAAGCTGGTGCCGTACTGGTCCGGAGCCATCGTGACCTCGACCGTACGGAAGCCGATGTCGTGGCTCCAGCGGTCCACCTCGGCGCCGTTCTGCGACACCGCCACGGACGCGGAGTAGAGCGGCTGCTCGCCGTAGCCGCGGGGCCACCACAGCTCGGGGTTCTCGACCGCGAGCGTCAGGATCGCGGTGGTCCCCTCGACCTCGGCCTCGACCGTCACGTCCGTGCGGCCGGGGCCGGACACGCGTGCGGCGATGGTGAGGAGGTCGTCGTTCGTGCGCTCGAGCTCGACGCGCAGCTCGACGCGCCCCGTGCCGTCGGCGTCGACCGTGACGAGCGGGACGACCTGCGCGATGCGGGCTATGGACCACCGGTGCAGGTAGATCGGCTTCCAGATGCCGGCCGTCGTGAGCACCGGGCCCCAGTCCCAGCCGAAGTTGCAGGCCATCTTGCGCAGCGCGTTGTAGGGCAGGGCGTTGCCGACGAAGGGCTTGGCGCCGATGCGCTCCTCGGCCTCGCGGGCGGAGCGCACGGGGGCGGCGAAGTCGACGGACAGCTCGTTCGAGCCCGCGCGGAGGTTCTGCCGCACGTCCAAGCGGTAGGAGCGGTGCTGGTTGCGGGTGCGGCCGAGCTCGGCGCCGTTGAGCGCGAGCGTTGCGACGGTGTCGAGGCCCTCGGCGACGAGGTCGACGCGCTCGTGGCCCTCGTCCTCGAAGGCGAAGGTCGTGCGGTAGCCGAAGTCCGAGTCGCCGATCCACTGCAGGGCGTGCTCGTTGAGGTCGAGGTAGGGGTCGGGGATGAGCCCGGCGGTCAGCAGGTCGGTGTGCACGGTTCCCGGGACGGTGGCGGGCACCTCGGCGGGGAGGTCGGCCGGCACGGGCCCTCCCAGCGCTTGCAGGGTCCAGCCTTCGTGCAGCAGGGTACGGCTCATGTGTTTCTCCGAACGGTAGGGGATCTCGCGGCGGCAGTGGCGCGGACCGACGGCAGCCGTGATCGGAAGGGGCCACGCTGCCTTGTCGGTACTTTCTACATCTGCTTGACTAAGTATCGCCGCTGCTGCGGTTGAGCGCAATCGAAGGAGAACCCGGCGCCGGGTCGAGCGTCGGTTGCGTCGCGTCCCTTCGACGGGCTCAGGGACCGTAGGGGTGCCGTCCATCGGCGCTGGCCGTTCCCGAGAGCTCCGCGAGCAGCGACGGAATGCGGGTGGTGCGGTTGTCGAGATCCGCGATTGTTCCGCACACGGTCGCTGAGCTTGTTGAAGCGACGTGAGGTGATGTCGCGTCCCTTCGACGGGCTCAGGGACCGCAGGGGTGCCGTCGACGGGCGTCGCGCGTCTCCGAGAGCTTCGCGGGCAGCGATGGGATGCGGGTGGTGTGGTTGTCGAGATTCGCGATCGTTCCGTACACGGTCGCTGAGCTTGTCGAAGCGACGTGAGGTGCGTCGCGTCCCTTCGACAGGCTCAGGGACCGCCGGGTCGGCTTCTCTGCGACATGTCCAGGTCGAAGCATGGTCAGCCGCCCGGTGACGCCGGATCAGAAGGGCGCGCCAAGGTTCGGTGGCGGAGGCGGTGTCGGCGGGCTTTCCAGTCCTGGACCGCTCTGCTCTTCGTCGCCAGGTGCCGCGGCTCGCGGTTCGGGCTGAGCGATCTCGGTGGCAGCAACTTGTAGTGCCCGCCGGTTCTGGTGATGTCCCAGCCGTGATGGTGCAGGAGCAGGTGGTGGTGCTTGCACAGGAGCACGCCGTCGGTGATGTCCGTCTTGCCGTGGTCCCGTTTCCACTGGTTGATGTGGTGGGCTTCGCACCAGGACGGCGGGCGGTCGCAGCCCGGCCACATGCAGCCGCCGTCCCGGACGGCGAGTCCGATGCGCTGGCGGGTGGTGAAGAGCCGCTGTTCCCGTCCGACGTTCACGCACTGCCCGTCGTCGTCGAGGACCACCGCGACCGTTCCCGTGCTGCACACCTCGCGGCGGATCGTGGCGATCGAGACCGCCTCGCCGGTGTCCTGGATCGACCCGTGACCCTTGCCCGCGTCGAGCGACTCCTTCGTCACGATCACCCGGACCGCCGGTCGCCGCGATCCGTACACCTGACCAGGATCGGCGTCTGCTCCGATGCGGAGGAGCTCCAGGAATCCGTCGGCCGCTAGGCGGTCGGTCGGCCGCGGGTCGTTGACGATCGCGTCGATCCGCTCCCGATCCTCCTCCTTCACAAATCGCGGTCCGCCACGTCTCGGGTTCGTGAGCTCGTCGAGGACGGAGAGGAGGAACGCGCCGGGCTCGGGGGCGTAGAGGAACCTGCCCTCCACCATCCCGTCGAGGCGCTTCCAGGCCTTCAGGTGCTGCTGGTCCAGCTGGGCCTTCTCGCGGTCGGCGACCTCGGTGTCGTTCAGGTCGTCGCGGAGCTGTCGCGCTCGGCGGTGCAGTTGGCCTGCCGTGAGGGTTGCGGCGTCCTGAACCAGCTCGGTCGCGGCCGCGGACAGCGCTTTCACGGACACCGAATCATCAGGCAGCCCGAGGCCAGCTCGGATGGCGTCCGCCTGAGCAATGGAGATTCGACCGTCGGTCACGGCGTGAGCGATGGGTGCGTGCCAGGGAGCCGGGGGAGCAGGGAGTTCGGGGTGCTCGCGCTGAAGGGTTTCCACGGCGTCCGTTTCGGCGAGCATCTTGCCCACCTCGACGATCGAGACAGCGCCACCCTTCGTCGTTCCCGTGATGGCCTCAACCATCGCTTGAGGCGTCCTGTAGCCCTCCTCTTGGGCGAGGCCGGCGGAGCCCAGGTCGGCGCGGGAGCGCCGGTCGAGCTCGCCGGCGATCCAGGCGGAAAAGGTGTCGCAGGACTGTCGCAGGTCAGCGATAGCGTGCAGGGCGTTCACCAGATCCTGCTTCGGTAGGAGCGCGAATGCGGCCGGGGAGGAGCCCAGGCGTGCGACGGTATCCGCCGTGCGGAGGAGCGTCGCTGCCGGGGTTCCCATAGCACACATTCTACCACGTCGAAAGTTTCTTCGATGAAGAACTTTCTGCCCTGTGGAGAACTTTCCGGGTCAGGTCGGAGTGACAGCGAGCGTCCCTTCGACAAGCTCAGGGACCGTGGGGTTCGTCGGAGAAGCGGTCGGCGGCCCTGCGACGAGGCCATGGGACCGTGCGCGTGGGGTCTTGTGCAGCGGGGCCCGCGGCCCTTCGACGAGCCAGGGAGCGCGTCACCGGCCGCGCGTCGCGAGGGCCCTGCGGCGCAGCCCACCCGCGTCATAGGCTGGCCCGATGCTGACGGCCCGGGATGTGCTCGATCCCGTGCCGCGGAGGGTGCTGGTCGGCGGGGTCACCGGGGCGGGCAAGACGACTCTCGCCCGGCGCATCGGGGAGATCCTCGGCCTGCCGCACACCGAGATGGACGGGCTGTATCACGGCGTCGGATGGGTTCCTCGGCCGACCTTCGTCGAGGACGTCGAAGCCTTCACCGCCGAACCCACGTGGGTGACCGAGTGGCAGTACACCGCAGTGCGCGGCCTGCTCGTGTCGCGGGCGGACACTCTCGTCTGGCTCGATCTGCCGGCCCGCGTGACCCTCTGGCGGGTCCTCCGCCGGACCCTCGTCCGGCGGGCCCGGCGCACGGTCCTCTGGAACGGCAACGTCGAGCCCCCGCTCAGCACGATGATCGGCAACCCCGACCACCTCCTGCGCTGGGCCTGGCGCACACGGCACTCGATGCCTGAGAGGGTGCTGCCGCTCGAGCGGGATCACCCGCACCTGCGCATCGTGCGCCTGCGGAGCAGCCGCGACGTCGCCCTCTGGCTCGCCACCCTCGCCCGATCCTCCTGAGGCAGTGCCCCGAACGGTCCAACGCGTGACCCGCAAGGCTCACCTGGGAGGCGGCCACCGGGCGCAGAAAAGGCCGGAGCCGACGGGGTTACCGTCGACTCCGGCCGAAGCGTGGCGTGAAGCCGGCCTACTTGCCGAAGAGGCCGCCGAGCTTGCCCAGCAGGTCCTGCGGGTTGACGCCGAACTTCGCCAGCAGGTCTCCGTGCTGGTCGGTGTCGACCTTGTCGGGCAGCTCGGAGTCGGCCTTCGCCGCCTCGTCGTGCTTGCCCATGCTCATGAGTTGCTCGATGATCTGGCTCTTGTCGATGTTCATGCAACCAGTCAACTCCGATGCATCCGGCCGGGCGAGGGATCGTCGTCGCCGGCAAGAAGCCGCCCTCGCCGAGCAAGAAGAGACCCCGAACCCGTCGCCGAAAGCGTCGCTCAGCGGGCCTCGCCCGTGGGGTCGGGTGCCGTCGCATCCTCGAGCTGGGCGCCGCCGAGGGGAGCATCGGCCCACTGCTCGGCCACCCAGCCGTCGTCGGGCGAGCCCTCGAGGATGACCACGGCCGTGTTCTCCAGGTGGTTCACCCGGCTGAACTCGACCCCGACGTTGCGGGACGCCCGCGATGCCCAGGCGCGGATTGCGGCGCCGTGGCTGAACACGGCGACCGTGCCGTCGTGCCGGGACGCGATCTCGGCGATCGCGTCGTCGTACCGCGCGAAGAATTCGTGCCCGCTCTCGGCATCGGGGATGCGGGCCGCCAGGTCGTCGGCCCAGGAAAAGATCGTGCCCATGTAGAGCCGGATCGCATCGGGGTCCGACCGCTGCTCGAGGGATCCCGCGGAGATCTCGCGGAGCCCCGGCAGCTCGGTCGGGGTGATGCCGAGCGCCTCGGCGAGGGGAGCGGCCGTCTCGTGGGTGCGCACCATCGTGGAGACGTAGATGGCGTCGATGGCCTCGTCGGCGAGGGCGTCCGGCACGGCGGCCGCCTGCTCGCGCCCCAGCTCGGTCAGACCCGGACCCGGCACGACCGCGCCCAGTGCGCCACGCGCGTTGTCGGGTGTCTGGCCGTGACGGATGAGGAGGAGTCGCATTGTTCCGAGGCTACTTGAGCGATATGGGAAGTGCCCCGGGTGCACAGCAGCACGGCGGTCCACTCCGGATGCACGGCAACAGTCGGCCCGCCTCGAGCGCCAAGCGACCCGCCAGGCCGCGGTCGCGACCCCTACGCGCGCTTCCGCGCCCGTGCGTGGCGCACGGCGTCGACTCCCACGCTGAGCACGAGCGCGACCGCCAGGAACGCGATCTGCACCGAGGGCAGCTCGCCGATGCCGATCCCGTCGAGCAGCAGCCCGCCGAGGAGCGCACCGCCGCCGATCCCCACGTTGAACGCGGTCGTCTGCAGCGCCGCCGCGAGGTCGCGCACGCGGAACGACGCGGTGTGCAGCATGCGGGTCTGCAGCATCGCCGGGATGCCGCCGAACGCGACGCCCCAGACCACGAACGCGGAGACCACGATCACCGGATTGCCCGAGAAGAGGGCGAGCACGAGCACCGCGAGCATGACCGCCCCGACCGCGCCGACGAAGCCGCGCTTGGGGAAGCGGTCCGCCGCGAAGCCGGCGAGTACGAGGCCGATGGCACCCGCGCCGCCGTAGAGGAAGAGGAGGAACGCGACGGACGTGTCGGGGAAGCGCGCGACGTCCGTGAGCCACGGCGCGATGTACGTGTAGAAGATGTTCTGCCCCGTCACGAGGATCACGATGACGATGCACAGCAGCACAACGCCGGTGACGCTGCGGTCCTTGTACAGCGGCAGCGGGATCTCGCCGGTGCGCAGCGTGACGTGGTGGTTCACCGGCGGCAGGAACTTCACGACCGCAAGGGCCAGCAGCAGCACGACGGCCGCAATGATCATGAAGGCGGCCCGCCAGTCGAGGGCGTGACCGAGCGCGGTGCCCACGGGGACGCCGAGCACGAAGGCCGCGGATGCGCCGCCGGAGGTGATCGCCACGGCTCGGCCGAGCTGGTGCTTCGGCACGAGGTGCGCGGAGTAGGCCGCCACGACGGCCCAGAACAGGCCGTGCGCGAGACCGCCGAGAATGCGGGCGCCCACGAGGATCTCGTAGGTCGGCGCGATCGCGGCCAGCACGTTGGCCAGCGCGATGATGAGCAGCACGACGACGACGAGCGTCTTCCGCGAGTACTTGCGGGTCAGTGCCGCGAGCGGCGTGGTCGCGACGACCACCGTGCCGGCGAAGATCGTGACGAGCAGCCCGGCCCGGGAGATGCTCACGTCGAGGTCCCGAGCCATGTCGGGCAGGAGCCCGGTGGGCAGGAACTCGCTCGTGACCGAGGCGAAGATGGCGCCCGCGAGGGTCAGGAGGCCGATCCAGGGGAAGGCGGGGGCGGCGGTCTGGGAAGTGGGCGCGGACACGTGAAACCGTTCGAGGAGAGGGGTGGGAAGGAGCGCGGAAGACCGCCCAGCCGGCAACCGCTTCCGCGCGGCGCTGCAACAACCCTAGGCGAGCCCGGCGGCACCGCTGCCCGCGCCGAGCATGCATCACCGACCGATTCGGCGGATCCCCTTCCCTCCGAAGGGCCTGCAGAATCGGGCGCGGTGTGGCGGGAGGGCATCATCCGCCGCAATACTCGACGTGAACCATGCACGCGCATGAACGGAGCCGGGGGGACCATTGCTTGACGCCGCCACCCTTCGGGTCGCGTTCGCCCTGACGGCTCTCACGCTGCTCGCGCTGTTCCTCCTCGTCACCTACCGGAGCACGAGGACGCCGTACAGCCTGTGGTGGAGCTGCGCCCTCGCCCTCTTCCTGGCGGGATCGGGCGCCTACCTCTTCGACTTCACGCCGCAGCAGGTCTGGGCCAACCCGCTTGGCAACGGTCTGTTCGTCGCCGGGGCCGCGAGCGTCTGGATCGGCGCTCGGTCGCTGCGCGCGCGTCCGCTGCACTGGTGGCAGCTCGTCGCCCCGACCGTCGTGATCATCGTCGTCTCGGCCTTCGACTCACCGGCGACGAACGACTGGTCCGGCGGGCCGCTCTTCCTCGCTCTCCTGTCCGGCCTCATCGGGCTCTCGGCGCGCGAGATCCTGCTGCTCGATCCCGGATACTCCCGCACGCGCTGGCCGCTGTTCCTCGCGTCCGCCGCGCTCTCCGCCTACTACCTCGTGCGCCTCGTCGTGTACCTGATCGACGGGCCCCGCGGCGCGGTGTTCGTCGAGTACTTCGGCACCCAGACCACGACGCTCATCACCATGGTGCTGCTGATCGTGGTCTCCTTCTCGATGGCGTCCCTGAGCGGCGAGCAGCTCGCCCGCGAGATGGGCGTGCGGATGGAGCGGACCGGCCGCGAGCTGGCCGAGGCGGGGCAGGTGCAGCGGCGGTTGCTTCCCGCGGAGGCGCCCGGGGTGCCCGGCTACGACGTCGCGGGCGCGTGCGTGCCCAGCGGGGCAATGAGCGGCGACTTCTTCGACTGGCAGCACACGCCCGGCGGGCTCGCCCTGACCGTGGCGGACGTGATGGGCAAGGGCGTCGGCGCGGCGATGATCGCGGCGACGGTGCGCGCGGCCCTGCGCGTCACCGTGCCCAAGGCCGCGCCGGCCGACGCCGTCGCGGCGGTGGACAGGGTGGTGGAGACGGACCTCGTGACGAACGAGGCCTTCGTCACGCTTCTGCACATGCGCCTCGATGCGACCACGGGGGTCCTGACCGTCGTGGATGCCGGCCACGGCCTCGGCCTCATCGCGCGAGCGGATGGCACCCGCGAGCTCTTCCGCTCCTCGAACACGCCCCTCGGTGTGCTCGGCGGTCAGGTGTGGAACGCCCGCACGTACCAGCTCTGCCCCGGCGATCTCGTGCTCGTGTTCAGCGACGGGGTGCTCGACCTGTTCGACGGCACGTTGGACTCGCTCAGCCGCGCCGCCGACCTTGCCCGCTCCGCCGCGCCGACCGCGCAGGACGCCGTGGACAGCATCCGCCGGCTGGCCGAAGGCGTCGAACTGCCCGATGATGTGACGGTCGTCGCCGTCCGGCGCATGGCCTGACCCCGAGGAGGACCGTGTCAGACGACGTCGAGGTGTTGCGTCTCACCGCATTCTCGTCCGATCCCGAGGGTGGCAATCCCGCCGGGGTCGTGCTCGACGCCCGCAGCCTGTCGGACGAGCGGATGCAGGAGATCGCCGCGGAGGTGGGCTACGCCGAGACGGCGTTCGTCACGGCACCACCGAGCCCGGAGCAGCCGGGCCGGATGGGCATCCGCTACTTCTCCCCGACCGCGGAGGTGCCCTTCTGCGGGCACGCCACGGTCGCCACCGCCGTCGCGATCGCGGACGGCCTCGGTGGCCAGAGGATCCCGGCACCCGTCGACGGTGCCTTCCTGTTCGAGACGGCTGTCGGCGAGGTCCGCATCACGACGCGCCGCGGGGTGGCGGGGGCGGGCACCGTCGCATCCGTCACGAGCGTCGAGCCGATCGTGACGGAGCCGCAGCCAGACGTGCTCGACCGCCTGCTCGCGCTTCTCGGGCTGACCGAGGGGGATCTGGACCCCACCCATCCGCCGCGCCTGTCCTTCGCGGGCAACACCCATCCCGTCGTGGTGGTCGCGGATCGCGGGCGCTTCGATGCCTTCACCTTCGATCCGCACACCGCGCGTGCCCTCATGGACGAGCAGGGCTGGGCGGGCACGATCACCGTCGCCCATGCGAGAGGCAGGGCGGACTCCCCGGCGGAGTACGAGGCGCGGAACATCTTCCCCGTCGGCACCATGAACGAGGATCCGGCCACGGGATCGGCGGCCGCCGCGCTCGGCGCCTACCTCCGCGCGCTGGGGCTGGTGCAGCCACCGGAACGCGTGCTCATCCGCCAGGGACGGCACGTCGGGCGCCCGGGGCTGCTCACGGTCGACGTCCCCGCGGCGGGCGGCATCATCGTCTCGGGAACCGCGACGCGTATCTCCTGACCTGAGGCATTGCCCTGCCACCCGCGGGCGCACTAGCTTGAGCGCGATACCGGTCGCGACAACGCTCAGGACAGGTCGATGAAGAGAAGGTTCTCCCTGCTGTCGACCCTCGCGGTCGCCCTGCTGGTTCCCGCGCTCGCCGTGAGCGGCCTGCCTGCCGCGGCGTCTCCAGCGGCAGCCGCCCCCCAAGCCGGTCCCGAAGCCGGTTCCACTGCTGCCACGGAAACGGCCAGCGCCCTGCTCGCCGTCACCGCCGTCGAGGCCCTCCCATCCCGCGCTTCGATTGTGCAGGCGGGCCGGTCGGCCGTCGACTACTTCTACACCGCGGGCGGAGGCGCGACCGCCGACGACGGCTGGCGCTGGGCGCCGTACTTCATGGCCGTTGAGGCCCTGCATCAGGAGACGGGCGACCCGCTCTACCGGCAGCGGCTTCAGGCCTGGGGCGACCGCAACGCGTGGAACCCGGAGGCCGCGGAAACCCCGACCTCGAATCCGGACAGCCGCGCGGCGATCCAGGTGTGGCAGGACTCCGTGCGGGCCGGCGTATCCGTGAACCTCGCGCCGTCCGACCGGGTGATGGCCGCCGACCTGTCCCTCGCGCCGAGCCGCTACTGGTGGATCGACGCCATGTTCATGGGACTTCCGCTCTGGCCCCGCTGGGCCGACCGCACCGGCAACGCGGCCTACCAGGTGAAACACGCGCAGTTCTACTCGTTCCTCAAGACCCAGGGTGCGACGACGGTGCGCCCCGGCTGCACGAACACGGGGCTGTTCGACCCGTCCGAAGACCTGTGGTGGCGGGACTGCAAGTACGTGCCGCAGCGCGACGCGCTCGGCAACAAGGTGTTCTGGGCCCGGGGCAACGGCTGGGTCATGGGCGCGATGGCCCGGATGCTCATGGACCTGCCCTCGACGGATCCGAGCTACGCCGAGTACCGATTGATGCTGCAGCGCATGGCGGCGCGCGTCGCCGCCCTTCAGGGCTCGGACGGCATGTGGCGCAGCAACCTGCTCAGCCCCTCGATCTACCCCGCGCCGGAGACCAGCGCGACGGCCCTCTTCACCTACGCCATCGCGTACGGCATCCGTACGCGCGTGCTCGATTCGGCCACCTACCTGCCCGTGGTCACGCGGGCGTGGAACGGCATGCGCGCCACGTCGCTCACGAGCTCCGGCTTCCTCTCCCACTGCCAGGGCGTGGGCGAGGCGCCGGCCGCTCCGAGCACGACCACCTCCATCGCCTACTGCGTCGGCGCGTTCGGGCTCGCCGCGACCGAGCTCGCGAAGCTCTCCGGCGACCTGGCCTCCGACTCCTTCGGCCGCACCGCGACAGGAGGCCTCGGCACCGCCGACATAGGCGGCACCTGGACCACGGCCGGCACCGCGTCGAGCTTCACCGTGAACGGCCGCGCGGCGAGGATCACCACACCGGCCGGCTCCACCCGCTACGCCTACCTGAACGGTGTGACTACGGCGGGCTCCGACTCGCGTGCGGTGCTCAGCTTCCCGCGCCCGACCGCCGGCAGCGTCTACGCAGGGCTACTCGGCAGGCGGGTCGGGACGGCCGACTACCGCGGCCGCGTCGTGGTCGGTGCCAACGGCTCCGTCCAGATCCAGGTGCAGCGCACCGGCATGACGCTCCGCAGCGCCCTGGTCCCCGGGCTCACCTACTCCGCGAACCAGAAGCTGAACCTGCGCGTGCAGGTGACCGGCAGCGCTCCCACTACCGTGCGAGCCAAGGTGTGGCGGATGGGCTCCGTGGAGCCGACCTCGTGGCAGGTGACGGCGACGGATGCGACGGCCGGTCTGCAGAGCGCGGGCGCCGTCGGGCTCTACAGCTACTTCAGCGGCAGCGGATCGCCCTCGACGGTCACGGTCGCGGTGGACGACCTCTCGGTGCGCACCCCCTGAGCGGAGATCTCCGCGGCGGACCTCCTACGCTCGTCTCGTGGGATCAGAGGTCGAAGCCGCGTACTCCCGGCGAGCGGACGAGTACACCGAGCTCCTCGGGTCCATGACGACGGTTCACCCGTCGGACCTGCACCTCGTGACCGGGTGGGCCGACGGGATCGAGGGACCGGTGCTCGACGCCGGCTGCGGCCCGGGGCACTGGACGGCCCACCTCGCCGAGCGCGGCGTCGACGCGCGCGGGATCGATCAGGTGTCGCGCTTCATCCGCCACGCCCGCCGCGCCCATCCCAGCGTGCCCTTCGACGTCGGGAACATGGCCGCCCTACCGGATGCCTCCGGCAGCATCGGAGGAGTCCTCGCCTGGTACTCGCTCATCCACCATGAGCCCGCCCAGCTCCGGGCGGCGCTCGCCGAGTTCGCTCGGGTGCTGCGACCGGGAGGAGGGCTCCTGATCGGCTTCTTCTTCGGTCCCGCGCACGAGAGGTTCGACCACGCCGTCGTGAGCGCGTTCCGCTGGCCGGCGGAGGCGCTGGGCGAGGAGCTCAGGGGCGCCGGCTTCGAGATCCTCGAGGCGCACACCCGGACCGGCCGGGGCTCCCGCCCGCACGGCGCGATCGTCGCCCGGCGGTTCGCCGCCGGCTGACCGACCGACGGTCGACCGGGCGAACGCCACCGTGACGGTGACAACGGTGAGCGCGGTGGCTGGCGGGCGGGTCACCCGCCGTCTGCCAGGCTGAGGCCATGCCCCGCATCCGACTCGTCGTCCCTCACGACGGTGACGCCCTCGCCGAGCTGCAGCAGCGGAACAGGGAGTACCTGGCCCCCTGGGAGCCGATCCGCGGGGAGGACTACTTCAGCGCCGCCGGGCAGCGCGCGGACATCGGGGTGGTTCTCGCCCGCCACGCCCGCGGGAAGACGGTGCCGTTCGTGATCCTGGATGACGACGGGTCCGTCGCCGGCCGGCTCACGCTCAGCGGCATCGTCCGCGGTGCGTTTCAGTCCTGCAGCATGGGCTACTGGCTGAGCGAGGACAGGACCGGTCGCGGCCTCGCGACCGAAGCGGTGAGCTCCGCCGTCGCGCACGCCTTCAGGGACCTCGGACTGCACCGGGTGCAGGCGGAGACGCTGCCGGCCAACGGTGCGTCGCAACGCGTCCTCACCAGGGCCGGCTTCGAGCGCTACGGCCTGGCTCGCGGCTACCTGAAGATCGCCGGGCGCTGGCAGGATCACGTGATGTTCCAGCGGCTCAACGAGGATGCCTGAGGGCGACGGCGAGCGGCTCACCGAATCGGCGGGCTCATCGGACCGGCGGGCTCACCTCTGGACGGGCTCGCGCGAGTGCTCGATCGCGTCCGCCACGATGTGGGATACGTGGCGGTCGGCGACCGAGTAAATCGCCTCGCGGCCCGTGCGCTCCACCTGCACGAGGCCGACGCCCCGGAGCACCCGCAGGTGCTGGGACACGAGCGGCTGCGACAGCCCCGACGAGACGACAAGGGCCGACACGGACGACGCGCCGTCCGCGAGCAGGCGCAGCAGCCGCAGTCGCGACGCGGACGACAGCGCCTTGAACAGGTCGGCGGCCGCCTCCAGCCCCTCGTCGTCAGCCATGGCAACACATTAGCGGCCACGAATACGAGGAGCGGCGCCGCCGCGCATGCCCCGGTTCTCGCGCTCCCGTGCGCACCGTCCCGGGGTCAGGCGTCGGAACGCCCGGTGGGAGACGGCTTGCTCCCGAGCTTGAGTTCCCGCACCCCGAGGAAGAGCGGGAACGCGAATGCGACGGCAACCAAGATCGAGAGAGGCACGAGCAGGAGAAGGAACCACCACGGCAGCCCTATGCGGCGACCCTCCGTGAAGTACAGGAGGAGCGTGACGAAGAGCACGGTGATGATGTCCGCGGCCGCGGACGAGCTTGCGGGATTCGCGAACCAGTCCCCGACGTAGTTGCTGCCCCGGTAGGAGAGATTGAAGTACCAGGTCGCGACCAACCCTCCGACGGCGAGTGCGAAGTAGATGGTGGCGACAATGCGCGTCTTCTTCATCGGAGGTCCTCTCTCGGCGCCGTCGGGTGCGGCCGTGTCCCTCATAGTGCTCCGGTTCTGATCCCCGCCGGTGCTTGCTGGGGGTCGTCATCGATCGCTGGCAGCGCACGCACTGACGCCACCAGGGTGCCGCGGGCAGACAGAAGGGGCCCCACCTACAGGTGAGGCCCCTCGCGTCGAGCTCAGCGCGTCGGCTCAGTGCTCGTCGTATCAGTGCTCGTCGTAGTGGTCCTCGTGCTCGGCGTGCATGTGCTCGCCGTGCATGTAGTCCACGTGGTCGCCGTGCTCCACGCTCTGGTGGCCGCAGTCCGCGCCGTGCTGGTGCTCGTCGGTGGTGTGCTCCGCGTGCACATCGGTGTCGGTCATTTGTGTTCCTCTCGTCCGAAGATCGGGGTGGTCGTGGGTCCCACGAAACCATACCCATAAACGGATTGCAATACGTCTATCTAATTGAGAACGGGAATCACGGAACGGGAATCACGGAACGGGAATCACAGAACGGGAATCGCGGGTGTCCTCGTAGGAAAAGGCGGTGCCCGGAACGGGCGAACCGTTCCGGGCGCCGCCCGTTGTCGAGGGAGTCGCTTCAGGACACCGGGACGGGCCGCTTGTCCAGGGAGGTCCACTCGCCCGTGTAGTGGTTGAAGCTCACCGAGTTGTCGATGCCGCTGCGGTCGGGCGCGCCCGCCGCGCGGACCAGCTTGCCCATGCGCTCCGGGTCCGGCGCGGACGCGGCGAGCAGCTTCGTGTAGTCGTGCTGCGGGTTGAGGATCACGGAGTCGGCCGGGCCGCGCTCCACGACGCGCCCGCGGTAGAGCACGAGGATCTCGTCGGAGAAGTGGCGGGCGGTGGCCAGGTCGTGGGTGATGTACAGCACGGCGAGGTTGTCCTCGCGCTGCAGGCGTGCCATCAGGTTGAGTACGCCGAGGCGGATCGACACGTCGAGCATCGAGACGGGCTCGTCGGCGATGAGCACCTGAGCGCCCGGGGCGAGCGCACGGGCGATCGCGACGCGCTGGCGCTGGCCGCCGGAGAGCTCGTGCGGCCGGCGGGCGGCGATGTCCTCGGCGGGGGAGAGGTTCACGCGCTCGAGCATGTGCACGACGCGCTCGTGCGTCTCCGCGGCCCCGCGGGTGCGGCGGTGGATCTTCAACGGCCGCGCCACGTGGTGCTCGATGCTGTGGAACGGGTTCAGCGACGCGAACGGGTCCTGGAAGACCATCTGCACGTGGCGGCGGTAGACGGAGCCGTGCACTGGCGTGCGGTCGTCTAGAGTCACATCGATGGAGCCCGAGGTCGGCTTCTCGAGCCGGGCGAGCATCCGCGCGATGGTGGACTTGCCCGATCCGGACTCACCGACGAGCGCGACGGTGCGGCCGGGCAGCAGGTCGAACGACACGCGGTCGACGGCGGTGAGCGTCGAGCGCTTCATGCCGTTGCGGATGTGGAACTCCTTGGTCAGGTTCTTGACCTCGACGCTCGTCATCGGTTGTCTCCCGTCAGGGCGTGGTCGCCGGTGCGGATGAAGTCGCCGCGGTCCCCGGTGAGGCTGGGGAAGGAGCCCAGCAGCTTCTGCGTGTAAGGGTGCTGCGGGTTGCGGTAGATCTGCTCCCCGCTGTTCAGCTCCACGATCTCGCCCCGCAGCATGATCGCGATGCGGTCGCTGATCTCGAGGAGCAGCGGCAGGTCGTGCGTGATGAAGATCACGGCGAAGTTGAGCTCGTCGCGGAGGCGGATGATCTCACGCAGGATGTCGCGCTGCACCACCACGTCGAGGGCCGTCGTCGGCTCGTCCATGATCATGACCTGCGGCTCGAGGATCAGCGCCATGGCGATCATGACGCGCTGGCGCATGCCTCCGGAGAGCTCGTGCGGGAAGCTGTTCAGGCGCTTGGGGTCGACCCCGACCCGCTGCAGCACATCCTGGCTGCGGGCGCGGCGCTCGGCCTTCGACATGCCCGGCCGGTGGGTGCGGAGCACGTCGTCGAGCTGGGCGGCGATGGAGATGACCGGGTTGAGCGCGTTCATGGCGCCCTGGAACACCATCGAGAGCTTCGACCAGCGGAACGCCCGCAGCTTCTCGTCGGAGAGGGCGAGCAGGTCGATGTCGCTGCCGTCCGCGTCCGAGAAGGTGACGGACCCGGAGGCGATGCGCGCCGGCGGCTTGTGCAGGCGGTTGATGGCGTAGGCGAGCGTGGTCTTGCCGCAGCCGGACTCGCCGGCGAGGCCGAGGATCTCGCCGGGGGCGAGGGTCAGGCTCACGTTCTTGACGGCGGTGACGGGGTTGGCGACGTCGTAGACGACGCTCAGGTCCTCGACCGTGAGCACCGGGCGCACGGCGCGCTCTGTCAGTGCGGTCATCGGGCTGCAGCCTTCCTGGCGATGCGCATGCGCTTGGCGTGGGCACGCACGTTGCGGAGCTTGGGGTTGATGATCTCGTCGATGCTGAAGTTGATGAGCGAGAGGCCGCAGCCGAGCAGGGCGATGATGAGACCCGGCGGCACGAACCACCACCACGCCTTCAGCTGCAGGGCGAAGCCGTTCTGCGCGTAGAAGAGCATGGTGCCGAGCGTCGACGAGTTGGATGCGCCGAGGCCGAGGAAGGCGAGGCCGGCCTCGCTCAGGATCGCGAAGATCACCGCGAACACGAACTGCGAGGCGATGACGGGGAGCAGGTTGGGCAGGATCTCCACGGCGATGACCCGCCAGGAGCGCTCGCCGGCAACGCGCGACGCGGCCACATAGTCACGGTTGCGCAGCGACAGGGTCTGGGCGCGGAGCACGCGGGCGGACGCGGCCCAGCCGGTGATGGCGAGCACGACCGCGATGGTCCACAGCCCGCGCTGCTCCTGCGGCACGAAACCGGAGATCACGATGACCAGCGGCAGGCCGGGGATCACGAGCATGACGTTGGAGAAAAGGGAGAACGCCTCGTCGGCGAACCCGCCGAGGTAGGCGCCGAGGACGCCGAAGAACGCGGAGAGCAGCGTCGCGAGCACACCGACGATGAGGCCGATCTCGAGCGAGCCGCGTGTCGCGAAGGCGAGCTGGGCGAGCACGTCCTGGCCCGTCTGTGTCGTGCCCAGCAGGTGTCCGCCGCCGGGCGGCTGGAGCCCGGAGTTGCGCACGGTCGTGGGGTCCTGCACGAACAGCGGGCCGAGGAGGCCGAAGAGCACGATCGCGGCGACGATGCCGAAGCCGATCACGAGGGACGGCGTCATGCTGGGCAGCATCGCGCGCCAGCCGGCACGGGGCTTCCTGCCCTCCTCGCGGGCGGTCGCGGCGAGGGCCTCGTCGGCGTCGGCGACGGACGGTTCCGTGGTGGGAGTGAGGTTGGTCATGTGTCTTTCCGCCTTCGCCTAGCTGCGGGCCCGGGTGCGGGGGTCGATGATGCCGTAGAGCAGGTCGACCAGGAGGTTGGCGCCGAGCACCGCGAGGGTGATGACGAGGAAGATGCCCTGCATGAGCGCGTAGTCGCTGTTCTGCACGGCCTGCAGCAGCTTGGAGCCGATGCCGGGGTAGGAGAACACCTGCTCGGTGATGATCGAGCCGCTGACCACGAAGCCGAGGGAGATCGCGAATCCGGCGATGGAGGGCAGGGCCGCGTTGCGCGCTGCGTAGCCGCCGAGGATCCGCGAGTTCTTGAGGCCCTTCGCCTGCGCCGTGAGGATGTAGTCCTCCGACAGGGTCGAGACCATCATGTTGCGCATCCCGAGCAGCCAGCCGCCGATGGACGACAGCACGATCGTGAGCGCGGGCAGCGTGCCGTACTCGATCGCCGAAAGGATGAACTCGGTGTTCCAGCCGGGGCTGAGCACGACGTCGTATCCGCCCATGCCCGGGAGCAGGTGGAGCGTCGACGAGATGATCAGCACGAGGATGAGGGCCAGCCAGAAGTACGGCACGGCCGCGAGGAGGGTGGTGGCCGGCACGAGGCTGTCGAGCCACGTGCCGGGCTTCCAGCCCACAATGGCGCCGAGGCCGACGCCGAGGATGAACGACAGGATCGTCGCGATGCCGACGAGCGCGATCGTCCAGGGCAGGGCCTGGCCGATCACCTCGCTGACGGGGGTCGGGAACACGCTGACCGCGATGCCGAGGTCGCCCTTGGCGAGGTTGACCAGGTAGTTCCCGTACTGCACCCACAGCGGGTCGTCGGTGCCGCCGCCGAGGAGGAGTTCGTAGGACCGGCGCGTGGCGGCGTCGACGATGCCGCCACGCTGCTGAAGCTTCGCGAGCAGGACGTCCACCGGGTTGCCGGGCATCAGACGCGGAATCAGGAAGTTCAGCGTCAGAGCGGCCCAGAGGGCAACCAGGTAGAAGCCAAGCTTCCGAACGAAATAGCTCACTTCATGTCACCAATCACTTGCGGACTCTCCTCGGCGGGGCGGCCGACTACTTGCCGGTCGGGGTGAGCGAGGCGAACACCTGCGAGCTGTCCGGGCGGGACCAGACGGCGGGGACCGCGTAGAGGTCCTCCTCCGTGGGCCAGCCGGAGAACTTGGCGGCGTTGTACTCGCTGGTGGTTCCACCGGTCAGCACGGGGATGTACGGCAGGTTCGCCGCGATCTTCTGCTGGATGAGGTCGTAGTGCGGCTTGCGCGACTCGACGTCGGTCGGGTTGGACGTGCGCAGCGCGGCGAGCGCCGCGTCGACCTCGGGGTCGCTGAAGCGGGCGAAGCCGGGGTTCACGCTCTGACCGACGGGGCCGGTGTTCGCAGTGCTGAAGAACTCGTTGTACATGTAGTACGGGTCCGCAGCGGGGCCCTGGGTGACGGAGTCGATGAGCAGCTGGTACTCACCGAGTCCGCGGACCTCGGTCCACTCGTTCCACGAGGACTGCAGAGCGGTGATCTCGATGCCCACGGCCTTGGCCTGCTGGGCGAGGAGGTCGACGGCCGTGATGTAGTCGGTCCAGCCGGTCACGACGCGCACGCTCATGGCGAGGCGCACGCCGTCCTTCGCGTAGATGCCGTCCGAGCCCTTGGCGTAGCCGGCGGCCTCGAGGATCTGGGTCGCCTTGTCGACGTCGGCGCTCATCGGGGCGGTCTTCTCCGGCAGGCTGTCGGAGAGGATGGCCTCGTCACGCTCGGGCAGGGCGAAGCCGGGGGAGACCTCGGCGGCCGTGTCCTGGAACGCCAGCGAGTTGATCTGGTCGCGGTCCATCGCGTAGTAGAGGGCCTGGCGAACGGCGGGGTCGGTCTGCGGTCCCTCGCAGCCGAGCTCCGCGTTGGAGCAGGTGAACAGGGCGACCTGGTTCATGTGCACCGTGACGGCCTTGTAGCCGGGGTAGTTCTTCTCGACGTTGGCCATGTCCGGCACGGGGCCGGTCTGCCAGTCGATGCTGCCCGCGGCGAGGGCGTCCGCGCCGGCCTGGTTGCCGGAGAGGGCGACGTAACGCACGTGCTTGAGCTCGGGCTCGCCGTCCCAGTAGGTGGGGTTGGCGTCGTAGCGGAAGGCCTGGGCCTTGAACTCGCCGAGCACGAACGGGCCGGTGCCGACGGGCTCCGCGACGACGTCGGTCGCGGGGTCGATGTCCTTCCACAGGTGCTCGGGCACGATCCACGTGCGGCCGAGGATGCTGGGGCCGTTCACGAACGCGGGAGCCGGGAAGGTGATGGTGACGTGCGTCGGGTCGACGACGGCAACCTCACCGTCGAAGCCGATCGCGTTGATCGCCGGGTTCTCCTTGAGGAGGTTGAGGCTGAAGGCCACGTCGTCCGCCGTGAAGTCCTCGCCGTCGCTCCACTTGACGCCGTCACGCAGGGTGACGGACAGGACGGTGCCGTCCTCGTTCCAGGAGAACTCGGTGCCGAGCAGGGGCTTGGGGTCCCCGCTCTGGAGCTGGTTGTAGTAGAACAGCGGCTCGAAGATTTCGCCCGGGCCGCCGATGGTGGAGGGCGAGTACGGGTTGAAGTTGATCTGGTAGTCGCCGGCCTGGCCGGTGTAGGCGACGAGGGTGTCGGACGCGCTGCCGGAGCCCGAGCCCCCACTGCTGCCGGAGCCGGATGCGCTGCACCCGGTCATGAGGAGCACTGCGGCCGCCGCCGTGGCGACGAAGGCTGCTCCCTTCCGCCTAGCGGAAACGTTGCGGAACATCGTTGATCCTTCCTGCGTCGCCACAGCGATGTGGGCGAGCGATCTGTGTCCAGTCTCGGTGCGGCTGGTGTTTTACATTCTTAGCGAACTAAATTAAGTAAGTCAACAAAGGAGGCAGTGCCTCCCAGCCAACCGCGAAGGAGTGGTCGATGGCGACTGCAACTGCCCTAGCCCGGCCACGAACGCACGGCATCGTGCTCGACCTCATCCGTGCCGCGCGCACGATCAGCAGGGTCGAGCTGGTCGAGGCGTCGGGTCTCACCGGGGCCACGATCACCAACGTCGTGCGCGAGCTGCTGGACGACGGCCTCATCGAGGAGGCGGGCAGGGCGGAGTCCACGGGCGGCAAGCCGAGGACGCTCCTGCGGCTCCGAGCCCGGGCCCGCTTCACGGTCGGGGTGCAGCTCGACCGGTGCAGCTGCACCATCGTCATCATCGACCTGGCCGGTCAGCTGGTCGCCCGCACGGCCATGGGCGGTGCCGGCCTCCGCTCGCCCCGCGAGACCCTCATCGCGGTCGCGGACCACCTCGACGGACTCATGGCCACCGCGGACGTGCAGCGGAGCCTCGTGCTCGGCATCGGCCTCGTCAGCCAGGGTCCGCAGGACCTCACCTCGGGTCGCCTGCTTACCGGGAACCCCATGGGAGCCTGGCACGGCTACCCGCTTCTGGACGAGTTGGAGGCCATCACCGGGCTGCCCGTTCTGCTCGACAATGACGCGACGGCCGCCGCGATCGGCGAGTTCTGGATCGGCGGGGTCGAGCCTGCCAGCACGTACGGCTGCATCTACATGGCCAGCGGCATCGGCGGTGGCGTCGTGAGCAGGGGCGGCGTGTACCGCGGCGGCACCTCGAACAGCGTCGAGATCGGCCACGTCTCCCTCGACATCGACGGCGAGACCTGCGAGTGCGGCAATCGCGGCTGCCTCGAGCACTACGCCGGACCGGAGGCCGTGATCGCGGGCGCCGAGCGGGTGCCCGGCCTCAGCCGCCGCCTCGGCCTCACCCACGGTGACACGGACACCCTGGTGAACTTCACCCGCATCGCCCGCGCGGCGATGGCGGGGGACCCGGAGCCGCTGCGACTGCTGCACGCGTCCGCCCGATACGTGGCGCACGCGGCCATCGGCCTCGCCAGCCTCTTCGACCTCGACGCCGTGGTGCTCGCGGGGCAGAGCTTCGCGTCCGCCGGCTCCATCTACGCCGAGGCGATGCAGACCCAGCTCGACCGCACGGGGTTCGCGCGCGACGTGCATCCCGTGCAAGTGTTGCTCTCGAAGAGCGGCGCGGACGCCGCCGCCATCGGTGGGGCGGTGCTCGTGCTGCGCAGCGAGCTGACCCCGCGCGACCTTCGCCGGCCGGACGGGCAGTCGCTGCGCTACACCGAGCCCCACCCCGTGCGCGACCTACCCATCACCGCCTGACGCGGCAGCGCACGGGGTCCCCGGCGCCAAGCCCGATCGCCGAGCCCGGTCGCCGGGGCCGGATGCCGGGTCCGAATGCCGTTCGCCGGGACGATCCACCGGGACGCCTCAGGCAATCACCATCACCCATCGCCACGCACCGAGACGCACTGCCCCGCACCGACAAGGAGACCCATGACCGATTCCACTCCCGACTCCGCCGCCTCCGAGTACGCGGTGCTGCGCCGCGAGGGCACGTCCCTCGTCGTGGAGCGCCCGGCCGCGGGACTGCCTCGCGTGCTGCACTGGGGCGCCGACCTCGGCGCCCTCGACCCCTCGGCATGCTCCGAGCTGGCGGTCGCCATCAGCAGGCAGACCGCCCCGGGCACGCTCGACGCCGCGTGGCAGCTGACGATCCTTCCGCAGGAGGCGGACGGCTGGGCGGGGCGCCCCGGTGCGCTCTTCGCCCGCCAGGGCCGGCCGGTCTTCCCGCGCTGGAGCGTGGAGGAGTTCGCCGCCGACGGCGCGACCCTCACGGTGCGTGCCGCCGACGCCGCGGAGTCCCTCGCGCTCACCGCGACGATCGCGATCCTCGACGGCGGCGTCGTCACCGTGCGGCACGAGCTGACCAACACGGGAACGGACGCCGTCGCGGTCGAGTGGATCGAGGCGACGCTGCCCGCACCCAAGGCGGTGGACCACCTCACCGAGTTCTCCGGACGCTGGACCCGCGAGAAGGCGCCGCACACCGGTCCCATGCCGCGGGGCGCGCACGTGCGGCAGACCCGCCGCGGGCGCAGCGGCCACGACGCGCCGCACGTGCTGCTCGCCTCGATCGATGCACCGCGTGACCGCTCCGGCGAGGTCTGGGCCGTGCACCTCGGGTGGAGTGCGGACGTGACGTACCGCACCGACCGGATGACCGAGTCCGTCGCGGTGCTCGGGGCCGGTGAGATGCTGCGTCCCGGCGAGATCACTCTCGCGGCCGGCCAGTCGTACGAGACGCCGGTCTGCTACTTCGCCTGGAGCGACGGCGGCCTGGACGGCATCAGCGCCCGGTTCCACCGCTACCTGCGCGCGCGGCCGCAGCACCCGAAGTCCCCGCGCCCCCTCGTGCTGAACACGTGGGAGGCGGTGTACTTCGACCACAACCCGGAGTTCCTGCTGAGCCTCGCGGACACGGCCGCCGGCGTCGGCATCGAGCGGTTCGTGCTCGACGACGGGTGGTTCATGGCGAGGCGCGATGACACGAAGGGACTCGGCGACTGGGTCGTCGACCCGGCCGTGTGGCCGGACGGGCTCGAGCCGCTCGCCGAGCGCGTGCACGAGCGCGGCATGGAGTTCGGCCTGTGGTTCGAGCCGGAGATGGTGAACCTGGACTCCGACGTCGCGCGGGCGCATCCCGACTGGCTGCTGCACAATCCCGCGCACATCGAGCACCCGGCCGAGCTGTCCTGGCGCACCCAGTTCGTGCTCGACCTCGCCAACCCCGACGCCTACGCGCACGTGTTCGGGCAGATGGACGAGCTCGTCACGCGGCTCGGCATCGACTTCATCAAGTGGGACCACAACCGCGACCTCGTGGAGGCGATCCACGACGGCAACTACGGCGTGCACGAGCAGACGCTCGCCGCGTATCGCCTGATCGCGGAGCTGAAGGCGCGCCACCCCGGGCTGGAGATCGAGTCGTGCTCCAGCGGCGGCGCGCGCACCGACCTCGGCATCCTGCAGATCACCGACCGCGTGTGGGCGAGCGACTCGAACGACCCGGTGGAGCGGCAGGACATCCAGCGCTGGACGGAGCTGCTGCTGCCGCCGGAGCTCGTCGGCGCGCACGTCGGCCCCTCGCCCGCGCACAGCTCGGGCCGGTTCACCGACCTGAGCTACCGCATGGCCACGAGCCTCGTCGGCTCATCGGGCTTCGAGTGGAACATCGCCGAGTGCAGTGAGGAGGAGCTCGAGACCATCGCGCGCTTCGCCGCCCTCTACAAGGAGGTGCGCCACGTGCTGCACGGCGGCACGGTCGTGCACGGCGACGTGCGCGACCCGGGACTCCGGCTGCACGGCTTCGTGGCCGAGGATGCCGCGGAGGCCGTGTACGTGATCGCGAGCATCGTCACGCTCGAGGACTCGCTGCCAGAGCGGGCGCGCCTGCACGGGCTCGACCCCGACCGCACCTACCGCGTCCGGGTGCGGAAGGAGATCGGCGACACCCAGTACGGCTGGCACCACCCCGAGTGGCTGTCCCGCGGCGAGGTGACCCTGCCCGGATCCGTGCTCGGCACCGTGGGCCTGCAGCTGCCGCCGCTCTGGCCGGCCCAGGCGGTCGTGCTGCACGTGACGGCGGTCTGACCCGGCGGCGCCGAGGCGGGAGGCGCCGTCGCCCCTGGTCTAGGCGGGGGTGCCGTTGTGCCGCGCGGGATGAGGTGCGGCGGTTGGGGTTCAGTCGCCTCTGCTCGGGGGAGGTGCCGTTGTGCCGCGCGGGATGAAGTGCGGCAGTGGCGCCTCCCGGCTCGGCGCTTCCTTGCCCTCGAGCAGCGCGAGCAGGGCGGCACCGGCGAGCTCGCCGAGCTCGTGCACGTCGTGGCTCATGGCCGACAGCGGAGGCGAGGCGAGGCGGCAGAAGGTGGAGTCGTCCCAGGCGAGCAACGACAGCCGGTCGGGGACGGGGATGCCGAGCTCGTGGGCGACCGAGAGGCCGCCGACCGCCATCATGTCGTTGTCGTAGACGATCGCCGTGGGCGGGGTCTCGGCCGCGAGCAGCGCACGCGTGCCGTCCGCGCCGCTGGCCTCGGTGTAGTCGCCCTCGACCGTCGTGCCCTCGGCCCCGGCCTCGCTCACGGCGGAGTCGAAGGCGCTCGAGCGCGACTTCGAGTGCAGGAGGCCGAGCGGCCCCGACACCCGGCCGATGCGGCGGTGGCCGAGGCTGGTGAGCGCGCGAACGGCATCCAGCATCGCGCCGTAGTTGTCGACCCGCACCGACGTCACAGGCTCGCTCGAGGCGGGCTCGCCCAGCACGACGGCGGCGAGGCCTAGCGAGCGGATGCGGTCGGCCCGCACGTCGTGGTCGATGAGGTCGCCGAGCAGCACGCCGGCGACGGTGCCGAGCTTCGCCCAGCGATCGTACGTCTCCAGCTCCGCGTCGCGATCGGGCACCACCTGCAGCAGCACCGAGTAGCCCTGCTCGCCGAGCACGCCCTCCATGCCGGCGATGATCTCGGAATAGAAGGGGTCGATGCCCAGGGTCCGCGGCGACCGGCGGAGCACCAGGCCGACCGACGTCGGCCGCCCCGTGCGCTCGTGGATGCTCATCCCTGCAGTATCCACCACCCGTCTCCACCTGCACGGGGCGGCGGCGGTTCTCCCCGCGGTCCCGGAGCCTCGCACGGTCCCTGAGCCCGTCGAAGGGACGCGCCCGCCACACGGTCCCTGAGCCTGTCGAAGGGACGCAGCCGTGACACGGTCCCTGAGCCTGTCGAAGGGACGCGCCTCTACCGCCGGCGCGTACCCATCCGCCCATCGGCCGCGGCGCGCCACTCACCTCGACGCCACCCAGGGAACCGGACGGCGCCCGCGGGGTGATAGGAATTGCTGTGCGACCGCGAATGCCGCGGCGCAGCGACGAGATCCCCACCCGTTGCTTGGACGGTCGTCTCGAGGTGAACGCCATCTCCACCACGCATCGCGGTGAAGCGCCCGCCCGATCGCGCTCGTCGCTGGCCGTCGCCACGAGCCGCGGCCTGGTCTTCGACCTGATCCGCTCGCGCGGTCCCATCAGCAGGGTCGTGCTTGCGGCATCCACCGGTCTGACCCAGGCGACGATGTCGTACGTGGTCCGCGAGCTCATCGAGGACGGCCTCGTGATCGAGACCGGGCACGGCGAGTCCACGGGCGGGAAGCGGCCGACGCTGCTCGACATCGACCCCGCCGCGCGGTTCGCCGTCGGGGTGCAGCTCGGGGCGGACGAGATCACCTACGTCGTCACGAACCTGGGCGGCGCCATCATCGGCCGCACCCGCACGCACGGCCCGACCGACGACCCCGAGCACGTGGTCACCCAGATCGCGGACCGCATCGCCGAACTGCTCGACAACGTGGGCGTCCGTCGCGATCGGGTCGTCGGGCTCGGCATCGTGGCACCCGGCCCCCTCGACCTGGTGTCCGGCACGATCTTCGCGCCGCCCACCATGACGGCCTGGCAGCAGTTCCCCCTGCGCAGCCGGCTCGCCCAGGCGACCGGGCTGCCCGTGCTGCTCGACAACGACGCGACGGCCGCCGCGGTGGCGGAGTTCTGGGGCGGCGCGCTCGCCGACTCCAAGGCGCACATGACGGTCTACATGGGTGCCGGCATCGGCGCGGGCATCGTGCTCGGCGGGACGGTGTTCCGCGGCGCGAGCGGCAACACCGGCGAGCTCGGCCAGGCGCTGCACCGCTCCGGCTCCGCGTCAGGGTCGGGATCCGCATCCGTATCCGTATCCGCATCCGCATCCGCATCCGGATCCGCGTCCGAGGACGAGTGGGTCACGGTCGAGGACGTCGCCGCGCCCGCCGCGGTCGCCGCACGCGCGCGGGCCGCGATCACGTCCGGCGTCCTGACCGGCATCGAGCTCACCGCCGACGCGAATCCCTACCGCGACTTCGCCCTGGTGGCCCTCGCCGCCACCCGCGGCAACGCGGAGGCCCTCGCCCTCATCGCGGAGTCGGCGGAGGCGCTAGCCGGGGCCGTCGTGTCCGCGGCCAACATCCTCGACCTCGACTCGGTCGTGCTCGCGGGGCCGTCGTTCGCCACCGCCGGATCCCTCTACGTGCGCGTGCTGAAGCGCAAGCTGGACGCGCGGTTCTTCGCGGGCGACCTGCACGATGTGCAGGTGCGGCTCTCGGGCCAGGTCGCGGAGGCCGCCGCGGTGGGCGGCGCGGCCCTCGTGCTGCAGAACACCCTCTCGCCCCGCTCCTTCGCCTGACCCGCCCGCCCTGCACCCCGCGAGCCCCGCATACCCTCCGGTGAGGTGCCCACTTCGGTCCCGAATCCGGCCCGAGCGCATCCGATCGGGCACCTCACTGGAGAGACATTCCGGTGAGGTGCCCACTTCGGTCCCGGATTCGGGCGGAGGGCATCCGAAGCGGGCACCTCACGGGAGTGGCAACCTCGGGAGGGGGATCGCGCCGGCGGCGCGGGGCGGACGATCGCGGTGACAGAATGCAGCCATGCCGCAGTTCACGGACGCATTCGGCGTCGCCGTCACGTACTACGAGTGGGAGGCGGACGCGCCCCGGGGCGTCGTGCAGATCGCCCACGGGCTCGGCGAGCACGCGCGCCGCTACACCGTGCTCGCGGGGGAACTCGTCGCCGCCGGTTACAGCGTTTACGCGAACGATCACCGGGGGCACGGGCAGACGGGCCTTGATCAGCACGGCGGCGACGCCGCGAAGCTGGGGCGGCTCGGCCCCGGCGGCCTCCCCGCCATCCTCGACGGCGCGCACCAGCTCACCGGCATCCTGCGCGAGCGCCACCCCGAGCTGCCCATCGTGCTCCTCGGGCACAGCTTCGGCTCGCTGGTCGCGCAGATCCTGCTGAACCGCTGGTCGCAGGACTACGCCGGGGTCGTGCTCACCGGCACCGCGACGCGCCTGCCCGGCCTCGTGAACGGGGGGGACCTGAATCGACTCCACAAGCACCTCGGGTCCACGGGCCGGGAGTGGCTGAGCCGCGACATCGCCGTGCAGGAGGCCTTCCGCGACGACCCGCTGACCTTCCCCGCTGATGCGTTCAGGGTCTTCGGACTTCCGCAGGGCTTGCGCCTCTACGGGTTGCCCGCGCGCCGGCTGCCGAATCGGCTGCCGCTGCTCATCCAGATCGGCGGCGAGGACTCGCTCGGCGGCGAGCGGAGCGTGAACTGGCTGGCTGCGATCTACCGCAGGCGCTCCGGGCTGACGGACGTGAGCGTCCGCGTGTATCCCGAGGCCCGGCACGAGGTCTTCAACGAGACGAACCGCCTCGAGGTGGTGGAGGACCTCATCACCTGGCTGGACACGCACGTCCCACCCGCCCCCTAGCCCCCGCCGCGCACCGCCCGCTCTCGCCGTGAGGTGCCGAAATCGGTCCCTTTTTCGCCGTATTCGCGTCCGAATCGGGCACCTCAGCGGCACGGGAGGACCGGAGCGCAACCGGAGCGTGACGCATCCGGGCGGCACAGGGGGCGGGGTTAGGCTCGCTGCATGCATGGTGAGTACAAGGTGCCGGGCGGCAAGCTGGTCGTCGTCGACCTGGACGTCGTGGACGACCGGATCGCGAACTTCCGCCTCGCGGGCGACTTCTTCCTCGAGCCGGACGAGGCGCTGCCACTCATCGACGCGGCCGTGAACGGGCTCCCCGCGAACGCCGACGCCAAGACCATCAGCGCGGCCGTAATCGCCGCGCTGCCGCAGGGCGCCGTGCTGCTCGGCTTCAGCGCGGATGCCGTCGGCGTGGCCGTTCGTCGCTCGCTCGCCCGGGCCACGGCCTGGCGCGACTACGACTGGCAGCTCATCCACGACCGGGCGTACCCGCCCGTGCAGCAGCTCGCCCTCGACGAGGTGCTGGCCGAGGAGGTCGGCGCAGGCCGCCGCGCGCCGACCCTGCGCATCTGGGAGTGGGACGAGTCCGCGGTCGTGATCGGCAGTTTCCAGTCGCTGAAGAACGAGGTCGACCCCGAGGGCGCCGCGAAGTACGGCTTCGACGTCGTGCGCCGCATCAGCGGGGGTGGCGCGATGCTGATGGAGAAGGGATCCGTCATCAGCTACTCGATCTACGCGCCGCTCGACCTCGTGCAGGGCATGACCTTCGCCGACTCCTACGCCTACCTCGACGAGTGGGTGATCCTCGCCCTGCGCAGCCTCGGTATCGATGCGTTCTACCAGCCGCTGAACGACATCACGAGCGCCAAGGGCAAGATCGGCGGGGCCGCGCAGAAGCGGCTGGGCAACGGTGCCGTCATGCACCACGCGACGCTCAGCTACGACATGGACGGCGACAAGATGGTGCAGGTGCTGCGCATCGGCCGCGAGAAGATCAGCGACAAGGGCATCACGAGCGCGGCCAAGCGCGTCGACCCGCTGCGCAGCCAGACCGGCCTCTCCCGCGCCGAGATCATCGAGCGCATGAAGGGCACGTTCACCGACCTCTACGGCGCGACCCCGGACGAGATCACGCCGGACGAGCTCGAGAAGAGCGAGCGCCTCGTCGCCGAGAAGTTCTCGACGCCGGAGTGGATCGCCCGCGTCCCCTGATCCGGCACCCGCCGTGGCAGCGAAGCAGCTCCGCATCCCGCTCGAGTCCTCCGTGCTCGAGGCGGTGAGCTACGACCAGGGGACGTCGCAGCTCACGGTCTGGTTCGTGTCCGGCGCGAAGTACCGCTACTCCGGGGTGCCGCCGGAGGTCGTGCTCGAGCTGCTGGAGCCGGCGGACGGCTCGCACGGGAGGGCGTACTCCCGCCTCGTGCGCGACCACTATCCCTACGACCGGCTGCGGGGCTGACGCAGTTCGCGCCCGGACCCAGCACCCCTGCACAGCGGTAATGGTGCCGCTCCCGCCTGGCGCACGGGAGCCGCGCGTAGGCTGACGGCCCACTGGAAGAAGGAGGGACGCATGCGCGTCGTCGTCGTGGGAGCAACGGGGAACATCGGCACGGCGGTCCTCCGCCGGCTGCACGCGGAGACGGCGGTGACCTCCGTCGTCGGCATCGCGCGACGCCTCCCGGACGACTCGGTCGCCCCGTACGCCGGTGTCGAGTGGCACTCCGTCGACGTGGCGGGGGAGACCGCGGTGAAGGACCTCGCCGAGGTGTTCCTGGGCGCGGATGCGGTCATCCACCTGGCCTGGGCCCTGCAGCCCAACCACGACGAGCGCGCGCTGTGGCGCGTGAACGTCAGTGGCACGGCCGCGGTGCTCGCCGCCGTCGCCCGGTCGGGCGTCCCGCACGTGCTCACCGCGTCCTCCATCGGCGCCTACAGCTCGGCGCCGAAGTCCCGGCGGGTCGACGAGTCGTGGCCGACGGGCGGCATCCACACGTCGCACTACAGCAGGCACAAGGCCATGAACGAGCGCGCCCTCGACTCCTTCGAGCACCGCAACCCGCCCGTCATCGTGACCCGGATGCGGCCCGGCCTCGTGTTCCAGCACGACACTGCCACCGAGCAGACGCACCTGTTCCTCGGCCGCCACATCCCGACGCGGTGGCTGGGCGTGGTCCGCCCGCCCGTGCTGCCGGTGCCGCCGGAGTTCATCTTCCAGGCCGTACACGCGGACGACCTCGCCGACGCCTTCTGCCGCGCGGTGGTGCGTCGCGCGGGCGGCGCGTTCAACATCGCCGCGGAGCCCGTGCTCACGCCGCGGCTGGTCGCCGACGTGCTGGGCGCGAAGCGCGTCGTACCGATGCGCCTCCGCGTGCTGCGCCTCCTGCTCCTGGTCACCTGGAAGCTGCGCCTGCAGGCGTCCGACCCGGGCTGGGTCGACCTCGCCGGCTACTGCCCGGTCATGGACATCCACCGGGCCCGCACCGAGCTCGGCTGGCGGCCGCGCACGTCCTCCACCGAGGCGCTCGCGGACGTGGTGAGCGGCGCATCCGTGCGCGCCCGGCACGCGGGCTCCCCGCCCCTCGACCCCTGATCCCGGAAATCCCGCAGATCCCGGAGCACACCGCCCGTGAGGTGCCCGGATCGGTCCCTTTCCGAGCGTTTCGGGGACCGAATTGGGCACCTCACGGGATGAGCGTGGGCGGGGACGAGTGCGTCCGCGGGTAGTGCGGGTAGTGCAACGTTGTAAGTTCTGTGGCAGCAGACATACGAATGCCGACGCGATTACCCCGGGAGGTGGCGATGCCCGCGACTCTGCACGACGTCGCGGCCCTCGCGAACGTGTCGATCAAGACGGTGTCCAACGTCGTGCACGACTACAAGCACGTGCGCCCCGACACCCGGGAGCGGGTGCTCGCGGCGATCAAGGAGCTCGGCTACCGGCCCAACATCACCGCCCGCGGGCTCCGCAGCGGGCGCACGGGTGTGATCGGCCTCGCGCTGCCCGAGCTGAGCCTCAGCTACTTCGCCGAGCTCGCCGACTCCGTCATCCGCGCGGCCGAGAAGCGCTCGCTCGTGGTGCTCATCGAGCAGACCGGCGGCGGCGACCGCGAGCGGGAGATCGAGATGCTCTCCAGCCCGCGCCTGCAACTCACCGACGGGCTCATCTTCAGCCCGCTGGGCATGGGCATGGCGGACCGGGAGCTGCTCGACGTGCCGTATCCGCTGGTGCTGCTGGGCGAGCGGATCTTCGGCGGCCCCACCGACCACGTGACGATGCGGAACGTGGATGCGGCGCGCGCGGCCACCCGTCACCTCCTCGAGCGCGGCCGGCGACGGATCGCCGTGATCGGCGGCCACGAGGGCGAGGACATGGGATCCGCGACGCTGCGGCTGCGCGGCTACCGTGAGGCGCTCGCCGAGGCCGGCGTCCCCTTCGACGAGCGCCTCATCCTGCCGGCGCGGGAGTGGCACCGGCATGACGGGGCGCGGGCAATGAGGGACCTGCTGGCCGCAGGCACCCCGTTCGACGCGGTCTTCGGCCTCAACGACACCCTCGCGCTCGGCGCGCTGCGGGCCCTGCAGGAGGCCGGCGTGCGGATCCCCGGCGACGTCGCGGTCATCGGTTTCGACGGCCTCGACGAGACGCAGTACTCGCTGCCGACGCTGACGACCGTGGATCCGGGCCGGGACGAGATCGCGGCCACGGCCGTGCGCGTGCTGGCCGAGCGCATCGAGGGCCGACGGGGAGCGCCCGGGAACGACGGGGCCGGCCCCCGGGAGTACCTCGCGGACTTCCGGCTCATCGAGCGGGAGTCCACGGCGTCCTGACATTTCCCGGGTTGCGAAAGTGCGGTCCATGACTTGACCTGCGCCCGATCCTCCCGCACGATGAGTACCACCGTTTACAACGTTGTACAGAACAGGATGAGCCTCTTCGTGACCACCACCGCATCCATCACCGTCGACCGCAACGCCGTCGTCGCCCCGATCAACCGCCGCATCTTCGGCTCGTTCGTCGAGCACCTCGGCCGCTGCGTCTACGACGGCATCTACGAGCCCGGCCACCCCACCGCCAATGAGGACGGCTTCCGCCTCGACGTTGTGGACCTGGTCAAGGAGCTCGGCTCCACGACCATCCGCTACCCCGGCGGAAACTTCGTCTCCGGCTTCAAGTGGGAGGACAGCGTCGGCCCGCGCGACCAGCGCCCCGTGCGCCGCGACCTCGCCTGGCACTCGCTCGAGACGAATCAGGTCGGCGTCGACGAGTTCGCTCGCTGGTGCAAGCTGACCGGCTCCGAGCTCATGATGGCCGTGAACCTCGGCACCCGCGGCATCGAGGCCGCCCTCGACCTGCTCGAGTACTCGAACCACCCCTCCGGCACGGCGCTCAGCGACCAGCGCATCGCCAACGGCTCTCCCGAGCCGCACAACATCCGCATGTGGTGCCTCGGCAACGAGATGGACGGCCCCTGGCAGACCGGCTACCGCACCGCGGAGGACTACGGCACCCTCGCCGCCCGCACCGCCCAGGCCATGAAGGCCGCCGACAAGGATCTCGAGCTCGTGGCCTGCGGGTCGTCCGGCTCGGCCATGCCGACCTTCGGCGACTGGGAGCGCACGGTGCTCGAGAAGTCGTACGAGCACGTCGACTACATCTCCGCGCACGCCTACTACCAGGAGCGCGGTGGTGACCTCGGCACCTTCCTCGCATCCTCGCTCGACATGCAGTACTTCATCGAGACGGTCGTCTCGACCGCGGACCACGTGAAGAACAAGCTCCGCAGCTCGAAGACCATCAAGATCTCGTTCGACGAGTGGAACATCTGGTACCTCGACGAGCACCAGGCCTCCGACGAGGTCAACGACGAGTGGCGCATCGCCCCCCGCCAGCTCGAGGACGTGTACTCGGTCGCGGATGCCGTCGTGCTCGGCAACCTGATGATCACGCTGCTGAAGAACCACGACCGCGTCGCCTCGGCGTCGCTGGCCCAGCTCGTGAACGTGATCGCGCCGATCATGACCGAGCCCGGCGGAGCCGCCTGGCGCCAGACCACGTTCTTCCCGTTCTCGGTGACGTCTCGCCTCGCGCAGGGCGACGTCCTGCGCCCCCGCATCGATGTGGGCACCTACGAGACCGCGAAGTTCGGCGCCGCCCCGCTCGTCGACGCCGTCGCCACGGCCGACTCCGAGTCCGGCGCGTCAGCCGTGTTCCTCGTGAACCGCAGCCTCACCGAGTCGATCGAGGTCACGATCCACGTCGGCGACCTCGGCGCTTCGAGCATCCAGGAGGCCGTCACGCTCCACGATGAGGACGTGTACGCGAAGAACACGATCGACGACCAGGAGCGGGTCGGGCTCAAGCAGCTCGAGGGCGCGACGCTCGAGGAGGGCACGCTGACCGTGACCCTTCCCCCGGTGTCCTGGTCGGCCCTCTCCCTGGCGTAACCGGCACCACGAGAACGCCCCGCCACCCGCTCCCGAGCGGGGGACGGGGCGTTCCGCGTCGTCGCGCTAGGGCCCCTGAGCCCCGTACGGTCCCTGAGTCCCCTACGGTCCCTGAGCTTGTCGAAGGGACGCGACCCACCCTGCGTCGCTTCGACAGGCTCAGCGACCGGGGCCATCCGCCCGGTCGCAGCGATACGGTCTCTGACTCGTTGAAGGGACGAAACGCGCCCCCGAGGGAGCGGGTCAGGCTTCCATGTCGCGGTACTCGGGGTGCTCCTCGAAGAAGGTCGCGACGAAGGGGCAGGCGGCGATGACGAGACCGGATCCGTTGGTGCGCACGTCGTCGAGGGCGCCCTGCACGAGCTGGCTGCCAAGCCCCTCGCCGCGGCGGTGCGGGTCGACCACGACGCGGAGCATCGCGACGGCCCCGTCCTGAAGGCGGTAGTTCACCTCACCGGCGTCGTCTCCGTCCACGTACAGGGCGTACCGGCTGCGGTCCGGCTCGTGCTTCACCTCGATGCTCATGCCAGCACACTACGCCCGGCCCACGAGCGATTCGGTCCGCCGGCGGACCACACGGGGACGTCCTCCGCTTCGCACGTCATCCTGCGCCGCGAACGTTCGACATGCCGCACGCCGCTCCGCTGCGACCGGGGGCGATGACGGTGCCGAGCGAGTTCGACTGCACCCAGACCTCGTACCCGGGCACGCCGCCCTCCACGACGTTCTCCGAGAAGACGTTGTCGAGGCCCCAGCCGGGGAGGACGCCGTGCACCTGGAAGGCGTCGCGCCGCGTCGACGAACCGGAGTTGCCCGACACGACATAGCCGTTGCCCTTGATGTCGACCCACGAGTCCGCGAAGTTCACACCGGGGTGGCCCGCGTTGAGGAAGACGTTGCCGGTGATCGATCCGCCGGTGGTGCCCTCCTTCGCGTCAACACCCTCGGCACTCGTGTTCGAGATGCGGTTGTTCCGCACGATCACCCGGTCGGAGCGGTCGGGCACCGCGGCGGAGCCGGTGACGGACTGCCAGTTGCCCCTCGCGCTCCCGATGTAGACGCCTTCGCCGAACCCGGGCCGGTGAAGCCCCGTGTCGTGGATCGCCGAGTCCTCGATCACGCCGTCACTGCTGCCGGCACGGAAGTGCACGCCCTCGGCTCCGATGTTGCCCACGTCCACGCCGCGAATGACGGTGTGCGTCGATCCGTCCAGCACGATCCCCTTGGCGGACTCGGTCACTGAGATGCCGCGCACGATCCAATGACTGCCGGTGAGGTGGAGCCCGTATCCCGACTCGATCGTTCCGGTGCTGAGCACGGCGTTCCGCGTCCCCGACAGGGTGATCGGCTCGCGCCTCGTGCCCGACGCCGCGGATGCGAACCGCCCGAGGTAGAGGCCGTCGGCGAGCTGGATGCACTGCCCCGGGCGGGCGCGCTCCAGCGCGGCGGCCAGTGCGACTGAGGTGGCGACCCGCACCACGTCGAGCTGCGCGGTCGCGTCCGAAGCTGCGGCGCCGGGATCGCGGCATGCCTCACCGCCGCTCGTCCAAGCGGCGCCCGTGCGCGTTCCCTCACCGGTGCTGATGGGCCAAGGGTAGCGCCGCCGATCTCCTGAGCCATCCGTCGGACGCGGGGGGATAATCGGTGCGTCGGGCTCCCGTCGCCCGCAAACCGCAACTGCCGGGTCCATCCGACCCAATGGATGAACCCGGCAGCGCACTGCACGGCCGGAACCTCACCCTCCCGTCGGGCGATTCCGGCAGTGCGCCACCGTGGCCGGCTCCCCACCCACGGGGAGCCGGCCACGGTAGTCCCTGCCTTACGCGCTGTGCGTAAGGATCTCGTCCCGCTCGCTCGTGGGTAGGAGGGCGGTGGTCGACTGGGCCGGACGACCGAGCGCCCGGTACTCCCAGCCCTTCGCCCGGTAGTCGTCGGCGTTCAGCGCGTGACGCCCGTCGACGACGCGGCGGTGCGCGACACGGGCGCCGAGGGCATCCGGATCGGCGGAGCGGAACTCGTCCCACTCGGTCAGCAGCGCGACGACGTCGGCCCCGTCCACGGCCTCCTCGAGGGAGTCGACGTAGTTGAGGTCGGGGTAGAGACGGTGTGCGTTGCTGTTGGCCTCGGGGTCGTAGACGGACACGACGGCGCCCTCGAGGTACAGCATCCGCGCGACGTCGAGCGCGGGCGCGTCACGGACGTCATCCGAGTTCGGCTTGAACGCGGCGCCCAGCGCGGCCACGCGGGCCCCCTTGAGGCTCCCGCCGGCGAGCTCGCGGATCAGGTCGACCGTCCGCACCCTGCGGCGGATGTTGATGGAGTCGACCTCGCCGAGGAAGCTCACCGCCTGGCCCACGCCCAGCTGCTCCGCGCGGAACTTGAACGCCCGGATGTCCTTCGGCAGGCAGCCGCCGCCGAAGCCCAGCCCCGGCTTGAGGAAGCGGCCGCCGATGCGGTCGTCGAGGCTGAGCGCCTGCGCGAGCAGGCTCACGTCGGCGCCGGTCGCCTCGCACACCTCGGCCATCGCGTTGATGAACGAGATCTTCGTCGCGAGGAACGAGTTTGCCGCGACCTTCACGAGCTCCGAGGTCGCCAGGTCGGAGACGATCACCGGCGTGCCGGCGTCGAGGATCGGGGCGAACGCCCGGCGCAGCTGGCTCTCGGCCCACGCCGAGCTGACCCCGAAGACGAGGCGGTCGGGGTGCAGCGTGTCCTCCACCGCGAAGCCCTCGCGGAGGAACTCCGGGTTCCACGCCAGTTCGAGCTCCTTGCCCAGGGGCGAGAGGTCGTGCACGAGGGACTCCAGGCGGGCGGCCGTGCCGGTGGGCACGGTCGACTTGCCGACGAGCAGCGCCTTGCGCGTGATCCGCGTGGCGAGGGCGGTGAACGCGGCGTCGACGTAGGTGAGGTCCGCGCCCGCGGAGCCCTGAGCCTGCGGGGTACCCACGCAGATGAAGTGCACGTCACCGAACGCCGCGGCCTCATCGAAGCTTGTGGTGAAGCGCAGTCGGCCGGACGCCAACGCCTCCTCGAGCTTCTCGGGCAGCCCGGGCTCGTAGAACGGCACCCGGCCGGAGCGGAGCAGTTCGATCTTGTTCTCGTCGACGTCCACTCCGAGGACCTCGAAGCCGAGGATCGCCATGCAGATGGCGTGCGTCGCGCCGAGGTATCCCGTGCCGATGACGGTGATTCTGGGGGCAGCGGTGTTCGTTGTCATGCCAAGGAGCTGTTGATTGTTCACTGATAGCTCTTTCGGGTAGAGGGAAGAAGTGGAACAGGGCCGGTGGCGCTACGGGTGCGCGTCGGCCCCCCGTCAACTCCGCGCGCAGGACTCGTTCGAGAGTCCCTCGGCGGCGTTGGAGGCTGTGTTGTTGCACTCGACCACGTTGTCGCGAGCGGGGGTCAAGGAGTAGCCGAAGCCATCCCCGTTGACGTTGGCGGTGTTGTTCCGGAACACGTTGTCCGTGCCCCAGCCGTCGAGGATCTCGTGGGTCTGATACCCGTCGAGCGGCGAGTTCTTGCCGGTGTTCCCCTCGATGATCCAGGCGTTGCCCTTGACGTCGACCCAGGAGTCGGCGCCGTCCTCGACGATCGCGGATCCGTCGAAGGTGTTGCCGACGAGGCGACCGCTGGAGGTGCCCTCCTTGATGTCGACGCTCTCCGCCGTCGTGCCGGAGATCGAGTTGCCGGAGATGACGTTCCTGTCGCTCATGTCGGGCTCGCAGTTGCTGATGTCGCACCAGTTGCTCTCGGCGGTGCCGATGTAGATGCCCTCGCCGAACTTCTCCCGGCGCAGCCCGGTGTCCGAGATCTCGTTACCCGTCACCTGGTTGTCCGTGCTGAAGGCGCGGAGATGGATGGCCTCGTCACCGATCTGCTGAACGCGGAGGTCAGCGATGACGGAGTTCGTCGTGCCGTCCGCCATCACGCCCTTCTGGCCGTTCTGCACGGTGAAACCCTTGAGCACCCAGTGGGAGGCGTCGTCGAGGTGCAGCACGTAGCCGCCGTCGATGGCTCCTCCGTCGAGCACGCTCTCGCGAGTGCCGCACAGCATGATCGGCTGCTCCGGTGTGCCGTCGCCCGTCGCCACGAACTCGCCCTCGTAGACGCCGTCGGCGAGCTGGATGACGGTGCCCGGCTCCGGCTCGGTCAGGGCGTCGCTCAGTTCCGCGGCCGTCGACACGAGGACGTTCGCGTCGGGGCAGTCGGGGACGGGCTGCACGGGGGGAGCGGTCGCGGTCGGAGCCGGTGCGGGCGGTGCCTCGTCGGCCGTCGGCTCCGGCGTCGCCGTCCGAGCCGGCCCCGCGGAGTCGCCCGAGGGCCCGGCCGAGCGCCCGACGAGAGCCGCCGTGACGCCGATACCGATGCCGATGATCAGGACGGCCGTGAGAGCGAGCAGCAACAGGACGCGGGGTCTTTTCAGCGGTTTCATGATGTCTCCCGCGTTCCGTCGAACCGGACGATTCCCTTGCTGAGGGAGGTCAGGGGAACGCGTTCGGGGTAGGGGCTTCCGATCGTACGGACGCGCAGCCGACGCGTGCGGGTCACGGCGCTCGCGATCAGGAGCGTGGCGAGGAGCAGCCACACGAAGGTGAGGGGCTGGAACACGGAGTTGACCACGCTCGCGACGGTGACCGCGGGGTGCC
Source organism: Planctomonas deserti (assembly GCF_003067705.1). GTDB lineage: Bacteria > Actinomycetota > Actinomycetes > Actinomycetales > Microbacteriaceae > Planctomonas > Planctomonas deserti. The sequence continues at coordinate 1,104,244 of NZ_QANL01000001.1, forward strand.
AGTCGAGCAGCTCGTTCTTCTCGACCGTGGCGAAGACCGAGTCCTTGGTCCAGATCGCCTTCGAGCCGTAGCCGGCCACCGAGTTCGCGGCGACATAGGTGTCCCTCATGTTGCCGACGAGGGTGATTCCGTGGTTGGAGATCGACGTCATCGTGTTGCGGGTGACCTGGGCGTCGGCATTCCGCACGTACACGCCCGTGTCGCCGCCGATGATGCGGTTGTCGGTGACCTCGGTGTCGGCGCTGCCGTCGCGGACGGCGACGGACTGCGCGACCTGGGCCGTGAAGGTGTTGTCCTCGATCGTCACGTGCGTCGCGCCCTCGTTGACCACGACGCCGACCTCGTTCCGTTCGACCGTGTTGTCGACGACCCTCAGCCGCTCACCGCCGCTGACCTCGATTCCGTACCGCTCGTTGCCGGCGATCGTGCTGCCGCGGACGGTGTTGCCGCCGAACTCACGGGTGCCCGTGCCGACCGCGTTAGGACCGTCGGCGAGCGCCTGACCGTCGAGCGAGATGCCGTTCCGGCCGTTGTCCTCGGCGGTGACGTCGGAGTACACGACGCCGGTGCTCGACCGGTCGAGCGAGAATCCGTCGACGTTGTTGCCGGACGACGTGGTCCTCCGGATCACCGCATCGGACACCCCGCGGTGCAGCGCGAGGCCGTCGACCAGGCTGCCGGTGATGGTGGTGTCGGCGATGAGCACGTCCTCGGCGTTGGTCACGAAGATGCCGTAGGCGTTGCCGGTCACGGTGACGTCGTCGATCCCCGCGGTGACGAGGCTGTAGTCGTCCGCGACGATGGAGAGCGTCGTCACTTCGGTGTTCGGGAGGAGAGGGGCTCCCGGCTGCGGACCGGATTCCGCCGCCGCGGGGGACGGGGTGAACATGCTGACCGTGTCCGTGCCGGTGAGCGCGAGCCCGCCGGTGTTGCCGCTCCAGAAGCCGAGGTCCGAGAAGTCCGCGTGGGAGAACGTGGCGTTGCCGCCGATCACCCGGACGTAGGCACGACCGTCCCGGGTCTCCGTGTCGGGCCCGTCCGCGGCCGTGTCCCAGCTCCTGATCTCGGCCTTGGATGACTCCGATCCGCCGATCGCGAGCGATCCGCCCAGTGCCACGACGGACACGAACGACTCGTCGTCGCTCTTCAACCGGACCCGGATGCCCTCCGGCGCTTCGAAGGACAGGGTCGCACCGGCGAGCACGGCGATGTTCTCCGACAGGAGGAACGAGCCGTCCGGCTGCTGCACGAAGCTCTGCGGCGCCAGGATCAGCAGGTCCGAGACGGTCCAGGGGACCTCGCGTGCCGGGAGGACGAGCGTGTTGACCGTCCCGGTGTTCAGGCGGTACGCGCCGTTCAACCCCTCGACGCGCCACCGCGCGGCCGCGGCCACCGTGCGCACGTAGACGAGGCGCTTGTCCTCGGCCTCCACGATCCGTGCCTCGCGCAGCGGGTTGCCCGGGTAGAGCACCCCCTGCACGGCGCCGTTCGAGGCGATCTCGTTGCGACCGACGGCATCGAGCTCTCGGTTCTGCCACGCGTTGGCGCTGAAGAACCACGCGCCGGCTACGGCGAGGAGTACGACACCGGTGAGGATCCCGAGCAGGAGCGGCTTGCGGCCCTTCACGGATTGACCTGCACGGTCTCGAGGCTCTGGAAGTTCTGGCCGTCGCCACCGATCTGGTCCGCGTGCCGGGTGAGCCAGCCCTGCTTGTTCATGGTGATGAAGGCGTACAGCTTGATCGGCAGCGCGACGAGGATGACCGCGAACGCGAGTGCCGGGAGGATGAGGATGTCGCTGGGGTGCTCGCGGAGGTTCGAGATGCCACGGATGCCGCGGCCGAGGAGCAGCCAGGCGAGAGCCGCGATCACGCCGATGACGGTGAGGTCGAGTCGGGCGAAGATCAGGTAGTACATGGTGAGGCCCATGGTGAGCGGCGTGACCAGGATCTGCAGGACGGTCACCTTGGTGATGAACGGGACGTTCCACAGCCAGCCCCGGGCGATGGCCGTCAGGTAGCAGCGGTAGGAGTTCCGGCTCCAGCGCACGCGCTGCTTGATGAAGGCGCCAAGGCTGGCGGGGAACATCGAGAGCGCGCGTGCGGACATCTGGTGCACCGTCTTGTAGCCCGACGCGAGTACGAGCCAGGTCAGGCGTCCGTCATCGCCGGAAATGCAGCGCTTGCCCATGAAGTACTCGTTCTCGAGGTGCTCAAGAACGGGCAGCACGGCTGCTCGGCGGTAGACGGCCGTTCGGCCGGAGACGCAGGGCACAGCGCCGGCCGCGCCCATGGCCGGCACGTAGTCCAGGTAGCGGACGTTGATGATCCAGTCGGCCACGCGCCGCCAGACGCTCGAGTTGCGCTGGTACACGTTCTGACGGGTGCTCACCGCACCGACGAGCGGGTCTTCGAAGGGCATCTGCACGTTCTCCAGCAGGCCCGGCTCCCACCAGGTGTCCGAGTCGGTGAGCACGAGGATGTCGTACTTGGCGAGGCGGATTCCCGCCCCCAGGGCGGATCTCTTGCCCACGTGGTGGAACAGGATCGGCCTGATGGTCGGGTCGTCGAGCGCTGTGAGGCGGGCGTACGCGTCGAGATCGGCGAGGTCGAGAACGATGATGATCTCGTCCGGCTTCTGCGCGCGCCACGTCTCGAGACAGCTCATCAGGATTTCGGGGTCCTCATGGAACGACGGCACGACTACCGACGTCCTCGCCCGGAACTCGGTCACGATCGGACGGGCGCGGTGCGACAGGATGAATCGATAGAGCCACAGGGCCCACACCACGACTCCGGCTACGGCGAGTGGGAAATAGGGCGAAAGCGCTGTGTAGTAATCGCTTATCAGGGTCCAGTCGAAGTCGACGAAGGGTCCATTGAGGGCATGCGGGAGGGTAAGCATAGGTTGGGTCCTTGTGCTGAGAGGGGGGGTTAGCACAGCGGGCGAAGCGCGCAACACTGCACTGGCCGAGAGAGGGTGGGGCAACACGTCGAAGATCGGGTGTGACGCGTTCGGGGGGCATCTCGAGCCTTGCTCAATAACAACCCGAAGCCCGACGCAGCACAACCCTCGGAAACGTTTTGTCACAGGAAGTTGACGCGCCGTTAACGTGAATCCGCGGTGTACGGAAACCGAATTCGATCGGCATTTCCCCTTGTGATGCCAGGGTGATCCAGCGGTCGGCGACGGCCGTCAAGCCCCGATGAGAGCCTCATTGCGCCCAGCATCTCGGGTGGTATGGGTGGCGAATCCACCATTGCGCGGCCGCCGCTTCATGTAACCGGCAGGTAAAAAAACGGGGGCGCGCTCCTGCATGAACGGGGGCGCCCTTCCTGGGAAAAGGGGGGCGCGACTTTCGCCTCCTGCGACGAAGTGCGGTGCACTATTCGCCCGTTATGGCCGCAATGCGCGTCCTTTATGTCGTCGAATTCGATCACCGAAAGGAACTCCGGTAATCGAATTCGGCATATCGTTCACGGCCCCTGAGCCCGCCGAAGGGACGCGAGGCGACCCACGTCGCTTCGACAGGCTCAGCGACCGTGTTCGTCGCGTCAATCGCGCCCCTGGGCGACCCCTCCACGGTCCCTGAGCTCGTCGAAGGGACGCCAGGCGACCTACGTCGCTTCGACAGGCTCAGCGACCGTGTTCGTCGCGTCGGTCGCCCCCTGCGGCGGCCCCTACGGTCCCTGAGCTTGTCGAAGGGACGGAACGGACTTCAGGCGTCGCCGGAGGCGGGGCGGGGTGCCGCGCCCTTGCGTCGCGGCTTCGCCGAACGGGGCGGGTTCGAGCGCATGTGGTCGCGAACGATGGTGAGGACGCGAGCGAGGCTGTCGACGTCCTCCGATGTGAGCGGCTCGAACAGGAGCTGGCGCAGTCCGTCGATGTGACCGGGGAAGACCCGGGCGAGCACATCCCGTCCTCCAGCGGTGAGCGTCACCGTCACGCCGCGGTCGTCGTCCGCCGACGGGCTGCGCACGACGAGTCCCGCCTTCTCGAGCAGCCCGACCTGGTAGGTGAGGCCGCTGCGGCTGTACACGACCCCGTCCGCCAGCTCGGTCATGCGCCGGCTGCCGTCCGGCGAATCGCCGAGCGTCGCCAGGAGCTGGAACTGCACGTAGCTGAGGCCGCCCGCGTTCCGCAGCTGCTCCTCCACGGTGTGCCGCACGAGGCTGCTCACCTCGATCAGCGCGAAGTACGCCTCCAGCTCGGTGGGGGAGAGCGACGCGGGAGAGCTCTTGTCCGTCATGACGACATTCTACTTGCTTCGTATTCGAAGCAGTGCTACCGTCGCGTTAGTGCTTCGAGTTCGAAGCACCCGAATCCAAGCAGAAGGAAGTTCGTCATGAAGGCAGTTCGATTCCACGAGTACGGTGATGCCGGTGTCCTCCGCTACGAGGACGTGGCCGTGCCCGTTCCCGGCGCAGGCCAGGTCCGCATCCGGGTGGCCGCGACGTCGTTCAACTCGGTCGACGCGGGGATCCGCGGTGGCGGTCTACAGGGCCCGTTCCCGGTGGCTCTGCCCCACACGCCGGGCATCGACGTCGCCGGCACGGTCGACGCGCTCGGTGAGGGCGTCGACACGGTGTCGGTCGGCGACGCGGTCATCGGCTTCCTGCCGATGATCGGGGACGGTGCCGCGGCGGAGTACGTTCTCGCGGCCGCCGACATCCTGGCCCCGGCCCCGTCGAGCGTGCCGCTCGCCGATGCGGCCGCCCTGCCGGTGGTGGGACTGACCGCCTGGCAGGCGCTGTTCGAGCTCGGCGGCCTTACCTCGGGGCAGCGCGTGCTCATCACCGGCGCGGGTGGCGCGGTCGGTGGTTATGCGATCCAACTGGCGAAGAACGCGGGTGCGCACGTGATCGCGACGGCGAGCCCGCGGAGTGCGGAGCGGGTGCGTGCCGCAGGCGCGGACGAGGTCATCGACCACACCACCACGGACGTGGTCGGGGCGGTCACGGAGCCCGTCGACCTCCTGCTCAACCTCGCGCCGATCGATCCGTCGCAGTTCGCCGACCAGGCCGCCCTCGTGCGGGACGGCGGCGTCGTGGTCAACACGACGGTATGGATGCAGGCGCCGAGCGACGAGGCGCGCAACGTCCGAGGCGTAGACCTTTTCGTCCGCAGCGACGCGAGTCAGCTGGCCGCCCTCGCCGCGGCCGTCGACCGGGGCGAACTGCGCATCGACGTCAGCCGCCGGGTCCGGCTCGAGGATCTTCCGGCGTTCCACGCGGAGGTCGCCGCGCGGCCGGCGTCCGGGAAGGTCGTCATCCTCGCTCCGGCAGTGTGACCCAGCAGCCTCCGACACGCGATCGCGACGACCCGACGGGGCCGCCGCGATCGCACGGGGGCGTCGGCGTCAGGAGGACGTGCCGAGGGAGCGGGCCGCGATGATGGCCGCGTACTCCTTGCCGCTGTCCTTCACCGTGCGCTTCTGCGTGTCGTAGTCGACCCGCACGATGCCGAAGCGCTTGTGGTAGCCCCACGCCCACTCGTAGTTGTCCATGAGCGACCAGTAGAAGTAGCCCTTCACGTTCACGCCCTCCTCGATCGCGTCGAGCACGGCGGCGAGGTGGGCGCGCAGGAAGGCGACGCGCTCCGTGTCGTGCACCTGCCCGTCCTCGGCCACGACGTCGTCGTAGGCCGCGCCGTTCTCGGTCACGTAGAGGTCGACGCCAGCGGGTCGGGCGTACTCGCGGTCGATGCGGGCGAGCACCTCGCGGAGCCCGTCCGGCTGCACCTCCCAGTTCATGTCGGTGAGCGGCAGGCCCTGGGGGTGGTTGAACACGGCGTCGGCGGCGGGGTACGGCGACGAGGTGGCCCGGCCGACGGGCGCGTCGCCCGAGGGGATGCCCTCCGCAGGCGTGGCCGAGACGATCTCGCCGTGGTAGTAGTTCACGCCGAGCGCGTCGATGGGCGCCGAGATGATCTCGAGGTCGCGGTCCCGCACGACGTCGAGCAGCCCGTACTCGGCGACGTCCTCGAGCACGTCCGCCGGGTACTCGCCCCGGAACACGGGGTCGAGGAAGATGCGATTGAACTGGCCGTCGATGCGGCGTGCCGCGTCCACGTCGGCCGGGTTCTGCGGGTCGAGCGGCTTCGGCAGGGTCTGATTGAGCGTGATGCCGAGGGTCAGGTCGGAGCGCCGGTCGCGCAGCGCCTCGACCGCGAGCCCGTGGCCCAGCAGCAGGTGGTGCGCGGCGACGAGTCCGTCGCGCTGTGACTGGCGGCCAGGGGCGTGCACCCCGGCGGTGTAGCTGAGGAAGGAGGAGCACCAGGGCTCGTTCAGCGTCGTCCACACGTCGACGCGGTCGCCCAGCGCCTCGTACACGTTGAGCGTGTAGTCGCGGAAGAGGTAGGCGGTGTCGCGGTTGGTCCAGCCGCCCTTCTCCTCCAGCGCCTGCGGCAGGTCCCAGTGGTACAGGGTCAGCCACGGCTTGATGCCCGCGGCCAGCTGCGCGTCGACCAGCCGGGAGTAGAAGTCCATGCCCGCGCGGTTGACGTTGCCGCCGTCGGGCTGGATGCGGGACCACGACGTGGAGAACCGGTAGGTGTCGAGCCCGAGCTCCTTCATCAGCGCGACGTCCTGCGGGTAGCGGTGGTAGTGGTCGCACGCGACGGACCCGTCGTGCGCGTCCAGCACGGCGCCCGGCACGCGGGCGAACGCGTCCCAGATGGAGTCGGTGCGGCCGTCCTCGTGCGCAGCGCCCTCGATCTGGTAGGCGGCGGTGGCCGCGCCGAAGAGGAATCCGGGCGGGAACGACCGCGTGTCCCCGCTGGTGTCCGGGATCTGCGGCAGAGCCGCGCCGTTCGAAGTCATCGTTCTCCTTTGTCCTGCTCCCGCGAGAGTTCGGCCAGGCGGGTCACCTGCCGGCGAGGGCGATCAACACGATTGGCGGAACGGTCGGATGGGCGACGCCCGCGGTATCAGAGAGTAGTCACCGATGTGCGTCGCCCGTAGTCGACCCCGCCGGGCGGCGCGGCCCGCCGGTCACTCTGGGGCTTTCCCGGGGGCGCGGGTTACCATGACAGCGCTCGCGCTCCCGCTCGAAAGGCCTTCGTGACTCCTCGCCGCACCCGTTCCGCTGCCATCGCCCTCTTCGGCGCCGCGGCCCTGCTGCTGGCCGGCTGCACCGCCGCGCCCGCCGAGGGTGACGCGACGAACGGCGGTGCGTCATCCGGCGGCGCCTCCGTCGGTGGCGACTCGGCCGGTGGCGGGTCGACCGCCGAGCCCGCGGCGCCGGCCGAGACGCCCGCCGAGGAGCCGGCAGCCGAGCCCGCGGTCACCGCGGTCGCCCCGGCGGAGCTCTCCGTCGGTGGTGGCACGACCGTGACCATCGAGGGGACCGGGCTGAGCGACGCGACCGCCGCGACCTTCAACGGCACCCCCGGCACGAATCTCGCGGTGGCGTCGGACACCTCGCTCACCGTCGTCGCGCCGCGCTCCACCGACTTCCAGCCCGCCGCGGCCGACGTGAAGGTGCTGCAGGGCGACGCTCCCGTCGCCTCCACCGCCGCCCCCGTGAGCTACACGGTGCAGACGCCCGTCGACCGACAGCTCACCTACGCGCTCAAGCACTGGAACAACTACAACCTCGCCGAGTTCGGCAACATGAACCCGATCGGCGGCGACTGCGTCAACTTCGTCGGTCAGACGTTGCTGCAGCGCGGCTGGAAGATGACCGACGAGTGGCACAACCGCGCGGGCGGCACCGAGTACACGTCCGCCTGGATCCACGTGCCCACCTTCGACCGCTGGCTGCGCGCCAACCAGCAGGAGCTCGGCATCACCCCGCTCACGCTCGAGCAGCGCGACCAGGTGAAGCCCGGCGACATCGTGGTGTTCGACTGGAACCTCAACGACTCCCTCGACCACACCCAGATCGTGTCCGCGGTGGAGATCGTCGACGGCAAGCAGAAGATCCTGATGGCGGGCCACAACCTCGACCACAACTTCCGCGACTTCGACAACACCATCACGGTCGAGCACCCGGGCGCGTACGCCGCGTTCTGGAGCGTCCCCTAGGGGCCGTTCCGTTACACGGGTCGCGTCCCTTCGACAGGCTCAGGGACCGTATGGACCGCGTCCCTTCGACAGGCTCAGGGACGGTGACCACGGTCGCTGAGCCCGTCGAAGCGACGTAAGCGGCTACGCGCCGGAGATGGCCTCGTCCACGATGCGGCGGGCCTCCTCCTGCACGCGGTGCAGGTGGTCCGTGCCCTGGAACGACTCGGCGTAGATCTTGTAGACGTCCTCGGTGCCCGACGGGCGCGCGGCGAACCACGCGTTCTCCGAGACGACCTTCACACCGCCGACGGCCGCGTCGTTGCCCGGCGCGCGGCTGAGCTTGGCGGTGATCCGCTCGCCCGCGAGCTCGGTCGCGGCGATCGCGTCGCCGTCGAGCTTGCCGAGGGCCGCCTTCTGGGCCTTCGTCGCAACCGCGTCCACGCGCTCGTATACCGGGGCGCCGAACCGCTCGGTCAGCTCGGCGTACAGCTGCGACGGCGTCTTGCCGGTCACGGCGCGGATCTCCGCGGCGAGCAGGGCGAGCAGGATGCCGTCCTTGTCGGTGGTCCACACGGTGCCGTCGAAGCGCAGGAAGCTGGCGCCGGCCGATTCCTCGCCGCCGAAGCCCACGGATCCGTCGACCAGACCGGGGACGAACCACTTGAAGCCCACCGGCACCTCCCAGAGGCGGCGGCCGAGGGACTCGGCGACCCGGTCGATCATGGTGGACGACACGAGGGTCTTGCCGATGGCCGCATCCTCGCGCCAGTCCGAACGGTTGCGGTACAGGTAGTCGATCGCGACCGCGAGGTAGTGGTTCGGGTTCATGAGCCCGGCGTCGGGCGTCACGATGCCGTGGCGGTCCGCGTCGGCGTCGTTGCCGGTGAGGATGTCGTAGTCGTCCTTGTGCGCGAGCACGGACGCCATGGCGGAGGGCGACGACGGGTCCATGCGGATCTTGCCGTCCCAGTCCAGCGTCATGAAGCGCCAGGTCGCGTCGACGGTGGGGTTCACGACCGTGAGGTCGAGCTCGTACCGGTCCGCGATGGCCTGCCAGTACGCGACGCTCGCGCCGCCCAGCGGGTCGGCCCCCACCCGGATGCCGGACTTCTTGATGGCCGCCATGTCGATGATGTTCTCGAGGTCGTCCACGTAGTTCGCCACGTAGTCGTAGGTCTCGACCCCGCTCGGCTCCGCGCGCTTCACGTCGCGCATCCCGCCCGCGATGATCTCGTTGGCGCGATTCGCGATCCAGCCGGTCGCGTCGCTGTCGGCGGGGCCGCCGTGCGGCGGGTTGTACTTGAAGCCGCCGTCCTGCGGCGGGTTGTGGCTGGGGGTCACGACGATTCCGTCGGCCTCGTCGTCGTTGCCGGCCCGGTTGTACTTGAGGATGGCGTGGGAGACGGCGGGGGTCGGCGTGTAGTTGTCGTACTGGTCGACGAGCACGCGCACCTGGTTGCCGACGAGCACCTCGAGGGCGGTCGTGAGGGCGGGCGTGCTGAGCGCGTGGGTGTCGATGCCGATGAACAGCGGGCCCGTCGTGCCCTGCTCGGTGCGGTACTCCACGATGGCCTGGGTGATCGCGGCGATGTGATCCTCGTTGAAAGCCGTGTTCAGGGAGCTGCCGCGATGGCCGGACGTGCCGAAGACGACCCGCTGCTCCGGGTTGGAGACATCGGGCTTGCCGCTCCAATAGGCGGCGAGCAGTGCCTCGACGTCGACGAGATCTGATTCCTGGGCGGGTGTTCCGGCGCGGTCGGTCATGGTCCCCATATTGGCACTGCGGCCCGATCCGCGCCCTGCCCCGCCCGGATGCGCCGCTGCTGCCGCCCATTAGGGTTTTCCCATGCCCGCACCCTCCGCTCCGGCGCCGCACCACACCCCGTCGGAGACCTACAGCTTCCTCGGGCCGTCCGGCACCTTCACCGAGGCGGCGCTCGCGCAGGTCGAGGCGGCCCGCGGAAAGGCCTGGCGGGCCGTCAACAACGTGGGCGAGGCGCTGTCGGATGTGGTGAGCGGCCGCAGCACCGCGGCGATGATCGCGATCGAGAACTCCGTCGAGGGCGGCGTGACCGCGACGCAGGACGCGCTCGCTAACGTGCCCGACCTGCGCATCATCGGCGAGTACCTCGTGCCGGTGAACTTCGTGCTCGTCGCCCTCCCCGGCACCCGGCTGAGCGACGTGCGGACCATCAACGCGCATCCCGTCGCCTACGGCCAGTGCCGCGCCTGGCTGGACGCGAACCTCCCGAGCGTCGGCCACATCCCCGCGACCTCCAACGTCGCCGCGGCCGCCACCCTGCTCCCGGACCCCGAGAGCGGCTCGGCCCCGAGCATCGCCGACGCCGCGATCGCGCCGCCCGGCATCGTCGACCACTACGACGTCGAGGTGCTCGCCACCGGCATCGAGGACAACCCGAACGCGGTCACCCGCTTCGTGCTGGTGAGCCGCACGACCGAGCTACCCGCACGCACCGGCGCGGACAAGACGAGCGTGATCGCCGAGCTGCCCGAGGACCGCGCGGGAGCGCTGCTCGAAATGCTCGAGCAGTTCGCGACCCGCGGCGTGAACCTCAGCCTCATCCAGTCGCGGCCCATCGGTGACGAGCTCGGCCGCTACCGCTTCGTCATCGACGCGGAGGGACACGTGCACGACGAGCGGGTGGCGGACGCGCTGCTCGGACTGCGCCGCTTCAGCCCCCGGGTCACCTTCCTCGGCTCGTACCCGCGCGCGGACAGGGCGCCGAGCACCTATCGCGACCATTACGACGACGCGGTGTTCCTCGAGGCCCGCGCCTGGCTGGACGGCCTCCTCGGTCGCTAGCCCGCGCGGTCCTCGCCCCGACGGTCCCTAGCTTGTCGAAGGGACGCGCGACCCACGGTCCCTGAGCTCGTCGAAGGGACGCGAGGCATGCGGGAACACTCCGGCGGTCGCCCGGGCGACGGGGCGGGTGACAGCAGCTCGGATGAGGACGGGTCATCACTGAGACGGAGGAGATGGGTACGCGGGAGCGATGTGGACGCGGCCCGGGCGCGGAATCGTGGGATTCGAGTCGGGAACGTGATTCCCGATCACCGCCGCCCGCCCGGGCGCTGTCTCAACTCGAAGGAAGACACCTGTGATCAACATCCTCACCGCCACTACCGCCGCCGCCGCGACCGTGATGCTCCTGCCCGCCGCGATCCTCGGAATGTCGGCCGGAACCTCGGAATCCAGCGTCGACCAGCCCGCCGCCGTCGACGCTCCGCTCCTGACGCAGAAGGTCGGCGACTACGAGGGCAGCTGGCAGATCGCGGATGGCGTTCTGCAGGAGTCCTTCGTGGAGGACGGCGTTGTCGTCTCGACCGGCACCACAACGCTCCAACCGGAACTTGCAGCCGACCAGATCCTCTCCTTCGGCTTCGTGGCCGGGTACGGCAATGCGGCGACCGGTGACGACTACGCGCAGCTCAGCGGCCAGGCCGGTACCGGTGTCACCGCCGTCCGCGTCGTGAGCGCGTCCGGCGTCGTGACGTCGGCGAGCCTCGTCGACGGTGTGTGGGGAGCGGTCTGGCGTGCCGGCGCCGACGCTGACGAGTACGGGGCCGCCGAGCTGCAGTTCGACACCGCCGCGGGCACCGTGACGGTGTCGACCGACGATGTCGATGTGATCGCCGCTGCCCAGGAAGCCGAAGACGGAGCCTGACCCCGGACCACCGCTCCTGCCCAGGCAGAAGGATCCTGCGCAGCTTTTAGCTGGGCAGGATCCTCGTGCCTGGGCAGGGGCGCTTCCCGGCGCTCGCGCCGGGACGGATCAGGACCGCTCTCTGCGGGGTCAGGCCGCCTCGGGTGGGATGCGCACCGTGAGGGCGAGCGGGTCCACCGTGAGCTTCACGGCCCGTGCGTCGCCGAAGCTGTCGCCGTCGAGCTCGAAGTCCTCCGCGCGCTCGAGCCGCACGACGAGCTGCCGGCCCTTCATGTAGCGGAGGGTGCGCACCTCCTTGGTGACGCCCATGATCTTGCGGCCGACCTGGGTGCGGCGCAGCACGCCGTTCTCCCACACGATCTTCACCCAGATCTGCGCCCAGCCCAGAAGGCCCTCGGGGCGCAGCGCGACGATGTCGAACTCGCCGTCGTCCACCGCGGCATCCGGCAGCAGCAGGATGTTGGCGGGCAGCGACCCGCAGTTGCCGATGAGGATGGTGTGGGCGCGCAGGGTCCGCGGCGGGTTGTCGTCGAGCGTGAAGCGCATCCGCAGCGCGTTGCTGTCCCGGAGCGAGCGGATGATGGCCTCGACGTAGGCGAGCCACCCCACGCGCTCCTTGAGCTTGTCGCTCGTGTTCGCGATCATCTTCGCGTCGAGGCCGAGGCCCGCCATCACGAGGAACACGTGCCGGTCCCGGGATCCGTCGGCGCGCTCGATGTCCGCCACGCCCAGGTCGATCTTCCGGTCGGCGCCGGAGAACGCGTTCCGCACGGACTCCTCGACGTTGTCCAGCGTGAGGTCGAGGTTGCGGGCCAGCAGGTTGCCGGTGCCGGACGGCAGCAGGCCGATCGGCACGCCGGTGCCGCGGAGGGACTCCGCCACGGCCCGGATGGTGCCGTCACCGCCGGCCGCCATCACCATGGCCGCGCCGTCGTCGAGCGCCTCGCGGGTCACGCCCTCGCCGGGATCCTCCACACTCGTCTCGTACCAGCGGGTCTCGCCCCAGCCCGCCTCGCGCTGGGCCGCGGAGACCGTCGCGCGAAGCGCGTCCAGGTCCACCTTGATGGGGTTGTAGACGACGGCGGCATGCGACTGTGCGGGGGAGGCGGCGGGCTGTTCGGGGGCAGTCGACACGCGGTAAACGCTACGGCATGGCCAAGTAGGGTGGACGCGTGATCGATCCGCAACTGCTCCGCGACAACCCTGACCTGGTCAAAGCTTCGCAGCGGGCTCGCCGGTCGTCCGAAGATCTCGTGGATCGCGCTCTCGAGGCCGACTCGAACCGCCGCGCCGCCATCGCCGAGTTCGAGCGCCTGCGCGCCGAGCAGAACGCCTTCGGCAAGCGCGTGGCGAAGGCCGCGCCCGACGAGAAGAAGCAGCTCGTCGCGGAGGTGCAGTCGCTCGCCGCGAACGTGAAGACCGCGTCGCAGACCGCGCAGGACGCGGAGGCCGAGTTCTCGCTGGCCGTGCGCGCCATCGAGAACATCGTGCTCGACGGCGTGCCGGAGGGCGGCGAGGACGACTGGGCGCTCGTGCGCACGGTGGGCGAGATCCCCGAGTTCGACTTCGAGCCGCGGGACCATCTCGAGATCGGCGAGGCTCTCGACGCGATCGACATGGGCCGCGGCGCCAAGGTCTCCGGTGCCCGGTTCTCCTTCCTCAAGGGCATCGGCGCCAGGCTCGAGCTCGGGATCATGAACATGGGACTCGATCGGGCCCTGGCGGCCGGCTTCGTGCCGATGATCACCCCGACGCTCGTGAAGCCCGAGATCATGAGCGGCACGGGCTTCCTCGGCCAGCACGCCGACGAGATCTACCACCTCGCCGACGACGACCTCTATCTCACCGGCACCAGCGAGGTCGCGCTCGCCGGCTACCACAGCGACGAGATCCTCGACCTGTCGAAGGGGCCTCTCCGCTACGCCGGCTGGTCCACCTGCTACCGCCGCGAGGCCGGCTCCTACGGCAAGGACACCCGCGGCATCATCCGCGTTCACCAGTTCACCAAGCTCGAGATGTTCAGCTACATCGCCCCCGAGGACGCCGAGGCGGAGCACGAGCGCCTGCTCGCCCACCAGGAGGGCATGCTGCAGGACCTGGGTCTCAGCTACCGGGTCATCGACACCGCGGCGGGCGACCTGGGCTCGAGCGCCGCTCGCAAGTTCGACGTCGAGGCGTGGATCCCCACCCAGCAGGCCTACCGCGAGCTCACGTCGACCTCGAACTGCACGACCTACCAGGCGCGCAGGCTCGACATCCGGCACCGCGCGGACGGCGGGAAGACGACCCCCGTCGCCACCCTCAACGGCACGCTGGCCACCACCCGGTGGATCGTCGCCATCCTCGAAACCCACCAGCAGGCCGACGGCTCCGTCGTCGTGCCCGAGGCGCTCCGTCCCTATCTGGGCGGGCTCGACGTGCTCCAGCCCACGGGGAAGCACTGAATGTCGTCCGACACCATCCCCGCGGTCCGGCACGACCGGCTGCTGATCGCGCTCGACCTCGACGGCACCGTGCTCGGCATGGACGGCACCCTCAGTGACGCGGTGACCGAGGAGGTGCAGCGGGTGTCGGGACTCGGGCACGAGGTCATGGTCGCGACGGGGCGCTCCGTCGCGGACGCCCTCCCCATCCTCACGCAGCTTGGCGTCTCCCCGGAGTACGTGGTCTGCTCGAACGGCGCCATCACGATGCACCGCGACCCCTCGTCCCCCGAGGGATACCGGCGCCGCTTCGTGGAGACCTTCGATCCCACGGACGTGCTCCAGCGCATCCGCCCCTACCTCGCCAGCGGCCGCTACGCCGTGGAGGACGAGGACGGGCACTACCTGTACTCGGGGGGAGAGTTCCCGGACGGCTTCCTCGAGGCGAAGGGCACGCAGGTCGAGTTCGAGGAGCTCCTGCACCGCGACGCCACCCGCGTCGTCGTGATCTCGCCCGGTCACGACATGGAGGACTTCCTCGCGGTCGTGGAGCGCATGGGCCTGCACCGCGTCACCTACGCGATCGGCTGGACCGCGTGGCTCGACATCGCCCCGGACGGCGTGAACAAGGCGACCGCCCTCGAGCGCGTGCGCCGGCTCCTCGACATCCCGCTCGAGCGCGTCGTGGTCGCCGGCGACGGGCGGAACGACATCGACATGTTCGAGTGGGCGCGCGAGCACGGCCGCGCCATCGCCATGGGTCAGGCGCCGCAGGAGGTGCTCGCGGCCAGCTCGGAGGTCACCGCGCCCGTGACGTCGGACGGCCTCGCCGCGGCGCTGCGGACGATCGAGCACTAGCTGACGCCGTCGGCGCATCCCGGGGTATCTCGGCAGCGCTGACCGGCAGCCACGAGCGGGAACGCACGCCCGTGCGCGGTGCATCCGGCCGGCCAGCGGTCCAGCAGCGGTCGCCAAGACGCATCCGTTACACTCGGCTTCCACGTCGTTCCACCGGCCCCTTCCCGCGGGAGCACCGGTCCCGGCGTGCACGGGAGGGCTGTCCGAGCGGCCGATGGAGCCAGTCTTGAAAACTGGTGGGCAGAAATGTCTCGTGGGTTCGAATCCCACGCCCTCCGCGTTTTCCGTAAGTTCCCGCGATCCCAGCGCCAGCCTGAAAGGAGCCGGATGAGCGACAGATCCTCGCGGTCGAGCAGCCCCAATCGCATCTCCGGCATCGCGCGGCACGGACGTCTCAAGCGCTCCAATCCCATGCTTGCGCTGCTGAAAGGCTTCGCCCTCGTTCTGGCGGTCCTGCTCGTCAGCGGTGGCACCATCGCTGCGGTGGCGCTGTGGAACATCGACCGCACCATTCAGAGTCGCTCCATCGACATCTCGGGCGGCGATGGGGACGACGTGCCCTCCATCGGCGAGTTCGACGGCGGCGTCAATCTGCTCCTGGTAGGCAGCGACAGCGGCGAGGGTGACCCCTCATACGGCACGCGCGACGCCGAGCTGAACGACGTGACGATGCTCATGCACATCTCGGAGGACCACTCCAACGCCGTCGTAGTCAGCATCCCGCGCGACCTCATCATCCCCATCCCGTCGTGCACCAACGAGGAGGGCGTGAAGCATCCCGCCGTCGCCGCGGATGCCATCAACATGACCCTCACCTACGGCGGACTCTCCTGCACGGTGGCGACGGTGGAGCAGCTGACCGGACTCGAGATCCCCTTCGCGGCGAAGATCGAGTTCAGCGGCGTGATCGAGATGTCGAACGCCATCGGCGGGGTGCCGGTGTGCGTCGCCGAGCCCATCCGCGACGAGAAGACCGACCTCGAGCTGTCCGCCGGCGAGCACACGCTGCAGGGCAAGGAGGCCCTGCAGTTCCTGCGCACCCGTCACGGCGTGGGTGACGGCAGCGACCTGGGCCGCATCAGCAACCAGCAGGTGTTCCTGTCGTCCCTGGTCCGCACGGTCAAGAGCAGCGAGACGCTCACCAACCCCGCGAAGCTCTACGGTCTCGCGAAGGCCGCCGCCGACAACATGTCGCTGTCCACGAGCCTCGCGAATTACGACACGATGGTGTCGATCGCCCTCACCCTGCGCGACATCCCGCTGGAGAAGGTCGCCTTCGTGCAGTACCCCGGCACGACCGACGGCACCGGCATCTACACCAACCGGGTGAAGCCCCTCCAGGCGGACGCGGACGTGCTGTTCGCGAAGATCCGCGCCGACGAGCCGGTGGCGCTCTCCCCGGACGCGGTGAACATCGGGTCGGTGCCCGACCCGAACGCGCCCGCGCAGACGCCGGCGGCCACGCCGGATGCCGCGGCGCCCGCGCCGGAGGCCAGCGCGCCCACGGTGCCCGAGGCCACGGGGACGCCCGCCCCGGTGCCGACGGCCGACGCCGGCGCGCCGACCGAGGCCCCGCTACCGTCCTCCATCTCGGGCCAGACCGCCGCCGAGTACACCTGCTCCGCGGGGCGGCTGGACTAGTCCCGACGGCGCACGGTCGGCGGCGCAGCGCGCTCTCTGCCGCCGCTGTTGCCCGGCTTACCGGCCCGGTAGCACCGCACTCCCATTCGGTGGCGGGGCGCACGCACGAAGGCCCCCGGGGGTTACCCCGGGGGCCTTCGTGGTACTGCCGATCTAGTTGCGCTGTCAGACGAGGCAGCCGCCGAGGGCGATCGTCCCGTCGATGGCGGCGATCCGGTCGAGAACCGCCGCGTACTGGGCCTGCAGACCGGTCAGCACGGTCCTCTGCGCGGCAACCGCATCGCGGTTGACCTTCTTGGCGCTCTCCAGGGTCCGGAGGATCGCGGACTCCGTGACGATCTTCGCGTCGACGGCGCTCAGATCGGTCTTGGCGGTCGTGAGGGCCGCCTCCTTCTCGCTGATCTGCGTGTTCAACGTGTTCAGCGAGGCCTGCAGCGGGGTGAGCTGGTTCTGCAGCGACAGGATCGCGTTCTCCGCAGCGGTGATCGAGGTGTTCAGCGTGCCCAGCGTCGTCACCAGCCTGGTGACCTCACCGTTGAGGCGGCTGACCTCGGTGCTCTCGCGGGTGACCGCGGCGTCGGCGGCGGCGAGGGTGGCCTGCAGGCCCGGCAGGGCGTCCTGAAGGGCCGCGAGCTCGCCCTGCTTCGTCGTGATCTCCGCCTCGGCGGCGGTCGCGTCCCCGACCAGGCCGGGCAGTGCGGCCTCGAGCGCGGCGATCTCCGCCTTCTTGGCGGTCACCGCGGCGTTGGCATCGGTCACGGCGCTGTTCGCGGCGGTCTGGGCGGCCCTGGCGTCGGCCAGCGTCTCGGTGGCGGAGGTGACCTGCGCGTTCGCGCCAGCCAGGCTCGACTGCAGGCCCGGGAGATGCTGCTGGAGGTTGCTGCTCTCCTGCTGCTTGGCCGACAATTGTGAGTTCAGGAGAGCGAGCTGGCCCTGCAGCTTGGACAGGTCACCGTTCAGGGCGGTGATCAGTGCCGTCTTGCTCGCAGCCTGCTGCTCCGCCGCGGTGATCTGCGCCCGGAGCGCGACGATCTGGGTCTGCAGCTGCTTGGCCCGGTCGCTGCTGCTGTTCGACAGCGCCTTGCGCTCGGCCTCGAGCTTGTCGAGCTGGATCTGCAGCGCGGCGGCGTCGGCGACCGGCGTCGCGGTCGCGGCGGCAATCTCGTTCTGCTTCGCGGCGATCTCGGCGTTCTTGGTGGTGATGTCACCCTGCAGGCCGGCGATCTCGCTCTGCAGGACGGGGAGCCTTGCGGCGATAGCACCGATCTGCTGGGTCAGGCTGGTCACGCTCTGCTCGGCCAGGCGCAGGTTCTCCTCGGCCTTGACCACCGCAGCGGTCGCCGCGGCGGCGGTGGTGTCGGCGGTCTTGGCGGTCGCCTCCAGCCCCGGCAGCGCGAGGCGGGCGTCCGCCAGCTTCTTCTCCGCGGCGTCGACCGCCGCCTGAGCGGTGTTCCCCGCGGCGGTCGCGTCCCCTAGCTCCTGCGTCGCGGTGCCGATCGCCGCCACCTGGGCGTCGACGGCGTTCTGAGCCGTCGTCGCCGCCGCCGTCGCACTGTCCAGGCGGGTCTTGGCGGCGGCGAGCTCGCCCTCCCTGGTCGCCTTGTCGGCGAGGGCCTGGGTCATCTTCGAGTTCAGGTTGGCGAGCTCGGTCTGTGCGGCCGTCAGTCGTGTCTCCAGCGGCGTGATCTGGTTCACCAGCGTCGTCCTCTGCCCCTGCAGCGTCGCCAGCTCGGTGTTCGCTGCGGCGATGGCCGCGGTCAGCGTCGCCTTGTCCGCCTCGAGCTTGGTCAGCGACATCGTCGTCGTGTCGATCTTCCCGACCAGCGTGGCGAGCTCAGCGTCGAGCGCGGCGATCTCCTTCTCCGCCGCGGTGATCTGCGCCGTGAGGCTGTTCTGGGTGGTCACCAGGGCGGATCGCTCGGCGGTCAGGGTCGCGATCTGCACCGCGTTCTGCCGGGCCGCGGCCTTCAGCAGGTTCGGCTGCACGGCGCCGCGGTGCCCCAGCTGATTCGTCACCCCGTTGCAGATGCCGGCGACCGGGCTCGTCGCAGCGGTGGCAGGCGTGGCAAACATCAGCATGCCGGCGAATACACCGGGCAGGACGACGGCGGTGGTGATGCGGCGGGCGGTGTTTCTGGCGCGCGTGGACATGGCGGATCTCATTTCGGGGGGAGGGGGAGTACCTCACCGAGGAGGTACATCTTCGGGGGGAGTCAGCTGCGTCGGGCTCTTCGGTGATGCACCTGACGCATGAAGCGCAGAACAACGTCCATGCCTGGGGGAGGCGGTGCACGCGTGAGACGAGACTACGCGCGCTGTCCTCCAAAGCGGGGACCCCACTTCGGGGGTGGTGCTCGGGCCCGCACCGCAGACGGCGGACAACAGGTGCCCGAGCGCGCTTCATCGCGCCGGAAAACTACAGGGGGGCCGCGGTAGTCCTCACCGCGGCCCCTGTGTAGGCGACGAACCCCCGCTGGACACACCCAATGTCCGCGGAGGCTCGCCTATCTCACTCGGGACCAACCCGAACTGGTCGATGAGTGAGAGTTCTTCCTCACGGATCGGCGACGGACGATGTCCATGCCATCACGAACGACGCGCGTGCGGGAGGGCACGCAGCGTCGGGCGCATCGCGTCATTGGGCGCAGCATCGTGTGGTGTCGATCCTTGGGTAGAGGCGTGTGAGACGATCGGAGAAACGGCTTTCGGGGGAGCCGGTTCGAGCGCTTCCTCGGAACTCTACTTTGTCCCCTAATTGGAGGACAAGTCAGCGCGGCTGGGAATGGTCTTCGGCCTTTCCCCAGGTGCCGAATCGCGGGGGCCGCGCTCTGCCGTTATGATGGCAGTCGTGTGTCCGCTCGCGGGCGCTCGGGAGACGTCGCATAGTTCGGCCTAGTGCACCACCCTGCTAAGGTGGAGTACCCTTTATTGGGTACCGTGGGTTCAAATCCCACCGTCTCCGCGCATCGGCTCGAGACCGAATAAGCCCCTGACTCACGTCGGGGGCTTCCCTGTTTCCCGGTCGCGCAGGCATTCTCGAAGCGGATCGTCGGCCGCGATCCGCGATCCGCGATCCGCGATCCGCGATCCGCGATCCGCGATCGGCGGTCGCCGCGTCAGGACGACGGTGCGCGATCGGCCTCCGGGCGAGCCGGCGCGGTCGACTCGCGCTCGATGAGCACGGACGGCAAAACCCGCAGGTCGAGTCGCTCGCCCTTCTCGATGTGGTGGCGGATCATGTCGAACGCCACGGTGCCCAGCTCGTCGAAGTCCATGCGCATGGTGGTCAGGGGCGGCGCGTAGTACGCGACCTCCGGCATGTCGTCGACGCCGACGATGGAGTAGTCGCGCGGGGCTTCGTAGCCGCGGGACCGCAGCGCGCTGGTGAAGCCGAGCGCGATGGCGTCGTTGGCCGCGAAGACGGCGGTGAACTCGGCCGGGTCGACGGCGAGACCGGCCCGATGGCCGGTGTCGGCGGACCAGCTCGTGCCCGAGGGCCGGGGCAGCGGGGGAAGGCCGGCCTCGCTCATCGCGTCGAGGTACCCGCGCTCGCGCTCGAGCGTCTCGTTGCGGTTCTCGGGTCCCGGCACGTGAAGGATCCGCTCGTGCCCGAGTTCGATGAGGTGCCGGGTCGCGAGGAGCCCGGCCTGATGCGAGTCCAGCGCAACGGTGTCCGCGTTGGGCTGCGGAAGGCCGGAGAGGGTGACGACGGGGAACCGCTCCGAGATGCCCTCGGCGAGCTCGTCGGCGTCCCGGTACTGCGTGGCCAGGATGATGCCGTCCACCTGCAGGGACTGGAGGCCCTCGAGGCCCTGCCGCGCCTCCTCGAGCGCGCCGGGCTCGTCGAGGTCGGAGTCGATGTGCCGGATGACGATCGAGTAGTCGGTGGCGTGGGCGGCGGCGGTGAGCCCGGAGTACAGGGCGGTGATGCCGTAGTTCATGGTGCCCATGGTCATGACGCCGATGGTCTTCGTGCGATTCGCTCGGAAGGCGCGGGCCAGGTGGTTCGGCCGGTACCCGAGCTGGGCGACCGCAGCGGTGATGCGCTCGCGGGTCTCCGCGCTGACGTAGCCCGTGCCGGTGAAGTAGCGGGAGACGGTCTGAGCGGATACGTCCGCCAGGCGGCCGACGTCGGCCATGCTCGGGCGCGCGCCCGACGGTGTCTGCGGCCTGATCGACATTCCTCACCCCCCTTTCCCGATCCGGGATCTCATCCAGGCTATCGGCGTCCCGCGGCCGGGTTCCGCCCCGGCGCAGCACTCTCGCGGTGCGTGATCACGATAAGTGATCGATAACTTGACATGCCGTGAGTGATCGATAACCTATCCCACAGACGTCGCACCAGGCGCGTCGAACAACGGCGTTTGGCCCTCAGACGTCACCACAGTGGAAGGACGCAAAGATGCGTGCAGGACTCAGGCCGGCGGCGTTCGTCGCCGGTGCCGTGATGATCGCCGGGCTGACCGGTTGTTCCGGCGGCGGCTCGGACAGCGGCAAGACCGAGGTGACGTGGTTCAAGCTCACCGAGACGGCCTCGACCGCGAATGACACGATCAACGGGGTCATCGAGAACTTCGAGGAGGCGAACCCCGACATCGACATCGTCGTCGAGGAGCGCTCGACCGACGCCCACAAGGACGCCCTGCGCACGACGCTCGGCACCAACGGGGCCCCCGACATCTTCTTCTCCTGGGCCGGTCCTGGCCTGGGTGGCGAGTTCATCGAGGCGGGCGCCAGCCTGAACCTCGAGGAGTACTACGACGAGTACGGCTGGGCCGAACGCTTCTCCGAGACCACCATGGCGACCGTCACGCAGTACGGCGGCTACGACGGCGTGCCCTACACGCAGCGGGGCGAGGCCCTGTTCTACAACAAGGACCTGTTCGCGCAGGCCGGCGTGGATGCGGTGCCCACCACGTACGACGAACTCGTCGCGGCCGCCGAGAAGCTCAAGGCCGCGGGCATCACCCCGATCCAGTTCGGCGGCACCGTCAACTGGCACGTCATGCGTCTGCTCGACAGCATCCTCGAGGCGAAGTGCGGTGCGGACGGCTACCAGGCGCTCGTGACGAAGGAGGCGAGCTGGGCCGAGGAGCCCTGCGTGACAGAGACGTTCACGGAGTTCGGCAAGTGGACGAGCGACTACCTGAACCCCGGCTTCATCTCCATCAACAACGACGAGTCGAGCGCGCTGTTCTTCTCCGGCGAGGCCGCCATGGCGCTGGAGGGCGACTGGTTCAACCAATCCGTCCGTGACAACGGGATGGACGAGTCCACCGTGGGCATCTTCCCGTTCCCGACCGGGACGAACCGCCTCTACGGGTTCAACGAGAACAACTACATCACCTCGAACTCCGACCACGCCGACGAGGCCGCCAAGTTCCTCGACTACCTGACGAGCGAGGAGGCGCAGCAGGAGCTGATCGCCGCGTTCGGCAGCCAGTCCGTCAACATCAACGTGAAGCCGGAGGGCGGCAGCGAGCTCGACGCGGCGTGGGGTCCGATCTTCGAGAACGCTGAGGGCGTCTACATGAACAACGACCAGAACCTCTCGCTCGCCGAGACGACGGAGTACTGGCGCGTGCAGAACCTCGTCGCCACGGGTGAGCTCGACCCCGCGAACGCCGGCGCCGAGTTCCAGAAGTTCATCGACCAGCAGTAGCCAACGCTGCACCCGCCGGGGCGGCGTCCTCCGCCGCCCCGGCCTTCCGCACCCCCAGCACCGTCGCAAGGGATACGCATGTCCACAACCATCGCTCCGCCGGCTCCACCGGCGGGCCGCAAGCGCTCCGTCGCCCGGAAGCGGGTCGCGAAGGCCTCGCACGTCGGCTTCGTCGCCGCACTGCCGTTCCTGGCCCCCGCCCTCGCCGCCTACCTCGTCTTCGTCATCGGGCCCATGGTCGAGTCGGTCCGCCTCAGCTTCTTCGAGTGGTCCGGTTTCCAGGGCGCTCCCCAGGAGTTCGTGGGCCTCAAGAACTACGTCCGCATCTTCACCCAGGACCCCGTCTTCTGGACGGCGCTCGGGAACACCGTCATCTGGGTGATCCTCTCGCTGGTCATCCCCGTGGCGCTCGGCCTCGTGCTCGCACTCGCGCTCAACCGGCCGCTGTTCGGACGCAACGCGTTCCGCTCCCTCTTCTACATCCCCGGAGTGCTCGCGCCCATCGCCATCGCGAACATGTGGCGCTGGATGTACAACCCGAACTTCGGCGTCGGGGTCACCCTTGCCGAGATGTTCAACGCGCCGTGGCTCGCCGAGATCCAGTGGCTCGGCGACCGCAACCTCGCGCTGTACTCGATCTTCGCGGCGTTCGTCTGGCAGATCGCGGGCACCAACATGGTGCTGTTCCTCGCGGGGCTGCAGTCGGTGGCGACGGAGCACGTCGAGGCGGCCAAGCTCGACGGCGCGAACGCGTGGCAGGTGTTCCGCAACGTGACGCTCCCGGCGCTGCGCCCCGTGACGGTCGTCGTGGTCGTGCTCACGATCATCAACTCGATCAAGGTCTTCGACCTGATCGTCGGAATGACCGGTGGCGGTCCGGCGCAGTCGACGCAGGTGCTCGCCCTCTGGTCCTTCACCCAGTCGTTCGGGAACCACGAGTACGGAATGGGCAACGCCATCGCCACCGTGCTGCTCGTGATCACCCTCATCATCGTCGTCCCGTACATGGTCTGGACCGCAAGGCAGGAGAAGCACTCGTGAGCCTCTCGACCGTTCCCCCCGCCGTCGTGGACGCGGCGATGCCCGCGCCGCGCCGCCGGACCCGTTTCGGCACCGCGCGCCGCGACTACATCACCATCGGCCTGTGGCTCGCCCTCGCGATCTCGGTGCTGATCTGGTCCATCCCGATCATTTTCATGGTGTTCACCTCGCTGAAGAGCGAGGCCGACATCTTCGGAACCCCGGCCTTCGTGCCGCCCTGGTCACCGGAGTGGGGCAACTACGTCGAGGCGCTCGACCGGGGCAACCTGCTGGGTGCCGGTGCCAACAGCCTCATCATCGCCGTGTTCAAGGTGCCCATCGGACTGCTGATCTCCGCGGCGGCGGCGTTCGCGCTCTCGCGCCTGCGGTTCAAGCGCCAGCGCCTGCTCATGGGCGTCATCGCGATGGGTGCCATGGTGCCGATCCAGGTGGCGATCGCACCGCTGTTCCAGGTGATCAACGGTCTCGACCTGCTGAGCACCCACGTCGGCGTGATCCTGCCGTACATCGCCTTCGGCCTGCCGTACCAGACGTTCATCCTCTACGGCTTCTTCCGCTCCATTCCGCACGAGCTCGACGAGAGCGCGCGGATGGACGGCGCGGGCAACTGGCGCCTGTTCCTGCAGATCATCCTGCCGCTGTCGAAGCCCGCACTCGCCGCGCTGTTCATCCTGGACTTCGTGGCGACGTGGAACGAGTACTCCATCGCGCTCGCGCTGCTGCAGAGCCAGGACTCCTGGACCATCCCGCTCGCCATCCAGGGCTTCCAGTCGCAGTTCACCAGCGCGTACGGGCCGCTCAACGCCTTCACCATCATGTCCGTCTTCCCCGTCCTGATCGTGTACCTGCTGTTCCAGCGGTACTTCGTCGAGGGTGCCTTCGCCGGCGCCGTGAAAGGTTGATCCTTGCCCACCCTCACCCAGCCCACCGCGTTCACCCCGGAGACGCCGCTCTTCGAGGTGCTGCGGGATCCGCGCGGCCGCGACATCGTCTCGCGGCACCTGCCGGACCTGGTGCACTCCTCGACCCTGCACACGCTGCACAGCTACCCCGTGGGGCTCGTGCTCGAGACCGAGGCCGGACTGCTCGATGATCCCGACGCTCAGCGGGGCATCCTCGCCGAGCTCGCCGGCATCGACCGTAGCGCGCCCGCGCCGCGGCGGCAGCCGGAGCCGTTCGTCGCGCCGTCCGGGAACTACGAGGCCGCAGACACAGCCGTCGGGTCCGCGCCCGCGAGCTGGACGGAGTCGGTGCCCGCCTACGGCCGCTTCGAGCTCCGCCTCGCCGGCCCGTCCCACGGCAACCCCTTCCTCGACGTCGAGCTCTCCGCGCGGCTGGAGGGCCCGAGTGGCGCCGTGTCCGTGCCCGGCTTCTACGACGGGGACGGATCCTTCCTGCTGCGCTTCCTGCCCGAGCGGGCCGGGTCCTACTCGTTCCGCACGTCGAGCAACGCGCGGTCCCTCGACGGCGTGGCCGGCTCGTTCGACGTGACCGGCCCCGCCCCCGGCTCGCACGGACCCGTGCGGGTGGCCGACACGTTCCACTTCGCGCACGCCGACGGCACCCGGCACCGCCCCATCGGCACGACCTCGTACGTTTGGACCCACCAGGGCGACGAGCTCGAGGAGCGGACGCTTCAGACGCTGGCCGCCGGCCCGTTCACCAAGATGCGGATGTGCGTCTTCCCGAAGTCGTACCTCTTCAACGAGAACGAGCCCGAGCTGTATCCCTTCGAGGGGTCGCCCGCGGAGGGCTTCGACCTCCAGCGTCCGTCGCCGCGGTACTGGGCGCATCTGGAGCGCCGCATCGAGCAACTCGGCGAGCTCGGCATCGAGGCAGACCTCATCCTGTTCCACGCCTACGACCGCTGGGGCTTCTCGACCATGGATCCGGTGGCCGACGACCGCTACGTGAAGTACGCGGTCGCCCGGCTCGCGTCCTTCGCGAACGTGTGGTGGTCGCTCGCGAACGAGTACGACCTGCTCTTCGAGAAGGACGTCGAGGACTGGGAGCGCTTCGCCCGCATCGTGCAGGAGAACGATCCCGTCGGTCACCTGCTGTCCATCCACAACTGCCGCGACTTCTACGACCACTCGCGGCCGTGGGTCACCCACGCGAGCATCCAGCGCCGCGACATCTACAAGACGAGTGAGATGACGACGGAGTGGCGAGAGCAGTGGGGCAAGCCCGTCGTCGTCGACGAGTGCGCCTACGAGGGCGACATCGACCAGGGCTGGGGCAACATCACCGGCGAGGAGATGACGCGGCGCTTCTGGGAGGGCGCGGTGCGCGGGGGCTACGTCGGGCACGGCGAGACGTACGTGCACCCGGACGACGTCCTCTGGTGGGCGAAGGGCGGGGAGCTCCGCGGCTCGTCGCCGGAGCGCATCGGCTTCCTGCACGAGGTGCTGCGCGACGGACCCGACGTGCTCGAGCCCGCGCCACTGGACTGGGACATCCCGCGGGCCGGCGTGGAGGGCGAGTACTACCTCTACTACTTCGGGTTCAATCAGCCCACCTACCGGCGGTTCCTCCTCGATCCGGCGGTCTCGTACACGGCGGACGTGATCGACACGTGGGACATGACGGTGACCCGGCTGGAGGGCACGTACTCGGGCCGTTTCCTCCTTCCGCTGCCGGGCAAGCAGTTCATCGCCGTCCGGCTCCGCGCCGTGAGCTGATCACCAGCCGCCGCGGGTCGGAGTGTGCCCCTCCCGGGCATCCTCGGGCATGGGCATCTCCGCCCGCAGGCCGAGCAGGCGGATCTGCTTCTCGGGATCGAGCTTGTCCACGAGCTCGAGGGCGCGCGCGAGCACGGTATCGGGATCGGACGTCTCCGGGATCTTCCTCGCGAAGGTCTTCGTGACGAACGGCGCGAAGCGCACCTTGAGGGTGAGCCCGATCACCGGCCTGCCCTCCGCGGCGACATCCTCGAGCACCCGCGCCACGAGGTCCCGCACGGCGTCCCGCACCTGCTCGGGGTCGGTGAGGTTCTGCTGGAAGGTGGTCTCGCGGCTGTGGCCGCGCGCGACCCAGGGGGTGTCATCGACGACGCTCGTGCCCTCGCCCCGGCCGAGGGTGACGTACCACGGGCCCATCTTGGGGCCGAACTCCTCCACCAGGCTCGCGGGATCCGTGGCGGCGAGTTCGGCGACGGTGCTGATGCCGTGGCCGGCCAGCCGGCGGGAGATCTTGGTACCCACGCCCCAGAGGTCCACGGTCGGGCGCTCGCCCATCACCTCGAGCCAGTTGTCTGCCGTCAGCCGGAACACCCCGCGAGGCTTCCCGAATCCCGTCGCGTTCTTGGCGCGCAGCAGCGTGTCCCCGATGCCGACGCTGCAGTGCAGGGCCGTGCGGTCGAGCACGGCGCGCTGCAGGTCGCGCGCGTAGTGCTCCGGGTCGTCCGTGCGCACGCCGACGAAGGCCTCGTCCCAGCCGAGCACCTGAACGGTGGTGCCCGGTTGTGCCCGGAGCGTCGCCATCACCTCATCGGATGCCGCCGTGTAGTGCGCGGCGTCGACGGGCAGGATGACGGCGTCGGGCACCTTGCGGGCGGCGATGCGCAGAGGCATCCCGGACCCGACACCGAACGCACGCGCCTCGTACGATGCGGTCGAGACCACGGCCCGCTCGCTGGGGTCGCCGCGACCGCCGACGATCACGGGCTTGCCCATCAGCTCCGGCCGCCGCAGCACCTCGACGGCCGCGATGAACTGGTCGAGGTCGACGTGCAGCACCCACGGCGTCGTTTCGGTCACGCGACCAGTGTGCCGCGCGACGGCCCGCCCGGCGAGAAGTCGGCCGGACGCGGTGCTCTCGCTCCACGGACGCTGAGCTGTCGCTCCACGGTCGCTGAGCTCGTCGAAGCGACGCTACGTGACCCGATGCGTGGTGGCTTACGTCCCTTCGACAGGCTCAGGGACCGTGATCCACGGTTCACTCACGGTCGCTGAGCTTGTCGAAGCGACGCGACGTGCCTGTGGATCAGGGTGGGCTTACGTCCCTTCGACAGGCTCAGGGACCGTGTGACCCGGTTCCGCGCGCCGCTCACAGGGCTCGCATAGGAACGCTTGGCGGCCGCCAATCGTGCTCATCGACCGCTCATAGGGTGCGGGACTTTCCTCGTCTCAGCAGGAACGAGGAAGGATCACCATGAACGAGACACAGGACACCCAGCCCGAGGCCGAGCCGGCCGAGACGCCGACCCAGACCACGCCCACCCCCACGGTTCCCACGGTTCCCACCGCAACCGCAACCGCGACCGCGACGCCCGCGGCGCCCGCCCGCCCCTGGTACCGGCGGAGGACGTCCGTCATAGCGGGAGCCGCGACGTGTGCGCTCGCGCTCAGCGCCGGCGGCTTCGGCATCGGCTACGTGGCGCACGGCGTCAGCGACGCCGTCGTAAGCGCGGCCGGCGGCGGCACGATCACGGCCGTCGCGCCGGACACGGTGCCTCAGGCGCCGTCCCTCGGCTACTACCCGGGAACCTACGGGTACGACCCGTACGGCTCGTCGGGCACCGGCGACTCCGGGTCCGGCGCGACCGGAGCGTCGCAGCAGACCCTTCCGGTTGCCGCGACCGACGCCCAGGAGACCGGCGTCGTCACCATCGTCTCCGACCTCTACTACGGTCAGGGCGAGTCCGCGGGCACCGGCATCATCCTGGACTCCGACGGAACCATCCTCACGAACAACCACGTGATCGAGGGTTCGACCAGCGTCGAGGTCACCGTCGAGTCGACGGGGGAGACCTACGAGGCACACGTCGTCGGCACGGACGCGACGAACGACGTTGCCGTGCTGCAACTCGATGGCGCCTCCGGCCTGCAGGCCGCCACGATCGACGACGCGGGTGCGGTCGCCGTGGGCGACGCGGTCACGTCGGTCGGCAACGCCGAGGGCACGGGAGACCTCGTCGCCGCGACCGGCAGTGTGCTCGACACCGACGAGAGCATCACCGTGGCGGACGAGGCGACGGGCGGCGGGGAGAACCTGGCCGACCTCATCATGGTGAGCGCCTACGTCGTGTCGGGCGACTCGGGTGGCCCCCTCGTCGACGCGGAGGGAGAGGTGATCGGCGTCGTCACCGCGGCGTCGTCCGGCTCGACCGTCGTGACCGGCTACGCCATCCCGATCGACACGGCACTGGCCGTGGCCGACCAGATCGAGTCGGGCGTCGAGTCCGGCACGGTGGAGATCGGCACCCCGGCGTTCCTCGGCATCGCGCTGGCCGGAAGCGACGCACAGGCAACGGGCGGTGCCCCCGTCGGTGGCGTACTGACCGGCGGTGCCGCGGAGTCCGCGGGTCTCGCCGCCGGCGACACGATCACGTCCGTCGACGGCATCGCGATCACCGACTCCGCCGCTCTCAGCGCGGCGATCGCGGCGCACGAGCCAGGTGACAGCATCGACGTCGGCTGGACGGACGCCTTGGGCGCCGCGCAGCAGGCCACCGTCACCCTGGCGGCGGGACCGGCCGCCTGACCGGTGCCCGGACCGGCCTCGATTCGCGGCAGGCGGGCATTGCATGTATCCTCGACCTTGGCCTTCTGCCGGGGAACCCGGCATCGAGCAGGTCACGCGCCCGTAGCTCAACGGATAGAGCATCTGACTACGGATCAGAAGGTTGGGGGTTCGAATCCCTCCGGGCGCACAGATCAGCCCCGCTCGTCCTCGGACGAGCGGGGCTTTTTCGTTGCCGCGACAGCGGTGATCACCGCCCGGCGAGGCTCCCCGCACCTATCGATCGCCCGCGGGGGCGAACCGCTGCTGACCGACGACCGCGAGGAGCGCGAGCTTCTCCGCCGCCTCGGTGCGAGGCGCCGCCGTGAGCACCAGGAGCGCCTGGCCCTGGTCCTCGGTGAACAGGGCCTGACAGCCGAGCTCGATGTGCCCGAGCTCGGGATGGATCAGCGTCTTGTGGTCGTCGAAGCGCGTCGCGACGGCGTGGCTGTCCCACACGGCGGAGAACTCCGGGCTCCGCTTCTGCAGCTCCCGCACCAGGGTGCCGGCCCGCGAGGACTCGCCCTCGGCACCGTAGGCGACCCGGAGACCGGCGACCTGCGCCTGGCCCTGTCGGTCGCGATCGGCCTCGGGATACAGCTCGCGCTCGGCCGGGTCGGTGAACCACCGATACACGCTGCTGCGGGCGAGGCCGGTGTGGGCGGAGTGATCGCTGAGGAGGGCCACGGCAAGCCTGTTCTGCATCAGCGTCTCGCCGAGGCTGGACAGGATGAGGGCCGGGGTGTCCTCGAGCCGATCGAGCACGCGCAGCAGCCCGGGTGCCACGTGGGTGTCGAGGGGAGTGCGGCGCGGGGCGGAGTGGTCGGCGAGCCGGAAAAGGTAGTCGCGTTCGTCGTTGCTCAGCCGGAGCGCCCGCGCCAGTGCGGCGAGGATCTGCTCCGACGGCTGCGGCCCGCGTGCCTGCTCCAGCCGCACGTAGTAGTCCGTCGACATGCCGGCCAACCCGGCGACCTCATCGCGGCGCAGTCCGAGCACGCGTCGGCGCGAGCCCGGGGACAGCCCCACGTCCTCGGGACGCAGCCCGTTGCGACGGGTGCGGAGGAAACCGGCGAGCGCGGGACGGTCCATCCGCTCATTATCGGCGCCGCACACGGGCGGAGGGAGGGACCGCCGGTCCTACGACAAGGCGTCCTCACCCGCGGAGGTTCGACGGGCCCCAGGCTCGAGGCATGAACATCACCGGAAACACCATCTTCATCCCCGGCGGCACCAGCGGCATCGGACTCGCCCTCGCGCTGCGGTTCCAGGCCGCGGGGAACACCGTCATCGTGGGCGGACGCCGCGCCGACCTGCTCGCTCAGCTCGCCGAGGAGCACTCCCTGGCGACCGTGGTGATCGACACCACGGATGCCGACTCCGTGCTGGCCGCGCGGGACGAGGTCCTCGAGCGCCACCCCGAGCTCAACGTGCTCATCGCGATGGCGGGCATCATGGCCGTCGAGGACGTGCGCGGCCCGCGCTTCCTGTCGGAGGCCGAGCGGATCGTCGACACCAATGTCGGCGGACCGCTGCGCCTGGTCTCCGCGTTCCTCGACCACCTGCAGACCCGACCGGATGCGACGCTCATGACGGTCTCGTCCGGTCTCGCGCACACGCCGCTGGCCGCCACGCCGACCTACAACGGCACGAAGGCGTTCATCCACCAGTTCACCGAGAGCATCCGCCTGCAACTCGCCGGCACCACGGTGCAGGTCGTCGAGCTGGTCCCGCCCGCGGTGCGGACCGAGCTCCTTCCCGGTCACTCGGAGAACGAGCACGCCCTCCCGCTCGACGCGTTCGCCGACGAGGTCATGACCCTGCTCGGGACGCAGCCGGATGCCACGGAGATCCTCGTCGAGGCCGTCAAGTTCCTCCGATTCGCCGAGATCGAGAACCGCTACGACGCCGCCGTCGCGGTACTCAATCCGGCCGCGTAGGTCGATCCGATCGTACGGGGCCCGCGCTCGCTCGCCCTCCGCGTGCGTCGGCCCTCTCTTGTCGGGGCCGATGCCGCGGGGTTGGATTACGGCATGAGAATTGCTCGACAGGTCGTCGTGTTCGACGCCGCAGACCTTGCCACCGAGAGCACGTTCTGGGCCCGGCTCCTCGAGGGCACGGTCGAGGCGGACGACGACTGGCACACGGTGCTCGTCGACGGCGAGCCGCGAGTGGCGGTGCAGCTGGCGCCGAACCACGTGCCGCCGGACTGGCCGGACGGGGAGCCGCAGCAGGTTCACCTCGACCTGTACGTCGACGACGTGAACGAGGCGCACGAGGAGGTCCTCGCGCTGGGCGCCCGGCTGCTGCGGGCTGCGGAGGACACCGGATCGGACGAGGGCTTCCAGGTCTACGCGGATCCCGCCGGGCATCCGTTCTGCCTCTGCTGGGCCTGACCGTATCCGATCGCGCTCGGATCGCGCCGGGCCTGCGCCGTGGCCTGATCGGCGACGGGCCGGATCCTGAGCGTGGGCCCGATCGGCGCACCTCCTTCTCGTCGCCATTCCCGCCCCGGGGTCACCCCTCCGGCCTGATGCCGCCGTCCGCGTCGAGAGCGAGCACGGTGTCCAGGTCCAGCCGCGCAAGGAAAGCGTCGTCGTGGCTCACGATCAGCAGGGCGCCGTGGTAGCTCCGGAGGGCGTCGACGAGCTGATCGACGCTCTGGATGTCCAGGTTGTTCGTCGGTTCGTCGAGCACGAGCAGCTGCGCGGGAGGCTCGGCGAACAGCAGCCGGGCCAGGGAGACGCGGAAGCGCTCACCGCCGGACAGCGTGCGCACCGGGCGGTGCACGCTGTCCCCGCGCAGCAGCAGGCGCGCGAGCCGGTTCCGGATGATCCCGGGCGCGACCTCCGGCGCAGCCGCTCGCACGTTCTCCAGCGCGCTTGCATCCTCATTCAGGTCGTCGAGGCGCTGGGGGAGGTAGCCGACCCGGTCGGTCAACAGGGCCGCTCCCGCCGCCCCCGGTCGGGCCGGTCGGCGAAGGATGAGGTCCTCGAGCAGTGTCGTCTTGCCCACCCCGTTCGGCCCGACGAGCGCGACGCGTTCGGGGCCCTGCAGCACGTACGTGCGGTCCGTGCCGCGCAGTTCCGCGATGCGGCGGCCGCGGGAGACGCCGGGG
This sequence comes from Planctomonas deserti, assembly GCF_003067705.1. Taxonomy (GTDB): domain Bacteria; phylum Actinomycetota; class Actinomycetes; order Actinomycetales; family Microbacteriaceae; genus Planctomonas; species Planctomonas deserti. Next base: position 1,136,180 of record NZ_QANL01000001.1, read on the forward strand.
TCCGGCAGCTCGAGGTGGATGTGCTCGTCGTCGCGCACCCGCGCCTCCGCCGCGTCGAGCGCCTCCTGCGCCGACGCGATCCGCGCAGCCGCCTCCGTGCGCATCCTGCCCGCCGTCACCTCGCCGTCGGACCGCCACTGGTTCAGCACGATCTTCGGCGCGCGCCGGTTCTCCCTGTTCGTCTTGGCGGTGCGGGCCTTCCGGGCGAGCTTCGTCTCCGCCTCGATGCGCTGGCGCTTCTCCACCTTCACGGCCTGCTCCGCGGTGCGGGCGGCCTGGGCCGCGGCGCTCTGCTCCCGCTCGAGGTTCTCCCGCCAGGCGCTGTACGGGCCACCGAACACGGTGAGCCGGCCGCCGTGCAGCTCCGCTGTGTCGTCCATGTGCTCCAGAAGCGAGGTGTCGTGGCTGACGATGACGAGCGCTCCCGGCCAGGTCGTCACGAGCCCGGTCAGTCTGGTGCGCGCGCCGCGATCGAGGTTGTTGGTCGGCTCGTCGAGGAGCGTGATCGGCGTGCGACGGAGGCGCAGGCCGGTGATGGCGACCAGCATCGCCTCGCCGCCGGAGACCTCGTCGACCCGACGGTCGAGGTCGGCCGCGCTCAGCCCGACCTCCCGGAGGGCCTCGTCCGCGCGGGTCTCGATGTCCCAGTCGTCCCCGATGGCGTCGAAGTGGCGCACGTCCACGTTCCCCGCCTCTATGGCGCGCAGCGCGGCCAGCGTTTCGGCGATGCCGAGCAGCTCGGCGACCGTCGTCTCGTGCCGGAGCGTGAGCGTCTGCGGCAGATACGCTACGTCGCCCGTCGTCGTGATCCTCCCCGTGGTCGGGGTGAGGATGCCGGCGATGAGCCGCAGCAGCGTGGACTTGCCCGCGCCGTTGGCGCCGACCAATCCGGTGCGGCCGGTGCCGAAGCTGCCGGAGAGTCCGCTCAGCGCGGTGCTGCCGTCCGGCCAGCGCAGGCCGACGTCGGACAGGGTGATGGATGCGTTCTTGGTGAGGGACACGGTGCTCCTGAGGTCTCAGCGGGGCGCTGGGACCGGAGCCGGGTGCGGCGATCGACGGTCGTCAGCGCACGGATAGCGGCGCGAAACCCTCGATGCCCGTCACTTCATCACCTAACGTCAGGAACAGGAGCCCGCCCAATCTGCCAGGAAGCGCGGGCGTGCGCAAGAGCGGATGTGTGTGCTTGCTTCCGAGCTGCTGCCTCCTAGGATGCCCCTGCCCAGGCAGGAGGTTTCTGCCCAGCTAAAAGCTGCGCACGATCCTTCTGCCTGGGCAGGGGCAAAGAGTCGGCGGCTCGTTAGTCGGCCTTCCCCTGTTGCTGCCCAGGCAGGAGCTCACGTCTCCGCTGTCGGCCCTGCTTCCCCCGCTTCCTCCTGCCCCTGCCCAGGCAGGGGCATGCTGCCCAGCTTCAACCCGCGCACAATGCCTCTGCCTGGGCAGGGGCGGGGGATGCGGGAGGGAAGGATCAGCGACGGCGGGTGGGCCGCACCGACAGCGTCTCCACGGTGCCGCGCGGCGGCAGATCGACGACCGTGCGTACGGCCGCCGCGACGTCTTCGGGAGCGAGGAAGTAGTCCGTGTCGTACGTCTCGCCGAGCTTCACGGTGAGGGCGCGCTGCATGTCGGAGTCGGTGCGCCCCGGGTGGATGCTCGACACCCGGACGCCGTGCGGGCGCTCCTCCTCCCGCAGCGCGTCAGTCAGCGCGCGGAGCGCGAACTTCGAGGCGCCGTAGATGCCGCCGCCGGGTCCCGAGACGAAGCCGGACCCGCTGTTGATCGCGACAACGATCCCCTGGCTCGCCCGCAGCGCCGGGAGCGCGAGGCGGGTGAGCTCGGCGACGGCGAAGACGTTGACCTCGAACACCCGGCGCCAGGTGTCGATCGGGGTGTCGGCGATCCGGACGCCCTCCTCGACGCCCGCGGAGTGCACGAGCACGTCGAGGCGTTCGGGTAGCTCGGGGATGGGATCGGCGGCGAGGTCGCCGACGAATGGCTCGGCCGACGGCAGGGCGGCGACGACGGCGGCCACGTGATCCGCGCTCCGCCCGCCGACGAGCACGTGGTGGGTGCGCCCGAGCTCCTCGGCGATCGCCCTGCCGATGCCTCGCGTCGCCCCGGTCACGAGCGCGACCGGGCGTCCACCGGGCGCGGTCGAGGTCTGCTCGCCATCCGTCATGCGTCCAGCCTAGGCGGCGAGAAATCGGCGTCGCCGCCGTGCGGAGCCGGCGCGGCGAGCGGGGGCTGTCGAGATCGAGCCGGGTGATCGCGCGGCGTCGGCCGCCGGGTCTAGAGTCCTGCCATGCGCGCCACGGGAATCTTCACGGTCAAGGACTTCGCACCGGCATCGGTGTTCGCGGAGCCGCCCATCCGCGCGGCCCTGGACATGTCGGTCGCGACGATGGAGAAGGAGTACCACGGCGCGGTCGAGGGGCGGTCGGCGACCATCTTCACCTCCGCGTTCGACCCGGAGCTCGGTGTCGGCACCTACGTCGCCATGGAGGCGTTCGAGGGGTCGCTCGACGGCAACGAGGGCACGTTCGCCTTCGTCCACTCCGCATCGACCAGCGGATCCGAGCGAGCGAACGAGTACTTCCTCATCGTGCCGGGCAGCGGCACGGGCGGACTCGCGGGGATCACCGGCGCCGGGTCGCTCGAGGTCGACGAGGACGGAACCCACCACATGACCTTTGAATACACCCTCGCCTCCTAGGTGAGTATCCGCGTCCCCCGCCACTCGGCCCCTGCCCAGGCAGGAGGCCCGTGCCCAGGTTGAAGCTGGGCAGGATGCCTCTGCCTGGGCAGGGGCAGGCGGCTGGGGTGGGCACGTGGGTGGACGGGCAGGATCCCTCTGCCTGGGCAGGGGCAGGCGGATGCGGTGGGCACGCGGGCGGACAGACGCGCACACGGGCAGACACGGTGACGGCCCCGCGACCCGAAGGTCACGGGGCCGTCACCGGTCCGTCGCGTCGCGGGTACTACCGGCCGCGGAGCGCGTCCATGAGCTTCACGCGGCCGCCCATCCGCAGCAGCGAGTTCGAGTAGATGCGCGAGCCGATCACGATGGTGACCGCGGTGGTGGCGAGCAGGATCAGGAGCGACGCGATCGGCTCCCACCACTGCGCCTCGCCCAGGAACAGCCGCATGGGCATGCCGACCGGGGCCGAGAAGGGCACGTAGGACATGATCCCGAGGACCGTGGAGTTGTCGTTGAACAGGATGACCAGGAAGTAGGGGATCATCACGAGCATCGTCACGGGGGAGGTGACCGCGCCGACGTCCTCCTGGCGGGAGACGAGGGATGCGGTCGCGGCGAACAGCGCGGCCAGCAGCACGAAACCGAACAGGAAGAACACCACGAACCACAGCACGGCCGGTCCGACCGCGGAGAGCAGAGGCGTCTGCTCGGTCACGAGCAGGCCGATGGTCGCGATCACGGCGATGAGCGCGATCTGGCCGAATGCGAGCACGCTGTTCCCGATCACCTTGCCTGCCAGCAGGGCGCGCACCGGCACGGTGGACATGAGGATCTCGACCACGCGCGTCTGCTTCTCCTCCACGACGCTCTGGGCGATGGTCGCCCCGAATGTCATGGCGGACATGAAGAACACGAGCCCGAATGCGAGCGCGACGAGGTAGGCGAGGAACGGGCTCTCGGCGGAGTCGTCGAGCAGCTCGACCGGCGGCGTCAGGCTGAGGGCCTGCACCACGTCGACGGGCGGCGCGTCGTCGGCGATCACCAGCACGCCCGTGCCGTTGTCCGCCGAGTTGTCGGGGACCACCGCGGCCTCGACCTCGCCGCTGCGGACCAGCTCCCGGGCCTCGTCCTCGGTGCCGACGCTTTGCGCCTCCAGCGCTTCCGAGTCGGCGACCGCGCGCTCGGCCGACCCGACCACGGCCACGGTGATCCGGTCGACGCCCTGCTGGCTCTGGAACCCGCCGATGACGACGGATGCCAGCACGCCGAGCAGCAGGATCGCCGTGCTGATGAGGAACGACTTGCTCCGCAGTCGCATGGTGATCTCGCGGCCGGCGACCAGTGCGGTGACCTGCTGGAGGGTGGGGCCCGACGTCTTCGCGGGGCGGGTGTTGGTCGTGGTGCTCATCGGACTACCTCCGTGAAGATCTCGGTGAGGGAAGGGCGCTGGCGGGCGAAGTCCACGACGGCGCCGTGGCAAAGGGCCTGGTTGAGCACGCGCTGCCGGGCGGCCTCATCCTCGGCCTCGAAGAGGGCGTAGCCGCCGTCGAAGTCGAGCACGGTGACGCCGGGCATGTCGCGCACCCAGCCCGTGTCGCCGTCCAGTAGCAGCTCGGTGACGTTGCGGCTGTGCTCCTCGCGCAGCTTCTCGCGCGGGCCGGCGGCACGGATGATGCCGTCGGCGATCACCACGACGTCGTCGCAGAGGCGTTCGACGATGTCGAGTTGGTGCGATGAGAACAGCACGGGCACGCCCATCGCCGCCCGCTGCTTCAGCACGGTGAGCACGACCTCGACGGCCATGGGGTCGAGGCCCGAGAAGGGCTCGTCGAGCACGAGCACCCGTGGCTCGTGCACGAGCGCCGCGGCGATCTGCGCGCGCTGCTGGTTGCCCAGGGACAGGGTCTCGACGGCGTCGTTCAGGCGCTCGCCGAGTCCCAGCTGCTCCAGCAGCGCGGTCGCGTTGGCGGTGGCCTCCCGTGCGCTGAGCCCGTGCAGGCGGGCGAGGTACACGACCTGCTCGAGCACCCGCATCTTCGGGTACAGCCCGCGCTCCTCCGGCATGTAGCCGAACAGCCTGCGGCTGTCGGCGTCCAGGCGCTCGCCCCCGAGCGACACCGAGCCGGAGTCGGCCGAGAGCACGCCGAGGATGATGCGCATCGTCGTGGTCTTACCGGCGCCGTTGCCGCCGACGAAGCCGGTGAGCCGGCCGGGGGAGACGGTGAAGCTCACATCGGTGAGCACCTGTCTGCCGCCGAACGACTTGGTGATGTGGGAAACCTCGAGCACGTCGATCCTCCTGTGAGCGTGTGGCGAGTTGATGCCTCAACGCTAGGAGCGCGGCCCCCTGCGCCGCGTCCGCCGGACGGCGGAAATCCGCTCCGCCGCGGTCTCGCCCGAGAGGCGGAGACTCCCGCTCACCCGTGCTCCGCCGCACGGCCCGCGCCTCCCTCCCCGTGATGTTCCAAATTCAGGCTGTGCTGCGACACGCCGCGTTTCGAGGCGCTCAGGTGCGGCGTGTCGCAGCTGAACCTGAATTCGGAACAGAGCTGGGACCTGGGGAAGGCGGGGCGGATCCGGCGGAGCGGGGCCGGCGGGGCAGATTCGGTGGGGTGGGGCTGGCGGGGGCTGGCGGGGTTCAGGCCGGGTCGGCGCCCGGGACGACCACGCCGTGCTCGTATGCGAACACCACGGCCTGCACGCGGTCGCGCACCCCGAGCTTCAGCAGCAGCTTGGAGACGTGCGTCTTGACGGTGGCGTCGCCGAGGTAGAGGCGGGACGCGATCTCGGCGTTGGTGAGGCCCTCGGCGAGGAGCCGCAGCACCTCGAGCTCCCGGTCGGTCAGGCACGCCACCTGCTCGGGCAGCCGGTCAGGAGTGCCGGCCCCGGTGGGGGCACCGGACGGCGCGGAGCCGGAGGGACCGGACCCGACGCCGGAGCCCGATGAACCAGCGCCGACGCCGGAGCTCGACGCCGATCCCGCTGCCGGGGCCGATCCCAACCCACCCGCCGTGGGCACAGCGGGTGCGGCGCCGACGCTGGACCCGGGCCCGAAGCGCTCGATGACGCGGCGGGTCACGTCGGGGGAGAGCAGCGCGTTGCCCTGAGCGACAACGAGCACGGCCTCGATCAGCTTCTCGGGGCTGGAGTTCTTGAGCAGGAATCCGCTCGCCCCCGCGCGAAGGGCGCTGAACAGGTAGTCCTCGTTGTCGAAGGTCGTCAGCATGAGCACGCGCGAGGCGGACTCCGGATCGGCGGCGATGATCCGCGTCGCCTCCAGCCCGTCCATGCGGGGCATCTGCACGTCCATGCACACCACGTCCGGGCGCAGCTCGCGGGTCAGCTCGACGGCGCGCAGGCCGTCGGCCGCCTCGCCGACCACCTCGATGCCGCCGCCGCTCTCCAGGATGATGCGGAAGCCGGCCCGGACCAGGTCCTGATCGTCGACGACGAGCACGCGCACGGTGTCGCTCACGCGCCGACCTCCTCGCGCACGGGGACCGGGAGCACCGCGCGCACGACGAAGCCGCCGCGCTTCCGTGGGCCGACGGTGATGCTGCCGCCGACCGCGGCCACCCTCTCGCGCATGCCGATGTGCCCCAGACCGCCGCCGCCCTGCTTCGGGCCGTTCGCCGCACCGGTGCCGCCGTCGCTGACCTCGACCTCCACGGACTCGGCCATGTACCGCAGCCGCACGTCGACCGGTGCCCCCGCCCCGGCGTGTTTCCTCGCGTTCGTCAGCGACTCCTGCACGACGCGGTAGATCACCAGCTCGACCGTCGGCGGCAGCGGGCGCGGCTCGCCGATGCTCTCGAACGTCACCGGGTGTCCCGCCGTGCGAGCCTCCTCGAGCAGCTCGGGAAGCTGGGCGATCCCGCGCGTGCTCGCGCTGATGCTCGCGGCCTCCGTGTCGGCGGAGCCCGGGGTCTCCTCCGGCTGGCGCAGGGCGCCGAGCAGCCGATGCAGCTCGTCGACGGCTCCCCGGGCGCTCGACTCGATCACGGAGAGCGAGGTGCGGGCCTGCTCCGGGTTGCTCTCGAACACGCGACGGGCGGCGCCGGCGTGCACGCCCATCAGGGACACGTGGTGAGCCACGACGTCGTGCAGCTCACGGGCGATGCGCACCCGCTCGAGCGCCACGGCCTGCTCCGCAACGCGCTCCCGCTCGACCATGAGTTCCGCAGTGCGCTCCTGCAGGGCCGCGCGATCGCGGGCGGATTGCCATGCCCGGGAGCCGAAGTACCAGGCGCCGCCGAAGTAGAGGAGGTTGGTGATCACCTGGATCAGCCCGAACGCGATGACGGGGTCGAGGATCGCGCCCTCCCTCGCCTCGGGGAAGGCGTCCGGAGCGAGCGTGTTGGCGCTGGCGCCCTGCACCAGGGACGCGAACAGCCAGACGAACATGCCGAACACGATGACGCCGCGCACCACGAGCGATCGGGTGCGGATCCTGTCCCAGGCGCCCACCGTGTACAGCGCCATGAAGAGCGAGATGTTGGCGAACAGCAGCTCGGGCACGTGCAGTTCGCCGCCCGCGACGAACGCCGCCGCGATCACGAGGGACACGGACTCGGGGAAGACCCGGCGGAACGCCAGGGGGACGGTCACCGCGACGACCCAGAGGGCGGTGACCCAGAGCTCGGGGCGGTCCTCGAAGTAGCCGACCGAGTCGTAGATGCTCGTGCTGACGGCCGTCGCCACGAGCATGACGGCGGCGAGGATCAGGTCGTTCCGGCGCTCCGCCGCCGTCGGGCGGTCCCGCTGCCAGAAGGGTCCGAGGGGGTCGGCTGTCACGGCGGTCATCCCTACACGGTACCGAGCGGCATGGCCGCCCAGCATCGGCCGAACGGGGGAGGGATCACCCGATCGGCGGATGCTCGTGAGAGGTTCGGTGCCGGGTGTACCGTGCAGCATGACGAGCGGATCGGGGAGCGGTTCGGGCAGGCCACGGTGGCTCACCGCCGTGCTCGTCGCCGGTGCCGTGCTCGTCGTGGGCCTCGTCGGATTCCTGCTCGCCCTCGCCCTGGACGCGAACCGCGACTGGATCGATCCGATCACCGCGGTGTGCTCCGTGCTCGGCGCCGCCCTCACAGCGATCGCCACCTTCGCCGCCCTGTTCGCCGCCCAAGACAGCCGGGAGACGTCGCGCCAGGCCCGGCAGCTCTCGATCGCGTCGCTGCGCTCGGAGGAGTCGAGCCTGTCGGCGGAGCGTCGGTGGCTCGAACGGCCCGCGGATGCCAGCGCGGCGGGCGGCGGTCGCCGGTCCGCGCTGCCCAGCGACGGCGGGCAGCAGCCACGGCTCCGCGAGATCGACGAGCGCCTCTCCCAGATCCGCCGAGCCCTCGGCGACGGGGACTGACCGCTCACCCCGCGGGGAGCTCGCCAGGCGCCCTGCGTCCCTTCGACAGGCTCAGGGACCGTGGGGTCACCGTTCCCGGGCGGGGCAGTGGGTACGGTCGCTGAGCTCGTCGAAGCGACGTGGGGTGTGTCTCGAAGATCGTGGAGCGTCCCTTCGACAGGCTCAGGGACCGCGGGAGTCGCGCCCCGCGGGAGGGCGTGACTCCCGCGCGGGGCGGTGGATACGGTCGCTGAGCTTGTCGAAGCGACGTGGGTCGTCTTCCCGAGGTCGCCGTCCCTTCGACAGGCTCAGGGACCGTGGAGGCTCGCTTCAGTCAGCGGTGAGGCGGGAGAGGCGGCGGCGGGCCCGATCGAGGGAGTCCTCCGCGTCGGCGACCGACTCGTCCGCCTCCTCGCGGTTCGTCTCCAGCCGGTCCGCATCCGCGTCGGCCGACGCGATCGTCCGCTCCAGCTGGGCGACCTGCTCGCGCAGGTCGTCGAGCTCCGCGGTCAACCGTTCCCGCCGGGGGCGGAGCCTCTCTATGCGCCTCTGGATCGCATCGAGCTCCGCACGGGCCTCCTCGACCTCGCGCTCGGCGGACTCGACGGCGCGCTTGGCGTCTGCCCGCTCCCGTTCCAGCCGCCGGCGCTCCTCCTTCTCCCGCCGTGCCGCCTCCTCGGCGGCGGCACGCTCGGCGGCGGCGTCCGCCGCGGAGCCGTCGTCCCGTCCCGAGCCACGCGCCTTCCCGCCGGACGTTGCCGCCGTCTTCTCCGCGCGTCGCGAGGCGAGCGACGTCACCGGTGCACGCCGCCCCTCGGGTAGGGCGACAGCGCCGTCCAGGTCCACCGCCTCGATGCCGTTCGACGACAGCGAGCGCAGCAGCCTGCCGGTGCGTACAGCGTCCGCCGCATCCGGATCGGCCATCGCGGCCTGCAGGGTCTGCTCCACCTCCGCGACGGCGGGCTTGCCGATGGGGCTGCCGAGCTCGTCCGCGAGCTGCTCGCCCTCGTGGGCGATGGCGCGGATGAGGTCGTGCCGCAGCCGGGACTGCTCCCGCAGGCGCTTGCTGTCGAGGTCCTCCTGCGCCTTGCGGAGCGCCGCCCCGAGGTCCGCGACCTGGTCGATCACCTCGGCCCGGTGCCGGGCGAGCATGTTGACCGCCCAGGCGGCGGCGGAGGGCTTCGACAGCCGGGCGATCTGCTGCGCCAGCTCGCGATCGCCCTCGGCTCGCGCGGCCTTCGCCCGATCATTGCGCGTGGCGGTGAATCGGTCTGGTGTGAGCGCGTAGAGCTCGTCGGCGACGGTCAGAAGATCCACGGGGGCGACCTCCTTCCAGCGGGGGCATCCATGACCCCCATTTTGGCGCTGCCGCGCGCCCCAGCCCGGCGGTTAGGTTTTTCGGCATGCCAAGAAAAGTCCTCGCGGGTATCTCCGCTGCCGCATGCCTGCTCGCGCTGACGGGGTGCAACATCTCGAAGTACCTGCCCGCGGAGGACTGCGTCGTCGTACCCGCCGAGGACCTCGTGCCCGCGACGGGCGCGCTGCTCGGCGTGAACCTCGACTGGGGCAGCGAGACCCTGTCGGAGTACGCCGACAAGCTCGGCCACCGGCCTTCGGTCGCCGTGTCCTTCAGCGACCTCCCGCTCAGCAACAGCGACGAGGTCAACGTGCGCGCGGCCGCGGCCCAGGTGCGCGGGAACGGTGGAAGCCTGCTCGTCACCCTCGAGCCGCACGCCGGGCTCGCGTCCATCACGCCGGAGGTGGCCGACGAGCTCGCGGCCTTCCTCGCCGAGATCAACGCCGAGGGCGTTCCCGTCATCGTCCGCTTCGCGCACGAGATGAACGGGTCCTGGTATGAGTGGGGCCAGCAGCCGACCGCCTACATCGCCGCGTTCCGGATCGTGGCCGAGGCGCTGCACGCGGGCGCTCCCGGTTCGGCCACCATGTGGGCGCCGAACAACGCAGGGGGCTACCCGTTCACCGGCGGCAAGGCCAGCGCGGTCCCCGGGACGGCGGACTTCGCGCTGCTCGACACGAACGGCGACGGCACCCTGACGATCGCGGACGACTCCTACGCGCCGTACTACCCGGGCGACGACGTCGTGGACTGGGTGGGCATGTCCCTCTACCACTGGGGCTCGACCTACCCCTGGGGCGAGAACGAGATGCCCGAGGAGGGCAAGTTCGCCGCCCAGCTCACCGGCACGTACAACGGCCTGGCCGGTGACGAGACCGCCGCGCCCGACTTCTACCAGACCTACGCGGTCGAGCACGGCAAGCCGCTCGCCATCCCCGAGACGGCCGCGCTCGTGATCCCGGGCCAGGATGCGGAGCAGGAGCTGGCCATCAAGCGCGCCTGGTGGCGCCAGGTGCTGAGCGAGGAGAACGCGACGAGGTTCCCGCAGCTGAAGATGGTCAACTGGTTCGAGTGGGACAAGGACGAGCCGGAGGTCGGCGGCGACGTGCACTGGAGCGTCGCGAACGACGCGGACGTGCGGACCGCATTCACGGCGGACCTGCCGTCGTGGCTCGCCCCGACGCCTGTGCCCGAGGAGTGCGCACCGGTAACATCCGAACAGTGACCTCAATGGCGACACCACCTCCCGTCGACGCATCCCCCGAGTTGCTCACGGCGGTGATGGACGCCATCGTGCCGGCCGACGAGTTCCCGTCGGCCACCGCGTCCGGCGGTGAGGCGTTCCTCGCCAGGGTGCTCACTGACGACCGGCCGGGCTGGACGGGCCGGCTCGCCGCGCTCCTCGACCGCATCGACGCCGCGTCCCGCGACACCACTGGGGCGGGCTTCGCCGAGCTCGATCTCGACGCCCGCGAGCGCGTGCTCGACACGTTCGCCGAGGACGGCGAGTACCGCTGGTTCGCCCAGCTCGTCGCGGACGGGTACTACGCGGAGCCCGCCAACGGCGGCAACGGGGGCGCGGTCTCCTGGTCGGCGATCGGCTGGACCCCGCACGGTGGCGGTCGCCTGCCCGATCAGCCCATCGAGCATCGCGACGACGACGCCGTGATCGCGCCCGCGGATCTGCTCGACCGGTACGACGCGATCGTGGTCGGGTCCGGCGCGGGCGGTGGGGTGGCCGCCGAGGCGCTCGCCGCGTCCGGCCGCGCCGTGCTCGTGCTCGACGCGGGCGACTGGCCGACCAGCGCCGAGCTCACGGATCACCTGCGCAACCCGCGCTCCATCTCCGGGCTCGACCCGCGCACCGGCCCGCCCACCGTCGGCAACCCCCGATCCGTGCGCATCGGCGACCGCACCCTCACCGTCGGTCCCGCGGAGGGCGCCTGGAGCAACAACGCCTCCACCGTGGCCGGCGGCACCCGCGTGTACGGCGCCCAGGCCTGGCGGTTCTCGCCCGAGGACCTGAGGATGGCGAGCCGCTACGGCGTGCCGGACGGGAGCTCGCTCGCCGACTGGCCCATCGGCTACGACGACCTCGAGCCCTACTACTCGCGGGCGGAGTGGGAGATCGGCGTGAACGGGGCCGCCGGCGGCGACCCGTGGGCCGGGCCCCGGTCCCGCGACTTCCCCATGGCGCCCCTGCGCAACAACCGGTTCGGCGAACTGCTGCAGGATGCTGCCGCACGGCTGGGCTACGGCACGGTGCGGGTCCCGCTCCTCATCAACTCGGGCGAGTACCTCGGCCGCCGGGGCTGCGTGCAGTGCGCCCAGTGCATCGGGTTCGCCTGCCCGGTCGACGCGAAGAACGGCAGTCAGAACACCACCCTCGCCCGGGCGTTCCGCACCGGACGATGCCGCATCCTGCCATCGGCGCGCGCCGAGCGCATCCTCACCGACGAGGCCGGGCGCGTGCGCGGAGTCTCCATCGTGGGCGAGCGCGACGGCGTCGTCTGGCGCCGGGAGGTGCTGGCCGAGGAGGTGGTCGTGGCGGGCGGTGCGGTCGAGTCGGCTCGTCTGCTGCTGTCGAGCAGGAGCGACCGCGAGCCGAACGGCATCGGCAACAACACCGATCAGGTGGGCCGCCACCTGCAGGGCCACATCTACACCGGCGCGCTCGCCGTGTTCGACGAGGAGATCGTGGACCTGGTGGGCCCCGGCCCGTCCGTCGCCACCTGCGACTTCCGGCACGGCAACGACGGCATCGTGGGCGGCGGGATGCTCGCCAACGACTTCGTGCTCACCCCCGCCATCACCTTCCGCCACCTCGTCGACACCGGCGTGGTGCCGCGGCACGGCCGGGCGGCGAAGGCCGGCATGCGGGACCTGGCCCGCCGCATCCAGCGGGTCGTCGGGCCGATCCAGGAGGTCCCCGTGGCGAGTTCGCGGGTCGAGCTGGACCACGCGCTGTGCGACCGGTTCGGCAATCCCGTCGCGTCTCTCTCCGGCAGCATCCACCCCGAGGACGTGCGCACTCAGGCCATGCTGCGCGAGCGCGCGGTCGAGTGGATGGGTGCCGCGGGCGCGACGCACATCGTGCCCGAGCGGCTGCGCGCCACCGGCACCGGCCCGAGCGGCGGCCAGCACCAGGCGGGCACCTGCCGCATGGGCACGGACCCGGCCACCTCGGTCACGGATCCCTTCGGCCGCGTCTGGGGCCACGACAATCTGCGCGTCGCTGACGCATCGCTGCTCGTTACGAACGGCGGGGTCAACCCGGTGCTCACCATCCTCGCGAACGCCATGCGCGTGATGGACGAGATGACCGCCTGACCCCTTACGGTCCCTGAGCCCGTCGAAGGGATGCCCCTTACGGTCCCTGAGCCCGTCGAAGGGACACCCCCTACGGTCCCTGAGCCTGTCGAAGGGACGCCCCTTACGGTCCCTGAGCCTGTCGAAGGGACGTCAGACACCTCCCGTCGCTTCGACAGGGCTCAGCGACCGCGCGACCGTGGCTACGCGAGCAGCTCGCGCACCCGCGGAATGACGCGGCTGCCGTAGAGCTCGATGCCGTGCATCAGCTTCTCGTGCGGAAGCGGACCGGCGCTGTACTTGAGGTCGAAGCGCGAGATGCCGAGCCCCCTCGCGGTGGCCGCGATCTTCTGGGCGACGGTCTCCGGCGACCCGACGTACAGCGAGCCGTGCTCGACCTCGTGGTCGAACTCGGCGCGGTCCATGGGTGGCCAGCCGCGCTCGGCGCCGATGCGGTCGCGCATGACCCGGTAGTCGGGCCACAGCTCCTCGCGCGCCTGCTCGTCGGTGTCCGCGACGTAGCCGGGGGAGTGCACGCCGATCGGCAGCCGCGGCATCCCGAGCTGGTCGAGGGCGCGGTGGTAGAGGTCGACGTACGGACGGAACCGCAGGGGCTCGCCGCCGATGATCGCGAGCATGAGGGGCATGCCGTAGCGCGCGGTGCGCAGCACCGACTCGGGGCTGCCGCCCACGCCGATCCACACGGGCAGGCGCCCGGACTCCGTGGTCGGGAACACGGACTGGTCCACGAGCGCGGAGCGCGTGCGGCCGTGCCACGTGACGGGCTCCTCCTTCAGGAGCTCCGCGAACAGCGACAGCTTCTCCTCGAACAGGGTCTCGTACTGGCCGAGGTCGAACCCGAACAGCGGGAAGGACTCCGTGAAGGAGCCGCGTCCGAGGATCACCTCCGCGCGGCCGTTCGACAGCGCGTCGAGCGTGGCGAAGCGCTGGAAGACGCGGATGGGATCGTCGGAGGACAGCACCGTGACGGCCGACCCCAGTCGGATGCGCGTGGTGCGGCCCGCGATGCCGGCCAGCACGACCTCGGGCACGGAGACGGCGAAGTCGGAGCGGTGGTGCTCCCCGACGCCGAAGAAGTCGACGCCCAGCTCATCGGCGAGCACGGCCTCCTCGACGACGTCCCGGATGGCCCGCGCGTGCGAGACGGGGGATCCGTCGGTTCCCCTTGTCACGTCGCCGAACGTGTCCAGCCCCAACTCCAGTGCCTGTGCCATGGCCTCTCCTCTGTTCAGTTCTTCCGATGTTCAGTTCTCGTCCGCGGTCTCCGCGCGACACTTCCCCCCAACGCGCCGGGTCGCCGCGCCATTCCGACCGGTCGCCCACCGTGGCGTAGATTTGTGAACGGCGTCAACATAGCGGGGAGGGTGATGAGCGGAACGGGCGAGGCCGCGCCACGGGCGACCTACCGGCACGGCGACCTCCGGGCCGCGCTGCTCGCGGCGGGGATCGAGCTGGCGCGGGACGGCGGGCCGAGCGCCGTCGTGCTCCGGGAGGCGACCCGCCGCGCGGGCGTGTCGCCCAACGCCGCGTACCGCCACTTCACCGACCGGCAGGCGCTGCTCGGCGCCGTCTCCGACGCGGCGCAGGCCCTGGTGGCGGACGCGATGGAGGAGGAGATCCGGCGCGCGAGCCGCGCGCCCGGCGACGACGCGGCCGCCCGTGCCCACGCTCGGCTGCGCGCCGTGGGAACGGGCTACCTCCGGTTCGCCCGGGCCGAGCCGGGCCTCTTCCACGCGGCCTTCTCGGTGCCGACGGCGCTCGGCACCTCGGACAGCCCGTCGAAGGCCGGGTCCGGCGGCCGCACGCCCTACCAGCTGCTGACCGACGCCCTCGATGCGCTCGCTTCGGCCGGGGAGCTGCCCCCCGACCGCCGTCCGCACGCCGAGTTCCTCGCGTGGTCCTCGGTGCACGGGCTCGCGACCCTCATGATCGACGGCCCGCTGCGCGGACTGCCCGCCGAGCTCGTCGCCGGAGTGGAGCAGCGGCTCCTCGACATGGTCGCGAAGGGCCTCTAGCGCTCAGCCCGTCGCCGTGCGGTCGAACGCGGCGAGCGCCTCGCGGCGCGATGCGGCGAGGTCGATGATGGGAGCCGGGTACCCGCCGCCGTCCTCGCCCTCCGCCTTCGCCACGAGGTCCTGCTGCAGCGTCCACGGCTCGTGCACCTGGGGCGCCGGAACGTGCGCCAGCTCGGGCACGTACTCGCGGATGTAGTCGCCCTGCGCGTCGAACTTGTGGCTCTGCAGCACCGGGTTGAAGACCCGGAAGAACGGCGCCGCGTCAGCGCCGGATCCCGCCACCCACTGCCAGTTCGCGGGGTTGTTCGCCTCGTCGGCGTCGACGAGAGTGTCCCAGAACCACTCCTCGCCCTCCCGCCAGTCGATGCGCAGGTTCTTGATCAGGAAGGATGCGACGACCATCCGCACGCGGTTGTGCAGCGTGCCGTCCCGCCACAGGGCGCGCATCCCCGCGTCGACGAGCGGGAACCCGGTGCGGCCGAACTGCCAGGCGCGCAGCACGGCGGGATCGGCGTCCTTCCACTCGAAGGCGTCGAAGCGGGCGTTGAGATTGCGCCGGGCGATGTCCGGGGAGTGGAAGAGCTGGTGGTAGCAGAACTCGCGCCAGCCGATCTCGCTGAGGAACGCCGTCGTGGCCTGCTGCAGCTGCTCGTTCCCCGCGTCGCGGCGGGCCTCGCTCATCACTGCGTGCCAGACCTGGAACGGGCTCACCTCGCCCCAGCGCAGGTGCGGGGAGAGCCGCGACGTCCCCTCCGCCGCCGGGTCGTTCCGCTGATCCGGGTAGGCGGAGAGGTGGTTCCGCGCGAACTCGTCGAGCCGGCGCAGGGCAGCCGCCTCGCCCGGGTCGTTCGCCTCGCGCAGGCCACCGGCCCAGTCCGGGTGGGTCGGAAGCAGCGCGAGGTCCTCAAGCCGGTCGGTCGCGAGGGGGTCGGGATGCGCGGGCGCGAGCGGCGGCACCGGCAGCGGCGCGCGCGGCTCGCCCAGGGTTAGGCAGTGCCGCCAGAACGGCGTGAAGACGTGGAACGGATCACCGGACGAGTTGGTCACGGTCCAGGGCTCGAACAGCAGCGCCGCGTCGAAGCTGTGCATCTCCAGGCCCGCGTCCACGCCGGCGGTCTTGATCGCCGCATCGACGTCGCGTGCCGCCTGCCCGTACCGCCGGTTCCAGAAGACGGCGCCCGCGCCGCTCTCGCGCAGGACGTCGCGGACCACGTCGGCCGCCGGGCCTCGGCGGATCACCATCGGGGTGCCCCGCTCCTCCAGGGCTGCGGCGAGCCGACTGAGGCTCTCGTGCAGCCACCAGCGGGCCGCCCCACCGAGCGGGCGGATCCCGGGGCTCTCATCGTCGAGCACGAAGAGCGGGATCACCGGACCGCCGCGCTCCACGGCCGCGGTGAGCGCCGGGTTGTCGGAGAGCCGCAGGTCGTCACGGAACCACACGATGCTCGAGCCCGCAGGGGCTGAGGGGGTGGACGTCGGGGCGTCGTCGTTGGCACGCATGGGGCGAGCCTACGAGCCGGGCGGCGGCCGGGGGTCAGGAGTTGCTGGGCGTCCGCCGAGCATCAGCCCCCGCGCGTCAGCCCCCGCGCGTGACCCCCGCTCGGGTGCTTTCGGGGGCGCGAGTCGCTGCATAGGCTCGGAGCCGGGGATCGCGGCGGGAGCCGGTCCTCCTGCCGTTCCTCGCCGGGCCCGTCGGCGCATGGTGGCTGTTCACCCGAAAGCCCGTTCCTCCGTGGATTCACCCCTCCGTCCGCACGCCGCACCCCCCGTCCTCGACCGCCGGCGCCCGACTCTCCCACGCCTCTCGATGGCGCCCACCGTCGCCGTGCTCGTCCCCGCCCGGAACGAGCAGGACACGGTCGGCGCGTGCATCGCCTCGCTGCTCGACCAGACGCGGCCGCCGGACTCGATCTTCGTCGTGGTGAACAACTCGACCGACGACACCTACGACCGCGCCCGCCGTTTCACCGGGCGCCACGCGCTCGACCGACCGGGCGGCGGGGTGACCTGCGCCGTGACGGTGATCGACATCGGCACGAACGGCGATCGCAGGGCCGGTGCACTCAACTTCGCCTGGTCCCTCTCCCGCCACCACGACTTCGTGCTCACCGTCGACGCCGACAGCGCCCTGGGTCCGGACGGCCTGCGGATCCTCCTCGACGACCTCTCCGCGGATGACGGCCTCGAGGCGGTGTCGGCGGTACCGAGCCTCCTTCCCGACCCCGCGGATCCGCACCCGACACGCCTGCTCGTGCGTGCCCAGCGCTTCGAGGTGACGGCCCAGGCGCTGCGTGCCGCCGCCCGGTCCGGCCGCATGCCGCTCTCCGTCGGTCAGTGCTCGTTGTTCCGCACGTCCACGCTTCGGGAGGTAGCGGCAGCGGCCGCGCGCCCCGGCCCGTGGGGTGGTGGGACCGGCGCGGAGGACGCGCGCCTGCGCATCGACCTCGACGAGGCAGGCTTTGCGACGGGCATGTCGAGCCGCGCGAGATCGAGCGCGGCCGCCATGCGCACGCCTCGCGGGGTCTGGGCGCAGCACGTGAAGCGCGTCGCCGGCATGCAGCGTCTCAGCCGCGAGCTGCCGGCCGCGAGCCGCGTGGCACGCCGTTTCGAGTGGCGCAGCGGGCTCATCGGGCATCTGGTGTCACGCCTGCTCTTCGTCCTCCTGGTCACGCACGCTCTCGTCACCGGTGCCGTCACCGGGCAGTGGTGGTGGCTGGTGCCGCCCCTGATCGCGGTGGCGATGAACCTGCGCGTCGTGGCGGCGATGCCCGACCGCGACGCGGCGGACCTCGCGTACGCACTGCTCTACCTGCCGCACGAGGTTCTTCGCACCGGGCTGTCGCTGTTGCACGTGGTCGCCGTCGTGCACGAGAGCGGTGGCTGTGCCCGGGATCACGGCGCGGATCAGGTCGCGGCCGAGTGCGGGGAGCGCGTGCGGGTGATCGGACTCGCGCCCGCGATGCTGGTCGCGGTCGGCGGTGCCGCGCTGGTCGCGCTGCTCGGGTGGCTCGCCCTGCCGGGGGTCCTCGGCGGAGCCGTCGTCGCCGCGGGCTGGCTCGCGCTCGGGCTGCTCGTGGCCGGTCAGTCGCTCGCGGAGCTGCGGACCCTCGTCGGGCGGCACCGGCTGCCCATCCTCACCGGTTCGTCCCTCCGGGCGGTTGTCCCCCGCTGAGTTCGGACGGGGGACAAATAGCGCCCCCGTTGCGTGCGGTCCCTGGACCGGCGGAGAGCTCGGTGGTTAGCGTCACGTGAGAGTTATTCACTCTCCCCACCAGCTCGTGGTCGTCACGGCCGGCAGCCCCCCGCGTCGGATGGCCGGCAGGGTCCCCCCGCCCGCCGGACCTTCCGTGGCGACCAGGGCTGGTGTGGTCAGGTCAGTCCCTGCTGGAGCTTCTCGCAGAGTCCGCGCAGTTCCTCGAGCTCCTCCGCGTCGAGCGCGCCGCCCAGATGCCGGTCGATGGACTCGACGTGCTGAAAGGCCACCTGACGGAACGCCGTCAACCCGTCGTCGGTCATCGCGACGATGGTGCCGCGGCCGTCCCCGGGGTCCGGCAGCTTGCACACGTACCCCTTGGCGGCGAGCCGGTCGATCAGCCTGCTCACGCTGGGCTGGGTCAGCAGGACGTGCTGGTTGAGGTTGCGCAGCCGGATGCGGCGGTCCGGCTGGCGGGAGATGTTGAACAGCACGTCGTACTCGTTGAACGACATCTGCTGGGTGGGGAAGTCGGCGGCGAGGCGGCGCATGATGCCCACCTGCGCGCGGAAGAGTGCCTCCCACGCCGCGACCGCGCCCGCGCTGTCTGCCACGTCCCGCCTCCTCGCCTCTCGACAAGGATAGGGACGGCGAGGCCGGTCGGGGCGGAACGGGGGCGCCGCCGAGCCGTGACGACGATGGAGAGGGGCGCGACCCGCCTGAACGACGGACCGCCTAACGGACTGTGGGCCGGTCCCAGAGGCTTGGGACCGGCCCACTCCCTTGCACCAAGAGTGTCCTGCAATCACATTTCGCTTCGGCTGCCACAGCAAACAACCTCTGCCCCTGAAATATATAACAGTTAGGTAACGTGCGCTAGTTACCTAAACGTTATTTTTCGGGCCGGATCAGAAGAGGTCGGGGCTCGGCGTTCCGGCGTGGTGCACGGAGACGTCCGCGTGACGGTCGAAGCGGTATCCGACGCCGCGCACGGTGCGCACGATGTCCTCGTAGCGGCCCAGCTTGGCGCGCAGGCGGCGTACGTGGACGTCGATGGTGCGCTCGTTGGGCACCTCCTCCTCGTCCGCGTCGCTCCACAGGGACCCGAGCAGCTCGGCGCGGTCGATGGTGCGGCCCTCGCGCAGCACGAGGTACTGCAGCAGCTCGAACTCCTTGTAGGTGAGGTTCGCGTTGTCGTTGTCGAGCAGCACGCGCTTGCGGGAGATGTCGATGACGACGCCGCTGTAGGCGCGGTCCTCGTCCTCGACGACCTCACGGCGCTTGGCGAGCGCCGCCGGGTCCTGCAGGGCGAGGCGCACGACGTCGACGTCGCGACCACCGGCCCCGCGCGGCGCGAGGGCGACGGCGGCATAGGTCTCAGCCCCCGGAGCGACCTCGCTGGTGAGGGCTCGGAGGGCCTCGACGATGCGGCCGAGGTCGGTGCCGGCCGCGGCGGCCTTCGCCTCGTCAATGCCGACGTAGAGCACGAAACCACGGGCCTCCGTGCCGTCGGGCACGGCGCGAACCGGTCGGGGCGTCGCGTCGGAACGGTCGACGGAGGAGGACGTCGCGGCGGGCGCCACCGGGGTGACGGGGCGGGCGGCCGGGGTCAGGTGGCGGGCGGGAGCGGCGGTGGCGGTTGCGGGGGAGACGGAGAGGAGCGACATGACGAGATCCTTCTGATGATGTGCGGATCCCCGGGTGCGCGGAACGGGCGCGGTGCCGACGGTGCGGCGAAGCGGAAGGAGGGGATCCCGATGTGCGTGCGGTGCGTTGCAGTTCGGCCGAAGAGGCGACCGGACGCGGGCCTGAAGGTGGCGACCCGCGGCGAGGCTCAAGCCGCTGTGGCGGCGAGCACGAGGCGAAGGGGGCGGGTTAGGCCGACATTCGGCAACACATGACTGCTCCGCCGGCCATCATCATGCCGACGTTCCCCAGGGCCTCGAAGGAGGTCAGGGCACGAGCGGAAACAGTCATGCGTTCGAGTATCCGGTTCGGTGGTTGCCGTGTCAACTCACCGACGGCAACTAGTGAGCGGTGCCGTAGAGCCTGTCGCCGGCGTCGCCGAGGCCCGGAACGATGTAACCGTTCTCGTTCAGGCGCTCGTCCAGGGCGCCGAGGACGATGGTGACCTCGCGGCCCTCCGTCGCCTTCTCGACGGCCGCGAGGCCCTCGGGAGCGGCGATCAGGCAGATGGCCGTGACGTCGACCGCGCCGCGGTCGAACAGGTAGTTGATGGCGGCGAGCAGCGACCCGCCGGTCGCGAGCATGGGGTCGAGCACGAAGCACTGACGGTTGGAGAGGTCGTCCGGCAGTCGCTCCGCGTAGATGTCCGGCTGCAGCGTCTCCTCGTTGCGGACCATGCCGAGGAAGCCGACCTCGGCGCTCGGCACGAGGCGGATCATGCCGTCGAGCATGCCGAGACCCGCGCGGAGGATCGGCACGACGAGGGGCTTGGGGTCGCCGATCTCGGTGCCGACCGTCTCGGTGACCGGGGTCTGGATGGTGATGGGCTCCACGCGCACGGAACGGGTCGCCTCGTAGGCGAGCAGGGTCACGAGCTCCTCGGTGAGGTTGCGGAACGTGGGGGAGGGCGTCGTCTTGTCGCGCAGCACCGTCAGCTTGTGCGTGATGAGCGGGTGGTCGGCAACGTGGACTCGCATAGGCTCAATCTATCCGAGCGGAGGGGGTGTCCTGTGGTCGCGGGCACGCCCGAACGATTCGTCCGCTGGATGCAGCTCGCCCTCGATGAGGCCCGCACTACGACCGTGTCGGACGACGTGCCGATCGGAGCCGTCGTGCTGGATGCGGCCGGATCCGTGATCGGAACGGGCCGGAACGAGCGCGAGCTGACGAACGACCCGACCGCTCACGCCGAGGTCGTCGCACTCCGCGAGGCCGCACGCGCGACGGGCGACTGGCACCTGACGGACGCGACCCTGGTCGTAACCCTCGAGCCCTGCATCATGTGCGCGGGCGCCATCCTCGCCGCCCGGGTGCCCCGGGTCGTGTTCGGGGCATGGGACGAGAAGGCGGGAGCCGTCGGGTCGATGTACGACGTGCTGCGCGACCGCCGCCTGCCGCACCGCGTCGAGGTGTACCCGGGGGTCGAGGAGGAGGCCTGCGCCGCCCTCCTGACCGACTTCTTCACCCACCCCGAGCGCCGCGGACCCACCCCGCCCCGTCCCTGACCCCTTACGGTCCCTGACCCCCCACGGTCCCTGAGCCCGGCCCGGTCCCTGAGCCCGTCGAAGGGACGCTCCCCGACGCCGGCGTGCCGTCGGGCACCCCTGCCTAGGATGACGAGGGTGACCGACTCGACCGCGCCCACCGCCCTGCCGACCATCGCCATCCTCGGCGCCGGATCCATGGGGAGGGCGATCCTGACCGGACTCCTCCGTCCGGAGGTGAGCGTGGACGGCGACGTGCGCGTCACCAACCGCTCGGCCGCGAAGGCCGCGGACTTCGACGGCACCGAGGGCGTGCGCGCGTTCGCGACCGAGACGGACCCGGACGCGAACCGCGCGGCGGCGCGCGGCGCGAAGCTGGTGCTCGTCGGCGTGAAGCCCGCCATGGTGCCCGACCTGCTGAACGAGGTTGCGGACGCCCTCGAGCCCGACGCCCTCGTGGTCAGCGTCGCCGCGGGGGTGACGATCGCGACCTTCGAGGCCGCCCTGCCCGAATCCGTCGCGGTCATCCGCTCGATGCCCAACACGCCGGCCGTCGTCGGCAGGGCCGTGACGGGGATCAGCGCGGGCACCCGATCCACGCCGGACGACCTCGCGCTCGTCCGGGCGCTCTTCGAGACCGTCGGCGAGGTGGTGGAGGTGCCGGAGAGCCAGCTCGACGCGCTCGGCACGATCTCGGGATCCGGACCGGCCTACGTCTTCTTCCTCATCGAGCAGCTCACCGCGACCGCGATGGCGAAGGGATTCAGCCCCGAGGAGGCGGCGACCCTGGTGAACGGCACCTTCCGCGGCGCGACGGAGCTGCTGGCCGCGACCGGCATGACCCCTGCGGACCTCCGCCGTCAGGTCACGAGCCCGAACGGCACGACCGAGCGCGCCATCGCGGAGCTGCAGGGCGCCGACCTGAAGGCGATCTTCGACCGCGCCACGGACGCGGCCCTCGCCCGCTCCCGCGAGCTCGCCGCCGGCGCCTGACCGCACCCTCCGGTGAGCGAGGCGCTGGTCAGTTGAGGGCGGCGAACCGCTCGATGTCGGCCGTGGCGCCCGAGACGATGATGAGGTCGTGGTTCGACACCAGGGTGTCCGCCGTCGCGTAGGTGAACGGCTTGCCCGGCGACTTCACGCCGACCACGGTGACGTGGTGCTTCACCCGCACGCGCGACTCGGAGAGCGTCTGACCACGGATGGGCTTCGGCGGGTACATCTTGGCGAGCACGAAGTCGTCGTCGAACTCGATGAAGTCGAGCATGCGCCCGGACACGAGGTGCGCGACGCGCTCGCCCGCCTCCGCCTCGGGGTAGATCACGTGGTTCGCGCCGATGCGCTCCAGGATCTTGCCGTGCGACTGCGAGATCGCCTTAGCCCAGATCTGCGGGATGTTCAGGTCGACGAGGTTGGCCGTGATGAGCACGCTCGCCTCGATCGACGAGCCGACGGCGACCACCGCGATGGAGAACTCCTGCGCGCCGAGCTGCTGCAGCGCCTCGATGCTGCGGGCGTCAGCCTGCACCGCGTGGGTGATCCGCTCCGACCACTTCTGCACGAGGCCCTCGCTCGCGTCGATGGCGAGCACCTCGCGGTCCAGGCGGGCCAGCTGGCCCGCGGTGGCGGCGCCGAAACGACCGAGGCCGATGACGAGCACCGGTGCGTTATGGGGAATGCGGTCAATCACGCTTGTACCCTCTCAGGACCCCGGGAGGGTGATCCGTCGCAATTATCCAACGATGGGACGCTCCTCCGCGCGCTTGAACAGCTGGCGCCTGGTGCTCGCGGCGAGCGCGACGGCCAGCGTCACCGTGCCGATGCGCCCGATGAACATCGTGGCGCACAGCACGTACACGCCCGACGGCGGGAGCTCCGCCGTCAGCCCCGTGGTCAGCCCCGAGGTCGCGAAGGCCGAGATCACGTCGAACAGCACGTAGTCGAGGGACGACCCCGAGATCTGCAGCAGGATGATGCAGGACAGCGCCACGGTCGTCGCACCGAGGAGCACGACGCTCACGGCGAGTCGCAGCACGTCGCCGGGGATGCGGCGCTCGAACGCCTCCATCGACTGGTTGCCTCTGGCCTCGGCGAACGCCGCGAGGAACAGGACCGCGAGCGTCGTGACCTTGATGCCGCCGGCCGTCGACGCGGATCCGCCGCCGATGAACATGAGCATGTCGCTCACCAGCAGGCTCGCGTTGTTCATCTCGTGCACGTTGATCGTGGCGAAGCCGCCGGAGCGCGTCATCACCGAGAAGAAGAGGGCCTGGTAGACCCGGTCCTCCGGCGGCAGCGCGGCGAAGGTCGCCTGGTTGTCCCACTCGAGCAGCACGTAGGCGGCGGTGCCCAGCACGATCAGGAGCGCCGTGGTGACGAGCGTGAGCTTCACGTGCACGGACCACTGCCGGGGCCGCCGGTGGTTGCGCAGCAGCGCGTAGATCACCGGGAAGCCGATGCTGCCGAGGAAGACGCCAACCATGAGCCAGGTGAGGAACCAGTAGTCCGAGGCGTACGGGGCAATGCCGGCCTCGCTGAAGATGAAGCCGGTGTTCGTGAAGGCCATCAGCGAGTAGTAGAAGGAGTCGAGCAGCGCCTCGAGGAAGGGCACGCCCTGGGCGAGGATCGGCGGCACCAGCAGGACCGCGATGGCCAGCTCGATCACGATGGCGCTCATGGCCACGGTGAGCAGCAGCGTGCCCATCTCGCCGAGCTTCACCGCCTGGCTCTCGGCGACGGGGCCGCTGTGGATGCGCAGCGGGTTCGCGTCGCTGGCCGCCATGAGCCGGGCCCGGAGGCCGAGCCGGCGCGACACGATGAGGCCCATGATCGAGGCGAGGGTCAGCACGCCGATGCCGCCCACCTGCACGCCGAGGGCGATGACCGCGTGGCCGAGCGGCGACCAGTACGTCGCCATGTCGACCGTGGCGAGGCCGGTGACGCAGATGGCGGAGACGGCGGTGAAGAGCGCATCCGCTGCGTCGGCCCTCTGCCCGTCCGGCCGCATGCCCGGCAGCAGCAGGATGGCCGTCAGCGCGAGGACCAGGGCCGCGAACACCGCGATGGCGAACCGCGCCGGTGTCGAGTGGGCGAAGTAGTCGATCAGGTCCCGCAGTCGGGCGATCGGGGAGCGCCGATGTCCGCCCCTCGTGCGCATGACCCTCGTTCCTTCGCTTCGGCCGCAGGCAGGGCGCGTGCCGCCGTGTCAGATGCGAACCGATGCTACCCCGGCCGGACGCGGCACTCGCTAGCCTGATCGCATGGCAGATATCTTCGCGGTCGTGGCAGACCCCACGCGGCGGGAGCTGCTCGGCATCCTCCTCCGTCGGCGTACCGAGTCCGTGGCGTCCGGCGACGCGAGCGTATCGGAGCTCGTCGCCGAGCTCGCCCTGAGCCAGCCGACCGTCTCCAAGCACCTGAAGGTGCTGCGCGAGGCGGGGCTCGTGACCGTACGTGAGAAGGGGCAGCACCGCTACTACCGGATCGAACCCGACGCTCTTTCGGATGTCGGAGCCTGGGTGGCCCCCTTCCTCCCTCCCGCGGAGGTCGCTCCTTCCGAGTCGGCCGCCTCGGAGCCGGCCGCCACGAACGGCGGAGCCGGCGCCCCGGTCCCGGGCGCCCGTTGGGCCACGGGCCTCGGCCGGCTCGCCGCCGACCTCGCGTTCCGAGTCCGCCGGGCCTGACCCCGGCTCGACCCGGGGGGCCGGAGCGGTATCGGGCTCCGCGGTCCGACCGCGTCCAACCGACCCCCGCGTCGCCGCGCAGCCCGCTCTCCTCGTCGTGCGCAGGCTCGTTCCCAGTGCCTGGACACAGCATCCGGCCAGCACCTATGGTTACGATCGAGCACTCCGGTAACATCCGTCACAGGAGTTTGTCTCGCCGGCCGCGGGCCGGGTTCAGCAAAGGGGCCACCATGCCTAGCGATCTCGCCGACGTCCGCTTCCTCACCGTTGCCGAGGTCGCCGACGTGATGCGGGTCTCGAAGATGACGGTGTACCGCCTCGTCCACTCCGGTGAGCTGCCCGCCATCCGCTTCGGCCGCTCCTTCCGCGTGCCCGAGTCCGCCGTGCGCGCGGCGGCCAGCCCGGCCGGCACGGAGGCGGCTGCAGAGGCCCCTGGATCCGTCGCGGACGCGGGCTGACCGAAACACGCGCTAGACTGCTCCGAGGCATTTTTCCGAGGTTCTGATAGGACCCGGTGTCCCGTCAGAAATCAGTGAGGTCCCTATGGGTTCAGTAATCAAGAAGCGTCGCAAGCGCATGGCGAAGAAGAAGCACCGCAAGCTGCTTCGCAAGACGCGCCACCAGCGCCGCAACAAGAAGTAGGCAGCGCCTAGTTCTTTTCCATCGAGCGTCGGGCTCCCGTCAGGGGACCCGGCGCTTCTTGGTTTCGCCGCGGGCGGCCTTCGCCTCGTCGCGGACCGCGCGCTGCGCCGCCTTGATGCTCGAGCGCTTCATCTCCATGATGTGCCAGCCGCGGGTGATCGCGTGCCGGCGCAGGATCACGTCGGGGTTCACGACGACGGGGTGACCGACGAGCTCGAGCAGCGGGATGTCGTTCCGGGAGTCGGAGTAGGCCCAGCAGTCCTCGAGGCGCGCGCCGATCGCGGCCGCGTGCACGAGGGCGGCCGTGGCCTTGCCCTCGCCGTGCAGGAAGTCGCCGCGCAGGCCGCCGGTGTAGACGCCGTCCACCGAGTCGAGCACCGTGCCGAGGGCCCCGGTGAGTCCCAGGCGGGTGGCGATGACCTCGGCGACCTCCTGGGCCGTCGCCGTGATGAGCCATACCTCGTGGCCCAGGCCGAGGTGCTCGCGGGTCAGCGCGACCGTCTCGGGCCACAGCCGCTTGCTGATGTCCCGATCGAAGATGTCGACGCTCAGCTGGCGCACCTCGCGGGTGGTGCGACCGGCCACGATCTGCAGGGCACGGGCGCGGATGGTGTGCAGATGGCGGAGGTTCTCGCCCCGGCGGAGGAATTGGGCCTGGCGCCAGGCGGCGACCACGACGTCGCGGTAGGTGATCATGCCGGCGCGGAAGGCGCCGCGGCCGAGGTGGTACAGGCTCGCGCCGCGGAGGATGGTGTTGTCGACGTCGAAGAAGGCGACGATCGGCTGCGGGCTACTCTGCTCGGGCATGACCCGAGTAAGCCTATGCCCGCCTAGGCTGGGGGAGTGACGACGGCACGCATCACCCTGGTCGGCAAGCCCGGCTGCCATCTCTGCGACGACGCCCGCGACGTGGTCGGCGCGGTCGTGGGGGAGCTTACCGATCAGCCCGGCGCCCCACGCATCGAGGTGGAGGAGAAGTCGATCCTCGAAGACGCCGCGCTGCACGAGCGTTTCGTCGAGGAGATCCCCGTCGTGCTCATCAACGACCGCGTGCACAACTACTGGCGCATCGATCCCGCCCGGCTGCGCGCCGCCCTCCTGGCGGTCGGCTAGGCGACCCCGCGCCGATAGCGTTGGGCGCATGACCCTTCGCCACATCGTGTCCTGGAAGCTCGCCGAGACGGATCCCGAGCTCAACCGACAGCAGCGCCGTGCCATCGCCGACGCGCTCGAGACCCTGCCCGCGCTGATCCCGGAGATCCTCCGGCTCGAGGTCGGTTCGAACATCCGCGAGTCGGACACCGCGCACGACGTCGTGCTCGTCGCCGACTACGCCGACGAGGCGGCTCTCGACGCCTACATCGTGCACCCGGAGCACGAGAAGGTCGCGGCATTCGTCCGGGGCCTCGCGGCATCCCGGGTGAGCGTCGACTACCTCGTCTGACCCGGTCCGACCCGCATGTGCGGGCCCTGAGCCGGCGAAGGGACGCGGTGTGCGTCGCTTCGACAGGCTCAGCGACCGTGGCGGCTCAGCGACCTTCGACGGGCTCGGCGACCGTGGCGGCTCAGCGGCAGTAACGCCGCTGCCGCATCGGGCTACGGGGTGAGGCGGTTGGGTCCGCGGAAGAGGTAGGTCACCTCGCGCAGGTTGGGCTGGTGCAGCATCAGCATGATCACGCGGGCGAGACCCATGCCGAACCCGCCGTGCGGCGGCACGCCGTAGCGGAAGAAGTCGAGGTAGTCGGAGAGCTCCTCGACCTCCATGCCCTTCTCGCGCACCTGCTGCTCGAGCACGTCGATGCGGTGCTCGCGCTGGGCGCCCGTCGTGATCTCGAGGCCGCGCCAGACGAGGTCGTAGCTCTTCGTGAGCGTCGCGTCGTCGTCCTTGCGCATGTGGTAGAACGGCCGGATGCTCGCGGGGTACTCCGTGAGGAACACGAACTCGTGCCCGTAGGTCTCCTGCACGTGGGCGGCGATCTGCCGCTCGCCCTCGGGGTCCATGTCGTCGTCCGCGCGGTCGATCACGTGGCCGCGCTCGGCGACGATGCGCTTGGCCTCGGCAAGCGGGATGCGCGGGAACGGCGTGCTCGGCACGACGACCTCGACGCCGAACAGCGACTGGATCTCCTCGCCGTGCTTCTCCTTCACCGCGGACAGGCCGGCGACCATGAGCTGCTCCTGCAGCGCCATGACGTCCTCGTGGCTGTCGATCCAGCTGATCTCCGTGTCGACGGAGGTGAACTCCGTCGCGTGCCGGGAGGTGAAGGACGGGTCGGCGCGGAATGCCGGGCCGATCTCGAACATCTTGCCGAAGCCCGCGGACTGCGCCATCTGCTTGAAGAACTGCGGGCTCTGCGCGAGGTAGGCGTCGCCGTCGAAGTAGTCGACGTGGAACAGCTCGGCGCGCGACTCGGACGGCGTCGCCATGAACTTCGGGGTGTGCAGCTCGACGAAGTCGTTCTCGACCCAGTAGGTGCGCAGCGCGTGCTCGAAGGTCGTCTGCACGCGGAAGATGAGGTTGTTGCGGGGCACACGCAGGTCGAGGAAGCGCCAGTCCATGCGCTTGTCGATGCCGCTGTCCGCGGCGATCGGCGTCTCCGCGATGGCGACGGTGGCGATGTCGAGCGACTCGAGCTTGATCTCGACGCCGCCGAGCTTCACCCGCTCGTCCTTCTTCAGCTGACCGGTCGCGGTGAGGAACGTGCCGACCGACAGCCCCGAGATGATCGAGTCCACGGTCTCGCCCGCATCCTCGCCCTCGGCCGGGGCGGCGGAGCGCGGGTTCACCAGCTGCACGGCGCCGGACTCGTCGCGGAGGACGACGAACTGCACCTTCTTCTGGTCGCGCACGGTGTCGACCCAGCCGGAGACCGAGACGGGCCCCTCGTCCAGGGCGGCCAGGTTCTTGATCAGGGTGCGTTCGGTCACGGGAGTCGAGTTTACCGGGCGCGATCGGCCCGCCCCGCCCGGGGACGGCAAGCGGACTGCCAGGCATCGATCCGTACACTTGAGGCCGTGGTCGCGCAGAAGATCCACCTCGTCCGGCACGGCGAGGTGCACAACCCGGAGCGGGTGCTCTACGGCACCATGCCCGGCTTCGGGCTCAGCACGCTCGGGCACCGCATGGCGGACTCCGCCGCCCGGGCCCTGCAGGAGCAGAACGCCCCCGTGCGCCGCATCATCTCCTCGCCGCTGCAGCGCACCCAGGAGTCCTCGGCGCCGTGGGGCGAGCGCTTCGGCCTTCCCGTCGACATCGACGAGCGCATCATCGAGCCGTTCAACAGGTTCGAGGGCCGCACCTTCAACTTCGGGGCACAGGTGCTGCGCAACCCGAGCACGTGGGGCTGGGTCGTCAACCCGCTCCGCCCGAGCTGGGGCGAGCCGTACGAGTCCATCGCGGCCCGCATGCTCGCCGCCATGACCGATGCCCACGCCTCCGTTCCGGACGGCGACGTCGTCTTCGTGAGCCACCAGCTGCCCATCTGGACCGTGCACCGCAAGCTCAAGCGTCAGCAGCTGGCGCACGACCCGCGCAAGCGCCGCTGCACCCTCTCGAGCATCACAACCTTCGAGTACCGCGGGGACCGCTTTGTGGAGACCGGGTACCAGGACCCGACCGAGGGCCTGCTCGACCAGTCCGTCGACCTCGGGGCCGTCTGATGCGCGCCGCCACCTTCTCCAGGACCCGCCGAGGACCCCGGCTCGCGCGCCTCGCCGCCGTCACGGCGCTCGCCGGCCTCGCGCTGACCGGCTGCTCGGCCGACTCCCTCGCGGAGCAGTACTCCGAGGGCAGCGGCAAGAACTTCATCGCCGGCGACGGCACCTACACGGAGATCCCGGCCGAGAGCCGCACCGACCCGATCACGTTCGAGGCCGCCATGGACGACGGCTCGACGCTGTCGTCGAGCAGCCTCAGCGGCAACGTGACGGTCGTCAACTTCTGGTACGCCGGATGCGCCCCGTGCCGCGAGGAGGCGCCGGTGCTCGAGGAGCTCTATCAGCAGTACTCCGCCGACGGCGTCGCGTTCCTCGGCGTGAACACCCGCGACCAGCCGGCGACCGCCCGCTCGTTCGCCGAGCGCTGGGGCACCACCTTCCCCTCCGCGATCGACGTGCAGGACTCGGCGGTCCAGCTCGCCTTCAGCGGCCAGTACGCGCCGAACGCCACCCCCACCACCTTCGTGCTCGACCGGGAGGGCCGCATCGCGAGCCGCATCCTCGGCACCGTCGACGGGAAAGTGCTCGACACGCTGATCTCCGACACGCTCGCCGAGGCGAGCTAGGTGAACGGGGTCACCGAGGCGGTCCTGTCCGGTCAGCTCCTCATCGCCATCCCGCTGGCGATCGCCGCCGGCCTGGTGTCCTTCGCGTCGCCCTGCGTGCTTCCGCTCGTGCCCGGCTACCTGGCCTACGTCGGCGGGTTCACCAGCGCCCAGGACCGGACGCGCGGCCGACTGCTGCTCGGCGTCGCCCTGTTCATCCTCGGCTTCTCCGTGGTGTTCGTGCTGCTCGGCCTGTTCGCCGGCGCGCTCGGCGGATTCCTCCTGCGCTACGACGACATCGTCACGCGCGTGGCGGGCGTCGTGGTGTTCCTGCTCGGCTTCGTGTTCCTCGGGCGGTTCTCCTTCCTCCAGCGCACCATCAAGCCGCGCTGGCAGCCGGCGACCGGCCTCGCCGGCGCACCGCTGCTCGGACTCGTCTTCGCCATCGGCTGGACCCCCTGCTACGGCCCCGCGCTCGCCGCCATCGGCGCGCTCAGCCTCGACAGCGGCAGCGCCGGCCGCGGCGCGCTGCTCGGCGCCTTCTACTGCCTGGGGCTCGGGATCCCGTTCCTCCTGCTCGCGCTCGGCCTCAGCTGGATGACCGGCGCGGTCTCATTCCTCAAGCGGCATATCCGCGCCATCAACGTGGCCGGCGGCCTGCTGCTCATGATCATCGGCCTGCTCATGGTCACGGGCCTCTGGGGCGCCTGGCTGTCGGACCTGCAGGCGGTGATCGGCGGCTATGTCACGCCTATCTGATCCCCGCGAGGCCGCTACCCGCCGGGCGTCGGCGCGCTCAGGCGACCCGCGCCGCCCGGACGACTACGTCGACTCCGCCACGCCCCCGCCCTCGGGTCCGGACGACAGCATCACCCAGCCGCGGCTGGGGCCGATCGGCTGGCTGCGCTGGTTCTGGCGCCAGCTCACGAGCATGCGGACCGCGCTGTTCCTGCTCCTCCTCCTCGCGGTCGCGGCGATCCCCGGGTCCCTCGTGCCGCAGCGGACGTCGGACCCCAACGGCGTCGTGCAGTACAAGGTCGACAACCCCGACCTCTTCCCGGTGCTCGACCGGCTGCAGGTGTTCGACACCTACTCGTCGATCTGGTTCTCGAGCATCTACCTCCTGCTGTTCGTGTCGCTCATCGGTTGCGTCCTGCCGCGCACCCGGCACCACCTGCAGGCGCTGCGTTCCGCGCCGCCGCGCACCCCCGCGCGGCTCGCCCGCATGGCCGGGTTCACCACGCGAACCCTCGACGGCCGGCCCGCCGACGACGCGACGGTCGCCCGGGCCGTCGAGAGCGCGCGCGCGATGCTGCGCAAGGGCGGCTACCGGGTCGTGACCTTCGCCGACTCCGTCTCGGCCGAGCGCGGCTACCTGCGTGAGACGGGCAACCTCGTCTTCCACTCGGCCCTCGTCGGCATCCTCGTCACCGTCGGTATCGGCGGCGGCTTCGGCTACAGCGGCCAGCGCGTGATCGTGGAGGGGCAGTCGTTCGTCAACACCCTGAGCGCCTACGACTCGTTCAATCCGGGCCGCTTCGTCGACGAGAACCGCCTTGCCCAGTACCGCGTGAAGCTCGACGAGCTGAGCGTGACCTATGAGGAGCAGAACCAGAACGCGATCGGCCAGCCGACCGACTACACGGCGAGCGTGACGACGGACGGCGGGGCCGCCGGCGCCGCGAGCGAGACGGCCGTGAAGGTGAACGAGCCCCTGCGCATCGCCGGGACCGACATCTACCTCCTCGGCAACGGCTACGCGCCGACGATCACGGTGCGCGACCCGGCGGGCGAGGTCGTGTTCACCGACTCCGTGCCGTTCCTGCCGCAGGATCCGAACCTCACGTCGCTCGGCGTCATCAAGGTGCCGGACGGCCTCGCCCAGCAGGTGGGCATGATCGGCTTCTTCTACCCGACGCAGGAGACCTCGGAGCACGAGGAGGGCGACTTCTCGAGCTTCCCCGACCTCCGCAACCCGGTGCTGAGCCTCAATGTCTACGTCGGCGACCTCGGGCTCGACCAGGGCGTGCCGCGGTCGGTGTACGAGCTGAACACCGACGACCTCACCCAGCTGAGCGGCCGCAACACGGACACCCCGGGCATCCGCCTCGCCCCTGGGGAGACCCAGGAGCTGCCGGACGGCCTCGGCACGGTGAGCCTCGACGACGTGCCGAGGTTCGCGTCGTTCGACATCCACCACGACCCGACCCAGGGCTGGGTGCTGTTCTTCGCCGTCTGCGTGCTTGCGGGGCTGCTCACGTCGCTGTTCATCCCCCGCAGGCGGGTCTGGATGAAGGCGGTGCGGGATGCCGACGGCGGTCTGACGCTCGAGTACGCGGGCCTCGCGCGCGGCGACGATCCCACCCTCGAGAGCGCGGTGAAGGACTTCGCCGACCGGCATCGGACGGCCCTCGCCGAGGCCGGTTCCGCATCGGCTCCTATCAGCGAAAGGATCTAGGCTACCCGGGTGAACACTGCAACGCTCGACGCCGCCTCGCTGCTCTTCCTGCTGGGAGCGACGGGGGCATACGCGATGTCGTTCGTCTCGTTCGCGCTCGACCTCGCCCGCAGATCCGCCGATGCGACGACCGCGGATGCCTCGGCACGCGCCTCCCGCGTGCTCGCCTCGTCGAGCGCTGCCGGTGCGACGGCGCAGCGCCGCGCGGGGGTAGCGACCCTCGAGCGCGGCGGAGACGACGGCACGACGGGGCGGGCGCGCTCGCCCATCAGCCTCCGCGTCGGCCTCGCGCTCGCCGTGCTCGGCTTCGCGCTGCACCTCGTCGCCACGATCCTGCGCGGCATCGCCGCGGCCCGGGTGCCGTGGGCGAACATGTACGAGTTCTCAATGACCGGCACGCTCGTCATCATGGGCGTCTTCCTCGGCGTTCTGCTCGTGCGCGACCTCAAGTTCCTCGGCACCTTCGTCACCGGCCTCGTCATCATCCTGCTCGGCATCGCGACCGTCGGGTTCCGCGTCGACGTCGTGCCGCTGCCGCCCGCCCTGCAGAGCTACTGGCTCGTGATCCACGTCTTCGTCGCCATTCTCGCGACGGCGTTCTTCGCGCTCGGGTTCGCCCTGTCCGTGGTGCAGCTTCTGCAGCACCGCCGCGAGGTCGCCGTCGCCGACGGGCTCGATCCCCGCGGCGGTGGGCTGTCGTTCCTGCGCAGCCTCCCCGGATCCGAGCAGCTCGAGAACCTCGCCTACCGGCTCAACATCATCGGGTTCATCCTGTGGACCTTCACCCTCATGGCCGGCGCCATCTGGGCGGAGCGCGCGTGGGGGCGCTACTGGGGCTGGGACACCAAGGAGGTGTGGACCTTCATCATCTGGGTGATCTACGCCGGCTACATCCACGCGCGGGCCACCCGCGGCTGGCGCGGCTCGCGTTCCGCCTGGCTCGCCATCATCGGCTTCTCCGCGGTGCTGTTCAACTTCGGTGTCGTCAACGTGTTCTTCAAGGGACTCCACGCCTACAGCGGCCTGTGACGCTCCCTCCGTCCCGGTGAGGTGATCCCCGGTGGATCCTCGCATCTCTTTCGCCGTCCTGCGCCTCGTCGTGCTCGGCGTCGGCGTCGTCGCGCTCATCGGCGACTTCGACTACGTGCTCGGCTTCAGCAGCTTCGCCACCGGCAACTGGTTCAGCTACTTCACGACCGAGAGCGCCTTCCTGCTCGACGTGACGCTCGCCCTCGGGGTGCTGTTCGCCTGGCGCCGCGCGGACGACCCCGCCTGGTTCGTGGGCCTGCGCATCGTCGCAACGACGTACGCCATCACGTCCGGCGCCGTGTTCGCCGTCATCGTCGCGCAGGCGGCGAGGACGAACTACACGCTCGAGGTGCCGTGGTCGAGCCAGCTCCTGCACTTCTGGATACCCGCGTACGCGCTGGTCGACTGGATGCTCGCCCCGGGCCGCACGGCCGCGCCCTGGCGGCTGCTGCCCTGGGTGCTCGCCGTGCCCGCGGCGTGGGCCGCCTTCACGCTCATCCGAGGACCGCTGGTCGGCTGGTACCCCTACTTCTTCATGGACCCGGCGCAGGTGAGCGGGCCGCTCGAGCAGGCTTTCTACCTCGCCCTCGTCGGGGTGATCCTGCTCGCCATCAGCGCCGCGTTCGTACTCAGCAGTGCGCGCCCGGTGCCCACCCTGTCGGGCGCCAGGACCCGTGCCGCCAGGATCCGTCGCCGGTTGGCGGCTCGCGCCCGGTCCCGCCGCGCGGCGCAGCTCCCCGGCGGGGTCTCACCCGACCGCACGCCGTAGCGCCCGCCTCTGCGCACGGGGTCGGGCACCGCGCCGATCAGTTCGAGGGAGCCTCGGTGGCCCGCTGCGTCGGCTCCTCCCTGGGCACGACGGACGGCGTCGCCGTGGGCGTAGGAGTGGGAGTGGGCGTGGGAGTCGGCACCACGGCGGGCGTCTCGTCCTCGGTGGCCACGAAGGCCTCGAGCGTGCCGATGGCGCTGGAGACCACGTCGTCGTCGGACAGCTCGGCGACGCGCTCCGCGTGCTCGGCGGTGGCGAACCCGACGAGCACCGGGTATCCGGTCACCGGCAGCAGGTTCAGCCAGAGGGGGAAGTCCGCCTCCGGGTCGGCGACGCTCCACACGCTCGCCTCGCTCGCCCAGAACGGCTCGTCGTACCGCAGCCACACCGTCTCGATGGCGCCCATGCCGAGCTCGTCGATGGCGGCCTGCGTGGCCGCGGGGAGAGCCGGGTCGAACTCGATCACCTCGGCGCTGAGCACGCCGAGCGGCACGGTGACGATCACCCGGTCGACCGACAGCGACTCGCCCGTCCCGAACCGCAGGCCGACGCCCTGCTCGCCGTAGCGGATGTGCACGACGGGGCTCTTGGCCAGCACGTCGATGTCCCGCAGGGCCTCCTCGACGAGGCTCTGGTGGCCGCCGGTGACGAGGCTCAACTCCTCGGGCGGCACGGGGTCGAAGCCGGCGCGCGCGGACAGGTCCTCGGCCGTGGCGCCCGTCCGGGCGCCGACGACGACGTCGAGGTAGTGCTCGAGCAGGACGCCCGCGGACACGGACTCCTCGGCGCCGGTTGCCGCGTCGGACGACGGCGACGCCGATGGCGTGGGCGGCGCGGTCTCGACGGGCGCCGCGCCCGACCCGGTCAGGGCGTTGCGCAGGGACGCGTCGGCGGACTGGGCCTGTGCCCAGGCGACGGCGGTGGCCACCGCGGCGGCGGGCTCGGCCGTGCTGGGCACGGGCGCACCGGAGGCGGTGCGCGTCTCCAGGGCGACGGGGTAGGGCACGGCGGCGGCGTCCTCGCCGTCGGGGAGGGGGCTCCCGCCGGTGGGCACGAACGCGGCCCCGAGCTCCACGGGCAGCGGCCAGGAGTCGGACTGCGCGGTGCGGATCCTGCCGCCGACCCGGTCCTGCGCCTCGACGACCAGGACCTCGAAGCCCGCGTCGACGAGCCGGCGGGCGGCGACGGCGCCCGCGGCGCCCGCGCCGATCACGCCGATCCGCTCACCCTCGGCCGCGGCGGCCGCGACCTCCTCGGCGGCGCGCCTACCGGAGGCCACGGCGCCGGACACGGTGCTGGGGAACTCGGTCGAGGTGGCCTCACCCGCGAAGAAGACGCGATCCAGCACGGGGGTGCGCAGAGCGACCCGGGACTCCGGCGTCGCCCCGACCGGAAGGTAGCTCACCGCGCCGCGCGTGTAGGGGTTGGTCGTCCAGGCCGAGCGCGCCGCCTCGGCGGGCCGGGGAACCGGCCCCGGGGTGGGCGTGGGGGTGGGGGACGGGGTCGGCGTTGCGGTCGGCTCCGGCTCGGCCGGGGTGCACGCCGCCAGCGCCAGGACGAGGCCGGATCCCATCAGGAACGTGCGGCGCTTCATGCTCATCTGTCGTCACTGTAGTGGGTGCCCGCCACGCCTCCGCTGAGGAGCGCGTGGCAGCGCCCGACGCGCTCCAGCCACCATTCGCGACGGTCCGCGGAGGCCTCGTGCGCGGCAAGCAGCGCCGGGTCCGGGGCCACGCGGGAGACGGGCAGCATCCCGTCCCGCGGCACCAGCGGCTCCGCCGTCACATCCGCTTCGAACAGCGAGACGGTCGCCAGCCCGCAGTCGTACTCGAGCTCGGGCAGGGCGCCCGCGAGGAACGTGCCCATGGAGATGCCCACGGAGCTTTCCAGCGCGCTGGACACGACGACGGGCAGGCCCGCCTCCGTCGCGATCCGCAGCGCCGACCGGATGCCGCCCAGCGGCTGCACCTTGAGCACGAGCACGTCCACCGCGCCGGCCCGGGCGACCGCGAGCGGGTCCGCGACCTTGCGCACCGACTCGTCGGCGGCGACGGGCACGCCCATGTACTTAATGCGCCGGCGCAGCTCCGCAAGCTCGGCGACCGAGGCGCACGGCTGCTCGATGTACTCGAGGTCGCAGTCCGCGAATGCGTGCACGGCGTGCTCCGCCTCGTCGACGTTCCAGAGGCCGTTCGCGTCCACGCGGATGCGGCCCTCCGGGCCGAGGTACCGACGCACGGCTGCGACGCGGGCAGCGTCCTCGGCGATCGTCCCGCCCGGCTCGGCCACCTTCACCTTCGCGGTGCGGCAGCCCGGGAACCGGTCGAGCACGTCGGCGACGCGGTCGGCCTCGACGGCGGGCACGGTCGCGTTCACCCACACGGACGTGCGCAGGGGAGCGGGCGTCGGCGCCCAGGCGAAGTCGACGGCGGCGGCGAGCCACGCGGCCGCCTCGGCGTCGTCGTACTCGACGAACGGCGAGAACTCCGTCCAGCCCTCCGGGCCCTCGAAGAGCACCGCCTCGCGCACCGTGATGCCGCGGAACCGCGTGCGCAGGGGGAGGGCGACGACGCGCGCCGAGGAGAGGATGTCCGAGAGCGCCGCTGCCGTCATGCGCCCATTCTCCCTCCCTCCCCACCACGGCCGCTGAGCCGCGCCAGCCGTGGGGCGCAGGGGCGGTCCGTGGGGCCGGAATAGGCTGGGGGGCATGACCACACGCGTGTCCGAGGTATTCGATCCGGACGCCTGGGTGGACGCTCCCGCCTCCGAGCGCCTCGGCGACATCACCTACCACCACGACGTCACGGGGCGCGTCGCCCGCGTGGCGTTCGACCGTCCCGAGGTGCGCAACGCCTTCCGGCCGAAGACCGTGGACGAGCTCTACTGGGCGCTCGACGACGCCCGGCAGAACCCCCGCATCGGCGTCGTGCTGCTCACCGGCAACGGCCCGAGCCAGAAGGACGGCGGCTGGGCGTTCTGCAGCGGCGGTGACCAGCGCATCCGCGGGCGTGACGGCTACCAGTACGAGGAGGGTGCGGGGGAGACCGCGGGCGCCGGCGCCTCGGCGCGGCTCGGCCGGCTGCACATCCTCGAGGTGCAGCGCCTCATCCGCTTCATGCCGAAGGTCGTCATCGCGGTCGTGCCGGGTTGGGCGGCGGGCGGCGGCCACTCGCTGCACGTCGTGTGCGACCTGACCATCGCGAGCGAGGAGCACGGCCGGTTCAAGCAGACCGACGCGGATGTCGGCTCCTTCGACGGCGGCTACGGATCCGCGTACTTCGCCCGCCAGGTCGGGCAGAAGGCCGCGCGCGAGGTCTTCTTCCTCGCCGAGGAGTACAGCGCCCGGCGGGCGTACGAGATGGGCGCCGTCAATCGCGTCGTCCCGCACGCCGAGCTCGAGAGCACGGCGCTCGCCTGGGCGCACACCATCCTCGGCAAGTCGCCCACGGCGATCCGGATGCTGAAGTTCGCCTTCAACGCGGCCGACGACGGCATGGTCGGCCAGCAGGTGTTCGCGGGTGAGGCGACCCGCCTCGCCTACGGTACCGACGAGGCGGTCGAGGGCCGCAACTCCTTCCTCGAGAAGCGCGAGCCCGACTGGTCGCCCTTCCCCTGGCAGTACTAGCGGCATGAGACCGCTCCGCGTCCTTCCCGGCGCCGATCCGCTCGACCTGCTGCTCCAGCTGCGCGAGGCGCTGAGCGGCACCGGTCCGGCACTCCTTCCCCGCCCCGCCGGTGCCGCCGAACCGGAGGGCGCGCCCGCCCTGCCCGCCGAGGTGGCCAAGACCCTCGCGCTCGTGATCGAGACCAGCGGATCCACGGGGTCGCCGAAGCGGGTCGCGCTCGGCGCGGGCGCGCTGCTCGCCGGCGCCGCGGCCACCCAGTCCGCGCTCGGCGGCGCGGGGCAGTGGCTCCTCGCCCTGCCCACCCACTACATCGCCGGGGCGCAGGTGCTCGTGCGCTCGATCACCGCCGAAGTGGACCCGCTCGTGCTGCCGCCCGGCCACTTCGACCCGACGACGTTCGTCGACGCCATCGGCGGCTTCCGGCCGCAGGTCCCGCGCTTCACCGCGCTCGTGCCGACCCAGCTGCACCGGCTCGTGCAGCACGCCGCCGAGGACGCGCGGGCCCGGGCGGAGCTGCGCACCCTCGACGCCGTCCTGGTGGGCGGACAGGCGACGGCCCCCGCGCTGCTCGACCGCGCGGCCGGGCTCGGGATCCGCGTCGTCACGACGTACGGGTCGTCGGAGACGGCGGGCGGCTGCGTGTACGACGGCCAGCCCGTCGGCACCACTCGCGTCGCCGTCGTGGACGGCGAGATCCAGATCGCGGGCCCCACGCTCGCGGACGGCTACCTCGGCGACCCCGAGGCGACGGACCGCGCCTTCGTGCAGCACGACGGCCTCCGCTGGTACCGCACGGGCGATGCGGGCGAGGTGACCGACGGGACGCTGACGGTGACCGGCCGGCTCGACAGCGTGCTGATCTCCGGCGGCGAGAAGGTGTCGCTCGATCGCATCGAGCTCGTCGCCCGCGGCATACCCGGCCTGGCGGACGCGGTCGCGGTGAGGGCGGACGACGAGGAGTGGGGGCAGCGCGCCGTCCTCTTCACGGAGTCCGTGCCGGACGACGCGACGCGGGGCGAGCTGAAGCGCGCCCTCAGCGAGTCGCTCGGTCGGGTGGCCGGGCGAGCGGCGCTCGTTCCCGGCGTCGCGATCCCGCTGCTCGCCTCCGGCAAGCCCGACCGAGTCGCCCTGGCGCGACGGGCCGCCGGAATCGGCCGCGAATAGAATCCTCTCCGTGGCACAGAAGAGACGACCCCCGCAGCCGAAGACGCACCCCGCAGCCCGGACCCGTCCCGGCCGCGCCGTGCCGGTCGGTGCCACGCAGGACGGCGCGCGGGAGACGCCGCACGGCGACCGGGGCGCCGCTCCCGCCAGGAGCGGCGCGCGCAGCGCTCGGAGCGGGCGTCCGGGCGGGAAGCCCGTCGCCCCGAAGCGCAAGCGGAAGGCGACCGCGCGCGACTGGATCGGCGGGGCGCGCCTGCGCACACTTCCGCTCTCCCTCGCGCCCGTCGCCATCGGCACCGGAGCCGCGCTCCTTCTCGACGACGGGCAGTGGCGCCCGCTTCTCACCGTCCTCTGCTTCGCCGTTGCGGTGTTCCTGCAGATCGGCGTGAACTACGCGAACGACTACTCCGACGGCGTCCGGGGCACCGACGCGCATCGCGTCGGCCCCGCCCGTCTCACCGGAGCCGGGATCGCCGAACCGCGCACCGTGCTGACGGTGGCCCTCGCGTTCTTCGGCCTCGCCGCCCTCGCCGGTCTCGCCATCGTCGTGCTGACCGGACACTGGTGGCTGCTCATCGTCGGTGCCGTGGCCATCGCGGCCGCCTACTTCTACACGGGCGGGAAGAGGCCCTACGGCTACGCCGGCCTCGGCGAGCTCGTGGTCTTCGTGTTCTTCGGTCTCGTCGCCACGGCCGGCACCACGTTCGTACTCTCCGGCCGCGTGTCGAGCGAGAGCTGGATCGGCGGCGCGGCGGCGGGGTTCCTCGCCTGCGCCGTGCTGATGGTGAACAACATCCGCGACATCGAGCAGGACCGCAGGGCGGGCAAGAAGACCCTGGCCGTGCGCCTCGGCTCCACCGCCTCGCGCGTCGTGTTCGTGCTGTTCCTGGTGTTCGCCTACGCGATCCTCGGCTTCTACACGCTCTTCTTCCCGCTCGCCGGGTACGTGTTCTTCACGCTGCTGCTCACCGCCCCGGCCGCGATCATCACGGTCACCGCCCGCACGCCGGGCGAGCTGATCCTCGCGCTGCAGCTCACCAGCATCGGCGCGCTCTTCTTCGGCTTCGGCCTCGGCTGGGCCTTCGCCTTCTAGCCGCTCGCCGCGCGGAACCAGCGTGCGGTCAGTCCGTGGGGTTCTGGCGGTCGATCGTCGCGTCCTCGGCGGTGTCGTCGTCGACCGGCCGCTTGCGGCCCCGCTGGATCGCCGACAGGTCCTCCGCCATCACCTGGCGCTGGCGGCCGAGGAAGATGTAGGACGCGCATGCCGAGATGACCGCGGACACGACCGCGGCCCAGATCCATTCGACGCCGGCGATCATCAGCAGGGCGAACGGGACGGCGAACAGCGCCACACGCATAAGCGAATAGACCAGCCAGACACGTCCCGATTTCACCGCATCAGTCTAGGCACGCGGCCCGGTAACTCCCCCAGCCGAACGTAAGCTCGCGGAGCTACGATTACTCAATGCCCAGAATCCTTCTTGGCCTCGCCGTCGTCGTCGTGGCCGTCACGATTTTCGCGGTCGTGGACTCCGCCATGACGCGCAAGGAGCGCGTGCGTGGAATCTCGAAGGCGCTCTGGATTCTCGTCATCCTCATCTTCCCCATCGTCGGACCGATCCTCTGGTTCCTCATCGGTAAAGACCGGTCGAGCGGTGCGAATACGGCCGGCCGACGGCTCGGCCCCGACGACGACCCGGAGTTCCTCCGCCGCCTCGGAACCGACGCGGACCAGGACGAGCGCATCCGTCGGCTCGAGCAGGAGCTCGCCGACCTCGACAGCGACACCGATGGGGACGCGGACAACGGAAGCGGAGCGCCGGGCCGGCGCGACGCCTGAGCCGCCCCGGTGAGCACGACCGGTAACGCGGCGACCGATTATGCCGTCGCGCTGCTGAGCGCATTCGCCCGCGAGGGCGTTGAGGACGTCGTCCTCTGCCCGGGCTCCCGATCCCAGGCGCTCGCGCTCGTGGCCGCCGAGCTGGAACGGACCGAGCGCATCCGGCTGCACGTGCGTCTCGACGAGCGCTCCGCCGGCTTCCTCGCCCTCGGCCTCGCCGCGGAGTCGCGCACCCCGGTGATCGTCATCACGACGTCGGGCACCGCCGTGGCCAACCTGCACCCGGCGGCGCTCGAGGCGTTCCACTCCGGGGTGCCGCTCGTGCTGCTCACCGCGGACCGGCCCGAGGAGCTGCGCGGCGTCGCGAGCAACCAGACCACGGTGCAACCGGGCATCTTCGGTCCCGTCATCGACTCGGTCGACGTGCCGGCGCCCGAGGGGGCGGACGGTGAGGCAGACGCCGCGTCGGAGCTCGCCCGCCGCGTCTACCGGGCCGCCGCCGCGGCGCCCGGGCCGGTGCACCTGAACGTGAGCTTCCGCGACCCGCTGTCCGCGGCGGTGCCCGACCTCTCGGGTCTGGAGACGCACCGGGATGCGCCGGATGGGGATGCGCCGAATGCCACCGATTCCGTTCCCGTCGCTCCGGCGGTGCGACCCGTTCCGCATGGTCCGCGCACCATCGTCATCGCCGGTCACGCCGCGGGGGAGCGTGCGGAGGAGTTCGCGCGAGCGGGCGGCTGGCCGCTGCTCGCCGAGGTCTCCAGCGGCGCCCGCTTCGGGCCGAACCTGGTCGTCGCGTTCCGGCAGCTGCTGAACGACGCCGACTTCGGCGGCAACGTCGAGCGCGCGATCGTGTTCGGGCACCCCACCCTCACCCGCGAGGTGCCGAACCTCCTGCGGCGGGACGACGTCGAGGTCGTCGTCGTCGGGCCGAGCGGCGGGCAGTGGTACAACCAGGGCCGCAGGGCCGAGCTCGTGTCCGCCGTCGAGGTCGCAGGCGCGCCCGCCGACGAGGCCGCCGCCCGCCGCTGGCTGGGGCGCTGGGTCGTCACCAGCCGAGGGATCCTCGACGCCGAGGCCCAGGCGGCCGAGCCGCAGGGCCGGGCCGACGGGCGCGACTACGCCCGCCTCGAGCTGGCCGCCATGCGCGCGCCCGTCACGCGCCGCGGCCTCGTCGAGGCGGTGTGGCGGGCAACCTGGCCGCACGACCGTCTCGTGCTCGGCGCGTCCCGGCTCATCCGCGAGGCGGACGCGTCCGTGCCCGGCAAGAAGATCCGGGTGCACGCGAATCGTGGCCTCGCCGGCATCGACGGCACCATCGCGACGGCGACGGGCATCGCGCTCGCCAGCCAGCGCTCGGGCGCGGGAGCGACCCGCGTGCTCGTCGGCGACCTCACGCTGCTGCACGACGCGGGGTCCCTGCTCGGCGGCCACGGGGAGAAGCTGCCGCGCATCCAGGTGATCGTGGGCAACGACGGCGGTGGCACGATCTTCGACGGCCTCGAGGTCGCCCGCACGGCGTCTCCCACCGCCATCGAGCGCGTGATGTTCACCCCGCAGTCCGTGGACATCGAGTCGCTCGCCCGCGCCTACGGCTGGGCGCACTCGCGCGCGGCGACGGCCGGCGAGCTGCACTCCGCCCTCACGGTCCCGGTGACGGGTCCCTCCATCCTCGAGGTCCCCCTGGCCCGCTGACCCTGCGCGCGCGTCGGGGACACGGTCGCTGAGCGTGTCGAAGCGACGGTGGATGCGCCGGATAGCGTCCCTTCGACAGGCTCAGGGACCGTGGAAGTGGCATCCCTTCCACAGGCCCCCGGCGGCGGGTCAGAGGGAGAAGGCGTCCAGGATGGGGCGGAACTTGATGCCCGTCTCGGCCAGTTCCGCATCCGGGTCGGAGCCCGCGACGATGCCGGCACCCGCGTACGCGGTGATGCGCCCGCCCTCGGAGACCTGGGCGCAGCGCAGCGCGACCGCCCACTCGCCCTCGCCGCCCGCGCCCACCCAGCCGACCGGTCCAGCGAAACGGCCGCGGTCGAACGGCTCGAGGTCGGCGATCGCACGGATCGCCGTGGCCGTGGGGCTGCCCGCCACGGCAGCCGTGGGGTGCAGCGCGT
Organism: Planctomonas deserti; assembly: GCF_003067705.1. Taxonomy (GTDB): domain Bacteria; phylum Actinomycetota; class Actinomycetes; order Actinomycetales; family Microbacteriaceae; genus Planctomonas; species Planctomonas deserti. Next base: position 1,178,865 of record NZ_QANL01000001.1, read on the forward strand.
CGAGGAGGTCGAGCGAGCTGGACGCGTCGCCCAGCGTCCCCGAGACGTCGCTGGCGAGGTGCCAGAGGTTGGGCAGCTCCAGCGGGAAGGGCCGATCGCTCGCCTGCAGGTCGGCCGCGTGCGGCCCGAGCGACACGAGCACACTCTGCAGGGCGAAGGCGTGCTCGTCCTGGTTCTTGTCCGAGGCGACGAGCTCGGCCGCCGCCGCGCGATCCGTGGCGGCATCGACGCCCCGGCCCGCGGTCCCCGCGAGCACGCGCGCGCTCACCCGGCCGCCCGCGACGCGCACCAGGGTCTCGGGGCTCGCGCCGAGGAGTCCGTCGACGGCGAAGGTCCAGCAGTCGGGATACGCGGCCGCGAGCTCGCGCAGGGGCCGGCGGAGGTCCGCGGAGAGGGGCAGGGCGCCGACGAGGTCCCGCGCGAGCACCACCTTGCTGAGCGAGTCCGAGGCGATGCGGGAAAGGGCCTCCCGTACGGCGGCGCGGTAGGCGTCCTCGCCCATGGCGCCGGGGGAGAGCGTCGTGCGCCCCTCGTCCGCGGCGGCGGTCGCGCCGCGGCGCAGCCCGAGCGGGGACGCGGCATCGCCCACGAACCGGGACTCGCCGTCCGCGTCCGACCCGATGGGGCGCACGCGGGTCACCCACGACGCGCCGGCGCGACGCCCGACGACGACCTCGGGAACGGTCAGCACGCTGGTGGCCGAGGATGACGCGGAGAACGCGAACGCGCCGAAGGCGACGAGGCCCGAACCGGGAAGCCGCACCGGGTCGACGACCGTGGCGTCCGCGACCACCTGGCGCCAGGCCGCGGCGGCGTCCGTCATGCGCCCGGGTCCCTCGAACTCCAGTCGCAGCGCCGTCCCGACGCCCGCGATCCCGTCGCCGCCGCGCATCCAGAGGAGCGGGTCTGCGGGGTCGAGGAGGGGGAGAAGGCGATCGAGGTCGTCGACGGGGGTGGTCTCGACGACCAGGGCGCGAACCTGGGTTGCGGTCACCCGCGAAAGCATACCCACCGTATTCGCAAGCGGCTCTCAGTAAGATGAGCGCTCATGAGCCGTGCAGACCTCTCCAAGCAGCCGTCCCAGGTGGCGGCGATGTTCAACAAGGTCTCCACGCACTACGACCGCACCAACTCGGCGCTCTCGGTCGGCAACGACGCCCTGTGGCGCGTGGCCACGAGCCGCGCTGTCGCCCCGCGCGCCGGGGAACTCATTCTCGACCTTGCCGCGGGTACCGGCACGTCCAGCGCGTCTCTCGCCGGGACGGGCGCCCGGGTCGTCGCCGCGGACTTCTCCGAGGGCATGATCGCCGTCGGCCGCTCTCGCCACGGCGACAACCCGCTCATCGAGTTCGTGCAGGCGGACGCGATGAACCTGCCGTTCGAGAGCGAGACCTTCGACGCCGTGACCATCTCCTTCGGCCTCCGCAACATCGTGGACCCGAAGAAGGCGCTCGCCGAGATGCACCGCGTCACGAAGCCCGGCGGCCGGGTCGTCATCTGCGAGTTCTCCACCCCGCCGTTCGCCCCCATCCGCGCCGGGTACGGCGCGTACCTGAAGCGCGTCATGCCCCTGCTGGTGCGCGTCGTCAGCTCCAACCCGGACGCCTACGGCTACCTCGCCGAGTCCATCGAGGCGTGGCCGGACCAGAAGACGCTCTGCGGCTGGATGCGCGACGCCGGCTTCACTGACGTGGCCTACCGCAATCTCACCGCCGGCATCGTGGCCGTGCACCGGGGCCGCAAGCCCGCAGCGAACAGCGTCCCGTCCTGAGCCCCGGCACAGGCGACGAAGTTAGGGTGGAACCCGTGAGACCGACCCTTCCGCTTGCCCGGCGTTCCACGGCCATCTCGGCCAACGTGGGGCTGGGCGAGAGGCTCTTCGCTACCTCCGAGGAGCGTGACTTCGCGCGCCTCGTCGACGACGGGCTCGCCCTCGTCGACGACGGGCTCGCCCTCGTCGAGGCCGGGCTGCTGCGCGAGGTGGCCTTCGGCGACGACGTGGCGGACGTGACCGGCCGCTACCTGCTCGACGCGGGCGGCAAGCGGGTGCGCCCCATGCTCACGCTGCTGACCGCGCAGCTCGGCGACGGCAACACCGACCAGGTGATCACGGCCGCGCAGGTCGCCGAGATCACGCACCTCGCCTCGCTCTACCACGACGACGTCATGGACGAGGCGGACCTCCGCCGGGGCGTGCCGAGCGCGCAGAACGTGTGGGGGAACTCTGTCGCGATCCTCACCGGCGACCTCCTCTTCGCCCGCGCCAGCCAGCTCGTCGCCGGCCTGGGCGAGCGGGCCATCCGCCTCCAGGCCGACACGTTCGAGCGCCTGGTGCTCGGTCAGCTTCACGAGACCATCGGCCCCCGCGACGGCGAAGACCCCATCGAGCACTACCTGAGCGTGCTCGCCGACAAGACCGGCTCCCTCATCTCCGCCGCGGCGCAGATGGGTGTCATCTTCTCCAACGCCGCCACAGAGTACGAGCAGGCGGTGCGGACCTTCGGAGAGAAGGTGGGGGTCGCGTTCCAGCTCGTGGACGACGTGATCGACCTCTCCCCGCAGCCGGAGGAGACCGGCAAGCTGGCCGGCACCGACCTGCGCGCCGGCGTGCAGACCCTGCCCCTGCTCCGCCTCCGCCGCCTCGCGGAGGACGACCCGGAGTCCGCCGCGCTGCTCGAGCGCATCGAGCGGGACGTCGACGACACGGCGGCCGAGGCCGAGGCCGAGGACGCCGCGCGAGACCTCGACGACGCCATCGCCCAGCTGCGCGATCACGAGGTGACCCGCGCAACCCTGGACGAGGCGCGCCGCTGGTCGCGCGAGGCCGTCGAGGCGCTCGAGCCGCTTCCGGACGGCCCCGTGCGCAAGGCCCTCACGCGCTTCGCCGAATCCGTGGTCGAACGCACCTCCTGATCTCCTGTGGGCCTCGCGCCCGCACGGCCCGGCGCTCTTCGGCGCGCGCGGCCAGAACGTCACACGAAAGGACCCCATGCGACCCAAGCTTCGCCTGGCCATCGTCGGAGCCGGCCCCGCGGGCATCTACGCCGCGGACATCCTGCTCAAGACCGAGAAGAAGTTCGACGTCTCCATCGACCTGTTCGAGCGGCTTCCCGCGCCCTACGGGCTCGTCCGCTACGGCGTCGCGCCCGACCACCCGCGCATCAAGGGCATCATCAACGCCCTGCGCGACGTGCTCGACCGCGGCGACATCCGCATCTTCGGCAACGTCGACTTCGGCCGCGACATCACCCTCGCCGACCTGAAGAAGCACTACAACGCCGTGATCTTCGCCACGGGCGCCATCCGCGACGCCAACCTCGACATCCCGGGCATCGACCTGCCGGGCAGCTACGGCGCGGCCGACTTCGTCAACTGGTTCGACGGTCACCCCGACGTGCCCCGCACCTGGCCGCTCGAGGCGAAGCAGGTCGCCGTGATCGGCAACGGCAACGTCGCCCTCGACGTGTCCCGCATGCTTGCCAAGCACGCGGACGACCTGCTGCCGACCGAGATCCCCGCGAACGTGTACGAGGGGCTCAAGGCGTCGCCCGTCACGGACGTGCACGTGTTCGGCCGCCGCGGCCCGGCCCAGGTGCGGTTCACGCCCCTGGAGCTGCGTGAGCTCGGCGAGGTCCACGACGTCGACATGGTGCTCTACGACGAGGACTTCGAGATGGACCCCGCGTCGCAGGCTGCCATCGAGACGAACAAGCAGGTCATGGTCATCAACCGCGTGCTGAACCAGTGGCGCGCCCGCCCCACGGGCGCCGCGAGCCGCCGCCTGCACCTGCACTTCCACTCCCGCCCCGTCGAGGTGCTCGGCGCCGACGACGGCACGGGCACGCGCGTGGCCGGGCTCCGCATCGAGCGCACCCGCCCCGACGGCGCGGGCGGCGTCGTGGGGACAGGGGAGTACCGCGACTACCCCGTGCAGGCGGTGTACCGAGCGGTGGGCTACTTCGGCTCGCCCCTCTCCGAGATCCCGTTCGACGAGCGGCACGGCGTCATCCCGAACTACGAGGGGCGCGTGCTGGGCGACGGCCCGCACCCCCTGCCGGGCCTCTACGCCACGGGCTGGATCAAGCGCGGTCCCGTCGGGCTCATCGGGCACACGAAGTCGGACGCCATGGAGACGGTGCAGCACCTCATCAACGACCAGGCCGACTGGTGGACGCCGGAGTCGCCCGAGGAGGATTCCGTCGTGGCCCTGCTCGAGGAGCGCGGCATCGACTTCACCAATCTCGACGGCTGGCACGCGCTCGACCAGCACGAGCTGGCGCTGGGCGAGGCCGAGGGCCGTGTCCGCGTGAAGGTCGTCCCCCGCGAGGAGATGGTGGCGGTCTCCAAGCGCCGCGCCCCCGTCCCGAGCTGACCCCCGCGCACCACCGGCTCGTGTCCCGGCGACCTGGGGTCCCCCGGGATGCGAGCCGATGCCGGTGGAACGGGGTAGCCTTGCAGTCCATCACGCGGGTTGCAGGTGCACGGAGATGGCCGGCCCGGCCGTCGCTGTGACGTCACCGGGTGAGAACGAGAGCGGCTCACCTGTGCGCTGAGCGAGGCAGGTGGGGAACGCGTCATGTACTCGGATCTGCTGCGCACGGGCGAGCGGGGAATCGGGCTGTATCGATGGAACCCGCTCCGTCTGGAGCTGTCGTGGGACGAGACCGCGGCCGCGATCTTCGAGGGCGACCCGGCGATGTCGGGGTTCGACATCTGGAGCACCCGCGTCCACCCGGATGACCACGACCGCGTGCTCCGGACCTTCTCGCAGCCGGAGGACGCGGAGGAGGTGTACCGGCTGGTCATGGACGACCGCGGAACCCGCCACGTGCTCAGCCGCGTCACGGGCCGCTCGGTCGATCCCCGGACGGGGGAGCCCGTCTTCACCGGCGTGATGATGGACGTCACCTCCGCGTACCAGCCGAGCGTGATGCTGAGCTCCATGCTCGACCTGATCAGTGACGGCTTCCTCATGCTGGACAGCGACTACCGGATCACCTACCTGAACAGGCGTGCGGAGGCGATCCTCGGCTCGGTCGGCGTCCCTCTGCTGGGGAGCATCCTCTGGGACTCGTTCCCGGACGCGAGCGAGCTGTTCCGGGTGTCGTATGCGAAGGCCATGAACGAGGGGATCGCCGCGGCGTTCGAGGCGTACTATCCCGCTCCTCTGGACATGTGGCTGGAGGTGCGGGCGTGGCCGAGCAACGACGGCATCCTCGTCTACTTCCAGAACATCACGGAGCGCCGTGCGAGGCAGGACGAACGAGAGCGACTGCTGGAGTCCGAGCGGCGAGCGCGCGAGGAGGCCGACGAGGCCCTCGTGGTCGCGCAGCGGGCGCGCATCCAACTCGCGTACCAGGCCAGCCACGATCCGCTGACGAGACTGATCAACCGGAGCGAGTTCGAGCGGCTTCTCCGCGAGCGGCTCGCGAAGCAGCGCCCGGGAGGCGCGGCACTCACGATCCTCTTCCTCGACCTCGATCGCTTCAAGTTGATCAACGACTCACTCGGCCACGCGGTGGGGGACGCCCTGCTCATGCAGGTCGCCGCACGCATCGCCCGCATCGTCGGCCAGGACGGCGCAGCCGCGCGTCTCGGTGGCGACGAGTTCGTGGTGTTGCTCGACGGCGCTTCGGAGGACGCGGTCATCGGACTCTGCGACCGGCTCCTCCGGGAGCTGCGCGAGCCGGTGGACCTGCCGCAGTACACGTTGAGCACCACGGTGAGCATCGGGCTCGCGTCCGCGGACGGCCCGATGGAGGCGACGACACTGCTGCGCAACGCGGACATCGCCCTCTACCGGGCGAAGGACGCCGGGCGGGATCGCTTCGCGTGGTTCGACTCCGAGGCGCACCGCACGCTCGCCGACCGGATGTCGCTCGAGCGCGACCTGCGCGCCGCCCTGGACGATGGCGTCATCGACGTGCACTATCAGCCCCTGTTCTCGTTGCGGGACGGCAACCTCTCCGGAGTCGAGGCGTTGGCGCGCTGGCAGCGCACTCCGAGGAGCCGTGTCGGCCCCGGGGTGTTCATCCCCCTCGCCGAGGATGCCGGGCTCATCAGCCGGCTGGGTCGGCACGTGGCCAGCACCGCCATCGCGCAGGCGAAGCAGTGGCTCGACATCCCCGACTTCAGGGTGTGGATCAACGTGTCCGGGCGGCAGTTCAGCACCTCCCGGGTCGCGGAGGAGATCGTGCGGGACTTCTCCGAGTCGGGCGTGCCACCGGAACGGCTCGGGGTGGAGGTCACCGAATCGGTGCTCGCCGACGAGGCGGTGGCCGTGGCTGCGCTGCGCGCGCTGGCGTCGCGAGGCGTCGCCGTGGCGATCGACGACTTCGGCACCGGCTACAGCTCCATCGCCCGGCTCTCCACCCTGCCCATCTCCGTGCTCAAGATCGACCGCTCCTTCATCGCGGACGCCGAGACCGCGCGCGGCAGGGCGTCCCTCACCGTCATCGTCGACCTGGCACGCGTGAACGGCATGAGCACCGTAGCCGAGGGGATCGAGACACCGAGGCAACTCGAGATCGTCCGGGAGGTGGGCGTCACCCATGCCTCCGGCTACCTGCTCGGTCGCCCCGCTCCGGCCGCGGACCTGGTGCGCCGGCTCCCCGGCTTCTGAATAGCGCGTGCCGGTTCCGCCGCCGCCGGGAGCCCTGGGTCCCTCGCCCTTGAAGCACGGCGGAGCAGTCGTCCCTAGGCTTGACCGAATGGGGATGCTGTCGGCTGTACTGAACGGGATCGCGGGAGTCGGCTGTCTCGCCATCGCGGGGCTGATCCTGCACGCCATGTACCGCCGGCGCCAGCCGACGGCCAGGCCGATCCGACTCGCGGCGGCTGGCCTGCTTGCGTTCACGGGGATGCACCTGCTCAGGGACGCGTTCATGCTGTTCTCCTCAGCCGCCGACGCCGACAGCACCATGCGCGAGGTCTCCAGCCGGCCCGGCAATCTGGTACTCGACGGTCTCCTCGCCCTGGTCGCTCTCGCGGTGGTCGCCCTGCTGGTCGCCCGTCCGGCACCGGCGCGAACGCAGTCGATGTTCCCATGGAGGCCAGAGCAGGGATCCGGCACCGGGACTGCAGACCCCCTCACCGGCCTGCCCAACCGCGCGGCGCTGCTGGAGACGCTGAAGGATTACGAGGACGACGGCAGGAACGCCATCGTCCTCGACATCGACGTGCACGGCCTTCGAGAGGTGAACGCGGATCACGGGCGCGACGCCGGGGACCGCATCCTCAGAGACGTCGCGCAGCGGCTCGCCGGGGGCATCCGCGAGCAGGAGTACGTCTTCCATCTCGGTGGGGTCGAGTTCGTCGTCCTCGGCATCGGGCACGGCCCCGCGGACGCGGCGTCGCTGTACTCCCGCACGGAGACGCTGATGTCGCGATCGATCTCCGTTCCCGGCGGGGCCCTGTCCGTGAAGAACTCGGTCGGCACCAGATTCGGCACGGCCGGCGACCTGGGGGACCTCCTCGACCAGGCGCGCGGCTCGGCGCTCAGAGCTTCCGGGCATCCCACCGGTTGACTGTGCCTCGGCTGTGTGGCGGGCCGGAGGGGCGCTCTCAGCAGTCACGAGGCGTGCACGGAAAGCGGATCCCGGTGGTCGGGCGGGGCGAGAACCGTTGAGTTCGCGCCCCCGCCATGGTTATCTCGTGTCATGTATCTGTTCGATGAGCCCGCACGCGCCAGGCAGTCGGACGAGGAGCGCCTCGCGGAGTTCGGCCCCCCGGTCTTCACCTTCGTGCCCCAGCTGAGGCTGGCCGAGCGCGGCTGGAGCTGGTCGGGCACGGGTGGACGCACGCTGGAGGCGCAGGTGCACCACTGGCTCGCGGACCAGAACGGCAACTTCTGGTTCGAGGACACGCCGAGCGGTCCCCAGGGCATCGCGGAGCTTCGCGGCTACGTCTTCACCGACGATCCCGAGTCCTTTGACGGGATGTCGAACGTGCTCCGGGCCGCGCTCGACCAGCACCTTGGGTACGTGCTGCTCGACTGGGACGCGCGGGACTCGTCGGACTACACCGAGCTCTCGCGGCTTCCCGACGCGACGGTGCAGATCGTGGCGAAGCGGCCGACGCACGCGACCCTGCCCATCGACGGGATCTACCACCCCGCCATCCGGCTCGAGCACAACGGCTGGATCGGCACCTCCGCCCGCGTCGGGTACCGGCTGGTGACGCTGGTCATCCACTCCACCGAGATCCCGAAGATCGACACGATGCTCACAGCGCGGCGCTAGCCGCCCGCGTCACTGAACGGCCGAGGTCAGCCGCGCGAGGTTGTCGAGCACCCGGCCGCCGATGCGCCGCTTCTCCCACTCGTCGAGGGTCAGCTCGCGGCTCGCCTCGCGGTAGCCCTGCTCGACCCTGCGGAGGGCCGTCACGAACTCCGGCCCCCGCACCATGAGCGACACCTCGGCGTTGAGGGTGAACGAGCGGATGTCCATGTTGCTCGAGCCGATCACGGCGACGTCGTCGTCGATCGTGAAGTGCTTTGCGTGCAGGATGTACGGGGCCCGGTACATGAAGATCCGCACGCCGGCCTTCAGCAGCGTCTCGTAGTACGAGCGCTGGGCGTGGTAGACGACGGGCTGGTCCCCGACCTCGCTGACGAACAGCTCGACGTGCAGGCCCCGCTGTACGGCCGTGGTGATGGCGTAGGTCATCGAATCGTCCGGCACGAAGTAGGGGCTCGTGATGACGATGCGTTCCTGCGCGTAGTAGAGCAGGGCGTTGAACAGGCGGAGGTTGTTCTCGCCCTCGAACCCCGGCCCGCTCGGCACGACCTGGCAGTCGAGCTGCTCGGGTCGCTCCCTCGGCACCGCGTTCTCGCTCTCGCGGACGAGGAGCTCGTCCGTCTCGGAGTACCAGTCGGTGATGAAGATTGCGTTGATGCCCGTGACGATGGGGCCCTCCAGCCGCACCATCAGGTCCTTCCACTTGAGGCCGCGCTCGCGGTTGATCACCCGGTTGTAGGTGCGGTGCACCATGTTCTGCGAGCCCATGAAGGCCACCTGGCCGTCGACGACCAGGAGCTTGCGGTGATTGCGCAGGTCGGGCCGCTGCCAGCGCCCGCGCAGCGGCTGCACCGGCAGCATGACCCGCCAGCTCACGCCGATCCGGTCGAGCTTCCGCTTCGTGCGGCGGAAGCCGGGCGTGCGCAGGGACGCGATGTGGTCCATGAGGACGCGGACGGTCACGCCCCGGCGCACGGCGTCCTCCATCGCGTCGAAGAACGGCGCGGACATGGTGTCCCAGGACAGGATGTAGAACTCCACGTGCACGTAGCGCTGTGCGCGCCGCACCTCGTCGGCCATCGCCCGGATGGTGTCCTGGTACTCCTCGAGCAGACGCGCCGAGTTGCCGCCGACCAGCGGCATCGCGCCGAGCCGCCGGTTGAGCTCGACGACCGAATCCAGCCACGACGGCCACACGTGGTCCCGGCGCACCCGGTCCACGCCCTCCGTCGTCTCGAGGATGAAGCGGTTGATCTCCGCCTGCTTCTGCCGCCTGCGTCGCGGCAGCTTGTTGCTGCCGAACAGGAGGAACAGCAGGATGCCGAGGTAGGGGAGGAAGAAGATGGCCATGAGCCAGGCCATGGCCGTGGTGGGGCGGCGGTTGCGGGGGATGTAGATGAGTGCGAGGACGCGCACGAGGAGATCGACCCCGAACACCAGCGCGATCAGCGCGAGGGTGATCGTCGACAGGTCAGCCATACTGCCCGAAGTCTACCGAGCGGCCCTCTGCGCCCTCAGGCCCCCATCGGGGTCGTTCCGGGCGATGCCCCTGCCCAGGCAGAAGGATCGTGCGCAGCTAAAAGCTGGGCAGGGCGAGAGGCGCCACTCCTGCAGGCGGGGTGGGCGGGGGCCCACTGCCTGCCTGCCTGGACGGGGGGAGCCGCGTCAGCGGAAGTTGACGAACTGCAGATCGAGGTCGAGGTCGGCGCCCTTGAGCAGCGCGATGGTGGCCTGCAGGTCGTCGCGGCTCTTGGAGCTGACCCGCAGCTCGTCGCCCTCGACGCGGCTCTTCACGGTCTTCGGCGCCTCGTCGCGGATGAGCTTGCCGATCTTCTTGGCGTGCTCGGCGTCGATGCCCTCCTTGAGCTTCGCCTCGATGCGGTACTCCTTGCCGGAGGCGAAGGGCTCGCCGGCGTCGAGGCTCTTGAGTGAGATCCCGCGCTTGATGAGCTTGGACTCGAACACGTCGAGGATGGCCTTCACGCGCTCCTCGCTCGACGCCTTCATCAGCACCTTCTCGCCGCTCCACTCGATCGAGGCGCCGACGTTCTTGAAGTCGTAGCGCTGCTCGACCTCCTTGCTCGCCTGGTGCAGAGCGTTGTCGGCCTCCATGCGGTTGACCTTGCTGACGACGTCGAACGAGGAATCTGCCATGTGCTCAATGTTAAAGGGTGGAGGGCCGCGCCGTGCTTGCGCGCACGACGAGCTCGTACGGCATCCGCACGTCCTGGTCCCTGCCGCGGTCGTCGCCCTCCGCGAGGTCGTCGAGGATCATGGACGCCGCACGCCAGCCCTGATCGCGGGGGAACTGGGCCACCGTGCTGAGCCCGAAGAACGCCGCCAGCTCGTGGTCGTCCACCCCGATCACGGACACGTCGTGCGGCACCGCGAGGCCGAGATCGCGGGCGGCAAGGATGGCCCCGATCGCCATCTCGTCCGACGCCGCGAAGATGGCGGTGGGGCGCTGTCGCGGGTTGCCGAGCAGCTGCTTCGCGGCGACGTAGCCGCCCTGGATCGTGTAGTCGGCGCGGTGGAAGAGCTCAGGGTTCGGGGCCAGCCCCGCATCCGCCAGGGCGCTCTGGTACCCGCGGAGCCGGTCGCCGCTCAGGCTGAACTCGTGCTCGGCCTCGGGGTTCTCGCCGATCAGGGCGATGCGCGTGTGACCGAGCGCGAGCAGGTGCTCCGTGGCGAGCCTCGCGACCTCGACGTCGTCGATGCTGAGCGTCGGGACGCCGGGCAACGGGCCGCCCACCGCGACGAGCGGCTTGCCGAGCCCGAGCAGCGTCGAGATCTCGTGCGGCCGGAGCTTCAGGCAGATCGTGAGCACCGCATCCACCCTGCGCCGCAGGAGGAAGTCCTCGAACAGGCTCTGCCGGGTGTCCGCGCCGCCCGAGAGGTTGTAGAGCGTGAGGTCGTACCCGCTTTGCCGCAGCGCGGCCTGGGCGCCCTCGAGCACCTGCCCGAAGTACCAGCGGTTCACGAAGGGGATGACGACCCCAACGTTGCGGGTGCGGCCCGACGCCAGGCCGGACGCGGTGGAGGAGACGACGTAGTCCAGCTCCGCCACGGCGCGCTCGACCTTCGTGCGGGTGGCGGGGGAGACGTTGCCGTTGCCGCTGAGCGCGCGGGAAACCGTCGCGGTCGAGACTCCGGCGAGCCGCGCGACCTCGGAGATGCTCGCCATGCCTCAACCCTACGGGTGCGGCGCGCCGTGATTTCGCCCCAGAGGCGAGGCGTGGGTATCATTACCGAGCGCATTCGGTCGGGTGATTACACGCGGTCGGGAGCGTACGGCGAGTTACCCAAGCGGCCAAAGGGATCTGACTGTAAATCAGACTGCTCAGCATTCGGGGGTTCGAATCCCTCACTCGCCACCGGATGAACCCCCTCCTCGTGAGGGGGTTCTTCGTTTGTCCGGCCCGCAGTCCGCAGCCGAACCCTCCCGCGGCGGGCCTCACTAGCATCGAAGGGCGGCACCGGCCGCCGGACGGAAGGCGGAATCGACGCATGGACGCTCACCCCGGAACGCAGGAGCTGCTCGACATCGCGAGGAGCATCGCCCTCGAGGCCGGCGCGCTGGCCAAGAGGCGGCGTGACGAGGGCGTCGAGGTGGCCGCGTCCAAGTCGTCGCCGGAGGACGTCGTCACCTTCGCCGACCAGGAGGCGGAGGCGCTCATCCGGCGCAGGCTCGCGGAGCGCCGCCCGCAGGACGGCTTCTTCGGCGAGGAGTCCGGCGCCGAACGCGGCAGCAGCGGCCTGACCTGGGTCGTGGACCCGATCGACGGCACGGTCAACTTCCTCTACGGCATCCCCCAGTGGGCCATCAGCATCGCGGTCGTGGAGGGCGAGCCGGACCCGACCACCTGGCGCGCGATCGCGGGCTGCGTCTACGCGCCCGCGTCCGAAGAGGTGTTCACCGCCGGCGCAGGCGCCGGGGCCTTCCTGGGCGACGTCCCGCTGCGGGCCAGCGCCTCGACAGATCTCTCACAGGCACTCGTCGCGACCGGGTTCTCCTACAGCGCCGAGCGCCGCGGAAAGCAGGCCGCCGTGGTGTCCGAGCTCATCACGCGTGTCCGCGACATCCGTCGCGTCGGGTCCGCGGCCCTCGACCTCTGCTACGTGGGCGCGGGGCGGCTGGACGGGTACTACGAGCAGGGGCTGAACCCGTGGGACATGGCCGCGGGCGCGCTCGTCGCGGCCGAAGCGGGGGCCCGGGTGACGGGCTGGGACGGTGCGCCCGCGAGCCGGGGCTTCCTCCTCGCGGCGGCTCCCGGGGTGGCCGGCGGACTCGAGGATCTACTGCGCGAGCAGTTCCCCCTGATGGGGGAACTGGCTTAACGCCGGAAATATAGGTACTCTTTACCGATCCGTTATAAAGCCACCGGCGCGCCGGTCTTGCGGATCACTCCCTTACCCAGTAGTTCCGGCGCTTCCCGTGCGCCCCGGTCTCCAGGAGACACCTATTCTTTCGCCTGCCGCATCGCGTATGCGCGCTCCCCGACCCCGCGCCCGCGCGCCCCGGAGTGTGTGAATGCCTACCCCGACCCAGGACCAGAACGCTCCCCTCTCGACGCCGCTGACGCGGCGTCATCTGCGTGAGGCCGAGCGCGCCGAGCTCGCGACCCGCCGACACCGCGGGCGCCGCTCCACCTTCACGGCCGCCCCCCGCGCGGGGAGCGTGCACTCGGAGCCCCTTCCCCTGACGGCCTCGACCACCGCGATCGGCAGCAGCCCGGTCACCGCCTCCGCCCCCGTGATCGGGACCACCCCGATCACCGTGTCGGCGCCCGCCGTCGGGTTCGCACCCACGACCGCGCCCGCCCCGGTGATCGGCGTCGCCCCCGTCACCGCCGCCGCCGCGGTCGCACGCGAGCGCTCGTCCTTCTCCCGCACCGCCCGCCGGTCGGCCACCCAGTCGTTCGCCTCGAAGGGCCTCACGGTGCTCACGATGGGCTTCGTCGCGACCGTCACGGTCGCGACGTCCCTGCCCGCGAACGCGCTGTACTCGCCGGAGGAGACCATCGCGGCCCCCGTCGCCAGTGCCACGTACGCCGCCGCCGGCATGGCGGGCGCGCAGTCGGTGACCGTTCCGGACGCGAAGATGGAGACGATCGCCCACGACACCTATGCGGTCGAGGCGTACCAGGAGGTCCAGGTCGCGCAGGGCGACGGCGTCGGCACCTTCGCCAACGACCCGAACGGCACGATCCAGTGGCCGTTCAGCACCGCGGTGCCCATCTCGGGCACCTTCGGCTACCGCATCGCGCCCTGCAGCAACGGCTGCTCGAGCGACCACAAGGGTGTCGACTTCGCCCCCGGCATGGGCGCCCCGATCCAGGCGATCGCCGACGGCGTCGTGCGCTACGCGGAGAGCTCGGACTACGGCCTCGGTGTGCACGTGATCATCGACCACATGATCGACGGCCACCTGGTCACGAGCGTCTACGGCCACATGCAGTTCGGCTCGCTCAAGGTGACCGAGGGGCAGACCGTCACGGTCGGCCAGCAGATCGGCGGCGTCGGCTCCACCGGCGCATCCACCGGTCCGCACCTGCACCTCGAGATCCACCTCGAGGACGGCACGGCCATCGACCCCTACGCCTGGCTCAAGGCGCACGCCAACTAGCCCCGCAATCCATCCTCCCCCTGCCCAGGCAGGAGGATCGTGCCCAGCTTGACGCTGCGCAGGATCCTCGTGCCTGGGCAGAGGCGCGAGAGGCGGGTCAGTCCTCGACCAGCCAGACGGTGGTGTCGGTGGGCAGCACGCCCTCGCGGAGGTCCTCAGAGGAGAGCAGGACGCGACCGGAGGGCAGCTCGACCGGCACCTCGCCGAGGTTGCTGATCACCGTGACGCCGCTGTTGCGGAACGCGACGACCTCGTCGCGGAAGCCGGGGAGCCACTCGACCGCGCCGAGGCCGAGCTCGCGCTCGCGCCGCAGGCGCAGGGCGGTGCGGTACAGCTCGAGCGTCGACCCGGGCCGCCCCGCCTGGGCGGATCGGGCGTAGTCGTCCCAGTCACCGGGCTGGGGGAGCCAGCTCTCGCCCGATGGGCTGAAGCCGTACGCGGGCACGCCGGGTTCCCATGGGATCGGCACGCGGCAGCCGTCGCGCCCGTATCGCTCGCCCGCCGTGCGGAAGAACGTCGGGTCCTCGCGGAACGCGTCCGGCAGGTCGATGACCTCGGGCAGGCCGAGCTCCTCGCCCTGGTAGACGTACGCGCTGCCGGGGAGCGAGAGCATGAGCGCGCTCGCGGCCCGCGCGCGGCGCAGACCGAGCACCGCATCCGGCTTGCCCGGCGTGAGCGGGCCGATGCCGGCGCCCTGCGGGCCGCTGTCATCCAGGCCGAGCCGGCTCGCGTGGCGCACGACGTCGTGGTTGGACAGCACCCACGTGCTCGGCGCGCCCACCTCGCCGAACGCGCTGATCGAGGTGTCGATGGTCCTCCGGAGGGCCGAGGCCTCCCAGTCGGTCTCGAGATAGGTGAAGTTGAAGGCCTGGTGCATCTCGTCCGGGCGCACCCATTCTGCGAGCCGGCTCAGCGGCTCGACCCAGGCCTCGGCCACGAGTGCCCGATCGCCCTCGTACTGGTCGAGGACCCGCCGCCAGTCGCGGAAGATCTCGTGCACGCCCTCCTGCCCGAAGTAGGGCGGGATCTGCGCCTCGCCCGCCTCGAGCTCGTCGCCGAGGCCGCCGCCCATGCTGCCCGCGTCGGCGGGCGGGGTGTAGTCGGGGAGCCCGGCCGCCTTGACCATGCCGTGAGCGACGTCGACGCGGAAGCCGTCGACACCGCGATCCAGCCAGAAGCGCAGCACGTCGCGGAACCGGTCGTGCACCCACGGGTTCTCCCAGTCGAGGTCGGGCTGCGACCGGTCGAACAGGTGCAGGTACCACTGACCGGGCGTGCCGTCGGCCTCGGTGATGCGGGTCCAGGCGTTGCCGCCGAAGATTGACTGCCAGTTGTTCGGCGGCAGCTCGCCGTTCTCGCCGGAGCCATCGCGGAAGATGTAGCGGCTGCGCTCGACGCTGCCGACGGGGGAGGCCAGGGCGGCCTGGAACCAGGCGTGCTCGTTCGAGGAGTGGTTCGGAACGATGTCGACGATCACGCGCATCCCGAGGTCGTGGGCCTCGCGCTGCAGGCGGTCGAAGTCGGCGAGCGTACCGAAGCGGGGGTCGACGTCGCAGTAGTCGGCCACGTCGTACCCGGCGTCATTCTGCGGCGACGTGTAGAAGGGGGAGAGCCAGATCGCATCCACGCCGAGATCCCGCAGTGCGGGCAGGCGGTCGCTGATGCCCGCGAGGTCGCCCATCCCGTCGCCGTTCGAGTCCGCGAAGGAGCGCGGATAGATCTGGTAGATGACGGCGGAGCGCCACCACTCGGAGCCGGCGACGAGGACGGCGCCGGTGTCCGGTCCGGTGGATGAGCGGAGAGAGGCACCGGAATCCGGGCTGTTCACGGAAGACATGGTCGCTACAGTACGTCATCCCGGACGTCGTGTAAGCGCTTGCAGCCGCGGCGTGGCCGCGGGGCCGGGATGTGCGCCATCCGGCCTACTCCGGCTTCTCCTCGCGCCACTGCCGCACTATGTGCGCTGCAATCGCTTGCAGGATCCGCGCCCGTCGCGCCGTCCCAAGTACCGCGCGGGAAGACTGCGGGAAACGGCGCAGGCCGGGCGGCCGGCACTCTCACCTGCGGCGGTGGGACCCGTGCTCGTCGTAGTGGCCGTCGTGCGGCGCGTGCTTGTGGCCGTCGTGCACGTAGTCCACGTGGTCCTCGTGCTTCACGGCGGGGTGACCGCAGGTGGCGCTGTGCTCGTGCTCGGCCACGGTGTGCTCCGCCGGGTCCTTCTTGTCCGTCATGGTGGTGCTCTCCCTCCCCCGACCGTACCCTCGAAGCACCCGATGGGACCAGGAAAGGAGCATCGTGGCCGGCAAAATCGGCAACATCGTCATGGACTGCGAGAACCCCCGCGCCCTGTCGCACTTCTGGTCGGACGTGCTCGGCTATCCCCGCGCGGAGTACCCCGAGGAGATGCGTGCGGCCCTCCTGACCGCAGGGCTCTCCGAGGACGACCTTGCGGCACGGTCCATCGCGGAGGACCCGACCGGGGAGGGACCGCGCTTCTTCTTCCAGCGCGTGCCCGAGGGGAAGGTCGTGAAGAACCGCGTGCACGTCGACGTGAACGCGACGCCGGGTCGCCGGGCCACTCCGGCCGAGGTCGACGCCGAGGTGGAGCGGGTCGTCGCGCTCGGCGCGACCGTGCTGCGCAGGGCGGAGTCGATGTGGGGTCCCTACCCCGAGTACCACTACGTGATGGCCGACCCGGAGGGCAACGAGTTCTGCATCCAGTGACGCGTTCGGGAGCGGCTCACAATGCTGCTATCCTCTAACGGTGCCAACGGCCGGTCCCCTGCGGACGGGCCAGGCGACGCCCCGATAGCTCAGTGGTAGAGCATCTCCATGGTAAGGAGAAGGTCCAGGGTTCAAGTCCCTGTCGGGGCCCGGACTGTGTCAGGCCCTATGGCCGGATGAACGTCTTGGCGGGGTAGCTCAGGTGGTTAGAGCACACGGCTCATAATCGTGGTGTCGCGGGTTCAAGTCCCGCTCCCGCTACTGAACGCCCCGGAATCTCGCCGTTCCGGGGCGTTTCTTCGTTCCCGGCCGCCCGCACCCGCGGTGCCGCTGCGTGCCCGCTAGGCCGCATTCGGATTCGGCGGTCCCGACCGCCTTCGGCGGTGCATACCACACGTCCTCGACACCATAACGGGGCGTATGACGAGCCGTGGTCGCCATCCCATACTGTGCCCATGGCAGATTCTCGGCGGCTCTTCGATGGTGAAGAACCGATGGCGCCTGCCGAGACCCAGCCGCCCGCAGAGACCCCGCCCGTCGTGCCGCGGCCGACGCCGGAACCCCAGCGGAACGGGCTCGGCCTGGCGGCGTTCGTCGTCGGCGTCGTCGCGCTGTTCATCGCCGCTGTGCCCTACTTCCTCGTGCTGGCCGCTCTCCCGGCGGTGATCGGCCTCGTGTTCGGCATCGTCGCCCTCCGCATGCCCAACCGGCAGCGCGCTTTCGCCATCGCGGGCATCGCGGTGTCCTCGGTGGCCGTGCTCTTCTGCGCCCTCTACCTGGTCGTGCTTCCGGTCTTCTGGGCAGCAGGCACGGAGGATGCGCTTCCGCCGTCACCGGTGCAGGGCGTCGGGCCGACGCTGTCCGGGGGTGACGGGGCACCGGGCTCGCTCGGCACCCGCGAGCGCCCGGTGCCCATCGGTACGACCGTCAGGGTGGACTCCGCCGCGGGCACCGTCGACTGGGAGGTCATGCTCGGTCCGCCCCTGCTCGACGCGGATGACGTCCTCGCCGCATACAGCCAGTCCACCCCGCCCCCGCCGGAGGGGTTCCAGTACGCGATGGTGCCCGTCACGGTCGTCTACGTCGGCTCGGAGACCGGCACCCCCTGGGCGGACCTGGCCTTCGACTTCGTCTCCGCGGCAGGCATCGGGCATTCGTCCACCGACTCCTTCGCCGTCGCGCCGCAGCCGCTGTCCGACCTGAACAGGCTCGCCCCCGGAGCGGGCGGCACCGGGAACGTCGTGGTCGCCGTCCCGAGCGCCGACATCGAGAACGGCACCTGGGTCGTCTCGACGATGCTCGGCGACCAGTACTTCTTCTCGGCCCAATGACTCCCGACAGCGCATTCCTGAGGGTCCGCTGATGGCCGGGCACGCCGCGCACGCGTAGCGTCCCCGCATGGACATCAGCGACGTGAAGTGGAACGAGCAGGCCCGGGACAAGATTCTCACGGACTCGGATCGGGTGCTGCAGGAGGCGGTGCAGACCGTGAACGGCGAGCTCGCCGGGGAGAACTGGGAGAAGTCGTTCGCTCGGCTCATCGAGCTGCTCGAAGGGCGCTTCATCGACTTCGAGCCGGGCCCGGACATCCGCACCTACGCGGAGGCGATCCAGGACCGCAAGTTCGACCAGTCCTGACCTTCACGGCCTGAGTCGGACGATTTCCCGCCTGAACGGAGAAGGGGCGGCCGCGATGCCGCCCCTTCTCCGTCACTCCGCTCCGGTCACTCCGCGGCGAGGCGGCGGGAGCGGGCCTGGCGCGCGCGCCGCTCGTTGCGTGCCCGCCGCACGCGGCGCACCACGAGCCACAGCACGACTCCGCCGATCGCGGCATAGACGGCGTAGTTCAGCCACGACGAGTACTGGTCGACCAGGTGGTACTGGCGGCCGAGCAGCACGCCGAGGCTCACGAGGAGCGTGTTCCAGATCAGCGACCCGATCAGCGTGAAGAGGGTGAACGACGCGATCGGCATGCGCGCGCTGCCCGCCGGCAGCGAGATCAGACTGCGCACACCGGGGATCAACCTGCCGAAGAGCACGGCGGAGCGGCCGTGCCGGTGGAACCAACCGGACGCCTTCTCGAAGTCCTCCCGGTCGACCAGCGGAAGCTTGGAGAGCCAGCGGATGGCGCGCTCCTCGCCCAGCCGGTGACCGATGTAGTAGAGGATGTATGCACCGATCAGCCCGCCGAGCGTCGCGGTGAGCAGGACGAGGAACACGTTCATCCGCCCCTGCTGAGCGAGGAAGCCGGCGAGGGGCAGCACGACCTCGCTCGGGATCGGCGGGAACACGGTCTCGAGCAGCGCAAGCGCCCCGACGCCGAGCTCGCCGAGTGCATCGATGATGTTGACCGCGAGACCGGCGAGGCCCGTCAGCTGGATGTCGGGGGAGGCGGCGGTCGTGAGCAGAGTGATCATCGGCACCGTACAAGCCTGACACGGAGCTCTGGGTGCTGCCCGGGACGCAGCGCATAGGCTGGTGCGGTGTCAGTGAATCCAGACCTCGCCGGTCGGGTCTTCCCGCCCGCGTCGCCGTACCTCGTGGGCCGCGAGAAGATCCGCGAGTTCTCCCGCGCCGTCTTCGCGACCAGCCCTCTGAACCACGACCCTGAGGCCGCGCGTGCGGCCGGGTACGCCGACGTCGTGGCGCCCCCGACCTTCCCGGTGGTCATCCAGGAGGCCACGCTCGCGCAGCTGCTCGCGGAGCCCGACGCCGGCATCGACTACTCCCGCGTGGTCCACGGCGAGCAGCGGTTCGAGTCCAGCCGACCGATCGTCGCGGGCGACGAGCTGACCGCGACCCTGACCGTCGCGAGCGTCAAGTCGCTCGGCGGCAACGCGATGGTGACCGCCCGCTCCGAGATCGTCGACGGCGCGGGGGCGCACGTCGTCACCGCCACGTCCACCCTCGTCGTCCGCGGGGAGGACTCGTGAGCACCGCACCCGACATCAGTACGCTCAGCGTCGGCGACGTCGTCGCCCAGCGGACGTATCCGCTCAGCCGGGACTCCCTGGTTCGGTACGCCGGTGCGTCCGGCGACTTCAACCCCATCCACTACCGCGACGACGTGGCGGCGGACGTCGGTCTGCCCGGCGTGCTCGCGCACGGGATGCTCACCATGGGCCTCGCGGTGCAGCCGGTCGTGGACTGGGCCGGCGACCCGGGCCGTGTCGTCGACTACTCCGTGCGCTTCACCCGGCCCGTCGTCGTCTCGCCGACCGACGGCGCCGTCGTCGAGGTGTCCGCCAAGGTCGGGCAGCTGGACGCCGACGCCGGCATGGTGCGCGTCGACCTGACCGTGACGTTCGACGGCGCCACCGTGCTCGGCAAGGCGCAGGCGCGCGTCCGCCTGGCCTGATCCCGTGAGCACCGATCCCGTGGCCCCCGGCCCTGTGAGCACCGATACGGCGAGCACCGATTTCGCGAGCACGAGCGGAACGGGTGCCGAGCTGTCGTCGCTCACGACCTTCCGGGTCGGCGGTCCCGCAGCCCGGATGGTGACCCTGACGGACCCCGCCACGCTCGCCGACCAGGTGCTCGAGGAGTGGGCGACCGGCGAGGACTGGCTGGTCCTCGGCGGCGGCTCGAACGTGCTCGTCTCCGACGACGGGTTCGACGGGACCGTGCTGCGCGTCGCCACCCGCGGCGTCGAGCGGATCCCGACGCCGGAGCGGCCCGGCCTCGCCGTGCTGCGGGTGCAGGCGGGGGAGCCCTGGGACGCGCTCGTGGCGCAGACCGTCGAGCTGGGCCTCGCCGGGCTCGAGGCCCTCTCCGGCATCCCGGGTTCGACCGGGGCGTCCCCGATCCAGAACATCGGCGCGTACGGGCAGGAGGTCGCGCAGACCCTCACGGCCGTCGAGTTCCTCGACTACCTGTCCGGCGACACCGTGCGCATCCCGGCCGCCGAACTGGGCTTCGGCTACCGCACGTCCGTCTTCAAGCGCGGCAGGCAGGGCGTCGTCACGGCCGTCGAGTTCGAGCTCGTCGAGGGGCCCGACGCATCCGGGGCGCCGCTCAGCCAGCCCGTGGCCTACCCGCAGCTCGCCAAGGCGCTCGGCGTCGAGCTCGGCGCGCGCGTGCCGCTCGCCGACGTGCGCTCCGCCGTGCTCGCCCTGCGCGCATCCAAGGGCATGGTGCTCGACGACGCGGACACCGACACTTGGAGCGCGGGCTCGTTCTTCACCAACCCGATCGTGACCGAGCACTTCGCCCGCACGCTCCCCGCCGACGCGCCCCGCTGGCCGGTGGAGCACGACGTCGCGGATCGCGTGGTCGAGCTCGTCGGAGACCACCGCGACGCGTATGCGGTCGAGGACGCCGTGATCGAGCTGCACCGCACGCGGCAGGAGCGCGAGGCCGCAGGCGGACCCGACGTGAAGCTGAGCGCGGCCTGGCTGATCGAGCACGCGGGGGTGCGCCGGGGGTTCCGGCTGCCCGGGTCCGCGGCGGCGATCTCCAGCAAGCACACCCTCGCGCTGACCAACACGGGCGGGGCGACGGCGGAGCAGCTCGCGGAGCTCGCCCGCTACGTGCAGGGCCGCGTGCTCGCGGAGTTCGGCATCCTCCTCCACCCGGAACCCCAGCTCGTCAACCTCACCCTCTAACCCCCCTCACCCCCGCACCCCCCCACCCATCCCGTGAGGTGCCCACTTCGGACCCGTTTTCGCCGATTTCGGGTCCGATCCGGGCACCTCACGGGGAGGAGCGGCGGGCCAGGGCGCGCCCGACCTGCAGCAGCAGCTGCGTCGGGTCGCGCAGGTCGTCCGCGTTGACGCGAAGGACGAGCCAGCCCTCGGCCTCCAGCCGGCGCACGCGGGCCATGTCCTTCCGCCACCGGTCCGGCTCCGTGCGGTGGTAGTCCCCCTCGTACTCCACCGCGACACGGGCCTCCAGGAAGGCGAGATCCACGCGCCCCAGGAAGCGCCCCGACCGATCGCGGACGACGTGGTTGGGCACCACGTCGGTGAACCCGGCCTCGATGAGGATCACCCGCAGCACCGACTCTGCGGGCGACTCCGACCGGTCATCGACGAGGTCGAGCGCGAGCCGCAGGGCGGGACGCCCCCGTCGACCGGGGTGGCGCCGCACCGCCGCCACCAGTTGCTGTCTGTTGCACAGGGGAGCCCGTCGATACAGCAGATAGTCTCCGGCCGCGACGAGGTTCGGCACGGTGAGCAGGGGTGCGAGGTCGCACCACGTGCGTGCGGCACCGGTCATCCGGAGCCCGAGGCGGGTGGTCACGTCGTCCTGACCGATCCCGAGCTTGTGGCCCGCGACCCCGTCCGCATGCGGCGCACGCGCGGGAGCGGGGACGGCGACGTGGAGCCGAGGGTCGCCGCTCAGGCGAGGAGGCAGGGGCATCCCGAGGAGGGCGGCGGCTGTCGGCCCGCAGAAGAAGGCGGCATCGGGAAGCCGGGTCTGAAGCGCGCGGCATCGCTCCTGCAGGGTGAGGTTCCCGGTGCCCGCGTGCCGAGTGCCCCAGAACGGTCGCTGCAGGTCCGGACCACGGAGCCGTCCCTGGCCGAGTCCGGCCTCCGAGCCCTCCCGATAGGAGAACGCCGTCGCGCGAAGGTGGGGTGGCAGGGGTACGACCGGATTCACCCGGGCATGGTGCCCGCGCTCAGCGGATCCGGCTCCCGCTCTCCACAGGGCCCGCATCCCACCCCGTGAGGTGCCCGAATCGGATGCGAAATGCGCGAAAACGCATCCGAAGTGGGCACCTCAGCGGAAGGGTGAGGAGAGGGGGGAGGGGGAGGGAGGGGAGGGCCTTAGGAGAGGAGGGACTGGATGCGGCGGATGCCCTCCAGCAGCGGCTCGTCGCCCAGCGCGTAGGAGAAGCGGAGGTATCCGCTCGGCCCGAACGCCTCACCCGGAACAGCGGCGACCTCGGCCTTCTCGAGCAGCAGGTCCGCCACCTCGAGCGACGTGGTCGGGGTGACGCCGTCGATCGTGCGGCCGAAGAGGCCGGTCACGTCGGGATAGACGTAGAACGCGCCCGTGGGGGTCGGCGTCACGAAGCCGTCGATGCGGTTGAGCTCCTCGACGATCGTCTTGCGCCGCCGGTCGAACGCCTGGCGCATCGTCTCCACGGGCTCCTGCGATCCGGTGAGGGCGGCGATGGCGGCGCGCTGCGAGATGTTGGCCACGTTCGAGGAGAGGTGCGACTGCAGGTTGCCCGCCGCCTTGATGACGTCGGCGGGCCCGACCATCCAGCCCACCCGCCAGCCGGTCATCGCGTACGTCTTGGCGACGCCGTTGACGAGGATGGTGCGGTCCGCGAGCGCGGGCACGGCCTCGACGATGGACGTCGCCTCGACGCCGTCGTAGGTGAGGTTCTGGTAGATCTCGTCGCTGATCACCCAGATGCCGTTCGCCTCTGCCCACTCGCCGATGGCCGTCGTCTGCTCGCGGGAGTAGACGGAGCCGGTGGGGTTGGACGGCGACACGAACAGCAGCACCTTGGTGCGCGGGGTGCGCGCGGCCTCCAGCTGCTCGACGGTGACGAGGTAGTCCTGGTCGGCTCCGGCGAACACCTCGACGGGCAACCCGCCGGCCAGCCGGATCGCCTCGGGGTAGGTGGTCCAGAACGGCGTCGGCATCAGTACCTCGTCGCCCGGGTCGAGCAGCGTGGCGAACGCCTGGTACACGCCCTGCTTGCCGCCGTTGGTCACGATGACCTGGGATGCCGGCACGTCGAGCCCACTGTCGCGGCGCGTCTTCTCGGCGATCGCCTCGCGCAGGTCGGGCAGGCCGACGGCGGGGGTGTAGCGGTGGTTCTTCGGGTCGTGCGCGGCCGCGACGGCCGCTTCGACGATGTGGTCCGGCGTGGGGAAGTCGGGCTCGCCCGCGGCGTAGCTGATGACGGGGCGGCCCTGCGCCTGCAGGGCCTTCGCCTTCGCGTCGACCTTGAGAGTCGCCGACTCTGCGATGGATCCGATGCGCGCGGAGACTCTGCTTCCCTGGGTGCCCATGCCTGAAAGCATAGGCCGACCCTCCCCGCGACCCTCCCGGGCTCCGGTGCGGGCGGCAGGCCGTAGACTGGCGGAGTCGGCGGGGAACCGCCTCGGCTTTACAGTGTCCGGGGCGTCATCTAGACTGACTCAGGTTGTTGAAGTCGGCCAAGCTTTTCTGCGCCCTTTTTCACGGGGCTCAATCCCTAAAAGGTTCTCGTAGCGAAGCTGTGCGACTTCGCCGACCATAGGGCGGTGGCTCAATTGGTAGAGCAGCGGTCTCCAAAACCGCAGGTTGCAGGTTCGAGTCCTGTCCGCCCTGCAAGACGGTCCTCTCGGTAGCGGGGGGAGTGTCGTACGGCCGTTTCGGACTTCGGGTTCGGTCGAAAGCCAAGAAGGGTGAACGCGTGGCGCGAAAGATCGTCGACGAGCCAAGCGAGGAAATCGTCGCCAATGCCAAGCAGGAGCGCGCCGAAAAGCGCAATCCGCTCGGTCGCGTCGCGCTGTTCATCCGCCAGGTGATCGCCGAGCTCAAGAAGGTCGTCACCCCCACCCGCAAGGAGCTTCTGAGCTTCACGGCGGTCGTGCTGGTCTTCGTCGTCATCATGATGGCGATCGTGTCCGGCCTCGACGCCGTCTTCGGGTTCCTGACGATCATGGTCTTCGGCGACGGCAACATCGCGGGCGGCTGACCCCACCACGCGACGGGCTCGCCGGGCGCGAGCCGACACCGATCGGGGAACGGGCCGGGCGAACATGACCCGCGTGCCCGCAATCACAGTGCAGACAATGCAAGGGAAGAGATCCAGTGGCCAACTCACACCGCGATGAAATCGACACCGCGCCCTCCTCGGAGCAGACCTCCGAGGTCGGCGAGGTGCAGGAGGGTGACGTCCAGACCGCTGACGACCTCTCCTCGACCGCCGCGGAGCACGTTGCGCTCCACGTCGTCTCGGACGACGAGGAGAACTCGATCGACCTCAACGAGGTCCTGGACGCCGTAGAGCTGGCCGCCGACCCCGAGGCCGACGCCATCGTCGACGAGGCGCTCGAGGTGGACTCCA
Source organism: Planctomonas deserti (assembly GCF_003067705.1). Taxonomy (GTDB): domain Bacteria; phylum Actinomycetota; class Actinomycetes; order Actinomycetales; family Microbacteriaceae; genus Planctomonas; species Planctomonas deserti. The sequence continues at coordinate 1,203,466 of NZ_QANL01000001.1, forward strand.
TCGACGAGGCTGACGCCGCCGTCGCCGCCACAGACGACGAGGCGGACATCGAGGCCGAGGTCGAGGCCGAGGAGGACTCCCACGAGGTGGCCCCGTACGACGGCCCCGACGTGAACGGCGACGAGGACGAGGTCGAGGTCGACCCGTACGAGGCGTTCAAGAAGGAGCTCCGCGCCAAGCCGGGCAAGTGGTACGTCATCCACTCCTACGCCGGATTCGAGCGCCGGGTGAAGTCCAACATCGAGAACCGCATGGTCTCGATGAACATGGAGGACTACATCTACCAGATCGAGGTCCCCATGGAGGACGTCGTCGAGATCAAGAACGGCCAGCGGAAGCTGGTCAACCGCGTGCGCATCCCGGGCTACGTGCTCGTGCGCATGAGCCTCAACGAGGACAGCTGGTCCGTCGTCCGTCACACGCCCGGCGTCACGGGCTTCGTGGGCAACGCCCACAACCCGACGCCGCTGCGCTTCGACGAGGCGTTCTCTATGCTGAAGAGCCTCGTCGAGGTCGAGGCCGCCCCGACTGCCAAGTCCGGTGGCGCCAAGGGTGGAAAGGCCGCACAGCGCGTGCTGCCCGCCGAGATCGACTTCGAGATCGGCGAGACCATCACCATCAAGGAGGGATCGTTCGCCGGCCTGCCGGGTTCGATCAGCGAGATCAAGCCGGAGAGCGGCAAGCTCACCGTGCTCGTCTCCCTCTTCGAGCGCGAGACCCCGGTCGAGCTCAGCTTCGACCAGGTCACCAAGCTCTAGAGACCACCGCGGCCCGGATTCGCCGGGACCTGCGGGAGCGCATCCGCCACTTGGCGGGTGCTCGATACGAAAAGGAAGAACTATGGCACCGAAGAAGAAGGTAACTGGTCTGATCAAGCTTCAGATCAAGGCCGGCGCCGCCAACCCCGCACCGCCCATCGGTCCGGCGCTGGGTCAGCACGGCGTCAACATCATGGAGTTCTGCAAGGCGTACAACGCCCAGACCGAGGCGCAGCGCGGCAACGTCATCCCCGTGGAGATCACGGTGTACGAGGACCGCACGTTCACGTTCATCCTGAAGACCCCACCGGCCGCGGAGCTCATCAAGAAGGCCGCCGGCGTCGCCAAGGGCTCGTCCACGCCGCACACCGTCAAGGTGGCCAAGCTCACCCGCGACCAGGTGCGTGAGATCGCCGAGCAGAAGCAGGTCGACCTCAACGCGAACGACATCGCGGCCGCCGAGAAGATCATCGAGGGCACCGCCCGCTCGATGGGCATCACGGTCGAGGCGTAGTCCTCTCCACCCTTTCCTTAGGTCCCCCGCTTTAACGGGGGCCACCCGTGGGAGAGCCAGCCTGGCTCATCAACCACACTCTCGAATCAGGAGAATTTTTCATGGCAACGAAGTCCAAGGCCTACCGGGCCGCCGCCGAGAAGATCGAAGACGGCAAGCTGTACACCCCCACCGAGGCTGTCAGCCTCGCGAAGGAGACGGGCTCGTCGAAGTTCGACGCGACCGTCGAGGTCGCGCTGAAGCTCGGCGTCGACCCCCGCAAGGCCGACCAGATGGTGCGCGGCACCGTCATCCTTCCCCACGGCACCGGCAAGACCGCCCGCGTCATCGTCTTCGCGACGGGCGCTGCGGCCGAGGCCGCGATCGCGGCCGGCGCTGACGAGGTCGGCGGCGACGAGCTCATCGAGAAGGTCGCGGGCGGGTACACCTCGTTCGACGCCGCCGTCGCCACGCCGGAGCTCATGGGCAAGGTCGGCCGTCTCGGAAAGGTGCTCGGCCCCCGCGGCCTCATGCCCAACCCGAAGACCGGCACCGTGACCCCGGACGCCGCTCGCGCCGTCTCCGAGATCAAGGGCGGAAAGATCGAGTTCCGCGTCGACAAGCACGCCAACGTGCACTTCGTCGTCGGCAAGGCGAGCTTCGCGCCCGAGCAGCTGAGCGAGAACATCTCGGCAGCGCTCGAGGAGGTCGTGCGCCTCAAGCCGAGCTCGGCCAAGGGTCGCTACATCCAGAAGGGCACCGTGTCCACCACGTTCGGCCCCGGCATCCCCGTGGACGTCAACGCCATCGCGTAGTCGTTCCACGTCTCGTCCGAGCAGGGCCCGCTTCGGCGGGCCCTGATCGTCGTTAACGGCGCCGACCGTGCGAAGTACCCTGGAGGGGTGACGACGGCCCCGAGGATCCACCGGGCGACGCCGGACGAGGCCCCGGAGGTGGCACGGCTGGCTGAGCTCACGTTCGCGCTCGCCTGCCCGCCCGGCACGGCGCCGACCGCGATCGAGCGGTTCATCGCGGACAACCTGACCGAGGTGCACTTCCGCCGGTATCTCGCGGACGAGAACCGTCAGGTGATCCTCGCCACGGATGACGGCCGCCCCGTCGGCTACACGATGCTGGTGCACGGCGAGCCGGCGGACGACGACGTTGCGGTGGCGATCTCCCTCCGACCGTCGGTCGAACTCAGCAAGGTCTACGTGCTGCAGACCCATCACGGTGTCGGTGTCGCGGGCGCCCTGATGGACGCGACGCTCGACGCGGCCCGGGAGGGCGGCGCGGTGGGTGTGTGGCTGGGCGTCAACAAGCACAACGAGCGGGCGATCCGGTTCTATCGCAAGAGCGGCTTCGAGGTCGTCGGCTCGAAGACCTTCCTCGTCGGCCCGGAACTTCACCACGACCACGTCCTGGAGCGCGAGCTCTAGAGGACGGTTGGGGGCGGTCGGTGCCGCGTCCCTTCGACGGGCTCAGGGACCGTGGGTGCGGTCGTTCACGGTCGCTGAGCTTGTCGAAGCGACGTTCCGGGCGCGGGCGGGTCAGCCGTCGCAGACCTTCAGGACGACCTTGCCGCGCGTGTGGCCGCTCTCCAGCGCCGCGTGCGCCCGTGCGGCGTCGGCGAGGTCGAAGACCTGATCGACGTACACATGCACGTCGCCGGACTCGAGCAGCCGCGAGATCATGCCGAGCGTCTGGCCGTCCGGTGCCACGGCGAATCCGGTGGCACGGACCCGGGCGGCCGCTGCCTCCTCGGCCATGGTGGGCCACTCGTCCGCGCGGGCGGTGACGAGGAGCCCGCCGTGGCGGAGCACGGAGAGGGAGCGCCGCGACGTCTCCTCGCGGGCGTTGCCGACGAGGTCGATCACGAGGTCGACGTCCACCGCGAGGTCCTCAAAGCGGCTCGACTCGTAGTCGATGACCTCCATGGCCCCGAGCTCGCGCAGCCAGGAGGCGTTCCTCGCCGACCCCGTCGCGATGACGTGCGCCCCGAAGTGCGCGGCGAACTGCACGGCGAGGTGACCGACACCCCCTGCGCCGGCGTGCACGAGCACGATCTGACCCTCGTGCGCCTTGCCGACGTCGATGACCATGCCCCAGGCGGCGAGCGCGGCGAGCGGCGCCGCGGCGGCCTCGACGTGCGACAGCCGGGTCGGCTTGCGGGCGAGGTGCGTGCTCGGAACGGAGACGTACTCCGCGTAACTGCCGAGACCGCGGGGCGTGGGCGCGACCCCGTAGACCTCGTCGCCCGGCTGCAGGGGATGCGCGCCGTACGGCGCCTCCACCACGAAGCCGCTGAAGTCGTAGCCGAGCACGGCGGGGAAGCGGCCGAGCACCGAGGCGGGGAGCCGTCCTGCGCGGGCGAGCACGTCGAGCGGCGACACCCCGGCCGCCACGACCTTCACGAGCACCTCGGAGTCGATGCGGAGCGGGGTATCCACGTCCATGATCTGCAGCACGTCGGCTGTCCCGGTCGACTCGATGGCGGCGGCGCGCATCCCCCTGCTTGGCGTCATGACCCCAGTCAAGACCGCGAATAAGTCCACCCTGTTACGGGTGTGTTCCCCTGTCGCTAACAATGCTGCGAAGCACCCGGGCGGGCGGGATCAGCGGAGCTTCGCGGCCTCCCGGTGCAGCACCGCGATCAGCGAGTTGGCCATGCTGACGAGCCGGTCGATCTCGGTGTCGTCGCGCTCGATCCAGCAGTGCTGGGGCTGCTCCGACACGGGGATGAAGTCGACGTGGTGCTCCCAGACGAGCAGTGTGCGGTCGGCCCCGAGCACGTACTGCTGCCACCAGACCTGGCGCAGGTACGGTCGCGGGATGCTGCGCCACTGCTTGCTCGTGGTCTTGATCTCGCAGAGCTCGAGGGATCCGTTGTCGCGCACGCCGATGCCGTCCGGAGTGGCGAGGTGTCGGCGCTGGCCGGCGGCGTGGAACAGGGCCGAGCTGGCCTCGATGCCGTGCTGAGTGTCCACCCATGCCGCGATGTGCGGTTCGCGCGCCCGGCCGTGCTCGGTGTACGCGTTGCCGCCGAAGCGCGAGCCGTGCAGCTTCTCCATGGCCACCGTCTGGATGGATGCGGTGCTGGAGAGGCGGGCGACATCGGTCGCGGTGATGCCACGGCTTCGGGCCCGGAGCCACGCCACCCGATCCGTCGAGTCTGCGAGCATGCGGGACAGGTGCGGGGGCTTGGGTTTCGGGACCTCGGCTTCGTCCTCCCAGGGGAAGGTGAGCATGAGGTCGGTCACCGCTCAAGCGTACGTGAGATCACCGTCAACCCCTGCCAGCGGCGCGACACGAGTCCCCCATCCGGTGGTCCTGTACCCCTCGATGCGCCCCTTCCGCATCCCCGCATGTTCGCAATTCAGGCTCACCTGCGACACGCCGTGTTTCGGAGGGGTCCAAACACGGCGTGTCGCAGCACGGCCTGAATTGCGAACACCGTGGAGGCGCGGGTGAGGGACCGACTAGAAGGTGCCGAGCTGGCGGCGGGCCTCGTCGATCGTCCCGAGCACGGCGATCGCGTCATCGAGCGTGTGCAGCGGCTCCTCCGTGCGTCCCTCGCCGATCGCGATCGCGGCGGCGACCGCCGACCGCCCGAGGGCGCCGCGGCCGATCAGGCCGGACTCGTCCTTCCAGTGGGCGAGCTCGTGCCCGTGTCGTGCGACCGTGAGTTCCGCGGGCTCCCAGAAACGCGGGTGCACGGTGATCGTGCCCGTGCCGCCGGCGATCACGGCCGTGGCGGGCGGGGCGGCGAAGAGGGTCGTGTGCAGCAGCGCCTGTGCCGAACCGGACTCGAGCACCAGCGCAGACTGGCCGTCGACGCCCGTGGCGGTGGCGTAGCCGCGCGCGGTCACCCGCTCCGGCGCGCCGAGCACGAGGTGTGCGAAGGACACGGGATACACGCCGAGGTCGAGCAGGGCGCCGCCGCCGAGGGCGGGGTCGTTGATGCGGTCCGCGGGATCCGTGGACGCGGTGCCACCGAAGCTCGCCGTGACGATGCGGATGTCGCCGAGGTCGCCACCCTGCAGGAGCTGGCGCACGATGTCGGTCTGCGGAAGGTACCTCGTCCACATGGCCTCCATGGCGAAGACGCCCGCCTCGCGCGCGGCACTTGCAATGGCCGCCGCCTCGGTCGCCGTCGTCGCGAGCGGCTTCTCGACGAGCACGTTCTTGCCCGCCCCGATGGCGAGCAGCGCGAGACGGGCGTGCTCGCTGTGCGGCGCCGCGATGTAGACGACATCGAGGCCGTCGTCCTGCACGAGCTCCTCGTACGAGCCGTACGCGCGCTCGATGCCGAACTCGGCCGCGAACGACCGCGCCCGCTCGAGCGACCGCGACCCCACCGCGACAGGGAGCTGGGCGGTGTGGGTGCGCAGTGACGTGACGAAGTCGCGCGCGATGGCGCCGGGGGCGAGGATGCCCCAGCGAAGCGCCGGACCGCTGCGCGGATCGGGCGTGCGAGGGGAGGGGAGGTGGCTCATCGTGGTCGTACTCCTTCGTCGACGGGGCGGGACGGCATCGCCCCGGGCCAAGTTACTTAAGTCTGCTTAGATAGTTTCGGGTCGAGGAGAACCGTGCCGCACAACGCGCCGGTGACCGACGTTTCAATGAGGAGAACCGTGTCGCAGAATCCACTGTCCATCCAGCTCTATACGGTGCGCGAGCACCTCGCCGCCGACCTCCCGGGCACGCTCCGGCGCGTCGCGGACGTGGGCTTCCGCCAGGTCGAGCTCTACAACTTCGTGGACAACGCGGACCAGTACGTCGACGCCCTCGCGGATGCCGGCCTCACCGCACCGTCTGCGCACGCCCGGCTGGTCGGCCAGGACGCCATCCGCATCTTCGAGGCCGCCCGAACCATCGGCGTGAAGACCGTCATCGACCCCGCCGTCGACGCGGCGCGCTGGACCACCCGCGAGGACGTCGAGACCATCGCGGCGGACCTGAACGGCCTGGCCAAGGTCGCCGCCGACCACGGGCTCGCGGTCGGCTACCACAACCACGAGTTCGAGTTCGAGGCCCGCATCGACGGCGTCTCGGCGCTCGAGGTGCTCGCCGGCAGCCTGCACGACTCCGTTCTGCTCGAGCTCGACACCTACTGGGCCGCCGTCGGCGGCGAGGAGGTCGTACCGCTGCTCGGCCGCCTGGGTGACCGCGTTCAGTTCCTGCACATCAAGGATGGCCCGCTGACGAAGGACGACAAGGAGCAGCTGGCGGTCGGCAAGGGCAAGATGCCGATCGACGACATCCTCGCCGCGGCGCCGAACGCGCTCGCGGTCGTCGAGCTCGACGACTTCACCGGCGACGTCTTCGACGCCGTCACCGATAGCTACACCTACCTGAACGGACGGAACGACAAGTGAGCACCAACGGACGCGTGGGCGTCGGCGTCATCGGCGCCGGTGTCATCAGCGACACCTACCTCGAGAACCTGACCAGCTTCCCCGACCTGGAGGTGCTGTTCGTCGCGGATCTCGACGAGCCCCGCGCCAAGTCCCAGGCCGAGAAGCACGGCGTCCCCGCCGGCGGATCGGTCGACGAGCTGCTGGCTAACCCCGACATCCAGCTCGTGGTCAACCTGACCATCCCGGTCGTGCACGTCGAGGTCGGCCTGCGCGTGATCGCCGCGGGCAAGCATCTCTGGAGCGAGAAGCCCATCTCCCTCGACCGCGAGAGCGGCCGGCAGCTGCTCGAGGCGGCGACCGCGGCGGGCGTCCGCGTCGGCTGCGCGCCGGACACCTTCCTCGGCGCCGGCCTCCAGACCGCGTTCCGCGCGATCGCACGCGGCGACATCGGAACGCCGCTCACGGCGCTCGCGCTCTTCCAGACCCCCGGCCCCGAGAGCTGGCACCCGAACCCCGCGTTCCTCTTCCAGGAGGGCGCCGGGCCCATGTTCGACGTCGGCGTGTACTACCTCACCGCCCTGGCGCACGCGCTCGGTCCCTACGCCCGCGTCGCGGGACTCGGGTCGAAGGCGCGCGAGCAGCGCGTCATCGGTTCCGGGCCGAAGGCGGGCGAGAGCTTCGACGTCACGGTGCCCAGCCACGTCGGCGCCCTGCTCCAGTTCGAGTCCGGGCAGTCCGGCCAGGCCGTGTTCAGCTTCGACTCCAAGCTGAGGCGCGCAGGCGTTGTGGAGATCGCGGGCACGGACGGCACCATCGTCTTCCCCGACCCGAACAACTTCGACGGCGACATCCAGGTGTGGGGCGCGGGCGACGAGCCGACGGTCATCCCGGCGTCGGGACACTCGTCCACCCGCGGCACCGGGGCGCTCGAGATGGCCCAGGCCATCCGGGAGGGACGCCCGCACCGCGCCAGCGGCGAGTCCGCCTTCCACGTGCTCGACACGATGGTGTCGATCGCCGAGTCGGTGCAGTCCGGTCAGTTCGTCGAGGTGACGAGCACGTTCGAGCCGTCCCCGGCCCTTCCGGAGGGCTGGGACCCCACGGTCGCGACGTTCTGACCGGCGGCCGGGGGCGTTCTCCACAGCTGTTCCTTCCTCTCTTGACTGAGGCGTATAAGCACCTGCTATAAATGCGATGTTTCGCCGACAGAGAGGTTGGAAATGACATTGCTCACGGATACGACGCCCCCGGTCTCGCCCATCTCGGTCCTCGACCGACCGGCGCGTCCGGGCCAGGCGGAGGACGATCCCTTCGCCTTCACCATCGGATACTCCGGTCGCGAGGACGAGATCGCGCTCGGGGACATCACCCTCTGCTGCAGCACGACCTGCTCGTGCAGCAGCAGCCGGAAGAAGCAGCAGTAGCCGCCGCCGTGCGTGCTTCGGCAACGTACGCGGTCAGCCCCCGCTACACCGCCGGGGAGGTGGAGGACTGCCTCCACCTCCTCGGCGGGCGGGAGCTCGTGAGCATCCAGCTCGCCTCCGCGGAGGCGGTCACCGCCCTCGGACGGTTCCTCTCCGCGCCCTTCGTCGGCACCGACGTCGACGCGGCCTTCGCCGGGAGCGCCCCGTCGGTGCGTCGGCTCCTCGAGGAACTCATCGACCATCAGGTGCTCGTCGAGGCGCCCGATGCGCCACCCTCCCTCCGGCCCGTGCTCGACGAGGCGCGTCGCAACGGCGGCGACCCGGATGCGCTCGGCGCGCCGAAGGATCCGTCGCGCCCGGCACCGATCGCCGTCGTCGGCTCGCTCGTCTCGCCCGCGCTCGAGCAGGCGTTCTGGCGCGACGGCTCGATCCGGCTCGACGACCCCCTCGCGGCCGAGCTCACGGTCGCGGCCGGAACGATCGACGAGCTGCGGGAGATGAACGGGCGCTTCCGGGAGGAGGGGCGTACCTGGCTGCCGATCGCCCCGTTCGACGGACGGTTCCAGCTGATCGGGCCCGTGATCGTGCCCGCGGTGAGCCCGTGCTTCGAGTGCGTCCAACTGCGGTGGGGGTCGAACACGGCCTTCGCCCCGCTGTACGACCGGGTGGTGGCGGCTGCGCCCCCGCACGCGCGTGACGACGGCATCGAGGCCGTGACGGGCGGATTCGCCCTGCGCTACGCGTTGCGGTGGCTGTTCGCCCACGACTGGATGACGGCGAGCACCGTGCTCGTGCTCGAGCCGAAGGTCTTCTCCACCACGGCGCACCCCGTGTACCGGGTGGCGCGCTGTTCGACCTGCGGGCCTCGGCCGTACGCAGGCATCCGTTACCCGTGGCGCTCATGAACGCCACGGGCGCCACCGGCCTGGTGAGCCGCTTCACGGGGCTCGTCGAGTACGTGCATCCGATGTCCTTCACGCCCGACTCGATAGCCGACACCCTGTACTCGGGCAAGACGGCGGCACTGGGCGACCCGGCGGGCGGCGGATCGGATGCGTTCAGCATGGGACCGGGGGCCACCGCCCGGGCCGCCCGCCTCGCCTGTGTCGGTGAGGCCGTCGAGCGCTTCTCGCTCTCCGGACCGCGCGCCTTGCTGCACCAAGCCGTGGGGGAGCACGAGAACCAGGTGCCGCCCGCCGCGTTCTCCCGCTTCGCGGCGGAGCAGTACGACGAGCCCGGCTTCCCGTTCCCGGCGGTGCGCGACGGTGATCGGCTCGCCTGGGTGCACGCGCGCGAGGTGGGCACGACGCGGGCCGTGCTCGTGCCCGCCCAGATGGCCGTGTTTGTGGATGCGCACGCCCTCGGCGAGCCGCACTACGAGCCGGCGACCAGCTCGGGCGTGGCCGCGGGGCCGACGTTCGCATTCGCGGCGAAGCGCGCCATCCTCGAGCTCGTCGAACGCGACGCGTTTCAGCGCACCTGGCTCCGCGGTGAGCCGCCGCCGGTGTTCAACTGGCGCTGGTCTTCGCAGCTGTCCGATCCGGCGAGGCGGGAGCTGACCCGGTTGGAGGCGCTCTGCGACGGGCGCGGCGCGGCGATCTCGCTCCGCGTGCTGCCGTCGGCGTTCGGCGTCCCGGTGCTGCTCGCCGTCGTCCGCAGCGACCTCATCGGCGTCGCGGTGGGCTGCGCGGCGGACATCGACCTCGAGCGGGCTGCCCTCAACGCCGCGCGAGAGGCGCTGCACACCTGCAACTGGGCGCTTCGCCTCCTGGGTACCGAGCGCATCGAGGCGGATGAGGTGCGCGACTTCGAGGACCACATCCGCTTCCACTGCCGCCCGTCCTCCCGCCCGTCGTCGGCCTTCCTCAGCTCCTCCCCGGACAGCGTCGTGCACGTCGAGGCCGCATCCGGCTGGCCGGCGATCACCGACGACATCCTCGCCGCGGGCGCGTCCGTGCTTCTCACCGACGTCACCTCGGCGGAAGCCGCGTCGGCCGGGCTGCACGTCGTGCGGGCACTGAGCCCGGACCTCGTCGCGCTCGACGTGCGGCACGACGCGCGATTCCTCGGTCATCCCCGCCTCTACGGCGGCGGCATCGACACTCCCCAGCAGCTCACCGCAGCCCCGCACCCCTTCCCCTAGGAGCACCCGTGCAATCCACACTCGGACCGGTTTTCAGTGTCGGCGGCGGGGTGGACCGCCCGCCGGGCGATCTCGCCGAGGACTTCCACGAGGCATCGAAGATCACCCGCATCACCCACACGGGCTGGACGGACGTGCGGTTCGTGCAGCTTCTCGCCGCGGAGGCCTCGACCGGTGACAGGCGAGGCGGGGGCACCGGCGCAGACGAGGGGCCGTCGGGCGGGCTCGGGGAGCCCACGTCGGCGCCTGGGCTTCTACCGGCTCGTGCGCTCGCGCCCCGGCGTCCGCTGCACGTGCCGACGTCGGAGGCTATGGAGCGAAGGCGGTCGGCTCCCGCCACTGCTCTCGGCGGCAGCGTCTCCTTCGCGGACGCATCCGACGTGCTGCACTACGCGTACTGCGAGCGGGACGACGCTTCCCGGCCGTGCCGCTTCGTGCCATCGGGCGGCGCGCTGTATCCGCTCGACCTCTACCTCGTGGCCGCAGCGGTCGACGGGCTGCCGGCGGGCGTGTACCAGCTCGATCCGCTTCGGCGGGCGCTCGTGAACCCCTTCGGGCACTCCGGTCCCGACCGGATCGAGCGCTTCCGCCGCGCCGCCCCCTCGCTCATGGCGCCCATCGCGGCGAACGCCTCGGCGACGATCGTCGTGACCGCGAGCTTCGAGCGGGCCAGGTACAAGTACGGGCTGCGGGGCTACCGGCTGTCCCTCCTCGAGGCCGGACACGTCGTGCAGAACGCGGCGCTCGCGGCCTCGGCCCTCGGGCTCCGCTCCCTCGGCTGGGTCGGGTTCGTGGACCACGAGCTCGACGACCTGCTCGATCTCGACGGTGTGACTCAGTCGTCGCTCTACGCCTTCTCCTTCGGCGGGGTCCGCGATGAGGGCTGAGGTCCGCCCGGTCGCGGGGGCGCCGGCCGTCGAGTTCCGCGGCGTCAGCAAGGCGTTCGGCGACACGGCGGCACTGCGCGACGCGTCCTTCTCGCTCGCACCGGGCGGCGTGCACGCGCTCCTCGGACCCAACGGCTCGGGCAAGACCACGGCCATCGACATCCTGACGGGCGGCAGGCGGGCGGATGCGGGCGAGGTCCGGGCGTTCGGCCACCGGGTGCGCCGCAGCGGTCCCACCGCATTCCTCGTCTCCCTCATGCCGCAGGCGGTCGACTTCCCGGAGTACCTGACCTGCCGGGAGGTGCTCACGCTGTGCCTGGCGCACTACCCTCAGGCTGCGCCGGTCGACGAGGTGCTGCGGCGGTTCGACCTCGTGGGCATCGCGGCGCGGCAGACCGGCGGCCTCAGCGGGGGCCAGGCCCGGTCCCTCGCCCTCGCCTGCGCGGTGGGCGCCAACACCCGCATGGTTGTGCTGGACGAGCCGTCCGCCTCGCTCGACGTGTTCGGCCGGGAGCGGGTCGCCCGCGTGGTCGGCGAGGTGCGGGACCGGGGCGGGACGGTGCTCCTCGCGTCCCACGACATGCAGGAGGTCGAGCGCCTGGCCGACAGCATCCTCTGCCTCCGGCGTGGCGAGGTCCTCGGCCAGTGGGACGTGGACGACTTCCGCGCCAAGGCCGGGTACCGCACCGTCACGTTCGCCACGTCGCTGCCGGCCGTCCGCGTGCGCGAGCTGTGCCGGGCGGGTGGGCTCGACGCGCGGCCGGACGAGCGAATCCCCGGGCGCTGGCACGTCGACACGGACCGCTCGGATGCCGCCGCCCGGCTGCTGCTCGACGGCACCGGGCACCCGTGCCTGACCATCACGCAGCCCGGCATCTCGGAGGTGTTCGAGCGCATCGTGGCCTCGGACGAACGGGCGGGGGTCACCGCATGACGCTGGTGCGGGCGCACTTCAGGGCGGAGCTGGTGCAGTACCTTCGCACGCCCTCGTTCTACCTGCCTCTCGCCAGCTATCCGGTGCTCCTCTACCTGGCCGTGGGAGTCCCCCTCGGCGGTGGCGATGACCGGCGCCTCGCCGTGCTCGTGGGCTACGTGCTCTTCTCGGTTCTCGGCACGGTCACGTTCCAATTCGGGGTTGGCGTGGCCGTGTCGAGGCAGTCCGCCTGGGAGCGGTGGCTCTTCACCGTCCCGGTGTCCGCCTCGACGCGCCTGACCGCCCGCCTCGCGGTGGCGTGCGTGTTCGCCGTGCTCTTCGTGGTGCCCGTCGTGGCCGCCGGCGCCCTGCTGGGTGGAGTGCCGGCCGACCCGGACCAGGCGGCGAGGATCACCGCCGCCGTTCTCGCCGGCTCGGTGCCGCTCGGTCTCATGGGGCTGGCGATGGGCTACTGGTTCCCGGTCCGCGGCGCCCTCGGGCTCGCCAACCTCGTGTACCTGCCCCTCTCGTTCGTCGGTGGCCTGTTCAGCGGGGGAACCGGCGCAACCTCGACCGGACCCGTGGAGGACGCCCGAGCTCCCGGCATCGAGCTCTTCCTGCCGACGGGCGCGTGGTCCGAGCTGACGCACGCCGCGATCGGTGGGTGGCGCGGCTCCGCGCCGATCGCTGTCGCGGTCCTTCTCCTGTACACGGCGGCGTTCGCCGCGCTCGCCGTGGTGGGTTACCGGCGCTCGCAGGCCGTCCTCTTCACCTGACCGCCGGTAGCGTTGAGCCCATGACCGCTCGCCTGATCACCGCCGACATCGACACGGGAGAGCGGGAGGTGGTCTTCGAGTCGGACTCGCTGCACTTCGAAGCCCCGAACTGGTCGCCGGACGGGCAGTGGCTCGTGATCAACGCGGACGGGCGGATGTTCCGGCTGCCGGCCGAGGGAGCGGGATCGGAGGCGGATCTTGTCGAGATCGAGCTCGGTGAGGTGCCGGGCATCAACAACGACCACCTCATCTCGCCCGACGGCCACTTCTTCTATGTCTCCGGGCACGACGGGCACCTGTACGAGGTGCCGTGGGCGGGTGGTTCGTCGCGGCGCATCACCCCGGACCGCGATCCGGCCCGGCGCTTCAAGCACTACCTGCACGGCATCTCCCCGGACGGCCGCACCCTCAGCTACATAGGCGGCGGTCTCGATGACACGGGGGAGTGGGTCACCAACGTCTACACGATCGGCGTCGACGGCACGGACGACCGGCAGCTCACGAATGACGCGTTTCCGGACGACGGCGCCGAGATCGGCCCGGACGGGGAAACGCTCTGGTTCAATTCCGAGCGGGGCTCAGACGCCCCGGGTCACGCCCAGGTGTTCACCATGGCGCTGGACGGCTCGGCCGTGACCCAACTGACCTTCGACGAGCGCGTCAACTGGTTCCCGCACCCCTCGCCGGACGGGGAGCGCGTCGTCTACATCAGCTTCCCCCCGGGGACCCTCGGGCACCCGGCGGATAAGGACGTGTACCTGCGCGCCCTGGACCCCGTCAGCCGCGAGACCCGGGACCTCGACCACTTCACCGGGGGTCAGGGCACCATCAACGTCACCAGCTGGGCCCCGGACTCCCGCCGCTTCGCCTACGTCACCTACTGACCCGACAGCGGCTCCTGACCGGTAGCGACGGTGTTTCACGGGCGCTGAGCTCGTCGAAGCGACGCTCTGTACCTCGGGTGCCGTCCCTTCGACAGGCTCAGGGACCGTAGGGGTGGTGCTTCACGGTCGCTGAGCTCGTCGAAGCGACGTTCCGTTCCTCCGGTGCCGTCCCTTCGACAGGCTCAGGGCCCGTAGGGGTGGCGCTTCACGGTTGCTGAGCTCGTCGAAGCGACGCTCCGCGCCTCGGGTGCCGTCCCTTCGACAGGCTCAGGGACCGTAGGGGTGGTGCTTCACGGTCGCTGAGCTTGTCGAAGCGACGTTCCGTGCCTCGGGTGCCGTCCCTTCGACAGGCTCAGGGACCGTAGGAGTGGCGCTCTACTCCGCCCTCGCGGGGCGGCGGGTGCGGGTCGAGAGGACGCCCGCGGAGAGCAGCACAATCACGCCCGTCAGGGGCACGACGATCAGGCCGGCGCGCAGGCTGGCGGCGTCCGCGATGGCCCCGACCACCGGGGGCGAGAAGAGGAACCCGAGGCGCAGCAGCCAGCTGACGATGGTCAGTCCCGATCCGGGCCGGAACCCGGGCACCTCGTCGGCCGCGTGCATGGCGGCGGGAATGAGCGTGGCGATGCCGAGCCCGGCCGCGCCGAACCCGACGATGGTGCCGGGGATGGACGGGAAGGCGAGGGCCAGGCCCATGCCGACGAGCACCAGCAAGCCGCCGGCACGCGCGACGGCGCGCTGGCCGAAGCGGTCGACCAGGCCGTCGCCGAGCAACCGCCCGACGAACTGCATCCCCTGCAGGGCGACGAAGCCGAGACCGGCCGTGAACGCGGACGCCTCGAGCGAGCCGGACAGGTAGATGGCCGCCCACGAGCTTCCGGCGTCCTCGACGAGCCCGCCGGACGCGGCGATCAGCACGAGCGCCGCGAGGATCCCGTACTTGGCGAGCGCGCCCACGCGCCCGCGGTTCGCGCCCGCAGCGCCCTCAGCGCCCGCAGCGCCCTCAGCGCCCGCGGCGGACGCGTCCCTTCCGAGCTCCGCACCTGCAGCCGCATCACCGGCGGCACCGGGTGCGGCGTCGTCCTCGGGCTCCGCGTGCTCGTCGCCCGGCAGCAGAAAGCGGTAGCAGACGAGCGCAACGGCGGAGAACAGGACGGCGGACGCCACGAGGTGCGCGGCCGACGGCACCCCGAGCTCGGCCGCGGCCGCGCCCATGATGCTGCCGAGCACCGCACCGGCGCACCACACCGCGTGGAAGGAGTTGAGGATCGACCGGCGGTACAGCCGCTGCACCCGCAGCCCGTGCGAGTTCTGGGCCACGTCGGTGATGGAGTCGGCCGTGCCCGCGAGGAACATGCCCGCGGCCAGCACGCCCCAGCCCGGCGCGATTCCGGCGAGCAGGATGCCGAGCGCGGTGACGATTGTTCCGGCCACCGCCACCCGCGAGGAGCGGAAGCGCCGGATGAGCGCGCCGGCGGTCAGCCCGAAGATCAGGGCGCCGAGCGGGAACGCGGCGACGGCCAGCCCGAACGCGGCGTTCGTGAGGTCGAGCTCCTCCTTGATCGCGGGGTAGCGCGGCAGGAGATTGGCGAAGATCGCGCCGTTCGTGAAGAACACGGCGGCCACGGCAACGCGGGCACGACGGACGGCGACCGAGGGACGCGGAGGGGAGACGACCGTCGCGGTCATCGGGGCTGGGCTTCGTCGACCGGGTGCATCCGATCAACACTGCCACAGGCAGCGCGATGGGGTGAATCACGCGCGGCCGGGGCGAGCGGCGTCCGGCCCGGTGCCCTCGGCCCCGCGGCATCGGCCCCCGTGATCCGTAGCCCTCACTCCCGCGGTGTTGCGCTCCCGCCAGGTCCGCGGCGGCGTCGCACGTCGCTCAGCCGGCGCACCACCTGCTCATCCGGCACGATGCGCGCCGCGTGGCCGGAGACGGACTCGCTCAGCACGTCGAGCGTGCTCACCTCGTCGTGCAGCCGTTCCATGGTGGCGTCCAGGGCTGCCGCGGTCTCGGCCGCCGTGCCGAGATCCTCCAGCAGCGCCTGCGGCACCTGGCGGTCGTACTTGTAGTAGATCTTGTGCTCCAGGCTCGCCCAGAAGTCCATCGCGATGGTGCGGATCTGCACCTCGACGCGCACGGGAACCGGACCGTCGGACAGGAAGACGGGCACCTCGACGATGGCGTGCAGGCTCTTGTACCCGTTGGGCTTCGGCGAGGCGATGTAGTCCCGCACGTCGAGCACGCCGAGGTCGGTCTGCCGGGTGAGGGCGTCGAGGATGCGGTAGACGTCGGACACGAAGCTGCAGACGATGCGCACCCCGGCGATGTCGTTGATCTCGTCGCGGATCGCCTCGAACGACGGATCGATGCCCTTCCGCTCGATCTTGCGGAGGATGCTCTCCGGCGACTTCAGCCGCGACGTGACGTGCTCGATGGGGTTGTAGTCCTGGAGGTGCGTGAACTCCTGGCGGAGGATCGAGACCTTGGTCTCGACCGCGTCCATGCCGAACTTGTACTTCATCAGGAAGCGCGTGAACTCCTCGCGCAGGCGGCGGAGGTCCTCCATCGTCGCCGCGTTCGCCGGATCGGCGGCCGCTGACGCGAGATCCGCGCCGACCAGGAGCGCCGGGACGTCCAGCGGACCCAGGTCCGGGGAGGGGATGCCGGGCGTCAGGGAAGAGTTCACCGGGACACCCTAGAGCGAGGCCCTGAACGGAGGCGTAACGCGGCGGACCGTTCCAGGGGGCTCCTGAGGCCGGCTCCGCTCATAGGGCGTCCATAGAATCGGCATAGAACGGGCATAGGGGGCCTCCATACCGTCGGAGGCATGACACAGAACACGGACACGACGAAGCGCCCGCGCCGGGCCAGACTGCTCTGGGGCACGAGCCTCCTCCTCGCGGGCTCGCTCGCGCTCAGCGGATGCGCGACGGGCACCTCCTCCTCCTCGCCCTCGACGGGCTCGTCCAGCACGTCGGCGTCGGGAACCGGCATCACCACTGCGGCGGCCGCCGCCCCGGCCTCGACGTCGAGCACGACCGCGGAGACCATCGCGAACACGGCGGCGGCCGCGGAGGCGTTCCTCGCGACGCTGAGCGACGTACAGCGCGAGGCCGTGCTGTACGACTACGCCGACGAGACCAAGACCACCTCGTGGTCGAACTTCCCGGTCACGTTCGTCGAGCGGGCGGGCCTGAACCTCGCCGACCTGACCGACGAGCAGAGGACCGCGGCCATGGCGGTGCTGGAGGCGCTCCTGAGCGACGAGGGCTACGCCACGGTGACGGGCATCATCGGCGGCGACGAGTACCTGCTCGAGAACAGCAGCAGCACCGAGGAGTCGCTCGGGCAGTACTACATCGCGTTCTTCGGCGACCCGTCCGACACCTCGACCTTCGAGGTGCAGTTCGGCGGGCACCACCTCGGCATCAACGCCACCCTCGACGGCACGGCGGACGCCATCACCTTCGCCCCCAGCCACCTCGGCGTGCAGCCGGCCGTGTACACGAACGCCGACGGCGAGGAGGTGCAGCCGTTCGCCACCATCTACGACACCGCATTCGCCTTCTACGACAGCCTGACCGAGGAGCAGAAGGCCGAGCTCTACCAGGGTGAGGAGGTCGCGGAGATGGTGTGCGCCCCCGGCGGCACCTGCGACTACCCCACCGGCACCGGGCTCTCCGGTGCGGACCTGACCGACGAGCAACGCCAACTCCTGCTCGACGTGATCGCGAACTGGGCGGGTCTCTCCGACGAGGAGACGACGGCGACGGCGCTCGCCGAGATCGAGGCGACGCTCGACGACACCGTCGTCAACTGGTCGGGTGCCACCGTCTACGACATGACGCAGGGCGACGGCATCTACTTCCAGATCTCGGGGCCGAACGCCTACATCGAGTTCGCCGCCCAGCGGGGATCGGCCGGTGCCAATGTCGACGGCGTCGTCACCGCAGGCTGGGGTCACGTGCACACCATCTACCGGGACCCCTCGAACGACTACGCGAACAGCGCCACGCAGCAGGAGGCCGCTGGTATGGGCGGGGGCCCGGGCGGCGCTGGTGGCGGTGGCACGCCACCGTCCGGCAACTGATGCGAGCCGCCTGACGAGGGCCGCTTCCCGCCCGGGAAGCGGCCCTCGTGCTCGGGGGCGACAGTCCCGCGGAGATCCCGCGACAGCTCGGCGACGGCGCCGCGACCCCACCAGGACCACGCGGCGCGACACGCCGAGACACGCCGTGCCGATGAAATCGACGCGATTTTTCCGACTGTGGAACGGCTGTCCCCAGGGGCGGTCCTCAGGCCCGAGAAATAGGGGTTCATCCTGTGGATAACGGGTGGACAACCGGGGAATGTCGGTGGACAACTCTAGGTTGAACTACAAGAATGTAACTACTGCATCTAGGGGTCGCACCCGGGATGCGTCACCATATGTAGTATTGAACTCCCGCAAGGGCAGGACGGTCGCGAAGGCGATCGGAGGGCCGGAACGGGGTGCAAGGCGAGGCCCGGCCGGGGATGCAGTATCGCCAGGAAAACATCTACCGGATGACCGACGAGGGGAATCTCCAATGGCAATCACCGTCTACTCCAAGCCCGCGTGCGTGCAGTGCACCGCCACCTACCGCGCGCTCGACAAGCAGGGCATCGAGTACGAGATCTTCGACGTCTCCGTCGATGACAAGGCGCTCGAGATCGTCAAGGCTCTCGGCTACCTGCAGGCCCCCGTCGTCGTCACCGAGGACGACCACTGGTCCGGCTTCCGTCCCGACAAGATCGCCGCACTCGCCGTTCAGGTTGCATGACCCGACTCGTCTACTTCTCGAGCGTCTCGGGTAACACCCGGCGCTTCGTCGAGAAGCTGGGACGCCCAGCGGACCGCATCCCCCTCCACGCGAAGGACGCCCCGCTGAAGGCGACGGAACCCTACGTCCTCGTCGTGCCGACCTACGGCGGCGGGAACGGGCAGGGGGCCGTGCCCAAGCAGGTGATCCGGTTCCTGAACGACGAGGAGAACCGCTCACTGATCCGCGGCGTCATCGGCGCGGGCAACACCAACTTCGGCGAGGCCTACTGCCTCGCCGGCGACATCATCTCGGCCAAGTGCCGGGTACCGCACCTGTACAAGTTCGAAGTATTCGGAACAGAGGACGACGTGAGAGTCGTCAACGAGGGATTGGACTCACTGTGGCACCAACGCTGACGGAGGCGCCGGCCAAGCCGGCCATGGACTACCACGCGCTCAACGCGATGCTCAACCTCTACGGACCGGACGGCAAGATCCAGTTCGACAAGGACAAGGAGGCCGCGAAGCAGTACTTCCTGCAGCACGTGAACCAGAACACCGTCTTCTTCCACAGCCTGCGTGAGCGCCTCGACTACCTCGTGGAGAACGAGTACTACGAGCAGGCCGTGCTCGACCAGTACTCCTTCGAGTTCATCACCAAGCTGAACGACCTCGCGTACTCGAAGAAGTTCCGCTTCCAGACCTTCCTCGGCGCGTTCAAGTTCTACACGTCGTACACGCTGAAGACGTTCGACGGCAAGCGCTACCTCGAGCGCTACGAGGACCGCGTCGTCATGGCCGCCCTCGGCCTCGCGGCAGGCGACGAGCAGCTCGCCATCGACCTCGTCGAGGAGATCATCGGCGGCCGGTTCCAGCCGGCGACGCCCACGTTCCTCAACACCGGCAAGCAGCAGCGCGGCGAGCTCGTCTCCTGCTTCCTGCTCCGCATCGAGGACAACATGGAGTCGATCGGGCGCTCCATCAACTCTGCGCTCCAGCTCTCCAAGCGCGGCGGCGGTGTCGCCTTCGCGCTCACCAACATCCGCGAGGCCGGCGCCCCGATCAAGCAGATCGAGAACCAGTCGTCCGGCATCATCCCCGTGATGAAGCTGCTGGAGGACTCCTTCAGCTACGCGAACCAGCTCGGTGCCCGTCAGGGCGCGGGCGCGGTGTACCTGCAGGCGCACCACCCCGACATCATGCGGTTCCTCGACACCAAGCGCGAGAACGCCGACGAGAAGATCCGCATCAAGACGCTCTCCCTCGGCGTCGTCGTGCCGGACATCACGTTCGAGCTCGCCAAGAAGGGCGAGGACATGTACCTGTTCTCGCCGTACGACGTCGAGCGCGTCTACGGCGTGCCCTTCTCCGACATCTCCGTGACGGAGAAGTACCACGAGATGGTGGACGACCCGCGCATCAGGAAGACGAAGATCAAGGCTCGCGACTTCTTCCAGACGATCGCGGAGATCCAGTTCGAGTCCGGCTACCCGTACATCATGTTCGAGGACACGGTGAACCGGGAGAACCCGATCGCCGGCCGGATCAACATGTCGAACCTCTGCTCGGAGATCCTGCAGGTCAACACCCCGACCACGTACACCGAGGACCTCGGCTACGACGTGATCGGCAAGGACATCTCCTGCAACCTCGGCTCGATGAACATCGCGCTCGCCATGGACTCCGGCAACTTCGGCAAGACCGTCGAGACCGCCATCCGTGGCCTCACCGCCGTCTCCGACATGAGCCACATCTCGTCCGTCCCGTCCATCGAGCGCGGCAACGACCAGTCGCACGCCATCGGCCTCGGCCAGATGAACCTGCACGGCTACCTCGCCCGCGAGCGCATCTTCTACGGCAGCGAGGAGGGCATCGACTTCACGAACATCTACTTCTACACGGTGCTGTTCCACGCGCTGCGCGCCTCCAACGCCATCGCGAAGGAGCGCAAGACGACGTTCGCCGGCTTCCGCGACTCCAAGTACGCCGACGGCTCGTTCTTCGACAAGTACGTGAACCAGGACTGGGTGCCGGCGACGGCACGTGTCGCGGAGCTGTTCCGCAACGCGAACATCGCCATCCCGACGCGCGCCGACTGGGAGCAGCTGAAGGCGTCCGTGCAGGAGCACGGCATCTACAACCAGAACCTGCAGGCCGTGCCGCCCACCGGCTCGATCTCCTACATCAACAACTCCACCTCCTCCATCCACCCGGTGGCGTCGAAGATCGAGATCCGCAAGGAGGGCAAGATCGGGCGCGTCTACTACCCGGCTCCCTTCCTCACGAACGACAACCTGGAGTACTACCAGGACGCGTACGAGATTGGCCCGGAGAAGATCATCGACACGTACGCCGCGGCGACGCAGCACGTGGACCAGGGCCTGTCGCTCACGCTGTTCTTCAAGGACACCGTGACCACCCGCGACATCAACAAGGCTCAGATCTACGCGTGGCGCAAGGGCATCAAGACGATCTACTACATCCGTCTGCGCCAGCTGGCGCTCGAGGGCACCGAGGTCGACGGCTGCGTCAGCTGCATGCTGTAGCAGCCGGCTCTGATACGGTCCCTGAGCCTGTCGAAGGGACGTAACCACGACAGGCTCGGGGACCGCCCCTCCCACTTCACGAACACCGAAGCATCAAGAGAGAAACGACATGTCCGCCCCCCTGAAGCTCGTCGACCACGTGTCGGCGATCAACTGGAACCGCATCCAGGACGACAAGGACGTCGAGGTCTGGAACCGCCTCGTCAACAACTTCTGGCTGCCGGAGAAGGTGCCGCTGTCGAACGACGTGCAGTCCTGGAACACGCTCACGCCGGAGGAGCAGCAGCTCACCATGCGCGTGTTCACCGGCCTCACGCTGCTTGACACGATCCAGGGCACGGTCGGCGCGATCAGCCTCATCCCGGATGCGCTGACCCCGCACGAGGAGGCCGTTTACACGAACATCGCGTTCATGGAGTCGGTGCACGCCAAGTCGTACTCTCAGATCTTCTCGACGCTGGCCTCGACGCCCGAGATCGACGACGCGTTCCGCTGGTCGGTGGAGAACCAGAACCTGCAGCGCAAGGCCGAGATCGTGCTCAGCTACTACCGCGGCGACGACCCGCTGAAGCGCAAGGTCGCCTCGACGCTGCTCGAGTCGTTCCTCTTCTACTCGGGCTTCTACCTGCCCATGTACTGGTCGAGCCGCGCGAAGCTCACCAACACGGCCGACCTCGTGCGCCTCATCATCCGTGACGAGGCCGTGCACGGCTACTACATCGGCTACAAGTTTCAGCGTCAGCTGGAGACCGAGACGCCGGAGCGCCGCGAGGAGATCAAGAACTACACGTTCGAGCTGCTCTTCGAGCTGTACGAGAACGAGGTGCAGTACACGCAGGACCTCTACGACGGCGTCGGCCTCACCGAGGACGTCAAGAAGTTCCTGCATTACAACGCCAACAAGGCCCTGATGAACCTGGGCTACGAGGCCATGTTCCCGAGCGCGGTCACCGACGTGAACCCGGCGATCCTGTCGGCGCTCTCGCCCAACGCGGACGAGAACCACGACTTCTTCTCGGGCTCCGGCTCCTCCTACGTCATCGGCAAGGCTGAGGCGACGGAAGACGAGGACTGGGACTTCTAATGTTTTCGCACGGGCATCACGGTGCGAGAGGGGTTGGGCTGAAGGATTGACGCGTAGGCCCACGACCCCGCAGGACATCGCCCGACGAATCGGTTGTGAGACAGATGATGTTTTGATCATGCTCTGGGACGCTGGCATTGAGTACCCAACCAGCACGACCGCGCAGATAAAGCCGCAGGATGTTGCCGCCGCCGAACTTGCTTGTGGTTTGGCTTCACCAAAGCAGAAGACTCAGGTTGAGTACTGGTTGCAGCTTCTTGATTTGGACAGGGCAACATTCCAGGAGCGGGCCGCGGAACACGGCATCAACATCGGCCCGAACGCCCGACGGCTTCCCAAAGGCGCGCTAGGGAAGTTGGAGAAGGGGGCGCTGACGCCACGCGATCGATCGGCGTTGGCGGTTAGCCTACCCCCTGCGAAGCCGACTCAACCCGCTCCCGTGCGGCAGCGGTTTACCTGGCAGGACGTCGGTCATCCTCGTGACATGCTTCAGTTTCTGACATTCGAGGACATCAGGGGCATACATTTTGCTATAGCCGAGGATTTCCAACATACAGCCGACCCAATCAGTCCAGCAGGGGTGCGCAGTGACGACCTTTTGGAGAGCGCTGCCAGTCGGCCCCAGACAGGTATGGGTGAGAGCCGCAAGTATCTCACGATCGAACTGGCAGCGGCTGCGCTAATGCATTCGATAATCCATAATCACCCCTTCCATAACGGAAACAAGCGGACTGCACTGGTCTCTATGCTGGCCTTCCTGGACAGGAATGGGATCACGCTCACATGTGACGAGAACGAGTTGTTCAAGTGGACGATTCGTGTCGCTGGTCATCGACTCAATAAAGACGAACTCCTCGGCGATCGCAATGACATCGAGGTGGTCGAGATGGCGCGTTGGATCTGTAGCCAATCGCGCTGGATCGATCGCGGCGAGAGAGTGGTGACCTGGAATGTACTCCGACGCCGACTGGCCGCCTTTGATTGCCAGGTGCAAGGAGGAGGAAACCGCGGAGGCCGCATGATCATCTCGCGCGAGATCACCGAGGTGAGGAATGGTTTCTTCGGGTCGAGGGAGAGGAGGGTGGAGAGGAAGTATGCTCTGCCCTACGGAGGCGACGGTCGACAGATTGCCCGCAACCGACTGAAGGAATTGCGGCGGGAGTTACACCTTTCGGAAGAGTTCGGAATTGACTCAGCGACTTTCTATGGGAATGGTGACCCCATCGACAGCTTCATCAGTCAGTACCGAAAGACTCTTTCTCGGTTGGCGAAGGTCTAGAACCTCGCGAACCGCGGTGTCGCTTTCTGATCCGACCAGCGCATTGTTCATAACGCTCCAGCGCAAGCCAGCGTCTGACTCCCAAACGAGTGGGCGGAGCACTGCTCTCCGACCGCAGGTTTGGCCGCGCGACGTCGTCCACGCGATGCACCCTTGGAAGTTCGGCCTCGCCCGTCGTCATCCACTCCATGATGGTGGACTTGACTAATGCTTCCGAAGCGAGAAACGCCCACGGTAGATGTCCAGGCGTGGGGATCGTCCTATTTCCGCTGGGGTAAGCGTCCTGCCACCACTCTCGGACCGCTTCCGTATTCTCAACGAGCCAACGTTCCAGATCATCAAGCGAGAGGCCGGCAGCGGCAATCGCCTCACGTACTGCGATGTAAGCACCAGAGTCCCGCTCGGGAGTCAATTGGGCATCAACGTACTTGAGCATCGCGGCCCCTATCCGTCCTCGTGACTCTGTTGCTTCGCGGAGCGTTCGGTCTCGCCGTTCGCGGTTCGCGACGTAAATTGTCACGGCGACAGCCAGTCCTGTGGCCAGTACGGACGCCGCCGTGCCCAAGGAGGCGATTAGTGTTTCTAACGACCAGGCCCACGCTTCTGGTGACTCGATTACAACGATCGGCGTCGGGAACGGTATCGGCGTCGGCAAGATGACGCTGACTTCCGCAGGTAAGGCAGGCGTTGGTGTGGGCGTCGGCGTAACTGCAGCGGGCGAGATCATGGGGTTCAGTTTGTTGCGTCGGGGGCGATAGGTACACCGCCCCGCTCCCTCGGCCTGCAATGCCACGCTTTCGGCAGCCTCCGCCACGAATGAGTCATCTGCTAGCGGACGGGCGACGGTGCAAGCGCGGCACAAGAACCCTGCTGTGCCGTCGGTTGCGGTGCCTTGTGTCATATGAGTCAGTCGGCGCACGTTTCACGCGCTCGTCAAGGTCGCCAGCGCTTTGGCCGCGAGAGTCTCATCGAGCGAATCATGACCGCATCGGAGCCTTCTCCGCTGCGTGGCGGCCCTCGTCGCACGGTGCCCCTGCGTTCTGCGCACCCCAAGGCTCATCGTCAGTGGTTCGAGCCGTGCATCTCAAGCGGTAAATTCCGGCATCGCGCACAAAGGCCCTAGCGCTGTTACCGACGTGTAGGCAGCGAAAGTGGCCAGACTTGCCACCCGAAGTGACTAACACCTCAAGGACGAGGTCGATTTGGCTTCGATTATATGAACGACCAGGCAGGTCTGTGCTCGTGCAACTGCCGTAATTCGCGGCGATACCGCGGCTCGGTCGGTCTTACGGCGGTGGGTTACCCAAACTCTACGGAAAACACGCACCGGCCCGAGGTGGCGCTGGCAGAGAACGTCCCGTCGACCCCGCTGGTGGTCCCGAGCCAAGGGGTGATACGTCGTTCTCGCTCGACACGCGCGGTCCCTCGAACAGCTGCGGCGCTCTAGAGGAACGGGCGCAGCGGCGCGGGGATGAACTCGCTGACAGGCCCGACGACGTGCCTGCTCTGCCGAAGGATCGGACTCCGAATTGCTTAGGCTGCAGGCATGCGCAGCAGAGCGATCGACCGCCCGGCCGGCCCGGCCACGCCCCCAGGCCCGACCGCACCCGCTCGTGGGGGATGGGTGCGCACCGTCGCGCGGATCGCGCTGGGCGGGGCGCTGCTGTTCGCGGGCGTCTCGCACCTGACCGTCGCGCGCACGGAGTTCCGCGCGCAGGTTCCCGCCTGGGTGCCGCTTGACGAGGACTTCGTCGTTCTCGCGTCCGGGGTCGTGGAGATCGCGCTCGGCGCGGGGCTCGTGGCGTTGCCGCGGTATCGGGTGCTGGTCGGCTGCCTCACGGCCGCGTTCTTCGTCGCCGTCTTCCCCGGCAACGTCTCCCAGTGGCTGACCCAGACCGACGCGTTCGGGCTCGACACCGACCGTGCCCGATTTGTCCGGCTTCTCTTCCAGCCGCTCCTCGTGCTGTGGGCACTGTGGTCCACCGGCGTCATCGGCCGGCGCCGCGCACCGCGCTGAGGACTCCCGGATGCCCTCTCCGCAGGCTCTGAGCGAGGCCGATCGCCGGCTGGTCGCGGCCTGGGCGGCCGACTGCGCCGAGCGCGTGCTCGCGCTCTTCAAAGCTGAAGCGCCGACGGACGACCGACCCCGAGACGCCATAGCCCGCACGCGCGCGTTCGCGCGAGGCGAGCTGGATGCCGCCGGCGAAATCCGTCGGCGCTTCGTCGCGGGTCGCGCCGCGCAGTCGGTGAGCTCTCCCGCGGCCGTCGCCGCGGCTCGTGCCGCGGCCCAGGCCTCCGGCGTCGCCCACATGGGCGCGCACGCCCTCGGTGCCGCCGCCTACGCCGCGAAGGCGGCCGGACTGGCGCGCCCGGACCAGTTGACGGCGGTTGCCGATGAGGTCGCGTGGCAGGTCGAGCACATGAGCGCGGCCGTGCGAACCGCGCTGCGCCGATTACCGCCCCTCGGCGAGGACTCCGCGGGCCCGCTCGGTTCCGGACTCCTCGCGTCCGGCGTCCTCGGCGAGATCATCCGGGAGATTCAGGCCGCCATCGGTGTCCATCCGCGTGGGAGCGCCGGCTAGAGGGTCCAGCGCGACCGTCGGGATCGCGGCAAGGTGCGCATCCCGGGCCACCGCCCTGGCGCTCCTAGAGGAACGGGCGCAGCGGCGCGAGGATGGCCTCGCTGACGCGCGCGACGACGTGGCGGCTCTGCCACTCCTCCTCGGTGAGGGTGCGGCAGTTCGAGCTGTCCACCTCGAACACGTGCTCCATCGTGGCCGCGAGCGCACTGTCGACAATCTCGAGGTTGATCTCGTAGTTCCCGGTCAGGCTCAGGCGGTCGATGTTCGCCGTGCCGATGGTCGACCACACCCCGTCGATGGTGGCCGTCTTCGCGTGGATCATCGCGTGCTGGTAGAGCAGCACCGTCACGCCGGCGCGCAGCATCGCGCTGTAGAAGCCCCGCGACAGCCAGTCGGAGACGACGTGGTTCGAGTCCTCGGGCACGATCACCCGCACGTCCACACCCCGCCTGCTCGCCCGGAGGAGGGCGTCGAGGATCTGCTGGTCCGGGATGAAGTACGCGGTGGTGATGAAGATGCAGTGCTGTGCCCGGTTGATCGCGTCGAGGTAGACGCTGCGGATCGGGAACACCAGGTTCGCGGGGATGTTGCTGACGGCGCGGATGTGCGGGTCCCAGTGACCGCCGCCCGTGTCCGGAAGGGCTCTGTGGGAGTCGGACCGTTGCAGGTTCCACAGGTTCGTGAACGCCTGGGTGAGCTCGGAGACCTCCGGCCCGCGGAGGGCGAGATGGGTGTCGCGCCATGAGGTGGCGTAGAGCGAGCCGATGTTGTACCCGCCGACGAAGGCGACGGTGTCGTCCACCACGAGGAGCTTGCGGTGATCTAGGCCGGTTCCGCGGATGTTCGTGAAAACCACGGACGGGCGGATGATGGGGAAACGAAAGACGTTGACGTCGGGGTGGAAGGCGTAGAAGGACGGCTTGACGACGAGGTTCGCGAAGCCGTCGTAGATGACGTAGACGGACACACCCCGTGCCGCGGCTCGGTTCACCGCATCCCGGAAGCGGGCGCCGGTCTCGTCGCCCTTCCAGATGTACGTCTCGAGCAGCACGCGCTCCTCGGCGCCATCGACCGCCGCGAGCATGGCGTCGTACAGGTCCTCGCCGTACGTGTACACGGTCGTCTCGGTCTCGACGACGGTGGTCTCGAACGACCCGGGACGCGGCCACTTCGGACGGTTCTTGCGCCTGCTCCGCTCGACCGCGTCAAGCGCCACGATGCCCGCGATCACGGTGGCCTGCGCCCCGAAGAACCCCATCACCGCGGTGCGGACCGCACGCGTTGCGACCTTCGTCACACTCCGAACGAGAGGGGGCCGCATGCCCCGACCATATCGCAGCGGCATGACCGGTCCCGGTGCGGGTGCCGGTGCCGGTCGTCCCCGTAGTGCAGGCCCGATCGGCCCCACCCGGGGCCGGGATGCCCGCAAGCCCGGGGGAGCGGCTGTGAGGGAGCCTGCGTTGCGTGTTCGGCCGCAGCGGGACTCGCGGGCCCGCATCCGGATTCGCGAGTGCGCGATGGACCCGGGTGCGCGTCTACCGCTTGAGGGCGCGCCCCTCCTTGTCGAGGTAGTCGCTCCAGGAGCGCTTAGCCTCCCAGCCCAGCATCCTGCGGGCCTTGGCGGTGGAGATGCCGCCCGAGTCGGGCCGTTCGAGGTCGCGCAGCTCGATCTCGTCGCCGTAGTACTTCCGCAGCACCTCCGCGAAGTCGTGGCCGCCCGCGTTGTCCGGGTTGGCGATGTAGAACACCTCGTGGCCGGGCAGGTCGGACTCGGTGGCCAGCACGATGGCGTCGGCGAGGTCGTAGACGTCGATGTAGCTGCGGAAGTTCCCGTTCGTGATCGATGGGTCCCGCACCAGCGGGCCGAGGTTCGTCTCGTAGTTGTCCTCGTTGTGCACCGTGGCGGGGCGGATGGTGATGGCCGCGATGTCGGACCGGCGCACCGCGGCGTCCATCATCTGCTCGCCGAACAGCTTGGTGAGCGCATACACGTCCTGCGGGTAGAGCGGGTGCTCCTCGTCCACGGGCACGTAGTCCGGCTGGAACGGGCGCTCGGGGAAGAAGTTGCCGACGATGCTTTCGCTGGAAATGTTGACGAAGCGCTTCACACCGAAACGCACGGCGGCCTCGATGAGGTTGAACGTCGACATGACGTTGGTCTGCATCACGACGTGGGCGGGGTGACCGAGCGGCTGCGGGATGGCGGCGATGTGCACGACCGCGTCCACGCCGGCGACCACCGCGAACGCGGAGCCCGCGTCGGTCAGGTCGGCCTGCTTGTACCGGCCCGGCACCACGACGCCGGCGTCGAAGACCGGGGGCACGAGGTCGACCCCGAGGACGTCGTGGCCGGCGTCGAACAGCGCCTGGGTGGCGGCGCGCCCGACCTTGCCGCGGGATCCGGTGACGAGGATCTTCATGGTGTTCTCCCTCTTTCGCTGGTAGCCGCCCGGCCGATCACGGCACGCACCGGGACGGGAAGGGCGTCCGCGGTGCGGGGTGGCCCCGGAAGGACGCTACGGCACCACGCCGCCTCGCGCGGGCTAGCGGACCGGGAAATCCGTGTCCGTCCACCGCTCGGACAGGCTCCACAGCCTGCTCCCGAACTCGGGGGACGCGGAGGAGCGCACCGGGCGGGCGGGCACCGGGCGGCCCAGCACCAGCGCCCGAGGACCCACGAAAGCGCCGCCGTCCAGCGCCGGATCGAGCAGGGCGCGCACGGTGGGCGTGGCGCCGCGGTTCTTGCCCTGGGCGCCGAAGGCGAGGGCGCGCTCGGCGATCGGGTGCGCGGACTCGATCACACCGGGGCGCGGGGCGCTGAGCGCGTCGAGCGCGAAGCCGGGGTGGGCGATCATCGCGCGCGTGCTGGAGCCCGCCGCGCGGAGCCGCCGGTCGAGCTCGAGCATGAAACCGTGGATCGCGTGCTTGGAGAACGCGTAGGCGCGGAAGAAGCCGAACCGGCGGATGCTCTGCAGGTCGTCGGCATTGAGCGGCACGATCACGGTCGACAGGCTGCCGAGGCCCACAACGCGGCTGCCGGGCGTGCGCTGCAGTGCGGGAAGAGCGCCCGCGGTGAGCGCGAAGTGGCCGAGGTAATTGGTCTGGAGCGTGCGCTCGTTGCCGTCGATGGTCACCTCGCGGCGGCGGGATCCGGTCGTCATGCCGGCGTTCAGCACCAGGCCGTCGAGCCGGTCGAGGGACTCGAGGCGGGCCGACGCTTCGCGCACCGACGCGAGCGAGGAGAGGTCGAGCGGCACGAAGCCGAGGTCCGCGCCGGGCACGAAGCGCCGGACCGACTCCATGGCCGCGGCGGCACGGTGCTCGCTGCGGGAGGCGAGGAGTACGCGCGCCCCGGCCCGCGCGAGCTGCTCGACCGTGAAGTAGCCGAGCCCGGCATTGCCGCCGGTGACCACGAACACGCGTCCGGTCGAATCGGGCAGGGCGGCGGGATTCCAGTCCGTCACGCGAGCAGCACCTCCACGCCGGCCGCCCGGATGCTCGCGAGCTGACCGGGGTCGGCGGCGGTGTCCGTCACGAGGGTGTGCACCGAGTCGATCCGCGCGAGCCGGGCGGCGCCGTGCCTGCCGAGCTTGCTGGCGTCCGCCAGCACGACGAGCCGGCTGCCGCCGGCGAGCAGCGCCCGCTCGGTGGCGACGTCCACGAGATTGGTGCGGCTGACCCCGTGCTCGGCATCCACGCCGTACGCACCGGAGATCACGGTGTCGATGCTGAACTCCTGCAGCGCGGCCGTCGTGAGCGGCCCGAGCAGCGTCAGCTCCGTGCGTCGCATGTGGCCGCCCAGCACGACGACCTCGATGCCCGAGTAGTACGCGAGCCGCCCGGCGACGCCGAGGCTGTTCGTGATCACGGTGAACTCGGACCGCGGGGGCAGCGCGGCCAGCAGGGCGTCGGTCGTCGTGCCGCCGAGGATGAGCACGGTCGAATGGGGGGCGATGAGGGCCGCGGCGGCCTCGCCGATGCGTCTCTTGCGTTCGGGGTGGGTGTGCTGGCGCGACGACCACGTGGTGAGCACGCGCTCGTCGGTGGACACCGCGGAGCCGTGGTGCCGCTCGATGAGGCCGCGCTGGGCGAGCTCGTCGAGGTCGCGGCGCACGGTGGAGGCGCTCACGCCGAACACCTTGGCGAGGTCGAGCACCTGCTGCACGCCGTGCGAGCGGATGTGGTCGAGGAGCTCGCGCTGGCGCGGCGTCTCGGGTGGCTGCTGGGTCGGTGACGGAACGTCCGTTCGGGATGCCGCGCTCACTTGATGCCGCTCCGCGCGAAGCCCTGCACGAAGTAGCGCTGGAACACCAGGAACACGATGATCATCGGCAGCACGGACACGAGGGCGAGGGCCATGATCGCGCCGTAATCGGTGCCGTACTGACCTTTCAGGAACAGAAGTCCGATGGGGAGGGTGTACAGCTCGCTCTCCTTCAGGGCGATCAGCGGCCAGGCGAAGTCGTTCCAGGTGGACAGGAAGGTGAGCAGGATCAGCACCGCGATGAGCGGCTTGCACAGGGGCAGCACGATCTGCGCGAAGACCCGGAACTGCCCCGCGCCGTCCACCCGCGCGGCCTCGATGATCTCCTCGGGGATGCCGATGATGAACTGCCGCGCGAGGAAGATGCCGAACGCCGTCGCCGCGGTGGGCAGGATCACCGCCCAGTACGTGCCGTAGATGCCGAGCTCCGTGACCAACTTGAACTGCGACACCATGATGACCTGCACAGGCAGCATGAGCGTGCTCAGCGCGAGCAGGAAGAGCACGTTGCTGCCGCGGAACCGCAGCCGGGCGAACGCGTAGCCCGCGAGCAGGTTGACGACCACGGTGAGCGCCGTGACGAAGACGGCCACGACGACGGAGTTGCCGAACCAGGTGACGGTCGGGAACGTGTCGAAGACTTTGGTGAAGTTGGCGATCGTGAACTCGCGGGGCCAGAGCCGCAGCTCCCGCGAGAGCAGCTCCTGCTTCGACGAGAAGGCCACGACGACCATCCAGTAGAGCGGGAAGAGCAGCACGATGGAGACGGCGATCGCGGCGACAAGCCGCAGCGCGTAGGAGACTCGGCTGCCCCGGGGGCGCCTCCTCGGTCGCGCGGGCGGCGTGGCCGCGTTCGCGACGGCGAGAGTGGGGGTGGTGGCGGTCATCGTGCGGCCTTACTCGACGAGGTCGCGCGTGCGGCTGGCTCGCCACTGCACGGCGGTGAAGGTGAGGGTGATGAGCAGGAGCACGATGCCGATCGCGGCCGCGTATCCCTGATCCCGGGTGACGAATCCGTTCTGGTACGCGTAGGTCACCAGCACGGAGGTGGAGTATCCGGGCCCGCCGCCCGTCATCACGTAGATGATGTCGAACACC
This sequence comes from Planctomonas deserti, assembly GCF_003067705.1. Classification (GTDB taxonomy): domain Bacteria; phylum Actinomycetota; class Actinomycetes; order Actinomycetales; family Microbacteriaceae; genus Planctomonas; species Planctomonas deserti. The sequence continues at coordinate 1,234,747 of NZ_QANL01000001.1, forward strand.
TGGAACGAGTAGATCACGTTCATGATCAGCAGGAAGAACGTCGACGGACCGACCATCGGCAACGTGATGTACCGGAACTGGTTCCAGGGCCCCGCCCCGTCGAGGCGCGCCGACTCGTACAGCTCGGGCGAGACGCCCTGCAGGCCGGCCAGGTAGATGAGCATGTTGAAGCCGCTGCGGATCCACAGCGTCACCAGCACGACGGAGAGGATGGCCGCGGCCCCGTCGGACTGCCACGGCGCGGCGCCGAGCCCGACGACGCGCAGCAGCTTGTTGATGATCCCGATGTTCTGATCGAAGATGAGCACCCCGACCAGCGCGGTCGCGACGCCGGAGATCACCATCGGCAGCACGATGATCGTGCGGAAGAGGCCCCGTGCGGGAAGCACCGAGTTCATCAGCACGGCGAGCGCCAGGCCGATGATCATGCTGAGCGGCACGGTCACGACAGTGAACAGCGCGGTGTTCAGGGTCGACTGCCAGAAGACGGCGTCCCCGAACAGGCGGGCGTAGTTCGCGAGCCCCACGAACTCGCCGCCGCCGAAACCGCCCGTCTCCTGGAAGCTGAGCTGCACCGCCCAGACGAGGGGGAGGAACAGGAACACCCCGAGCAGCACGAGGTTCGGCAGCAGGAACGTGTACCCGGTCAGCGCGTCGCTGAGCGCACGCCGCCGGGATGCGCGCCGGACGGGCGGGCGGCGCGGCGGTGCGGGTGGGGCGGCCGGAGTGCCGGTGAGCACCCGCGTGGTCATGCGGTCGCCGCCGCGATCCCCTCGGAGATCTTGGCGAGCGTCTCCTCGGTGCTCTGCCCCTGCGTGAACGCCAGCTCCAGCTGGTCGCTGAGCACGGTGTTGATCGCCGCCATGTTCGGCGAGGCGAGCTGCGCGACGTCCGACTCCTCGATGGTCGTCGCCTGCTCGACGAAGATCGGCATGACGTCGGGCCGGGTGGCGAACTCGATGTCGGTGCCCACGAGGCTCTGCAGGGTCGGCAGCTCGGTGGTGGCGGCGCAGAAGTTCCTCATCTGGTCCTCGCTCACCATGAAGGCGAGGAACTCTGCGGCGAGGTCGGCCTTCTCGGTGCTCGCGGTGGCGACGAGGGCGTTGCCGCCGAGGTCGCTGGCGCCGCGCACGTTGCGCGGCATGTAGGTGGCGCCCCACTCGAACTCGGCGAGGCTGTCGACGTCGGGGAGTAGGAAGTTGCCGGCGAACAGCATCGCGGAGGTCTCGGAGTAGAAGCTGTCGCTCGCGTACGTCGAGGACTTCACCGAGCTGTTGGCGGGGACGAAGTTCTTGGTGAAGAAGCTCTTCGTGAAGTCGAGGGCGGCGCGACCCTCAGGGGAGTCGATGGCCGGGGTCTTCAGGTCGTCCTCGAGGTAGCGCCCGCCCGCCTGGAAGAGCCAGCTGAGCCAGCGGGTCACGCCCGCCTGCTGCCAGTTGTAGGCGAAGGGGTAGCGGTCGGCGGGCAGCTGGTCACGCAGTTGCTGGGCCACCTGCTCGAACTCCTGCCAGGTCCAGGCCGACTCGAGCGTGTCCGGTACGGACGTGATCCCCGCGGCCTCGAACGCGGCGCGGTTGTAGAGGACCGCCGACGTGTCGGTCTGGTGCGGCACACCGAAGGGGGTGCCGTCGAACTGCACGGCGCGCCAGAACGCCGGGATGAAGGCGTCCGCGGCGGCGTCGTCGAAGTAGGAGCTCAGGTCGAGCAGCTGATCCTGGCTCGAGTACACGCCGAGGTTGCCGTAGTCGACGCGGAAGACATCCGGCGCCGTGCCCGACTGCAGCTGCGCGTCGATGTTCTCGAACATCTGCTCGTAGGGCACGAGGTTGAGCGTGACGCTCGCGCCCGGGTTCGCCTTCTCGAAGGCGGCGATGCTCGCGCGGAAGCCGGCCTCCTCCGCCTCGCTGCCCCAGGTGGTGAAGCTCAGTTCGTCCGCGCCGGTCGAGCTCGCGGGCTTCGAGAACCCCGCGCAACCGGCGAGGAGGCCGGTCGCGGCGAAAGCGCCTGCTGCCCCCAGGAATGTGCGCCTGCTGTAGTCCACGACCAACCTCACTCCCGGCCCCCGCTGGCCACGCGCCGCCGCTGCGTGCGCGTGTGTCGAGCCCCACTGGGAGTATGGGCCGTGGCAGGCCGATGGTCAAGTCTGCTCATTTGTGCGCAAGTGTGCTCGTGTTGCCGTGCGGCGCTGCGTCCGAGGTGGAGCGCCGGCCCCGGGGCGCGAGGGGACGGGACCGCACGCTCCGAACTCGCTGGGATACGCGCGCCGGGCGTCCGCACAATGGGGGACCCGTGAGTACGTTCGGTGGCAGCGTCTGAACTCCCGCCCCGTTCAAGCCGGTTGGAACCCTCGGAAGGTTTCAACCAGGGCCACGCACCCTCGTGGTCGCGCAACCTGAAAGAGCCCGGCATCGCGGCCCCCACGCGGTGCCGGGCATCCCCCGCCCGGCGGGGGAAGTCGTCTAAGGCGCGCCGCCCGCGGCGAAGCCGCCCTTGGGCAGGCCCGCCGGCGGATGCCGCGCGTCTGTACCTCACCTAAGCGCCCCTGCCCAGGCACGAGCATCCTGCCCAGGGTAAAGCTGGGCAGGATGCCGCTGCCTGGGCAGGGGCGGGAAGCGCGGGTGGGCAGGGTGCCGCTGCCTGGGCAGGGGCGGGAAGCGCGGTTCGAGGGTTGGGTCAGTAGCCCTCGGGCTTGGTGGCGACGCCGTCGAGCCAGAGGTGGTCCTTCGGGTCGCGGTGCGTGCCCGTCGACCCGACGTGCGCCGAGCTGATGCGCTCGCCGTTCTTGATGACGTGCACCATGGCCATCGCGTGCCCATGACCGAGGTCGTGTTCCTGCTTCAGCCACATGAGGATCGGAGTCGCCTTGGTGTCCGGTCCGAATCCGCGCTCGCGGGCGAGGTCGATGAACTGGCGGGGCGTGAGCCCCGTCTGCGCCTCGACGGTGTCGAGATAGGCCTGGAATGACATCGGGTGCTCCTTTGCATCGGGTGTCGCCCCATTGTGCCCTCCGCGGCCGGGGAAATGCGGACCGCGCCTCGACCGGACGTTAGTCAGCAGATCCCACCCGGAGCCCGGCGTGTTGTGCCGCCTGGACGGCGCGTCGGCTCAGATCTGCTGAGTTGCGTCGAGGGGTGCGGGGATCAGGGGGCGGGGCGTCAGCGCGTCGAGGGGTGCAGGGCGTAAGCGGTCGGAGGGTGTGGGGCTTGCGTTGAGGGGAGCGGGGATGAGCGGAGGGCCCCCGCCGACGAACGTTCACGAACGCGGCCTTGACCGCGGGCGAAGGGCAGTGGCACGCTGAAGGGTCGCCCGCGCCGCCCCTTCCCGGGGCGTCCGCGCGCCCGGAATCGGGCGGCTCGAGCACCCGTCGAGGTCCGCCGCGATTGTCGGTGGTCGCGGTTATCGTGCGGAGCGACCACGTCGCTGTGACAGTCCGGAGGGACGATGCTCGGAAAGCTGCTCCTCACGTACCTGAAGCCCTACCGCCGGCTGCTGCTCGGCGTGTTGATCTTCCAGTTCCTCTCGGCGCTGGCGAGCCTCTACCTGCCGAGCCTGAACGCCGAGATCATCAACAACGGCGTCGCCAAGGGGGACACCGGCTACATCTGGTCGACCGGCATGCTCATGCTCACCATCTCGCTCGGCCAGATCACCTCGTCGGTGATCGCGACCTACTTCGCCGCTCGTGCGGCCATGGCGTGCGGCCGGGACATCCGCAACGACGTCTTCGAGCGCGTGTCGAACTTCTCGGAGCGCGAGGTGTCGCAGTTCGGCGCCGGGTCGCTCATCACCCGCAACACGAACGACGTGCAGCAGGTGCAGATGCTGGCCATGATGGGCGCCACCATGCTGGTGACGGCGCCCCTGCTCGCCATCGGCGGCGTGATCATGGCGCTGCAGCAGGATGTGGGCCTCTCCTGGCTCATCGGCGTCTCGGTGCCCACGATCCTCGTCGTCGCCGGCCTCATCATCGGGCGCATGGTGCCGCTCTTCCGCAGCTACCAGAAGCGCCTGGACACCGTGAACCGCGTCATGCGCGAGCAGCTGAGCGGCATCCGCGTCGTGCGGGCGTTCGTGCGGGAGTCCATCGAGGAGGCGCGGTTCCGCCTCGCCAACACCGACATCATGGTCGTCGGCCGCAAGGTCGGCTCCCTGTTCGTGCTGCTCTTCCCGCTCGCGATGCTCGTGCTCAACGTCACGGTGGTCGGCGTCATCTGGTTCGGCGGCATCGAAGTCGACCGGGGCACGGTGGAGATCGGCACCCTGTTCGCCTTCATGCAGTACGTCGGTCAGATCCTCATGGGCGTGCTCATGGCCAGCTTCATGACGATCATGATCCCGCGCGCCGCGGTCAGCGGGGAGCGCATCGGTGCCGTGCTGAACAGCGAGACGACCCTGCACCGGCCCGTGAACGCTGAGCGCAGCTTCCCGGCCGCGGGCTCGATCGAGTTCCGCGACGCGGGCTTCACCTACCCGGGTGCTGAGCGGGCCGTGCTCGAGAACATCACCTTCTCCGCCGCGCCGGGGGAGACCGTCGCGATCGTCGGCTCGACCGGTGCGGGCAAGACCACGCTCGTCTCGCTCCTCCCGCGCCTGTTCGACGTGACGAGCGGCTCGGTGCTCGTGAACGGCACAGATGTGCGCAAGGCGGACCTGTCGGCGCTGTGGGCGTCCATCGGGCTGGTCCCGCAGCGGCCGTTCCTGTTCACGGGCACGGTGGCGTCGAACCTGCGGTTCGGCCGCGAGGACGCGACGGACGAGGAGCTCTGGCGTGCGCTCGAGATCGCCCAGGGACGCGACTTCGTGGCCGAGATGGAGGGTGGACTCGGCGCCCGCATCGCCCAGGGCGGAACGAACGTGTCGGGCGGGCAGCGGCAGCGCCTGGCGATCGCGCGGGCCATCGTCCACAATCCGGGCATCCTCGTGTTCGACGACTCCTTCTCAGCCCTCGACCTCACAACGGACGCGCGCCTGAGACAGGCGCTCTGGCGCGAGCTGCCGGGCGTGACGAAGATCGTCGTCGCCCAGCGCATCTCCACCGTGACGGATGCGGATCGCATCGTCGTGCTCGAGGACGGCCGCATCGTGGGACTCGGCACCCACGACGAGCTCCTGACCTCGAGCACCACCTACCGGGAGATCGTCCAGTCGCAACTCGGGGTGGAGGCGACGCGATGAGCGGGGCTCACACCAAGCGCAGGGGCGGCGAGAAGCCCGACGGAGCCGAGAAGCCCGACGGAGCCGAGAAGACCGGGAAGGCGGGAAAGGCCGGGAAGCCGGCGAAGGCCGAGAAGCCGGAAAAGGTTCTGACCGAGGAGGAGCGGTACGAGCTCGAGCTCGCCGAGCAGGCGCGCATCAACGCCGACGACTGGTCGAGCGTCGCGCCGGGCAAGGCGGCGAACTTCGGCCAGAGCTTCGGGCGGCTGATCGGGCTGCTGCGCCCGCACGCGTTCGCGTTCATCTTCGTGTCCGCCCTCGGCGCCATCGGCGTCGTGCTCGCGATCATCGCGCCGCGCATCCTCGGCGAGGCGACGAACATCATCTTCGAGGGCGTCATATCGCTGCAGCTCCCCGCGGGCGTGAGTCAGGCGCAGGCGGTGGACGGGCTCCGCGCGTCGGGGCAGGACGACCTCGCCAACATCGTCTCCGCCATGCAGAACCTGGTTCCCGGCGAGGGCGTCGACTTCGTGCGGCTGGGACGCATCCTTGGCATTGTGCTGATGCTCTACGTCGCGAGCTCGGTGCTCACCTGGCTCCAGGGCTTCGTCATCAACGTCATCATGATGCGCACGATGTGGCAGCTCCGCGAGTCGGTGGAGGCGAAGATCAACCGCCTGCCCCTCGCGTACTTCGACCGTGTGCAGCGCGGCGAGCTGATCTCCCGGGTGACCAACGACATCGACAACATCACGCAGACCATGCAGCAGGCGCTGTCCACGGTCGTCACCTCGGTGCTCACCGTCGTCGGCGTGCTCATCATGATGTTCACGATCTCGTGGCAGCTCGCCCTGGTGACCCTCGTGTCGCTACCGCTCATGGGCGTCATCTTCGGCATCATCGGCCCGAAGTCGCAGGCCGCGTTCACCACGCAGTGGCGCAAGGTCGGCCGCCTGAACGCGCGCGTCGAGGAGTCGTTCTCCGGCCACGCCCTCGTGAAGGTGTTCGGGCGCGAGCAGGACTCGCTCGAGAAGTTCAAGGCCGAGAACGAGGAGCTGTACCAGGCGGCGTTCCGGGCGCAGTTCCTCTCCGGCATGATCATGCCCGGCATGATGTTCATCGGGAACCTCACCTACGTGGGCATCGCCGTGCTCGGCGGCCTGATGGTGACCACGGGCCAGCTTCGCCTCGGCGACGTGCAGGCCTTCATCCAGTACTCGCAGCAGTTCACGCAGCCGCTGTCCGAGCTGGGCGGCATGGCGGCGGTCGTGCAGTCCGGCACGGCGTCTGCGGAACGCGTCTTCGAGCTGCTGGACGAGGAGGAGCAGGAGCCCGACCGCGCGGATGCGCCGGCGCCGGTGGACGGCGACGGCACGATCGTGTTCGAGAACGTCTCCTTCTCCTACTCGCCCGAGCACCCCCTCATCCGCGACCTGTCGTTCCGGGTGGAGCCGGGGCAGACCGTGGCCATCGTCGGCCCCACCGGCGCGGGCAAGACGACGCTCGTGAACCTCGTGATGCGCTTCTACGAGCTCGACGGCGGCCGGATCCTGCTCGACGGGCAGGACATCGCGTCCCTCACCCGGCATGACGTGCGGGCGCGGACCGGCATGGTGCTGCAGGACCCGTGGCTCTTCGCCGGCAGCATCCGAGAGAACATCCGCTACGGCAGGCAGTCCGCGACGGACGAGGAGATCCTCACCGCCGCGAGGGCGACGTACGTCGACCGCTTCGTGCACTCGCTGCCGGACGGGTACGACACCGTGCTCGACGAGGACGCGTCCAACGTGTCCGCGGGCGAGAAGCAGCTCATCACGATCGCCCGCGCGTTCGTCGCCCAGCCGTCGGTGCTCATCCTCGACGAGGCCACCTCGTCGGTGGACACGCGCACCGAGCTACTCCTTCAGCACGCAATGGCCGCGCTGCGCGAGGGACGCACGTCGTTCGTGATCGCCCACCGCCTGTCCACCATCCGGGATGCGGACCTCATCCTCGTGATGGAGCACGGCAGTATCGTGGAGCAGGGCAGCCACGACGCCCTGATCGCGGCGAAGGGCGCCTACTGGCGGCTGTACAACTCGCAGTTCGAGCAGGCGAGCGCGGATGTCGACGGCTCCGGCGACGCGCGGTCGCTCGCGCCGGGCACCTCAGGGGAGACGAACACCGCGACGCGGATCACAGCGGGGGAGACGAACACCGCGACGGCGGACACCGGTGAGGAGGCCACGCTCCGGTCATAGCCCCTGACCCGGTTGGTTGACCCGTCGCTCCGGGCCGGGTTACGGTGACGGCTTCGTCCGCATCGGATCCTCACCGGAAGCAGTGAACTATGACGTTCCCCCGACGGGCCGCCCTCGCCGCCCTGCTCCTCCCCCTCTCCGCGCTTCTCGCCGCCGGAACCGTCGCATCCGCTTCGGCGGCGGAGGCCGAGGTTCCCGACGGCGGGGACTTCGCGAAGCGGGTGGTGGCGACGGGGCTGAGCAATCCCTTCGAGGTGGCGCAGGGCCCGGACAGGCGACTGTGGGTGACCGAGCGGACCAGCAGGGAGGTGACGCAGGTGGATCCCGCCACCGGTGCCATCAGAACCATCCTCACGGTCCCCGACGTGGTGATCACTCCGGGGACCCAGGACGGGCTCCTCGGTATGGCGATCCATCCCGGACTGCGCGCCGGAGGGCCTACGAACTTCGTCTACCTCGCCTACACCTACGACGCCAATTCCGGCTCGGCCCTCGACCGGAAGCAGAAGCTGGTTCGCTACACGTACCGCACGGCAACACGGACGCTCGACAGCCCGCGCGTGGTGATCTCCGGTCTGCCCGCCAGCAACGATCACAACTCGGGTCGCCTGGTACTCGCGCCCGATGGCCGGCTCAACTACACGATCGGTGATCGCGGCAACAACCACAACCAGAACGCGTGCCGGCCGAATCTCGCGCAGAGACTGCCCACGACCGCGGAGGTTGCAGCGAAGGACTGGACGGCCTACCAGGGCAAGACGCTGCGCCTGAACACCGACGGCAGCGTGCCGTCCGACAATCCCACCATCAAGGGCGTGCGCAGCCACGTCTTCACCTACGGGCACCGCAACCCCCAGGGTCTCGTCTTCGCGCCGAGCGGGCGGCTGTACTCCTCCGAGCAGGGCCCGAGGACCGATGACGAGATCAACCTGCTGCGGGCGGGTGGGAACTACGGCTGGCCGAACGTCGCCGGCTACAAGGACGACAGCGCGTACGTCTACGCCAACTGGTCGGCGGCGACGGGCTGCGGGACCACGGTGCAGTACGACGAGGACCGGATCCCGGCCGCCGTGCCCCAGCAACGCGAGTCGTCGTTCTCCGACCCCGCTTTCGTGCCGCCGCTCCGCGCCTACTACACCGTCCCCACGGGACACGACTTCACGGGCAGCGCCTGCGACGGGTCCGGCTACTACTTCGTGTGCTACCCGACGATCGCGCCGTCCAGCCTGGACTACTACGCCGGCGCCGCCATCCCCGGTTGGAAGGACTCGCTGCTGATGACGACGCTCAAGACCGGCAGGGTCTACCGGGTGCCGGTCGGCGCGGACGGCCGGCTGAGCGGTGCCAGCCAGCCGCTGTGGATCTCGGTCAACCGCTATCGGGACACGGCGATCGCATCCGACGGCGCGACGATCTACGTGGCGACGGACAGCGCCGGCATCACGCGAGGCGGCAACGGGGATGCGACCCAGTCGCTCGCGAACCCGGGATCGATCCTCGCCTTCCGCTACGACCCCGCACGCGGCTGATCGGCGGTCCCGATGGGCGCCTCAGCGGGCATCTCCGGGGAGCGGCGGATGATGATGTCGCCCCAGGAGCTTCGCGCGCGCACCTCCACGGTCTCGTCGGCCGCGCCCGGGCCGGAGTCCTCGGCCAGCTCGTTCCGCACCCGACCGTGCTGGGTGCTGAGGTCGAGCCACGCGGCGGTTCCCCTCCGGATGCCCGCCTCGAGCGTCCCGTAGGAGGACTCGAGCAGGAGCGACTCCCGCACCGCCTCCGCGATTCGGACGCTCCCGTAGGCGGTTCTCGCCACGACCGAGGCGCCCGCCCGGTCCACCGCGAGGTCGCCGTGCGCGCCGTTGAAACGCAGCGGGCCCGTCACCGTGCCGAGCCTGGTTGCGCCGTAGGAGTTCCTGACGACCGCGCTGCCGTCGATCCGGTGGGCTCGGATGGCCCCGGAGGACGTGGTCAGCTCCACGTTGCCCGTCGCGTGCTCGACGGACACGTCCCCGCTGCCGGTGCGCAGCTCCAGCGCCCCCGTCCGCTGGAGGTGGATGTCGCCGACGCCGGTCGTGATCGAGCACTCCGACAGCTGCCCGCTGGCGTAGAGGCTGCCGACGACCGTCTCCCCGTGCACCCGCGAGCCGGTGGGCACCTCGACGCTCACCTCGATCGACTCCCGCCCGCCGAAGGGCGAGTACTGCTTCCAGCCGCGCGGGGCCGTGATGCGCAGCTCGCCCCGGTCGTACTGCACTCGGGCGTGCTCGGCGGCTCGCACGTCTGCGGCACGGCCGGGGTCGGCGGGGCGGATCTCCACCACGGTGTCGGTGCGGTCGCCGGCGTGGATCCGCACGTCGCCGACGGTCAGGCCGATCACCACCGAGACGGGGTGCGCAGTGGGGAAGGTGGGCATGGTGTCAGCGCACCCAGCCGGTGAAGCGGGAGCCGACGTCGTGCTGATCCCGCTGCTTGCGGGGTCGGTTCTTGGCCTCGAGCGCGTCACCGACCGCGCGGACCAGCCAGGAGTTGACGGAGATCCCCTCCCTGCTCGCCGCGTCCTCGACCCGTGACTTGAGGTGGTCGGGCAGGCGCAGCGTGGTGCGCGAGGTGGCGCCCTCGTCGGCGTCCGCCCCGGTGGGGGTGCTCGGCAGCGGGCGCGCGGGCCGCGAGTCCCTGTGGTCGAGCTCGACTTCGGCGAATGCATCGGCGGCGGGAAGGGTGACGACGAACTCGGGGTCGCGGCCCCGCAAGCGCACGTCCACCGACCCGGGAGCGAGGTCCCGGGTGATCTCGCTCGCCGCCGCCGCGAGCGCGTCGAGCAGCACGAGCCGGGTCGCCGCCTCCAACGGCGCGGCGAGGCGCTCGGCCAGCTGCCGCGCCTCCTCACCGCCGGCGTCGGCCGCTACCGCCAGCTGGCGGTGCAGGTCCTCGATGTACTGCGACAGGTCCATGACACCATTGTGACGCCACGCTGACGATGCCGCGGTATCACCCGCAACCGCGACCCCCAGCGGCACCACACGGTCCTGGGCTCGCCGAAGAGACGAGACCGGCGCCCGGGCCCGAACCCGCTCGGGCCTCAGCGGATCACGCGCGACGGGCGCGGATCGTGATCCCCCGCGGCCCACTCCGCGATCGCCCTGGCGATCTTCGCGCCGCCGACGGAGGACGGCTCGATCGGGTTCGCGTAGTCGGCGTCCTCCGAGCAGATGAGCCGCAGGTCGAGCAGGTCGACGCCGCGGGCGAAGGCGGCACGCGTGATGCAGTCGTTGAACAGACCGATCGCGGTGCGGATGACGGCGTGGTTGGGCGCCGACGGGGGCGTGTCGTAGATCGTGCACACCGCGAGGGGCAGTCCCGTCGCCAGCACCGCGTCGAGCATCGCCTCGTACGCCGTGGTGAATGGGCCCTGCTGCGCGCCGAGGGTCGCGATCGCCTCGGCGACGCTCGAGACGGGTGCGTTCAGCAGGTGGGCGAAGCCGAGCGCGTCGTTGCCGCCGACGCTCACCACCAGGTGGCTGGCGTCATCCGGGCGACCCGACAGCTGGCGGCGCACGCCGTCGATCACGTCGCCGTCCACCGCGAGGAGGGTGGCGTTCCAGCCCTGCGGGAGGGCGTCCCTAACCTGAGCGACCACGTCGGGCCCGCCGCCGACGTACGCGCCATTGTCGAGGATCGAGTCGCCCAGCAGGACGACGTGGTCACCGTTCATCTGTCCCATCCTTCCCGTGATCCCGCTTCGCGCGGGTCAGAGCGTGCGCCACCTCAGGCGGCGCAGGTCCGTGCGCAGGTCGAGCAGGCGGTCTTCCCGCTCGGCGTCGTATCTCGCGTCCTTCGGACCGGTCCACCCCACGCCGTTGAGAATCGCGACGCCGACGTCGTCCATGGCCTGCCGGTGCGCGTCCCGCACCACCTCGTCGACGTAGTCGGGATCGTCCGCGAAGGCGGTCAGCTCCTTCGCCAGCGCGCTGTGCACGACCTGGCGCTGACGCAGCACGGGCTCGTCCTCCGCGCCGTAGTCGTGCTCGTGCCGAGCCTTGCCCACCAGGCGCTCGGCGCGGCGACGGAGCACGCCCGCCCGGATCGCGTAGCCCTCCTGCTCCCCGGCCAGCCGGCCGAGCTCGCGGCGGACGGCCTGAGCGGTCTCCTCGGTGCTGAACGGAGCGCGGTCGCGCAGGGCACGCAGGATGATCCAGTTGCGCACGGCCAGCACGAGCGCCGCCCGAGCGACGAGGAGGCCCTCCTCGGTCGCCCGCGCCTCATCGGCCGGCGGTATGCGCACCTGCTGGCCTCCCCACGACGACGTCCTCGATTACCGAGTCTGCTCGGACGCCGTCCTCGGCGTCATTGTCCATCGTGCCATTGCGCGGGTCGCGGCGGGTGCCGCCGGCGACCTGCCGACGCGGGCCATGCGCCTGTCGGGCACCCGGGCTCGGTTACCGTGAGCGGGGGAGAGGGGGAACAGGATGGGCGTGTGGGTCGGCACCTCGGGCTGGAGCTATGAGCACTGGGACGGCGTGCTCTATCCGCACGGGACCTCGCGCTGGGACCGCCTCGGCCACTACGTCGCCGAGTTCCCCACCGTAGAGCTGAACGCGAGCTTCTATCGCTGGCCGCGCGTGGCCGGCTTCGCGAGCTGGCGCCGGCGACTGCCGCCCGGCTTCCGGCTGTCGGTCAAGGCGCCGCGCGGGCTGACCCACGCCAAGCGGCTCTTCGCGCCGGAGGCGTGGATCGATCGGATTGCCCGGTGCTGGCACGAGCTCGGGGACAAGCGGGCGGTGCTGCTCGTGCAGCTCCCGCCGCACCTCGCCCGCGACGACGCGCGACTCGACTACTTCCTGGGCCGGCTGCCGGACTGGATCGACGTCGCGGTGGAGTTCCGGCATGAGAGCTGGCATACCGAGGAGGTGTTCCGGCTGCTGGAGCGGCACGGCACCGCGTACTGCGTGATGAGCGGCGCGGGGCTGCCCTGCGTGCTGCGCGTCACGGCGCCTCGCGCGTACGTGCGTCTGCACGGTCCCGATCCGCACCACCTTTATGGCGGCTCGTACTCCGACGACGACCTGCGCTGGTGGGCGGACCGCATCCGTGAGTGGGCGGACGCGGGCGTGGACGTGTACGCCTACTTCAACAACGACGGGGGCGGCAACGCGGTGCGCAACGCCCGGACCCTGAATGCACTGATCCGCGGGTAGCGCGTCCACTCGCTACCCGCGGATCAGTGGTCCTGTGCGGCGGCGTCAGTCGTACTTGGCCGGGTCCGCCTTGATCGGGTCGTTCGCGTCGTAGTCGCCCGCCTTGTAGCCGACGCTGAACTGGGCCATCATGTCGTGGTCCTCGTGCGGCAGGTTGTGGCAGTGCACCATGTAGCGGCCCTTCTGGTGCTCGAACCGCATGATCAGCCGCACGGTCTCGCCCTCACCGACGTAGACGACGTCCTTCGGGCCCTTCTCCCAGGCGAACGGCGGATTGCCGTTGCGGGAGAGGATCTGGAAGTCGACGAGGTGGATGTGCAGCGGGTGGTACCAGCCGCCGGAGCTGTTTTCGAACTCCCAGATCTCGACGGCGTCGTAGTCGGGGTCTGCGATGACCTTCTGGTACTCGCTCGCGATGACGTCACCCCAGGTGATGCCGTCGATGGTCCAGATGTTGTTGTCGCGCTTGAGCCGGAAGCGCCGAGTCTTCACGGCGTCCGACGGCTTGAGCGACATCGCCGTGCTCGGCACGAGGGTCGTCGGCAGCTTGGTCGCCTTCGGGTCGGACAGGTCCACGGGGTCGGCCGTCACGTCGAAGGCCATGACCTTGCCGGTGAAGTCGAAGTCGATGTTGTTCTTGTTCGACGCATTGCGCAGCTCGATGCGCGTCCCGGGGGCGTACTTGGAGAAGTCGATGAGGACCTCGTAGCGCTCGGCGCCGGCGTGCCGCCAGGAGGTCACCGTCTGAGCGACGGGCATGAGGCCGCCGTCGGTGGCCACCATGGTGACGGGGGCTCCGTTGCTCAGCGAGAACCGGTAGGACCGGGAGATCGACGCGTTCAGCACGCGGAAGCGGTAGATGCGGCGCTTGACCTTCATGACCGGCCAGGGCTTGCCGTTGACCAGGATCACGTCTCCCCACAGCCCGGACTGGGTCTTGTCGTCGTAGGACAGCTTCCCGTTCCGCGAGAACATCGCGTCCGTCACGGTGAGGGGCACGTCGAACTCGCCCTGCGGGAGCAGCCGGCGCTCGTCGTCGTCGTGGAGGTGGTACTGCCCCGCCAGGCCCGAGTACGCGTTCTGCGCCGTGTTGTGCACGGCGTGATCGTGGTACCAGAGCGTCCGGGCCGGCTGGCTGTTCGGGTAGCGATAGGTCTTGCTCTGGTCCTTCGCGGTGAGGTCGCTGGCGTACCCGTCGTACTGCGGCAGGGAGGCGGACCCGTGCAGGTGGGTCGAGGTGTGGAGCGCGTGTCCCCAGGTGGGGTGGAGCAGCGGCAGCTTGTTGCGGACCTTCACCCGGATGGGCTCGCCCTTGTCCGCGACGATCGTCGGACCGGGGAAGACGCCGTTGTAGCCGAGCACGGTGGTCTTCAGGCCGGGCACGATGTCCGCTTCGGCCGCCAGCTCGCTGATCTCGTAGTAGGGGCTCGCCTCCGCGTCGGGCGACGTCGATCGAGGGAGTTCCTTGGGAATGGGAAGCGGCGTCGCGAAGCGCTTGGGGAAGTTGGCGGTGGCCAGCGTGCTGGGCGTCGAGGCCTGCGCCTGGGTCAGCGGGACGGTGAGAGCCGCGGCGCCGATGGCACCGATGCCTCCGACCTGAAGGGCTGTGCGTCGTGTGATGGTCATGTCTCGTCCTCTCGGCGAGCGGGGGCTCGCGGGAAGGGGGAAGGGGGAAGGGGTTGGGGGCGGAGGCGACACGGATGCGGGTCGCCTCCAGGGGGTGCTGTGTTCCGGGGGTGCTGTGCTGCGAGTTGCCGTGAGTGCTTTCCGGCTGGGGGGCGGCCGTACCACTCGGTGCAGGTTCAGGAGTAGTTGCCGTGCCCTGGAAAAAACTTGTCCTCTCGCCCGTCCCTCTTTCTGGCTTCCCGCTCGTCCCGCCGCGGGCGCCACGTTGGTTTTTCGCAAGGTCGCTGCGGGACGGTATGCGTGCGCCGGCGACCGCCTAGAGGCGCCACAGGTCGGAAGGAAAGCACGATGCGGATCATGGGGACGACGAGGACCGCGCTGGTGGCACTGGTGGGAGCCGGGCTGCTCGCCCTCACCTTCGCCTTCACGCTGTCGAGGGCGGCGGAGCCCGCGCTCCTCGACCGCACCGGACCCCTCGTGATCTGGGGCCTGCCCATGGCGAAGCTGGGGGTGAACGTCGCCGCGTCCGTGGTGATCGGCGCTCTGCTTCTCGCGGTGACCGCGCTGTCGCCGGGAACCCCGGCCCGGAGGCGCGCCCTCGTCCTTGCCCGCGCCGGTGCGGTTGCGTGGAGCGCCTGCGCCCTCGTGGTCGCGATCCTCACGTTCCAGACCGTGGCGAACCTGCCGATCCTCTCCCCGGAGGCCGGTGACGCCCTCTGGATGTTCTTCACCATCGTTCCCCTCGGCCGCGCGACGGTCGCCGCCGTCGTGCTCGCCGCCACCACGGCGGTGCTCGTCTTCACCGCCCGGTCCCGTGCGACCCTCGTGCTCACGGGTGTCGTCGCGTTCGCGGGTACGGTGCCTCTCGTGCTCAACTCGCACGCCGCCGGCGGCCGCGGTCACGCCGACAGCACCGTCGCCGTCGTCCTGCACGTGGCCGGGGCCTCGGTGTGGCTGGGTGGGCTCCTCGTCCTCATCGCCGTGCGATCGGCAGTGCCTGCGGATCAGCGGGCGACGCTCGTGCGGCGGTACTCCACCTTCGCGCTGGCCGCGTTCATCGTGCTGGCCGTGTCCGGCGTGGTGGCGGCGTGGGCCGCGCTGGGCACGTGGTCGGAGCTGTTCTCGGCCTACGGAGCGCTTGTCCTGGCCAAGACGGCCGCGCTCGGCCTCCTCTTCCTGTGCGGCGCGGCGCAGCGCCTCGTCGTCGTGCGCGCCCTCGACCGTCGGGCCCCGTCCGCGGGCCGCCACTTCGCCGCGCTCGTCGTGGTGGAGCTCACGATCATGGGCGCGGCGTCCGGTGTGGCGGCGGCTCTGGCCCGCACGACACCGCCGGCCGCGCCGGACACCGGCGTCGACGGGGCCCTGCTGCCGGTGTTCGGTGTGGTTCCCGCGCTGACCCAGTGGCGCATCGACCCCCTCTGGCTGCTCGTCTGCGGGTTCGCGGCCGTGCTCTACCTCGGCGGCGTCCGTCGGCTGCGGAGCCGCGGCGAGGGCTGGCCGGTGCGCCGGAGCGTCCTCTGGCTCAGCGGCGTCGCGCTGCTGTTCGTCGTGACCAACGGCGGCCTGCACATGTATCAGGGCTTCCTGCTGAGCGCGCACGCCGCGACGCAGGCCGTCGTACTCGCGGTGGTGCCGCTGCTCCTGGTCGGCGGCGCACCCGGGACGCTGATCGAGCGCACCGTGGAACCGCGCCGCGACGGCACGCTTGGCGCTCTCGAGGTCGCTCGCTCGCTCGCCCGGCCCGCACGCTGGATCAGCACTCGGCCCCACCTTCCGACGCTCGTCGTGGCCCTCGCGTTGACGGCGACCCTCGCGTCACCGCTGCAGCGCTACGCCGCGCTCGCCGAGGCGGGGTACTCGCTCTCCGTCATCGCCGCGCTCGCCGCGGGGACCGTGTTCGCGCTGGCCGTCGTGCCGGCGGCGGGCCTGTCCCGGGGTGACCGGCTCTTCGCGATCACCGGTGCGGCGATCGTGATCGGCGCCTTCGGAGCGTGGATCCGCGCGCAGGCACCGGGGCTCGAGGAGGTCTGGTTCCGGGCGGTGGGGAACCCGTGGGGCGACGCGCCCGCCGTGGCGCCGGAGTGGGCTGGTCCGCTGCTCTGGAGCATCGCTGGGCTGGGCCTCGCCGCGGCGGCGGTCCTGGTGACCCGTCGGTCGGGCGCCGAACCGGACGGCACGTCCCTTCCGGCCGCCCCGGCCCCCGCCTTCGGCGTAGTCGTCGCACCGCGGGTGGACGCGTGAGCAGCCCCGCGGACCCGACCGCCGCCACGGCAGTCCCCGGTGGGGCCGCTGCCGGCCCGTCCCCGTCGACTCCGCGGGTCCCGCCGCACCGGCGCGGGGGGACCCGCGGCCGGTTCCGCGGTGCCGCCGTGGCCGCGGGCTGCCTCGTCGTTCTCGCCGCCGTGCGCATCCTGGTGTTCCAGCCCACCGTCGTGACGTCCGGCAGCATGGAGCCGACGATCGACGCCGGCACCGTGGTGTGGGTCAACGCGCTCGGGCCGCGGCTCGGACCGGTCGAGGTGGGCTCCCTCGTCTCCGCCCGCCTCGACGACGGCACCACGGTCATCAAGCGGCTGATGGCCACGGAGGGGCAGACGGTCGAGATCTACGGCGGCGCCCTCCGCATCGACGGGCGCGAGCTCGATGAGCCGTACGCGGACAACAGCGACATGGGCGGCATCTTCTTCGGCCCGGTGCGCGTGCCCGAGGGTCAGGTGTTCCTGCTCGGCGACAACCGCCTGGACTCCATCGACTCCCGGGTCTTCGGCCCCCTCGACGAGTCCGCGCTGCAGGGCACCGTCCTCGTGGTCCTGCCCCGCCTCTTCTGACCCGCCCCACGGTCGCGTGCACGGTCGCTGAGGTCGTCGAAGCGACGTGGAGTGCCTGCGCGGGTTCGGTCGCGTCCCTTCGACAGGCTCAGGGACCGGAGGGGGCCGTTCGCGTGTACGGTCGCTGAGCTTGTCGAAGCGACGTGGGGTGCCTCTGCGGTTCGCAACGTCCCTTCGACGGGCTCAGACACCGCGACAGGTCCCGTGCACGGCGCCCGGGCCGGTGTCGCCGCGCACGACGAACCGGCCGGCGATCCTGTGATCGCCGGCCGGTCCTGCCCGGAGGCCCCCGTGACCTCACGGGCCGTCGGCGCCACCTCCTCCCAGGGAGGGATGCGCCGACCAACTGTCCGAGCACGCTCACCCAGTGGCGCGGACAGCCGTTCCCGTCGCTCAGCCCACGTCGCGTCTCCTTCGTCGATTCCACGCGAAGACGCGAGGACGGTATCGTCACGGTAGGAAGCGGACCCTGTGAAAAGCTGGCGGCGCCGGGCTCTCGGCTTCCTGGGCAGCGGCAAGCGGGTTCATAGCCTCCGCATAGGAATCGCACAAACAATGGGTGCGTGACCACGACGAACGGCTCCTTCCAGTCCCCCTCCTCCGCGCACCAGCCGCGCATGACGCGCGCCGACGGATCACCCGTGCGGGTGCTCGTCGTGGACGACGAGAAGTCGCTGACCGACCTGCTGCAGATGGCCCTGCGCTACGAGGGCTGGTCCATCCGCACCGCGGAGAACGGCCAGCAGGCCCTGGCGGTCGCGCGGGAGTTCCGGCCGGACGTGATCGTGCTCGACGTCATGCTTCCCGACATCGACGGCCTCAAGGTCCTCGGCCGCATCCGCGCCGACGGCCAGGACGTGCCGGTGCTCTTCCTCACCGCGAAGGACTCGCTCGACGACCGGATCGCCGGCCTCACCGCGGGTGGCGACGACTACGTGACGAAGCCGTTCAGCCTCGAGGAGGTCGTCGCCCGGCTGCGCGGTCTGATCCGCCGCTCGACGCTCACCGTCAGCGACGCCGCGAATCCCGAGCTCGTCGTCGGCGACCTCGTTCTGAACGAGGACAGCCACGAGGTGTCCCGCGGTGGCGCGCCCATCGAGCTCACGGCGACGGAGTTCGAGCTCCTCCGCTACCTCATGCGCAACCCGCGCCGCGTGCTGAGCAAGATGCAGATCCTCGACCGGGTCTGGAGCTACGACTTCGGCGGTCGATCGAGCGTTGTGGAGATCTACATCTCCTACCTCCGGCGCAAGATCGACGCGGGTCGAGAGCCCATGATCCACACGGTGCGCGGCGCCGGCTACATGCTCAAGGCCGCTTCATGACCCTGCGGCGGCGCCTCGTGCTGGGGATCGTCGCCCTGCTCGCGCTCGTGAGCATCGTGATCGGCATCGCGAGCGTCGCCTTCCTGCGCGGCACACTGATGGCGCAGCTCGACCGCCAGCTCGTGCAGTCCGCGGACCGTGCCCTCGGGGCCATCGAGGGGCCGTTCGGCGGCGGCGGGGGCGGCGGTCCGGACGGCGGTCCCGGCCTGGAGCGCGGCCAGGGAGCCGGAACGCTCGTCGCGATCGCGGTCGGGGACACCGTCGAGTTCGCGGGGTTCATCGACGTCGAGGGAGCCCAGCAGACGCTGAGCGTCGACCAGCAAGAGCAGCTCCTCGCCATCGAGCCGGATGCCGGCCCCGTCTCCGCAGACCTCGGCGGTGAGCTCGGAACCTATCGCTTCCTCGCCCAGAGCAGCTCGCTCGGCGGCACCGTCATCACCGGCCTGCCGCAGCGCGACGTGAACTCGACGCTCGCGCAGCTCGTGACGGTCATCGTGCTCGTCACGCTGCTCGGGGTCGCGTTCGCCGCGGTGGCCGGCACCGCCGTCGTCCGCCGAGCGCTGCGTCCCCTCGACCGCGTCGCCCAGACCGCGACCGACGTCGCCGCCCTCGAGCTCGACCGGGGCGAGGTCGCCCTCGCCGTGCGAGTGCCCACCGAGGACACCGACCGGCGCACCGAGGTGGGCAAGGTCGGGTACGCGATCAACGGCATGCTCGGTCACATCGCCAAGGCGCTGAACGCGCGCCGCGAGAGCGAGAACCGGGTGCGCCGCTTCGTGTCGGACGCCAGCCACGAGCTCCGCACGCCCCTCGCCTCCATCCGCGGCTACGCCGAGCTCACCCGCATGGGCGGTCACGAGCTGCCCGCCGACGTCGTGCATGCGCTCGGCCGAATCGAGTCGGAGTCCACCCGGATGACCGCCATCGTGGAAGACCTCCTCCTTCTTGCGCGGCTCGACGAGGGCAGGGAGCTCGAGCGCTCGCCCGTCGACCTGACGCGCGTGCTGCTCGACGCCGTCAGCGACGCGCACGCCGCGGGTCGCGACCACGAGTGGGACCTCGATCTCCCCGAGGAGCCGGTGACCGTGCTGGGTGACGGCTCCCGCCTGCACCAGGTAATCGTGAACCTCCTGGCCAACGCCCGGGTGCACACGCCCGCCGGAACCCGCGTGACGACCTCCTTAGGACTCGAGCAGGGCGAGAGGCCCATGGCGGTCGTGCGCGTGGCCGACGACGGGCCCGGCATCGACGAGAAGCTTCTGCCGACCCTGTTCGAGCGATTCGTTCGCGGGGACGACTCCCGCTCGCGCGCGACGGGCAGCACCGGTCTCGGTCTCGCCATCGTGCAGGGCGTCGTCGCCGCGTCGGGTGGCTCCGTCGCGGCCGAGAGCAGGCCCGGCAACACGGTCTTCACCGTGCGGCTGCCGCTGGCCGCCGATCACCACGCGCACGCGGCCGCGGAGCCCGCGCCGGCTCACGAGCGCCGCGCGTCCGCGGGCTGACGCCGCTCGGCGAGCCGACCGGATCAGGGCAGCCGCTCGACCGGGTAGACCAGGCCGAGCTCGGCGCGCCAGGCGTCGAGCAGGCGCGCGTTGCCCAGCGAGTCGGCCCAGGTCATCTGCGGCGCCTCGAGCGCGTCCCCCCGGTCGCCCACCGCATCCGCCTCGAGGCCGTACTGCAGGATCTGCTGCACCTCGATCCGCTCCGTCGGCCGGCCGATCGCCGACACGAGGATCTCCGACGACTCGCCCTGCCGCACGGAAAACGGCGACGGCACGTCGATCTGCCCCCGCGTGCCGAGGATCCGCACCCGGCGCTCGCCGTCGACGCGGATTCCGGCGGAGATGGTCGCGGTGATGCCGTCGTCGAAGGTGAGTTGAGCCACCGCGTATTCGTCCACCCCGGTCTCGCCGATGTGGCCCGCGCCCGCGACCGTGAGCGGGTCGGCGAAGGGGCGGCCCAGGGCCGCGCCGACGACCAGCCGCGTGATCGAGGCGGGGTAGCACCCGACGTCGAGGATGCCGCCACCGGCCACGGCGGCGTCGAAGAGGCGGTTGCCCGGGTCGTGGTTGGCGCTGAACGCGTACTGGGCCTCGACCGCCCGGACGCGCCCGATGGCGCCGGAGCGCACGAGCTCGAGGAGCTTCTCGGTCTGCGGGAAGAACCGGTAGGCGAAGGCCTCGGCGAGGAACACGCCGTTCCGGCGCGCGGCCTCCACCGCCTCCCTCGCCCACGCCTCCGAGATGGCCAGGGGCTTCTCGCACAGCACGTGCTTGCCGGCATCGGCCGCCCGGGCGGCCCACTCGTGGTGGTTGGTGTGCACGGTGGCGATGTAGACGGCGTCGACGCGGTCGTCGGCCAGCAGCTCCTCGTAGCTGCCGTAGGAGGACGGGGCGTCGAACTCGCGTGCGAGGGCCGCGGCGCGGTCCGCGTCGCGCGCCGCGACAGCCTGCAGGCGACCGGTGCGCGTGTGCGGCAGCTCTCGCGCGAACGTGCGCGCGATGCCGCCGGCGCCGAGGGTCCCCCAGCGGATGGAAGTAGTCGACATGAACGCCCCTGTTCCTCGTGGCACCCACGAGGCGCCCGCCGTGCCGACCCTACAAGCCGCCGCCCGTCACTCGCCAGCGGTCGGTGACAGACTTGCCGAGGACCGGCCACGGCGGCCGTTCCGGAAGGAGCGCCATGAGGATCGCAGTCACCGGCGGAAGCGGAAAGCTCGGGCGGAGCGTCGTCACCTACCTGCGCGAGGCAGGCCACGAGGTCGTCAACCTCGACCGGATCGGGGAACGCGGCACGAGCTTCGTGCAGGTCGACCTCACCGACTACGGGCAGGTCGTGGATGCGCTCAGCAGCGTCGACGACCGGTACGACCGCATCGACGCGGTCGTGCATCTGGCCGCCATTCCCGCGCCCGGCCTGCGCACGGACGTCGACACCTTCACGAACAACATCCTGTCGTCGTTCAACGTGTTCAAGGCGGCGTCCCGCGCCGGCATCAGGAACATCGTGCACGCGTCGAGCGAGACGGTGCTCGGCCTGCCGTTCGACGTCGACCCGCCGTACATCCCGGTCGACGAGGAGTACCCGGCGCAGCCGAACAGCACGTACTCGCTCGTGAAGCACCTCGAGGAGACGATGGTGAAGGAGCTCACGCGCTGGGATCCCGAGCTGAAGGTGGTCGGCCTCCGGTTCTCGAACGTGATGAACCCCGAGGACTACGCGGAGTTCCCGTCGTTCGACGACGACGCGCAGAAGCGCAAGTGGAACCTCTGGGGCTACATCGACGGACGCGACGGCGGTCAGGCCGTGCTCAAGGCCCTCGAGTGGCAGGGCACGGGCTACGAGGTCTTCATCATCGCCGAAGAGGACACTGTCATGAGCCGGTCGAGCGCATCCCTCGCGGCCGAGGTGTTCCCCGACGTGACGGTGACCAAGGAGCTGGGGGAGCACGAGACCCTCCTGTCCATCGACAAGGCGAAGCGCGTGCTCGGCTACCAGCCGCAGCACTCCTGGCGCGACGCCGTGGGCGGCGCGTGAGGTACGTCCGGCTGGGCGCGACGGGGACCGAGGTCTCCGCGCTCGCGCTCGGCTGCATGAGCTTCGGCGAGCCCGATCGAGGCGCCCACCCGTGGAGCCTCACGGAGGAGGCGTCCCGCCCCCTGATCCGGAGGGCGGTCGAGGCCGGCATCACCTTCTTCGACACCGCGAACGTGTACTCGGCCGGCTCGAGCGAGGAGATCGTGGGCCGGGCGCTCGCCGAGTACGCCACCCGGGACGAGATCGTGATCGCGACGAAGGTGCACGGCCGGATGGCCGAGGGGCCGAACGGGCAGGGCCTCAGCCGCAAGCACATCCTGTGGCAGGTGGACGAGAGCCTGCGCCGGCTGGGGACCGACTACATCGACCTGTACCAGATCCACCGCTGGGATCCCGCGACGCCCATCGAGGAGACCCTCGAGACGCTGGACGGCCTGGTGCGCGCGGGGAAGGTGCGCTACCTCGGGGCGTCCTCGATGTGGGCGTGGCAATTCTCGAAGGCGCTGCACCTGCAGAAGGCCAACGGGTGGGCCCGCTTCGTGACGATGCAGGACCAGTACAACCTGCTGAACCGCGAGGAGGAGCGCGAGATGTACCCACTCTGCGCGGACGAGGGCGTCGGAGTCCTGCCCTGGAGCCCGCTGGCGCGGGGCCGGCTCACCCGCGACTGGGAGGAGTCGACCGCGCGCAGCGAGACGGACCAGTTCGGCAAGACCCTGTACCGGCAGTCCGAGGACGCGGACCGCCGGGTGGCGGCGGCCGTGGCCCGGGTCGCGGAGGCGCGCGGAATCCCGCGCGCCCAGGTCGCCCTCGCCTGGGTCTCGGCCAATCCCGTCGTGACCGCGCCCATCGTGGGTGTCACGAAGCCCGAGCAGCTGGACGACGCGGTCGCATCCCTCGACGTCGTGCTGACGCCCGAGGAGATCGCCACGCTGGAGGCCGAGTACGTTCCGCACGCCCCCGAGGGCTTCTAACCCGGCCTCCGGCGCGCCGCCCGGAACCCGGCTCGCCCCCGGCTCGCCCCGGCGCCCGCGCCTTCACTCCCTCCTGTTCCCGATTCAGGCTCAGCTGCGACACGCCGCGTTTTGACGCCTCCAGACGCGGCGTGTCGCAGCACGGCCTGAATTCGGATCGGGCCGGGAAGGGGTACGCGGGGGCGGCGGCGGGTACGGGATCGGTTTCCTCGCTTCCGAAACGCGCCGGGAGTAGCGTCTGGCCCGAGACGAAGGAGCGCAGGTGGCAGAGACGACACTCGGGGAGATCCGCACCAACATCCCGGCCCGGATGGACCGCCTCCCCTGGGCACGCTGGCACTGGCTCATCGTCGTCGGACTCGGCACCGTGTGGATCCTCGACGGTCTCGAGGTCACTATCGTCGGCGCGATCGGCTCCCGACTCACCGAGGAGAGCAGCGGCCTCGGCCTGACTCCCGGCGAGATCGGGCTCGCGGCCGCGATCTACGTCGCGGGCGCCTGCGCCGGATCCCTCTTCTTCGGCTATCTGACCGACCGGTTCGGGCGGAAGAAGCTCTTCATGCTGACGCTCGGCGTGTACCTCGCCGCCACGGTGGCCACGGCGTTTGCGCCGACGCCGCTCTTCTTCTTCATCTGCCGGTTCTTCACCGGCGCCGGCATCGGCGGCGAGTACGCCGCCATCAACTCGGCGATCGACGAGCTCATCCCCGCCCGCCGACGCGGACTCGTCGACCTCGCGATCAACGGGTCGTACTGGCTCGGCGCCGCGTTCGGCGCCGTCGTCTCGGTGATCCTGCTCAACGAGGACTTCCTTGCCGCCGACCTGGGCTGGCGCTTCGCCTTCGGTCTCGGGGCGATCTTCGGCCTCGTCATCCTGCTGGTGCGCCGCAACGTGCCGGAATCGCCGCGGTGGATGTTCATCCACGGGCACGACGAGGAGGCCGAGAAGCTGGTCACCGGCATCGAGAAGGAGATCGAGCGCGAGACGGGCACGGACCTCGCCGAGCCCGACCGCTACCTCACCATCCACCAGCGCAAGAGCATCGGGTTCGGCGAGATCGTGCGCGTCGCGGTCACCAAGTACCCGAAGCGCTTCGTGCTCGGGCTGTCCCTGTTCATCGGGCAGGCGTTCCTCTACAACTCCGTCTTCTTCACGTACTCCCTCGTGCTCACCGTGCTGCTCGACGTGCCCACGGCCACGGCCCCGTGGTTCCTGGTTCCCATCGCGCTCGGCAACTTCGCCGGCCCGCTGCTGCTCGGCCGGTTCTTCGACAGCGTCGGCCGCAAGGTCATGATCACGACCTGCTATGCCGGGTCCGGTGTGCTCCTCGTCGTCACGGGCATGCTGCTCGACAACGGCGTGCTCGACGCCACGTGGCTGACCGCCGCCTGGGTCGTGGTGTTCTTCTTCGCGTCGTCCGGCGCGAGCGCCGCCTACCTCACGGTGAGCGAGATCTTCCCCATGGAGACGCGCGCCATGGCGATCGCGTTCTTCTACGCCGTGGGAACGGGCCTCGGCGGCATCATCGGCCCGATCCTCTTCGGCCAGTTCGTCGAGCAGGGACTGCACCAGGTGGTCATCGGCTACTACATCGGCGCCGGCCTGATGATCGCTGCAGGCCTCGTCGAGGCGATCATCGGCGTCGAGGCGGCGAACCGATCCCTCGAGGACATCGCGGAGCCGCTTTCCAGCAGTGCTGAGGCCGCCCGGAAGTAGCGGACCCGGCGGCCCGCATCTCGGCCGCCGGCCCGTCGGGTCAGGAGGGCGCGGTGCGTTCCGAGGGCTCGGCGGGAAGGCCGACGTCGGCGTGCACGGGCTCGGGGTCCGGTTCCGGTGCCCGCCGGCCGCCGCGCTGGGCGGCGGCGCCCGCGAGGACCACGAGCAGGATGCCCACCAGCTGGGTCGGCGATGGCGTCTGGTGCAGGACCACCAGGCCGAGCAGCAGGCCGATGGCGGGCTCGAGCGCCATGAGAGTCCCGAACGCGGTCGGCGTCATGCGCCGCAGCGCGAGCATCTCGAGCGCGTAGGGGAGCACCGGCAGTAGCACCGCGAGGCCGACCGCGGTGACGAGCACGGGGAGAGTCAGCCGACCCGCGGCGGACGGGATGCCGACGATCGCGGCCGTGGCGGCCGCGATGGGGATGGTGATCGAGAGGGCGCCGACGCCGGTGAAGCGGTCGCCGACACGCTGCGTCAGGAGGATGTAGGAGCCCCAGCCGAGGGCGGCGAGGGCCGCGAATCCCACGCCGGGCAGGTTGATCTCGCCGCGCCACGGCTCCGTGAGGAGCACGACGCCGACCAGGGCGAGGCCGGGCCAGGCGAGGGAGCGCCGGTTTCTGCTGCGGATCGCCGCAACGGTCAGCGGCCCGAGGAACTCGATCGCCACGGCCGTGCCGAGCGGGATGCGCTCGATCGCGGAGAGGAACGCGACCGTGACGAGGCCCGTCGTCACGCCGAGGCCGAGGAGCGGGGCGACGTCCCGGCGGCGGACGGAGCGAAACGGCGGACGCGCGAGCACGAGGAAGATCACCGCGCCGGCCGTCAGTCTCAGCCACGCCGTGCCCGCGGGTCCGACCACGGACATCAGGCCAACGGAGAGCGCCGCTCCGAGCTGGACCGAGAGCATCGCCGCGATGGCCAACGCCCACGGCGGGGCGGGCACGCGCCCGGCGCTCACGCCCGGCCTCGGCGGTGAACGGAAGCGCTGAGTGCGGTGGCGTACGCGTTCCTTGTGATCATCAGTGCAGCATAGTGCACGAGTAGTGCACTGATCAGGCGCGGACGCGCATTCGGCTGCGGGGCGTGCGTGCCACTCCCGAGCTGTGTTAGAGTCTACGAAGCCAAAGACCGCCGGTTATCGGCGTGCCCGTGCGAACGGGTCGCCGATCGAAGGTTTCCTCACAGAAACGACCAGCGCAGGTGATCGTAGCAACGAGATCCGCGGGAAACCGCTCCTCCTCTTCCAGCTCCGGCCTCCTGTGCCGGAGCTTTTTTCGTGTCGGGCCCGGGGCTGCCGGCATTCCTCCCTTCATCCTTCTCGATGGGGAGAGGACTGGACGTATTAGAGAGGAGCGCCATGGCGAACAAGGAAGCCACGGTCGCCGAGCTCACGGAGAACTTCCGTGACTCGAACGCCGTTCTGCTGACCGAGTACCGCGGCCTCACCGTTGCCCAGCTCAAGCAGCTGCGCAAGAACATCGGTGAGCACGCCGAATACGCCGTGGTGAAGAACACGCTGACCAAGATCGCGGCGAACCAGGCCGGCATCTCGTCGTTCGACGAGGAGCTCGCCGGTCCGTCCGCCATCGCGTTCGTGCACGGCGACACCGTCGCCGTTGCGAAGGGTCTGCGCGACTTCGCCAAGGCCAACCCTCAGCTCGTGGTCAAGGGCGGTTACTTCGACGGTAACCCGCTGACCGCGGACGAGGTTCGCAAGCTCGCCGACCTCGAGTCCCGCGAAGTTCTGCTCGGCAAGCTTGCCGGCGCCTTCAAGGCCTCGCTGTTCGGTGCCGCATATCTGTTCACCGCACCGCTGTCCCAGGCGGTCCGCACCGTCGAGGCGCTGCGCGAGAAGCAGGAGTCCGCGTAAGGATCCCCCGCTCCCGCACAGGGAGCGGATCGCCTTCCGCGGTTGACACAAACCACACACACTAAGGAGAAACCCATGGCAAAGCTGTCCAACGACGAGCTCATCGACGCCTTCAAGGAGCTCACGCTCATCGAGCTCAGCGACTTCGTCAAGAAGTTCGAAGAGGTCTTCGAGGTCACCGCCGCTGCTCCGGTCGCCGTCGCGGCTGCCGGTGGCGCTGCCGCCCCCGCTGAGGAGGTCGAGGAGCAGACCGCATTCGACGTCATCCTCGAGGCTGCCGGCGACAAGAAGATCCAGGTCATCAAGGAGGTGCGCGCGCTCACCAGCCTCGGTCTCGGTGAGGCGAAGGCACTCGTTGACGGCGCCCCCAAGGCCGTGCTCGAGGGCGCGAACAAGGAGGCCGCCGAGAAGGCCAAGGCTCAGCTCGAGGGCGCCGGCGCTACCGTCACCCTCAAGTAATTCCCGCCCCTCACAGGGGCATGCACGACGCGAAGGGCGTCGTTCCGGCAACGGGACGGCGCCCTTCGTCGTGCCCGCGCATGTTCGCTGACGGGCGTGCGGAACGCAGGGCGCCGTTCCGCGACGGAACGGCGCCCTGTGGCCGGTCTGCTGGATCCGTCCGCGTCCGGACGGCGTCAGCGGGTCAGCGCGGCTGAGCGGGGTTCGTGGGGTCGCCGTGCGACGGTGGGTTGATCGGCGGGCCGGAGGTCGCCGGGCTCACCGGCGAGCCGGTCTGGCCCTGGCTGACCTCGGGAAGCGACTCCGGAATGGTGCCGCTCGGCTCGGCCCCGCCCTGCAGGGCCTCGAGTCGTCGCTCGAGCACCTGGACGACGGGGAGGCGGTCGCCGTGGGCGCGCTCGTAGTCGAGCAGCTGCCCGATGCCGGCCTCGTCGAGCGCCGTGATCCGCATCGGGAGGGTGCCGAGCGGGATGTGGTCGTAGTCCGGGAGCGGGAGCTCGTCGCGCGCGGGTGAATCGTTCACGTGTCCTCCAGATGGTTCCGGTTGCCGCCGGGCGGAGTCCGGACCGTGTCGCCGGTTCCCGTGCTCCCCGCCCTGCCGTTTCACGCTAATCGCGGTACCGCGCGAGGGTAAGGGCCTCAGGAGACGGCGAGCCGTCACCGGGACCGCTGCGCGGCCTCCCGTCGGCTGCTCGACTCGAGCTTCCGGTAGATGCTGCGCACGTACTTCTTGACCGAGGTGGGGGGAAGCAGGAGCTTGGCCGCGATCTGCCCGTGGCTCTGGCCCGCGAGCAGGGCGTCCACGACGGCACGCTCGCGATTCGTGAGCTCGTCCTGCTGCCAGGCGCCGGTCGACCGGACGGTGGCGCGAGCGTGCACCTCGTGCAGGAACCCGTGCAGCCGCTGCGGCTGCTTGCGATCCATGGCGCGCACGACCATGGGCTCGAGCGCCAGCACCGGGAAGAACTCGAACGGACGGAGCGCGCCGCCACGCGCGCCGAGCAGGGCGGCGACGTCGAACGCGATGTCGCCGTGCTTGGTGTTCCCGAGGCCGTAGTGCGCCGCGGCCCGCACGAGCAGCACGTCGACGTTGGTGCGGCTCGAGTGCGTGTCGCCGAGGGCGGAGCACTCGTCGATGGCGCGCAGCGCGGCGAAGAAGTCGCCCTCCTGCACGAGCAGGCGGCCCTCGTGCAGCGCGGGGCAGGTGACGTGGTGCTGCGTCGGCGTGAGCGTCCGCAGCAGCTCCTGGCCTTCATCCACCTCGCCCAGCCGCACGAGCAGCCCGGCGGTCAGGGCGAGCCGGCTCGTGCGCACGGCGCCGGCCGGGTCCCATTCGGACTCGAGCGCCTCCATGGCGCGCAGGAGCTCCAGGCCCTCGCGGAACCGGCCCTGCAGCATGGCGGATCCGGCCTCGGCCTGGATCGCCAGGAGCTCCCAGTCCGAGCGCCGGGACGCGCGGCGCATGGTCCGCAAGATGGTCACGGCGCCCGCGTCATCGGCCCGCTCGACGGCGAGCAGCACCTCGGTGATGAGGGCGGGCGCGGCGTGCCTGCTGGTGAGCAGCACGGGAGCATCGGCGATGGTGCCCGCCGCGCGCCGGGCGGAGTCCACGAGGGCATCGGCGCGCCCGAGGTCGCCCTGGCAGTAGGCGAGGAAGGCCGACGCGCCGAGGAGCTCGACGCGCTCCTCGTGCTGCAGGTCCGCGTCGTCGGCGGCCGCCGCCATGGACAGCTCGCTCTCCGCGGTGTCGAAGTCTCCCAGGTGCATCGCGAGGATGCCGGCCTGCATCGCGAACCGGACCTGAAGGCTGCGGCGAGTCGTGCCCGGAATGGTGCGGTCCGAGGCGAGCAGGGTGCGCCCGTTCACGACCGACTCGTCGGCCTTGGCGAGCCAGCCCACGGCGCGCAGCGCGATCGCGCGGTGCAGCGCCATCGCGGCACGGGTGACGACTGTCACGTCAGCGGTGGTCACGAGGTCTGCAGCGGTGAAGTACTGCATCGCCTCCCCGGGGTCGGCGGAACCGGCGGTGCGGTGCGTGGAGGCCATGGCGGTCACCAGCCAGGGATCGGCGTGCCAGCGCTCGCGGGGGAGTGCGCCGAGCAGCGAGCGCACGAGTGCGCCGTGCAGGCCGACGAATCGGGGCCAGTGCTCGGACAGGAGGTCGACGGCTCGTTCGAGGTCGCCCTCATCGATGGCGGTCTCGACGGCGCGCGAGAACGCCACCGCGGATGCAGGTGTAGTCACGGGTGAATTTCCAATGCCACTCGGGATGTCCCGGGTAAGGGGACGCGGCTGGTGCTTGTGAAACATAACCGACGGCGACTGGGCAATCCATCGCGGAAGGCACTTTTCCGTCCCCCGCCGTGTCCCCAAAAGGGAGGACAAGAGGGGGACGTCCGAGGGTCGGGGGCGCCCGCTTTCCGCCCCCGTGCACGCCCCTGCACGAGCCGCTCATCACATCGTCGGCCGCCCGCGCGAACCAGCGCGAGGTCGTGGCTACGGGCGCGCGCCCTGGGGTGCGGTGGTGCTGGAGCGGGGGGCGAAGTCGACCGGAACGGTCACGCTCCGGTTCCGGGCGGCGCCGGGGCCCGCCGCCAGCTCCTCCATGACCAGGTCGACGGCGAGCCGGCCCTGGCGTTTCGGGTGCTGCTCCAGGGTGGTGAGGCCGAACATGTCGGCGAGGTCGTGCCCGTCGATGCCGACGACCGAGAGGTCCTGCGGCACGCGGATGCCGAGCTGCCTCGCCGCGACGATGAGGCCGATCGCGATCTCGTCGGATGCGGCGAACACCGCCGTAGGCCTCGTGCGCGGGTCGGTGAGCATCCGGAGGGCCGCGCGGTACCCGCCGTCGATGGTGAACGACGAGGGCTGGAAAGTGCCGGTCGGAGGGATGCCGGCCTCCTCGAGGGCGTCGCGGAAGCCGGCCAGCCGCCGCTCGTGCACCGGGAAGTCCATCTCCTCCTCGGGATGGCCGCCGAGATGCACGAGCCGGCGGTGGCCGAGGCTGATGAGGTGCTCGGTGGCGAGTTTCGCGGCCGCCACGTCGTCGATGCTCAGGGTCGTCATCCCCTCGGCGTGACCGCCGACACCGACGAGGGGCTTGCCGAGCGACTTGAGGCGCGTGACCTCGGACTCGCTGAGGGCGACGCTCACGGCGATGACCGCGTCCACGCGCTTGCGCACGAGGAAGTACTCGAAAACCTTGCGCCGCTGTTCCACGTCGTCGGTAAGCCGGTACAGGGTGAGGTCGTACCCCGCCTCGATGAGGGCCGTCTCGATGCCCTCCAGCATCTCCGCGAAGAACCAGCGGTTGAGGTACGGCACGACGACGCCGACGTTCTTGGTCTGACCGGTGACGAGGCTCGACGCGTTGGAGCTCACGACGTAGCCGATCTCAGACGCGGCGTGCGCGACAAGATTGCGGGTGGTCTCCGAGACGTAGCCGCGCCCGCTGAGCGCGCGGGAGGCGGTCGCCTTCGACACGCCGGCCAGGCGTGCAACGTCCGCGATGCCGCTCATGCCTCTCGTCCCCCCTTTGGGCCCTGTCGATGGTGCGAGCACACGATACCGCGGACGGGCCTGTTGTGGAACCGGTTCCACTACTGACAATCGCGGCCCGGCGGCATTCCTCGCGCGGAAGCGCGCCGCGCCCGGGCGTCGTGGTGGGCGAGACGATTCGTTATCTTCGCCGTGTTGCGCCGCGCGGGAGGGTGCCGTACCTTGACCTCTGGAACCGGTTCCCTACCGTGCGTCGTGCGCGGATCGCAGCGCGCGCCGGCTCCGCTCAACGAGGAGGAGACAGAATGAGTTCAACCCTGCACCGTCGCCGTCGCCTCGTCTTCCCACTCGCAGCAGCAAGTGCCGTCGCCCTCACCCTCGCCGGGTGCACGGGTGACATCGCTGCCGAGGATGCGGCGGACGTGGACTGCAGCGATTTCGAGCAGTACGGAGACTTCTCGGAGGAGAGTCCCGAGGTCACCGTCGGCGGCACGATCGTGGAGCAGGAGGCCGACAACCTCGTGGCGTCGTGGGCCGACTTCCAGACCTGCACCGGCATCACGATCAGCTACCAGGGCAGCCAGGAGTTCGAGGCACAGATCCCGGTCCAGGCCGAGGGCGGCAACGCTCCCGACATCGGCATCATCCCTCAGCCCGGTCTTCTCGCCCGTCTGGCGAGCGGGGGCTACCTGAAGCCCGTCCCCGCGTCCGTGGAGGAGAACATCGACTCCGGCTGGACCGAGGACTGGAAGAAGTACGGAACCGTGGACGACACCGTCTACGCCGCCCCGCTCATGGCGAGCATCAAGGGCTACATCTGGTACTCCCCGGCCGAGTTCGAGGAGAAGGGCTACGAGGTCCCGAAGTCCATCGGAGAGCTCAACGAGCTGGCCGCGACCATCGCGGCGGAGGGCGACCACAAGCCGTGGTGCGTCGGTTTCGGCTCCGGCGAGGCGACCGGCTGGCCGGGCACCGACTGGATCGAGGACTACGTGCTGCGCATGCACGGCACCGAGGTCTACGACCAGTGGACGACTCACCAGATCCCGTTCAACGACCCGCGCATCGTCGAGGCCTTCGACGCTGTCGGCGAGGTGCTGAAGAACCCCGACATGGTCAACGGCGGCTTCGGCGGCGTCGACTCGATCGTCGGAACCACCTTCAACGACGGCGGCAAGCCGATCCTGGACGGCGAGTGCTCGCTGCACCACCAGGCCACGTTCTACGAGGCCCAGTGGCCCGAGGGCACGGAGGTCGCCGAGGACGGCGACGTCTACGCCTTCCTGCTGCCCCCGATGAACGAGGGCGACGAGCAGGCGGTGACCGGTGCCGGCGAGTTCGTCGCCGCCTTCACCGAGGGTGAGGAGATCGACGCGTTCCGCACCTACCTGTCCAGCCCGGAGTGGGCGAACACCCGCACCTCGCTCGGTGGCAACATCAGCGCGAACAAGGGGGTCGACCCGGCGAACGGACAGAGCCCGATCCTTCAGCAGTCCATCGAGATCCTGCAGGACCCGAACACCGTGTTCCGCTTCGACGGGTCGGACCTCATGCCCGGTGCCGTGGGCGCGGGATCGTTCTGGAAGGGCATCGTCGGCTGGGTCAGCGGCGACAGCACCCAGCAGACGGTCGACGCGGTCGAGAGCAGCTGGCCGCAGCAGTAATCCGTGACGGAGGGGGTGGGGCCGTCGGGTCCCACCCCTTTCGTCCCCTTCTCGTCCAACGACGAACGAAAGGCTTCCCCGCATGACCACAGCGGACCTCATCGGAAAAATCCTGCAAGTCGTCGCCGGCCTCGCGCTGTTCGCGGTGGTCGTCGGGCTTGTGCTCTTCCTCATCGACAAGGCGCCCAAGCGCGGTCGCGACTACGTGCAGCTCGGCGCCTTCCTGGCACCGGCGATGATCCTGCTCCTGCTCGGGCTCATCTACCCCGCAGTGCGCACGACGTTCCTCTCCTTCTTCACGAGCTCGGGCAACTTCACCGGGCTCGACAACTTCATCTGGATGTTCACCCAGCCGGACGCCCTGCGCACCCTGTTCAACACGGTCGTCTGGGTGATCCTGGTGCCGGTGGTGTCCACCATCATCGGGCTCGCCTACGCGGTCTTCATCGACAAGTCCCGCGGTGAGAAGTACTTCAAGGCCCTCGTCTTCATGCCGGTCGCCATCTCGTTCGTCGGCGCCGGCATCATCTGGCGGTTCGTGTACGAGTTCCGGCCGTCGGGGCGGGACCAGATCGGCGCGCTCAACCAGATCGTCGTCTGGTTCGGCGGCGAGCCGGTGCAGTGGCTGCAGTCGTCGCCGATCAACACGCTGCTCCTGATCGTCGTCATGATCTGGGTGCAGACCGGGTTCGCCATGGTCGTGCTCTCCGCGGCCATCAAGGGCGTGCCGGTTGAGCAGCTCGAGGCCGCGCAGCTCGACGGCACGAACGGCTGGCAGCGCTTCCGGAACGTGACCGTTCCCGGCATCCGCGGCTCCCTCGTGGTCGTCGTGACCACGACGTCGATCGCCACCCTGAAGGTGTTCGACATCGTCCGGACCATGACGGCCGGAAACTTCGACACCAGCGTGATCGCGAACGAGATGTACACCCAGGCGTTCCGGGCGAACGAGCCGGGCCGCGGCGCGGCGCTCGCCGTGGTGCTGTTCATCCTGGTCATGCCCATCGTCATTTACAACGTGCGTATCCTGCGCCAGCAGAGGGAGATCCGATGAGCAGCAGCGTTGCCCCCGTAGACCTGCCGGTCCCCGGCGGGGACCGCGACGACGACTCGTACCGCCGTGCCGAGTCGACGGTCACCGCGAAGGCGGGCCGGGTCAAGCGCCGCATGACGTCGCGCGGGGCCACGGTCGCCGCGCTCGTCATCGCGGTGCTGTGGACCCTGCCCACATTCGGTCTGTTCATCTCGTCGTTCCGGCCCGCCGAGGAGATCCTCGACACCGGCTGGTGGACGATCTTCCAGAACCCGGGCTTCACGCTCGGGAACTACCAGGAGGTGCTGCTGTCGTCGTCGCTGTCGTCGCCGCAGCTGGGCGCCTACTTCGTGAACTCCCTGGCGATCGCCATCCCGGCCACGATCTTCCCGCTCGTGATCGCGACGATGGCGGCATACGCCTTCGCCTGGATCAAGTTCCGCGGCTCGAACCTCCTGTTCATCCTGGTGTTCGCACTGCAGATCGTGCCGCTGCAGATGGCGCTCATCCCGCTGCTGCAGATGTTCTCGCAGTTCCTGCGCCCGATCCAGGCGTCGATCCACGAGACCATCCCGATGATCCCGGAGCAGAGCTACCTCCCGGTGTGGATCGCGCACACGATCTTCGCCCTCCCGCTCGCGATCTTCCTGCTGCACAACTTCATCTCGGAGATCCCGGGCGAGGTCATCGAGGCGGCGCGCGTCGACGGGGCGAGCCCGAGCCAGCTGTTCTTCCGGATCGTGATCCCGCTCGCGCTGCCCGCCATCGCGTCGGTCGCCATCTTCCAGTTCATCTGGGTGTGGAACGACCTGCTCGTGGCGCTGATCTTCTCCGGCGGCACGCAGGACGTGGCGCCGCTGACCCAGCGCCTCGCGGAACTGGTGGGCTCCCGCGGCCAGGAGTGGCAGCGCCTCACCGCCGCCGCGTTCGTGTCGGTGATCATCCCGCTGATCGTGTTCTTCAGCCTCCAGCGCTACTTCGTGCGCGGCCTCCTGGCCGGTGCGACGAAGGGCTGATCCCAACCGCACGAGCCGAAGGGTCCGGGTGCCGACGAGGCGCCCGGGCCCTTCGTCGTACGCCCACGGCGGAACCGCAGACAAAGCGCAGGGAGGGGCCGCACCGTGGCCGTAGATTCGGACGGTGAGCAGGATGGGTGACGTCGCCGCGGGCGGCGCCATGCGGGGACCGCGCGGCGGCCGGGTCAGCGGCGGCGACGCGGAGGCGCAGCGTGCGCTCAACGCGCAGGCGCCGAAGATCCCGCACCTGTTCGGCCGCATCGTCGCCCTCTTCGCCCCCCACCGGGCGTCGCTGATCCTCACCGCCGTGCTCGTGATCGTGGCGGCCGGCCTCAGCGTCGTGCCGCCGCTGCTCACCCAGCGCGCGTTCGACGAGGGGCTCTTCCCCACCGACGGCGGCGGCCCGCAGCTCGCGCGGCTCACCGAGCTCGTCGTGCTGATGATCGCCGTCTACGTCGTGTCGACCCTCCTCGGCGTCTGGCAGACGTTCCTCACGTCGACCGTCGGCAACCGGGTCATGGGTGCCCTGCGGGTGCGGATGTTCACCCACCTCCAGTCCATGGAGCTCGCGTTCTTCACCCGCACGAAGACCGGCGTCATCCAGTCCCGCCTCGCCAACGACGTCGGCGGCGTCGCGAGCGTGCTCACCAACACCGTCTCCAGCGTGCTCGGCAACACCGTCACCGTGCTCGCCGCGTTCGTCGCGATGCTGCTGCTCAACTGGCAGCTCACCATCGTCGCGCTCGTGCTCATGCCGCTGCTCGTGATCGCGCAGCGCCGCGTCGGCCAGGTGCGCGCGCGCATCGCGACGAAGACGCAGGAGTCGCTGTCCGACATGACCGCGATCACGCAGGAGACGCTGAGCGTGTCCGGGATCCTCCTGTCGAAGAGCTTCAACCGGCAGTCGACGGAGACCGCACGGTACGCCGACGAGAACCAGAACCAGATCCGCCTGCAGGTGCAGCAGCAGATGAGCGGGCAGTGGTTCTTCGCGATGGTCAGCATCTTCCTCGCCAGCATCCCCGCGATCGTCTACCTGGCGGCCGGGATGCTGCTCGTGAACGGTGCGACCGGCATCACCGCGGGCACGATCGTGGCGTTCACGACGGTGCAGGCGCGCCTGCTGTTCCCGCTCATGGCGCTGCTGCGGGTGGCCCTCGACCTGCAGACGTCCGGAGCGCTGTTCGCCCGCATCTTCGAGTACCTCGACCTGAAGCCCGCGATCACGGACCGGCCGACCGCCGTGCCCGTGCCGACGACGCGCGAGCTCGGCCGGGTGCGGTTCGAGGACGTCGTGTTCCGCTACCCGGACGCGGCGGACGACTCCCGCCCGACGCTCGACCACGTCTCGCTCGACATCGCCCCCGGCTCCTTCGTCGCCTTCGTCGGCCCGTCCGGCGCGGGCAAGACGACCGTCTCGTACCTGATCCCGCGGTTCTACGACGTCGCGGGCGGTCGCGTGACCTTCGCCGGGGTCGACGTGCGCGACCTCGCGCACGAGTCGCTCCTCGGCCACATCGGCATCGTGAGCCAGGAGACGTACCTGTTCCACGCGAGCATCGCGGACAACCTCCGCTACGCCAAGCCCGACGCGACGCTCGAGGAACTGGTCGCCGCCGCGACGGCGGCGAACATCCACGCCACGATCGCGTCGTTCCCCGAGGGCTACGAGACGATCGTGGGGGAGCGCGGCTACCGGCTCTCCGGCGGCGAGAAGCAGCGCATCGCCATCGCGCGCGTGCTCCTGAAGAACCCCGCCGTGCTCATCCTCGACGAGGCGACGAGCGCGCTCGACGCCATCTCGGAGCGCGTGGTGCAGAAGGCGCTCGACGCCGCAGCGCACGGTCGGACCACCGTGTCCATCGCGCACCGCCTGTCGACGGTCGTGGACGCGGACGTCATCTTCGTGGTCGACGGCGGCCGCATCGTGGAGCGGGGCACGCACGACGAGCTGCTCGCGGCGGGCGGCACCTACTCGCACCTCTACTCCGAGCAGCGGAGCGCCGCGCTGTGACGACCGCCGGCGTGGAGATCCCCGCCGACTTCCTCGCCAACGCGTCGCGCGGCGCGGACTGGGCGGCCTGGCTGGAGCGGCTGCCCCGGCTCGTGCGCGACGTGCTCGAGGAGTGGGCGCTGACACCCGACGGCACGGTGAGCACCGGCCACGGCGCACTCGTGCTGCCGGTGCTCACCGGCGACGGCGAGCCCGCCGCGCTGAAGCTCGGCTGGCCGCACCCGGAGGCGGAGCATGAGCACCTCGCGCTGCGCGCCTGGGGCGGGCACGGCGTCGTGCGGCTGCTGCGCGCGGATCCGCGGCGCTGGGTGCTGCTGCTCGAGCGGGCGGAGGCGGGGGTCGACCTCGACACGCTGCCGGTGCTCGAGGCCTGCGAGGTGATCGCCGGCTTCTATCCCCGCATCCATCGACCGGCGCTGCCGCAGCTGCGGCTGCTGTCCGATCAGGCCGCGCGCTGGAGCGAGGGTATCCCCGCCCTGCGCCGGCACCGGGCGGTGCCGCGCCGCTACGTCGACCAGGCCGCCTCCCTCGCGCGGGACTTCGCCTCCGACCCAGCGACGGACGGCGTGCTCATCCACACTGACCTGCACTTCCAGAACGTGCTCGCGGCGAAGCGCGAGCCGTGGCTCGTGATCGACCCGAAGCCGCTGTCCGGTGACCCTGCCTACGAACTCGCGCCGCTGCTCTGGAACCGCTGGGACGAGGTGCTCGCGTCGGGCAACCCGCGCTGGGAGCTGCTCGAGCGCTTCCGCACCGTGGTGGACGCCGCGGGATTCGACGAGGAGCGCGCGCGAGCCTGGGTGATCGTCCGCGAGATCGTGAACGTGATGTGGGCCCTCGACGAGGGCTCGGACGCCGCCGTCGACGACGACTGGGTGACGCAGGCCGTCACGATCGTCAAGGCCGTTCAGCCCTGAGCGTCGCGGCCAGCGCCCTCCCGCGCCCTCCCGCCCGTGCGACGACGCGAGACCCGGGCACGGGCACGGGTCAGAGCTCGGCGAGCAGGCTCTCCATGTAGTCGATCTCGCCCTGCTGCACGAGGACGACGTTCCGCGCGAGTGGCGTGACCAGCTCGTTGGTCGAGCGGTCGAGCACCGCCTCCGCCATCTCCACGCCGCCGCGGTGGTGCGCGATCATCAGCTCCAGGAAGATGCGGTCCGCGTCCGTGCCGCCGGCCGCCTCGAGTCGCGCGATGTCCTCGTCGCTCGCGAGCCCGGGCATCGCCCCGCCCGCCATTTCGGCGGCCGAGTGGCCGTGACCGGCGTCGCCCTCGAGCGTCGGGAGCGACATCCACGCCATCCGCTCGCCGGACGGCGCCTGCGACAGGCCCCAGGAGGCGAGCCAGGCGTACATCTGCCCGGCCTGCTGGCCCTGCGACGTGGCGATGTCGAGCGCCAGCTGGCGTACCTCCTCGTTTTGCGAGCGGTCCCGCACGAGGACCGACAGCTGAACGGCCTGCTGGTGGTGCACCTGCATGTCGCGGGCGAAGCCCGCCTCCGCGCTGGACGTGCCCGGGGCGGCGTCGGCCTCGCCGAAGCGGTCCGCTGAGAAGCGCCCGGCCCCGAAGCCGACCACGAGCAGGAGCGTCGCGGCAAGGATCGCCGCGACGATGAGCCGCGTCGTGACCGAGTAGCGGCGCCCGCCCTCGGTCTCGCTCTCGGTGCCGAGGTCGTCCTCGTTCCCATACTGGGTCGAGCCGTCCTCATCGACCCCGTCGAGCGCCGGGGCTCCCGCCCCGGCCTCGTCGCGGTCCGACAGGGGGGAGGGGGTCACGAGACCTTGCCGGGGCCGTCGATGCCGTTCGTGCAGAGGGCGCCGGGCTCGGGCACCGACGGGGACTGCCAGTACTTGTTGAGGAACTGGCTCACGCGCGGGTCGTCCACGCCGTCGAGCTGCACCTGCACACCCCAGCCGGACATGACCACGGGGGCGGGCAGGTCGGGGTACGGGGTGAGCAGCGAGTACGTCGACGGGAGCGAGTCGCGGAGCTTCTCCAGGTCCTCGCCGCTGACCTCGTCCGGGTTGTAGGTGGTCCAGATGGCGCCGTGCTCGAGGGCGTGCACCGCGTTCTCGTTCTGCTGCGGCTCCTCGTAGACGCCGCAGTTGAGCCACTGGCTCCAGTGCTCGCCGCCCGCGGGCGGGTTCATCTCGTAGGTGGCCGCGTAGTCCACCGGCTGGCCGTCGACGTGCGTTGACGTGATGCCGTCGAACGTCTGCACGCCCTCGACGCTGATGGCCTCGGGGTCGCGGTCCGGGTCGATGATGGGCGGCTTCGCGCTGGCCACGACGAAGACGATGATGAGCACGACGACGCCCACGGCGAGCAGGCTCGCGGCGGAGATGCCCAGGATGCGGTTGCGCTTCTGCCTGGCCTGCTGCTTCTTGAGCGCCGCGACCTTCTCCGCGCGGCGGGCCTCGCGCTGCTGCTTCACGGTCAGCTCCCTCTCCTGCTGCTTGGCAGCGGGGGGAACGGGGCGGGCGGCGCCTCTGGGGGTCGCCTCACCGGAAGCCGGCGTGTTGTCGTCGCGTCGAGCCACAAGAATTCCTGTCCTGAGTGCGGGGCCGCTCCCGGCTCGCGGGCGAGTCCGGTGCGGCGTCGAAGGGCTGCGCACATTCTCGCATCCGTCGCGTGAACGACTGCTCAGGATGCCCGCGCGGCCCCAGTCCGCTCCCGAGCGGGCCGCCGCGCGGGTCCGGCCGGTCCCATTCGCTGCGCGCACTGCGCACCGGTCATCCGGAAATGGCCGCTGGTATCCTTGACCGGGCGGGCCGATCGGCCCGTCTCGTGTGCCGGGCCGGGTCATCCCTGGAGCCCATGGCGGAACTGGGGCTGCAAGTGAAGTACGCCGAAACCATCCTCGACCTCGTGGGCAACACTCCGCTGGTCAAGCTGAACCGGGTGACCGAGGGCATCGAGGCCACCATCCTGGTGAAGGTCGAGTACTTCAACCCCGGAGGCTCCGCCAAGGACCGCATCGCGACGCGCATCATCGACGCCGCCGAGGCCGAGGGCAAGCTGAAGCCGGGTGGCACCATCGTCGAGCCCACGTCGGGCAACACGGGCGTCGGGCTCGCCCTGGTCGCTCAGCAGCGCGGCTACCGCTGCGTCTTCGTGCTGCCCGACAAGGTGGGCGAGGACAAGCGCAACGTGCTCACCGCCTACGGGGCCGAGATCGTCGTGACGCCGACCGCCGTCGCCCCCGACCACCCCGACTCCTACTACTCGGTCTCCGACCGGCTGGCGCGGGAGATCCCGCTGGCCTTCAAGCCGGACCAGTACAGCAACCCGAACGGGCCGCTCAGCCACTACGAGACGACCGGGCCCGAGATCTGGCGGGACACCGACGGGCGCGTCACGCACTTCGTCGCCGGCGTCGGCACGGGCGGCACCATCAGCGGAGTCGGCCGCTACCTCAAGGAGGTGTCCGACGGCGCGGTGCGCATCATCGGCGCCGACCCCGAGGGCTCCGTCTACTCGGGCGGCACCGGCCGCCCCTACCTCGTCGAGGGCGTGGGCGAGGACTTCTGGCCATCGGCCTACGACCCGTCCGTGGTGGACGACATCATCGCGTCCTCCGACAAGGAGTCGTTCGACATGACGCTGCGGCTCGCCCGCGAGGAGGGGCTCCTCGTCGGCGGCTCGAGCGGCATGGCGGTCGCCTCGGCGCTCAAGGCGGCGAAGAGCCTCACGGCCGACGACATCATGGTCATACTGCTGCCGGACGGCGGCCGCGGCTACCTCGGCAAGATCTTTAACGAGAAGTGGATGCGCTCCTACGGCTTCTCCGAGGTCAAGCAGGAGAGCACGGTGTCCGACGTGCTCAGGGCGAAGACCGGCGCGCTGCCCGACCTCGTGCACGCCCACCCGTCCGACACGGTGCGCGACGCGATCCAGATCATGACCAAGTACGACGTCGACCAGCTGCCGATCCTCAACGCGGAGCCGCCCGTCGTCATGGGCGAGGTGGCCGGGGCCATCGACGCCCGCGAGATCATGGAGCTCGTCTTCAGCGGCAAGGCGGCGCTGACCGACTTCGTGCGCAGCTTCATCGGCGAGCCCCTGCCCCTCATCGGCATGAACGAGGCCGTGTCGGACGCCTGGCGCGCCCTCGGGGCAGCGGACGCGCTGCTCGTGACCGACGGCGGCAAGCCTGCCGGGGTCATCACCCGGCACGACCTGCTCAGCTTCGTCACCGAGTGACACCCGTCCGCCCAGCGGACCGACACGAACCAAGAGGGAACATGACCGACAAGAGCTCGCACTTCGACACCCGCGCCATCCACGCCGGCCAGGACTTCGACCCGACGACCGGTGCCGTCATCCCGCCGGTGTACCTGACCAGCACCTTCGTGCAGAAGGGCATCGGCCAGCTGCGCAACGGGTACGAGTACGGCCGCGCGTCGAACCCCACCCGCACGGCCCTGCAGGACCTGCTCGCGTCGCTCGAGGGCGGCACGTACGGGCTGTCCTTCGCCTCCGGCCTCGCCGCGGAGGACGCGCTGCTGCGCGCGGCGCTGAAGCCCGGCGACCACGTCGTGCTCGGCAACGACGTCTACGGCGGCACCCACCGGCTGATCAACCGCATCCACGGCGCGTGGGGCATCACCAACACCGTGGTCGACATGTCGAACCTGTTCGAGGTGCAGTCGGCGCTGAAGAAGGGCTCGACCAAGATCCTCTGGATCGAGACCCCCTCCAACCCGCTCATGAAGATCAGCGACATCGCCGAGCTGTCCGACATCGGGCACCAGGCGGGCGCGATCGTCGTCGTCGACAACACGTTCGCGTCCCCGGCGCTGCAGCAGCCGCTCGCGCTCGGCGCGGACGTCGTCGTGCACTCCACGACCAAGTACCTCGGCGGCCACTCCGACGTGATCGGCGGCGCCCTCGTGCTGAACGACGAGGAGCTCGCCGAGCAGGTCGCCTTCATCCAGTTCGCCGCGGGCGCGGTCTCCGGTCCGATGGACGCGTGGCTGACCATCCGCGGCATCAAGACGCTCTCCCCGCGGGCGGAGCGGCACAGCCGCAACGCGCAGGCCATCGCCGAGCACCTCGTCGGCAACCCGGCCGTCGAGCGCGTCTACTACCCCGGCCTGCCCGACCACCCCGGGCACGAGCTCGCCCGGCAGCAGATGAGCGCGTTCGGCGGGATGCTGTCGCTCGCGATCAAGGGCGGGGCCAAGGCCGCCCGCCGCTTCGCGGAGTCCACTGTCCTGTTCCAGCTCGCCGAGTCCCTCGGCGGCGTCGAGTCGCTCGTCAACTACCCGTCCGAGATGACCCACGCATCCGTCCGCGGCACGGAGCTCGAGGTGCCGGACAACATCGTGCGCCTGTCCGTCGGCATCGAGAGCGTCGAGGATCTCATCGCCGATCTCGACGCCGCGCTCGTCCGGTCGCAGAAGCGCGCCAAGTAGCCGCAGCCCGCTCGACCGTCCTCCCGCGTCGGCGCTGCCGGCGAGGGAGGACGGAGGTGACCCCCTGCCCGCCCAGCGCATAATGGGGGGGACACCCGCATGTGAACGTGCACATGCTCGAGGAAGCGGAATCGATCAGTGCCGACGGAAGCAGCAGGTAAGGGCCGCGCGCCTAGCATCCGCGACGTCGCACGCGTGGCTGGGGTGTCCCACCAGACCGTCTCCCGGGTGCTCAACGAGCACCCGAGCCTGCGCGACTCCACCAAGCAGCGCGTGCTCGAGGTCATGGAGGAGCTGCAGTACCGGCCGAACCGCGCCGCCCGCGCTCTGGTCACGGCCCGGTCCCGCACGATCGGCGTGCTCACCACCCGCAGCGACCAGTACGGGCCGGCGTCGAGCATCCGCGCCATCGAGGAGGCGGCACGGGAGGCCGAGTACCTCGTGCTCACCTCGAGCGTCACCTCGACCGACCGGGACGCGCTGCGCGAGGCGCTCGCGCACCTGGTCGAGCAGTCCGTGGAGGGGCTCGTGATCATCGCGCCGCAGCAGCGGGTCGTCGAGGCGATCTCCGAGCTGTCCGTCGACATCCCCTACGTCACCATGCAGTCGACAGGGCTGCTCGACGACACCGTGCCCTCCGTCGACCAGATCGGCGGCGCCCGGCTGGCGACCCGGCACCTCATCGAGCTGGGCCACCGCGACATCTACCACCTCGCCGGACCGCAGGACTGGATCGAGGCCGAGGCGAGGATGCGCGGCTTCCTCGACGAGATGGGCGCGCAGGAGGTGCCCACGACCGCACCCATCCTCGGCGACTGGTCGGCGGAGTTCGGCTACTACGCGGGGCGCGAGATGCTGCGCATCCGCGACTTCACCGCGATCTTCTCGTCGAACGACCAGATGGCGCTCGGTCTCATCCACGCGATCCACGAGGCCGGGCTCAACGTCCCCGGTGACGTCAGCGTCGTCGGCTTCGACGACATCCCCGAGGCCGCGCACTTCTGGCCGCCGCTCACGACCGTGCGGCAGGACTTCGCGGAACTCGGTCGGCGATGCATCGCGCGACTGCTCGAGGGCCTCACCGGCGACTCCGAACGCTACCGCGGCACCATCGCGCCCGAGCTCGTCGTCCGGAAGTCCACCGCCCCGCCCCGGCGCTGAGGCGCGCCCGCCGCCGCCGGTCTCCGCGGGGTCGCGGTGAGCACGGGCGTCACACGGTGGGCGGGCGCCGCCTCGAACCCCATACTTTCCCTGTGCGTACCTTTGGCGTCGAAGAAGAACTGCTCCTCGTTGACGAGACGACCGGGCTGCCCGTCGCGGTGGCCGGGCGCGTGCTCAGCCACCGTGGGGAGAGCCCGCGCGACGTCTCGGACCTCATCGAGTTCACCTCGGAGCTCCAGCAGGAGATGCTCGAGGTGGTCTACTCGCCGCACAGCCGCTTCGCGGATCTGCGCGACGAGCTGCTGCGCGGCCGGCTCCTCGTCGACGCCGAGGCGCGTGCGGTCGGGGCCCGCGCCGTGGCCCTCGCGACCTCGCCCCTGCCCGTCTCGCCGCACGCCACGGTGGAGCCCCGGTACGCCTCCATGCACGCGCGCTACGGGATAACCGCGCGCGAGGGCCTGACGTGCGGCTTCCACGTGCACGTCGGCATCGACTCGCCCGACGAGGGGGTCGGGATCATCGACCGCATCCGCTCCTGGCTGCCCGTGCTGATCGCGCTCAGCGCGAACTCGCCCTTCAGCAACGGCGAGGACACGGGCTACGCGAGCTACCGGTCGAGCGCCTGGACGAGGTGGCCCACGGCCGGCCCCACGGAGGTGTTCGGCTCCGCCGAGCGGTACCGGCAGCACGCGGACGAGCTCCTGGCGACGGGGGTGCTCCTCGACGAGGGGATGCTGTACTTCGACGCGCGGTTGTCGCGCGACCACCCGACCGTCGAGATCCGGGTGTCCGACGTCTGCCTCCTCGCCGAGGACGCCGCCGTGCTCGCCGCCCTCATCCGCGCCCTCGTCGAGACGGCGGCCCGGGACTGGTCGGCAGGCGTTCCCCCGCTGGCGGTCTCCGCGATGGCCCTGCGCCTCGCGTCGTGGCAGGCGGCGCTCCGCGGTCTCGCCGGCGAGCTTCCCGATCCGATCGGGGGAGGATCGGTGCCCGCGAGGGACAGGGTGGAGAGCCTGCTCGAGCACGTCGGCGTCGCCCTCGAGGACGCGGGCGACGCCGACGTGGTGACCTGTGGCGTCCGGCGGATGCTCGACTCCGGCACAGGCGCCGACTGGCAGCGGGCCGAGCACGCGCGCACCGGGTCCCTTGCGGACGTGGTGCGGTCCGCCATCGCCGTCACCGCGGGCACCCCCGTCCCCTGACCGCGGCCCATCCCTCCCCGCCACCGTTCGCAATTCAGGCTCAGCTGCGACACGCCGCGTTTCGACGTCGCCGAGTGCGGCGTGGCGCACCACAGCCTGAATCCGGGACAGGGGAGGACGAAGCGGCCGGGTGCCGGGGGGCCATCCAGTCCCGGCTTCGGTCCCGGCTCCGGCCCCGCATCCCGTCCATGCCGATCCGCGTACATGCCGGCTCGGCACGCCCGCCGTTCCGCCGCACGGCCCCCGGTGCGCGCTCATCGGGGTCGCCCGCCCGGGCGCCGCCGATGGCGGCGCCCCCGTCGCGCTTGACAGGCGCAACCGCGGGGGTAGAGTACTCAGAGCCAATGTGACCGTTCACATCATCGAGTGAACGGAACGGATGACACAGGCCGCCCGGAAGAAAAGACAAGGGAGTCGACCAGTTGAGTGACGTCGCGCCAAGCACGACCGCCGACACGTACGCAGTGAGGGTGGCCGAGGTCCCCTCCGCCGATCGCGCCGCGTCGCGGTCCGCAGGCACTGGTGCCCGGGGGGTCGCCGCGTGAGCATGAACTCCCCCGAGATCGAGGTCGCCATCGCCCGCGTCCGTGCGGACGTCGCGAAACTGCACTCC
Organism: Planctomonas deserti; assembly: GCF_003067705.1. GTDB lineage: Bacteria > Actinomycetota > Actinomycetes > Actinomycetales > Microbacteriaceae > Planctomonas > Planctomonas deserti. Next base: position 1,279,291 of record NZ_QANL01000001.1, read on the forward strand.
GAGCTCACCCGCTACAGCCTCGTGGTCTGGACCGGCGGCAACGTGTCCGGTCGCGTGCCCGGCGCCGACCTGTTCGTCATCAAGCCCAGCGGCGTCTCCTACGACGACCTCGGGCCCGAGAACATGATCCTCTGCGACCTCGACGGCAACGTCATCCCCGACACCCCCGGTTCCGACCGGTCCCCGTCGAGCGACACCGCCGCCCACGCCTACGTGTACCGCAACATGCCGGACGTCGGCGGCGTCGTGCACACGCACTCCACCTACGCCGTGGCCTGGGCCGCGCGCAACGAGCCGATCCCGTGCGTCATCACCGCCATGGCCGACGAGTTCGGCGGCGAGATCCCGGTCGGCCCGTTCGCCATCATCGGCGACGACTCGATCGGCCGTGGCATCGTCGAGACGCTGAAGGGGCACCGCTCGCGCGCCGTCCTGATGCGCAACCACGGGCCGTTCACCATCGGCAAGGACGCGAAGGACGCCGTCAAGGCCGCCGTCATGGTCGAGGACGTCGCCCGCACGGTGCACATCTCCCGCCAGCTCGGCGAGCCGGTCGCGATCGACCCCGCCGCCATCGACTCCCTCTTCGACCGGTACCAGAACGTCTACGGACAAGCACCCCAAGGAGCAATCAGTTGAGCAGTCCTCTGTCCACGTCCCTCGACGCCTACGAGATCTGGTTCGTCACCGGCAGCCAGAACCTCTACGGCGAGGAGACGCTCCGTCAGGTGGCCGAGCAGTCGCAGGAGGTCGCGCGCCTCCTCGGCGAGTCGAGCGACATCCCCGTCCGCATCGTCTGGAAGCCCGTCCTCAAGGACGCCGACTCCATCCGCCGGCTCGCCCTCGACGCGAACTCCTCCGACGCCACCATCGGCGTGATCGCCTGGATGCACACCTTCTCGCCCGCGAAGATGTGGATCACGGGCCTCGACTCCCTGCGCAAGCCGTTCCTGCACCTGCACACCCAGGCGAACGTCGAGCTGCCGTGGTCGGAGATCGACTTCGACTTCATGAACCTGAACCAGGCCGCCCACGGCGACCGCGAGTTCGGCTACATCGCGTCCCGCCTCGGCGTGCCCCGCAAGACCGTCGTCGGCCACGTCTCGAACCCCGACGTCACCGCCAAGGTGGGCTCCTGGGTGCGTGCGGCCGCCGGCTGGGCCGCCGTCCGCACGCTCAAGCTCGCGCGCTTCGGCGACAACATGCGCAACGTCGCGGTGACCGAGGGCGACAAGACCGAGGCGGAGATCAGCCTCGGCGTGTCCGTGAACACCTGGGGCGTCAACGACCTCGTCGAGCGCGTCGACGCGGCGACCGAGGCCGAGGTCGACGCCCTGGTCGACGAGTACGAGCGCCTCTACGACGTCGCTCCCGAGCTCCGCCGCGACGGCGACCGCCACGACTCGCTCCGCTATGGCGCGAAGATCGAGATCGGTCTGCGCTCCTTCCTGGAGGAGGGCGGCTTCGGCGCCTTCACCACGAACTTCGAGGACCTCGGCGGGCTCCGCCAGCTGCCCGGCCTCGCCGTGCAGCGCCTCATGGCCGAGGGCTACGGCTTCGGCGCGGAGGGTGACTGGAAGACGGCGGTGCTCGTGCGCGCCGCGAAGGTGATGGGCGCGGGCCTTCCCGGCGGCGCCTCGCTCATGGAGGACTACACCTACCACCTCGTGCCCGGCCAGGAGAAGATCCTGGGCGCGCACATGCTCGAGGTGTGCCCCAGCCTCACCACGAGCCGCCCTTCGCTCGAGGTGCACCCGCTCGGCATCGGCGGCCGCGAGGACCCGGTCCGCCTGGTCTTCGACACCGACCCGGGCGCCGGCGTCGTCGTCGCCATGTCCGACATGCGCGAGCGCTTCCGCCTCACCGCGAACGTCGTCGAGGTCATCCCGCTCGACGAGCCGCTGCCCAACCTGCCCGTCGCCCGCGCCGTGTGGAAGCCCGCCCCGGACTTCGCCACGTCCGCGGCCGCCTGGCTGACGGCCGGCGCGGCGCACCACACCGTCCTCAGCACCCAGGTCGGCATCGAGACCTTCGCCGACTTCGCCGAGATCGCGCGCACCGAGCTGCTCGTCATCGACGAGCACACGACGCTGCGCGAGTTCGTCAAGGAGGTCCGCTGGAACCAGGCCTACTACCGCCTGGCCCAGGGCTTCTGATCGGCCGCACAGGCCACCCCCACTTGCCGGATCGATCCTGATCCGGGGAGCACCAAATCCCTAGCGCACCATCCACAGAACGAAAGAGAAATCCCATGAAGATGAAGAAGGTACTCGTCGGCTTCGCTGCCGCGGGCCTCGCTGTCTCGCTCGCGGCCTGCTCCGGCGGCACCCGCGGTGGTGGCGGCGCAGCGGAGGAGGGCTCCAACGATGGCGCCCTCGTCGGCGTCGCGATGCCCACCAAGACCTCGGAGCGCTGGGTCGACGACGGCAACAACGTCAAGTCCTCGCTCGAGGAGCTCGGCTACAAGGTCGACCTGCAGTACGCGAACGACAAGGTGCAGGACCAGATCTCGCAGATCGAGTCGATGCTGAACAAGGGCGCCAAGGCCCTCATCGTCGCCTCCATCGACGGCACCGCGCTCACCCAGGTGCTGAAGACCGCGGCCGACGACGACGTCAAGGTCATCGCCTACGACCGTCTCATCAACGGCACCGAGGACGTCGACTACTACACGACCTTCGACAACCAGCAGGTCGGAGTTCTGCAGGGCAACTCCCTGCTCCAGGGCCTCGGCCTCGTGGACGCGGACGGCAAGCCGACGGGCAGCACCGAGAAGAAGACCATCGAGGTCTTCGCCGGCAGCCCCGACGACAACAACGCGCAGTTCTTCTACGACGGTGCGATGAGCGTCCTCAAGCCCTTCCTCGACTCCGGCCAGGTCACGATCGGCTCCGGCCAGTCGGAGTTCAGCCAGGTCGCCATCCAGCAGTGGAAGCTCGAGGGCGCCCAGGCGCGCATGGAGAACCTGCTGAGCGGGTTCTACGGTTCCGGCCAGGTGCTCGACGGCGTACTGTCGCCCTACGACGGTCTGTCGCGAGGCATCATCAACGCCCTGCGCTCGAGCGGTGTCGCCGACGACGCGATGCCGATCATCACCGGCCAGGACGGCGAGAAGGCGTCCGACAAGCTCATCCTCGACGGCGTGCAGTACTCGACGATCTTCAAGGACACCCGCCTGCTGGGCAAGGAGGCCGTGACCATGGTCGACGACCTGCTCAACGGCAACGAGCCCGACGCGCCCGACTCCTACAACAACAAGGTCAAGGACGTCCCGACCAAGCAGTTCCCGCCGGTCACCGTGACGAAGGAGAACCTCATGGAGGTCATCGTCGACAGCGGTTACTACTCGGAGGAAGAGATCCAGAAGGGCGAATAGCCCTCCCGGTGCCGGGGGCCGCAAGGCCCCCGGCACCACCCTCAGCACGACACGCACCACAAGCACGACAAGCACGACCAGCACGACACGATTTCAGACACCAGCGATCAAGCGAGGCAGGCCATGGCCAACCACATTCTCGAGATGCGCAACATCACCAAGACGTTCCCGGGCGTCAAGGCGTTGCAGGACGTGAGTCTCGAGGTGACGCGTGGCGAGGTCCACGCGATCTGCGGCGAGAACGGGGCCGGCAAGTCCACCCTGATGAAGGTTCTCTCCGGCGTGTACCCGCACGGCACCTACGAGGGCGACATCGTCTTCGAGGACCAGGTCGTGCAGTTCAAGGACATCCGCGACAGCGAGCGCAGCGGAATCGTCATCATCCACCAGGAGCTCGCGCTCAGCCCCTACCTGTCGATCGCGGAGAACATCTTCCTCGGCAACGAGCAGGCGAAGCGCGGCTTCATCGACTGGAACAAGACCAACCTCGAGGCGGCGAAGCTCCTCGCCCGCGTCGGCCTCCACGACAACCCCATCACCAAGATCTCCGACATCGGTGTGGGCAAGCAGCAGCTCGTCGAGATCGCCAAGGCGCTCTCGAAGGAGGTGAAGCTGCTCATCCTCGATGAGCCCACCGCCGCCCTCAACGACGAGGACTCGGCGCACCTGCTCGACCTTCTCCGGCACCTGCAGGGCCAGGGGATCACGTCGATCATCATCAGCCACAAGCTGAACGAGATCAAGAGCATCGCGGACTCGGTCACGATCATCCGTGACGGCCGCACCATCGAGACCCTCGACCTGAAGCGCGACGAGGTGAGCGAGGACCGCATCATCAAGGGCATGGTCGGTCGCGACCTGCAGAGCCGCTACCCCGACCGCGACGTGCCGATCGGCGAGGAGGTGCTGCGGATCGAGGACTGGACCGTGCACCACCCGCTCGAGCACACCCGCAAGATCGTCGACGGCGCGAACCTCAACGTGCGCGCCGGCGAGGTCGTCGGCATCGCCGGCCTGATGGGTGCCGGGCGCACCGAGCTCGCCATGAGCGTGTTCGGCCGCTCCTACGGGGTGAACATCTCGGGCCGTCTGTACAAGTACGGCAAGGAGATCAAGGCGCACTCCGTGGGTGAGGCCATCGAGCACGGCATCGCGTACGCCACCGAGGATCGCAAGCGGTACGGTCTGAACCTCATCGACGACATCAAGCGGAACGTCTCCGGCGCTGCGCTCGGCAAGCTCGCCAAGCGCGGCTGGGTCGACGCGAACCGCGAGTACGTCGTGGCGAACGAGTACCGCAAGAGCATGAACATCAAGGCGCCGAGCGTCGGCTCGATCACGGGCAAGCTCTCCGGCGGCAACCAGCAGAAGGTCGTGCTGTCGAAGTGGATGTTCTCCGGGCCTGACGTGCTCATCCTCGATGAGCCGACCCGCGGCATCGACGTCGGCGCGAAGTACGAGATCTACACGATCATCAACAAGCTCGCGGCAGAGGGGAAGGCGGTCATCGTGATCTCCTCCGAGCTGCCGGAGCTCCTCGGCATCTGCGATCGCATCTACGCGCTCTCGGCCGGCCGCATCACGGGTCAGCTGCCCATCTCGGAAGCGACCCCCGAGTCACTCATGATCTACATGACCAAGGAAAAGGAATAGCCGTCAAATGTCCCAACTGACCGATGTGGCGGCGCCCAAGCCGGCGCCGCAGAAGCCGAATGAGCCTTCTCAGGTCGGCAACGTCCTCAGCTTCCTGACGAGCCGCCTGCGCCAGATCGGCATCTTCATCGCGCTCGTGCTGATCGTGGTGCTGTTCCAGATCCTCACCGACGGCACGCTGCTCCAGCCCCGCAACGTCACGAGCATCGTCGTCCAGAACGCCTACATCCTGATCCTCGCGATCGGCATGGTGATGATCATCATCGCTGGCCACATCGACCTGTCCGTCGGGTCTGTCGTCGCGTTCGTCGGGGCCATGTCCGGCGTGTTCGCGGTGAACTGGGGCTGGCCCTGGTGGGCGAGCATCCTGGCGAGCCTCGTGCTCGGTGCCGTGGTCGGCGCCTGGCAGGGGTTCTGGGTCGCCTATGTAGGCATACCGGCGTTCATCGTGACGTTGGCGGGCATGCTGACATTCCGAGGGCTCGCGCAGATCGTGCTCAACAACCGCCCGATCACGCCGTTCCCCGACGAGTACGTCGCCGTGGGCGCGGGCTACCTGCCCGACCCGTCGAACGGGACGTCGATCCTCGAGTGGATCACGGTCGCCCTCGGTGTGGCCGCCACCCTGTTCCTCGTGCTGCAGCAGGTCCGTGAGCGCAACGCCCGCGTCAAGCTGGGCCTCGAGGACGAGCCGTTCGCCTGGTTCGTCACGAAGATCGCCTTCATCGCGGTTCTCGTGCTCGGTGTCACGTACCTGCTCGCCAGCTACAAGGGCACCCCGATCGTGCTGGTCATCCTCGCCGCCCTCGTGCTCTTCTACACGGCGGTCATGCACCGCAGCATCTTCGGTCGTCACATCTACGCCCGCGGTGGCAACCTCAACGCCGCTCAGCTGTCCGGTGTGAACACCAAGCGGGTCGACTTCCTGCTGTTCGTCAACATGGGCGTGCTCGCGGCCCTCGCCGGCATCGCCTTCACCGCCCGCAGCGACTCCGCCCTCCCGGGCGCCGGAGCCGGCTTCGAGCTCGACGCCATCGCCGCCGTGTTCATCGGTGGTGCCGCCGTCACCGGTGGTATCGGCACGGTGACAGGCGCCATGATCGGTGGTCTGATCATGGGCGTGCTGAACAACGGCATGTCGCTGCTCGGCCTCGGCACCGAGTACCAGTCCCTGATCAAGGGCCTGGTGCTGCTCCTGGCCGTCGCGTTCGACGTGTTCAACAAGAGCCGCGGCGCCAAGGCGAGCAGCTAGCCCGCACCGCCTCCTCCCGCACGACACCGAACGCCCCGGCCGCACGGCCGGGGCGTTCCGTCGTTCCTGGAGGGGTGCGGTGCGGTGCGGTGCAGCGGGAGGGGGTGGGCGGGGGCGGGGTGGGCCGCGGGGGCGCCGACACTGGGGCGCGGGCGGCCGCGGCGCCGTGGCTACGCTCGAACCGTGAAGCGCCGGTACCTCCTCCTGATCGGTGTCGGCCTCGCGCTGCTCCTCGTCGGCCTGGGCTTCGGGCTCGCTGCCCTGCTTCCTGCGGACAGGTCGGATATCGCCTACGTCACGTCTTTCAGCGCCACCGTCCTGGTGCTGCTTCCGGTCCTCGCCGGGGTGCTCATGGCCAGGCCCACGTTCGACCCGAACGGCCGCGGCGGGCGCGAGGCGCTCCGGGCTTACGTCCGCGTGTTCTGGGTGGGTGAGGTCGTCGCCGCCGCCGTCTGCCTCGGGATCGCGGTGACCGCTCCCGAGATCGCGCTTGCGCTCGTCGTCGTGGTCGCCCTCTCGATGGGCTTCCTTGCCGCGGCGCTGCGGATCGGCAGACGCTTCCCCGCGCCGAGTGCGGCCGTGGCGCCGCTGCCGACGGTGCCGGACTGGTCCCGCTCGGTGATCCGGAGGAAGGTCGGCACGATCGTCCTCACGGCGGTGCTCGGAACGGGCATCGGCATCGCGGGGCTCGTCGCCCTGGACCACGAGATCCCGGCGGTGGAGGCGGTTCTCCTCGGTCCCGCTATCGGCCTTCTCGCCGCGGCGGTCTGGGCCATGGTCGTGACGTGGCCGCTCGCGCGGAGCTCCCGCCTCGCGCTCGGCCGGAGCTACGCCGACCAGACCACGATCCCGCGGGTCGTCCTCGGGGGGAAGCCGGCGGAGCTGTCCGAGGAGGGCGTTCGACGGGCTGCTCTCTATGCCCGCATCGCGACGCTCCTCTTTCCGTTCCAGCTCGGTCAGCTGGTCCTCCTGTTCAGCGGACTGTGGCCGCTTGCGCTTCTCAACCTGAGCAATGGCACCGCCGAATCCGTCACGGCGGTGGCCGGGGTGGTCGTGTTCCCGCTATTTCTCGTCATCGGCGTCCCGCTGCTCATCGTCCAGACCCGGCGGGCGAAGCGCTACGCGGCCGCACACGCGGACCTGCTGCCCGCCGACGCCGACGCTGGCGGAACCGACCCCACTGTGCGGCCGGGCTAGACCGACCCGGCCGGGGCAGGAGCGGGAGCGATCTCCGTCGGAGTTCGCGACGTCGCGATGACGCCGATGCTCGCGATGGTCACCAGCACGATCGCGGCCAGCTGGGGGAGCGAGAGCACCTGCTGCAGCACGAGCAGGCCGGCCAGTGCGGCGATCGCGGGACCGAGGCTCGACAGGACGCCGAACACGCGGGACGGCATCGACTTGAGGGCGAGGAACTCGAGCGAGTACGGGATCGACGAGGTCAGCAGCGCGACCCCGGCGAAGACGGCGAGGAGCCACGGGTCGGCGGCGACCGCCGTCAGGGCCGATCCGGAGCCGAACGGCAGCACGAGAACGAGCGCGAGCAGCATCGCGACGGACAGGCCGTCGACGCCGCGCACCCGTGAGCCGAGGTGCGCCGACGCGAGGATGTAGAGAGCCCAGAAGGCGGCCGCGCCCGCCGCGAGGAGCAGGCCGACGACGGACAGCGCGCCGCCTGCCTCGAGGCCGAGGAGCGCGATGCCCGCGACGGCGAGCACGACCCACAGCGCGTCGACGAGCCGCCGGATCCCGGCAATCGCGATCGCCAGAGGACCGAACAACTCGACGGTCACGGCGACGCCGATCGGGATCTCGGCGATGGCGAGGTAGATGAGGCTGTTCATGCCGGCGAGGGCCAGCCCGAGCACGGCGACGCCGACCCAGGTGCGCAGGTCCCAGCCCCGCACCCGCGGTCGCACGACGGCGGCCAGGATCGTCGCACTGAAGAAGAGGCGAAGCGCTGCGGCCCCGAGCGGGCCGACCTGATCGAGGAACGAGCCGGCGAAAGCGTTGCCGAACTGGACGCCGACGATCGCGATGACCACGAGGGCAGGCGCGGGCAGGGCACGGGCTCTCATCCCATCAAGTCTGGCGGAGCGCCGGGGTCCGTGCGGGCGTGGTGCGGCGATGTCGCGACTCCGGCGCGGGACGAGCGCGGCCCACGGGGCGCCCAACCAGGGCGGGAAGGACTGAGATGAAGCTGTTGGTCTGCTGAGAGGCTCAACCCGGCGCCCTCCGCGGCGTAGGTTCTCGCCATGACCGACAGCACTGAGTCCGACCCGCGCGGCCTCGATCAGGGAGACCTCATCGACGACGGCGGCGACGCGGACGACGCAGACAGCCCGTCCGAGGCCCCGGGGCTCATGGATCACCCCGGCACCGCAGGGATCGACGACGAGGACATCGCCGGCGGACCCGCCTGATTCCCCCGTTCCTCCGGGTGTTCCCCGACCGTGGGACCACCCCTCTCGCACCATCAACTGAAGGAGTACCCGTGTCACAACGCAACACGCTCGTCCGAAGCATGCACGACCTCGGCCTGGCCGCCTGGTTCGGCGGCTCGCTCATGGGGGTCGTCGGCCTGAACGGCGCCGCCTCGGACGCCAAGAGCCCGACCGAGCGCCTGCGCATCTCGTCGATCGGCTGGGCCCGCTGGTCCCCGGTGCAGTTCGCCGCCATGGTGACGCACGGCATCGGCGGCGTCGGCCTCATCCTCGGTAACAAGGATCGTCTCGCCAAGCAGGGCGAGGCACGCACCAACACCAACATCAAGCTCGCAGTGACGGGCGCGGCGATCGTGACGACGCTGTACTCGGGCATCGTGGGCAAGAAGCAGGCCGACCACATCGGCGAGCCGGTCGAGGGTGCCACCGAGGCGTCCGCGACGTCGTCCTCCGGCCTCCGCGCCGCCCAGGGACAGCAGAAGGTGCTGCAGTGGCTCATCCCCGCGTTCACGGCGACGCTCATCGTGCTCGCCGCTCAGCAGGGCGAGCAGCAGCGGCCCGCCGCAGGCTGGCTGAAGTCGGCCATCCGCCGCTGATCGTCTGATCGCGCACCGGGCGACCCCGGCACCGCGCTCGCTACGCTGGGCGACACGTCCAGCGAGGGGAGTGCAGTGCCGGGGTCGATCGTCGTTCTAGCACCGGACTCCTTCAAAGGATCGGCGGCCGCGGACGTCGCCGCTCGCGCGCTCGCCGCGGGGTGGTCGGACGAGCGTCCGGGGGACCACCTCGTCCTCCGCCCGATGGCGGACGGCGGCGAGGGGACCGTCGACGCCTTCGCGCTCGCCGTGCCCGGCGCCACCCGGATGCCCGTGACCGTGCTCGGTCCCGACGGTCGGGACGTGACCTGCGACTGGCTTCTCCTGCCGGACGGCACCGGGGTCGTGGAGCTCGCCTCGGCGTCCGGGCTCACCCTGCTGGATCCTCTCCTGCCCCGGGACGCCCACACCTACGGCTTCGGGCAGGTCATCGCAGCGGCGCTCGACGGTGGCGCCCGACGCCTGCTGCTCGCGATCGGGGGCAGCTCGTCGACGGACGGCGGTGCAGGCGCGCTTGCTGCCCTAGGGGCCCGCTTCCTCGACGAGGCGGGACGGTCCGTCCCGTTCGGCGGCGGGGGGCTCGAAGCGGTCGCCGAGGTGGACTTCCGCGAGCTGCGGGACCTGCCGCCCGGCGGCGCGTCCGTGCTCACCGACGTCGCCAATCCGCTGCTCGGCCCGCTCGGCGCGGCCGCCATCTTCGGCCCACAGAAGGGCGCGTCGGCCGAGGACGTGCGCGCGCTCGACGCCGCCCTCGCGCGCCTGGCCGGCCTCCTCGACGGGATCGACCCGGACACGCCCGGCGCCGGTGCGGCGGGAGGCGCCGGATTCGGCCTGCTCGCCTGGGGCGCGGCCCTCACCCCCGGTTCCGCGGCCGTGGCGGCCGCCCTCGACCTCGCCGGCGCGATCCGGGGAGCGGACCTCGTGGTGACGGGGGAGGGGGCGTACGACGAGCAGTCAGCGGCTGGGAAGGTGCCGCACCACGTGGCCGCGATCGCGGCGGCCGCCGGAGTGCCCGCGGCTCTGGTGGCGGGCCGCATCGGAGCATCGACGGAAAGCTTCGCCCAGGCCGTATCGCTCACCGAGCTCGCGGGCTCCGGCGAGCGGGCCCAGGCCGAGGCCGAGCAATACCTACGCCGGGCGGGTGCCGCACTCGCGCGCGGCTTCAGCTTGTCCCGACCTCGATGACCTGATCCTCACGGCCGCTGGACGGTATTGCGTCGTGTAACCAGCCGACGCTGCCCTGGACGCAAGGACGCGGGCATCCGCGATGCGCGGCGACCGCGTCATGTCGAGGTGCGCGAACCAACGAGAGCGGGACTCGGATGAGTTCTACAGCGGTACCGCAGTCGTAGGATCACAGCCGCAGGAGTTCCGGTGCATGATCTTGGGCGTCAATGTCTCGTGCTGCGCAGGCATGCTGGGATCCTCGGTCCGGCGCCCGAGCATCTCGACGACCCGTCTGGCGTGCAGAGTCACCTGCGGCGCGATGGCGGTCAACTGAGGCTCGAACAGTTCGGCCCAGTCGAAGTCGTCGAAGCAGACCATGGCGACGTCGCCCGGCACGGTGAGTCCGCGTGCCTTGATCGCCTCGAGGGACCCGATGGTCATCGCATTGTTGCCGGTGACGAGCGCCGTCGGGGGATCAGCGAGGTCGAGCAGGGCGTCCGCAGCGGCACGCCCGCCCGCCCGCGAGCTCCGACCGGACGGGCTCAGAGCAGCGTCGAGCGGAAGTCCCGCGCGCTCGTGAGCGAGGCGATAGCCGGCCGTCCGCTGGTCCGTGGTCCGGATGCCGGGGAGGCCGCTCACCATTCCGATGCGCCGATGACCTTTGTCGATCAGGTGAGCGGTGACCTTTTCGACTGCCTCGACGCTCTCGACGACGATCTGGTCGCAGTCGTCACGTTCCTGCATCAGGTCGATCATCACGAGGGGGACGGCGTACCTCCTGCCGAGCTCGATCGCATAGTCGGGCGTGCCGCTGGGGGCGAGGACGAGACCGCCCAGCCGTCGCGCGATCAGGTCCCGTACGGCCTTAACCTCCACTTCGGGGTCGTCGTGCGTGTCCGCGAGCAGCATCGACTTGCCCACCGCAGCGAGAGCCTCCTCGAGCTCGTGCACGAAGGTCGCGAGGTACGGGTTGCTGATCGCCGGCATGGCGACGCCCACGACATCGCTCGATCCCGCTCGCAGGGATCGAGCGGACGGGTCCGGGATGTAGGCGAGTTCGGCGATGGCGGAACGCACGCGGGCTTCGGTAGCGGGCGAGAGCTTCCGCGTCTGGTTGATGACGTGCGAGACCGTGGCGGTGGAGACGCCGGCTAACCGCGCCACCTGCGCCATCGTGGTGGGTGCGTCGGACATCGACACCCCTCTCGCGTGGTCCTTGTATCGCAGGAAGTTTACCGACCGGGTGGATCAGCTCCCGCTTCCATCCGGGCGGATTCGCTACCGCGGCTGCCGCTCCGCGGCGCTCGGCAGGGATGGGAAGACCGCGTGTGGTGCGATTTGGTACCAGTACGCCGTCGTCGAGATGTCGTCCTGTCGCTCGAAGAGACCGAAGTCCCAGGCGCCGATCTGCTGGAGAGTGACCCGGAGGTCCTGGGAGAAGTAGATCGGGTCGGGGAGGTGCCAGCGGTACAGACCATGCGACGGCGGCATCTCGGTGGAGAACGGCGAAGCCCTGGTGGTGTCCTGTGCCGAGTGGTACGGGTAGCCGAAGTATGGGGCGCTGAAGGTCAGCACCTCGGGCTCGGGGTGCGACCGTAATTCGTCCTGGAAGGCCCAGGCTCCGCCTGCGTAGTCCTCCAGACCCGTGCTGCACAGAGTCGGGTTATCGGTGTCGCCGTCGACGAAGAACTTCACCTCGCCCTCCCCCCACCAGTAGCGCTGCAGGGAGGTGAGCGCGACATAGGTCCCGATGTACGTACCGCGCCCCTGAACGCCGTCCAGGATCACGTGGTCCTCCCCGATGCCGGTCGTGCCGTTCGACCGGCGCCACTGTGCGTGGAAGTACGGGGTGTCCTCGGCGATCTCATCGCCAGTGGTCAGGTCGATCTGGAAGAAGATGTGCGGCAGATCGGCGCCGTGCTGGCTCTCCAGGGTGATGCGCGCGCCCGTCCGGAACGGCATGGGGAAGTAGGAGTTCATGCCTCCCGTGGGGGCGACGACGATCGGGATCGAGTTGACGAGCGCGCGGGCTCCGAAGCCGTTGCAGAAGAAGTCGCCGAGGGGAACTTCCACGGAGGGGTTCTCCTCACCGTCCCAGTAGGCGCGCAACACGAGATCGCGAAGTACGAACGGTCCCGCCTCCGTGCGGTCCGCAACGGTGATCCAGATGTGGCGAATCACACCAGGGCCGGTGATGTCGGCGAGGGTGAGAGTCTCACCCGCGGGAAGCGGCAGATACGCGGTTCCCTTGCGGCCGGAACCGAGGGCGGAGGCGGTTCGTGCCGCCATGCCGGCCCCGCCTGTTGGGTTCTCGGCGTTGATGGATCGACTGCGGACGCCGGCGTTTCCGATGAGGTTGTCCCAGGGGGTGTACAAAAAGTGCTCCTTCGATTGCGGGTGATGCGGTACAGACCGGCTAGGCGGTGGGCGGAGAAGCGAGGATCACTTCACCGCTCCAGCCGTCACGCCACGGCTCAGGGTGCGCTGGAAGATGAGAAAGAAGACAAGGGTGGGCAACAGGGACAGCAGCGATCCGGCGTTCAGCACCGTGATGTCGATGGTGTTCTGACCGCGCAACGTCGACAGCGCTATGGGGATGGTCTGCGCGGACTGGTCGGACAGTAGGACGAGCGGAATGTAGAACTCGTTCCACGTCCAGATGAAGAAGAAGACGACGAGGACCGCGAGGGTCGGCCGCATGATCGGGTAGACCACCTGCCACAGGATCTTCCAGCGGCTGGCGCCGTCCAGTGCGGCTGCCTCGAGCAGTTCCTTGGGCACTGTTCCCATGACACTCGCCAGAAGATAGGTGCCGAACGCGGCGTGCAACACGGTGAAGACCGCGATGACCGACCACGGCGTGTTCAGGGTGCCCGTCGCCTGCGCTCCGTAGAACAGCGGGTAGATGAGCGCTTCATGGGGAAGCATCGTCGAAAGCAGCAGGATCGCGAGTACCAGTCCACTCGCTCTGATCCTGCCGATTCCGATCGCATAGGCGCCGAGCAGAGCAATGGCGGCGCCGAGGAATGCGGTGGCCGTCGCGATCACGACGGAGTTCCACAGCGCGACCGGGTAGTTCACGATGTCGAGGTACTTAGAGAACGCCTCGAGGCTGAAGGACTCCGGCCACGCCAGAGGCCCGTTCACCGAGTAGTCGGCGACGCTCTTGAATGCGTTGAGGATCAACAGCCAGAACGGCGCCAGCATGACCACGGCGACCGCCGCGGCGATCGCGAGGATGAGCCATCGGATGGGAGAGTGCTTCCGGTGACGGGATGACTTGGCTGCCTGCTCGGGCGGAAGCAGGACCTCCTCGTCGACGGGTCCGACCTGGATCGCCACGGTCATGCCACCCTTTCGTTGTCGGTGCGGCGCTGCCACGTCAGCATGATGGCGGCGACGATGAATATGACGATCGACATGACGGTCGCGATGGCGGACCCATAGCCGACCTTGGACAGCTCGAAGAAGCTGCGGTAGGCGTAGTAGGAGGGGACAACGGTCGAGCCCTCCGGTCCACCGGCGGTGAGGATGAGGATGGGTGCGAACACTTTGAGCGCTCCGACGGTCGCGGTGAGGACCACGATGAAAATCTCCGGGCGGATCTGGGGCACGGTGATCGCGAGGAAGCGACGACCCCAGCCGGCGCCGTCCAGTTCGGCCGCCTCGTAGAGCTCGGGGTCGACCCGCTGCAGGGCCGCCATGAAGATCACGACCGGGTAGCCGATCTGCAGCCAGACAAGCATCGCCATCACCGAGCTCAGTGCCTGGCTGGGGTCACCGAGCCAGTCCGGCGGATTCTCGATACCGATGGTGCGCAGGAACGAGTTGATCGATCCGTTGCGGGAATCGAGGATCCAGCTCCAGATGAAGCCGGCCACAGCGATCGGGAGGATCTGCGGGAGGTAGTAGGTGGCCCTGAGGAAGGCGGCCGTGCGGCTGCCGAACTTTCGCCCGAGGTAGTCGAAGAGCACGGCCGCGAGGACGAGGCCGATGAGGGTGGGAATGACCACGATCGCGATGATCATGAACACAGAGTTTCTGAAAGAAAGCCAGAACTCCTGGTCGGCGAGGAGGTCGGTGTAGTTGCCGAGGCCATACCACCGCAACGGCGATCGGCCGCCCTTCCACTTGAAGAGGCTCACGACGACGTTCATCACGAACGGCACGATGACGATCGCGCCGAAACCCACGCCGATGGGAAGCAGGTACCACCAATAGGACCCCCGCTCGCGAATGCTGACGCCGCGCCTGCGCGACCGAGCGGGGCGGGCGGAAGCGGGCCGGGCCTGGGCTGTCGTTGCCATCGTGTACTCCTTGTTCGTTCCGGCTGACCAGGGCGAGGGGGGCGCGACACGGATGTGCCGCGCCCTGACCTCGATCCGTGTGGGTCAGCCCTCGATGACGTCCGCCCTGCCGGAGTCGTAGAACTCCTGCAGCGCGTCCAGGTACTCGTCGGCTGTCTCGTTGCGGTTCGACATCGCCTGCATGTGGTTCTGCAGGAAGTCGAGGAGGCCGGGTACCGGGTAGTCGGCGTAGAACGTGAGGCTGTCCGCGTCGACCAGCTCGTCGAAGCGCTGCGTGAACTCGCGGGTCAGTGGGTCGGTGATCTTGCTCGTGTCGCCCGCAAGAGGCAGCCCGCCGAGCTCGCCGATCTGGTTCTGCACCTCGGGACGCAGCGTCGTCTCGATCCACTCGTACGCGAGGTCTTTGTTGTCGGCCTCGGCCGGCACGCCCCAGAGGTGGCCGGAGGAGCCACCCGACATGTTGGCACCCGGGAGGGTGAAGTAGCCCCAGTCGAACGGCGCCGTGTCGCGGACGCGATTGAACTCGCCCTGGTTCCAGATGAGCATCGCGGGTTCGCCGCTCAAGAAGTTGACGGTGGCCTGCTCGAAGTTGAGGCCGGCGAGCTGGTCACCGACATACCCCTTCTCGATCCACTCCTGGAACTGCTCGGTGCCCTTCTTCCAGGGGTCGGCCGAGAAATCCACCTCATCGCGGAGGAACATGAAGTCGTCGATCGCGTCGCGATCGGCGTACGCCGACACAAGGGAGTACCAGATCCACATCTGGTTGAACCCCTGGTTGGTCGCAGCCGAGCTCGAGATGGGGAGGATGCCGGCCGCCACGAGCTTGTCCATGGCGGTCTCGAAGTCCTCAAGGGTCGTGGGGACCTCGGTGATGCCCGCCTGAGCGAACTTCTCCTTGTTGTAGTAGAACATCACGTACTCACCGATGTTCGGGATGCCGTACCAGTCGCCGGAGCCGGCGAGGCCAGATTCGTCGTACTTGGCGAACGCCTGCATGGAGCCGGTGATCTTCTCGTCCCAGCCGTACTTCTCGACCTGCTCCGTGAGCGGCTCGAGAAGTCCCTGGGCGGCAAGCTGTCCGCCGTCCGCGTTGCCTTTGTTGAACTCGACAACGTCCGGGACATCGTTGCCCGAGAGCACGATCTTGGCATTCTTACGGAAGGCATCGAAGCTGGTGGTTTGGTAGTCCACCTTCACGTCGGGGTGCTCCTCCTTGAAGATCTCGAGGGCGGTCTGCCAGCCCTGGCCCTGAGCGCTGTCCTCGGTTTCGTATTGGACGATCGTGAAGGTGTCGCCGCCCGAGTCACCGGCGCTGCCGCCGGCGCTGCATGCCACGAGCCCCGAGCTTGCGAGGACGCAGGCCGTGAGGGCCGCGACCCGGATGGGTCCTCTCGCCATTCGTGATGTCACTGTCTAGCTCCTTTGCTATGCGCCGCGGGGTACCGGCGGTGTCCATGATGAGATCGGCGCGGCATGCGCCACTGTCGGTCGGCCATGACGAACGTCACGGTGTGACGGGGGAGTGCGAGAAGGCCGCACCGACCGTCGCCGTTCGGGCTCACCGTCATCGGCACCACCAAAGCGGTGGGGCGTGCAGTCCGCTCTGGCGACCTTCCGTCATCGCCGACGTAATGGTTTACGTAAACGATTAACCTGACAGTACAACCCTAGGTGCGGGAGCACAAGATCCGTCTGCACGAGAGGCAGCGCGGTGCTCGTGGAGGCGGCGCCGTCGGCACGCCCGTCGCACGGCGGGCCCGCGATGGGGCCGGGGCGTCCAGGCGCTGAAGACGAAAAGCGGATGCCCGACCACGTGGGTCGGGCATCCGCTCGTCGGGAGGGTCGATCGGGGACCGACCAGGGATGATCAGACGGTCGCGCGCTCCGAGTACTGGCGGCGGATGACGGGACGGGTGTCCGGCTCCGGTTCCAGCACCATGCTCACGGGCCAGACCGGGCGCTCACGGGTCAGCGCCCACGCGGCCTGCACGGCCGCGCCGTCGGCGACGTACTCCGCGGGGTTGGGTACGACGACGGGGGCGTCGAAGACCTGCGCCGCGATGCGGGCGACGGCCTCGTTCTGAGCCGCGCCGCCGATCAGCAGCAGCCTGCTCTCCCGCACGCCCGTCGCGCGCACGGCGTCGAGCCCGTCCGCGAGCCCGGAGAGCAGGCCCTCGATGGCCGCACGGGCGAGGTTGGGACGCGAGGTGGACGCAAGCGTCATGCCGCTGAGGGTCGCGGTCGCATCCGGGCGGTTGGGCGTGCGCTCGCCCTCGAAGTAGGGCACGAGCACGAGCCCCTCACTACCCGGCTCCGCCTCGAGGGCGAGGCGGCCGAGCTCGTCGTGGTCGACGCCCAGCAGCCCCGCGATCGAGTCGAGGACCCGCGCGGCGTTCAGGGTGGCGACGAGCGGCAGATAACGGCCGCTCGCATCGGCGAAGCCCGCGACGGCGCCGGACTCGTCGGCCGCGACGGCATCGGTGACCGCGAACACGGTTCCCGACGTTCCGATCGAGATGACGACGTCGCCCGCGCTCGCGCCGAGGCCGAGCGCGGCGCCCGCGTTGTCGCCCGCGCCGGCACCCACGACGACGCCGGACTCAGCGGTCGCACCCGCGACAACGGCGAGGCCCGCGGCCTCGTCGTGGCCGAGCACCCGGGGGAGCACGACGCCGGGCAGGTCGCGGCTGCCCGGCTGAGCCTCGCGCCCGGGGCGGCCGAAGGTGAGCTCGAACAGGTCGAGATCGTAGGTCCCCGACGCCGGGCTCCAGTAGCCGGTGCCGCTGGCGTCGGATCGGTCGGTGACGAGCTGCTCGAGGTCCGGCCCGTACAGGCTGTCGCCCTCGGGGCCGTACCCGCGAAGGCGCCAGGTCAGCCAGTCGTGGGGCAGGGCGACGGCGGCGACGCGCGCCGCGTTGTCCGGCTCCGTGTCCCGCAGCCAGCGCAACTTCGTGCCGGTGAAGGACGCGACGGGCACGAGCCCGGTGCGGGCCGCCAGCTCCGCGGCGCCGACCTCACGGATGAGGTCGGCGGCCGCGGGAGCCGAGCGGGTGTCGTTCCACAGCAGGGCGGGGCGGATGACCCGGCCGGCGTCGTCGAGCACGACCATGCCGTGCTGCTGACCGGCGACCGCGACGGCCGCGATGTCAGCCAGGCCGCCGGCCTCCGCGATGGCCGCGAGCAGGGCGTCCCACCACGCCTGCGGGTCCACCTCGGTGCCCGCGGGGTGGCTCGCGCGTCCCCGCCGGACGACCTCGCCGGTCGCCAGGTCGCGCACGACCGCCTTGCAGCTCTGGGTCGACGAGTCGACCCCCATCACGAGCGCCATCGGTATCCTTTCCTCGCCCTGCTCCGCCTGGTTCTTCCGGTGCCTAGCGGGCGCCGAGCAGGTGCTCGAGCATGAGCTGCTGCAGACGCACGAAGCCGAAGCCCTTGCCACCGAAGTACTGCTCGGCGTCGAAGTCCTCGTACGCGCTGCGGTCGGCGAGCAGGTCGTCGTAGCTCTCGCCGTCGTTCAGCGTGTTCGTGCGGATCTCGGGCACGCGGGCGGCCTCGAGGGCCTCCTGCACCTCGGGGTCGGCGCGGAACGCCGCCGCACGCTCCTTGAGCAGGAGGTACATGCGCATGTTGGCTGCGGCGGACGCCCAGACGCCGTCGTAGTCCTCGGTGCGGCTCGGCTTGTAGTCGAAGTGGCGGGGGCCGTCGTAGGAGGGTCCGCCGGCGGGGCCGCCGTGCTCGAGGAGGTCGACGAGCGAGAACGCGTTCTGCAGGTCGCCGTGACCGAAGACGAGGTCCTGGTCGTACTTGATGCCGCGCTGGCCGTTGAGGTCGATGTGGTAAAGCTTGCCCTGGTAGAGCGCCTGGGCGATGCCGTGGGTGAAGTTCAGCCCGGCCATCTGCTCGTGGCCGACCTCGGGGTTGACGCCGACGAGCTCGGGACGCTCGAGCGTCTCGATGAACGCGAGCGCGTGGCCGAGCGTGGGCAGCAGGATGTCGCCGCGGGGCTCGTTCGGCTTGGGCTCGATCGCGAAGCGGATGTCGTAGCCCTTGTCGGTGACGTAGTCGCCGAGCATGTTGACGGCCTCGCGGTAGCGCTCGAGGGCGCCCTGGATGTCCTTGGCGGCGTCGTACTCGCTGCCCTCGCGGCCACCCCACATGACAAACGTCTTCGCGCCCAGCTCGGCGGCGAGGTCGATGTTGCGCAGCACCTTGCGCATCGCGAAGCGACGCACGGCGCGGTCGTTGGAGGTGAAGCCGCCGTCCTTGAAGACGGGGTGGCTGAACAGGTTCGTCGTCACCATCGGCACAACGAGGCCGGTGTCGGAGAGGGCCTGCTTGAGGCGGTCGATCTCGCGCTGGCGCTCGGCGTCGCTCGACCCGAACGGGAAGAGGTCGTCGTCGTGGAACGTGAGGCCGTAGGCGCCGAGCTCGGCGAGCTTCGTGACGGCCTCGACCGTGTCGAGGTTCGGGCGGGTGGGGGGACCGAACGGGTCGTTGCCCGTCCATCCGATGGTCCAGAGACCGAAGGAGAACTTGTCTTCGCGCGTGGGCTGGTCAGCCATGGGGCACCTGATCTTTCAGCGTCGTTGGTGAATATGTTGGACTGCTAAACATATTACCCGGACGAGTGCCGATTGCACCAGCCCCGATCGGTCGGGACCTCCGAACAGTCCGGCCCCGATCAGTCGGTGCGGCGCGAGCCCCTCGATGCGAAGCGCTGCTGCAGCAGGACGGCGAGCACGATGATGGCGCCCTTGGCCACGGCCTGCACCGAGGTCGACAGGTTGTTCTGGGTGAACACGTTGGTGAGCGTCGCGAAGATCAGCACGCCGAAGACCGTGCCGACGATCGTGCCGCGGCCGCCCACCAGCAGGGTGCCGCCCACCACGACGGCCGCGATGGCGTCGAGCTCGTAGAGGGTGCCGTGGGTGGACGTGCCGGACGTGGTCCGGGCGAGCATCATGACCGCGGCGATGCCCGCGGTGAATCCGGACAGCACGTAGAGGGCGACGACGTGGCGCCGCACCTTGATGCCGGCGAGGCGGGCCGCCTCCCGGTTCCCGCCGATGGCGACCGTGCGGCGCCCGAACGTCGTGCGGTTGAGGAGGAACCAGCCGGCCGCGGCCACGATCACGAAGATCCAGATCAGCAGGGGCACGCCGAGGATGTTGGAGCGGGTGGCCGAGAGGAATTCCGCCACGTTCACGATGAGGGTCCGCCGCTCGGAGACCAGCTCCGCGAGGCCGCGGGCGCCGACGAGCATGGCGAGCGTCGCCATGAACGCCACGACGTTGCCGTAGGCGATCACCACGCCGTTCACGAGACCCGCGGCGGTGCCGACCGCGAGCGCGACGACCACCATGAGGATCCAGGACGACTGCGTCGCCGCGAGCTGGACGGCGGCCAGGGTGGCGACGACCGACGACAGCCCCATCACCGAGCCGACGGAGAGGTCGATGCCGCCCGCCGTGATCACGAAGGTCATGCCGATGCTGATCACGCCGATGATCGAGGCGTAGCGCACGATCGTCAGCATGTTGTCGACGGTCAGGAACCGGTCGCCCGCCGTCGCCGCGCCCACCCCGATCAGCAGGGCGAGGGCGATGACGAGGCCGAGGTTGCGCCCGGCCGAGCCGCCGAGGAAGCGGCGGAGGGGGCTGTCGGGCTTCTCCTTCGGCCGGTCGATCACCGGCGGCACCGAGGAGCTCACGGTGGTGTTCTGCTCGCTCACGCGGCACTTCCTTTCAGGACGAGGTCGAGCACGTCGTGCTCGGTGAGGTCTGATGCGTTCCGGGTGTCGAGCACGCGGCCGTCCGCGAGGATGAGGACGCGGTCGGCCAGCCCGAGCACCTCCTCGATCTCGCTCGAGACGAGGACGATGGCCGTGCCGGCCGCGGCGAGCTGGCGGATGAGGGCGTAGATCTCCGCGCGGGCGCCCACGTCGACGCCGCGCGTCGGCTCGTCGAGGAGCAGCACCCGGGTGCCGTGGACGAGCCATCGGGCGAGGAGGATCTTCTGCTGGTTGCCGCCGGACAGGGTGCCCGTCTGGCGGTCCGGGTCCGCCGGCCGCAGCTCGAGCGACTCGATCTGCTCACGGGTCACCTCGCGCTCGCGGCGCTCGTCGAGCAGCGACGCCCGGGCGAACCGGGGGAAGGTGGCGAGCGTCACGTTGCGGTAGATGGGCTCGGAGAGCAGCAGCCCCTGGCTCTTGCGCTCCTCCGGTGACAGGCCGACGCCGGCGTCGACCGCGGCCGTGACGGACCCCGGCGACAGGGCGCGCCCCGCGACGGTGACCGACCCCGCGGTCGGGCGCCTCGCGCCGTACACGGTCTCGAGGACCTCGGACCGCCCGGAGCCGACGAGCCCGGCGAGTCCCACGATCTCGCCCGCCCGCACCGAGAAGCTCACGCCCTCGAACACGCCCCGCACGGCGAGGTCGGTCACGGTCAGCACCGCCTCGGCGGCGGCGGCCGGGGGAGTCGCGGGCGGGAAGACGTTAGCGACGGTGCGGCCCGTCATGAGCCGGATGAGCTCCGGCGTCGGGGTTTCCGCGACGGGGAGTCCGACGGCCGTGCTACTGCCGTCCTTGATGACCGTGATGCGGTCGCCGATCTCGCGGATCTCCTCCAGCCGGTGGGAGATGTAGACGACGGCGATGCCCTGCGCGGTGAGCTCGCGTACGACGCGGAACAGGTTCTTGACCTCCTCGGCGTCGAGCACCGCGCTCGGCTCGTCCATGATGAGCAGCCGCGCGTCCCGGGACAGGGCGCGCGCCATGCTGACGAGCTGCTTCCCGGCGGCGGGGAGGGATCCCACCTCGCGGCCCGGCGCCATCGAGCCGTGCCCGAGCCGCGTGAGCAGCTCGCGCGTGCGGCGCCGCGCCTCGCCCCCGCGCAGCACGCCTCCGGTGGCGAGCTCGTGGCCGAGGAAGACGTTCTCGGCGATGGACAGGCCGTCCACGACGTCGAGCTCCTGGTACATCGTGGCGATGCCGAGGCCGAGCGCCGCGACCGGGTTCGCGATGGTCACCGCGTTCCCCTGCCAGCTGATCGTGCCGCCGTCGGGCTGGTACGCACCGGACAGGATCTTGATGAGCGTCGACTTGCCTGCGCCGTTCTGCCCGAGCACGCAGTGCACCTCGCCCGGGAGCACGGAGAGGTCGACCCCGCGGAGCGCCTGCACGCCTCCGAACGACTTCGTGAGGCCGCGCACGTCGAGCAGGGGAGCAGGATGATCGCCATCGAACATGACCGCAACATAACAGTGATGGGCGGCGGGGGACAGGTCTGACAGCACCGGAAACGAGCGGATAACGCTCCTGCCGGAGCGCTCCGATGTCTGTTATGTTGCAGGAAACGTCAATGGGGACTCACCCGAAGCGAGAAGTCGGACTCCGACCGTTCCCGCGCCCCGGCGGACGCCGCCCGGCGGCTGATGCTTCAAGGCCCGGGGGATGCCGCCTCCGCGGCCGGTGCCGCGGTGGTGCCGCATTGGCGCGAAGCGGTTTCACTCTAGGAGGAACACATGCTCGCCAGCCCCTCGCTGCGGCGCCGACTCCTTGTCGGGTCCGGCACCACACTCGCCCTCGCCGCGCTCCTCACGGGATGCACACCGGGCGACGCTCCCGAAGAAGAAACGGAAGCGACGACCAGCACCGCCGAGGGCAACGAGGCCACCGGCGACACCATCACGATCGGCTTCTCCGGCCCGGCCGCCGACCACGGCTGGCTCGGCGCCATCAACTCCGCCGCGCTCGCCGAGGCGGAGAAGTTCCCGGACATCGACCTGAAGGTCGCGGAGGGCACCAACGACGCCAACCTCCAGATCAGCCAGGTCGAGACGTTCATCAACGACAAGGTCGACGCGATCGTGCTGCTGCCGACCGACGGCGCAGCGCTGACGGATGTGGCCATCCGCGCCATGGAGGCCGGCATCCCGGTGGTCAACGTCGACCGCGAGTTCTCCAGCCCGTTCGCCGCGCGCGTCACCGTGCTCGGTGACAACTACGGCATGGGCGTGAGCGCGGGCACCTACATCTGCGAGCAGCTCGAGGGCAACGACGACGCCGTCGTCGCCGAGATCGCGGGAATCGACTCCCTGCCGCTGACCCAGGACCGGAGCCGCGGCTTCGCCGACGCGCTCGACGACTGCGGCCTCGAGGTCAGCAACCGCGTGGCCGCGGACTTCACCGTCCAGGGCGGCGAGGCCGCGACCTCCCAGCTGCTCTCCGCGGCGCCGCAGATCGACGCGATCTGGAACCACGACGACGACCAGGGCATCGGCGTGCTCGCCGCCATCGACGCGGCGGGCCGTGACGAGTTCTTCATGATCGGCGGCGCCGGCTCCGCCAACGCGATGCGCTCCATCGAGGCGGACGACACGGTGCTGAAGGCCACGGTCATCTACCCGTCCACCCAGGCGGCGGACGGCATCCGGCTCGCGCGCCTGCTCGTGCAGGGCAAGGCGCTCAGCGACCTCGTCGAGGTCGAGGTGCCGAACCGCATCGTGCTGAACGCCCCGGTCGTGACCGGCGAGAACGTGGAGCAGTACCTGCCCACCGCGTTCGAGTCCTGATCCGCGGGCGCCCGTCGTTCTGGGCGACGGGCGCCCGTGTCCACCCCGGTGCAGAGCGCACCGCATCTCCTCAACAGAAAGCGAACACATGCCAGGCACTCCGCTTCGCGTCGCCATGATCGGGTACGGCTTCATGGGAGCCGCGCACTCGCAGGGGTGGCGGGTCGCCCCCCGCTTCTTCGACCTGCCCCTCGCGCCCGAGATGTCCCTCGTCGTCGGCCGCAACGCCGATGCCGTCGCCCAGGCGGCGGAGAAGTGGGGCTGGGCCGAGAGCCACACGGACTGGCGCGCGGCCATCGAGCGCGACGACATCGACCTCATCGACATCGTGACGCCCGGCGACACCCACGCGGAGATCGCGATCGCGGCGCTCGAAGCGGGCAAGCACGTGCTCTGCGAGAAGCCCCTCGCCAACACCGTCGAGGAGGCACAGGCGATGGCGGAGGCCGCCGAGCGCGCCGCCGCGAAGGGCGTCCGCGCCATGGTGGGCTTCACCTACCGCCGGGTGCCCGCGACCACCTTCGCCCGCGACCTCGTCGCGGCGGGCAAGATCGGCGAGATCCGGCAGGTGCGCGCCGTGTACCTGCAGGACTGGCTCGCCGACGCGGAGGCGCCGCTCACCTGGCGCATGAAGAAGGAGCTCGCCGGATCCGGCGCGCTCGGCGACATCGGCGCGCACATCATCGACCTGACCCAGTACATCACCGGCCAGCGGCTGACCAGCGTCTCCGGCATCCTCGAGACCTTCGTGAAGGAGCGCCCCCTGCTCGAGAGCGGCCGCGGCCTGTCCGGCACCGCCTCGACGGAGCGCGGCGAGGTGACGGTGGACGACCTGGCGCTGTTCACCGGCCGCTTCGACGGCGGCGCCGTCGGCTCGTTCGAGGCGACCCGGTTCAGCACGGGACGGAAGAACGCCCTGCGCGTCGAGATCGCGGGCTCCACCGGCGCCCTCTCCTTCGACCTCGAGGACTTGAATTCCCTCGGCTACTACGACGCGACGGCCCCGGACACGGAGCAGGGCTTCCGGAAGATCCTGGTCACCGAGCCGGACCACCCGTACATGAGCGCCTGGTGGCCCACCGGTCACATGATCGGCTACGAGCACGGCTTCTCCCACCAGGTCAAGGACCTGGTCGAGGCCATCGACGCGGGCGAGCAGCCGACGCCGTCCTTCGCCGACGGCCTCCAGGTGCAGCAGGTGCTGCAGGCGGTGGAGGAGAGCTCGGTCCACGGCAGCACCTGGACCCCCATCTCCTAGCCGACCCGGAGGCGCGAATTAGCGCCTCCCCAGCACGCATCGACGAGACACGACAAGGAGAACACGCATGGCACGACCGATCACGCTCTTCACCGGACAGTGGGCCGACCTTCCGTTCGAGGAGGTGGCGAGGCTCGCCTCCGAGTGGGGGTACGACGGGCTCGAGATCGCCTGCTGGGGCGACCACCTCGACGTCAACCGCGCGGCGACGGACGACGAGTACCTGCAGTCGAGGCTCGACATCCTCGACAGGTACAACCTCAAGGTGTGGGCGATCTCGAACCACCTGAAGGGGCAGGCCGTCTGCGACGACCCGATCGACGCCCGGCACCGCGACATCCTGCCGGACGCCATCTGGGGCGACGGGGACCCCGAGGGCGTGCGGCAGCGCGCGGCCGAGGAGATGAAGAACACGGCACGCACCGCGGCCCGCCTCGGCGTGAAGACGGTCGTCGGCTTCACCGGGTCCGCGAACTGGAAGTACATTGCCATGTTCCCGCCCGTGTCGCCCGCGCTCATCGAGGCCGGCTTCAGGGACTTCGCGGACCGATGGAACCCCATCCTCGACGTGTTCGACGAGGTCGGCGTGCGATTCGCCCACGAGGTGCACCCGAGCGAGATCGCCTACGACTACTGGTCCACGGTCGCGACGCTCGAGGCGATCGGCCACCGCGAGGCCTTCGGCCTCAACTGGGACCCGAGCCACTTCGTCTGGCAGAACCTCGACCCCGTGGGCTTCATGTGGGACTTCCGCGACCGGATCTACCACGTGGACTGCAAGGACGCGAAGCTCAACATCGGCAATGGGCGCAACGGGATCCTCGGTTCCCACCTGCCCTGGGCGGACCCGAAGCGCGGCTGGGACTTCGTCTCCACCGGTCACGGCGACGTGCCCTGGGAGAAGAGCTTCCGCATGATGAACACCATCGGCTACGACGGTCCCATCTCCGTGGAGTGGGAGGACGCGGGCATGGACCGCCTCGTGGGCGCCCCGCAGGCCCTCGAGTTCGTGCGCAGCCTCGCGTTCGACCCGCCCCGCGCCGCGTTCGACGCCGCGTTCAGCACGCGATAGGCGAGACTGGTCGGATGGGCCGGCGGGGGCCGGGTGCCGAGAACGGCGCCCGCCCGCCGGTCGGCCGGTCCTGCCGCTAGGCGGATGGACGGCGGCGGAAGGAGGGGGACGTGAGCGACGCGCTGACACCGGCGCCCGCGCCCGGTGACGCGGGACGACGGAGCAACCTCTCCCTCGTCCTGTCCCTCCTGCACCGCAACGGCGCGCTCTCCCGGGCGGACCTGACGCGTGCGACCGGGCTGAACCGGTCGACCATCGCCACCCTCACCGCTCAGCTCGCGGAGCTGGGCCTCGCGTACGAGGCGGCGCCCTCCGGCGCCAGCCAGATCGGCAGGCCCAGCCCGACGGTGCATCCGGATCCCGCGACGGCGGCCCTGGTGATCAACCCCGAGATCGACACCATCACCCTCGGGCTCGTCGGGCTCGGCGGCACGGTGCTGAAGCGCGTGCGCTACGAAACCGACCGCGTGCCGTCGGCGCGCGAGGTCGTGAACGTGTCCGCGGCGATCATCCAGGGCATGCGGGGCGAGCTGGACGCCGCCTACCGGGTCGCCGGCATCGGTGTGGCGGTGCCCGGGCTCACCCGGGCGGACGACGGCCTGGTCACCTACGCGCCGCACCTGGAGTGGTTCGACGAGCCGATCGCCGACATGCTGCACGAGGCGACCGGGTACCGGGTGCGCGCGTCGAACGACGCGACCCTCGGCGCCGCCGCCGAGATCCTCTTCGGAGCCGGGCGCGGCGCCTCGGACATGATCTACCTCAACGGCGGTGCCAGCGGCATCGGTGGTGGCATCGTGACGCAGGGGTCCCCGCTGACCGGGACCGCGGGTTACGCGGGGGAGCTCGGGCACACCCTCGTCAACAGCTCTGGCCGGCTCTGCCACTGCGGCGCGCACGGCTGCCTGGAGACCGAGGTGTCCAGGGCCCCGCTGCTCGCCGCGCTCGGTCTGTCGTCCCGCGACTCCGACCGCCTGGAGGAGGACCTCGTCGCGGCGTTCGAGGCGGAGTCCGGGCCCGAGCCGGGCATCGCGGCGGAGGTGTCGCGGCAGGCGGCGTACCTCGCGGTCGCACTGCGCAACGCCGTCAACCTCTTCAACCCGAGCCTGATCGTGCTCGGCGGCTTCCTCGGCTCGCTCTACCGGGTGGCGCCCGAGCGTATCGAGGTGGCCGTGCGCGGCGAGGCCATGCGGGGCGCGCGCGAGGGCGTCCGCATCGTCCGTGCGCAGCTCGGCCGGGACATCCTGCTCATCGGCGCCGCGGAGCTCGCGTTCGCGGACCTGCTCGCGAACCCCCGGGAGGCGGAGGCGCTGCCCCGCCGGGCCTGACCTGTGCGGCCTGCACGATAGGCCTGACGCCTCAGGCCTGATCGCCCCCATCATGGTCGGACTGATCGTCCGGTGCGGCCGCACGAGTTCGCGCGGAACCCGCTCACGAGAGGGCCCTTCTCCGGTACCGTGGCCGCAGAGCGCGACCGAGGGGAGCAGCATGACCGCGAACCGGAACCCCGACCGTTCGGCGTACCGGCTGGCCGCTCTCGCGGCGCTTGCCGCCGTCGCGATCTCGCTGGTCTCCACCGGGATGCAGTTGCTCGTGACCGCACGCCTGCTGCGCGCCGCGGACGCGCTGGCGGCGCGCTCGCCGCGCGCATCCGCCCACTCCCACCGGTCGGTCGTCGGGACGACGCCGATCATCGGCTCGCCGCTGCGGCCGAACCCCGCGCCCGTGGGTCCGGAGGATCGGCACAGCCCTCCGACGGGTCCGGTCAAGTCCTACCCGCCGGAGCTCGACTAGCCCGATAGGCGCCCGACCGGCCGCCGGCGCTGGTCAGCCCGCGAGGGTCATCCCGGCGGCGAGCCCGAGCGCGGCGAACGCCGTGCAGGTCACGAGCATGCCGACGCTGTGCGCGAGCGCCGCGCCGGCGCGCCCCTCCCGGACCAGGCGCACGGTCTCGACGCTCGCGGTGCTGAACGTGGTGTAGCCGCCGAGCAGTCCCGTGCCGAGCACGACCTGCAGCTCGGGGGAGAGCAGGGAGGCCGCGGCCAGCCCGGTGACCAGGCCAAGCAGCAGGGACCCGCTCGCGTTGATCACCGCGGTCCCGACCGGGTAGCGCACGGGGATCCGGGCGCGCAGCAGGGAGTCGAGCACGAACCGCGCGGCGGCTCCAAACCCGCCCGCGAGCGCGGCGAGGACGAGGATCACGTCCGTCCCGCCTCGCGGCGGGCAGTTCGCGCCGCGACCGCGATCCCGGCCCAGGAGGCGACCGCGCCCGCGAGCAGCGTCCCGAGCGCGTAGAGCAGGGCGACGGCGGCCGAGTCGCGGGAGCCGAGCAGCACCGTGTCCAGTGCCAGGGCGCTGTAGGTCGTGAAGCCGCCGAGGGCGCCGACGCCGACGAGGAGGCGCAGGTCTTGCCGGGCGCCGACGTCCGGCCCGCTGTGCGTCAGGCGCTCGAGCAGGACGCCGAGGAGGAAGGCGCCGACGATGTTGATCCCTACGGTCGCGACAGGCACGTCCCCGACCCGGGGAACGACGAGGGTGATCGCCTCCCGGAGCGCGGTGCCGACCGTGCCGCCGACCAGCACGAGCACGACGGAGCGCCACGCGGGGAGCGCGGGCGGCCCTCCCGACGCCGCACGAGTCGCCCGCATGCCCACCTCCGCATTAACCCTATGTGCCCCCGCGTGCCACGCCGACGGCGTGAGGTGAGCGATTCCGAGGAGGCTTGGCGCGGCCGCGTACGCTTTCTGAGAACGATGCCAGACCAATCGCGCGAATAGACACGCGGGGGCTGGTGCTGGTCGAGAAGCAGAAGTTATGGTTTCCCGGCACGCACTGACATCGTTCCCATAGCCTCGCGAAGGACGCCTTCCCATGCTTCGACCGCCGTCCTCCCGACCGTTGTCGGTCGCCGTCCTCGGCTTCTGGCACGTGCACGCCGGGGACTACGCCCGCGCCGTGCTTGCGCATCCGGACGCCGCCCTCGCCGCGGCATGGGATCCCGACGGCGAGCGCGGCCGTGCGGGAGCCGACGAGTACGGCGTCGAGTTCTCGGCCGACCTCGACGCGCTCCTCGCCCGCGACGACATCGACGCCGTGACCGTCACCACCGCGACCTCCGAGCACCACGACGTGATCACCCGGGCGGTGGCCGCCGGCAAGCATGTCTTCACCGAGAAGCTTCTCGCCCCGACCGTCGTCGAGGCCGAGGACATCCTCGCCCGGGCCGAGGAGCGCGGAGTCTCCGTCGTCGTGTCCCTGCCGCGGCTGTCCGACCCCACCACCCTCGCGGTGCAGCGGCTGATCGAGACCGGCGCGCTCGGGGCTCTCACCTACTGCCGCGTCCGGCTCGCCCACGACGGGTGGGTGCACGACTGGCTGCCCGAGCGGTTCGCGGACCGCGACGCCGCCGTCGGCGGCACGCTCGCCGACCTCGGCTGCCACCCCGCCTACCTCACCCAGCTCTTTCTCGGGGCGCGACCGGCCACGGTCAGCGCGACCTACTCGAGCGTCAGCAACCGGGACGTCGAGGACAACGCCGTGGTGACCCTCGGCTACCCGGGCGGCGCGATCGGGGTGATCGAGGCGAGCTTCGTGACCACACCGGGCGCGTTCACGCTGGAGCTGCGCGGAACCGAGGGCAGCGTCCTGCACGGCTTCGCCTCCGAGGTGCTCCTGGCGAAGGGCTCCGCGTTCGGCGGGGAGGGGTGGCACGAGGTGCCGCTGCCGGCCGCCGCGCCCGGTCCGTTCGCACAGTGGGTCGAGCACGTCCGCACCGGCACGGTCGCGACGGATAACCTGCGCGCCGCGGTCGAGCTCACCCGACTTGTCGTCGCAGCGAACGAGGCCGCCGGCGCCGGCATTCGGCCGTATCCGGCGGCCCACCCCGACGCCGCCGACTCCGACTCCGACTCCGCCTCCGCAGGCGATGCCGACGCCGTCATGCCTGCAGCGCCCGGCGCCTGACTCCAACCAACAAGGCGCCCGCCCGTCCGTCCTCCACCGTCCACACTTCAGCGCCGAAACGAGTCCCTCGCCGTGAGCTCCACCACTCCTCTCACCACTCCCACCACAGCCTCCCGTCCCTCCCTCCCCGTCCGGGTCGGCCTGATCGGGGCCGGCGGCATCACCATCGCCCACGCCGGCGGGTACCGCCGCAATCTCGACGCGATCACGGTCGCCGCCGTCGCGGATCCGGTCACCGAGAGCGCCGCGCAGCGCGCGGCCGAGTTCGGGGCGGCGGTGTACGACGACTACCGCACGATGCTGGCCGAGGCCGACATCGACGCCGTCGACATCTGCCTTCCGCACCACCTGCACAGGGACGCGATCGTCGCCGCGGCCCGGGCCGGCAAGCACGTGCTCTGCGAGAAGCCGCTCTGCCTCTCCGCGGCGGAGGCGGCGGAGATCACCGCGGCCGTCGCGGAGAGCGGCATCACCGTCATGTGCGCTCACAACCAGCTGTTTCTCCCGCCGGTCGCCAAGGCGAGGGAGCTGCTGGACTCCGGGTTGCTCGGCCGCGTCTACGAGGTGCGCACCACGGACAGCTTCTTCAACGACTTCACGCCCGAGAGCATGGGCTGGCGCGCGAGTGCGAAGACGAGCGGCGGGGGTGAGCTGATCGACACCGGCTACCACCCGTCCTACCTGCTGCTGCATCTCGCGGGCGGCGTGCCCGTCGAGGCGACGGCGATGCTCAGCACCCACCGGCTCACGTTCATGGAGGGCGAGGACTCCGCGCAGGTGCTCGTGCGGTTCGACAACGGCGTGCTCGGCAGCATCGTGACCAGCTGGGCGTACCAGCCGTCCGGCAACACGGAGCGGTTCTCCGTCGTCGGCGAGCGCGGATCCCTCTACAGCGATGGCATGACGTCCCTCACCTATCAGCTGCACGGCGAGTCCCCGGTCACGCTCGACTTCGAGCCGGCGCACGAGTTCGGCGCCGAGATCGCGCACTTCGCGAGCAGCATCCTGAACGGCACGAGGCCGCTGCACACCGAGAAGGAGGGGATCGAAGTGCTCGGCATCATCCTCGCCGCCTACGAGTCGGTGCGCACCCGCAGCGTCGCCTCGGTGATGAGCGCGGCGTCCCTCCTCGCCGCCTGATCCCCAGCGCCACCCGCGGATCGGGCTCGCGTGCCGCCGCCCCTGCCCAGGCAGAAGGATCCTGCGCAGCTTTTAGCTGGGCAGGATCCTCGTGCCTGGGCAGGGGCAGTCGGGCCGGGCGGGCAGGGCAGGGCAGGGGCGCGCGGGCGGCCGGGCCGATCGGGCGGGGTAGGCGCGGGGGGGGGGGGGGGGGGGGGGGGGGGGGGGGGGGGGGGGGGGGGGGGGGGGGGGGGGGGGGGGGGGGGGGGGGGGGGGGGGGGGGGGGGGGGGGGGGGGGGGGGGGGGGAAGCGGCCGGGAGTGCGGAGCCGGCCGCGGTGACTAGGGGGTGCGGGGTGCGGCGGTCGAGCCGCGTGGCAGGATCTGCGCGTCCAGCACCTGCGTCACCGGCTCCGCGTCGGGATCCGCGATGCGGGCGAGCAGGCGATCCATCGCGGCCTCGCCCAGGGCGACCGCGTCCTGCGCGACCGCCGTGATGCCGGGGCTCACCATGCTCATCCAGCGCGCGTCGTCGAATGACACGATGCTGAGATCGTTCGGTATGCGCAGCCCCAGGTCGTTCGCCGCGCGCCAGACACCCTCGGCCAGCAGGTTGTTCGCCGCGAACACCGCGGTCGGATGATCCCGGCGGGCGAGGATGTCAATCGCGGCCTTGCGGGCGTGGTCCGCGTCCCAGCCGGCCGTCACGAGCAGGCTGGGGTCCGCGGGGATGCCCGACTCCTCGAGGGAGCGCTGATATCCGGCGAAGCGCTCGCCGCCGGTGGTCCAGTCCGTCTCGTCGATCAGCAGCGCGATCCTGCGGTGGCCGAGCGCGATGAGATGGTCGGTCATGCGGCGGGCCACCCCGGCGTTGTCGATCACGACGGCGTCGCAGGCGCCGGAGGAGAATTGCCGGTCCACCTCGACGACGGGGATGTGCTGGCGCATGAGGTACTGCGACACGTCGCCGGACAGCGGCGTGACGATGACGCCCGCGGCGCGCGTCGAGACGAACGCCTGCGCGGCGCTGCGCTCCTCCTCGACGAGGCCCTGGTCGTCCACGAGCATCATGGTGTAGCCGCCCTGGCGTGCTCGCGAGGCGATGCCCGCCGCGAGATCCGCATAGAAGGTGTTCCGGAGGTCGGACACGAGCACGCCGACGGACCGGCTCACCTGCTTGCGCAGGCTGCGGGCCATGGCGTGCGGCACGTAGCCCAACTCGTCCGCCGCGGCGAGGATCCGCTCGCGCACCGCTGAGGCGACGTACCCCTCGCCGCTCATGGCACGGGAGGTCGTGGACTGCGAAACACCGGCGGCGCGGGCGACGTCTTTGAGGGTGGCGCGGCGCGGGGGATCGGAACGCTGCGGCGTGCCGTCGGCCATGCGGCCCCCTTCGTTTCGCTGCGGGACCACCACGGGGCGTGAGCGGCACACCGGGCGGAAAACCCATATCCTTGGCCCGGAATCACGATGGTATAGCGTGAGCCGCGAGAGCACTTCCCTTGCCTTCGGCATGCGCTGGCTTTACAGTGCTGACTGTGTGGCAACGATGCCAGACAGCGCGGTTTGCGGAGCTCTCCTGGAAAGGGATGGCCATGACAACAACACACGCGACTGCAGGCGGTCCCGGGCTCCGGAGCACCCCGTGAGCAACCTCAAGGCGCTTCCGATCGTGCCTGCCGACCCGGCCGGAACGGTGCAGCGCGAGAAGCGCAACGGGCGCGGCAAGGGCCCCAAGCCCCCGAAGGTGCGCATCAAGTACAACCGCCGCGAGGCCGTCGCCGGCTACCTGTTCATCCTGCCGTGGGTGCTCGGCTTCCTCGTCTTCACGCTCGGCGCCATGATCTACAGCCTGGTCATCTCGTTCAGCAACTACGACCTGGCGACCGACACCGCGACGCCGATCGGGCTCGAGAACTACACGAACCTCATCGAGGACCCGAAGGTCATGCTGGCCCTCGGCAACACCCTCTTCTACGCCGTCATGGCGGTGCCGCTCGAGATCGCGTTCGCGCTCTTCCTGGCGATGCTGCTGAACCGGGTGGGCCGGGGCGCCGGCCTCTTCCGCACGCTGTACTACCTGCCGAAGATGACCCCGTCCGTCGCGGCAGCATCCGTGTTCCTCCTGCTGCTGAACGGCAACTACGGCGCCATCAACCGGGGGCTCGCCGCCATCGGCATCCAGGGACCGCAGTGGCTGACCGACCCGAACTGGGTGAAGCCGTCCATCGTGCTCATGACCCTCTGGTCGGTGAGCGGCACGATGATCATCTTCCTCGCCGCCCTGAAGAACGTGCCCGTCGACCTGTACGAGGTCGCGTCACTCGACGGCGCGGGCAAGGTGCGCCAGTTCTTCAGCATCACGGTGCCGATGATCTCGGGCACCATCTTCTTCAACGTGCTCGTGCTCACCATCGCGGCGCTGCAGGTGTTCGACCAGGCGTTCCTGCTGTTCTGGCGCAACCAGACGAACGCGTCACCGGAGTCGTCCCTCTTCTACGCCGTGTACCTGTTCCAGCAGGCGTTCCGTAACTTCAACTTCGGCTTCGCGGCCGCCATGGCGTGGCTGATCTTCCTCATCATCATGATCATCACGGTCATCCAGGTGAAGTTCGGCAATCGCTTCGTCTACTACGAGGGGGACCGGCGATGACCACGACGCTCGGCACCAGCAACGCGACCGTCGATCCTCGGCTCCAGGCGGTCGGGATGCAGCAGGCGGGCGGGAAGAGCCCCGCTTCCCCCGGTCGCGCCGTGCGCAGCGTCGCCGGTCGTGTGGCCCTGTGGGCGCTTCTCATCGGGTTCGCGCTCGCGTTCCTGTACCCGTTCCTCTGGCTGATCTCGGCGAGCTTCAAGCCCCGCGGCGAGGTGTTCGACAACTCGCTCATCCCCAAGACGTTCAGCCCGCAGAACTACGCGGAGGTCTGGGACAAGCTGCCGCTGCTCAACTGGATGGGCAACAGCATCCTGATCGCGGTGCTCGCGGCCGGCCTCGTCACGCTCTCGAGCTCGGTCGTGGCGTTCGGCTTCGCCTACTTCAAGTTCCCCGGGCGCGACCTGCTGTTCGGCCTCGTGCTGGCGACGATGATGCTGCCGGGCGCGGTCACGCTCATCCCGACCTACCTGATCTGGAACAACCTCGGCATGATCGGCACCACGGTGCCGCTCTGGGGCGCGAACCTGTTCGGCTCGGCGTTCTACATCTTCCTGCAACGCCAGTTCTTCCTCGGACTACCACGGGAGCTGTTCGAGGCGGCCCGCGTCGACGGTGCGAGCTACTGGGGCATGTTCTGGCGCATCGCCGTGCCGCTGTCCGTGCCGTCGTTCATCATCGTGTTCATCTTCGAGTTCCAGGCCAGCTGGAACAACCTGCAGGCACCGCTCATCTACCTGAACTTCGGTGCGGTGGAGAACTTCACGGTCCCGCTCGGCATCTCCTATGCCATGACCGCCTTCAGCCCCGGCAACGGCGGCCAGGGCGACTACCAGTGGGTGATGGTGGCGGCACTCATCGTGACGATGCCGATGCTGATCCTCTTCGCCGCAGGCCAGCGGTACTTCATCGAGGGCATCGCGACCCAGGGCCGCAAGGGCTGACCCGCCCCGAGGAAGGGGACCCGCCGCGAGGTGGGTTCCCTTCTTCTGTGCGTGCGGGGGGTGCGCGTGTGTGTGGTGTGCGGTCCCGGAGTGCGGTTCGGGGACGCAATTCAGCAGATCACGCTGGACACGCCGGTCGCCCGCGCCGGTGGGCGGCGTGTCGGCCGGGAACTGCTGAGTTGCGTCGCGTGGCGGGCCGATTCTGCTGAGGTGCGTCGGGTGGTAGGCCGGATCTGCTGAGTTGCGTCGCTTCGACAGGCTCAGCGACCGTGTGGTCCCGACCCTTTGCTGACTCGCGACGGTCCAATACGGTCCCTGAGCTTGTCGAAGGGACGCTCGCCGACCTGGGCGCCTTGCGTCGCTTCGACGGGCTCAGCGACCGTGTGGTCCTGACCTCGTGGCCTCAGGAGCGCGGGCCGATACGGTCCCTGAGCTTGTCGAAGGGACGCTCCGCGACCCTGTGGTCCGGACCCCGCGTCTGCCGGGGAACGCAATTCAGCAGATCCGCCCCGGTTGAGGACGCAATTCAGCAGATGCTTCTCGACACGCCATTCACGGGACCGGGTGAGCGGCGTGTCGAGCGAGATTTGCTGAGTTGCGACGGGTGGTGAGGGGGATTTGCTGGGTTGCGTCGGGTGGTGGGGGGATCTGCTGAGTTGCGTCGGGTGGTAGGTCGGATCTGCTGAGTTGCGTCGCTTCGACAGGCTCAGCGACCGTGCCGCTCCGCCCGACCCCCGCGGTCAGGCCCAGCCCCCCCCCCCCCGGCTCTCCACCCATCCCCCAACCGCCGGTCCCACCCGTCATTCCACCGCACCCCCACCTCGCACACACACGACGAAGGGGCGGCCCCCCGAAGGAGGACCGCCCCGTGCGCGCCTCGCGGCGCTGTCGCGTACTAGTTGCCGGTCGTCTGGTCCCAGGCCCGCTGGGCGGCCTGCTGAGCGTCGGCCAGCGCCTCCTCCGGCGACTTCTCGCCGTTGAGGGCGGCGGTCACACCGGTCTGGAGCTCGGTCTGGATCTCCTGGCCCGCGGCGGAGGAGCCGAAGGAGCGGCCCTCACCCACGACCTCGTAGTAGGTGGCGATGACCTGGTCGAAGCCGGCGTTGCCGGTCGGCACCACGAACTGCTCGCGGATCGCCTGGTCGGCCGAGGGCGATCCGGTGAAGAGTCCCGTGTTCATGCGGTTGGGGTCCGGGTCCTCCTCGATGGTCGTGGCGCGGGCCTCGCCGGCCGCCATCCAGGCGTCGTCAGAGGTGAGGTTGAGCGCCCACGCGCACGCCGCGGCAGGGTTCTTCGCACCCTTCGGCACGACGAACGCGGTGCCGCTGGCGACCGTGAAGGGGTTGCCGTCCTGGTCCTTGAAGGGCACGGCGTTGATCGTGATGTTCGCCTGCGTCGCCGCGAGCACGTTGGGGTACCACTGCGCGTACACGCCGCTGGCGACCTGGTCCTTCACGTACTGGTTCTCGGAACCGAACATGTCGAACGTGTCGATGAAGCTCTTCACCTTGGCGTAGCCGCCCTGGGCGTCCGTGAGCTCCTTGAGGAACTCGAGCGTCTCGACGTTCTTGGGGTCGTCGAGAGTCGGCTTGCCCTCGTCGTCCATGATGGAGCCGCCGTTGCCGAGAAACCACAGTCCGGCCTGGCCGGGCAGGTCGGGGTTCATGCCGAGGGTGGAGGGGTTGCCGCCGCTCTCCTTGTAGAGCGAGGTGACCTGGGAGATCAGGCCCTCGTGGTCGGAGGTGTCGATGTCCTCCGGAGCGAGTCCCGCGGCCTCCAGCAGTCGCGTGTTCACGATGATCGCCGGCGGCTGGTAGAACTGCGGAACCGCGTAGATGCTGTCGTCGTAGGTCACGTCCTCGATCACCGAGTCGTACCAGTGGCTCGACTCGACGTCGTTGGCCGAGAGGCAGTCGTCGAGCGGCAGGATCAGGCCCTTCGCCGCGTAGGTGCCGACGTACTGCGAGCTCATCTGCACGACGTCGGGCACCTGGCCGCTCGCGGTTGCGGCCGTGAACTTCTGCGCGTCGAACGCGGTCGCCTCGATCTTGATGTCCACGTCGGAGAGCTGCTCCTCCGCGTAGTCCAGCCGGGCCTGGCCGACGTCGTCGGCGTTCTCGAAGCCCCACGCGTTCAGCGCGCCTGTGGGCGCCGCCGAGAAGTCGACCTCCTCGCTCGCGGCGTTCCCGCCGCCGCCGCCCCCACCACCGCAGCCGGCGAGCACCACCACGGACGCGGTCATCGCGAACGTGGCGAGGACCCTCTGCCTCTTAGTCATCAGTTCTTCCCTTCGATGGAGTCGTGGGAGGCGTCATCGCGACCCACTCCGGACCGTACCCGGAAGTATGAAAGGCGCCACGGGACGTGGAATCCTTTCCATGTTGCAAGCTAGTGCAGGCACCATGCGCAGACAAGGCTCGCCCCGCCCGGGGGCGCCATACCGTTGGAGAACCGTTATTAGCGCTTGATCAGGCCGGTTGCCGCTGGCTAGGCTCCTTGTGGCAACGATGCCACATCGCTGAAGGGCGAACATGTCAGCCATCCGTACTGTTCTACTCCTCGGACACACGCATCACGACGTCGGGTACACGAACAGTCCGCGCATCGTCGACGATGCGCACAGGAGGATCGTGTCGCACGTGCTCGATCTGTGCGACGAGGACCCGGCGGAGGGTGACGACTCCTTCCGCTGGACCTTCGAGGTCGCCCGCCCGGTGCTGGCCTTCCTGCGGAACGCGGACGAGCGCGAGGTCCAGCGGCTCTGCCGGCTCGTCGCAGCCGGCCGGGTCTCGGTGACCGGTGGCTACCTCAACATGACTCAGCTCCCGTCGGACGGCGAGTTCGGCGCGGCCTACGACCGCCTGCGGGAGTTCGCGGTCGCCGGCATCCCCGTGCGCACCGAGCAGCACGGGGACGTGAACGGCATCGCCTGGGGCGCGGTCACGGCGATGCGCGACGCGGGCATCGACCGGCTCCTCATGGCGCTGAACCCGGACCACGGCCGCGCGCCGTTCCACCAGCCCACCGGGTTCTGGTGGGAGGGTCCGCGGGGGGACCGGGTCTTCACCTGGCTCTCGACCCACTACGGCTTCGGCGAGGAGTGGGGCATCATCGACGGCGACGTCGAGCGGGCGGAGCGCCACATCTCTGCGTTCCTCGACGAGCTGGCCACCCGCGACGACTACCCCTACGACACCGCTCTCGTGCACGCCGCGAACGACAACCGGTGGCCGACAGCGCTGTTCCTCGACGTCGTGCGCCACTGGAACGCCCGCCACCCCGACGTGCGGATGCGCACGGCGACCGTCGACGAGGCCCTCGACGTGCTCGCCGCCCAGGCCCGAGACGCCGACGTGCCCGTGGTGCGCGGGGAGTGGTCCGACTGGTGGTCGCACGGCCACGGCTCGACGGCGCGGGAGGTCGCGGTCTACCGGGAGGCGCGATCCCTGGCGCGCGCGGCCGCGGCGACGCTCGGCATAGCGGCGCTGCGCGGCGACGGCCAGCCGACCCTCGCGACCGTGCTCGGCTACCGGCGCGGGCCCGTGCGGCTGCGGAGCTGCAGCGAGGTCGCCGAGCGACTCGGCCACGTGGACGAGCAGCTGCTGCTCTACGGCGAGCACACCTGGGGCTCCTGGGAGACCTACTCCAAGCCGCACTCCACCTTCAACTCCTCGTCCGCGAACGCGAAGGCGGGCTTCGCCTTCGACGCGTACGACTGGGCACGCGACCTCGCCGTCGAGGGGTTCTTCCGAGCACTAGCGAGTGGCGGGGACGGGGCGGACACGCAGGATCCGGACGCCGGAAGCGGCGGCGCCGCCGTCGACCCGGATCCGCACCGCGACGGCGGCGTGCCGCAGCGCAGCGACGGGTCGCCCGCCGACGCGACCGCGGCCGACGGCGGCTCCGCTGACGTGATCGCGGTCCTGAACCCCACCGAGCGGGACCGTACCGAGCCCGTGCTCGTGGAGATCGCGGGCTCCCGGTGCGCGCGGATCGTCGCGACCGTGCCCGCGTTCGGTGCCGTCGTCCTTCCGGTGCCCGGGCCGCCGGTCGAACGGGGCGAGGCGCGGTCCGTCGAGACGGACCGCTACCGCGTCCGCGTCGACCCCGCCCTCGGCGGGGTCGTGTCGCTGGTGGACCTGCGCTCGGGCCGCGAGCTCGTGGATGCGATGGCGGGGCACGGACTCGGCGCCGTGCTGGTGGAGACGGTGCCGCCGGGCAGCACGCACCCCATGGTGACCCGGAACCCGAAGGACTTCCATCCCGATCACCCGGGCCCCGACTTCGTCCGCACCGCCGCCACCGGGAACGCCGAGCCGGCGGTCCTCGCGGGCGACGGGTTCGTGAGCATCGAGTGGGAGTCGGCGGCGCCCGGGGTCCCCGGCATCCGCACCGCCCTCACCCTGCACGACGGCACCGAGGCGATCGACGTCGACGTGAGCCTCGTCAAGCCGGCGCGATTCGGGCCGGAGAGTGTGTTCGTGGCCTTCCCCTTCGCCGTCGACGAGCCGGAGTTCCTCCTCGAGACGGCGGGCGCCGTCTATGCGGCCGACACGGAGCAGCTGCCGGACACGAGCAAGGACTGGTACTCGATCCAGCACGCGGTCGGCGTCTCCGGCGCGGGGCACGGCGTCGTCTGGGGCAGCGTCGACGCCCCGCTCGTGCAGCTCGGCGGCATCCACACGGGCGAGTGGGCGCGGACGCTCGTGGTCGCCGGCGGGGGCACCGGCACCTACCGGTACCGCTTCCTGCCGCGGGAACGCGCGGTGACGCGGGAGGACGTGCGCCTGCACGGCCGCGACCTGCTCGATCCCCTGCAGGCGAGGCAGTACGTCGGCCCGGTGCGGATGCTAGGACGCGGCGGCCTGACCGTCGAGCCGGCCGGGCGCGTGCTCGGCGAACTGCGGCCGCTCGAGGACGGGTCGGTGCGTGTGCGCCTGCGTAACATCACGGCCGAGCCGCTCACGGCCACGGTCTCCTGCGACGGACCGGGCGTCACGGGCGGGAAGTCCGTGCCGATTGCAGCCCACGGCGTCGCCGACGTGCACCTGCGCCGCACCCACGGGTAGGCGCGGCGGAAGCGGTCAGGCGTCGGGCGTGGTCGCGGCCGACGAGCTCGCCAGGTCCTCCGCGCCCGGCTCGGGCAGCGGCTCCCGCGCCTCGGTCGTGCCGGTCTCCGGCTCGGCGTCGGGGGCGACCTCGCCCGCGGCATGCGCCACAGGGCGCTCCAGCAGGTCGACCTCGACGACGGGGCGGGACGGATCCCGTGGCACCCGGAAGCCGCGGATCTGGCTCGGTCCGAAGTGCTCCTCGAGCACCCGGTCCACCACCGGCAGCTCTATTCGGGCGAGCCCGCCCTCGCCCCGCGTCTCCACGGCGCGCACGATGAGGTCCGCCGTTCCGGTGCCCGATTCCGCCACGGCATCCTCGCTGCCCTTGATCGCGGTCACCAGCACGGCGCCGCCGCCGTCGGAGGCGAAGGAGTGCACCGCGGGCAGCGTGCCGCCGTGGGAGGACTCGAGCATCGCCCGCACGGGGGAGCCGAGCAGGATCGCACGGCGGGTGGGCTGCGCGGCCCGCCAGTCCCCGGCGTGCGGGATGAGCTCGTAGCTGAAGCGCTGCACGCCCTGATCCTGGAAGCTGTAGACGCCGTCGGGGTCGAGCAGGCGCGGGTCGTGCCAGGAGTAAACGGGGCTCCGCGTGGCCGTGATGCCGATGCTCGGCTCAGCGCCGGGGGACACGTCGAACGCGTGCTTGTTGGTCGCGACGACCGTGAGGCCGGCGGGGCGACCGTGCAGCGTGCCCGTGACGTCCACCCAGCCCTGGGTCGGCTCCTCCGCCCCGTCGGCCTCCTTGTGGATGGAGCCGAACGGGATCTCGTAGGTGGCGGCGGGATCGGTGAGGGCCGTCGGGAAGCGCAGCTTCAGCAGGTGCGCCTTCTCCCGCCAGTCCAGCGTCACGTTCACCCGCAGCACCGCGGAGTCGTGGTTGAGCACGAACTCCTCCACCAGGGTCGACGCGTCCCAGGAGCGCTCGATACGCACGCGGGAGCGCAACGGGCCGGTCTCCCGGATCACGACGCGGTCGAGCGTCATGGGTGCGCCCGGCCAGGCGTAGGAGACGACGCGGTGGCCCCAGGTGTCGGTCGGGTCCTCGCACACCTGGGTGTGCGACCGCCCGTCGACCCGGTCCATCACGTCGAGGCCCGTGGCCCTGTCGAGGTAGGAGCGGATCCAGCCCGTCTCGGGGTCGAGCTCGATGCGCGCGAAGTCGTTCTCGAGCACGGTGTCACCGACAGTCAGGGGAAGTGGCTCCCCACCGCTCCACGGGCCCTCCCCGGCGACACCCGGGCGGAGGCGGTAGAGCCGGTAGCCGAGGGCGGGCAGGTCGGCGCGGAAGACGACGGCGCCGCGGCTCACGTCGTCCGTGGTCGCCGTCGACTGCGTCCTCTGCGAGAGCACGCGGGCGCCCGCGTCGTCCACCACGTGCGTGCCGCCGCGCTGGGCTCCGTAGTGCAGCTCCACGTCGGTGGACACGGGCCAGGGGTGCGGGTTGAAGACGAGGACCGGCTGAGTGCCCTCCTCGAACGGCACCGCCACCTGCCGGGCGAGCACGTTGTGGGCGCGCACGAGGATCCGCTTGGCGATCGAGACCGCCTCGCCCAGCTGGTCCCGCGCGTCGTCGTAGGACGGCTCGATGGCCGACCCGGGGAGCACGTCGTGGAACTGGTTGAACAGCACCTGCTTCCACGCCGCCTCGAGCTGCTCGCGCGGGTAGTCGACATCACCGCGGACCGCCGTGATGGCCGCCCACCGCTCGGCGGACAACAGGGCGAACTGGGCCCGCTTCTGCCAGGCCTTGATGCCCGAGTGGGCGGAGTAGCAGCCGCGGGCGTGCATCTGCATGTCGTGGCGGCGCACGGCGAGGGCGTCGAGGAAGCGCTCGCCGCGGGCGAGCACCCCGTCGAAGTAGGTGCGGGGCGACGACATGACCATCCGGCCGAACGAGCCCATGCGGTCGTAGCGGTAGATCGACTCGATGTTTGCCTTCGTGGGTCCGCCGCCGTGGTTGCCGACGCCGTAGAAGACCATGAGGTCGCCGATGCCCTTGTCGAGCTGGCCGAGTGCCTTGTCCGTCTGGCCGTCGACGGAGCCGGCGGGGCTGCCGTACTCGTAGGGGATCCGGTAGGCCAGCACCCGACTGCCGTCCGGGGACTCCCACCAGAAGAGCGTCTCGTCGAAGTCGCTTTCGTGCGGGCCCGGGCGGAGGAACATGTAGGAGTCCATGCCCTGGCCGCGGAGGATCTGCGGCAGCATCCCGTTGTGCCCGAAGGGGTCGACGTTCATGCCGACCGTCGCCATCCGGCCGAAGCGCGACTGCAGGTACCTCTGCCCGTACAGGCCCTGGCGCACGAAGCTCTCGCCCATGGGCAGGTTGCAGTCCGGCTCCACCCACCAGCCGCCGGCGTTGACCCAGCGGCCCTCGGCCACGCGCTCCCGGATGCGCTCGAACAGCTCCGGGTCGGACTCCTCCACCCAGCTGAGCAGCACGACCTGGTCGCAGGTGAAGACGAAGTCCGGGTACTCGTCCATGCGCTGGATCGCGGACCAGAACGTGGCGCGGGCCTCCTGATACCCCTCCTGCCACGGCCAGAGCCACACCGGGTCGAGGTGGGCGTTGCCGATCATGTGGATCGTGCGATCCGGGGTGGCCGTCGGACGGTCGGCGGAGGCGCGGTGGGTCGCGTTCCCGCCCCAGCCGGCGTTGGCCATCGGTGCGATCGTCACTGGTACTCCCTGTCTCCCGCCGCCCACGCGTCGACCAGCTCGCTGATCGCGTGGAGCAGGAACGTGTGCAGCTCCTGGATGCGGGGCGTCGAGGTGGACGGCGACAGCAGCAGGTGGTCGGCAAAGCGGGCGGCCGGACCGCCGTCCCCGCCGCCGAACAGCACCGTCGTCGCGCCGCGCTCCCGGGCGGCCGCGAGTCCCGCCACGATGTTGGCGGAACGTCCGCTCGTGCTGAACGCCGCCACGACGTCTCCCCGGCGGGCGAGGCCGGTCACCTGGCGCGCGAACACCTCGTCGAACGAGAAGTCGTTCGCGATGCAGGTCACCGCGGTGGGATCCGTGCTCAGCGCCACGGCACCGAGCGGGCGTCGGTCCCGCGTGTAGTGGCCGATGATCTCACCGGCGAAGTGCTGCGCGTCCGCGGCGCTGCCGCCGTTTCCGAAGGTGTAGAGGATCCCGCCCCGCTCGAACACGCCGCAGAGCAGCCGCGCGACCTCGCGCACCTCGGGGAGGAGACCCCTCGCCGCCTCCGCGGTGGCGATGTGCTCGAGGAGCTGTCGCTCGAGGTGCTGCTGCTGGTGGTCCAGGTGCTGCAGCTCCGGGTGTCGCTGCTCCGTCCGGTCGACGCCGGCCAACCGGTCGTGCACGGTGTCAGACACGGGCGGGCTCCTTTGCCAGGTCAAGGGCGACGGAGGCGGCCCCGACCACGCCGACGTGGTCGCCCAGCCGGGCGATCTCGATCCGCGCCGCGGCGGCCGCGGGCGCCATGGCGGCGGACAGCACCCCGGAACGCACCGGGTCGAGCAGCAGGGCGCCGGACCGGGTGACGCCGCCACCGAGGATGACGGCGTCCGGTTCGAAGACGTTCACGAGATCCGTGATCGCCGAGACCA
Organism: Planctomonas deserti; assembly: GCF_003067705.1. Taxonomy (GTDB): domain Bacteria; phylum Actinomycetota; class Actinomycetes; order Actinomycetales; family Microbacteriaceae; genus Planctomonas; species Planctomonas deserti. Next base: position 1,322,350 of record NZ_QANL01000001.1, read on the forward strand.
GGGCAGCGACTGCCTGTTCCCATACCCGGACGGCGAGGGCGTCGCCGGCGGCCGCGGCGGCGGAGACGTCCTCGGCGCGCACCACCGTGAGAGCGCGCAGGGCCGAGGACTCCGACGAGGTCGCGAGCTCCTCGGCGGCGCGCCGTGCGATCGAGGTGCCGGACGCCAGAATCTCGAGGCAGCCCCTGCGGCCGCAAAGGCACGGCGGCCCGTCGGGGTCGACGGTCACGTGCCCGTACTCCCCGCCGTTGCCGGCCGCCCCGCGGTGCAGGCGCCCGTTCAGCACCGCCCCGCCACCCACGCCCGTGGACACCGTGAGGTAGAGCATCGTCTCGGTTCCGCGACCAGCGCCGAAGCGGTACTCGCCGAGCGCGGCGGCGCTCGCGTCGTTCTCGAGCGCGGCGGGCACGGCGAACTCGGCGGAGGCGAGGTCGACGATCGGCACGCGGACCCAGCCGGGCAGGTGCAGTGGGGCGAGCAGGACGCCGTTCTTCGCATCGAGCGGGCCCCCGCAGGAGATGCCGACGGCACCGATCGGCGCGGACACGCCCTCCTCCCGTGCGAGTTCGATCGAGCGCGCGCCGAGGTCGAAGAGGCGGCGCAGCACCGCGTCCGGTCCCTCGTCCCTGCGGGTCGGCTCCGTGAGGAACCCGCGGGGGCGTCCGTCGCTGGTCACCACGCCGACGGCGAGCTTCGTGCCCCCGATATCGAGCGCGAGAACCGCGCGTTGTCTGGCACCCACAGCGGCACCCTCCTCTCGACAGCCCGAGTCACGACCCCGTGCGAGCGGCTGTGGCATCGATCCCACAGATATTACGGCCGCGGATCGAGGCGGGGCAACGGTCACTGTTCAGGCCTCCCCGCCCGCGGACCGGGCCGCCGTGACGGTGACGAGGGCCTCCGCGTGCTGGCCGAGCCGGAGATCCCCGACGCTGACGTCGACGGCGATGCGAGCCCGGCGAACCGCGGTCGGGCCGACGCGGACGTCCACCGTGACGGCCGCCTCCTCGCCCGCGCCCAGCCACAGCTCCAGCGCCGGTCGGTCGGTCGTCCAGTCGAGCGGCAGCACCGGCCGGATCGTCGCATCCGCGGGGGAGGCGTGCGGGTTCCGCACCGTGACCGTGTAGCGCAGCGTCTCGCCCGCTTGGGCCTCCCGCCGGTACGGCTCGATGCGGGCGAGCACGCCGTCGGCGCCGAGGTCGAGCTCGTCGAGGGGCAGCAGGGCGCTGTGCAGCTCGATGAGGTCCCAGCCCGCGTAGGCGAGGTAGTCGAGGTAGCCCTCCTCTACCCAGCGCGGGTCCCAGTGGCCGCTGGCCAGCAGGCCCGGTGCGATGCGCTTGTAGAGCCGCGCGCTGTCGCGGTAGTCCGTCACCCGGAAGCGGTTCCGGTACTGGTAGTTGAGGATCTCGCGCCGGTCGCCGGGAACGCCGAGGCCCTCCTGCTGGTCGCCGGTGAACAGCACCCGGACCCCGTCGACGTCCACCTCGAACGCGGCGGCGAAGAGGGTGTGGCCGGGAAGTTCGTGCACGGTGATGGAGTACTCGTTCCACTGCACCGTCTGCCCGAGCGGCAGGATGCGGTCGGAGGGGATGGGCTCGTACCACTGGCAGGGCAGGTCGTGGCGCAGCGGGTTGTCGAGCACGGGGGCGACGTTCGCGGGCGTCCAGATCTCGGTGCCCTCGACGTCGCGGAGGATCGGCAGGCCCGCGACGTGGTCGTCGTGGTAGTGCGTCGTCATGGCGACGGAGACGCGGCTGACGCCGAAGTCGCGCTTCAGAGCGGGGAGCGACGCGAGCCAGGGGCGGCGGGCCGCGCGGTCCGTGCCGGTCGGGAGCCCGGTGGTCATGTCGTAGCCGAAGTCGACGAAGAGGGCTTCGCCGGTGCCGGACAGCAGCACGTAGCCCGTCGCCAGGCTCGACCGGTTCATCAGCAGGTGCTCGGTGACGTGCACGAACGGAGCGCGGAGCCGGTCGCGCAGGTCCCAGGAATACCACCGGCGGGAGTCGACGTAGGACTGCATCCGCTCGGCGAGGAGACCGAGCGCGCCGTGCGGCTCCGGGATGGGCTCGCCGTGGGACGGCAGGAGCAGGCGGAGGTCCTCGTCCTGCATCAGGTAGCAGCTGAGAACGGTCATCGCCGGTCCCTCGGCGTTCGTGTACGACCACTGCGTCGACGCGAGCGACCACACCTTGCCGGGGCCGTAGATGAGGTCGCCGGTGAAGCCGATGCGCGCGCCGTCCCGCTCCAGCAGGTAGCTGACCGAGCCGATGGTGTGACCGGGGGTCGGCACCACCCGCAGGGCCACGCCGCCGAAGTCCGTGATGGCGTACTCGCGCACCGTGGAGGCGACGGGCACCGACTGCAGCAGCGAGAACCGGTCCTGGCGCAGGTTGTAGTCGTTGTCGAGCTGACGCGTCTCCCACATCTCCTCGACGCGGGCGAACAGGTCGACCTCGACGGGCGGCACGTGGATCGGGATGCCGGCCGAGGCCGCGCGGTCGAGCCCCTGCCCCTGATCGCGGTGGTGGTGGGTCATCACGACGTCAGTGATGCGATCGATGCCGATGTCATCGAGCAGATCGAGGACCAGCCCGGAGCCGAAGTCGATGGCGACTCCCGTGCGGGCGCCGTCGGCCACGACGACGTAGACGCTGCAGGTGTCCCGGACGCGGAAGACGCCCCGCGCGACCTCCTCCAGCTGCCCGCGACGGGCGGGCGCCGTGATCGTGCCCGCGGTGCCGTCGCCGCGGAGCGCACTGGTGGGGTCGGGGATGCTCACGGGCGGTGTCGCCTCCTGGCGGCGCTGATCCGCGCGATGAACGCTGGTCGCGTCATCACGAACCGGGGGATGGGTCGAGCGTATCTGGTATCGATGCCAGAGGAGAAGATCAGCGCTTCTCCTAGATTTCCCGCTGCTTCTACGGGGATCCGGCCCGCCGACGCGCAGAAATGTGGGACAACCGTGTGGGACAGTCCCACCCGTGCTCGCCTCCGGCGGGGTCTCGGTCAGAGGGAGAGGACCTGACCCGCGTCGCGCAGGAGGGACTGCAGGCTGGCGACGTCGACCCCGTGTACTCGCGGAGAGCCCGGGGTGCGCAGCGCGAGGGCCGCCGCGACTCCCGCGGCCTGACCCATCATCTGGTACTGCACCTCCATCCGGATCGACGAGAAGGCGACGTGCGACGCCGAGACACATACCGACACGAGGAGGTTCTCGCAGTCCTCCCGCCTGGGCAGCAGCGCGCGGTACGGGATCGGGTACGGCGGCACCGCCACGCTCAGGTACCCCTCGGTGAACACCATCCCGATCGGCCTCGGGTGCTCCGGCACGAATCGCCACGCCCGCTGCACCTCGCGGATGTCCAGGTGGTACGACCCCATGGCGATCACATCCGGCTGCAGCGCCGCGGCGACGAGGTCGTGCTCCGTGAGGATGTGCTCGCCCCGCATTCGGCGGGCCTCCCGCACGTACAGCTGGTGCGGCAGATGGCCGGTGTCGGCGAACTCGTCGGCGGGGAGGCCCCAGCCGGCCAGTTCGGCACGCACCGACGCGGGGACGGCGGGGTCTGTGGAGAGGAACCAGAGGAAGTCCTGCGCGTGCGCCAGGTGGTGCAGCCGAATCCCCTCGCGGCGCTCCACGTCGGCGGTCGGGTACTCCCACGCGGAGCCGTCGAGCACACTCAGCGAGAAGGGGCCGAGGGAATTCCCGTCGGCCTTCCCGCCCGGAAGGTTCTGCTCGAGACCCAGCAGCCGGCCCGCGGGCGGTTCGATGCCGCTCCGCCGCCAGTGCTCGAACAGGCGCCGCCCCAGCTCCCAGTGGGCCGGGTCGTAGCCGTCCCGCCGGGAGAACGGGATGCGGTCGCTCGCCGTGGTGAGGCAGAGGCGGTAGCCGTACGACATCACGCCGCCGTCCCCCTCGCCGACGTCGACCATCGGTTCCGGCTTGATCTGCGGAAGCAGCGCACCCGGTCGCTCCCCGGTCTCGTCGTCCCGGAACGGCGAGACCCACGGCGGCATGGTGTGTCGTCCGGGCAGCAGTTCCTGCCGCCCTGCATGCCTCTCTCCGTGCAGCGACCGATCCTCTCGCCCGACCGCGGAGGGCACGCCGGCGAGGTCGAGGAGGTCGCCCTCGTAGCTCGCATCGATGAAGACGCCCGCGGTGACCCGGCGCCCGCTCGCCGTCTCGAACGACCGGATGCGGCCACCAGCACGGTCGACGGCGATGACTCGTTCGCCGAAGAGCACGGCGACGCCGGCTTCGGCGAGCCAGCGACGAAGGATCCGCTCCGCGACGTGCGGCTCCGGCCCGGCGAATGCGCCGGGGGAGACGCCGTAGGTCTCCGCCACGTCCCGGCGGAAGCGGGCCGCCAGCCCGCCGATGACGCGGGAGTCGCCGACGTCCGTGTAGCCGAGGCCACCGGAGACCATGCCGCCCACGTGGCGGCCGGGCTCCAGGAGCAGGGTCTGCGCTCCGGCCCGGGCTGCGGCGACCGCGGCGCACACCCCCGACGCGGTCGCGCCGTAGACGGCGACCTCGACGTCGCTCCGGATGCCCGAGCCCACGAGGTGGGACCGTAGCCATCCGCGGGAGAGAGGTCAATAGCCGGTACCGCATCGCGGCACCGGCGCGTCCGGTTGCGTCCCTGGACTGAGTCAGGGCGGTGACGTGCCGTTTCTCGAGCGAGCCGATCGGTTGCGTCCCTCCTACGGGTCCGGTGACCGCAGAAGCGGCACGTGTTGTAACACGGAACCGGAAGCGTTACCAGCCCTGTTAGAAAATTGTGCAGGGGGTGCATTTTCGAGAGCAGCGGGGTTAACGTAGGGGAGCGGGGAGGGACTCGTCGGGCTTATGCGACCCGGTTCTCCGTCCGTTCCCCCGCCTCAGCTCCCGCACTGCCTGTCCAACGATGGTCGCGCCGATCATCGTGCGCGCGCCCTCTCCCTCCGCTTTCGCAAGGAACCAGTTGTCGACCGTTCTTCACCCAGGTGACGCCCTCTCCCGTAGACAGCGCCTCGTCTACATCCTCGTGCTCGGCGGACTCGTCGCGCTCGGACCCTTCACGATCGACCTCTACCTGCCCGCGCTGCCGGTACTCCAGCAGGACTTCGCCGTCTCGGAGGGCACGGCCCAGCTGACGCTGAGCGCCACCATCCTGGGCTTCGCGCTCGGTCAGCTCGTCGTCGGCCCCTGGAGCGACAAGGTGGGCAGGCGCCTGCCGCTCATCCTTGCGACCGCCCTGCACATCGCGGCCTGCTTCACCGCCGTGCTCGCGCCGGACATCACCTGGCTCATGATCGCGCGCGTCCTGCAGGGCATGGGCGCAGCGGGCGGCGGCGTCGTGGCGATGGCCATGGTCCGCGACCTCTTCGGTGGCAAGCCCCTCGTGCGCATGCTCTCCCGCATGGCCCTCGTCACCGGCCTCGCGCCGATTCTCGCGCCGCTGATCGGCTCGCAGCTCCTGCTCTTCGTCGACTGGCGTGGCGTCTTCGCGTTCCTGGTCGGCTACGGCATCCTCGTCATCCTCGCCGTGTCCTTCCTCGTGCGGGAGACCATGCCGAAGGAGCGCACGGACGACTCGGGCTCGTCCACCGTCCTGCAGCGCTACCGCAACGTGCTCACCGACCGGATCTTCGTCGGCGTCGCCATCATCGGCGGGTTCTCCTTCGCCGGCCTGTTCGCGTACCTGGCCGCGTCGCCGTTCATCTTCCAGGAGGTCTACGGCCTCGACGCCCAGCAGTACGGCCTGCTCTTCGCCGTCAACTCGCTCGGCATCGTCATCGGCACGCAGGTCTCCGCCCGCCTCATCCCCCGGGTCGGTGCGCAGTGGGTGCTCGCCGTGACCACGTCGGTGCAGCTGCTCATGGCCGTGGCGATAATCCTCGTCGTGTCCGCCGGGCTCGGGCTGATCGCGGTGCTCATCCCGCTCTGGTTCTTCATCGCGGCCTGCGGGTTCGGCTTCCCCTGCGTGCAGGTGCTGGCCCTCGTGAACCACGGGCACGAGGCGGGTACGGCCGCGTCCCTGCTCGGCGCCGTGAACTTCGGCCTCGCCGGAGTCATCTCGCCCATCGTCGGCTTCGTCGGCACGGCGAACGCGGTGCCCATGGCCTTCGTGATGGCGTCAACGGCGGTCGTCTCGATCGTCTCGATCTGGTTCGTCGTGCGGCCTCGCACGGTGCCCGCGCTCGCCAATTGAGCCGCGCCGCTCTGCGACGGCCTAGGTAGGCTCGGCGGATGACTGTCACTCCCAAGCAGCGCGAGAAGGAAGCGGACGCCTACAAGGTCCAGCGGTTCTGGCCTGTCGTCAGCGGCGCCGTCGCCGTTCTGCTTGTCGGCCTCGGCGGCTTCCTCATCGCTCTCCGTGACTTCCAGGTGGTTCCGTTCGATGTCGACGCGGAGTGGATGGAGGAGCTCGTCGAGCACCGGCACCCGTTCTGGCAGGCCATGGCGCTCGCGTTCGACCACCTCGGCGGCGGCATCCTCGGCGTGTTCATCGTGCCGCTCGCCGTCATCGCGGTGCTGTTCCTCCTCAAGAGGCGGTGGGCCGCGCTGTACTTCGCCGTGGCCTCCGTGGTGAGCGCGCTCCTCGTGCAGATCATCAAGAACCTCGTCGGCCGGCCGCGGCCCGAGGAGATCCTCGTCGCCGCGGACTTCGGCTCATTCCCCTCAGGGCATACGGCGAACGCGGCGACCATGGCCGTCGCCCTCGCGCTCATCCTGCGCCGCTACTGGATCTGGTTCGCCGGTGCCGCGTACGTCGTGCTCATGCTGCTCAGCCGCAACTACCTCGGCGCGCACTGGCTCACCGACACCATGGGGGGCATGGTGCTCGGCGCCGGTGTCGCGGTGATCGCCTGGGCGCCGTTCGCGCACCGGCTTCACGTGGAGCGGCGACGGAAGCAACCGGACGCCGTCGCGACGTGATCGTTCCCCGCGAGCTGTCCCCGGGCCGGCTGTACGGCATCGACGTGGCCCGCGGGCTCGCCGTGCTCGGCATGATGGCCGCGCACGTGGGGGCGAACACCGACTTCGACTTCGCCCGCCCCGCCACCTGGGCCGGCGTCACGGACGGCCGGTCGTCGATCCTGTTCGCCACCGTCGCCGGCATCTCGATCGCCCTCATGTCGGGGCGGAGCGCGCCCGTGCAGGGCGACGAGCTCATGCGGGCGCGGCTGCGCATCCTGATCCGGGCGGTCGTGATCTTCGCGCTCGGCGGGCTGCTCATCATGCTGCAGACCGGCGTGGGCATCATCCTCGAGTTCTACGCCGTGATGTTCGCCCTCTCGCTTCCGTTCCTGCGTCTCCGGTCGGGGCGGCTGTTCGAGCTCGCGGCGGTGTTCGCGGTGCTCGCGCCGCTGGTCAACCTGCTGCTCATCGATGCGCTCAGCACGGCCCCCCGGGTGAGCGCGATCGTGGATCTCGTCGTCACGGGCCAGTACCCGGTGCTCGTCTGGCTCGCGTTCCTCTTCACCGGCCTCGGCATCGGCCGGCTCGACCTCACGTCGCAGCGGGTCCGCACCCGGCTCGTGGTGGTCGGCGGCCTTCTCGCCGTGGCGGGGTACGGCCTCGGGGTCCTGCTCGGCCGGGTGCTGGGGAGGCTGGAGGACGCCGAGGTGGTGTTCACGGTCGAGCCGCACAGCGGTTCGGTCTTCGAGGTCATCGGGTCGGGTGGCTTCGCCATGGCGGTGATCGGGCTCTGCCTTCTCGCCGCGGACCGGGCCCGCTGGCCGCTGTTCCCGCTCGAAGCGACGGGGGCCATGGCGCTCACCGTCTACAGCCTGCACATCGTGGCCATCGCCCTCATCGGGGACGAGGCGTTCGAGCAGACCGACTACGGCCTGTACCTGGGTTTCCTCGTGGTCACCCTCGTCGCGGCCACCCTGTGGCGGCTGACGCTGGGCGCGGGGCCCTTCGAGCGGCTGCTCGCGACCGTGGCACGCCGGGCCACGACGACCACCGTCGACAGCAGCGCGGCGCCTCTCCGTGACGGGATGCCCTCCGGGCGCTCCGACTAGAGGTGAACGGCGCCGGGCAGGCCGTGGGCGCCGAGCAGCGCGGCGGCGGCCAGCGCCCCGAGCGCCGCGGCCCCGACGGTGGCGATGGCCAGCGAGACGCGCCGGCGCTCCAGCCACGGAAGCAGGTGGGGGTGCGTGCGGCGCAGCTCGCCCCGGGTCATCGCCTCGGGGATGGGGGTGAGCGGGATGTCGAGCTCCTGCGCCAGGCGGCGCATGCTCTCCCGTGACCACATCGATCCGCGCAGCCGCATCGCCGTCCTGCCGTCCTCCGTCACGACGAACAGGTGCGGTTGGGTGTCCAGGGTCTGGCCGCGGTAGGTCTGCACCAGGAGGAGCTGCCCGATGTCGTCCCGGTCGAGCTTCCTCCGCAGGCCCAGGGGGCTCCGCATCACGATCCCACGTCCCGCCACCCACACCCGCGCCCGGCACAGCCGGATGGTCGCGACCGTGCAGGCGAGCGTGACGAGCGCGTGCTCCAGCAGCAGCGTCGGCCAGGTGCCCCCGGGCACGGTGAGGAAGTAGAGGACGGCGAAGACGGGCGTGACGAGGGCCACCGACGTGAGGGCGACGGTGCGCGGCACCGACGAGATGGGCTGGAGGACGCGAGCGTCCGTGCACGTGTCTACAGCGGTCATGAGCCCCCCATGGCAGCGGGCGCTCTCCGTGGCACCACCTACTGTTTCCCCTGCTGGTGAAACAGTCGAGTTTCAGTGTAGGCAGAACCACCGACGATGCAGACGCCCCCTTTCGGGCGGCGCGTGATTGGTCCGCCTGCGCCCGTGTGTATCGGTGGGATCGCGGGCTGTGAAGGCGGGCGACGGTCCCGGTTCATCCAGCCCTGGTCGGCATGGGCGAGGCCGGAACGACGAAAGCGCCCACCCTGTCGGGCGAGCGCTTCGGTCTGCGGCGGAGGATGGGGGATTCGAACCCCCGAGGGCTTTCACCCAACACGCTTTCCAAGCGTGCGCCATAGGCCACTAGGCGAATCCTCCTGGCGGTCGCCCACGGCTAGCGGAGGCAACGACCACTGAGCATACTACCCGCCGCCTCGCGGGCCGAATCGACCAGGGCCCCGGCCACAGCGCACCCCGGGCAGTGCCGCCCCCGCCGTCCTGCCCCTGCCGTCTTGCCCCTGCCCAGGCAGAAGGATCCTGCGCAGCTTGAAGCTGGGCACGATCCTCCTGCCTGGGCAGGGGCGAGCGGGACCGGGTGAGGCGGCAGCGGGATGCGCCCGGGCCGGGGAGGGGTCAGTAGCGCAGGGTGGCGAGCGCGTCGGCGACGGTGTCCTCGCCGCTGATCGCCTCGAACTGCTGGCGCACGCCGACCCCGTCGATCAGCGCGGTGGCGATGATCGACGCGACGTCCTCGCGCGGGATGCTGCCGCGGCCCGTCGAGGTCGCGAGGCGCACGAGCCCGGTGCCGGGGTCGTCGGTCAGGCCGCCCGGGCGCACGATGGTCCAGTCGAGGTCGCGCTCGCGCACCGCGGCGTCTGCCTCGCTCTTCGCCCGCAGGTACACCTGGAACGTCTCCTCCTCGGACGCGTCCGCTCCGGCGGCCGCCTTCTCGGCGTCGAAGTCATCCGTGGCGAGGGCCGACACGAGCACGTAGCGCCGCACGCCCGCCTGCGCCGCCGCGTCGGCCAGGAGTATCGCCCCGTCCCGGTCGATGGTCACCTTGCGGGCGGCCCCGCTGTTGGGCCCGGCGCCCGCGGCGAACACCACGGCGTCCGCTCCGGCGAGCGCGTCCGCGACCGTTGCGACGTCGGACCGCTCGAGGTCGAGCACGAGGGCCCGGGCGCCGAGCGCCTCGAGGTCCGCCGCGTGATCGGGGTTCCGCACGATGCCGACGGGCTCGTGTCCCTGTTCGACCAGCTTCCGCTCGAGAAGCTGAGCGATCTTTCCGTGTCCTCCGGCAATGACAATACGCATGCGCCCCAGGCTACGCCGCCGTCCTGCGCGGGCCCCGGGCCAGGGTGCGGGCGTCCCTCCGACGCGCTGAGGGACCGCGTGGTCGCCTACGAAAACCGGAGTGCGTCCCTTCGACGGGCTCAGGGAACGTGTTGTCGCGTGTGGAGACCGGGGTGCGTCCCTTCGACGGGCTCAGGGACCGTGTGTGGGTGACGTCCGAGGACTGGGGGCGTTTCTTCGAGGGGCTCAGGGGCCGTGAGCGGATCGGGGACAGCCTTTGCCTACTCCGAGACCTCGAAGATGGCCGCGAGGTCGCGCCTGGAAGCGGCCCCGAGCTTCGCCCGGGCCTGGTACAGGTGGGACTCCACGGTGCGCACGGACAGGAACAGCGTCGACGCGATCTGCCGGTTGCTGAGCCCCTTCGCCGCGAGGTGGGCGATCTCGCTCTCGCGGTGGGTCAGCGTCGCGATGCGGCTCTCGGCGCGGCGTCCCTCGAGCAGCTGCCCCTGAGCGGCGGCCTCGTACTCCGAGCAGGCGCTCCTGCTCGCGAGCGCCGCCATGCGCATGCCCTTCTCGATGTGCATCTCCGTCGCCGTGCGCGCCGCCTCCGCGGCGTGCACGAACATCTGCAGCCCCGCGAAGGAGTTGGCGACCTCGTCCAGTGCCGCGCCGTCGCGCTCTGCAACCGCGGCGACGTGCCGCGCCATCACCCGCAGGAGCTCGCTGTCCGTCGCGGCGGCCGCCGCGGCGATCCCCTCGCGCACGTCCTCGGCCGGGGCACCGTTCCAGAACGCGTCGTAGAGGGCCCGCGAGCGGATGACCGGCGACCCGGCACCCTGCGCCTCCGCGATGCGCAGCGCCATGTCGCTCGCGCCGGAGGCGTCACCCGTGGCCGCGCGGATGTGCATCTCCGCCCGGTCCGAGAGGTAGCGCAGCCACGGCGCGGCGGCCACGGCGGCGCCGTTCGCCTCCGTCAGCAGCCCCGCGGCGGCCGGTCCGTCGCCCAGCTCCGCGAGCACGCGCGCGTGCTCGGCACGCGTCCAGCCGCGCCACACCGACACGTCGTTCGCGGGGAAGCGCGCCTCGACCCCGCGCAGCTCACCCTCGGCGGCCGGCAGGTTGCCGCGCAGGTCCTCGACGTTGGCGGCGATGAGGCCGAGGTAGACGAGGAACGCGAGCTCGTGGTCCTCGAGCGCCTCCCGCATCCACTCGCGCAGCTCGTCGCTCAGGGTGCGGATGTCGTCGCTCACGGTGACGGCGATGAAGGCCTCGGTGAGCGAGGTGTACACCGCCATGCCGCGGTTCTCCCGCCCGCTCGTGCGCGTGCTGCGGTTGAGCGTGCGGGCGAGTCCGAGCAGCCCCTGAGCCCGGCTGAAGTTGCCGAGGAACGCGTGGCCGACGGCGCCGATGCCCGCGGCCCGGATGCGGGTGGAGAGGTGCACGCTCTCGTCGCGGGCGATCCGCTCGCCGTTCACCGCGCCGCCCGCCCAGTCCATCCGGGGGATGGTGTGCGAGAGCGTGGTCATCTCGACCTCGGCGGCGAACGCGGGGTCCTGCGGATGCCAGGCGGCCGCGCGCTCGGCCAAGCTCTGCGCCGCGGCGAAGTCCGCCGTGATCCAGGTCGTGAGGAAGGTCCACCAGCGCAGGAGCATGTTCGACTCGCGCCCGTCCGCGCGGAGGCCCTCGATGCGCTCCAGCGCCGCGACGGCCTCCCGCACGCGCCCCTGCAGGGCGAGCGCGATGGAGAGCTGCACGGCGGCAGGCACGGACGGCTCCAGCCCCAGCGCGGCGCGGGCGAGCGAGACGCCGAGCGAGAAGAGCCCGCAGGAGTTGGCCTTGGCGGCGGCGGGCAGCAGCACGGCGAGCACCGCGTCCGCGCCGTGCGTCGCCACGACCTCCTCGATGCCCGCGTCGTCGAGCCAGTGGGAGGCGAGGAAGAGCGACTCGCACGCGGAGAGCCGTTCGCCGGCGACGACGTCGCGGATCATGTGCAGGGCGATCGCGCGCGACATCTCCTGCAGGCGCACCGGGTCGGCCAGCGTGCCCGCCGCGTCGGCGCGGAGCGGATCGGCGCGAAGCAGGCCGTCCCGGCCGGGGCCGCGGGTCACGAGCTCCTGGTTGAAGAGCACCTGGAGGTCCGCGGCGCCGAGCAGCTGCATCGCGCGCCGGTGCGAGACCCGATCGATGCGGCCGAGCAGGGCGAGGCCGTGCAGCTGCTCGTTGCTCAGGGAGTCGAGGTGCTGGGAGATCAGGTCGAGGATGCGGGTCGAGGGGCCGGTGCCGCTGCGGATGAATGGGTCCGTCGTCTCCGGCGTGCCGCTGCCGTGCTGCGCGTCGACGGTGAGCTCGCGCACGAGGAGAGGGATGCCCGCGCTCCGCAGCTGGATCGACGTCACGGTGGCGAGGTCGAGCCTGCGCTGCTCCGTGAGCTCGAGGATGAGCTCGGTCACGTGCTCGTCGCTCAGCGGGGCGAGGTCGATGCGGTCGGCGTGCCCCTCGATCCACAGGCTGTTCGCGAGGGTCATGGCCTCGGTGATGCCCTCCGAGCGGGAGCCCCGCGGGTGCGGGGACAGGGTGGCGAGCAGGGCGACCCGTCTCGCGTACACCAGTCGGGCGATCCAGTCGGCCGACTCCCCGTCGAGCAGCTGGATGTCGTCGACGATGATCACGGGCGGGCGCTCCGTCGTGCCCCGGCCGCGGTTCAGCGCCTTGGTGGCCTCGACGATCACGGCCTGCTCCGCGAGGGAGGTGTGCCCGAGGCCGAGGGCCGCCTTGAGCGCATGCAGCGGATGGCCGGCGCCGCCGGTCGTGCCGCGCACGCGCAGGGCCTGCACGCCCGAGGCGCGGAGGGTCCGGTCCACGGCGTCGGCCAGGAAGGTCTTGCCCATGCCGTGCCCGCCGGAGAGCAGCACGCTCGACCCGGCCAGGAGCGCGTCGACGATGCTGTGCAGCTCAGCGTTACGGCCGACGACCCGGCCCCGGGGCTTCTTCGCCTCCGGCGCCCGAACCTCGCGGCTGTCGGTCCCCGTCATCACCATGGTCGCCCCTCGCTCCCGCGCCGCCGTCGCGCACCGAGCGACGGACTCATCGGGTCGAGAGAACGCCACGAACGATCGGGTAACCATCGTGCTGTTGACCGCGCCGCCCCAACGGTCCGATGTGAGACAAGAGTATTGCTGCGCGGGCCCTCTCAGTACCCCCTTGACACGTCTTCAGTAGTCCACTTACCCGCTGAATCAGGGGCGGCTGGGGAAGCCCTGCCGCGTCCGGTAGAATGGTCGATGGCTCCCCGCGTGGCGCCATCCAGGCCAATTCCCCCAGGACGGAAACGTAGCAAGGGTAACCGGGCTCTGGCGGGTGCGCGGGGAGTCTTTTCTTTCCCCCCGGCCCCAGCCTCGGTCCGTAGGGTGGGGACATGGCCAGGAGCATCTTCATCACCTCGGCGGAGGGTCGATCAGGCAAGTCGACCGTCGCCCTCGGCGTGCTCGACACGCTCGCCCACTCGGTGCAGCGGGTGGGGGTGTTCCGGCCCATCGCGCGCTCCAGCGCGGAGCGCGACTACGTGCTCGAGCTGCTGCTCGCCCACGACGGCGTCGATCTGGAGTACGACGAGTGCGTCGGCGTGACCTACGAGGACGTGCACGCCGACCCGGATGCCGCGCTGTCGCGCATCGTGGAGCGGTACAAGGCAGTCGAGAGCAAGTGCGACACCGTCGTCATCGTCGGCTCCGACTACACCGACGTCGGCAGCCCGACGGAGCTGAGCTTCAACGCGAGGATCGCCGCCAACCTCGGCGCGCCCGTGCTGCTCGTGCTCACCGGACGCCGCCCGGACGAGACCGGTGGCCGGAGCGCCGACGAGATGCGGCAGATCACCGAGCTCAGCGTGCCCGAGCTCGCAGCCGCTCACGCCACGACCCTCGCCATCGTCGCCAACCGCTGCGACCCGGACCGGCTCGAGGAGATCGCCTCCGCGGTCGCCGCGGCAGCGGCGGGCAGCGGTGCGAGCGGCGCCGACCTCCCCGTCTGGACGCTCCCCGAGGACCCGTTCCTCGTGGCGCCCACCGTCGAGGAGATCCGGGCGGCCGTGGACGGCGAGCTGTTCGCGGGCGACCCGGAGCTCCTGTCGCGCGAGGTGCTCGGCGTCGTCGTCTCCGCCATGTCGATGGAGAACGTGCTCGTGCGGCTCACCGAGGGTGCCATCGTCGTCGTGCCCGGGGACCGCAGCGAGGTGCTGCTGGCCGTGCTCATGGCCCACGCATCCGACACCCTTCCGTCGCTGTCCGGCATCGTGCTGAACGGCGGCTTCGACCTCGCCCCGCCCATCGAGCGGCTCATGGCCGGCCTCGATCAGACGCTGCCGCTCATCCGCACGCAGCACGGCACCTACCAGACGGCGCTGCGCATCACCCAGGCCCGCGGGCGGCTCTCGGCCACCTCCCGACGCAAGATCGACACGGCGCTCAGCCTGTTCGAGCACGGCGTCGACACCGACGTGCTGCTCGGGCTCCTCGACGTGAGCCGGTCGGACGCGGTGACGCCGCTCATGTTCGAGTACGGGCTGATCGAGCGGGCGCGCGCCGGCCGCAGGCACATCGTGCTGCCGGAGGGCGAGGACGACCGCATCCTCCGCGCCGCGGGCACGATCCTGCGCCGCGGCATCGCCGACCTCACCATCTTGGGCGAGGAGGCCGACGTGCGGTCCCGCGCCGCCGGCCTCGGCATCGACATCCAGGCCGCGCGCGTGCTCAGCCCCTTCGACCCCGAGCTCCGCGAGCGGTTCGCCGAGGAGTACACGCGGCTGAGGGCGCACAAGGGGATGGTGCTCGACATCGCGCGGGAGACCGTGACCGACGTCTCCTACTTCGGCACGCTCATGGTGCACCTCGGCCTCGCCGACGGCATGGTCTCGGGTGCGACGCACACGACGGCGCACACCATCCGGCCCGGCTTCGAGATCATCAAGACGCGCAAGGGCGTGTCGGTCGTCTCGTCCGTGTTCCTGATGGCGCTCGCAGACCGGGTCCTTGTCTACGGCGACTGCGCCGTGAACCCGGACCCGACGGCGGAGCAGCTCGCCGACATCGCCGTCTCCTCCTCTGAGACCGCCGCCCAGTTCGGCATCGATCCGCGGGTCGCGATGCTGTCCTACTCCACGGGGGAGTCCGGGGCCGGGGCCGACGTGGACAAGGTCCGGGCGGCGACGGCGCTCGTGCGCAGCCTGCGGCCGGAGCTTCCTGTGGAGGGTCCGATTCAGTACGACGCGGCGGCGGATGCGGCGGTGGCCGCGGCCAAGCTCCCGCAGTCGCAGGTGGCGGGCCGCGCGACGGTGTTCATCTTCCCCGACCTCAACACGGGCAACAACACCTACAAGGCGGTCCAGCGCAGCGCGGGCGCCGTCGCGATCGGCCCGGTGCTCCAGGGCCTCAACAAGCCGATCAACGATCTCTCCCGCGGGGCGCTCGTCGAGGACATCGTGAACACGGTGGCGATCACGGCGATCCAGGCCCAGCAGGCCGCGGCGGACGCGGCAGCGGCCGGAGCGGCCGGAGTGGCCGGCGGAGCCTCCGCCGGGACCGTCGGCGCGACCGCGGGGAGCGCGTCGTGAGCGTCGTCCTCGTCATCAACTCGGGGTCCTCGTCGTTCAAGTACCAGCTGATCGCGCTCGAGGACGCCGGGTCAACCGACCACGAGGTGCTCGCGTCGGGCCTCGTCGAGCGCATCGGCGAGGCATCCGGCGCGGCGAGGCACACGACCGCCGCAGGCACCCATTCGGTCGAACGGCCCATCGAGGACCACACCGCGGGCTTCCAGCTCATGCTGACCGCATTCGAGCAGTACGGGCCGGACCTGGCGGAGGCCGACATCGCCGCCGTCGGTCACCGGGTCGTCCACGGCGGGAAGCGGTTCTTCGGGCCGACCGTCGTCACGCAGAAGGTGGAGGACGACATCGACGACCTCGGCGCCCTCGCGCCCCTGCACAACCCCGCCAACCTCGAGGGCATCCGCGCGGCAAGGACGGCGTTCCCCGACGTCCCGCACGTCGCGGTGTTCGACACGGCCTTCCACCAGACCCTCGCGCCCGAGGCCTACACGTACGCCATCGACGCGGAGCTGGCCGAGCGTTACCGGGTGCGCCGCTACGGGTTCCACGGCACCTCGCACAAATTCGTGTCCGAGGCGGCGGCCCGGTTCCTGGGGCGCCCGCTGGAGGAGCTGCGCATCATCGTGCTGCACCTCGGCAACGGCGCGTCCGCGTGCGCCGTCCGCGGGGGCGTCTCGGTGGAGACCTCCATGGGCATGACGCCGCTCGAGGGACTCGTGATGGGCAGCCGGTCCGGCGACATGGACCCTGCCGTGCTGTTCCACCTGCACCGCCAGGCGGGGCTCGGCGTCGAGCAGCTGGACGACCTGCTGAACCGGCGGAGCGGCCTGCTCGGGCTCACCGGCACCGGCGACATGCGCGACGTGCAGAAGGCGGCGGCCGAGGGCGACGAGACGGCCGCCTCGGCGCTCGCCGTGTACAGCCACCGCCTGCGCCACTACATCGGCGCCTACTTCGCCCACCTCGGCGGAATGGACGCGATCGTCTTCACCGCCGGCGTCGGGGAGAACAACGCGAACGTGCGGGCCGAGACGCTGCGCCCGCTCGCGCACCTCGGCGTCGAGCTTGACGAGGAGCGGAACGCGTCGCCGTCCCGTGAGGCCCGCCGAATCTCGACCGAGGGATCGGCCGTCGACGCGCTCGTGATCCCCACCAACGAGGAGTTGGAGATCGCGCGCCAGGCGCTGGGGGCCTCGACCGCGGGCTGAGGACGCGCCGCGGCGTCCAGGCCGAAGACCCGGTGGACGACACAGGCCCCGGTCGGACCTTCGCGGGTCCGGCCGGGGCCGTGTTCGGGTGAGCGGGTGTTCCTTCGGGGGAACGTCAGGCTTCGGGGCCTCCCGCCGGTGTTTCGGGTGTTACTCGACATCTCGCCGAGCACCGATCATTCGTAGCCCCACCGGATTCGGATTGCCGTCGGGGCTGTTTTCTTGTGGGTGCTGCTTCGTGCCTGTCGTGCCGTGGTGCTGTGCCGGGTTGCTGGGTAAGCGGTTCGGGGTGGGGGTGGTGCGGATGGAGCCGTGGAGCAAGGGAAGCGGTGGAGCGGCGGTGCTGTGCCGGGTTGCTGGGTAAGCGGTTCGGGGTGGGGGTGGTGCGGATGGAGCCGTGGAGCAAGGGAAGCGGTGGAGCGGCGGTGCTGTGGTGCCGGTGGTGCTGAGGTGCTGTGCCAGGTGCTGCAGGGTGGGTGGTGCGGTCGTGCGGTGCCAGGTGTTGCAGTGTGTGTCCGCGGAAGAGGCGCGAGCCGCCCCGGCGGGGGGAGGAGGGGAGGAAAGCGCCTCGATCCCGCGGACAAGACCCATTCTGCAGGGGGGACAGACAGACCTGTCAGTCCCCCTTCGGGGGATACCGTGTCGCGGGGGTCGCCGAGCTCCTCGACCTGTGCGCACCCGGAGGAAGCGTCGGTGGTCCCGACTATCCTGAGCACGTGGTTACCGCCCTCTATCGCCGCTACCGGCCCGAGAACTTCGCCGAGCTCATCGGCCAGAATCAGGTGACCGATCCGCTGATGTCGGCCCTGCGCTCCAACCGGGTCGGCCACGCCTACCTCTTCAGCGGTCCGCGTGGCTGCGGCAAGACGACGTCGGCCCGCATCCTGGCGCGCTGCCTGAACTGCGCCGAGGGCCCGACCGACACGCCCTGCGGCGTCTGCCCCAGCTGCGTGGAGCTCGGCCGCGACGGCGGCGGGTCGCTCGACGTTGTCGAGATCGACGCGGCGAGCCACAACGGTGTCGACGACGCCCGCGACCTGCGCGAGCGCGCGATCTTCGCGCCCGCCCGCGACCGGTACAAGATCTTCATCCTCGACGAGGCGCACATGGTCACGCCGCAGGGCTTCAACGCCCTGCTGAAGATCGTGGAGGAGCCGCCGGAGCACGTGAAGTTCATCTTCGCGACGACCGAGCCCGAAAAGGTCATCGGCACCATCCGGTCGCGCACGCACCACTATCCCTTCCGTCTCGTGCCGCCCGCCCAGATGCTCGACTACGTCCAGCAGCTCTGCGAGAGCGAGTCGGTCGAGGTCGCGCCGGGAGTTCTGCCGCTCGTCGTGCGGGCGGGTGGGGGATCGGTGCGCGACACCCTCTCCCTGCTCGACCAGCTCA
The DNA here is from genome assembly GCF_003067705.1 of Planctomonas deserti. GTDB lineage: Bacteria > Actinomycetota > Actinomycetes > Actinomycetales > Microbacteriaceae > Planctomonas > Planctomonas deserti. The sequence continues at coordinate 1,340,475 of NZ_QANL01000001.1, forward strand.
TCAACGGTTCGGACGGCCCCACCGTCGAGTACGAGCGCGCCGTCGCCCTGCTCGGCTACACCCACGGAGCCCTGCTCGACGAGGTCATCGACTCGCTCTCCGCGCGGGACGCGGGCGGGGCGTTCGCCGCCGTGGACCGCGTCATCCAGACCGGCCAGGACCCGCGGCGCTTCGTCGAGGACCTGCTCGAGCGGCTGCGCGACCTCATCATCGTCGCCGCGACGTCGGCGGAGGGCGCCGCTGCCGTGCTGCGCGGCGTTCCGCAGGACGAGCTCGACGCCATGCAGGTGCAGGCGTCGAAGTTCGGCCCGACCGAGTTGTCGCGCGCCGCGGACGTGGCGAACGCCGCGCTCACCGAGATGACCGGCGCGACGTCGCCCCGCCTGCACCTCGAGCTGCTCATCGCCCGCATCATGGTGCCGGCGAGCGACGACACCCACCGGGGCGCGCTTGCGCGCGTCGAGCGGCTGGAGCGGCGCGTCGGCGTCGCGGGACCGGATGCCTCCGCCCCGCAGCCCGCCGCCGTGCCCGAACCCGCGACCCCGCGACCGGTCGAGCCGGCGCCCAGCCGCCCCGTGGAGCCCGCCCCGCCGAGCCCCGTCGAGTCCGCAGCCCCGCGACCGGCAGAGCCGGAGCCCGTGCGTGAGCCGTCGCCGGCCCCCAAGCCGACCCCCGTTCCGGAGCCCGCGCGTGTCCCGGAGTCCGCTCCCGCGCCGGAGCCTGCGCCTGTCCCGGAGTCCTCGTCCGGTCCCGCCGCCGCCGTTGCGCCCGTCACGCTGCAGCAGCTGAAGGACTCGTGGCCGCAGGTCGTCGAGGTCGTGCAGAAGGCCAAGCGCCGGGCGTGGATGGTCGCCGTCACGGCGACCCCGCGCGCGCTGACCGAGGACTACGTCCTCACCCTGACCTTCCCCAGCCAGAACGACGCCGACAGCTTCAAGCAGCGCTCCGCGCCGGGCGACGGCGTGAGCGACTACCTGCGGAACGCGATCCAGGAGGTGCTGGGCATCCGGGTGAAGTTCATCGCCCGTGTCGACGGCCCGCCGCCCGCCGCGTCCGCGCCGTCCGGCGGAGCGACCGGCGGCGCAGCGACCGGCGGCAAGACCGGTGGGACCGGGGCCGGCGCCGCCGCGGCGCCGCAGCGCTCCGGATCCCGGCGCCCGGCGTCCGGTTCGGGTGCCACGGCACCTGCCGCCGCGGCATCCGCCGGCGCCCCCTCGCCCGCGTCCGGATCCTCCTCTCCCGCCTCCTCGGCCCCCGCTTCCAGCGGCGGCTGGGCGACCGTCGCCATCCCCGGCTCGGGCGGTGCGGCGGACTCCGCAGCGCCGGCCGACCGCTCCGCCACCCCGCCCGTCCGCGGCGTCGCGGCGGCCATCGCCGACGCCGCACCCGACGGGCCGCCTCCCTACGAGGGGCTGCCCTCCGACCTGGACGCGCCCGAGCCGGACGAGCCCGAGCCCGACTGGGTGCGCGAGCCCGAGCCGGACACGTTCCCTCCGACCGCGGCGTCGACGGCGGCGCCGAGCGCGGCCCCGTCCGCCCGCACGCCCTCGAACCCGTCTGCCGGCGGTGCCGGTGGCGGTGGTGGGAATGGCGGGCGCGGGTCCGCGGGGGAGCGGCAGCGCTACGGCGAGGCCGTGGTCCGCGAGATCCTCGGCGCCAACTTCATCGAGGAGCGCCCGGTGACCCGTCCGAACCGGCCGAGCATCCGGCCCACGGGCGAAGGGGCGTAGTCCGCGATGTACGACGGAATCATCCAGGAACTGATCGACGAGCTGGGCCGCCTGCCCGGCATCGGGCCGAAGTCGGCGCAGCGCATCGCGTTCCACATCCTGCAGACCGAGTCGTTCGACGTCTCGCACCTCGCCGAGGTGCTCACGCAGGTGCGCGAGCGCGTGCGCTTCTGCGAGATCTGCGGCAATGTCTCCGAGCAGGACACGTGCTCGATCTGCCGCGATCCGCGCCGTGACCCGACGCTCATCTGCGTCGTGGAGGAGGCGAAGGACGTGGTCGCGATCGAGCGCACCCGCGAGTTCCGCGGCCTGTACCACGTGCTCGGCGGGGCGATCAGCCCCATCGACGGCATCGGCCCGGACGACCTGCGGATCCGCCAGCTCATGCAGCGGCTCGCCGACGGCACGGTGACCGAGGTCATCCTCGCCACCGACCCCAACCTGGAGGGCGAGGCGACGGCGACGTACCTCAGCCGCCTGCTGCACTCGCTCGACATCACCGTCTCGCGGCTGGCATCCGGCCTGCCCGTCGGCGGGGACCTGGAGTACGCGGACGAGGTCACGCTGGGCCGCGCGTTCGAGGGCCGGCGCACCGTCGGACGCTGACGCGTCCCGTCGTTCCTCGCCCAGACGGCCCGCAACGGGCTCGGTAGCGGCGTCGGCGCGGGCGTCCGCCGAGCCGAGCCGCAGTGCGGCGTCACACGGGCGACCGCACCGGGGGGCACCCCGTACAATCAGGAGTTCTGACCGGACCCCACCCTTGGAGATTCTTCGTGAGCTTGATCGTGCAGAAGTTCGGCGGATCGTCGGTTGCCGACGCCGAGAGCATCAAGCGCGTTGCGAAGCGGATCGTCGACGCCCGCAAGTCGGGCAACGACGTCGTCGTGGCCGTCTCCGCCATGGGCGACACCACGGATGAGCTGCTCGACCTCGCCCGAGAGGTGACGCTGCTGCCCGCCCCGCGCGAGCTCGACATGCTCCTCACGGCCGGCGAGCGCATCTCGATGGCGCTGCTCGCCATGGCCATCAAGAGCATGGGCTACGACGCCCGCTCGTTCACCGGCAGCCAGGCCGGCATGATCACCGACGCCCAGCACGGGGCGGCCCGCATCGTCGACGTCACGCCCGTGCGGCTGCAGTCCGCGCTCGACGAGGGCGCCATCGTCATCGTCGCCGGGTTCCAGGGCTTCAACCGCGTCACCGGCGACATCACGACCCTCGGTCGCGGCGGGTCCGACACCACCGCCGTCGCCCTCGCTGCGGCGCTCAACGCCGACGTGTGCGAGATCTACACCGACGTCGACGGCATCTTCACCGCCGACCCCCGCGTCGTGCCCAAAGCGCGCAAGATTGACCGCATCACGAGCGAGGAGATGCTTGAGCTCGCCGCCGGCGGGGCGAAGGTGCTGTACATCCGCGCGGTCGAGTACGCGCGCCGGCACGGAGTGACGCTGCACGTGCGATCCTCGTTCAACAACAACGAGGGCACGATCGTCTACAACCCGAAGAACGGAGAGCACGTGGAAGAGCCCATCATCGCCGGCGTCGCCGCAGACATGTCCGAGGCGAAGATCACGGTCGTCGGCGTCCCCGACATCCCGGGCAAGGCCGCCCAGATCTTCACGATCGTCGGCAAGACCAACGCCAACATCGACATGATCGTGCAGAACGTGTCCGCCGCGGCCACCGGCCTCACCGACATCTCGTTCACCCTGCCGAAGTCCGAGGCGGAGACCGTGCTCAACGCGCTCGCCGCCGACCGCGACGAGATCGGCTACGCGTCGCTGCAGCACGACGACCAGATCGGCAAGCTCGCGCTCGTCGGCGCCGGCATGCGCAGCAACGCGGGCGTCTCCGCGAAGCTCTTCACCGCCCTGTTCGAGGCCGGCATCAACATCGAGATGATCTCGACCAGCGAGATCCGCATCTCCGTTGTCACCCGGGCCGACAGCATCAATGACGCCGTGCGCGTCGTGCACTCCGCGTTCGGCCTCGACGGCGACAGCGAGGCCGTCGTCTACGCCGGCACCGGCCGCTGACCTCTCGTCCCCAAGGAGTACCCGTGTCCAGCACAACCACCACCCCCTCCCGCGCCCTCCGCGTCGGCGTCGTCGGCGCCACCGGTCAGGTCGGCGCCGTGATGCGCCGCCTGCTCGAGGAGCGCGACTTCCCGATCGCCGAGATCCGCTTCTTCGCGTCCGCGCGCTCCGCGGGCACGACCCTGCCGTTCCGCGGCGAGGACGTCGTGGTCGAGGATGCCGCCACCGCGGACCCGACCGGCCTCGACATCGCCCTCTTCTCGGCTGGTGCCACGACCTCGAAGGCGCAGGCCCCGCGCTTCGCCGCCGCGGGCGTGACCGTGATCGACAACTCCTCCGCCTGGCGGATGGACCCCGACGTGCCGCTCGTGGTCAGCGAGGTGAACCCGGGCGCCGTGAACGACGCGCGCAAGGGCATCATCGCGAACCCGAACTGCACCACGATGGCCGCGATGCCGGTGCTCAAGGTTCTGCACGACGAGGCGGGGCTGGAGCGGCTCGTCGTGAGCACGTACCAAGCCGTGTCCGGCAGCGGCCTCGCCGGTGCCGAGGAGCTCGCCTCGCAGGCGCGTGCCGCGGTCGGCCAGGAGGACGCGCTGCTCGGGCTCGTGCACGACGGATCCGCCGTCGAGTTCCCGGAGCCGGTCAAGTACGTGGCGCCCATCGCGTTCGACGTCATCCCGCTCGCCGGCTCCGTCGTCGACGACGGCTCGAACGAGACGGACGAGGAGAAGAAGCTGCGCAACGAGTCGCGCAAGATCCTCGACCTGCCGGAGCTTCGGGTCAGCGGCACCTGCGTGCGCGTGCCCGTCTTCACCGGGCACTCGCTGTCGATCAACGCCGAGTTCGCCCGGGAGCTCACGCCGGAGCGCGCGACCGAGCTTCTCGCGACTGCGCCGGGCGTGCAGCTCACCGAGGTGCCGACACCGCTGCAGGCCGCCGGCGCCGACCCGAGCCTCGTGGGCCGCATCCGCCGCGACGAGAGCGCACCCGAGGGCCGCGGCCTCGCGCTGTTCATCAGCAACGACAACCTCCGCAAGGGCGCCGCGCTCAACGCGGTCCAGATCGCGGAGCTCATCGCCGCGTCGGTCCCCGCCGCGTAGTAGTAGGGGAGAAGGGCGGCTGCCGCGTTACGCGGTGGCCGCCCTTTTTCGTGCCCGGCTGCCGTGCCGGTGCTGGTGCTGGTGCTGGTGCTGGTGCCGGTGCTGGTGCTGGTGCCGGTTGCCGTACGGGATGTGCACGGTCCCTGAGCCTGTCGAAGGGACGCACGCCTGTCGCATCTTGAGGTGATTATCCACAGGAGCGAAAGTTCCTCATCGAAGAAACCTTCGACGTGGTATAATGTGTGCTATGGGAACCCCGGCAGCGACGCTCCTCCGCACAGCAGATGCGGTCGCGCGCCTGGGCGGCTCGCCCGCCGCGTTTGCTCCGCTTCCTAAGCAGGATCTGTTGGACGCGCTGCACGCTATCGCGGACCTCAGACAGTGCTGCGACACCTTCTCGGCCTGGATTGCGGGCGAGCTGAACCGCCGCTCGATGCCTGACCTCGGCTCAGCAGGGTTGGCGCAGCAGGAGGGCTACCGGACTCCGCAGGCAATGGTCGAGGCCATCACCGGGACGACCAAGGGCGGCGCCGTCTCGATCGTCGAAGTAGGCAAGATGCTCGCCGAGACCGACGCCGTCGAGACCCTGCAGCGCGAGCACCCGGAACTCTCGGCACCGCCGACCCCGTGGCACGCGCCCATCGCACACGCGGTTACCGACGGGCGGATCTCCATCGCCCAAGCGGACGCCATTCGTGCCGGGCTCGGCCTCCCAACCGACGCAGTGCCCGCGGAGGCGCTGTCCGAGGCCGCGATCGAGTTGGTCACCGATGCCGCGACCCTCACGGCGGGCCAACTGCACCGCCGGGCGAGGCAACTACGCGACGACCTGGACGACACCGAAGTCGTCGACCGCGAAAGGGCTCAGCTGGAGCAGCAGCACCTGAAGGCCTGGAAGCGGCCCGACGGCATGGTGGAGGGCAAGTTCCTCTACGCACCCGAACCCGGCGCGTTCCTCCTGTCGGTACTCGACGAGCTCACCAACCCGCGCAGAGGTGGCCCCAGGTTTGTGAAGGAAGAGGACCGGGCGCGCATCGACGCGATCGCGAACGACCCGCGCCCGACCGACCGCCTTGCGGCCGACGGGTTCCTGGAGTTGCTGCGTATCGGTGCGGACGCCGACCCGGGCCAGGTGTACGGATCGAGGCGGCCAGCGGTCCGGGTGATCGTGACGAAGGAGTCGCTGCAGACCGGCGAGGGACACGGCTCCATCCAGGACACCGGCGAGGCCGTGAGCATCGCGACGATCCGGCGGGAGGTCTGCAGCACGGGAACGGTCGCGGTCGTCCTCGACGACGACGGCCAGTGCGTGAACGTCGGACGCGAGCAGCGGCTCTTCACCGCTCGCCAGCGCGTCGGCCTGGCGGTGCGGGATGGCGGCTGCATGTGGCCCGGCTGCGATAGGCCGCCGTCCTGGTGTGAGGCGCACCACATCAACCAGTGGAAGAGGGACCACGGCAATACCGACATCGCCGACGGCGTCCTGCTGTGCAAACACCACCACCTGCTGCTCCACAATCACGGCTGGGATATCACCAGAACCGGCGGGCACTACACGCTGATACCACCGAGGTCGGTCAGCCCGACTCGCGAGGGCCGGCACCTGGCAACGAAGAGCAGAGCGGTCCAGGACTGGAACGCGCGCCGACACCGCCTCCGCCGGAGTGACCCCGCCAGCATCCCCGAGTCGCCACCACCGGGAGGCTGATGGTGCAAGCGCCATCGAGGGCACGGGAGTCGGCTTGCGTCGCTTCGACAAGCTCAGCGACCGTGTTGCCCCGGTTCTCCGCCTCGCTAATTAGCCGTCCGGGTCCCGTCGCTGCTCGCGAAGCTCTCGGGAATGACCAGCGCAGACAAGCGGCACCACTTCGGTCCCTGAGCCTGTCGAAGGGACGGGGTCGGCTTGCGTCGCTTCGACAGGCTCAGCGACCGTGTACGGAACGACCACGACCTCGGCGGCCGCACCATCCGCATCCCGTCGCTGCTCGCGAAGTTCTCGGGAACGTCCAGCGCAGACAAGCGGCACCACTTCGGTCCCTGAGCCTGTCGAAGGGACGGGGTCGGCTTGCGTCGCTTCGACAGGCTCAGCGACCGTGTACGGAACGACCACGACCTCGGCGGCCGCACCATCCGCATCCCGTCGCTGCTCGCGAAGTTCTCGGGAACGACCAGCGCAGACAGGCGGCACCACTTCGGTCCCTGAGCCTGTCGAAGGGACAGGAGTTTGCTTGCGTCGCTTGACAAGCTCAGCGACCGTGTACGGAACGACCACGACCTCGGCGGCCGCACCATCCGCAATCGGTCGCTGCTCGCGAAGCTCTCGGGAACGACCAGCGCAGACAAGCGGCACCACTCCGGTCCCTGAGCCTGTCGAAGGGACGGAAGGGCACCCGCGTCGCTTCGACAAGCTCAGCGACCGTGTGCGTGACGACCACGCACCCCGGCGGCCGCACCGTCCGCATTCCGTCGCTGCTCGCGAAGCCCTCGGGAACGACCGACGCGCACGGGCCCCACGCAGCGCGGTCCCCGAGTCGTTCCGCCGCGCACCCGCGGGTGCGTGACGGACGGCTCAGGGACCGCGGTTGCCGCTTGGCGCTACCAGGTGTCGGGCCGGGCGCCCTCCGGGACGGCGTCCGGACGCTCGACGGTGCTCTCGATGTCGATGACGCGGTGCTCATGACCCGCGCGGAGCACGGCGTCCATGATCTCCAGCACGTGGAACGCGAGCGCGCCGGACGCGCGGTGCTCGCGACCGGTAGCGATCGCGTGGGCCATGTCCGCGAGGCCGTAGCCGCGAGCCGCGCCCTCGTAGCCGGCCGTCGGCGGCACCTCGCGCCACTCGCGGTCGTCGCGCGTGAGGATCTCGACCGGGTCGCCGAAGCGGTTCGGGTCGGGAACGGAGATGGTGCCGTCGGTGCCGTAGACCTCGATCAGCGGATGCCGCGAGCCCCACACCTCGAAGCTCACGGTGATCGAGGAGGCGATCCCGCTCGCGTGCTCGAGCAGGGCGGTCACGTGGGTGTCCACGTCGACGTCGAGCGCGGTGCCGGCCAGCGGGCCGCTGCCCACCGACCGGGCGCGGTTGGACCGGGTCGCGGACCCGGACACCCGCACGACCGGGCCGAGCAGCGTCACGAGGGCGCTCAGGTAGTACGGCGCCATGTCGAACAGCGGCCCGCCGCCGCGCTGGTAGTAGAACGCCGGCGCCGGGTGCCACAGCTCGTGCCCGGGGGAGGCCCAGAACGCGCTGGCGCCGACCGGCGTGCCGATGACGCCGTCATCCAACAGCCGCCTCGCCGTCTGCACGCCGGTGCCGAGAACGGTGTCCGGCGCGCTGCCGACGCGCAGGCCGCGCTCGTTAGCCAGGCGCAGCATGTCGACGGCCTCGTCCGGGGTGAGCGCCAGCGGCTTCTCGCCGAAGACGTGCTTGCCCGCCTGCAGCGCCTTGGTCGCGACCTCGACGTGGGCGGCGGGGATCGTCAGGTTCAGCACGACGTCGACGTCCGGGTGCGTGAGGAGCTCCTCGACCGGCACGGACACGACGCCGTGCTCGGCGGCCACCTCGGCGGCGCGCGCCTCGTTCAGGTCGGCCACCGCCACGAGCCGGAGGTTCGGCAGCTCGGGAAGCGTCGCCAGGTACTGCTCGCTGATCTTGCCGACGCCGACGATGCCGACACCCAGCGGGCGCTCCGACTCCGACACGGTGCCGCTCGTTGCCTCTTCTACCGAGCTGCCCACAGCAGCCCCCTCTCGATGATGGTGCGGACGGTCGGGTGCGTGACGATCTCGACGCGGTGGCCGGGGGTCGACACGAAGATGCGCCCCTTGCCCCACTGGCGCGTCCAGATGGCCGGCGACGTGATGGGCCGGGTCCACGGGTCCCACGGCCGGACGGCCTGGGTGGTGGTCGCGAGTACGTCGTTGTACTCGTCGTGCAGCACCCAGTACTGCTCCGTCACGAGCTCGAAGTCGTCGATGCCCTGCGTGATCGGGTGGTCCGCCGCCGCGGGCAGCATGTTCACGGTGTAGGGCACGTAGTTGTCCGACTGTTCGCCCGTGCGCTCGTCGGGGTGCTTGCCCGGGTGCGACGCGAACTGCCCGCCGACCATCTGCAGGTAGTCGGAGTTGTTCCGGTAGGAGTCGGCGATGCCGCCGTGCCAGCCGGCGAATCCCGTTCCGGCCTCCACCGCCGCGCGGAGTCCCTCGAACTCCTCCTTCTCGATGGTGCTCATCGTGTTGTTCTGCACGATGAGGTCGATCGTGGCCATCGTCTCCGCGTCGGCGTAGACGGCGGGCGACTCCTCGACGCGCACGTCGAAGCCGTTGTCCTCGAGGAACGGGAGAAACACCTCCGTCGTCTCCACGGGCTGGTGACCGTCCCATCCGCCGCGCACGATGAGGGCCCGGCGCTTTGGACTGCCGGAGGTCGGGGAATCGGAGGACATAGAGGCCTTTCGCAGGAGGGCGAAACGTTCCGGACCGGTTCGGCCGGACGGGGGTGCTTGGTCGAACCGGACCCGTCGTTCGCCGCGATAGGCGGGCGACGTCGTTGTCCGGCGCGCCCGGCGGATCCCGGGTGCCTTCTCACGCTAATTCGGCGGCCGATGCCCGGGCAAGTTGGATCGCCGGTATTCGAAACTTTTCCGGTGGGATTCCCGCCGCCGCGGGCGGGCCGATCGCGGCACCCGACGGCGCGTTTCGTTATTCATAGCGAAAGGATCGGGGGCACGGGGCGCCCGCGACCCAGCCGAGGGACGGGCCGGCCCGCGCCGTGCCCCGGCGCCGTCGCCGTGCCCTGTCGCGGCGTAGGCGGGCGGCGCTAGCCTTCCTGGATGAGCGATTCCGCCGTGCCCGAGGATGTGCGGGCCTATCTCGACGGACTTCCCGAGGAGCGCCGGGCGGTGATCGACCCCGCCTTCGAGACGGTGCGCGCCGCGATGCCGGAGGGCTACGAGTTGGCGATGGCCTGGGGCATGCCGACCTGGTCGGTGCCCCTCGCCACCTTCTCCGGCACCTACAACGGCAAGCCGCTCGCCTACGTCTCGCTGGCCGCGCAGAAGAACTACAACTCGCTCTACCTGATGGCGCTGTACAGCGACTCCGCGGAGGAGCAGGAGTTCGCCCGGCGCTGGCGGGAGTCCGGCCGCACCCTCGACATGGGGAAGAGCTGCCTCCGCTTCCGGCGCATCGAGGACGTCGACCTCGGCATCCTCGCCGACACGATCGCCGCGGTGCCGGTCGAGCGGTTCCTCGAGACGTACGAGCGGATCCGTCCCGCCACCGCGAAGCGACGATGACGCCGCAGCCGCCGGCCGCGGCACCCTTCGTTCCGCCCGGGGAGCGCGATCCGCTGTCGTCGTCGCCGAGTGCGCGTCAGCGGCGACCGCTCGCCCGTCACCTTCTCGCCGGGGCGACGGCGGCCTACCTCGGCTTCATCGGGTGGCTCACCCTCGGCCCCCAGCCCTACGATCCGTCGGCCGTCACCGTGCTCGATCGCGTGCTCGAACTCCTGCAGCGCTCCCCGGTCACCGCCTGGATATCGTTCGACGTCGTCGAGTTCAGCGCGAACGTCGCCCTGTTCGTGCCCCTCGCGGCCCTGCTCGTGCTGCTCCTCGGCCCGCGCCGCCGCTGGCTGGTGCTCGCGCTGTCCGTCGCCCTGACCTGCGCGATCGAGTTCGCCCAGGGAGCCTGGCTGCCGACGAGGGTGAGCGACCCACGAGACGTGCTGGCCAACTCCGCGGGCGCCGTGCTGGGCATCGCGCTCGCGCTGTCCACGCGACGGCTGCCGGCTCGCGGCGGACGGCCCCGCTCCACCCGCGGGTCGCGGTCGTGACCGGCCAGGACGCGGGGAATGCCCAGGACGCGCGGCAGGCCCAGGATGCGCGGGAAGCGGGGCATGTGGGGGAGGCGGGCATTCCCGCGCCGAACGCGGTCGACGCCGACGGCCGGCGCGCCGGCCTCTGGGAGGAGACCTACCGCGACGGGACCCTCGAGTCCCGGGGGTTTTACGACGCGGGCGTGAAGACGGGCGAGTGGCGGACCTACTTCCGGAACGGGCGGCTGCGCGCCGTCGGCGGCTACGACGCGGGCCTGATGCACGGGCCGTGGACGTGGTACCGCGAGTCGGGCGTGCTCCTGCAGACCGGCGGCTTCGAGCGCGGCGAGCAGCAGGGCACGTGGCGCAGGTTCACCGCGGAGGGCACGCCGTACGACGAGGGGCACTACGACCGAGGCGTCCGGTCCGGGGTGTGGACGACGTTCGCCCCGGACGGCTCGGTGGCCAAGACCCGCCGACACCGCGGCCCCGCCTCCTGACCGGCGCGACGCGTCCCCGCCCGCTGCCGCGTCAAGCCCGGAAGAGGCGGCGGAACGCGGGGAGCGGTCAGGAGAGGGGCGTGATCGTCTTCGCAACGCCGTCCCACAGGCGGGCCGCGGGCGCGCTGCCAGTCGGAAGCGCGGCGGCGCCCACCGCCGCGAGCGCGGGGCCGACGCTGTCCGCGTCCAGCCGGCGAGCGAGGGTCACGTGCGGCGTCCATGCGTCCGGCCGGGAGAGATCGACGACCGACTCGGCCAGCGGCGTCGCGGCCTCGTGCACACGGCGATGCAGCTCCAGCAGCGCCCGGGTGACCACGACCTGGCGGGCGAGCACGTAACCCCGCCGGTGGCCGCCGAACAGCAGGGTCGCTCCGAGCGTCAGGGGCAGCGGGAGGGACGAGACGGCCTCTCGCACCGCCGTCAGGTCGTCGACCCGCATCGCCGGCGCAACGAACAGGGTCACGTGGGGGCGGTTGCTCGGCGAACTGTTCCGGGCGAGGCTCGGGATGCCGGCATCCTCGAGGGCGCGCCACTCGCGGCGCACGGTCGCGTCGGTCTCGTCGTCGACGGTCAGTTCGATGCTCAGCATGGCTCGTCCAGGCTAGGCCGCTCCGGCAGGCGCGGCGCGGGGCTCCGAGGGACCGACGGGAGCGCCTTCCGGCGGACGTAAACTGGACGGTGTGAGCACATCCACGGATCCGATCGACGTCGTCCTCATCGGTGGCGGCATCATGAGCGCCACCCTCGGCACGCTGATCAGGCAGCTCGAGCCCGACTGGTCGATCGAGATCTACGAGCGGCTGCCCGAGGTGGCCCAGGAGAGCTCGAACCCGTGGAACAACGCGGGCACCGGCCACGCCGCCCTGTGCGAGCTCAACTACACGCCGGAGAAGAACGGCACCATCGACATCGCGAGCGCGGTGAAGATCAACGAGCAGTTCCAGCTCTCGCGCCAGTTCTGGTCGCACCTCGTCAGCTCGGGACAGATTCCCGAGCCCAAGCAGTTCATCAACCCCGTCCCGCATATGACGTTCGTGCGCGGCGAGGACAACGTCGACTACCTGCGCCGCCGGTACGAGGCGCTCGTGAAGCACCCGCTCTTCGCCGGCATGGAGTACTCCGAGGACCCGGAGGTGATCTACTCCTGGGCGCCGCTGCTCATGGTGGGCCGCGACCGGGACGAGAGCATCGCCGCGACCCGGTTCACCGAGGGCACGGACGTGGACTTCGGCTCGCTCACCACCCGCCTGTTCGACTACCTCACGGCGTCGGGAGCGTCCCTGAAGACCGACCACGAGGTGCGGGGTCTCCGGCAGCAGAAGGACGGCACCTGGAAGGTGAGCGTCAAGCAGATCGTCGGGTCGACGCCCAAGACCGTCCACGCCCGCTTCGTCTTCGTCGGTGCGGGAGGCGGGGCCCTGCACCTGCTGCAGAAGGCCGGCATCCCCGAGATCAAGGGCTTCGGCGGCTTTCCCATCAGCGGTCAGTTCCTTCGCACCGACGACCCGGAGCTCGTGCGCAAGCACCAGGCGAAGGTCTACGGCAAGGCGGCAGTCGGATCCCCGCCCATGTCAGTCCCGCACCTCGACACACGCGTCGTCGACGGCGAGGCCTCGCTCATGTTCGGCCCGTACGCCGGATTCAGCCCCAAGTTCCTGAAGACGGGCTCGTACCTCGACCTGTTCGTGTCGATCCGCCCGCACAACATCCTCCCGATGCTCGCGGTCGCCCGTGACAACTTCGGGCTCATCAAGTACCTCGTGAGTCAGCTGCTCGCCACCCGGGGCAAGAAGTTCGCCTCGCTGCGCGAATTCATGCCCACGGCGAGGCGCGGTGACTGGTACATGATCACCGCCGGTCAGCGCGTGCAGGTGATGAAGAAGGACGCCAAAAAGGGCGGCGTGCTGCAGTTCGGCACCGAGGTCGTCGCGGCAAAGGACGGCAGCATCGCCGGCCTGCTCGGCGCGTCCCCGGGCGCCTCGACGGCGGTGCCGATCATGCTCGACGTGCTCGAACGCTGCTTCCCCGACCGCATCGGCTCCTGGAAGGCGCCGCTGAAGGCGATGATCCCGAACTACGAGAAGCCGCTCTCCGAGAGCCCGGCGAGCGTGGACGAGGTCACGGGCGAGACGGCGCGCACGCTCCAGATCTCCTGACGCCCGCCGCGGGGACCGCCTCCGGGCGGCTCCGCGGGCCCGTCCCCCCGGCGCGCCGGCGCTACGGCGTCGGCTTCGGCCGCCACTCGTTGGCTCGCCGGCCCTCCGCCGCCTCCGCTACCGTCGCCTGCACGCGCGCGAGCCGGGTCGCCGGCCGCTTCGCATGGCTGATCCACTCGAGGATGCCGCGCCTCGCGGAGCGAGGGAACGCGTCCCAGTGCTGCCGCGCCAGCGGGTCGGCGTCCAGGGCCGCCGCGAGGTCGGGCGGCTCGAGACCCTCCTCGACGTCGTCGAGCGCGGTCCAGGTGCCGCTCTGCTTGGCAGCCTCGATGACCGCGAGGCCGGCGTCCGTCATCCGGCCGTCGGCGATCAGGCGCTCCACCCGCGCCTTGTTGAGCCGCGACCACGCGCTCCGCGGCTTTCGCGGGGCGAGGTAGAGCATCGTGCGGGCGTCGTCGAGCTTGCGGCCCTTGCTGTCGATCCAGCCGAAGCAGAGCGCTTCCTCGACGATCTCGTCGTAGCCGAAGGCGCGCGCCGCACCACGGTCGTACACCAGCCACACCCCGGCCGCCGCCGTCCCGTTGTCCGCCAGCCAGTTCCGCCAGTCCTGCCGGTCCGCCGCGTAGTACCGCGGTGCCGCGTCCCCGACGGCCGGAGCCGTGACCGCGCCCCGACCCGGGTTCGTGCGCGTCGCATCCTCGCTCATGGCCCCATGCTCTCGCAGCGCGCCGTCGCCGGTAAAGACCGGCCCCACCGAGTCGGAAGCGTTCGACCCCGTTCGATCGCTTCCTACCGGGGGAGGCGGAACAGCAGAAAGTGTGTTCGAATGGGGGCATGCGATGGAGTGGTCAGGAGATCAACGCGGAGGAGTCCGCGGCGTTGCCCGGGCTCGCGAAGCTCAACAACCTGGTGCGCTCGGTCCGCACGCCCGAGTTCGCCGGCATCACCTTCCACGAGGTCCTCGCGAAGAGCGCGCTGAACCACGTGCCGGGGGAGTCGAAGACCATGCCGTTCGGCTGGACCATCAATCCCTACCGCGGGTGCAGTCACGCCTGCGTCTACTGCTTCGCCCGGCCGACCCACACATACCTCGAGCTCGACGCGGGCAAGGACTTCGACTCGGAGATCATCGTGAAGGTCAACGTGGCCGACGTGCTCGCCCGCGAGCTCGCGAAGCCGAGCTGGGAGAAGCACCCCGTCGCTCTCGGCACGAACACCGACCCATACCAGCGGGCCGAGGGACGGTACCGCCTGATGCCCGGCATCATCGCGGCGCTTGCCGCGTCCGGCACGCCGCTGTCGATCCTGACCAAGGGCTCCCTGCTGCGGCGCGACGTGCCCTTGCTCGCGGAGGCGGCCGGCGAGGTGCCGGTCGACCTCGCCATGTCGATCGCCGTGTTCGACGACGAGCTGCAGCAGGCGGTTGAGCCGGGCACCCCAACCACGAAGTCGCGCCTCGCGACCGTCACGGCGGTGCGCGAGCAGGGGCTCGCCTGCGGAGTGTTCCTGATGCCGATCCTCCCGTACCTCACGGACAGCAGGGCGCACCTCGACTCCGCCCTGGCCCAGGTCAAGGCCGCGGGCGGCAGCTACGTGCTCTACACGGCCCTGCACCTCAAGCCGGGCGTGAAGGAGTGGTACTTCGAGTGGCTCGAGCGCGATCACCCGGAGCTCCTGCCCCGGTACCGCGAGATGTACGGGACGAAGACCTACGCGCCGAAGGCCTACCGCGAGTGGCTCGCCGAGCGCATCCGGCCGCTGATCCGGGACCACGGCCTGCGGCGGGGCACCGCCGCGCCGGCGACCGGGGCCGTGCGCTCGTCCGCCCTCACCGCGCCCCGCGGTCGCCCGTCCTGGGCGACGCAGGGCACGCTGGAGGGCGAGGGTTCCACGGATGCGGCGCCGGGCGGACGCTCCCTCCTCGCGGAGGAGCTGCCGCCCCGGTTGGCGACCCGGATGCTGGCCGAGGCGCAGCCGACGCTGTTCTAGCGGGCGGCTAAAGAATGGGGCACAAGGCCCCACGCCGCAGGGGGAGCGCTGCCCGGCCACCCCAGAAAACGGGGTACACCGGCTTATACGCCGATGGGATACTTCGAAGGTGGCATTAGGCCTTCCCAATCATCTCGCCCGCTCCCGCGTCAACGACGCGATAGCGGTGGCCTGCCATGCCTCGGCCCTGCTCTGCCTCGCGACCGCCGTGGTCTGCATCGGGGTCGTCCAGTTCGACTACCCGGCTCTTCTCCTCTGGCCGTCCTTCCTCGCGCTCGGGGTCATGGCCGTGGTGCTGATCCTGCTCGCCGCGAACCGGAGCCTCTTCTGGTCCGTCGCCTACCTCGCAACGGGGGCCGCGAGCACGTTCTGGTACGCGGGGATGCTGCTCAACCAGCTCGGCCCGGCCACCGCCAACAACTCCTACCTGCTGACCCTGCCGAAACTCGCTCTCGTGCTCTGCGCCGGCGCGGCGGTGACCTCGTTCGGCGCCATCGGCTGGGTGGCGGCGGGGTACGCCGCGGCCGAGGCCGCCGTGCTCTTCGCTCACCTGCAGTCGCACACGCCCGGTTCGCTCGACTTCGCCTCCACGGCGGTGGCCGTGCTGCTCGCCGCGGTGCTCAGCGCCGTGGCGCAGGGGAGGCGCCGTTCCCAGCGGGTCCGGCCGACGATGCACCGGGCCGCGCGCGAGGAGAGCGTCGCAGCCATGCGCAATCGGCTGGAGCAGCGCGCCGCCGCCCTCCTGCACGACACCGTGCTCAGTCAGCTCGCCGCGCTCGCAGCGGCGCCCACGGGGCCGCTGCCCGCCGCCACGAGGCGCAGCATCGAGCGCGACCTGCAGCTCCTGGTCGGCGAGGACTGGCTCATCGAGCCGGAGACGATCCCGGTGCGCGCAGAGGACGCCGACCTGCCCCCGGTCTTCGAGCGATCCATCGACGACTCCCGCAGGGACGGCCTCACGGTCGACCTCGCGGGCGAGCTGACGCTTCTCGCAACGCTCGGCCCGGAGGTGGCTCACGAGCTCGCCCTGGCCATGAGGCAGTGCCTCGTCAACGTCGCCCGGCACTCGGGCACGGATCGCGCGGAGGTCGTCGTCTTCGGCGGCGTCGGCGAGCTGACCGTCATGGTCATCGACGGCGGGCGGGGATTCCGCGAGGAGAGCGTGCCCCGGGACCGGTTCGGGCTGCGGCAGTCCGTGCGCGGGCGGATCGAGCGCGTCGGCGGCTCCGTGCACATCTGGTCCACGCTGGGCGAGGGAACCTCCGTGCTGCTGCAGGTCCCGGTCGCCGAGAGTGCGGCCGTGGAGAAGCCGTCCCCCGATGCGCCTGGCGGTTCCCGCCGGAGCGCGTCGTGAGCGGCCCCGCCCACGAGTCCACCGCCCAGCAGCTCGACCCGCTCGGCACCCTGTCCGGTCGCCGGCTCGCCATCGTCGGGTCGTCGCTCGCGCTGCTCTACGCCGTCGTCATCACGGCCAGGGAATTCCGCGACCTCGTGCACCCCGTCGCGGCGACCCTGGCGCTCCTCGCGCTCGCCGCAGCCTGCCTGGCCCTCGTACTGGGCGGCGACCCGCGGTTCGCGCCGTTCACCCGTCGCCGCATGGCGTTCGTGCTGACGGCCGCGCTGGCCGCTCACCTGCTGTCGGCGTACGCGACGTGGCGCCACAACGACTTCGTGCGGGACGACTGGGGGCCGGTCGCGGTCGGCGTGCTCCTCCTCGCCTTTGCGCCTTTCCGGCCGTGGGCAGAGATCCTGCGCTCAGGGGTCATCGCCGCGGTGGTCGTGGCCGCGCTCACCGTCGTGCAGCTGCCGTACTTCGTGACCGCCGCGCCGCCGCTCGTGCTCGTGTCCGCCGCGATGGCGCCCGTGCTCGGCATGACGGTCGCCTCGGCCACCTTCTGCCGGGCCCTCGTCGGCTCGGTCAAGGAGTGGGACGGGCGGGCGGCCCGCGCGCGGGAGGCCGACGTCGGCCGGGTGCGCGAGGGCATGGCGCGCTCGGTGCAGCAGGACCGGGTGACCATCCTCAACCGTGACGTGCTGCCCTTCCTCGCCGAGGTGCTCGACCGGGACTCCATCACCGAGGACGACCACGAGCGGGCGAGGAGCATCTCCGACTCCATCCGCGGCGTCATGATCAGCGAGGCGGGTCGGAGCTGGCTCGAGGACCTCCTGCTGCAGCACCGGCAGGAGGCGATGCTCGCCGGCATCGCCCAGGATCCACCGGTCAGCGACCCGCACAAGGTCGCCGAGTTCATGGACCTCGAGCAGCGTGCGGCGCTGCGAGCACTCCTCGACGACCTGCTGCGGACGCCGGCGCTCCAGCGCGGCACGCTCGCCATCCGGCTCACCTCCACGGGCTCGCGCTGCGACGCCGAGGTGTCCGCGGTGCTGCGGATGTCGCGCCACCGCACGCGCTGCCTGATCTCGCCGTATCTCGCGGTCTTCCGCACGGCCTTCGACGCGGTCCGCGTTGAGCGGATCGACACCGAGCTCGTACTACGGTTCTCCTATGCACGTCACTGATCGGGGAGACACCTCCCCGGTAGGGGGGGTCGACGCCATGGGCGCCGCCAACCGCGAGAATCGCGGACACGACCGGGTCCGCCTCGCGGTCCTCGACGATCACGAGGTCCTGCTCGACAGCCTCACCAGCTGGATCCTGGCGAACGCCCCGGACTTCGAGCTCGTGCTGAGCGCGAGCACGTGGCTGCAACTGGTGCAGAGCGCGAACTTCCCGACGGACCTCGTGCTGCTCGACTTCCAGTTGAAGGAACCCGTCTCCATCGAGGCTCGCGTGCGCACCTGCCGCGCCGCGGGGGCGAAGGTGATCGTGCTCAGCGGGATCGACAGCCCCGAGGTCCGGGACCGGGCCCTCGACGCCGGCGCCTCCGCCTTCGTGAGCAAGTCCCAGTCCCTCCGCGAGGTCATGGACGTCGCGCGCTCCGTGATGGGGGTGGAGCAGAACGCCGGCCTTCAGCGGGACTGGCGGCCGCTTCCCCTTGGCGCCCAGACGACCACCCGGCCGAAGCTCAGCCTCGGCGAGTCCGAGGCGCTGAAGCTCTACGTCGCCGGCAACAGCACGTCCGAGGTCGCCGCGCTCATGCACGTGCAGTACGAGACGGCGAAGACCTACCTGCGCCGGGTCCGCGAGAAGTACAAGCAGGCGGGCCGCCCCGCGAGCCGGAAGGCCGACCTCATCCGGCGGGCCGCCGAGGACGGGTACCTTCGCTAGATGGCAAAGCTCTACTTCCGATACGGGGCCATGAACAGCGGCAAGAGCACGGCAATGCTCCAGGCGGCGTTCAACTACGAGGAGCGCGGACACCGCGTGCTGCTGGCGAAGCCGGACACCGACACCAAGGGCGACGGCCGCATCGTGTCCCGCCTCGGTTTCTCCCGTGAGGTCGACTTCCTGATCGATCCGGTGAGCGACGTGCGCGCGCTGTTCCTCCGCCTCGTCGGGTCCACCAGCGGGCTCGCGGGCACGACAGGGGGCATGCCGGCGCAACCCGTCTCCGCCCTCCTCGTCGACGAGGCGCAGTTCCTCACCGACGCGCAGGTGGACGACCTCGTGCGCATCGCGATCCTCGAGGACGTCCCCGTGCTCGCCTACGGCATCCGCACCGACTTCCAGACGGTGGCCTTCCCGGGCAGCAGGCGCCTCCTCGAGGTGGCGCACAGCCTCGAGGAGCTGAAGACCATCTGCCGCTGCGGCCGGAAGGCCGTGTTCAACGCGCGACGGGTGGGCGACGTCTTCGTCTTCGACGGGGATCAGGTGGCCATCGACGGCGTCGACGTGGCCTACGAGGCGCTCTGCGGCGCCTGCTACCTGCAGGAGAGCGGCGGCGCGCTCGCCTCGGACCTGCGCGCTCGGGCCGCCGTGGCCGCCCACTAGCGCTGCCTGCCCAATAGCGCTGCCCTCTAGCGCTGTGTGTCCGAGCAGCTCGCGGCTAGGCGGCGCGCGCTGGCGCCGGCGCGGGTCTGGCGCGCGGCACGCCGAGCAGCCAGGGCGAGAGCGGGGTATGCCGCAGCCCCACCGCAATCGCCCAGGGCACGAGCAGGGCCGTCAGGTAGATGACCCAGGAGCCGTTCGCCGAGTCGTTCCGCAGCGCCCAGAGCACGACGGGATGCACGAACATCACGAGCAGGCCGCCGGACGCGAGCAGCACCATGGCCCGGCCGAAGCGGGCGCCGAGGGCGGGAACCACGACCTCGGCCACGAGCACGAGCCCGAAGCTGAGCACGGCCGCGACGACGGGGCTGAGGAGGATGGTGCCGAAGTCGCCCTGCTTGAGGTCTACGGGCCGGGACGCCCCGGTCGCCACGAGGATGCCGCCGGCAGCGAGCAGCGCGAGTCCCACTATCAGCGGTCGGCCGATCCGCGGCCGGAGGCGCTTCGCGACCGTGCCGAACAGGAGGAACACGAGGCTCGGCACGGCGACGCCGAGGGAGAGCGGCACGTCGGCCACGATGCGCGGCGCCGCGTAGACGGCGGCGAGGCCGGCCGAGGCCACCGCCCACGGCACCCAGCCGGGCAGGCGCTCGAGCGCCCGGCACAGCAGGGCGGCGAAGATCAGGGCCGTGGCGAACCAGAACGTGTACAGCGGGCTCTCCACGTAGGTCCCGCCGAGCAGCATCTCGCCGAACACCGCGGGCGACGGCTGCCGTCCCGCCTCGGCGCGCAGCGCGGTCGTGAAGAGCCCGGCGAGCAGGAGCCAGGCGAGGTACGGCGCGAGCAGTGTCCGCGCGCGCTTGCGCACCTCGTCGCCCAGGCCGCGCCCGGCGGTCCACAGGTAGCCGGTGAGGAAAAAGAACACCGGCACGTGCCAGGGGTAGAGGGTGGCGCGCACGGCGGGCTCGGCAAAGGCGTGACCGGTGACCACGGCGGCGAGTCCCAGCACGCGGACGGTGTCGATCGCGGCCGACCGCGGCCGCACCGAGGCTGTTCCCTGGCGCTCCGGTGGAGGCGTGCTCCGCTCGTCGCCGGCCCGGCCGCTCAGCGGCTCTCCCGACCGAGTGGGGTCGCGCGCATCCGTCGTCTCCTCACTGCGCCGCCCCGAGGCGCCGTCGCACAACGGTACGCCGGGCACGGTGCGAACGGGGGCATACCCCCAAATGGCGGGTCAGGAGCGGGTACGGGCGGCTCCGTGGGCGCCGGGCGTGTCTTCGGCGTGTCGGAAATGTGCGACGATGGGACGGCCTACGCGGCCACAGACGCAACACGCACAGCATGCGTTGGGCGGTTGTACCGGCGTTGGACGCTAACGTCGGATGCGTCTCATTCGACGACGAAACGTGAGAGAGGCCGCTCCTTGGACGTACGCGACTACATCCGGATCCTGCGCAAGAGCTGGATCCTCATAGTCGCCGTGACACTCGTGGGGATCGCTGGGGCGGCAGTGACGTCCATCCTGATGACGCCCAAGTACATCGCGTCGACCCAGCTGTTCGTGTCCGTCCAGTCGTCCGAGAGCGTCACGCCCGGCGAACTCGTGCAGGGCAGCAGCGCCGCCCAGCAGAAGGTGCGGTCGTACGTCGACGTCGTCCGCAGCTCCCGGGTGCTCGACCCCGTCATCGCCGAGCTCGACCTGCCCGACACGGCGGAGGAGCTCGCGGAGCGGGTCACGGCCAGCTCGCCCCTGAACACCGTGCTCATCGACGTCGCCGTCGAGGACACCAGCCCCCAGCTCGCCGCGGACACGGTGAACGCGATCGGCGCCAGCTTCAGCGACCTCGTCGTCACCCAGCTCGAGGCGCCCACGGGCGGCGGTCCCAGCCTGGTGAAGATCGAGACCATCGAGTCGGCCATCCCGCCAGTCGCGCCCGCGTCGCCGAACATCCCCCTGAACCTCGCGCTCGGCCTGCTCATCGGCCTGATCATCGGCTGCGGCGTCGCCCTGCTGCGCTACACGCTCGACAACCGCATCCACGGCAGCCACGACGTCGAGCACGTCACGAAGTCCCCGATCCTCGGCGGCATCAGCTTCGACCCGGGCGCCAAGAAGCGCCCGCTCATCGTGCACGGCGACCCCCGCAACCCGCGCGCGGAGTCCTTCCGCTCGCTGCGCACCAACCTGCAGTTCGTCAACCTCGACTCCGGCTCCCGCTGCTTCGTGGTCACCTCCTCGCTGCCCGGCGAGGGCAAGACCACCACGGCCTGCAACCTGGCGATCGCCCTCGCCGAGACCGGCGCGAAGGTGGCCATCGTCGACGGCGACCTCCGCCTGCCGCGCGTCGCCGACACCATGGCCCTCGAGGGCGCCGCGGGTCTCACCGACGTGCTCATCGGTCGCGCCGACATCGAGGACGTGCTCCAGCCCTGGGGCCGTGGCGAGCTCTACGTGCTCCCCGCCGGCCGCGTGCCACCGAACCCGAGCGAGCTGCTCGGCTCGAAGGCCATGTCCGCCGTCCTCGAGACGCTCAACGCGACCTTCGACTACGTCATCATCGACGCGCCGCCGCTGCTTCCCGTCACGGACGCGGCCATCCTGAGCAAGCTGACCGGTGGCGCCATCGTCATCACCGCCGTCGGCCGCACCCGCAAGAACGAGCTGGAGGCAGCCATGCGCAGCCTGGAGCACATCGGCAGCCGGGTCCTCGGCGTCGTCATGACCATGCTGCCCACCAAGGGCCCGGACGCGTACGGCTACGGCAACTACGGCGCGTACTACGGCATGGAGCAGGATGCGCCTGAGGTTGCGCTGGCGGAGACCAGCCAGGCCCAGGTGAGGCGCGGGTAAGGCGATCATGACGGAGGCAACGGGACAGGTCTTCACGATCCTCACGGTGTGCACCGGGAACATCTGCCGCTCACCGCTGGCCGAGTACTACCTGCGCTCGCGTCTGGCCGAGCTGGGGGACGTGCGGGTGCGCAGCGCGGGGACCATGGCGAACGACGGTGACCGGGCGCCGGCGCAGGCCGAGGCGCTCGCGAAGCGCTACGGCGTCGACGTCAGCGTGCACCGGGCGACGTACCTCGGCGAGCGACAGCTGCGCGACGCGCAGCTCGTCCTCGCGCTCGCGAGGGAGCACCGCAGCGCCGTCGTCCGGACCCTGCCGAAGGCCTCGCGCACCGCGTTCACCCTGCGCGAGTTCGCGCGTCTCGCCGAAGGGCTCACGGACGAGGACCTCGGCCGCATCGCCCTCCTGCCCGAGGACGACGTGGCCGGGCGGCTCTCGGCGCTCGTCGCCCTCGTGGGCAGCCGGCGCGGTGTCGTCGCCCCGGCCGCGACCGCGGACGACGACGAGGTCATCGACCCCTACAAGCGCAGCGACGCGACCTACGCCCTGTCCGGCGAGCAGCTCGTCCCGGCCGCCGACGCGGTCGCCGACATCCTGCTCCGCGCGGCGCGGATCAGGCCCGACGGCGCCGCCGGCTCGACGATGGGCGCATCCGCGTGATGGCGCAGCGTCCGCCCCGGGCCGCATCGCGTCGGGGCTGGGCGGTGGTGGCGCTCGTCCTGTTCCTCGTCATCGACGTCGCGCTCGTCGCCTTCGCGCTCAACCGCGCCTCGGGTCTCGGCGCGCTCGGCCTCGATCCTGCCGCGCGGGCTACCGCGGCGCCGACGGCCGCAGCCACGCCGACGCCCGAGCCGCCCGCCGCCCTCGTAGCGCCGACGCGCACACTGAGCGCGCTGAACGCGACCGTCGCGTGGCGTGGCGACATCGGCACCTGCCCGGCCTCCGTGGCCGCCCTGGAGAGCACCACCGACGGCGGCGCCACCTGGGACCGCTACCCCCTCAACCCGCCGACCGACATGCGGTCGGTGTTCAGCATCGACGTGATCGACCGGTCCGAGGTGCACGTCGTGGGTCAGAGCGGGGACGACTGCGTCACCTCGGTCGGCCGCTCCTACACCTCCGGCCTGGACTGGGTCGAGTCGCCCGAGCAGGCGCGCACGGCCTGGTACGTCGACCCGGCGGACCCCGCGATCGTGCGGTCGCCGTCGAAGTCAGGCCCGCTGCCCTGCGGCCCCGTCGTCCAGGTCGCCGCGGCCGACAACCTCACCGCGGCCGCGCTCTGCGCGGACCGGACGGTGCAGCGAACGGCCGACGGTGGTCTCACCTGGGACGCCGCTGTTCCCGCCCCCGGCGTCGTGGCGCTCGCCTCGGGTCCAGACGGCTACGTTCTCGCCGCGATCGGCGACGAGGCGTGCGACGGCGTCCAGGTGCGCGTGCTTCCGGAGAGTGGCACCGACGCGCCCGCGCTCGGCTGCCTTCCCGCTCGCACAACGGACCTGCCTGCGGGTAGCGTCGCCGTATCGGTTGCGACGGATGCCGTCTGGGTGTGGGTGGACGAGGCTGTGAGGGTCTCGCAGGACGGCGGCATCACCTGGTGACCCGGGTGGGGGGCGGAATGACGACTGCGGTCAAGGCGCAGCGGCGCCTGGGCTGGGAGCGGGGCTATGCGGCCCGCCTCTTCCTCACCGACCTGATCATCGTCGTCGCGGCGGTCCTCGGCTCGCAGTTCCTCCGTTTCGGCGGCAGCTCCGCGGAGCTCGAGGTCTGGCGCATCCGAGGCGACGGCGACGAGACGCTCATCGGCTACACCGTGATCTCCGTGATCCTCATCGCGGCCTGGATGCTGTACCTCGACTTCTTCGCCACGCGTGACCACAAGATCATCGGATCCGGAAGCACGGAGTACCGGCGCCTCGCCGACGCGACGCTGCGCCTTTTCGGCGCCTTCGCCATCCTGGTGTTCCTGCTCAAGATCGACCTCGGGCGCAGCTACCTGCTGATGGCGCTGCCGAGCGGCCTTCTGCTGCTCATGTTCTCCCGCTGGGCCTGGCGGCGCTGGCTGCAGCGCAGGCGCATTCGCGGCGAGTACATCTACCGGGCCCTCCTCGTCGGCGACCGGGAGAAGACCGAGCACGTCGTCGAGAGCATCCACCGCGACCACACCTCGGGCCTCGTCGCCGTCGGCGCGCTTACTCAGCAGGGTCGGCCGGGTGAGCGCCTCGCCGAGGGTGTGCCGGTGCTCGGCGGCTTCGCCGACGCGCTCGAGGTCGTGGACGGTTCCGGGGTCGACACCGTGATCCTCACCGGCGCGGACGACATCAGTCCCCGCGACATGCGGCAGCTGGGCTGGGACCTCGAGTCCCGCGGCGTGAGCCTCATCGTCGCGCCCGCCCTGACGGACGTCGCGGGCCCCCGCATCCACGCACGCCCGGTCGCGGGCCTGCCGCTGATCCACGTCGAGTACCCGTCCTTCGAGGGTCGCAGGCACGTCATCAAGCGTGGATTCGACATCCTCGCCTCCGCCGGCCTGCTCGCCGTGCTCTCGCCCATCTTCCTGTGGATCTGGATCGCGGTCCGCACCGACAGCCCGGGGCCGGCCCTGTTCCGTCAGGAGCGCGTCGGCCTGAACGGCAAGCCCTTCAAGATGCTCAAGTTCCGGTCCATGGTGGTCGACGCCGAGGCGCAGCTGCCGAGCCTCCTCGACCAGTCGGACGGCAACGGCGTGCTGTTCAAGCTGAAGGCGGACCCCCGCGTCACCCGGGTCGGCGGCTTCCTCCGCCGGTACAGCCTCGACGAGCTCCCGCAGCTGCTCAACGTGTTCCGGGGGGACATGTCGCTCGTCGGCCCTCGTCCCCCGCTGGCCGCAGAGGTCGCCCAGTACGACGATTGGGCGCACCGCCGCCTGCTCGTGAAGCCGGGCATCACCGGACTATGGCAGGTGAGCGGACGGTCGAACCTGTCGTGGGAGGACAGCCTTCGGCTCGACCTCTACTACGTCGAGAACTGGTCGCTGACCGGGGACATCATCATCCTCTACCGCACCGTCAAGGCCGTGGCCATGCCGGACGGGGCATATTAGTTCTGCCGCCTGGGCAGCCGAATCCCCGTCTCGTCGGGGTGCGGGATCGCGTCCGAATTCCGAGCTTGTCCCCCGAATTGGGACCAGAGCGATCCCCTTGTACCCCGTAATTTCTTTCCAATGGGATCGAAATGGGCGGTAATAGCCACAATCGTTACGTTGGCGGCGGGGGCCGTGACCGTTCCAGCCACGTCGGCTTCGGCGGCGACGGGGGTCGCGTCGGGTCGGTACGAGGGCACATCGTCCGCGATATCGCGGAGCGGGACCTGGGGTTCGCTGGAGGGCACGGGGGACAGCGCCCGTGAGGTCGTGCGGGCCACGAAGACCGGGTCGTACGCGCAGCTGACCTTCAACTCGACCGGCGTGAAGTGGGTCGCGCGGAAGGGGCCGTTCTTCGGCATCGCGCGGGTGCTCATCGACGGGGTGGCGCAGGGCACGGTGGACCTGTACTCGTCGACCACGAAGTACCAGCAGGTGGTGTTCGCGCGGACCGGGCTCACGGCGGGCACGCACACCATCCGCATCGAGCGCATCGGACAGAAGAACTCGGCGTCGCCGACGAGCGACGTGACCGTCGATGCGATCGACGTCGTCGACAAGATCGCGCCGGCCAAGCTCACGGGACTCTCGGCGTCGCCCGGCCGGCTGGGAACCACCGTCAGGTGGACGGCGAGCACCGCGGGAGACCTGAGGACCTACCGGGTCTACCGCACGGGCAACGGCGAGACGAAGCGTCTGATCAGCACGCAGTCGGTGACGAAGCCGACCTTCCTCGACATCACCCGGCAGACGGGCGCCTCCTACACGTACACGGTGACCGCCGTGGACCGCGGGGGTAACGAGTCCCCGGCCGCGTCGATCGGGTCCGTCACGGCGGCGACGCTCACGTCGAGCCAGCCGCGCACCCGGTACGCCAACTGCCCCTCGGCGACCGTCGAGGTGGGCAACTTCTCGCAGCTGAAGGCCGCCGTCGCGGCATCGAAGCCCGGCACCGTCATCAGGATGAGGCCCGGAACCTACGTCGGGTACGTGCTGCTGCCGAACAGCGGGACCGCCGAGAGGCCGATCTGGCTCTGCGGCCCCCGCACCGCGATCATCGAGCGGGAGAACGCGGGAGCCGGGTTCGCGGTGCACGTCGAGAACGCGGATCACGTGATCGTGTCCGGCATGACGATCCGCAAGGCCACCCAGGCGGTAGCGGTGAGCTCGAGCGCACACGTGACGGTGTCCGACATCTACGCGACCAACATCGGCCAGGAGGCCATCAAGATCCGCTACGGCACCACGGACAGCGCGATCATCGGCAACACGATCCGCAACACCGGGACCGTTCGGCCCGAGTTCGGCGAGGGCGTGTACCTCGGCACCTCGCCCGTCAAGTGGTGCGAGTACACGAAGTGCGCGCCGGACCGCAGCGACCGCAACCTCGTGGCGTACAACGACATCGCCGGCACCCGGTCCGACCCCATCGAGGCGAAGCAGGGCACGACGGGTGGTTCGATCATCGGCAACCGGATCGATGGTGGCTCCCTCACGGAGGTGACCTCGCTCACGTACGTGAAGGGCAACGACTACCTGGTGCGCGACAACGTCGGCACGAACGCGAAGGGCGACGCTTTCATCGCGAACTTCGACGTCGCGGCCAACCCGGACTGGGGCAAGCGCAACGTGTTCGTGAACAACTCCGCCACCGTGACGCGGCCCGGCTACGGCGTCTACGTGCGCACGGGCTACGGCAACCTCGTCGCCTGCAACAACACCGTGTCCGGCTCCGGATCGGACCGCACCAACGTGGAGTGCCGGAAGTAGCGGCGCCCCGGCGCGAACGCCGCTCGCCCCCTCCTTCCGCACATCGGAGGAGGGGGCGAGCGGCGTCTTGAGACGAGTCGGAGGCGCTCGGGTGACCCGCGGGAGGGTCCCCCGAATGGGGATGCCCCTAACGGGGATGACCCTAACTGGGAACTGTGGCGGGACCCCGGCCCTCCCTAACGTCAGGAAACATGGGGCGGATATTTGCGGCATGTGCAGTGATCGTGGGTTTGGCGGCGGGGGCCGTGGTCGTGCCGGGAGCATCGGCGGTGGCGGACTCGATCGTGCCGTCGGGCCGGTACGAGGGCACCTCCTCGGCGGTGACGTTCGGCGGTACCTGGGGCGCTCTGGCCGGTAAGGACAGCGGCGGCGAGGTGGTCCGGTCGACGCTGACGGGGTCGTTCGCGCAGCTCGCGTTCGACTCGACCGGGGTGAAGTGGATCGCGCGCGTCGGTCCGTACTTCGGGATCGCACGCGTGCTGATCGACGGGGTCGAGGCGGGAACGGTCGACCTGTACTCGTCGACCACGAAGTATCAGCAGACCGTGTTCACCAAGACGGGTCTCACCGATGGCCCGCACACGATCCGGATCGAGCGGATCGGCAAGAAG
This sequence comes from Planctomonas deserti, assembly GCF_003067705.1. Lineage (GTDB taxonomy): Bacteria > Actinomycetota > Actinomycetes > Actinomycetales > Microbacteriaceae > Planctomonas > Planctomonas deserti. Next base: position 1,368,044 of record NZ_QANL01000001.1, read on the forward strand.
AACGCGGCGTCGCCCACGAGCGATGTCGTGCTCGACGCCTTCGACGTGACCGACACGGTCGCGCCCGCAACGGTGTCCGGCGTGTCCGGCAAAGTTTCGGACGCGGGGATCGACGTGTCCTGGTCGGCGTCCGCCGAGGCCGACGTCACGGGCTACCGGGTTCTGCGCGCGGTCGGCGCCGGCGAGTTCGCCGAGGTCGCGACCGGAGCGTCCGCGACGCTGTGGCGCGACGAGAACGTGATCCCCGGCACCACCTACCGCTACGCGGTCGTGGCGGTGGACTCCTCCGGGAACCAGGCGCCGAGGTCGGCTCCGACGACGGTCTCCGTGGCGGACTCGAGCGTGCGGTCGGGCCGGTACGAGGGCACGTCCTCGGCGGTGACGTTCGGCGGCACCTGGGGCCCGCTTGCGGGCAGGGACAGCGGCGGCGAGGTGGTCCGCGCGACGGCGACCGGATCGTTCGCGCAGCTCGCGTTCAACTCCACGGGGATCAAGTGGATCGCCCGCGTGGGACCGTTCTTCGGCATCGCCCGCGTGTGGATCGACGGCGTGGACGCCGGAACCGTGGACCTGTACTCGTCGACCACGCAGTACCAGCAGGTGGTGTTCGCCAAGACGGGTCTGGCCGATGGCCCGCACACGATCCGGATCGAGCGGATCGGCAAGAAGAACGCGGCGTCGCCGACGAGTGACGTCGTGGTCGACGCCTTCGACGTGACCGACACGGTCGCGCCCGCGGCGGTGTCCGGCGTGTCCGGCAGGGTCTCCGACGCGGGGATCGACGTGTCCTGGTCGGCGTCCGCCGAGGCGGACGTCACGGGATACCGGGTGCTGCGCGCGGTCGGGACGGGGGAGTACGCCGAGGTCGCGACCGGAGTGGCCGGGACGCCGTGGCGGGACGAGAACGTGATCCCGGGCGGTGCCTACCGCTACCAGGTCGTGGCGGTTGACTCCTCCGGCAACCAGGCGCCGCGTTCCATCGCGGCGTCGGTGACCGTGCCGGACTCCAGCGTGTCGTCGGGCCGGTACGAGGGAACCTCCTCCGCCGTGACGTTCGGCGGTACCTGGGGTGCACTGGCGGGTAAGGACAGCGCCGGCGAGGTGGTCCGGTCCACGGTGACCGGGTCGTTCGCGCAGCTCGCCTTCCGCTCGACCGGCGTGAAGTGGGTCGCCCGGACGGGACCGTACTTCGGAATCGCGCGCGTGTTGATCGACGGGGTCGAGGTCGGAACCGTCGACCTGTACTCGTCCACCACCAGGTACCAGCAGACGGTGTTCGCCAAGACGGGCCTGACCGACGGCCCGCACACGATCCGGATCGAGCGGATCGGGAAGAAGAACACCGCGTCGGTGACCAGCGACGTCGTCCTCGACGCATTCGACGTTGTCGACACGATCGCCCCCGCCGCGGTGTCCGGTGTTTCCGGGGTGGTGTCCGGTGCGGGCATCGACGTGTCCTGGCCCGCGTCCGCCGAGGCGGACGTGGTCGGCTACCGGGTGCAGCGTGCGACCGGCTCCGGCGAGTTCGTGGAGCTCCCGGGCGGACCGGTGGCCGGTGCGACGGTGCGGGACGAGAACGTGATCCCGGGCAACACGTACCGGTACGTCGTGGTGGCCCTGGACTCCTCCGGGAACCAGGCGCAGCGTTCCATCGCGGCGTCGGTGACCGTGCCGGACTCCAGCGTGCGGTCGGGTCGGTACGAGGGAACGTCCCCCGCGGTGACGTTCGGCGGCACCTGGGGCCCGCTCGCGGGCAGGGACAGCGCCGGCGAGGTGGTCCGGGCAACGGTGACGGGTTCGTCCGCGCAGCTGGCGTTCAACTCGACCGGCGTGAAGTGGATCTCACGGGTCGGTCCGTTCTTCGGGATCGCGCGGGTCTACATCGACGGCGTGGACGCCGGCACGGTGGACCTGTACTCATCCACCACCAAGTATCAGCAGACGGTCTTCACGAAGACGGGCCTGACCGACGGCCCGCACACGATCCGGATCGAGCGGATCGGCAAGAAGAACGCGGCGTCGCCGACGAGTGACGTGGTGCTCGACGCCTTCGACGTTGTCGACACGATCGCTCCCGCAGCGGTCTCCGGTGTGTCCGGTGTCGTGTCCGGCGCGGGCATCGACGTCTCCTGGCCGGCGTCCGCCGAGGCGGACGTGGTCGGCTACCGGGTGCTGCGTGCGATCGGCTCCGGCGAGTTCGTGGAACTCCCGGGCGGACCAGAGGCCGCCGTGACGGTGCGAGACGAGAACGTGATCCCGGGCGGCACCTACCGCTACGCGGTCGTGGCCGTGGACTCCTCCGGCAACCAGGCACCGCGATCCGTCCCCGCGACGGTCACCGTGCCGGACTCCAGCGTGCCATCGGGCCGCTACGAGGGCACGTCCTCCGCGGTGACGTTCGGCGGGACCTGGGACCCGCTCGCGGGCAAGGACAGCGCCGGCGAGGTGGTCCGGTCGAAGGTCACGGGATCCTTCGCGCAGCTCGCGTTCAACTCCACCGGGGTGAAGTGGATCGCCCGCGTCGGCCCGTACTTCGGCATCGCCAGGGTGCTGATCGACGGGGTCGAGGTCGGAACCGTCGACCTGTACTCGTCGGTGACGAAGTACCAGCAGACGGTGTTCACCAGGACGGGCCTGACCGACGGCCCCCACACGATCCGGATCGAGCGGATCGGGTCGAAGAACACCGCGTCGGTGACCAGCGACATCGTCCTGGACGCCTTCGACGTCATCGACACCATCGCCCCCGCGCAGCTGACCGACGTCAGCGCCGTGCCGGGCCGACTCGGAACCCGCCTGACCTGGGCCGCGACGGAGGCCGGCGACCTCGCCAACTACCGCGTGTACCGCGCGGGCGGCGGCGAGACCCGTCGCCTGATCAGCCCGAGCGTGTTCACGGCGCGCAGCTTCCTCGACATCACCCGCAAGGAGGCCGTCACCTACACGTACGAGGTCACGGCGGTGGACCGGGGCGGCAACGAGTCGGTCGCCGCCGTCACCGGCCCCGTCGACACCCCGCGCTGGGACATCGATGCGGCAGCGAACCGGTACGTCGACTGCCCCGCCGCCACCGTCGAGGTGAGCACGTTCTCGCAGCTCAAGGCCGCGGTCGCGGCTGCGCAGCCGGGCAGCGTCATCCGGCTGCAGCCCGGTACCTACGTCGGGTACGTGCTGCTCACGGCGAGCGGAACCGAGGACAAGCCCATCTGGCTCTGCGGCCCCCGCACGGCGATCCTCGAGCGGGAGAACACGTCCGCAGGGTTCGCGGTGCACGTGCAGGGTGCGCAGCACGTGATCGTGTCCGGCATGACGATCCGCAACGCTACGCAGGCCGTCGCCGTCAGCTCGAGCTCCCACGTGACGGTGTCCGACGTGCACGCGTCGAACATCGGCCAGGAGGCGATCAAGATCCGCTACGGCACCACGGACAGCACCGTGATCGGCAACACGATCCGAAACACCGGGGTCGTCCTGCCCGAGTACGGCGAGGGCATCTACCTGGGCACGTCGCCTGCCCGGTGGTGCGAGTACACGAACTGCCTGCCCGACCGGAGCGACCGCAACGTCGTCGCCTACAACGACATCGCGGGGACCCGCGCCGACCCCATCGAGGCGAAGCAGGGCACGACGGGCGGCACGATCATCGGCAACCGGATCGACGGGGCGGCGCTCACGGAGGTGACCTCGCTCATCTACGTGAAGGGCAACGACTACCTGATCCGCGACAACGTCGGCACGAATGCGAAGGGTGACGCCTTCATCGCGAACTTCGACTACGCGTCGGAGCCGGAATGGGGCAAGCGGAACGTGTTCGTGAACAACTCCGCGACGGTGCTCACGAGCCGGTACGGGGTGTACGTCCGCACCGACTACGGCAACCTGGTCGCCTGCAACAACACCACCGCGGGCACGACGACCAGCATCACCAACGTGGAGTGCCGCAAGTAACGCGCCGACGGGCTCCCGCCGGTTCGCCCCCTTCCGCAGCCATGCGGGAGGGGGCGATCCGCGTTCCCGCCGGATGCGGTCAGCGGGAGGTGGGGAGGCGGAGCCGCGACAGGCGCGGGCGTTCGGCCCGCGCGAACCAGTCGGGCTGGACGTAGAGGAACCGTGCGCGCGTGGGCAGCACGGCGCGGTGCAGGGCCAGCGAGAGCGCGACGGCGACGGCGACGACGAGCGGGGGGAGGACGAAGGCCGCGAGATCGTCCACGAGGCGGAGATCGAACTGTGCGAGGATCACCGCGATTAGCACGACGAAGGTGGTGTGCGCGACGTACACCTGCAGCGTCTGCGAGCCGAGCCGGACGAGGGCTCCGATGTCGCTGAGCAGCACCGCCAGGGCCACCCCGCCGACCAGACCCAGCAGCTTCAGGAAGAAGAGCGCCACGGGTACCGCGGCGACGACGTCGAGCGACACGGCCGCGGTCATCACGGCGGCCCAGAGGAGCACCAGCGCGAGGAGCAGGCCGCGCGACGCGCCGGCCACGGCGGCCAGGATCTGCTTCCGGCCGAGGATGCCGATCACGAAGAAGAGGTAGTAGGTGGCTGCGCCCCGCCAGCCGTTGCTGAGGATGCGCAGCACGCCTTCGCTCAGGGCCGCCTCGGCGATGCCCCACCACGACGCGGACACCACGGCGGCGATGCCGAGGTGGAGCCAGATGGGCAGGCGGGAGAGCACCTTCGCCACGACGAAGAAGAGCACGAGCCCCCACAGGAACCACAGCTCGCCGGACGGCCGCACGGGGGAGAGCACGAACCGCGCGAGGTGCGCGACGACGGACGAGTCCTCCTGGTCGGGCAGGGTCGACGCCGCGAGCAGCTTGTAGCCGAGCACCATCGGCTGCCAGACGATGAAGACCCAGAGCAGGAGCGACAGCTTGCCGCTCCACAGCTCGCGCCACGGCTTGTCGAGCCACTTCGCCGCGAACAGCCCGGACATGCAGAAGAACAGCGGCATCCGCAGCGTGGAGAGCGCCTCGTTGACGTCGGTGAGCGCCCGCGACGAGACGCCCGCGTACTCCAGCCAGTGGGCGGCGTGCACGAGCACGACGAGGAGGATCGAGATTCCCTTGGCGGTGTCGACCCAGTCGAGCCGTGTCCTTCCCGTCTGCATGCCCACCCCTGCTCACGGCGCCGCGGCGCCCCCGGATTTCCCCAGGTGAAGGGTAGTAGGAGGGAAGCGCGAGCGCTAGGGGAAGTGGGGAATCCTCACAATATTGCTCTCGAGATCCTCAGGGGATCACCGCACCGGAGCGAGGCCGGCGGGACGGCCTTCCGCGAGGTCCTTCGGCGCGGACGACGGCTCCGTCTTGTCCGGGCGGTCGGTCGCGGCAAGGCAGAACAGGAGGATGCAGCCGAGGAACACGTGGATCGTGCGTAGTCCGTCGATGGCGTTGTAGCCGAAGATCCCGATGAGGAACACGGTGAGGGCGGTGAGGGCCGGGATGTTGCGGCGGCGCAGCGCGACGATGGCGGCGCCGGCCATGAGGATGGCAAACAGCAGCAGCCCGGGCACGCCGATGCTGATCAGCAGCTGCAGGTAGGAGTTCTCGACCAGGAGGCCGCCGGAACCCGCGGCATCCGCCGCCTCGCTCGAGGCGCCCGGACCCGCGCCGATCCAGTCGTATCGCTGGGCGGTGTCGATCGCGACGTCGATGATCGCCGTCCTCGCGTTCCCCGACTGCTCGGCCTCCGAGGACGCGGTCCGCTCCGACAGCAGGTCGGCGCCGACGAAGATCCACCCCGCGGCGCCCGCCGCGGCGATGGTGAGGGCCTTGAGCAGCGCCCCCCTGCGGCTGAAGACGACCGAGGCCAGGACCGCGACGATCGCTCCGCCGACGAGCGCGATGAGGGCGCCGCGCGACACCGTGCTGGCGAGGCCCGCTGCGGCGGCGGCCGCTGCAAGCAGGTAGAGCCAGCGGGCGCGCTCCCCGGCGGAGCTCAGCCAGCTCGCGAGGGCGACGGCCGCGGCAACGGAGAGGAACGTCGCGACATAGAGGGGATGCCCGAAGGTGCCCTCCGAGCGGTACACCGACCAGTGCTGCGAGTTGGAGTAGCCCACGAGCCGGTAGAGCTGGTCGAAGAGGGGGTTGGCCTCGCGCACCTTCTCCCAGACGGCGGCGAGCCCGAGCACGGCCCCGAGGATGCTCAGAGTGGCGCGCAGGCGCAGCGCGTCGGCGCGCTCCACCGGCACGAAGAAGGGGAGCAGGGCGCCGAGGGTGATGCTGACCACCCAGCCAACACTCGACGCGGCGCTGCCCGCGAACGCCAGCAGCATGAGCAGCCAGCCGATGAGGGCGATGGCGACGAACATCAGCACGCGCGGGCGATGGGCGGTCGTCCCCGCGCCGGCGGCCCGCGTGTCGAGCGCGCGGCGAATGGCCCAGACCGTGAGCACGAACGACCCGAGGTTGATCGCCTCCGGGATGCCGAGGCCGGTGTAGAGCTTCTGGGGTACGAGCGCGTACAGGGCGAGGGCGGTGGAGGGGAGCCAGTACGTCGGCATCCGGAGGACGGCGAACACGAGCCCGATCCCGAACAGCGCCGCGAGGGCGAGAGGTGGTCGATACGCGCCGACCACGGACAGCAGGCCTGCCGCGCCGATGGCGGCGGCCCCGATCCCCAGCTGTCGCCACGCTGATGACATCAGTCTTCTCCGATTCCGTCCCCACGCGGTGCGCCGCTGGTGTCTCCCGCGTCGAGCCTAGGTCACCGCCGCTGTGCGGGAAACCTGGCGCACGGGGGCGTCGGTTCGGCGCATCCCGCCGCGGCGAATACAATGGGCGGCGAGCGAACGCGCCCACTCGGGCACAGTTGTCTAGCGTCGTTGCTCTGATCCAGTTTCTTTCGATGAGGACGACGGGTCCGTGCGCCAGTTCGCGGACTCCTTCCCAGGGGGTTGTTAGTGGCGAGTTCCAAGTCGGTCGCGGTCATCGGTACGCGGGGCTACCCCAGCTACTACGGAGGTTTCGAGACCGCGGTGCGGCGTCTCGCCCCGTACCTCGCCGACCAGGGCTGGGACGTCACGGTCTACGGCCGGGCCGGCGCCACGACGGACAACGACCCCGACCTCGACCCCCGCATCACGCGCAAGGTCACGGCCGGACTCGAGACCCAGTCGCTCAGCACGCTGTCCTACGGCCTCAGCGCCTGCATCGACGCCGCGCTCCGCAAGCCCGACGTCGCGCTCGTGATGAACGTCGCCAACGGCTTCTGGCTCCCCATCCTCCGCGCCCGCCGCATCCCCGTGCTCGTCAACGTCGACGGCATCGAGTGGGAGCGCGCGAAGTGGAGCACCCTCGCCAAGTGGGTCTTTCACACCAGCGCGAAGTGGACGGCCAAGTTCGGCACCCGCATGATCTACGACGCCCACGAGATCGGACGCCGCTGGAAGCAGGAGTTCAAGCTCGACGGCGCGTTCATCCCCTACGGCGGCGACATCCCCGAACCGCTCCCCGTCGAGCCCGGGCTCGAGGACCGCGGCTACGTCCTGGTCGTCGCGCGCTTCGTGCCCGAGAACACCATCGTGGAGTTCATCGAGGCGGCCGAGGCGCTGAGCCGGACGAGGGACGTCGTGATCGTCGGCTCCTCCGGCTACGGCGGCGAGCTCGACGAGCGGGTCGGGAAGCTTGCCGAGCGGGCTCCCCGGGTCACCTGGCTGGGCCACGTGCGTGACGACAGGAAGCTGATGTCCCTCTGGCAGCACGCCGGCGCATACTTCCACGGCCACAGCGTGGGCGGCACCAACCCGGCGCTCGTGCAGGCGATGGCCTGCGGCGCCCCCATCGTCGCCCGCGACACGGCGTACACGCGGGAGGTCCTCGGCGAGAACGCGCTGTTCGTGCAGCCCGACGGCACGGACATCGCGGAGAAGATCGAGACCCTGCTGTCCGACCGCGACCTCCAGGAACGCCTCAGCGCGGGCGCCGTCGAGCGTGCGCGCGAGCAGTACAGCTGGGAGCTCGTGTGCAGCTCCTACGCCCGCGAGCTCGACGACGCGGCGGCACGGTCGAGAGGAGTGAGGCGATGAACGAGCGTGTGCTCTACTGCCACCCCGGAGCCGAGCTCTACGGCAGCGACCGGATGGCGCTCGAGACCGTCAAGGCTCTGACCAGGACAGGGAAGGTGGTCGAGGTCGTGCTCCCCGTTGCGGGACCCCTGTGGAGCCACATGGAGGCGTCCGGCATCAGCGCCCGCGAGGTCGACGTGCCCGTGCTGCGCAAGGAGTACCTGCAGCCGCGGCGCCTGCTCTCCCTCGTCACCGAGTCCCTGCGCGCCATCGGCCAGGCCCGGCGTGAGATCGCGGACTTCGCCCCCGACGTCGTCTACGTGAACACCATCACTCAGCCGGTCTGGATCATCGCCGGCTGGCTGTCCCGCAAGCGCGTCATCGTGCACGTGCGCGAGGCGGAGGACGACCTCGGGCGCCTGCTGCGCGGCGTGCTCGTCGCTCCGCTGAAGTTCGCCACCGTCGTCGTCAGCAACAGCAAGTCGACGGACGAGTTCGTCGAGCGCTCGAGCTTCTTCCCTTTGCCGAACCGCGAGGTCATCTACAACGGCAAGTCCTGGGACCCCTACGCTCACTCGGCGGACGAGGCGTCTGCCGAGCCGCTCGACATCATCGTGGTCGGGCGCCTGAGCCCGCGGAAGGGTCAGGACGTCGTCATCGACGCGCTGGCCCTGCTGCACCAGCGCGGCCGGAAGGCGACCCTCGCCATCGTCGGCGACGTGTATCCCGGCTACGAGTGGTACCGCGACGACCTCCTCGAGCAGGCCGAGCGCCTCGGGGTCAGCGCGTACTGCCGCTTCGTCGGGTTCGTGTCCGACCCCGAGACCTACCTGGCCCGGTCGAAGGTCGCCGTCGTCCCGTCCCGCGCCGAGCCGTTCGGCACGGTCGCGGCGGAGGCGATGGCGGCGGGCAAGCCGACCATCGTCGCCCGCACCCAGGGCCTCATCGAGATCGTCGAGGACGAGGTCTCCGGCCTCGTCGTGCCGAGCGAGGACGCCCCGGCGCTCGCCCACGCCCTCGAGCGCATCCTCGGGGACGAGGAGCTGGCCGCGGACCTCGCGGAGGCCGGGGCGCGCCGCGTCCACGACCTGTTCTCGCCGGAGCTGTACGGGCTGCGGGTGAACTCCGTGGTCGACGCGGAGATCGAGACGTCGGCGCAGCAGGTGCGCCAGCGGTGACGGCGGGACCACCGACGACCCGGTGCCCCGCATCGTGAGGCCGGCGTCGCCGCGCCCGTCGCGGTGCGACGGGGACCAGCGCGAGGCCCGGGGAACGGATGCGTAAGCAGTTCGCCCTCATGCTCGTCGCCCGCAGCATGGCGAGCATCATCCAGGTCGTCGCGCTGCTCGTGCTCGCGCGCGTGGTGGAACCCGCCGCGCTCGGCGCGGTCAGCGCCGTCGTGGGCATCGGCGCGTTCCTCTCCGCCCTCCTCGACTTCGGGGTCGGCACCTTCCTGCTCAAGCTGCGCGCCCTCACGCCGGCCGACCCGCGCATCCACGCGGCGCTCCGGCTGAACGACCTCACGAGCGTCGTGCTCGGCGTGGTCGTCACCGCGCTCGCCCTGCTCTTCGGCATCGATCCCGTCCCCGCCGTGCTCCTCGCCGTGTGGATCCTGCTCGACAAGAACACGGACACCCAGGTTTCCATCGCCACGGCGGACGGCCGGATGGGTCCGGTGACCGCCATCGTGCTCGGGCGCCGCGTGCTCGGCATCGTGGCCTTCGTCGCGCTGCTGGTGGCGGGAATGGAGCCCGTGCTCGCGTTCGCCCTCGGGCAGACCGTCGGCGCCGTCTACGGGGTCGTCCACGGCAAGCTGACCACCCGGGCCGGCCTGACCCGAGCGGACCGCTTCGACTACGCCGGCGTCATCCGCGACTCCCGCCACTTCTGGGTGGCCGTGCTCTCCGCCCAGGTCCGCGAGCTCGACGTCGCGATCATCTCCGTCGCCGCCTCGGGCACGTCCGGCGGTCTCTACTCGGTCGCCATGCGGCTCTCCAAGCCGGCGACCCTCTTCGCGTCCTCGCTCGCCTCGGTCATCCTGCCCAGCGCGGCCCGGGGCGGCGCCGCCGTCGCCCGCCGCAACGGCAGGACCATCGTGTGGCTCGCGCTCGGTTCCGCCGTGCTGGGCGGCATCCTGTGGCCGCTGATGCCGTGGCTCGTGACCCTGACCGCGGGCGACGCCTACGCCGACGCCACGCTTCCCGCCCAGGTCCTTCTGGTTTCGATGGGGTTCATCGCGCTGTGCTCCCCGCTCGGGAGCCTCCTGCAGTCGCAGCACCACGAGCAATTCGTCGCCGCGAACGGTGTCGTCTTCGGCGTCCTCACCGTGATCGGGCTCTTCATCGGCGCGCTGGCCGGGCAGGCGACGGGGGCGGCGATCGCGCTCGGCGTCGTCTACCTCGCCAAGTTCGTCTCCCTCTCCCTACGACTTTCGACGGTCACCCGCGACGCGCGGTGACCCGCTTGACCGACCCGGGGTCCGGGTCCACCACGAGGAGGGCACGAGCATGAGAGTGTGCATCGTCGCAGCGCCGCTGACCGCACGGAGCGGCGTGTTCATGTCGGCACGGGAACTGGTCGCGGCCGCCCGCGCCCGTGGGTTGGACTGGAGCGCCGTGCTCGGCCTGCGGCCCGCCATCCACGACGCGTCCCCCGACGCCGACGTGAGCCACGTCCTGATCGACCGGCACGGCGCGGAGTGCATCGCGCAGGTGCAGCGTGACGTGCTGTCGATGCCGCAGGTCGCCGACGCGGACGTCGTGATCACGATGATCGCCCAGAGCGACATCGCGATGAGCAGGACGCGGCGCCCGGGCGTGCTCTGGGTCCCGTTCGTCCGCGGGCTGCCCTGGCCGGACCGAGGCGAGGCGAAGCCGCACACGCGCGCCGTCAAGTGGGCTGCGGAGCGGTACGCCCTCCGTCGTGCGGGCGAGGTGTGGGCGACGACCCCGGTGCTCGCCCGGCAGATCCGGAGCGCACGGAAGGCCGTCCTGGTGCCGGCAGGGGTGTCACCGCTCGAGCGCCGGGTCTACGGAACCGAGGAGGGCCTCGACGTGGTCTGGGCGGGACGGCTCGACGTCGACAAGGACCCGGGCCTGTTCCTCGACGTGATGCGCGACGTGCCCGGGCGGGCGAGGGTCTACGGCCGCGGTCCGCTCGAGCAGTCGTTGCGGGACGCGGCGCCGGACAACGTCGAGCTCGCCGGCTGGAGCGACTCCGCGTCGATCTGGCGCAGCGGCACCGTGTTCGCCGGCACGTCGCGGCGGGAGGCGTTCGGCAGAAGCGCCGTCGAGGCCGCGTTCTGCGGGCTCCCCGTGGTGATCACCGAGGACTACGGCTGCGCGCCGCTGCTCTACAGGGACGCCGACCTCGCGCGCCGGTTCGTGCTGCCCCGGGGCGACCGGACCGCCTGGCGGACCGCGCTCACCAGCCTCGCGGAGGACCGCGGTCTTCGCAGCGCCGCGTCGGACCACGTCAACGCGAACGCGCAGTCGCTCACCATCGACCGCTCCGTCGACCGGATCCTCGAGAACATCACCCGCCTGCGGCAGGCCGGGGAGAAGGCCGGGCGCTAGCGGCCACGCGGAGCGGGGGCGCGCGAACGACGAAGGAGGCTGTGCCGGTCGTGCCCGGCACAGCCTCCTTTCTCGTTTCCGCGTTAGCCCGCGAGGGGCAGGATCACCTGCGGCACTCGGTGTTCGTGGCGATTGCGTCGTCGTTCGTGACCTCGTTGCTGCAGGCGACGAGGTTGCCGTAGCCCTCGCGCACGGCGACGCCGTACTCGTCGGGCGGCACGTCCGCGGTGTTCGCCACGAACACGTTGTTCTTGCCCCAGCCCGGGTTCGGGTCATAGTCGAAGTTGCCGATGAACGCGTCGCCGGGGGAGTTCCAGCCCGTGTTGCCGCGCACGAGCCAGTTGTTGCCCTTGACGTAGATGAGCGACGTCACCTCGGTGAGCGACGACCCGTCGATCTCGTTGTTCTCGATGCGTCCGTTGGCCGTGCCCTGCTTGGCCTCGATGGGGTCCGCCGTGGTGCGGGCGACGCTGTTGTCGAGGATCGCGTTGCGGTCACTGCGGTCGGGCTCGCAGTCGGTGTACTCGCACCAGCGGGCGGGGGAGGTGCCGACGTAGATGCCCTCGCCGTACTCCGGCTTCACGAGGCCGGTGTCGCGCACGACGTTGCCGATCACGTAGCTGTCCGTCGTGTCGTACCGGAGCTTGATGGCCTCCTGGCCCGTCTTCGTGATCATGAGGTCGGACACCGTGATGTTCGAGCTCGAGCTGATGGTCACCGCCTGGGTGGCCTCGGTGATCGTCATGCCGGAGAGCACGACGTGCTTGGCGCCCTCGATGTGCACGGCGAAGCCGGCGGAGGGGTCCGAGCGGGTGAGCACGGCGTCCCGGGGCCCGCAGACCCAGAGGGGCCGCTCCGACGAGCCGGACTTCGAGATCTCGAGGTAACCGGAGTACGTGCCGGGCTCCAGCCGGATGACGCTGCCGGGGCCGGCCTTCTTCACCGCCTGCTGCAGGCCCTTCATGGTCGACACCGTCGTGGTGGCCTTCGGGCAGTCGTCGTACCGCCGGGAGGGCGTGGAGCTCTTGAGGGCCTCGACCTTCGCCGTCGAGGCGGCGCGCGAGGCGTTGCCGCCATAGTCGACGGCGGTCACGGAGTAGCGGTAGGTGGCCCCGGGCCGGGCCGTGATGTCGAGGAAGGTCGAGTTCGAGAAGCCGGCGGGCGTGATGAGCTGCCCGGTCCTGCCGTCGCCGGTGCGGTACACCCGGTACGAGGCGACGTCCTTGCTGCGCGACGGCAGCCAGGTCACCTCGGTGCCGAGCCGGCCGGGCTGGGCGTCGACCTCCGTGAGCTTGCGGGGCGCCGTATCATCCAGGACGTCGATGGCGTCGATCTGCACGTTGCTTGTGGGGGAGTCCGCATTCTTCGTGCCCGCTCGCTCGATGCGGAGCGTGTGCGTTCCGGCCTCGAGGCCGGTTCTCGTGAAGACGGCCTGGGCGTAGCGGGACTCGTCTCGGTAGAGGTCGACGTCCGCCACCCGCTCGCCGTCGAGGAAGACGTCCGCCTTGCCCCAGAACGGCCCCGTGCGGGCCAACCACCTGACGCCGGTGCCGACGAAGACGAGCTCCGCGGCCGATCCGTCCTCCTTGCCGACCGAGATGTCCTCACCCAGGTCCTGGTCGGACTCGAGCGTCTCCCAGGTGCCGCTGTACGAGATGGCGGAGGACGTGTTGTCGTACCGCCCGGACTTCACGCCGGAGTCGGCGGACGCGTCGCTCGGCACCGTCAGGCTTCCCAGAAGTCCGACGGCGGCAACGGCGGCGGCCACCACCCCTAGCTTCGTCCGTACCCGCAATCCGTCTCCTGCACTCGTCCACGAGAGCCTCGGATGCGTTGAGGGCGCGTAGCCCGAATCGTCAGCCCAGCCGACGGTTCGTTCCGTCTTCCTCTCGACCTTTGACCCTACGCGACGGGCATAGGGATGACAAGGAACGCACGGGCACCGCGCGGCCGCCTGAGCCGGGCCGATCCACCGGGCGTGAAGCCCGCTCGCCGCCCGGCGTGGCGGGCTGCCCAGGCAGGGTTTGGTTGAATGAGCGCATGACGACGACTGAACCGGTTCGCAAGCGACACTGGATCCGCAACACCGTGATCGTGCTCGCTGTGCTCGTCCTCGTCGTCGGCGGCATCGCGGGAGCGTACGTGCTGACCCTCTCCCGGTCGTTCGACGAGGGGACCGAGAAGATCGAGGAGGTCTTCCCCGAGGAGGCCACCCGGCCCGCCGCCCCCGAGGGGCCCGCGGCGTCCGCGCAGAACATCCTGCTGCTCGGTTCGGACACCCGCGGGGAGCTGACCGAGGACCTGGACGCCCTGCGCGGCCAGCGCTCGGACACGGTGATGGTGCTGCACATCCCGGCCGACCGGAGCCACGCGTACGTGATGTCGATCATGCGCGACAGCTGGGTCGACATCCCCGGCCGCGGCAAGGCGAAGGTCAACGCCGCCCTCGCGTACGGCGGCGTCCCGCTCGTCGTGCAGACCGTGGAGTCCCTCATCTCGGCGCGCATCGACCACGTGGCCATCATCGACTTCGAGGGGTTCAAGGGCGTGACGGATGCGCTCGGCGGCGTGGAGATCGAGAACCCGATCCCGTTCAGCCCCACGCACCTGAAGGGCGCGTACTTCCCGCAGGGGCCGCAGACACTGAACGGGGAGGAGGCCCTCGCCTTCGTCCGCGAGCGGTACGCCTTCGCCGACGGCGACTTCCAGCGCGCGCGGAACCAGCAGATCTACATCAAGGCCGTGATGAAGAAGGTCCTGAGCGCGAACACGCTCACCGACCCCGGTCGCCTGAGCGCGACCGTCGGCGCCATCGCCCCGTACCTCAAGGTCGACGAGGGCCTGAACTCCTCCTACGTGGGGCAGCTGGGCCTCGAGCTCCGGTCCATCCGCTCGGAGGACATCACGTTCTTCACCGCGCCGACGGCGGGAACCGGGACCGCGGGCGGGCAGTCGATCGTCAACCTCGACTGGTCGCGGATGCCCCTGCTGCAGGAGGCCTTCCGCACCGACACGCTCGGCGGATACGACGCCGGCGCCCAGGCCCTGCAGTAGCCGCTGTGGCGCCCGCCGGCGCTCGCGTCGTCAGGAGCGGGTGACCCGGCGGCGGGCCGCCCTCGCCCGGCGCGCGCCGAGGACGGCCAGGATCACGGCCGCGAGCACGGCACCGATCATCGAGCCCGCGGTGTTCGCCACGACGTCGCGGAGGCTGGCCACCCGGCTGGTGACGAAGATCAGCTGCGCGGTCTCGATGGCAACGGATGCGCATCCGCCGACGAGCACGCCGAGCCACCAGCGCCGCGCTCCGGCGAGCAGCACCACGATCGCCCCGACCGGCACGAACAGCGCGATGTTCGCGCCGAACTCGATGAAGTTGAAGGACACCCAGTCGGGCGCCCCGAGCCGGTGCAGCACGCCGAGCGCGCGGAAGACCATGGGGTGCGAGCTGAGCTCCGACGAGGCGGGCACGAGCACGATCAGGGCGAGCAGGGCGGCGAACACGACGCCGGCGAGGACGCTCGCTCGCCGAACCGCCGGATCCCTGTGCATCGGATCACAGTAGCGAGGAAACCCTGGGCGATATTGGGGAGATCCATGAGTGGGGGAGAAGGCGGCGGCGCGTGCGCCGGAGGGGAAACGGGAAACGGCCCGGATCCAGCAACTGGATCCGGGCCGTTCTCGATGTCCTTCGACATGACCGTGTCGGGGTAGCGGGATTTGAACCCACGACCTCTTCGTCCCGAACGAAGCGCGCTACCAAACTGCGCCACACCCCGGTCGACTCGTAACGAGCCTAGATAAGGATACCCGATCCGGGAGCCTTCTCGGTACGCGCCCTACCGCAGCGGCGTCAGGGTGAGCAGCGTCGCCTCCGGAGGGCACGCGAAGCGCACCGGTGCATAGATGGAGGTGCCGAGCCCCGCCGAGACGTTGAGGTAGGCCGCCTTGAGGGCGTGCGTCCAGATGCTCAGCCCCTTCACCTGACGGCGGGGGATGTCGCAGTTGGTCACCAGGGCGCCGTAGCCGGGCACGCAGACCTGGCCGCCGTGCGTGTGCCCCGCGAAGATCATCGTCGCGCCCTGGGTCACGAAGGAGTTCAGCACGCGGCGGTAGGGGGCGTGCGCGACGCCGACCGTCACGACGCTGCGGCCGTCGTCGCCCTCGGGGATCAGGTCGTAGAGGTCGTCGTTCTCGCGCAGCTCGTCGAGCGCGCCGGGGAGGAGGGACAGCCGGTCGAGGTCGCGATGCGGGTCGTCGACCCCGAGGAACTCGAGGTGCGTCCCGTTGATCTCGAGCGCGCCGACGGCGTTGTTCAGGTTCAGCCAGCCGAGGCGGTCGTACAGCGCTTCGAGGCGGGAGACGTCGAGGTCGGGCGAGCGCTTGGGCTTGCCGGACGGTCCCGTGAAGTAGGTGAACGGGTTCTTCGGAATCGGGCCGAAGTAGTCGTTCGAGCCGTGCACGAAGACCCCGGGAACGCCGTTGAACGCGTCGAGCGCCCGCTCGACGCCCTCGACGCCCCGCTGGTGCCCGGTGTTGTCACCGGTGTTTACGACGAGGTCGGGCTTCAGCGCGGCGAGCGAGCGGATCCAGTCCTGCTTGCGCCTCTGCCACGGCGCCATGTGCAGGTCGGAGAGGTGCAGCACGGTGATCGGCCGCGCCCCCTCCGGCAGCACGGGAGCCGAGACCCTGCGGAGGGTGAATCGGTTGCGCTCGATCAGCGATCCGTACGCGAACGCCGCGGCGCCGGTGCCCAGGAAGGCACCGAGCGCCACGGCGGTTCTCGTGAGCGCGTGCGACAGGCCCACTATTCGGTCGAGCCGACGTACAGCGTGACCGGCCCGTCGGACGGGTCGCGCGACGTGCCCGCGGCGGGATCCGTGCGGATGGCCCTGTCGACCAGCTCCGGGTTCTCCGTGGTCTCCTCGACCACGTTCACCTCGTAGCCCTGCTCCTCGAGCTCCTCCTCGGCGCTGCCGGTGTCCTGACCCGTGACGTCGGCGACCTCGGGCGTACGCCCGCTGCTCGTGTAGACCGTCACCGTGGACCCCTTCGCGACGGCCGCGCCGTTGCCGGGGTTGCTGGCGGCGATCAGGCCCTCGTCAATGTCGGACTCCCGCGTTCCGCCCTCCGCGTACTTCAGACCGACGCCCTCGAGGAGGTCCTGCGCCTGCTCGGTCGTACGGCCGACGAGGTTCGGCACGTCGATGCGGGTGGAGCGGGTGAGGCTGCGGCTCGGGCCGGGGAACTTGTCGCCGCCGTACACGTCGTTCACGGCGCTCATGAGCGGCTTGAAGATGCGGTGGCGGGCATCCGCCGCGGTCCCGGACGGGAAGCGGTAGCGCCGCAGGCTCACGTCGCCCTTCACGTTGCCGACCCAGACCGCGGTGGCGACCTTGGTGGTCGACCCCACGAACCAGGTGTCCTTCGCGCGGTCGGTGGTGCCCGTCTTGCCCATGATGTCGATGCCGTCGCGCGGGTTGGACGCGGTGCCGGTTCCGTTCACCACAACCTGCTGCAGCGCATAGGTGGCCGTGGCGGCGACGGCGGGGTCGATGCTCTGCTTGCAGGTGCTCTTCGGCGGCGCCATCTCGGTGCCGTCCGGCAGCACGACGCGGTCGATCGCGATCGGCGTGCAGACGTTGCCGCCGCTCGCGATGCCGGCGAACGCGCTCGCCATGCTCAGCGGCGCGACGTTGTTGCCACCGGAGCCGAGGATGTCGCTGACCACCATGCCGAGCTCGCGCTCGGGGTCGGCCTGGTGAATGCCCATGTCGATCGCGGTCTGACGGATGTCGCACATGTCGAGCTCGGACGCCATGGCGATGAAGCCCGTGTTGACGGAGCGGCGGGTGGCCTCGAGGGCGCTGATGTTGCCGCCGGTGCCGCCGGTGTCGTTGGTCACCTTGTACGGGCCGGTCACGGTGCCGCCGCACGAGTTGGTGAAGTCGCGCGCGCTCCAGTTGGCCTTCGACGCCTGCACGACCTCGTTGATCGAGTGTCCCGCCTTCAGCCACTGCAGCAGCGTGAACGACTTGTAGGTCGAGCCGACCTGGAAGCCGGATGAACCGCCGTACGGCTTATCGGTGTTGAAGTTGATGCTCGTCGTGCCGGGGACGTCCGCCGCGTTGCCGTAAGCCGTGTTCTGGGCCATCGCGATGACGCGGCCGGTGCCGGACTCGACGGAGACGGCCGCGCCGCCGATGTTGCCCCAGGCGACGCTCGCGGGCACGGCGTCGGACATGCTCTTCGCGGCGACGCGCTGGAGGTCGAGGTTCAGCGTCGTGTACACCTGCAGCCCGCCCCGGGTCAGCAGGTTCGCGCGGGTGGCCGCGTCCGGTCCGAAGGCCGGGTCATTGAGGATGGTGAACTTCACGAAGTCGCAGTAGTACGGGGCGGCCGAGTTCAGGCAGCCGCTCTGCACCGGCGTGATCGCGGGCGTGACCGGGGTGGCGAGGGCCTCGTCCAGCTGCTGCTGGGAGATCTTGTCCTCCTCCAGCATGTTGCGCAGGAGGAGGTCGCGGCGTTCCTGGTTGGCCGGGATGTTCTCGGGGATGTCGATGCGGAGGTTGTTCGGGTTGTTCACCGTCGCGATGAGGCTCGCCGCCTGCGCGAGGGAGAGGTCCTTCGCCGAGACGCTGTAGTAGTAGCGGGAGGCCGACTCGATGCCGTAGACGGTGCCGCCGAAGCCCGCGATGTTGAGGTAACCGAGAAGGATGGTGTCCTTGTCGTACTTCTTCTCGACACCGATGGCCATGCGCATCTCTTTGAGCTTGCGGCTCATGTTGGTGTCGGTGGCCTCCTTGTAGGCCTTCTCGCCGGCCTCGGGGTCGGTGACCCGCAGCTTCTCCGCCTGCTGCACGAGCACGTTCTTGACGTACTGCATCGTGATGGTGGACGCGCCGCTCGCGGTGACCCCGCTCGTCGCGTTCTGCACGACAGCGCGCGCCGCGGAGAGCACGTCGACTCCGCCGTGCTCGTAGAAGCGCGGGTCCTCCGTGGCGATGGCCGCGTCCTTCGCGAACTGCGACACCGCATCCCAAGGCACCTCTTCGCGGTTCTGGTCGAAGAACTCGGCGAACTTCACCGGGTTGCCGCCCTCGTTCGCGTACAGCTCCGTCTTCTCGGCGAGGTTCTCGATCTCGAGGTAGTCGGGGAGGTTCTCGAACACGCCGATGGTGTTGGTCGCGGCCATGCCGGTGACGGCGATCGCGGGAGTAACCATGGCGGTGACGAGGACACCGGCGAGGGCGCTCATGCCGAGCAGGCCGAGCCCGGCAGCGAGCGCGCCCCCGGGCGCCTTATTTTGGGCAGACATATGATCAAGAGTACGGGATCGTCCGTACGCCCACCTGAAAGCTCGCCTCACCGAAGGAGCCGCCGTGCCCACCGAACGTATCACCTGGGAGTACCTGACGACTCCGCTCATGATCCACAACACCGCCGCGATCCTGAACAACTGGGGCTCCGAGGGGTGGGAGCTCGTGCAGGTCGTGCAGGGTCCCGAGGGCGGCCTCGTCGCCTACCTGAAGCGTCCCGTCGCGACGGAGGGCCGGGCCTGATGGGCGCCATCGCGGAACGCCTCGCCGAGCTCGGCATCGAGCTGCCCGAGGTGGCGGCACCTGTCGCCGCCTACGTCCCCGCCGTTCTGAACGCCGGACTCGTCTACACCTCTGGTCAGCTGCCCTTCGTCTCGGGCGCGCTGCCCGAGACGGGCAAGGTCGGCGAGGGGAGCGGCCTCGTCGGCGCGGAGAGCGCCAAGGGTTACGCCCGCCAGTGCGCGCTCAACGCCATCGCAGCCGCCGCGAGCGTGCTGGACGGCGACCTCGACCGGGTGACCCGGGTCGTGAAGGTCACCGGCTTCGTCGCGTCCGACCCGTCCTTCACCGGTCAGCCCGGCGTCATCAACGGTGCGTCGGAGACGCTCGGCGAGATCTTCGGGGAGGCAGGCCGTCACGCCCGCAGCGCGGTCGGCGTCGCGGTGCTCCCGCTGGACTCGCCGGTCGAGGTCGAGGTCGTCTTCGCGATCGACTGACCCTCGAGACCCCTTCCGGTCCTGCGCGAGTCCGGAGCGGGGGAGCGGGAGCGGGAGCGGGGCAACGCAACTCAGCAGATCCGGGCCTGCGGGGGACGCAACTGCGCAAATCCCGACCGGCGGGGATCGCAACTCAGCAGTTCGTGACCGGCAGGGACGCGACTTAGCAGATCCCGACGGGCGCAGAACGCAATTCAGCAGATCCCGGCGCCGCTGCGACGCAACTCAGCAAATGCCGACCGACGCAGAACGCAATTCAGCAGACCTCGGCAGGTACTCGGCGTGTCGGCTCTTGAGTACGGCGTGTCGAGCGAGATCTGCTGAGTTGCGCTCCTGGCGCCCTCGGTTCCGGGCCTTCCACGGTCCCTAAGCCTGTCGAAGGGACGCAAGCTCTCGGATCCACCCGCGCCCCTGCCCAGGCACGAGGATCCTGCCCAGCTTGAAGCTGGGCACGATCCTTCTGCCTGGGCAGGAGCATCGTGCCGAGAACGGATGCGTCCCCTGCCTGGGCAGGGACGGCGCACTCACGTAGTACCTGACTCCTGCAGGAGCAGGGGCCGCGGCACCCTACCGACCCCCACCACGGCAGGAGCGGCCCGCGGCACTACTTCTGCGCGAGCCGCTCGCTGATGATCTGCATCACCTGGGTGTCCGCGAGCGTGGTGGTGTCACCGATCTCGCGCCCCTCCGCCACGTCCCGCAGCAGCCGGCGCATGATCTTGCCCGACCGGGTCTTCGGCAGCTCCGTGACCACGAAGATGGTCCGCGGGCGGGCGATGGCGCCGATCTGCTGGCCGACGTGGTGGCGCAGGATCGCGCTCGCGTCCTCGGCGCTCACGGCCTCCGCCTGGTCGGCCCGCAGGATCACGAACGCGACGACCGCCTGGCCCGTGGTCTCGTCGCTCGCGCCGACCACGGCCGCCTCGGCGACGAACGGGTGCGACACGAGCGATGACTCGATCTCCGCGGTCGAGAGGCGGTGGCCCGACACGTTCATCACGTCGTCGACCCGCCCGAGCAGCCAGATGTCGCCGTCCTCGTCGCGACGGGCGCCGTCGCCCGCGAAGTAGAGCGGACCACCCGGCACGTTCGCGAACTTCTCCCAGTAGGTCTCGACGAAACGGTCCGGGTCGCCCCAGATGCCGCGCAGCATGGAGGGCCACGGCTCGGTCACCACGAGCAGCCCGCCGCCACCGAACGGCACGGGGTTGCCGTCGTCGTCGCGCACGTCCACCGAGATGCCGGGCAGCGGCACCTGGGCGGAGCCGGGCTTGGTCGCCGTCACGCCGGGCAGCGGCGAGATCATCATGGCGCCGGTCTCGGTCTGCCACCACGTGTCGACGATGGGGGTCCGCCCGCCGCCGATGACGTTGCGGTACCAGTTCCACGCCTCGGGGTTGATGGGCTCGCCCACCGAGCCGAGCACCCGCAGCGACGACAGGTCGAACGCGTCCGGGATCTCGCGGCCCAGCTTCATGAACGAGCGGATCGCGGTGGGCGCCGCGTAGAAGATCGTGACGCCGTACTTCTGGATGATCTCCCACCAGCGGCCGGGGTGCGGGGTGTCGGGCGTGCCCTCGTACATGACCTGGGTCGCGCCGTTGGCGAGGGGCCCGTAGACCACGTAGCTGTGCCCGGTGACCCAGCCCACGTCGGCGGTGCACCAGTAGACGTCGGTCTCGGGGTGCAGGTCGAACACGGTGCGGTGGGTGAAGGCCACCTGCGTGAGGTAGCCGCCGGAGGTGTGCAGGATGCCCTTGGGCTTCCCGGTCGTGCCGCTCGTGTAGAGGATGTAGAGGGGCTGCTCCGCCTCGAAGCCGCGCGCCTCGTGCTCCTCGTCCGCGCCGTCCATGGCGTCGTGCCACCAGACGTCGCGCTCGTCCGTCCACTCGATCTCATTCTCGCCGCGGCGCACCACGAGCACGTGCTCGACGGAGCTCGGCTCGCCCCCGAGCGCGGTGTCGACGGTCGGCTTGAGCGGGAAGACCTTGCCCTTGCGCCAGCCGCCGTCCGCCGTGATCACGAGCTTCGCCTCGGCGTCGTCGATGCGGGTGCGCAGGCTCTCGGCGCTGAAGCCGCCGAACACCACGGAGTGCACGGCGCCGATGCGCGCGACGGCGAGCATCGAGATGACCGCCTCCGGGATCATCGGCAGGTAGATGGCGACCCGGTCGCCCGCGCCGATCCCGAGGCCCTCGAGCACGTTCGCGGCGCGCTTCACCTTCTCGGTGAGCTCGGCGTAGGTGAAGGTGCGGGAGTCCCCGGGCTCGCCCTCCCAGTGGATGGCGACGCGGTCGCCGTTGCCGGCCAGCACGTGACGGTCGAGGCAGTTGTAGGCGACGTTGAGCTCGCCGTCGGCGAACCAGCGGGCGAAGGGCGGGTTCGACCAGTCGAGGACGCTCTCGAACGGCTTCTGCCAGTCGAGGATCTCGCGGGCCTGCTCCGCCCAGAAGCCCAGCCGGTCGGCGCGCGCCTTCTCGTAGAGACCGGCGTCCGCGATCGCGTTCGCCGCGAACTCGGGGGGCGGCGGGAACGTCTTCCCCCGCTTCTGCAGCGTGTCGATGTTGTGCGACGCGTGTGCGGTCTGCGGGGAATCCTGCGGGGTGCTCGTGGACATCGTCATCCTCTCCGCGAACAACGTTATCGCTTCGGCTCCGCTGCGTCGGCGCGCGACGGGCGCGGCGGGTACCGCGCCTGATGAACGGCGGATTCTGGCCCCCGGAGACGCGGATGACAATGGGGTCACGACAGTGGCATCCGGTATTGGCCCTGGGCACCCGGCGCGCTACACTCGGACAGTCGGTTCGACCGACAGCAACGCGTGTGGATTCCCCCCAATCCTGCGTTGCCTGGCGGCACCTGTTCCCCCCAATGGGTGCCGCCCCTTCTTTTTAACGCACCCGCTGCTTTCGTTTCAACTCCTGCCTCACAGCGCGCCGGACGCGGTCGCCTCTCACGGCATCCGCCGCTCGCGTCTGCCGCCCGCACCGGCGTCCTACGGTGCCGGAATGACCGCTCCTCTCCCCGCGGGCGTACCGTCGCCGTTCGTCGCGCGGCGCCGGCATCCGCAGGAATCCCCGAGAGACCATCCCGCCATCGATCGCGGCGCCGCCCGTGCACCGGGCGGCGGTGTGGTGCGGCCGGAACCGGCCGAACGGGAGGGGCGTCCCGCGCCGCTGCCCCGCCGCCCGCTCGCCGCCGACCTGCTCGACGCCTGCGGTCCGCTGGCCCCGCTCATCGCGTTGCCCGAGGTGACGGACGTGTTCCTGAACGGAGCGGGCCCGGCCTGGGTGGATCGAGGAGCCGGAGCCGTCCCGCATCCGACGATCGCGATCCGGAACGAGCAGGCGCTGCGGGAGCTCGCCACCCGGCTCGTGTCGCTCGGCGGACGGCACGTGGACGAGGCGACGCCCTGCGTCGATGTCGTGGTCGGGCCCGGCATCCGCGTGCACGCGGTCCTGCCGCCGATATCCCCAGCCGGCACCCTGCTGTCGATTCGCCTGCCCGCGATGACGCGCCTCACCCTGTCCGACCTCGAGCGCCGGGGCATGTTCCCCGGCGGCGTGCTCGACGTTCTCGCGACCGCGGTGCGTGAGCGCGTGAACCTGCTGGTGACCGGCGCGGGCGGGAGCGGGAAGACCACGCTCCTCTCGGCGCTCCTCGCGTCGGCGGCCCCGGCCGAGCGGATCGTGGCGGTCGAGGACGTCGCAGAGCTGCGCGTCGCTCATCCGCAGTTCGTCGCCCTGGAGGCCCGGCAGTCGAACCTCGAGGGCGCGGGCGGGATCGGGCTGGAGCACCTGGTGCGCGAGGCCCTCCGGATGCGTCCGGACCGGCTCGTGCTCGGCGAGTGCCGTGGCGCGGAGGTGCGCGAGCTGCTCGCGGCCCTGAACACGGGGCACGACGGGGGAGCGGGCACGCTGCACGCCAACGCCCTCGACGACGTCCCCGCCCGCATGGAGGCGCTCGGCGCGCTCGGCGGACTGTCGCCGGAGGCGGTCGCACGGCAGGCCGTGAGCGCCATCGGCCTCGTCGTGCACCTGGCTCGGCGGTCGGGTGAGCGGCAGGTCGTCGGCCTCGGCAGGTTCACGCTGGACGCCAGGGACAGGCTCGGCATGGCTCCTCTCGATCCCCCGGTCGACCGTGGCACCTGAGGTGGGACGGCGTGCATCTGCGTCGGGGCGTGGCGACGGCCGCCTCTCGCGCCCCGCACTACTCCGTCGCCTTCGCCCCCGGCCGTCCTCACGAGCAGGGCCGCGCCGGCGCCGGCGCCGGCGGCAGGCCGAGTCGCCCCTGGACGACGTCGCCGCGGTCGCGCAGCGCCTGGCCGTGCTGCTCGCGGCCGGCGTCTCTCCCGCGTCCGCCTGGCGCCACGTCGCCGCGGTAGGAGACCGGGGTGAGGGCGACGGGATCGACGAGGACCGCGTGATCGCGCTCGTGGCGTCCCGGGTGGCCGCCGGGGACTCCGGGGGAGAGGCGCTCCGCGACGCGACCCGCGTACTGCCCGGGAGCGCCGCCTCCGCCTGGCTGGGTCTGGGCGCCCTCTGGTCGGTCGCCACCGAGGCGGGCGCCCCGCTCGCACGAAGCATGCGGTCCTTCGCCGACGCGCTGCGCTCGCTGGCCGACGTGGAGCGGGATCTCGCGGTGGCGCTCGCCGGTCCGGCGGCGACCGCGCGCATCGTGCTCACGCTGCCCGCCGTGGGCGTCCTTCTCGGCGCCCTCCTCGGCTTCGACACCCTGCGGATCCTCGTCGCCACCCCGTTCGGCCTCTCCTGCCTCGTGACCGGCGCCCTGCTAACCGCGTTCGCCCGGGCGTGGATGCGACGGCTGCTGCGGCGCGCCGAGCCACGAAGCAGGACGCCGGGCCTCGTGCCGGAGCTGATGGCGGTGGCTATGACCGGCGGCGCCTCGATCGCCCGGGCGCGAGCGGCGGTGGACCGCGCGGTCGATCTCCTCGGGATCGACGCGGGCGAGGAGGACGCGGTCGTCGAGGACGTGCTCGCGCTCTCGCGTCGAGCCGGGGTGCCGGCCGCCGACCTGCTGCGCAGCGAGGCGGACCTGCTGCGCAGGCGGGCCAGGGCCGATGGGCGGCGTGCGGCAGAGGAGGCGGGGGCTGCCCTCATGCTGCCGCTCGGGGCATGCGTGCTGCCCGCATTCCTGCTCGTGGGCGTCGCGCCGCTGCTCGCGAGCGTCATCTCGTCCACACTCCCCGACCTCTGACCCCTTCTGCCCGATCGGCGGAGGGCGGGTCCCGGGCACGCTTCCGGGTCCACACTGGATCCGCTCGTGCCGGGCCGCGCAATCAGCGCGCCAGAGGAAGGAGCACGGGATGATCCGACGGACCTATATGTCGAAGCGGGCGGCGCACGACGGCCGGCGTGGCGAAGGGCATGGCGAGGGTGCTGCCGATGCCGCCGCCACGGGCAGCACCACCAACAGCGAGCGCGGTGCGGCGACGGCGGAGTACGCGATCGCGACCATGGCGGCCGTGGCCTTCGCGGGGCTGCTGGTGGCGATCCTGCAGAGCGACGAGGTGAGGCAGATCCTCACCGATCTCGTCCGGCAGGCCCTCACCTACTCGGGGTGAGAACCCGGAGGCGGCGCGCCGAGACCGGGAGCGTGACCGCCGAGTTCGCCGCGGCACTGCCCGCGGCCGTCGTGGTCCTCGCGCTCTGCCTGGGTGGCATTCAGACGGTCGGGCAACAGGTGCGGCTGATGGACGCGGCGGCGGACGCCGCGCGGCTGCTCGCCCGGGGCGAGTCCGCGGGAGCGGCACGGGATCGCGTCGCCGCGGCGGTGGGGGCCGTGTCCTTTCGGGCGGACACGGACGGCGACTTCCGCTGCGTGCACCTGTCGTCGGTGCCCACATTCCTTCCCGCCCGCGCCCTCGGCGCACCGGTGACCGCCAGCAGTTGCGCCCTCGGCGGCGAGGCGGCATGGGCCGGGAGCACGCCGTGATCGAGCTGGGGCGGGGAAACCGCACGGGTACCGCGGGTGAACATCGCGTGCAGGCGCTCGCCCGCGCCGCGACGGATGACAGGGGCGCCGGCTCGGTTCTCGTGCTCGGGGTGGTGGCGTCGTGCGTGACGGTGTCGCTATTGGTGATACCTATATATAGGGGCGCGGTGACGAAGCGAACCGTGGCCAACGCTGCGGACGCGGCGGCGCTCGCCGCGGCGGACGTCGCCACCGGCATCGTTCCCGGGGTGCCCTGCGATGCCGCCTCCACCGCCGCCGCGCTGAACGGCGCTCGGCTGTCGGAGTGCCGGCTTTCGGGAGTGGTCGCGACCGTCGCGACGGAGTCGTTCGTCCTCGGGGTACGGGTCGAAGCACGAGCGCGAGCCGGCCCGCCCGGCTTTCCCGGGGAGCGGTATCCGGGGCTCGACGCGGCGTCTGCACCGGGTTTCCGCGACGCGGAGACCACCACCGGTATCGTCCGGACCATGAGGCACACCGTCGGAACCACTGTGTATGGTGTGCCTGTCAGCGAGTAGAAGGAGCCACGTGCCCGGCAAGAAGAAACTGGTGATCGTCGAGTCGCCTACGAAGGTGAAGTCGATCACCCAGTACCTGGGGGACGGGTACGAGGTCCAGGCCTCGGTCGGTCACATCCGTGACCTCATCGAGCCCAAGAACCTCCCGGCCGAGCTCAAGAGCGGATCCGTAGGCAAGTTCTCCGTCGACGTCGAGAACGGCTTCGAGCCCTACTACGTCGTATCGGACCAGAAGAAGAAGACGGTCACCGAGCTGAAGCGCGCCCTCAAGGACGCCGACGAGCTCTACCTCGCAACTGATGGCGACCGCGAAGGCGAGGCCATCGCGTGGCACCTCCTCGAGGTGCTGAAGCCCAAGGTCCCCGTGAAGCGCATGGTGTTCAACGAGATCACCAAGGAGGCCATCGAGCGGGCCAGGGACAACACGCGCGACATCGACACCGCGCTCGTCGACGCCCAGGAGACCCGCCGCATCCTCGACCGCCTCTACGGCTACGAGGTGTCCCCGGTGCTCTGGCGCAAGGTCGGGCCCGGCCTGTCCGCCGGCCGCGTGCAGTCCGCGGCGACCCGCCTCGTGGTCGACCGTGAGCGCGAGCGCCTCGCGTTCGTGGCCGCCGGCTACTGGGACCTCACCGCGGCCCTCCGCCCCGGCGCCGATGCGGCCGACGAGGAGAACGCCGACACCTTCTCCGCGCGCCTCGTCCGGCTGAACGGCGAGCGCATCGCGACGGGCCGCGACTTCGACGACAAGGGCGTGCTCAAGGCGAAGGTCCGGGCGCTCGACGCGACCGCGGCCGAGAACCTGGCCGGCGCCCTGCGCAACCCGAGCGTCCCCGTGCGGGTGACCTCGGTCGAGTCGAAGCCCTACACCCGGCGCCCCGCCGCGCCGTTCACGACGTCGACCCTGCAGCAGGAGGCGGCGCGCAAGCTCCGCTTCTCGGCGCGGCAGACCATGAGCGTCGCGCAGTCGCTGTACGAGAACGGCTACATCACCTACATGCGCACCGACTCGCCCGCGCTGTCGCAGCAGGCGATCGCCGCGGCCCGGGCTCAGGCGAGCGCGCTCTACGGGCCGGAGACGATCCCCGACAAGCCGCGCGTCTACACGGGCAAGAACAAGAACGCGCAGGAGGCGCACGAGGCCATCCGCCCGTCGGGTGACACCTTCCGCACGCCCTCGTCGCTGTCGTCCACGCTCCGCGGCAACGACTTCAAGCTCTACGACCTCATCTGGAAGCGCACAGTCGCGTCGCAGATGGCGGACGCCAAGGGATCGACGGCGTCGGTCACCATCGCCGCCGGCCCCATCGCCGCGGGCAGCGAGCCGTCGAGCGCGAGCCTCGACGGTGCGACGGCGGAGTTCGCCGCGTCCGGAACGGTCATCACGTTCCGCGGCTTCCTCAACGCATACGAGGAGGGCCGGGACGAGGAGCGCCAGTCGAACGCCGAGGCCGCCGAGGCCAAGGAGGCGAAGCTCCCGCCGCTGACCGAGGGCCAGACCCTGACCCTCACCGAGGTCGACGCCAAGGGGCACGAGACCAGCCCGCCCCCGCGCTACACCGAGGCGAGCCTCGTGAAGACGCTGGAGGAGCTCGGCATCGGGCGCCCCTCCACCTACGCGGCCATCATCTCGACGATCGTCGACCGCGGCTACGTCACGCCCCGCGGCACGGCGCTCGTGCCGAACTGGATCGCGTTCTCGGTCGTGCGCCTGCTCGAGGAGTACTTCACCGACCTGGTCCAGTACGACTTCACCGCCGAGATGGAGGACGACCTCGACCGCATCGCCGACGGTGACGCCGCCCGGGTCGACTGGCTCAACGGCTTCTACTTCGGCAGCGACAGCCACCAGGGTCTGCGCGGCGTCATCGACAATCTCGGTGAGATCGATGCGCGCAGCATCAACTCGGTGCGCATCACCGACGACATCACGCTGCGCATCGGCAAGTACGGCCCCTACCTCGAGGTCCCTGAGGAGGGCGCCGCACCGGATGCCACCCCGCGCCGCGTCAACATCCCGCCGGACCTCGCGCCGGACGAGCTGACCGAGGCGAAGGCCCGCGAGCTGATCGAGGCGCCGGTCGTCACGGACCGCGTCGTCGGTGTGAACCCCGAGAACGGCAAGGAGATCCTCGCGAAGGACGGCCGCTACGGTCCGTACGTGACCGAGGCCGAGCCGGAGCCCGAGGCCGCCCCCGAGCCGGAGGCGACCGTCGACGCCGCCACAGGCGAGGTCACGGACAAGAAGCCGAAGAAGAAGGCCCCGGCCAAGAAGGCCGCCGCCGCCAAGCCGCGCACGGCGTCGCTGTTCAAGAGCATGGACCTCGCGTCCATCGACCTCGACACGGCCCTCAAGCTGCTCGACCTTCCGCGCACCGTCGGCGCAGACCCGGAGTCGAACGAGCCGATCGTCGCGGCGAACGGCCGGTACGGTCCCTACCTGAAGAAGGGCACCGACACCCGGTCGCTGCCGAGCGAGGACGCGATCTTCGAGATCGACCTGCCCGGTGCGCTCGAACTGTTCGCACAGCCCAAGTACGGGGCGCGCAAGGCGTCGAGCGCCCTCAAGGAGTTCGAGGCCGACCCGGAGAGCGGCAAGCCCATCCGGGTGAAGGACGGCCGCTTCGGCCCGTACGTGACGGACGGCGTCACCAACGCCACCATCCCGCGTGGGGAGACCGTCGAGGAGGTCGACTTCGAGCGCGCCGTGCAACTGCTCGCCGACAAGCGGGCCAAGGGTCCGGCCAAGCCGAAGGCAAAGCCCAAGGCGGCCGCAGCGCGCAAGGCCCCTGCCCGCAAGCCCGCCGCCAAGAAGTGACGACCGGGGGATCCCGCGGCCTGTTCGTGACCCTCGAGGGTGGCGACGGGTCCGGCAAGACGACGCAGGCCGAGCTGCTCGAGCAGTGGCTCGGCCAGGTGGGCCGCACCGTCGTTCGCACGCGCGAGCCGGGAGGCACCGACCTCGGAGTCGAGGTGCGCGAGATCGTGCTGCACAGCCGGGGCCATGTCGCCCCGCGCGCGGAGGCGCTGCTCTACGCGGCTGACCGTGCCCACCACATCGCCACCCGCGTGCGTCCCGCGCTCGAGCGCGGTGACGTGGTGATCCAGGACCGCTACATCGACTCCTCCGTCGCCTACCAGGGCGCCGGCCGGGTGCTCGACGCCGGGGAGATCCGTTCTCTCTCGCTCTGGGCGGCCGAGGGCCTCCTCCCCGACCTCACCGTGCTGCTCGACCTCGACGAGGGCGCCGCCCGCGATCGGCTCGACACCGTGCGCACGCGATACGACCGGCTCGAGGCCGAGAAGAGCGACTTCCACGCCCGGGTGCGCGCCGCCTACCTGGAGCTGGCCGAGGCGGAGCCGGAGCGCTTCCTGGTGATCGACGCGACCCTGCCCATCGCCGACATCGCCGGCGTCATCCGTGCCCGGCTCGAGGAACTGCTGGACTGACGTGACGACGGTGTGGGACGACCTGACGGGGCAGCCGGAGGCGATCGCGATCTTCCGCGCCGCCGCTACCGTGTCCGGCGCCGTCGAGACCGGGGGAGGCGCCGGCGGACCGGCGGGCATCGTGGACTCCTCGTCCATGACGCACTCGTGGCTGATCACCGGCCCGCCCGGCTCCGGCCGCTCGAACCTCGCCTACGCGTTCGCCACGGCGCTCCTCAGCCCCGGGACCCCCGAGGGTGACCGGCTCACGAAGAAGCAAGTCGACGCGCGCACCCACCCCGACCTCGGGGTGCTCAGCACCGAGCGGGTCATCATCACTATCGAAGAGGTGCGCCAGATGGTGGCCGCCTCCCAGTTCTCCCCCTCAGTGAGCCGCTACCGGGTCATGATCATCGAGGACGCGGACCGCATGGTCGAGCGCACGTCGAACGTGCTGCTCAAGGCCCTCGAGGAGCCCCCGGAGCGCACGGTGTGGATCCTCTGCGCGCCGAGCGAGGCGGACCTGCTTCCGACCATCCGGTCCCGCGTGCGATCCGTGCGCCTCCGGGTGCCGAGCGTCGACGAGGTCGCCCAGCTGATCGAGCGCCGCGACGGCGTCGGCCGGGAGATCGCGCTGCGCGCCGCGCGCGAGTCGCAGAGCCACATCGGCATGGCGCACCGCCTCGCGACGAGCGCCGAGGCGCGCTCCCGTCGGGAGGAGACCCTTCGCGTCGCCCTGGGGATCCGGTCCGTCGCCGGCGCGGTCGAGGCGGCGACGCGACTGCTCGCCATCGCGACCGACGACGCCAAGACGATCACCGTCGAGCGGGACGCCGAGGAGCGCCAGAGCGCGCTGCGGTCGCTCGGGGTGCAGGAGGGCGGCGCGGTGCCGGCGGCGCTGCGATCGCAGTTGCGGGCAATGGAGGAGGACCAGAAGCGACGCGCGTCCCGGAGCCTGCGCGACGGGCTCGACCGCATCCTCGTCGACCTGCAGTCCCTGTACCGCGACATCCTGCTGTTGCAACTCGATGCGCCCGTCGACACCGTGAACGCGGCGATCCAGGATGAACTGGAGGACGCTGCGACCGCGGCGACGCCGTCGCAGTCGCTCGCGACCCTCGACGCGATCGCGCTCGCCCGCACGCGCATCGACGCGAACGTGTCGCCCGCGCTCTCGCTCGAGGCCATGCTCATCTCCGCCATCCGGAAGGGAACCGCACCGTGACCAGCCCCCGCCCCCGCCGCGCAACCGGAGTCCGACGGCTGGTCGCGGCGATGACGGCCGTGACGACGGCGCTCGCGCTGAGCGGCTGCGTCTCTCTCTTCGTCCCGGACAGGCAGGCGCCGTCCACGACCTCCGCGCCCACCGGCGAATCGGTCGACGCCGACCTCCGCCCGTATTACGAGCAGGTGCTGCGCTGGGAGGACTGCGGCGACGGGGCCACCTGCGCGACCGCCACGGCCCCGCTCGACTGGGAGAACCCGGACCCGGGGACAGACATCGAGCTCGCCCTGTCCCGCCACACCGCCTCCGGCACCGGGCAGGGGTCGCTGTTCGTCAACCCCGGCGGGCCTGGTGCATCCGGGTACGACTTCGTCAAGGACTCGGTGGACTACGCCGTCTCCGAGCGACTGCAGGAGAACTTCGACGTCATCGGCTGGGACCCCCGTGGCGTCGGCCGGTCCTCCGCCGTCGACTGCAAGGACGACGCCGGACTCGACGCCTACCTCTACTCGTACATCCCCGATCCGGTCGACAGCCCCGCCTACATCCAGAAGGCCACGGACCAGGCCGTCGACTTCGCCCGGTCCTGCCTCGAGAACACCGGGCCGCTGCTCGAGTTCGTCGACACGGCCAGCACGGTGCACGACCTCGACATGCTGCGTGCCGTGGTGGGGGATGAGAAGCTCAACTACTTCGGGTTCTCCTACGGCAGCGACATCGGCGCGCAGTACGCCGACACCTTCCCCGAGAACGTCGGGCGGGTCGTGCTCGACGGCGCGACGGACTCCAGCCTCTCCCGGTTCGACACCATCGTGCAGCAGGCCGAGGGTTTCGATTCCGCCATCCGGGCCTACCTCGCGGACTGTCTCGACACGCCGGCGGAGTGCCCCTTCCGCGGCTCGGTCGACGAGGTGCTCGTGACCGTCGACAGGATGCTCGACGGACTCGGCGCGAGCCCCATCCGCGCGGACGACGGCCGTCAGCTCAACCCCAACGTGATGACGACCGCCATCAACTCGGCCATGTACACCGAGGAGTACTGGCCATACCTGAGCCAGGCGTTCGCCGAGGTCATGCAGGGCGACGCCACCACCGCGTTCGTGCTTGCGGACAGCTACTTCCAGCGCGGCGAGGACGGCGAGTACGACAGCAACCTGTTCGAGGCGTTCACGGCCATCAACTGCATCGACTACCCGGTCAACACCGACCCCGCGGCCATCGCCGCTCTGAACGAGCAGTTGCGCGCGATCGACCCGCTCAGCGACTACGACACGCTCGGTGACGTGCAGTGCGCGAACTGGCCCTTCTCCTACCGCGGTGAGACCGTCGAGCCGGTGACGGGGGAGGGCGCCGACCCGATCGTCGTCGTGGGCACCACGAACGACCCGGCGACCCCGTACCGCTGGGCCGAGGCGCTGTCCGACCAGCTGGAGAGCGCCGTGCTGCTCACCTACGAGGGCGAGGGCCACATCGCGTACGACGAGAAGGACGAGTGCATCAACACACCGGTGGACGACTACTTCGTCGACGGCACCGTGCCGGAGGACGGGCTCACCTGCTGAGCCCGATGTGCACGGACGGCCCCCTTTGTGCACATTTGCGCTGAGTGCAATGATCAAGCCATGAGCATCATCACGGCCGAGCCCGGACTGCGGGAACGCAAGCGCCTGGCCACCCGACGCGGCATCCAGCGGGCCGTGCTCACCCTCGTCTGCGACCGAGGCTTCGACCGGGTGACCGTCGACGACATCAGTGCCGAGGCCGGGGTCTCGCCCCGCACCTTCTTCAACTACTTCGGGTCGAAGGAGGCCGCGCTGATCGGCGACAGCCTGCCCGTTCCCCCGCA
Source organism: Planctomonas deserti (assembly GCF_003067705.1). Lineage (GTDB taxonomy): Bacteria > Actinomycetota > Actinomycetes > Actinomycetales > Microbacteriaceae > Planctomonas > Planctomonas deserti. The sequence continues at coordinate 1,400,650 of NZ_QANL01000001.1, forward strand.
GGAGCAGATCGACCGCTTCCTCTCGGCGCCCCCCGACGGGCCCGTGCTCGACGACCTCGGCGAGCTGCTCGCCTGGTCTGCGGAGGCGAGCGAGGGCGATCACGAGCTGCAGCGCCTGCGCCGCAGCGTGCTCAAGGACCACCCGCAGATCTTCGGGGCGCGCATGGCGTCGCTGCGGCAGTTCGAGGCGTCGATCGCGGAGATCGTGGCCGACAGACTCGCCCGCTCGCCGGAGTACGCGGGTCGACCGAGGGCCGAACTGCTCGACCGCGGCCTGCTCATCACGCTCGTCGCGACCGCCGCGCTGAAGCACGCGTGGTCGGGCTGGGTGGAGGACAGCGCGTCGGGCTCGCTCGCCCTGCGCTTCCGCGAATCCTTCGCCGCGATGCACACGATCAGATGACCGCTCCGCATCCGCTATAGTGGGATGCTGTGCCCGCGGAAAACCGCGGGACACGCCGCCTTAGCTCAGTCGGCAGAGCGTCTCACTCGTAATGAGAAGGTCGTGGGTTCGATTCCCACAGGCGGCCCCACCGGTTCATCTGCCCTTCAGGCCCGCGTCTCGCGGCCGCCGGGGCTTCCTCAGGGGCCCCGACGGCGCCGCGTTATCATGGTGCGGTGATTCCGCCCGAGCAGCCGCCGACGCAACCCGCGCCGGCCGCGCGCCGCTCCCGCGGACTCGGTGCCGCCATGCGTCGGCACCCGCACGCCTTTGTCGCCTCGGCCGCCGCCACGGCGTTCGTGCTGCTCGGCGCCGGAGCCGTGAGCGCGGGCGCCGCGGTCGGAACAGCGCAGGTTCCCGACGCCCGGCCCGCAGCCATCACCACGGAGGCTCCCGCCCCCGCCGCCTCGCCGTCGCCGTCGCCGTCGCCGACCCGGGCCCCGCGGCCGGTGCCGGCCGTGCAGCCCGCGGCCTCGAAGCTCCGGAACTGCTCCATCGCCGCGCTGGCCACGGACCCGCGGCTCGCGTCCTTCCAGGGCTACGTGCTCAACGCCGCGACCGGGGAGGTCCTCTTCGATCGCGGCGGCGACACCCCCGAGCGGACCGCCAGCGTCATGAAGGTGATTACCTCGGCCGCCGCCCTCACGGCGCTGGGCCCCGACCACCGGATCAGCACCCGGGTCGTCACAGGGGCGGAGCCGGGTACCGTCGTCCTCGTCGGCGGCGGCGATCCCACGCTCTCCCGGCTGACATCCGGCACCTCCGTCTACCCCGGAGCTCCCCGCATCAGCGACCTCGCCGCGCAGGTGCGATCGGCCTGGGCGGCGGATCCCGCCACGGCGGGCACACCCATCACCAGGATCGTGCTCGACACGTCGCTGTTCTCGGGCCCGGTGTGGCATCCGTCCTGGGCCCGCACGGAGCTCAGCATCGGGTACAGCAGCGAGATCACCGCGCTGCAGGTGGACGCGGACCGAGCGGATCCGGGGGCCATCGTGTCCCCGCGCAGCGAGGCGCCGGTCGCCCGTGCGGGCGCCGCCTTCGCCGATGCGCTCGGCGTCGACGCGGCGCTCGTCGAGGGCGTCGCACCGCCGGATGCCGCGGTGCTCGGTGAGGTGCAGTCCCAGCCGGTCGCATCGCTGATCAAGACGGCCCTCACCATCTCGGACAACACGCTGGCGGAGACGCTCGCCCGGCTCGTCGCCATCAAGGTCGGCGCGGGCAACACGCAGGACGCGCTCGCCGCCGGCATCCCGAAGGCGCTCGAGCCCCTCGGCCTGGACACCTCGACCATGCTGATCGTCGACGGGCAGGGCCTCAGCCCGGACAACCGTGTGCCCCCCGCCCTCCTCGCCGGACTCATGGCGAAGGTGAACGCCCGGGAGGGCGCGCTCGGCGCGATTTACGACGGGCTCCCCGTCGCGGGCCGGACGGGGACGCTCACCAGTCGGTTCACCGGCGACAACGCGGTGGCCCGTGGGAACGTCGTGGCCAAGACCGGCTGGATCGACACCGGGTACACGCTGTCCGGCATCATCTCCGCCGTCGACGGAACGCCGCTCACCTTCGCCTTCTACGCCATCGGCAACGTGCGCGACAACGCCAAGGCCGCCCTCGACACCGTCACCACCGGCGCGTACCGCTGCGGCAACAACCTCTCCAACAACTGATCGGGCCGCGGCCCGGGATCGGATCCCTCATGACACGAGCGCTCTTCATCGTCGACGTGCAGAACGACTTCACCGAGGGCGGCGCGCTAGGAGTGCCCGGCGGGGCCGCGGTGGCGAGCGGCGTCTCCGCCTACCTCGCCGAGAACCCGGAGCGCTACGACGTCGTCGTGGCGTCCCGCGACTGGCACGACGGGGACAACGACAACGGCGGCCACTTCGCCACCGCGGCGGCGCCCGACTTCGTCGAGACCTGGCCGGTGCACTGCGTCGCCGGAACGCCGGGCGCCGAGTACCACCCCGACCTCGACACCGCGCGGGTCGACGTCCATGTGCGCAAGGGACAGGGCAAGCCGGCGTACTCGATGTTCGAGGGCGTGAGCGATGACGGACTGACCCTGCCTCAGGTGCTCGACGATCGGAACGTGACCGACGTCGACGTCGTCGGCATCGCCACGGACTACTGCGTGCTCGCGTCCGCGCTCGACGCCGTGCACGCCGGACGACGGGTCCGCGTGCTCACCGACCTCGTCGCCGGGGTCGCGGATGAGACGACGCGGGCGGCGTTCGAGCGGCTCGGCGCCGAGGGTGCCACGGTCACGGACTCGCGCGCCCCACTCGCGTGACCGCTACCCGCGATCGCGTCGTTCCCATCACCGACCTCGGGGATCCACGGCTCGCCGACTACGCCCACCAGACCGATGTCGCGCTGCGGAAAGCCCGCGGGTCCGAGCACGGCCTCTACCTCGCCGAGTCGGTGCTCGTGCTCCGCCGCGCGCTCGCCGCGGGTCACGTGCCGCGGTCGGTGCTCGCGCTCGGCAACACGGTGGACGAAGCGCTCGACGCCCTTGCTGACCATCCCGACGTCCCGATCTTCGTCGGACCGGGGGAGTTGCTCGCCGAGCTGACCGGCTACATCCTGCATCGCGGGCTCATCGCGGCCATGAACCGTCCGGTCCTGCCCGACGCGGCTGCGCTGCTCGCCGGCGCCCGGCGCGTCGTGGTGCTGGAGAACGTGGCGGACCCCACGAACGTCGGCGCAATCTTCCGCTCGGTCGGCTCCATCGGCGCGGACGCGGTGCTGGTCACGCCGCGCTGCTCCGATCCGTTCTACCGCAGGGCGATCCGGGTCAGCATGGGCACCGTGCTGCAGGTGCCGTGGACCCGCGTCGGCGACTGGGACGAGCTGTCCAGGATGCTGTCCGGCGCCGGTTTCCACACGGCCGCCCTCGCGCTGGCCCCTGGCGCGATCCCGCTCGCCGAGTTCGCGGCCGCGCCGCCCGAGCGCGTCGCCATGGTGCTCGGCGCGGAGGGTGACGGGCTCACCCCCGAGGCCATCGCCGCGGCGGACACCGTCGTCACGATCCCGATGCGCCACGGCATCGATTCGCTGAACGTCGCGGCGGCGAGCGCGGTCGCCATGTGGGCCCTCGCCCTTCCGGGCTGACCCCGCGGCCTAGCATTGTTTTCAGGAGCGTTCCACCAACGCGAGAAGGGTCGCAGCATGGCTATCTCTGAGCAGGAACTGCTCGCCTCGGTCCCCACGGGGCTCCTCATCGGCGGGGAGTGGGTCCCGGCGACCGGCGGGCGCACCTTCGACGTGCAGGACCCCGCGACCGGCGCGGTGATCGCGACCATCGCGGACGCGTCGCCCGAGGACGGGATCCGCGCACTCGACGCGGCCGTCGCGGCGAAGGAGTCCTGGGCGGCGACGGCACCGCGCACGCGCGGCGAGCTCCTCCGGAGTGCGTTCGACCTGCTGCGCGAGCGCGCGGACGAGTTCGCGCTGCTGATGACGCTCGAGATGGGCAAGCCGCTCGCCGAGGCGGCGGGCGAGGTGACGTACGGCGGTGAGTTCCTGCGCTGGTTCAGCGAGGAGGCGGTGCGGATCTCCGGTCGGTACGGCCCGAACCCCGAGGGGACGGGCCGCATGATCGTGAGCAGGCATCCCGTCGGGCCCTGCTTCCTCATCACCCCCTGGAACTTCCCGCTCGCCATGGCGACGCGGAAGATCGCGCCGGCCCTCGCGGCCGGGTGCACCGTCGTCATCAAGCCCGCGGAACTCACGCCGCTGACCACGCTGCACTTCGCCGCACTGCTGCGCGAGGTCGGCGTCCCCGACGGGGTGCTTAACGTGATCCCCACGACCGAGGCCGGCGCGGTGTCGGCGCCCATCATCGCGGACCCGCGGCTGCGCAAGCTCAGCTTCACGGGCTCGACCGCCGTGGGGAAGAAGCTCCTCCAGCAGTCGGCGGAGCAGGTGCTGCGCACCTCGATGGAGCTCGGCGGCAACGCCCCGTTCATCGTCTTCGACGACGCCGACATCGACCGGGTCGTCGACCAGGCGATGCTCGCGAAGTTCCGCAACGTCGGTCAGGCCTGCACCGCGGCGAACCGCTTCCTGGTGCAGGAGACCGTCGCCGACGAGTTCACCCGCCGGATGCAGGAGCGCATCGCGCAGCTGCGGGTCGGCCGCGGGACGGAGGAGGGGGTCACGATCGGCCCGCTCATCAACGCCGGCGCCGTCGACAAGGCGACCTCGCTCGTGTCGGACGCGGTGGAGCACGGGGCGACCCTCGTCGCCGGGGGAGAGCCGCTCGACGGTCCGGGGCACTTCCTCCCACCGACACTGGTGACCGGCGTGCCCGAGGGGAGCCGCATCCTCCGCGAGGAGATCTTCGGCCCGGTGGTGTCCGTCGTCCCGTTCGGGTCGGAGGACGACGCGGTGCGGATCGCCAACGGCACGGAGTACGGACTCGTGTCCTACGTCTTCACCGGGTCCTTCCCCCGGGGCCAGCGCATGATTGACCGGCTGGAGAGCGGCATGGTCGGTCTCAACATGGGCGTCGTGTCCAACGCCGCGGCTCCGTTCGGGGGGATCAAGCAGTCTGGGCTGGGTCGCGAGGGCGGCGCGGAGGGGATCAACGAGTACCTCGAGACGAAGTACACGCTGACCCCGGATCCGTTCGCGGTCTGAGGTCCGCCGACTCGCGGCTGCAAGATGGTCCCATCCCCCGGGATTCCGCGGGAGTGTGGCGCGACACGCCCGGGCTGCAGCGCGAAGTTGCGGCCCCTGCAGGGCCTGCGTAAAGTACTTACTTGTCACCCCAAAGGTGCGGGAAAGCCGCTGAGCTTCCCGGCCTCAAGCGGGGGCCACCTCCTCCTTCTCACCGAATCGGTGATCGTCTGTTGAAGACGTCCCGAACGTGTGGCTAGGATGGACAACCGTTCCCGTTTCGGGTCCGGCCGAGAGTCTGCCATCGCAGGATGGCGAAAACCTCGACTTGACAGAAACGAAGAACAATGTAAGATAGAGAAGTTGCCTCGGAGGAAGTCCTGAAAGGGATGGATCCGGGTGCGTCCGATCCTTGAGAACTCAACAGCGTGCACAATGTCAAATGCCAAATATCCTCGGCAATCACTGTAATGGTGGTTGGTGAGATTCCTTTGGATTAGATAATGAATGTCAGTTGATATTCGAATTTAGTCAGAACAAACTCGCGGAGACTGGGTATCGATTCCCGGTTCTGGTTTTCGCATCTAGATGT
>NZ_QANL01000198.1 GCF_003067705.1 Planctomonas deserti
CATGGCGCCGATCCACCACCATTTCGAACTGAAGGGCTGGCCGGAGCCGCGCGTCATCGTGCGCTTCTGGATCATCTCCGTCGTGCTCGTGCTGATCGGCCTGGCCACGTTGAAGGTGCGCTGAGATGAACGACCTGTCCCGCCAGGCAACACGCCTTGAAGCCATCGAAGGCAGCTACGACAAGTGGCTGCTGGGCGCGATCATCGCGCTCACCGGCGTGGGCGTGGTGATGGTGGCGTCCAGCTCGATCGCCTTGATGAGCAGCCCGTTCTACTACCTCAACCGCCACCTGATCTTCCTGGCGGTGGGTATCGTGCTGGCGGTCATCGCCGCCCGCACCGAGCTGAAGTCCATCGAGCAGTACAACCAGATGCTGCTGCTGGGCTGCTTCGTGCTGCTGCTGGCGGTGTTCGCACCGGGCCTGGGCAGCACGGTCAACGGCGCACGCCGCTGGATCAACCTGGGCATCTCCAAGTTCCAGACGGTCGAAGCGGTGAAAGTGCTCTACATCGTCTGGCTGTCGAG
>NZ_QANL01000199.1 GCF_003067705.1 Planctomonas deserti
GATCATCGAGAACCCCGAGGCCAAGCGTGCGCTGTACCAGACGCTCGAACCGAAGATGAAGCAGGACGCGCTGCTGACCACCAATACTTCGTCGATTCCGCTGGTGGAACTGCGCGACCATATCCAGCGCCCGGCACAGTTCGCTGGCCTGCATTACTTCAACCCGGTCGCGCAGATGCCGCTGGTGGAAATCATCCACCACGACGGCATGGCGCCGGAGACCGAGCGCCGTCTGGCCGCGTTCTGCAAGGCGCTGGGCAAGTTCCCGGTGCCGGTGGCCGGCAGCCCGGGCTTCCTGGTCAACCGCGTGCTGTTCCCGTACATGCTGGAAGCCGCCACCGCGTATGCCGAGGGCATTCCGGGCCCGGTGATCGACAAGGCCGCAGTGAAATTCGGCATGCCGATGGGCCCGATCGAACTGATCGACACCGTGGGCCTGGACGTGGCCGCCGGCGTCGGCCGCGAACTGGCGCCGTTCCTGGGCCTGCAGATTCCGGCCGCGCTGCAGACGGTGGAACCGGACAAG
>NZ_QANL01000200.1 GCF_003067705.1 Planctomonas deserti
AGAGATGGAGAGTTCACCGGTGAAAAAATAGATTACGAACAGACACACAGCGCAACTCTGTAACTCAGACCTGTCTGAGACAATGATGAAAAGAACCCAAACTCATGTTAAACGACAACAATTTACAATATGGGAAAACCATAATTGTTGCAAACTTAAGCTTTTTTCATATAACGTGATGAATCCCATTTAAAAATGAAACCCATAACACACTTGTAGGTCCGACCCTCAGAGGAAGCCGAAGAAGCAAGGGCTTCCGACCTTCATAAATATATATTAGGTTCGGCCATTAATATACCAAGTATCATTTAGCTTAGTGGTATAAATCTTGGTGTTTATATCTCAATAACCCGGGTTCGAGCCATGGGTTTGACATTTTTTAAAAGTGGGGCCCACAAAATGCTGACGTGGCGCGCTGAGGAGTGAGCAAAAACTCAACTATTATAATATATACTAGAGGTTTAACCGCGCTACGCGTGGTTTATTTGCCTATAAATTTAAGGATTTTAAATGTTAAATATAAATT
>NZ_QANL01000201.1 GCF_003067705.1 Planctomonas deserti
GGAGGGAGTTGTCTGGCGGGGCCGCGGGCGCGGCGTGGCTGGATGCCGTCGCGGCAGCGACGGGGTGACAATGGTAGCCAATCACCCCGGCCAATGCCGTATGACCATGGTCATGCAACGCATTCGGTAGTGCCGGCCGCTGGCCGGCAACCTGCCGGAATCTGCGGGCGTGTGCCGTGTTGCCGGCCAGCGGCCGACACTACCGACAAACAATCAATGCACTTCGTCGTGATAGACGAACTTCGGCATTTCCCAGCGGTAGTGGATCGCCAGCAGGCGCAGCGCGAAGCCGCCGCCGAGGCAGCACAGGATCGCGGTGGCGTCGGCCACGCCCCAGTGCAGCAGCAACAGGTACGCCGCGCCGGTCAGCAGCGCGATGATCGCGTAGAGCTCCTTCTGGAAGATCAGCGGCACCTCGTTGCAGAGAATGTCGCGCAGCACGCCGCCGAAGGCGCCGGTCAGCATGCCGGCGATCAGCACGATCGGCATGGCATGGCCGGCATCGCGCGCGATCGAACAGCCGAT
>NZ_QANL01000202.1 GCF_003067705.1 Planctomonas deserti
GTGCCAGCCAGGCCTTCGCCGTCGCCCCCAAGACCGGCTATGCGCCCGGTTGCGAGCCACATCCGAGTTGCCCGTTCGGCAACTCGGGCAAGCCTGGCCAGGTGCTGTGCTGTGATCCGCTGTAATCGAAGCCGCGCCGCAGATAGGCCCCGCTGATCTGCTGCAGGTGCCGCAGCGCTGAGCCAGCCCTGCGGCGATGATCGGTGCCCACCCGCACATTGGGCACCGCGCCGGGCCGCCTCCAGGGGCGGCCCGGCGCTTCCGGCCCCGGATTCATCCTTCCTCGAGTGTCTTGGCGCGCGCTTTACCCGCTTTCGTCGCAAATCGGTTTCACACCGCAGGGGGCAGTGCCACGCTGGACTCCCTTCTCCGGAGCACCGTGCCATGCCGATGCTTGCCCTGATCCTGCTGTTCTCCAGCCTGTTCGGCGACGGCAGCGGGCCCACCGAGGATGCCCTGCGAAGCCAGATCCTGCGCACCGAGGGCCCGCAGGACACGCATGAAGCGCTGCCCCTGCAGTTCTA
>NZ_QANL01000203.1 GCF_003067705.1 Planctomonas deserti
CGAGCAGCACGAAGGCGGCCGTAGCGGCATCGCCAACGTGCACCTGGATGCCGTCGAGCACGGTGAGGCGCTGGTGTTCATGCACGCGGTGAAGGATGGCCCGGCAAACCGCAGCTTCGGCCTGCAGGTGGCGGCACTGGCCGGCCTGCCGCGCGCCACCGTCGCGCAGGCACGCCGTCGCCTGGCCGAGCTGGAACAGCGCGGTGGTGAAAGCCATGCCGCCGAGCTGGCACCCCAGGCATTGGATGCACCGCAGCAGTTCGGCCTGTTCGCGGCGCCGTCGAACAAGGCACAGGAAGCACTGGCCGCCATCGATCCGGACGAACTGACCCCGAAGCAGGCGCTGGAAGCGTTGTATCGCTTGAAAGCGCTGCTGTAGCCGCAGCGCACGCGCTTGGCCTCCTGCCTCGCAGGAGGCCCATCGAAAGATTTCGCAAATCTGATTCTGCGTTTCAATTGACAGAATCTATCAACCTGAACGAATCATTCGATTATTCATTTCATCTGGCGCTAGCTAAAGTCG
>NZ_QANL01000204.1 GCF_003067705.1 Planctomonas deserti
GTGGGTGTAGCGCCCGGCATAGGCGTTGTGCAGAGTCTCCAGTGAAGGCGTAGCGCTGCCCAGCAGCACCGGGATGCCGAGTGCCTTGGCGCGCACCAGAGCGAAATCGCGCGCGTGATAGCGGATGCCGTCCTGCTGCTTGTAGCTGCCGTCGTGTTCCTCGTCGACGATCAGCAGGCCGGCTTGCGGCAATGGCGTGAACACCGCCGAGCGGGTGCCGACGATGACCCGTGCCTCGCCACGTGAGGCCGCCGCCCAGACGCGCGCGCGCTCGTTGTCGTTCAACCCCGAGTGCAGTGCATGCACGGCGATGCCGAGGCGGCCGCGGAAGCGTGCCAGGGTCTGCGGGGTCAGGCCGATTTCCGGCACCAGCACCAGCGCCTGCTTGCCTTGGGCCAGGCAGTGGATGATGGCCTGCAGGTAGACCTCGGTCTTGCCGCTGCCGGTCACGCCATCCAGCAGGAAGGGCTGGAAGCCTTCGGCGGCGTTGATCGCGGCCACGGCCTCGGCCTGGTCCGGGTT
>NZ_QANL01000205.1 GCF_003067705.1 Planctomonas deserti
GTGGCCGAAGGTCAGCGCGTCACCCCGTGCCAGCTTCGCCTCGCGCTCGGCCGGCGCCAGGTCTTCCAGGTCCGAATAGGGAATGGCGTACTGTGGCCGGATCAGGCCCTGTGCATCCAGCTGCGGATCGCGCGCGCCGACGAACAGCACCGGGTTGTAGAAGCTGGCCATCAACATGCCATCGCGCGCCAGCACGCGGCGGCATTCGGTCCACACCGGGCGCACGTCGGGTACGTACAGGTTGGAGATCGGATGGAACACCACGTCGAAGCTGTCGTTGGCGAATACGTGCAGGTCGCGCATGTCGCCCTGCACGGTGCGCAGCTGCAGGCCATCGCGCGCGGCGACCCTGCGGTCCTGTTCCAGCTGCCCGTCGGAGAGATCGAACACGGTGACGTCAGCGCCCGCAGCGGCCAGCACCGGTGCCTGCTGGCCACCGCCTGAGGCCAGGCACAGGATGCGACGGCCGCGCACATCACCCATCCAGTCCAGTGGCAACGCGCGGGGCGTCAGGTGCACCT
>NZ_QANL01000206.1 GCF_003067705.1 Planctomonas deserti
TCGGCTACGAAGACTTCTCGAAGAAGCACGGCATCAATCCGGAAGGCCAGTGGTACGGTCGCCTGGGCGGTCAGGTCAAGCTGAACCAGAACTGGGGCCTGAACGGCGAGCTGAAGATGAACCGCGACGGCGACAAGGAATACACCGTCGGCCCGCGCTTCAGCTGGTAATTGCTTCCTCGGCGCGCCTGCGCGCTGAAGATGCCTCGACAGGCCCGGCTTCTGCCGGGCCTGTTGCGTTGTGGGGAAACGAAACCGCGCCTGACCACACGCCCCGGTCGTGCTCTGTTGCAATAAATTGGATTCCGCTGACCGCAGCACCGACCTACGGTGGGTACTTCGTATTGCCGGATCTGTGTGATGCCGCCTGCCGTTCCCGCTCTGTGTCTCGACCGGCCCTGCCGCCTGGCCATGCTGGCGCCGCATCCAGTACTTCGGCTGGGGGTGGAAGTCGTACTGCGCCGGCACGCTGGCGTGCAGGTCTGTGCCAGCTTCACCTGTGAGCGCGAACTGTTCGACCTG
>NZ_QANL01000207.1 GCF_003067705.1 Planctomonas deserti
CTGACCCAGCAGGTGGAAGGCCGCCACGAACTGTCGATGCGTTCGCGCGACCTGGCCGCACTGGATGCCAGCGTGCAGCGCCTGCAGAAGCATGCGGTCGGCGCGATCACCGGTGTCGGCCTGCTGGCCATCGCTGCACTGATGTATGTGCTGCAGCCGCCGGGCTGGTACTGGGGCGACGTGCCGGCGTGGAGCTGGCTGTCCGGTGCGGTCGGCGCAGTGGCGCTGCTGCGCGCGTGGTGGAAGTAGGCCCCATGCTGCAGGCACTCAAGGACGAACTGGCCCGCTTCGGCGCCGACAACGACGCCCGCGAAAGCGCGCGTGGCCGCCGCATGCTCAACATCACGCCGGAGACGGGTGAATTCCTGTCCGTTCTGGTCCGCTTCGGCGCTGCGCGCCGGGTGCTGGAGATCGGCACCTCCAACGGCTATTCGACGCTGTGGCTGGCCGAGGCTGCCGCCGCCATCGACGGCCACGTGACCACGCTGGAATACGCCGAGGACAAGGCGGCGATGGCGCG
>NZ_QANL01000018.1 GCF_003067705.1 Planctomonas deserti
GTACAAGATAACTGATCATCCATTCCTCATTCGTTTCATCTCACCAACTATTATTGATGAAGTCATCACAGGTGCTCCTGAGATCAATTTCCAGTCATAACTAGACTGTTCGATAATTTCCAAGTGATTGCGAACACAAACCCAGAACTCCCAGGTATATTATCATATTGCATCTGGGTTTATATTATGTTTTGATATCATAACTGATATTTAAACTCGCAGATGTGGTTGGGCAAATCCGTTCTGTCTAGGGCTCTGACCTCACCAAAGAAACAACTCGAGTCGTTATCCGTCTCCTCATTGATCCGTAAGAAACAATCAACACATAATTCCCTTTATATTATTGTCTATATTGTGCTAACATCAATAATCAAAAATATTTCCTACCCAAAATATGTGGTCGTCTATTTATCTCCCTTACTTATCAAACTAATTTTACACAAATCTTTATTTTACAGCTTAAAAGAAACCACAATAACCCAAACAATCAAAACACCAAAAACTAGAATCCCAAAAAAGACGAATCATTAATGATCACCTCTCTTTTTGTCTAATCTTACAAATAAACTTCAAAACAAATATACCAAACCAATCAACTCAACTAAAACTCAACGACACATACATTGAGCCAGCTAAACAAATAAAAACTACACTGCCAGCTATTTAACAATTTACAAACTTACTTTCGCAACGAAGAAGACGAAGACGACAACCAAGATCAGTGAAATTACCTAAACAAAAAAGGCAGAGTAAGTTACGAACTCTGATAAATACAACTAACAATGATTTTTGTTTACATATTACCCATCAAATAAAAGAGAAACAAACACAGCCACACCAGGAGATACAAGAGACAATCCCAACAGACACAAAGACGGCAACAACATCTTCACCTGCT
>NZ_QANL01000208.1 GCF_003067705.1 Planctomonas deserti
TCGCCGCGCTGGGCCGAGCTCATCAGGCAGTAACCGGCTTCCGAGGTGTGGCCGGTCTTGATGCCGTCCACGCTGCCATCGCGCCACAACAGCAGGTTGCGGTTCGGCTGCTTGATGTTGCCGACCTGGAATTCCTTGATCTTGTTGTACGCGTAGGTTTCCGGGTAATCACGCACCATCGCGCGGCCCAGCAGCGCCAGGTCGTAGGCGGTGCTGTGGTGGCCCTGTGCGGTCAGGCCGTGGGCGTTGACGAAGTGCGAGTCCTTCATGCCGATCTTGGCGGCGTAGCTGTTCATCAGCGACGCAAAGGCTTCTTCGCTGCCGGCCACGTGCTCGGCCAGGGCGATCGCGGCGTCATTGCCGGACTGGATCGCCATGCCCTTTTCCATGTCTTCCAGGCGCGCGGTCTGGTTGACCGGGAAGCCGCTGTAGCTGCCATCGGTACCCGCGCCACCTTCGCGCCAGGCGCGTTCGCTCATCATCACCTGGTCATCCGCACGGACCTTGCCGTTCTTGACCT
>NZ_QANL01000209.1 GCF_003067705.1 Planctomonas deserti
GTGGTTGTTGTCCCAGAAGCAGACCAGCTTGTGCAGGCCCCAGGTCCCAGCCAGCGATGCCGCTTCATGCGACACGCCTTCCATCAGGCAGCCATCGCCCATGAACACCCAGGTGCGGTGGTCGACCACTTCCAGCTCCGGGCGGTTGAAGCGCTGAGCCAGCAGCTTCTCGGCCAGGGCGAAGCCCACGGCGTTGGCAAAACCCTGGCCCAGCGGGCCGGTGGTGGTTTCCACGCCCGGGGTCTCGTGGCGTTCCGGGTGACCGGCGGTGTGGCTGCCCAGCTGGCGGAACAGCTTCAGCTGCTCGATCGGCAGGTCGTAACCGCTCAGGTGCAGCAGCGCGTACTGCAGCATCGAACCGTGGCCGTTGGACAGCACGAAACGGTCGCGGTTGAACCAGTGCGGATTGCTCGGGTTATGGCGGAGGTAGTCGTTCCAGAGGACTTCGGCGATGTCGGCCATGCCCATGGGCATGCCGGGGTGGCCGGACTTTGCGGTTTCAACCGCATCGGCGGCAAG
>NZ_QANL01000210.1 GCF_003067705.1 Planctomonas deserti
CATTGCAGCAAAAACCACAGCAGATCAACCACTTGCGGCGCAATCCCTGCGCCCCTTGCTTACGGCATGTACATGCCGCCGTTCACATGGAGGGTTTGGCCGGTGATGTAACCGGCAGCCGGGCTGGCCAGGAAGGCCACCGCATGGGCGATGTCTTCCGGCGAACCCAGGCGTTCGAGGGCGATGTCGTTGATCAGCGCGGTACGCGCTTCTTCCGGCAACGCCTTGGTCATGTCGGTGTCGATGAAGCCAGGAGCGACCACATTGACGGTGACACCGCGCGAACCGATTTCCTTGGCCAGCGACTTGCTGAAGCCGATGATGCCGGCCTTGGCGGCCGCGTAGTTGGCCTGGCCGGCATTGCCGGTCACGCCCACCACCGATGCGATGTTGATGATGCGGCCCTTGCGCGCCTTCATCATGCCGCGCATCACCGCCTTGCTGGTGCGGAACACGCTGGTCAGGTTGGTGTCGATGATCGACGCCCAGTCCTCGTCCTTCATGCGCATCAGCAGGTTG
>NZ_QANL01000211.1 GCF_003067705.1 Planctomonas deserti
CCTTGTCGGCGATGAGCGCGGCTGCGGTAGGAGGCACCGCCGCATAGAACAGGCCGATCAGGCCACGCGCGCCGACCAGCACCAGCACTGACACCAGTACCGGCGGCACCGCCTGCAAGGCAATGTCGATGAACACCGCCAGCGCGATGTAGACCACGGTGTAGGCACTCATCGCCAGCATCAGCACGCGCTTGCGGCCGATGCGGTCGCTGAGCTGGCCCCAGGGGCGCGCGGCCAGCATCCACAACACGCCTGCGGCAGTGACCGACAGGCCGGCATGCCACTCGGACAGGCCGAGCATGCGGACCACCGGGCCGATCACAGCGACGAAGGACATCATCGCCATGGTGCCGATCAGGGCCGCCAACACCAGCGCCGGCAAGCCGGGGACGACGGGACGTGCATGCATGGAACACCAGCCGTAACAGGAAAGGATGGGCGGGCGCACCTGCGCGCCCCACCCGGCACCGGCCCCGCTCAGGACCAGACACCACCCTTAAATGATAACGGCTCGTATTT
>NZ_QANL01000212.1 GCF_003067705.1 Planctomonas deserti
GGCAGCAGGTCTTCCGGGATCGGCAGGCGTGCCAGCTGGGCCGGGGTCAACGACACCAGCTTCTCGCCCAGGGCCAGGACGTCGAGCGCGTCGCGCCGGTTCTGGCTGCGGCTCTTGTCGTGGAATTCACCGGTTTCTTCGTCGCGTCCGCGCATCGTCCCTACCTGATCTCAAAAAAAGTCGCCCGGCGTGATGCCGGGCCCAACCCGTACAGGATAAAGCATTGAACGTGATCGCCCCTGAAGTGGCTGTCGGCGACGACAGCCCGGCCCGGCTGGAACGGCTGGCCGACCTTTCCCAGCAGCTGCTCGACCGCGCCCTCGCGCTGGGCGCCAGCCAGGCCGAGGTCAGCTGCAGCGAGGACCGCGGCCTGGAGGTCAATGTCCGCCTCGGTGAGGTCGAGACCGTGCAGTCCACGCGTGACCGCGGCATCGCCGTGACCGTCTATTTCGGCCAGCGCAAGGGCAGTGCCAGCACCGGTGACCTGAACGAGGCCAGCCTGGCCGCTACGGTCGAGC
>NZ_QANL01000213.1 GCF_003067705.1 Planctomonas deserti
GTTGTCATTGGCGAAGCGGGCCAGCATCTCCGGAACCGGCCGGGTATCACCGCTCCAGGTCAACGCGCCCTGCAGGCGCAGGCCATAGGCCGTCTCCGGCCAGTGATGGCGCACCGGAAACACCTCCAGGCGCACCCCCTCATGCCAGAACGCCTCGCCCACCACGACCAGCTGGAAGGCATCCCAGAAGTTCGCCCCGCCCTCGGCCAGCACGTTCGGATAGTCACCGATACGCTTGTGCAGCAGCGGCACGACCGTGGCGGGCACGTACAGGCGCACCTTGCCGCGCCGGTGGGAATTGAAGAAGGTGTCGACGAACAGCCGCTCAAAGCCCGCCACGTGGTCCAGGTGCACATGGGTGACGAACAACGCCTGCGGCACGTGGCCGTAGTGCGCCTTGAACGCGGTCAGGCCTTCACCGCCACAGTCGATGGTCAGCCACGGACGCCCGTCCCGCTCGATCACCGACATCGGCGATCCCAGCTCGACCGCCGACGCATTGCCGACGCCGAGGAAA
>NZ_QANL01000214.1 GCF_003067705.1 Planctomonas deserti
GCCCGAACAATCCGGTCGGCCGGGTCTGGATCGACCTGTCCAAGCCACACTACGGCCTGCATGGCACGCCCGAGCCCGGCCATGTCGGCAAGACCGAGTCGCATGGCTGCGTGCGCATGACCAACTGGGATGCGCTGCGTGTGGCCGATGCGGTGGATACCTCCGTCCCCGTGGTGATGCAGGAGTGAGCCGATGCGTCTTTCGCAGCTGATCGCGCTGGGTGTTCTGCTGGGACTGGGGGCCGGCTGGTGGCTGCGCCCCGATGCAGGCGAGCCGGTAGCCGCCTCGCTGCCGGAAGCACAACCGGCAGCAGCTGTGGCGCCGGCCAAGGAATCCGTAGCGCCGCTCGGCACGGCCCCTGCCCCCGCCGCCACCGCACCGTCAGCCGCGCGGACTGCGGATGCGCCAGCCGGTCTGCTGCTGCCGGTGCAGGGCATCCAGGCGTCCCAGCTGCGCGACACGTTCACCGATGCACGCAGCGAGGGCCGCGTGCACGATGCCATCGACATCATGGCCA
>NZ_QANL01000215.1 GCF_003067705.1 Planctomonas deserti
ATTGCTGGCGCCGTGGTAGAAGCCATAGTTGGCCCAGGCGCGACCGCGCGCCAGTTCGTACTTCGCTTCGAGGATGGTCGAATCCAGCGTCGGCGGGTTGGTGTTGGGCATGTCCATGAAGCTGGTCAGGCCACCGGCCACGGCCGCCGCCGATTCGCTGGCGATGTCGCCCTTGTGGGTCAGGCCCGGTTCGCGGAAGTGCACCTGGTCGTCGATCATGCCCGGAAGCAACCAGCGTCCGGCTGCGTCCACCACCTGCTCGCCGTCGCGCGGCGCCAGCCCGTTGCCGATCTGCGCGATGCGGCCGTTCTCGATGCGCAGGTCGCCGTCGAAGGTGCGGCCTTCGTTGACCATGCGGGCGTTGGTGATGAGGGTGGAGGACATGTCAGTGTTTTCCTGTGCAACGGCAAGAGGGGGCGTTGGGGGACCCGGGCAAGGGGACGAAGCCGCCGGGATGGAACGGGTGGCAGCGGCCCAGCCGGCGCGCAGCCAACCAGCTTCCGCGCAGCGGGCCGTG
>NZ_QANL01000216.1 GCF_003067705.1 Planctomonas deserti
TTCGCCGTTCAGGAACTTGCTGCTGCCCTGGTCGGTTATTTCGACCTTGCGCAGCATCTGGCGGGTGATCACCTCGATGTGCTTGTCGTTGATCTTCACGCCCTGCAGGCGGTACACGTCCTGGATTTCCTTCACCAGGTAGGCGGCCAGCGGTTCGACACCCAGCAGGCGCAGGATGTCCTGCGGGCTCGGCTCGCCGTCCACGATGGTTTCACCCTTGGTGACATGCTCGCCTTCGAACACGATGACCTGGCGGTACTTCGGGATCAGCTCTTCGTGCTCCGAACCATCGGTGTCCTTGATGATCAGGCGCTGCTTGCCCTTGGTGTCCTTGCCGAAGCTGATGATGCCCGAACGCTCGGCCAGCACCGCCGGATCCTTCGGCTTGCGCGCTTCGAACAGATCGGCCACGCGCGGCAGACCACCGGTGATGTCGCGGGTCTTCGACGCTTCCTGCGGGATCTTGGCGACGACGTCGCCCACGCCCACCGCGGCGCCGTCCTGCAGGTTGTCGATC
>NZ_QANL01000217.1 GCF_003067705.1 Planctomonas deserti
ACTCTTCCTTTATTTTATTTTTATAAAAAACAAATTCTTAACAAAATGATCTCTCATTTTTATATGTTTTCATTTTTCATCAAAATAAAATTATATACTATAATTTTACACATTTAAATACTATTGTTTAGTACATCCACTACAAGAAAACATCAAGGATACTGAGGGAAAAAATCGTCGGAATTTCGTCGGAATAACGTTATTCCGACGACATACCGACGAAACAAGTCCTCGGAAATAATTCCTCGGAATTTCATTTTTCCTCGGAAATCCCTCGGAATTTTCCGACGGAATTCCGAGGAAACAAATTTCCGAGGAAATTCCGAGGATCACTAGTTTGTCGGAAATCTCCTCGGAATATACCGTGGGAGAACTTCGTCGGGATATTTCCTCGGACGTTCATCGATCGATGCGTTTTAGACATATATACATCGATCGATAGGAATATACCGACGGAACTGTTCCCTCGGAATATACCGAGGGACATGTTCCCTCGGAATATACCGAGGAACACGTT
>NZ_QANL01000019.1 GCF_003067705.1 Planctomonas deserti
GTACTGCGACGGGTAACTGACCTCGCGACCGAGGCTGGAATCCTGTGGGGTGTTCATGGGGGGCATTGTATCGCGCGGACGGCGGGCCTTCGGCCGGGCCGGCCAACGGCGGAGCCCCTCCGTGGTGGTTTTGTTGGTTGGTCGTGGAAGGCGGTCTATCGGCCTGGCCGGGTGGGTAGGCGGGTCGGGGGACGCCGTAAACCCGTCCCTGGGGGCTTGGCCGCGGCATCCATGCCGCGGACACTCCCGCCACCGGACCCACCTCGCCTTGGACAGTTTCTCGCGAGCTGTCGGAATGGCACTCTGCTCTGGTGGGTGTCGACCTTGGTCGACACAGTAGATCCACGCCATCCCTCGGATAGCCGCTGTTGCTGTTGCTTCGGCCGTTGCCGTTGCCTCTGCGGGTGCAGGGCGCAGCCCTGCAAACCCTCACCCAACCGGCTGCAGCGGCACCTTCGCCAGCACCCGAGCCCACGGGAACAACGGCCCCGGATCACGCTTGCGCGCCACCATCAGCGTCGGGTCATCGCTGGCCGGCACCTGCTCCAGGTCCAGCTGGTCATGCCCGGCAATCCGCCGCAGCGACGGATAGTGCGCCACCAGCGCCTGCAGCAGGCCTTCCAGCGCCTGCAACTGTGCTTCGGTGTACGGCTCGTCCATCGCCTGCTGGCGGCTGTCCAACCAGTCCGGGTAGCGCCCGGTATTGACCAGTTCGATGCCCAGCGTCTGTGCGTTCATGCCGCGCACGTGGTGGGCCACCCGTTCCGGTGCCACGTACTGCACCACGCTGCCATCGCGGTCGATGTAGAAGTGGCCGCTGTTGCCGGCACCGCTGTCGTACAGCACACGCTCACCGTACTCGCGGGCCATCGCCAGGTCGGGCAGCTCGGTGC
>NZ_QANL01000218.1 GCF_003067705.1 Planctomonas deserti
GCGAGCCCCACATCCCCCGCCACCGTCCAGCGAGCCTTTCCCTTGTCGAGCCCCAGCCACGTCGCCGATACCCCCATTACCGACCGCTCGCAGCTGGTGGAGGTGATCGCCTCCGGCGAGAAGCCCCGCGCGCAGTGGCGCATCGGCACCGAGCACGAGAAGTTCGGGTTCCGCCTGGATGACCTGCGCCCGCCGACCTTTGAAGGCGAGCGCGGCATCGAAGCGCTGCTCAACGGCCTGGTCCGCTTCGGCTGGGAGCCGGTGCAGGAGAACGGCAACACGATCGCCCTGCTGCGCGATGGTGCCTCGGTCACGCTGGAACCTGCCGGTCAGTTGGAACTGTCCGGCGCGGCGCTGGAGACCATCCACCAGACCTGCGTGGAGACCGGCACCCATCTCAACGAAGTGGCACAGGTGGCCGGTGAGCTGCAGCTCGGCTTCCTCGGCATGGGCTTCCAGCCGAAGTGGAAGCGCGATGAAATGCCGTGGATGCCAAAGGGCCGCTACAAGATCATG
>NZ_QANL01000219.1 GCF_003067705.1 Planctomonas deserti
GAGCGGAGTGACGAACTGCTGGGCACCGGCGGTCATCGCCACCTGCACCTGGGCACCGGCGTCGCGCAGGCGACGCACCAGTTCCAGGGCCTTGTAGGCCGCGATCCCGCCTCCGACGCACAACAGCAGTTTCTGACCTTCCAGCGCGCGGGCCGGCGCGGGAGAAGCATTGGGGGAGTCAGCCACCTGGAATTCCTGTGCAAACGAGGGCGGTAGCTTACCCGATGGTCGGTAATGTCCCGGTACACGGCATACATAGCGGGCGGCTATCAGCAGATGGAGTCCGCCCGTATTGACCTGGCAGACGCCGGGCATCGGTTTCGGACCTTTCCTATACCGTTACGACCCCGCCCTTTTGCAGAATCAGGCGTTGGCCGCCGCTCACCGTGGCCTGTTCGATCCTCAAGGAGCCGCGTGCATCCACGCATCATCATTGCCGACGACCATCCCGTGGTCCTGCATGGCATCCGTATCGTGCTGCAGACCCACCTGATGGACATCGTCGGCAGTGCACGT
>NZ_QANL01000220.1 GCF_003067705.1 Planctomonas deserti
GAGAACCGGGATGTGGTTCTTGCCGTTATGCACGGCAATGGTGACGCCTACCATGTCAGGCAGGATCATCGAACGGCGCGACCAGGTCTTGATCGGCTTCTTGCTGCCCGCAGCGGCCTCCACCTTCTTGACGAGGTGGTGATCGACGAACGGGCCCGTCTTGAGTGAACGTGCCATGGTCGATTAGCCCCTACGATCGCGGACGATGAACTGCTGAGTGCGCTTGTTATGGCGCGTCTTGTAACCCTTGGTCGGGACACCCCACGGGGTGACCGGATGCGGATTACCCTGGCCGGCCTTCGCCTCACCACCACCGTGCGGGTGGTCAACCGGGTTCATGGCAGCACCACGAACGGTCGGGCGGACGCCGCGCCAACGCTTGGCACCGGCCTTGCCCAGCTTTTCCAGGCTGTGCTCGTCGTTGCCGACTTCGCCGATGGTGGCGCAGCACTCGACCGGAACCTTACGCATTTCACCCGAGCGCAGGCGCAGGGTGGCGTAGATGCCTTCGCGAGC
>NZ_QANL01000221.1 GCF_003067705.1 Planctomonas deserti
CTGCAGGACGCGGGCGTCGCCAGCCACGTCGACGGCAACGCGCTGCTGCTGGACAGCGGCCTGCGCCTGACCCCGCATGCAATGGCCGCACACGCGCGCGACAACGGTGGTTGGCAGACCTCCACCGTCATCGAAAGCCAGCATCCGCAGTTGTTCGCCGATGGCCTGTTCGAGTACCAGCACGCAAATGGTGCCGATGAGCAGGCATCGCTGTTGTCCGGCTTCCAGGCCTGGGCCCGAGTGGACCTGGTGACCCTGCAGACCGCGATCGGCGCCCAAGACGCACAGGGCCTGCCGATGATGGGCCTGACCTATCCGGCCGGTGACAATGGCGAGGAACACGAGCGCACCGTGGTGCTGGGGCCGTTGGCGCACTACCGTGCACAGGAAGTGGATGCCTCCACCTGCAGCGAGGACGACCACGGTTCCTGCCCCTGCTGCCTGTTCACCCGCAGCATGGAGGCCTTCGATGAGCTGCTGAAAGCCCGCCAGTTCCTCGCCATCCGCCTGTTCGCC
>NZ_QANL01000222.1 GCF_003067705.1 Planctomonas deserti
GAACCAGCCCCACGCCGGGCCCGCGTTGCGGCCCTTGTGCAAGTCGTTGAGGTAGGACACTGCACCACGGGAGGTCGATTCGTACTCCACTGCGCCGGTCTCACGATCGATGCTCAGCCAAGCGTCGCCACCGGGGCGCGGCAGCGACAGGTAGATCTCCTCGGCCGACCACTCGGCCGGGCGCCCGCCGATGGCGATGCCCAGCTGCGTGTCCAGCCATTGCCGGGCCGGGCGCGGGATCGGCGCGTTGCCATCCTCGCGCGTGCCCAGCTGGCCCAGCAGCGCGGCCGGCAGTTCCAGATGCTGGTTCTGCACCTCGGGCTTGGCCTCGATCTTCGCCGCATGGTTGAGGGTCAGGCCTGTCACCGCAAACAGCAGCATGCCGATCAGGCAGACCGCCGAGCTGATCCAGTGCCACTGGTGCAGCGTCCGCAGCCAGAAGCCACGGTTCTGTTGCTGCTGCACGGTGGAAGAAGCAGGACGGCTCACGGCACGGTTCGAGGCGGAAAGGGAC
>NZ_QANL01000223.1 GCF_003067705.1 Planctomonas deserti
GGCAACGGTCGCATCAGCATCCCCGCCAGCCACCGCGGTGCGGTGGGCATTGAGAAGAAGGCGGTATTGCTCGGTATGGGCGACAAGTTCGAATTGTGGAGCGAGCAGGCGCATCGGGCCCTGATCCAGCAGACGTTGTCTGACGAGGATCTGGGTGATGGGTTGCTCGACCTGAAGTTGTGAGCCGGGGTGCCCGGATGCGCCCAGAAGCGCAGGCCGGTCACCTTCCGGTGTCGCAGTCGCCGGCGGTGCACCTGCCGGTCCTGTACACCCAGGTCCTTGAAGGCCTGAGGGTGATCGAAAACGGACGTTATCTGGATGGCACGTTCGGTCGTGGCGGTCATGCACGTGGCGTGCTCACCCAGCTCGGTCCCGAGGGGCGCCTGCTGGTCATGGACAAGGATCCGGAAGCCATCGCCGTAGCCGAGCGCGATTTTGCGCCGGACCCGCGCGTGTCCATCTTCCGTGGCAGCTTCGCCCAGCTGCTGCAGTGGGATGCGACGGCCGAAGGCCT
>NZ_QANL01000224.1 GCF_003067705.1 Planctomonas deserti
GGTGGCGGCTGGTACGGCCCGAACAGCAGCTTCCCGCTGGAGAACCCGACCCCGCTGTCGAATGCGCTGGAAATCGTCGGCATCCTGCTGGTGCCGATGGCGGTGATCTTCATGATCGGTGCGTTCACCGGCCGACGTCGCTTCGGCGCCCTGGTGTTCAGCTGCATGCTGGGCATGTCGCTGCTGTCCACCGGCGCGATGATGTGGAGCGAAGGGCATAGCGCCAGCGCCGCCACCCCGCTGCTGATGGAAGGCAAGGAAGTGCGCTTCGGTGCCGACGGCACTGCGCTGTGGGCGGCGGTGACCACCCAGGTCTCCAACGGTTCGGTCAACGGCATGCACGATTCGCTGGCACCGCTGAGTGGCGGCATCGCGATGGTCAACATGCTGGTCAGCGCGATCTGGGGCGGCATCGGTTGTGGCCTGCAGCAGTTCATCGTGTACCTGCTGCTGGGTGTGTTCCTGGCCGGGTTGATGACCGGACGTACGCCGGAACTGTTCGGCCGCAAGCTGG
>NZ_QANL01000225.1 GCF_003067705.1 Planctomonas deserti
CGCAAGGCCTTGAAGACGGTCACTGACCCGTTCTGCACGCCGTCAACGGCTACCATGTAGGGCGATGACTACCAAAAAACCAAGCAAGGGCGGGAGTACCCCCCGCAGCCAGGCCCCGAACAAGGGCGCCAAGGCGGGCACAGCCCGCACCACCAAGCCGGGCAAGCCGTTGCCGGGCTGGTTCCCTGAATTGAATGAAGGCGGCGCGCCACCGCGAGGCCGCAAGGTCCGCAGTGCCGACGCCCCTGGCCCGGCGCCGGGCCGCAAGCTGCCGCCGACCGGCAAGGTGATCGACGATCCCCATGCCGCCCCCGAAGCCGAGAAATACGAACAGCCCATCGCCAGCCGCGAGGCCATCCTGGCCCTGCTGGAGCGTTGCGAAGGGCCGCAGACCGCTGAAGAACTGGGCGCGCGCCTGGGCCTGACCGCACCCGACCGGGCCGAGGCGCTGTCGCGCCGGCTCGGCGCCATGGTCCGTGATGGCCAGCTGGTGCAGAACCGCCGCGGTGGCTT
>NZ_QANL01000226.1 GCF_003067705.1 Planctomonas deserti
GACGTCGTCTTCCATGACGTCACCTCCGATTTCAAGATCCTGACCCGCGCGACCATGGCGACGAAGGAAACCATCCAGTGGGAAGACGGCAACGAATACCCGCTGGTCAAGGTTGAAATTTCCTCGGCTTCGCACCCGTTCTATACGGGCAAGCACAAGGTCATCGACACCTCGGGCCGTATCGACAAGTTCCAGAAGCGCTACGCGCGCTGATCTGTCGATCCAGCTTCGAACCGACGGCCGCGCTCTGCGCGGCCGTTTGTTTTTCCCCAACGCCAACCCAACGGGCGTTTGGATGGACGGAACACTGCGTTCGAGTAACAAAGCTTTTGCCGATCCGGGCCGCTCAACGGCCGGCGTCTGGCCGCCTGTCGTCTACGACTTCTGTCTAGCGCCGGGCAAATGCTGCTGTGCGATAATGGCGTGATCCCCGGCACAGGCCGAGGACGTCATTCACGTGCCTGACCAATGCGCTTGGGCAGGCGCCTTCCCATGAAGGAGCGCACACAGTGT
>NZ_QANL01000227.1 GCF_003067705.1 Planctomonas deserti
TAGACAGCAGCCGAGCATGGCTCGGCTCTACAACGCACAACGAAGAAGGGCGACCTCGCGGCCGCCCTTCAAGTGCCAGCCGACTGACAGTCGGCTCTACATCACTTCTCGATGGCCGACTCGACCACCATGTCCAGCACGTACGCCTGCGACGGCGCATCGGCCGGCGGGTTCTTCACCTCATAGCGCTTCACGCGCACCACGTTGCGCACGCCGTCTTCGTGGGTGTAGCCCTCGATGTTGCCGTAGAAGTTCTCGAACTTGCCCGGCTCACCCTGCTTCAGGCCCTTGTCGTCGAACTTGACCTCACGCACCTGCAGGCACTGGTAGTCCGGGATCAGCGGGTGCGAGCACTTCTCGGTCTTGGCGGCCACTTCCAGGAACACGGTTTCGCCTGCGCCGCCGTAGCGGGTTTCAGCCGTCGGTTCCGGGGTGAAGACCAGCCTGTCGCCCTTGGCGTTGGTCAGGGTCAGCTTGCCATCGGCATCCTGCTCGGCCTTCAGCTCGCCCTG
>NZ_QANL01000020.1 GCF_003067705.1 Planctomonas deserti
GGCGGTTCGATGGACAACGCCATCGTGCTGGACGAGTTCCGCGTGCTCAACGAAGACGGCCTGCGCTACGCCGACGAATTCGTGCGCCACAAGATCCTCGACGCGATCGGCGACCTCTATCTGGCCGGTGGCCAGGTGCTGGGTGCCTACGAAGGCTTCAAGTCCGGTCACGCCCTCAACAACAAGCTGGTGCGGGCGCTGATGGCCGACGCCACCGCCTGGGAATGGGTCAGCTTCGACTCGCCGGCCACCCCGGACCCGGTGGAATATGCCACTCCGGCCTACGCCTGATTCCTGTAGATCGTTGAATTGAAAGACAAAAGCGCCGCCTTCCAGGGCGGCGTTGTCGTTTCAGGCGTGTTCGGCGCATTCAGCATGCTTGACGCGCGTCAAGGCCGGTTCGAGGTCACGGTTTTGTGAACCTGTTGGATCGGAAGCCTGAATTTAACGCAGTTTTAACAACAATCTAACGACAGGCCCCCGGATGGCAGCTAGGATGCGACCCGGCCCCCGAAATGTTTCACGCCGTGGTGACACGCGCGACGGGGAGCGGAGCCGGATGCTCCGTTGTCGTCAGGACCGCTTCTTCGGCTTCGAAGGAACGTCCTGCAGGCAAGCCAAGGCGTCGCGTAGCCCTTTGTGCGTGGCGGCTGAAACTGCGTGGGGTCCATTCCGGTTGTCGAGCGCTGGGGAGCGCGTGGGAGTGGGAGACGCAGTCTTGATGGTCACCCTGGTGGCCTTCAGCCCGATGGAACGGGCCGCGTCGAGCAACTGGGCTTCGGCAAGCCGCAACTTGGCATGCCAGACCGGGGACTCGACGAGAAAAACGAGGTGTTCCCCGTCCACATTGGCCAACCGGCAACGGCTGCGCAGAGGTGGCGGCAACTGGGG
>NZ_QANL01000228.1 GCF_003067705.1 Planctomonas deserti
GGCCTGGTGGTCGCCGAGCCCTTCAGCCAGTGGGTGGTGCAGGACGATCTGGTGGCGGGCCATCCCGGCTGGGACCGGGTCGGTGTCCAGCTGGTGCCCGACGTCGCCGGCTGGGAGCAGCTCAAGCTCCGGGTGCTCAACACCTCGCACTCGCTGCTGGCCTGGCAGGGCGCGCTCGCCGGCCACGACACCATCAGCAGCGCCGCCGCCGACCCGGCGCTGCACCAGCAGGTGGTGGCGCTGATGGATGAGGTGGCGACGGTGCTGCAGCCACCGCCCGGTGCCGACGTCCCCGGCTACCGCGCGGAGGTGCTGCGCCGCTTCGCCAACCCGATGATCCGGCACACCACCGCCCAGGTCGCCCGCGACGGCTCACGGAAGCTGCCGGAACGGGTCTTCGGCACGATGCGTGACCAGCTCGCCGCCGGGCTGCGTCCGGAGTGGACGGCCCGGCTGGTCGGGCTCTGGCTGGCCTACCTCGCCCGGTTCCGCGACCCGTCGAGCGACCCGCT
>NZ_QANL01000229.1 GCF_003067705.1 Planctomonas deserti
CCGACTCCGGGGCGATCCGCGTATGGCTTGGTGCACAAGGGCTGCAGCTGCGTGAACAGCGTATCCACGCATCCCGGTGGTGGGATGCCGCTGGGCGGGCGCGGTCGGCTGCTATCCTATCGCCGATCGAACAAGCGGCCATTGGGCCGGAGGGTTGAAACGTGTGGGAACTGGTCAAGGCCGGTGGCTGGCCGATGGTGCCGCTGCTGCTGTTGGGCGTACTGGCTTTGGCGATCATCCTGGAGCGTTTCTGGTCCCTGCGGCGAACTGAGGTGCTGCCGCCCGGCCTCGGCCAGGAAGTGCGCAACTGGGCCGCGCGCGGCAAGCTCGACCCGGCCCACCTGCAGACCCTGCGTAGCAACTCGCCGCTGGGCGCGCTGCTGGCCGCCGCGCTGGAAGCACGCAACCGCCCGCGCGACCAGATCCGCGAGCGCATCGAAGACACCGGCCGCCACCTGGTGCACCGCATGGAGCGTTTCCTCAACGCGCTGGGCACCATCGCATCGGCCGGG
>NZ_QANL01000230.1 GCF_003067705.1 Planctomonas deserti
ACAAAACAGGGCCGGACAGTCCCCCGACTGCCGGCCCTCTGCTCCCCCACCGTGCGCCTGTACCGGCCCCTGTTCCAATTCCGGTCACGGGCGCCTACGGCGCCAGCCACAGTGGGTGCTATTGGGTTATCTGCAAAAATCCTGCCAACTTTAGGGCTGATTTCGACGCCGGCCGGCCGGCACCGACGTCCCGGCCCCGAATGGCGCTAAAATCGCCACCCCGGCGCCGCCCCAGCCGCGCCCGCCCCCAGCTGAACAACCCCCATGAACCCGTCCTTCCATCGTTACGACGTCATCGTCATCGGCGGTGGCCACGCCGGCACCGAAGCCGCGCTGGCCGCGGCCCGCACCGGCGTGCGCACCCTGCTGCTGACCCACAACATCGAAACGGTGGGCGCGATGAGCTGCAACCCGGCCATCGGCGGCATCGGCAAGGGCCACCTGGTCAAGGAGATCGACGCCTTGGGCGGTGCGATGGCGCATGCCGCCGACCGCGCCGGTATCCAGTGG
>NZ_QANL01000231.1 GCF_003067705.1 Planctomonas deserti
CCTCGCGGTCCAGGCGGCCGTCTTCGATCGCGGTGATCTCCTCGCGGATCTGGATCATCGCGTCGATGAAGCGATCCAGCTCGTGCAGCGATTCGCTCTCGGTCGGTTCGACCATCAGCGTGCCGGCCACCGGGAAGCTCAGGGTCGGGGCATGGAAGCCGAAGTCGATCAGGCGCTTGGCCACGTCCTCGGCGCCGATGCCGCTGGTCTTCTCCAGCGGGCGCACGTCCAGGATGCACTCGTGTGCCACCAGGCCGTTGCGGCCGGTGTAGAGGGTCTTGAAGTGCGGGGCCAGGCGCTTGGCGATGTAGTTGGCGTTGAGCTGCGCAACCTGAGTGGCCTTGCGCAGGCCGTCGCGGCCCATCATCGCGATGTACATCCAGCTGATCGGCAGGATCGAGGCGCTGCCGAAGCTGGCCGCGCTGACCATGCCGACCGGGCCGTTGTCCCCCAGCTTGCCCGGCAGGAACGGCGCCAGGTGCTCCTTGACCGCGCACGGACCGACGCCCG
>NZ_QANL01000232.1 GCF_003067705.1 Planctomonas deserti
GGTCAGCATGGAGATGCCAAAGATCATCCAGCAGATCGCGCCTACGGCGATCCGGCGACCGGACTCCCGCCATACCCCGATGGCAAACGCCACGAAGCCCACGCCGCAGCCGATGGGGGCAATCCTGGCGCAGATGCTTGCGAGCGTGGGCGCCTGCAGCAGCTCGCTGGCGTGCTGTGCAAGCGGGTTGTAGCCCGGCGCGAACACGGCGGCAACGCTGGTCCAGAACAGGAACCACGGAAGCGGGATCAGACCCGCGCAGAGAAGCAGTCGGCTGCGGCGTTGCACGTGCAGTGATCCTTGTATTGGCCTGAGCCAGTGGGGGGAATCCAGTCGAACGTTGCAGAACCTTCCTACTGCGGGCAGGACGATCGTGAGTGCCTACAGCAGTAGTCAGATTGCGCACGGCACTCGGTAGGTTCAATAGGCAAGAAGTCATTTAAACCATCCAGCGGGTGTCGCAGCGGTTCGGTTGCATGAGCGATCACACATGTCCGGTGGGCGAGTGCT
>NZ_QANL01000233.1 GCF_003067705.1 Planctomonas deserti
ACGCCGCTGGCCTGCAGCGACTGCGCAGTCAGCCGTGCGTGGTTGACGCAGCCCAGCCGCATGCCGACCACAAGTACTACCGGCAGATGCAATGCACGCACCAGGTCGAGCTGGTCGAGCGTGGCCGAGACCGGCGCCAGCCAACCGCCAACGCCCTCCACCACCACGACATCGGCCTGCGCGCGCAATCGCGCGAACGCGGCCACGATCGGCGCCAGCTCCACCCGCACGCCATCCTCGGCAGCAGCCAGCTCCGGTGCCAGCGGCTGCCGCAGCGCGTACGGATTCAGGTCGGCATAGTCCGGCACCGGCCAGCTGGCTGCCTGCAGGGCCAGCGCATCCTCGTTGCGCAGGCCCTGCCCCAGGTCTTCGCTGCCGCTGGCCACCGGCTTCATGCCCACCGCGCGCAGGCCGCGCCGACGCAGCGCATGCAGCAGCGCGGTGCTGGCCGCAGTCTTGCCGATCTCGGTATCGGTGCCGGTGACGAACAGGGCGGGCGGCAGCGTAGCG
>NZ_QANL01000234.1 GCF_003067705.1 Planctomonas deserti
TGAATACCGCCATTGCCGGTGCACGCAGCCCGGTGCTGATGGCCAGCGCCATGCGCAAGGCGGTCGAGGCCGGCCGCGAGGCCTTCCTGGCCGGGCGCATTCCGCGCAAGCGCTACGCCAGCGCCTCCTCCCCGGTGGATGGGTTGATCGGCTGATGACCAATCCTTTCGACAGCGCCGGTTCCAAGGCCCCGCCCAAGCCCTTCACCGTAAGCGAGGGCCGCCGCGAGGTGCGCAGCTTCGTGTTGCGCCAGGGACGTTTCACACCCGCCCAGCAGCGCGCGTTCGACGAACGCTGGCCGCGCTTCGGCCTCGACTACACCGGCCAGCCGCGTGACCTGGACGCCACTTTCGGGCGCCCGGCACACAAGGTGCTGGAAATCGGCTTCGGCAACGGTGCCGCGCTGCGCTTCGCCGCCCAGCACGACCCGTCGCGCGACTACATCGGCATCGAAGTGCACGCGCCCGGCGTGGGTCGCCTCCTTAACGCGCTGGCCGACGACAACGCCG
>NZ_QANL01000235.1 GCF_003067705.1 Planctomonas deserti
GGTCTTGCCGTTGCGGTGCGCGACGTTCTTGATCACGTACTTCATGCGCAGCAGTTCGTCGGCCTTCTGCACCAGGGTGCTGAACTTGGTGCCGATTTCGCACTGGCCGGCGGTGGCCACTTCGTGGTGCTGCACTTCCACTTCGATGCCGACCTGTTCCAGGGTCTTGCACATCTCGGCGCGCAGGTCGTGCAGGGTGTCGGTCGGCGGAACGGGGAAGTAACCGCCCTTCACGCCCGGACGGTAGCCGCTGTTGGCACCGTCGTACTTGGCGCCGCTGTTCCAGGCGGCTTCTTCGGAATCGACCTTGAAGAAGGTGTTGCCCATTTCATTGGCGAAACGGACCGAATCGAAGATGAAGAATTCCGGCTCCGGGCCGAAGAACGCGGTTTCGGCGATGCCGGAGGACTTCAGGTAGGCCTCGGCGCGCTTGGCGATGCCGCGCGGGCAACGGCCATACGGCTGCATGGTGGCCGGGTCGAGGATGTCGCAGCTGATCACGATGGTCG
>NZ_QANL01000236.1 GCF_003067705.1 Planctomonas deserti
GGGAGCCGGCACGTTTGCTGGTGGCGAGGTCTGCGCAAGTGCAGGCGTGGCCGCCAACGCGAACAGCAACGACATCGCCAAGGCTCGGGTCTTCATCGGCAGCATCCAACAACGGAGAATCTTCCGATGCTAGGCCTGTGCGGTGCCCGGCCCCATGGCCAAAGGTCATGGGCGGGCCGCTCATCCACACACACCCAAAAGCGTGCGAACCAAGGTTCGCACCCACCGTGTGCAGTTCGCACCCACCAGAGCGGTTTCAGTAGATCCACGCCATGCGTGGATGCGGCCTTTCCCGGTCAGTCGACCAGACGCAGGCGCAGTTCCTTCGGCAGCGCGAACACCATCGATTCCGGTTCGCCGTCCAGCTCGCCCACGCCGCTGGCGCCCAGCTCGGCCAGGCGCGCCAGCACGCCATCGACCAGCACCTGCGGCGCCGAGGCACCTGCGGTCACGCCGATATGCTGCTTGCCTGCCACCCACGCCGGGTCGATCTCGTGCGCGCCGTCGAT
>NZ_QANL01000237.1 GCF_003067705.1 Planctomonas deserti
GTACCTGCCGCTGAAGGAATCGCTGCTGTGGCATGGCGTGGCCACCGCCTGCGGTGGCGTGCTGCTGGCATGCGCGCACATCGGCAACCGGCGGGCATTGCACGGCCCACGGTAGCGCCGGGCCATGCCCGGCGGGGTGCCGCCATCCACGCTTGGCGTGGATCTACCGTGGATTCGTCAGAAGCGGTAACCCACTTCCGCGCCGAAGATGCGCGGGCTGTCGACCGGGCCGTAGTAGTTTCCGTCGCGCCCGAAGGCCAGGTTGTCGAAGATCAGGCCATTGATGCGGCGCTTGTTGGTCAGGTTCTGCACGAACACCCGCGCGCTCCACGGCCCGGTCTCATAGCCCAGCTGCGCACCGAGCACGGCCACTGCGGGCTGGAACGCGCGGTTGCGTTCATCCAGTGCACTGGAGCCGGTGAACTGCGATTCCAGCCGTGCATGGATGCCTGAGTCGAACTGATAGCGCGCCGCCAGATAGCCAGTGTAATGAGGGGTCAGCTTGACCC
>NZ_QANL01000021.1 GCF_003067705.1 Planctomonas deserti
CGACGGCAACCTGTACGCGCTGGACGGCAAGTTCGACAGCGATGACAACGCCGCGTTCCGCCAGAAGGCCCTGGTCGCCATGCGCGACAAGACCCAGGAAGATCCGACCGAAGTGATCGCTTCGGAGCTGGACATCAACTACGTCACCATGGACGGCAACATCGGCTGCATGGTGAACGGCGCCGGCCTGGCCATGGCCACCATGGACGTCATCAAGCTCAACGGCGGCGAGCCGGCGAACTTCCTGGACGTGGGCGGCGGTGCCAACAAGCAGCGCGTCATCGAAGCGTTCAAGCTGATCCTGTCCTCGGACAAGGTTGAAGGCATCTTCGTCAACATCTTCGGCGGCATCGTCCGCTGCGACATGATTGCCGAAGGCATCATCGCCGCCGTGAAGGAAGTAGGCGTCAAGGTTCCGGTCGTGGTGCGCCTGGAAGGCACCAACGTGGAAGAAGGCAAGCAGCTGCTGCGTGACAGCGGCATGGCCATCATCCCGGCTGACAACATCAACGATGGCGCCAAGAAGATCGTTGAAGCTGTCAAGAACGCTGCCTGATTCGACACCAAGGAATTCCCATGTCTGTTTTGATTAACAAGAACACCAAGGTGATCGTGCAGGGCTTCACCGGCCAGCAGGGCACCTTCCACGCCACTCAGATGATCGAGTACGGCACCCAGGTTGTTGGCGGCGTGACCCCGGGCAAGGGTGGCACCACCCACATCGACCTGCCGGTCTTCAACACCGTTGCCGACGCCGTGCAGAGCACCGGCGCCAACGCTTCGGTCATCTACGTGCCGCCGCCGTACGCGGCTGACGCAATCCTGGAAGCCGCTGCTGCCGGCATCAAGGTCATCGTCTGCATCACCGAAGGCATCCCGGTGCTTGACAT
>NZ_QANL01000238.1 GCF_003067705.1 Planctomonas deserti
CGGGTTGGGCGGGGCGGTGTGGGTGGGCAGGACACGCCGTAAACCCGTCCATGGGGGCTCGATGGCGCCATCCATGGCGCCAACGGTCCTGCCCACCCACACCGCCCCACCTCTGACAGATTCCGTGTGCTGTTGGTAGGTGTCGACCTTGGTCGACACGATCCACGCCATGCGTGGATGACTCTCCATCGAAATCGAATATTTCGATATATGTGAGATCTGAGCCGAGCATGGCTCGGCTCTACAGAAGAGCAGGCAGGTCGCGGAAATCTGTCGAAGGCGGGGTGGGTCCGGTTGCGGGGGCGTGAGCCGCATGGATGCGGCGACCGAGCTTACATGGACGTACTTGCAGCGTCCCCCGCAATTGGACCCACCTCGCCACCCCGCAGGAAGCCAGCTCTTGCCGTTGCTGTTGCTGTTGCGGTTGCCGGCCAGCGGCCGGCACTACCGCGGGTGCCGGGCGCAGCCCGGCTCAGGCGCCGAAGCGCTCGTCGTCCATCGCCATCAG
>NZ_QANL01000239.1 GCF_003067705.1 Planctomonas deserti
ACCAGGCAATCGTCTCGACCTTGACCCGGAAGCTGTCGCAGGCATCGATCACCAGATCAAAGCCACGGTCCAGCAGTTCGGCCATGTTCGACACCGTCAGGAACGCCTGTACGGCATCGACCGCGATGTCCGGGTTGATCGCGCGGCAGCGTTCGGCCATCGCCTCGGCTTTGTTGCGGCCGTAGTTGCCTTCCATCGCCGGCAGCTGCCGGTTGGTATTGGACACGCAGATATCGTCGGCATCGATCAGGGTCAGGTGGCCGACCGCCGAACGGGCCAGCGCCTCCACCACCCATGAGCCGACGCCGCCCATGCCCACCACCGCCACGCGGCTGCCCTGCAGGCGCTCGAGCGCACCCACGCCATACAGCCGTTCGATGCCGGCGAAGCGTTGTTTGACCTGTTCGTTCATCCGGCTATTTTAACGTGCAGGCGTCGGCGCCTACAGCGCACCGGCATCGAACCCACCGTTGCACGCCCGGAGAGCCCGCCATGAACGCCAGCCCGC
>NZ_QANL01000240.1 GCF_003067705.1 Planctomonas deserti
CAGCGCACCGGCCACCGCCATCGCCCAGCCGAAACCACTGGCCATCGCACTGCGATACCACGCCAGCATCTGCGGCGTGTCCTGCATCGAGCTCGGTTGCAGGATCATTTCGCGCGCCTGTGCCACCAGCCCCCGCTGCCCGGCCGCCTGTGCGGAAGTAGCGAACTCTTGTACGGCGCGCTGGCCCATCAGGCTGCCCAGCAGCGCGATGCCCAGGCTCATGCCTGCCTGGCGCAATGCGTTCATCGTGGCTGAAGCGATACCCGCGCGCTCGACCGGCGCGCTGGCCATGACGGCCATGCCGGTCGCCGGCACTGCCAGCCCCATTCCAACGCCAAGCAGCACCAGTACAGCACTGGCATAGGCACGTGAAGTAGCCGGTTCAAACGTAGCCATCGCGCACAGCGCTGTCCCGGCCAGGGCGTAGCCCAGCGCCAGCGCGGCATGCAGCCCGAGGTGGGCGTCCAGACGATCGAGTTTCAGCGGGACGACACCCTTGAACAGGTAC
>NZ_QANL01000241.1 GCF_003067705.1 Planctomonas deserti
ATGCCCGGCGGGCATGTTCCTCAGCGCAGCGGCGAGGCCAATACCGTGATCTCCTCACGGTCGTGATAGAGCTGCTTGGCGCGGACCACCAGCGGCTTGCAGGCCTGCTCCTGGAACAGGTCCAGGCACAAGCGGGTTTCGTCCCAGCGCTTCTTCATCGGCAGTTTCAGGTTGAAGATCGCGTGCCTGCACCAGCCTTCGCGGAACCAGGTGGCCATGCGTTCGGCCACGCGGCGCGGCTGCTCGACCATGTCGCAGACCATCCAGTCCAGTGGCTGCTCCGGGTGCCAGTGGAAGCCATCGGCGCGAAGGTGCTCGACCAGGCCGGTGTCCAGTACGTGCTGGCGCAGTGGGCCGTTGTCGATGCTCAGCACGTGCATGTGCTGGCGGGTCAGCACCCAGGTCCAGCCGCCGGGGTCCGCACCCAGGTCGGCCGCGCGCATGCCGGGTTTGGCCAGCGCTTCACGCTCCTCCGGCGTCAGCAGGGTCAGCAGGGCTTCGTCCAGCT
>NZ_QANL01000242.1 GCF_003067705.1 Planctomonas deserti
GCTCGGCGAGCGTTGGAGGTATAGCACCGGTTCTGCCGATGTGTCGGGCAATACGTCCCGAAAATGCAGAAACAAAAAGGGGCCGGATCCCCCTCGCAAGCGAAGGTTCACCGGCCCCGCGCAATCCGTGGGGGAGGCGGTTCACGCCTTGCGTGGAGACGGGCTCAACCCATGTACAGGCCACCGTTGACCGGATAGTCGGCGCCGGTCACGTACGAAGCTTCATCCGACGCCAACCACGCACACAGGCCAGCTACTTCCTCCGGGCGTCCCAGGCGGCGCACCGGCACCGAGGCGGCCAGCCGGTCCAGTACATCCGGCGGGAAGCCGCTGATCGCCTGGCTGGCGATGTAGCCCGGCGACAGCGTGTTGACGGTGACCCCGCGCGAGGCCACTTCCGCCGCCAGCGCACGGCTGAAGCCGTGCATCGCGGCCTTGGCGGTGGCGTAGTTCACCTGCCCGATCTGACCCTTGTGGGCGCTGACCGAGCCGATGTTGATGATGCGC
>NZ_QANL01000243.1 GCF_003067705.1 Planctomonas deserti
AGCAGCGGCAACAGCAGCGCGTGCGCGTCCACCAGCGAGCCGACGATGCGGTGGCCCAGTGCGCGCAGCTCTTCATCCGGATGCACCAGGTCCGGCACCTGGATCACGGTCATGCCGGCGGCCAATGCCGCGCGCGTACCGGCCGGTGAGTCTTCCAGCGCCAGGCAGCGTTCCGGGGCCTGGCCCAGCCGCTGCGCGGCCAGCAGGTAGATGTCCGGCGCCGGTTTCGGCCGCGCCACGTCGCCACTGGTGATCACCGCATCGAAATACGGCAGCAGGCCGGCAGCGGCCAGCTTGCGGTTGGCCCGCGGCTGCCGCGTGGTGGTTGCCACTGCACGCGGTACCGCGTGCGCCTTCAACAGCTCCAGCAGCTCCAGGATGCCTGGCCGCAGCGGCAGACCGGTCTGCGTGCGTGCTTCGTACAGCTCATGGCAACGTGCCGCCACTGCGTCGATCACGCTGTCCTCGATGCCCTGCGCGCGCAGCAGCGCGTGCGTGTCACGGTCA
>NZ_QANL01000244.1 GCF_003067705.1 Planctomonas deserti
CGCTTTCTCTTTGGCGGTCTCAGCGAACGCCATGCCCGGTGCGACCAGGGCGACCAACAGGCAGGCCGCCAAAGGTGTGCGCACGGCTTTCAACGTACGGTGGCTCATGTTGCCCTCTCTCCCAAGTGGCAAGGTGATGCCGCGCGTGGGGCACGGTCGAGCCGAGACTGCGGGGCGTTCACGCACAGCGGCTATTGGCCATTGGTCGAACCCGGCCCTGCAGGACGCTCACTTTCGACCATGGTCTAACCAAGGTGGTGACGCGGCCGGGGGTGGATGGGGCAAACTGAGGGGGATCGGTCGTTGCGATGCTGCGACCGCACATACAAAGTCAACGTGCAAGTGAGGGTGCCATGGCTGATATCTACCCCGTCGATCCGCAGTTCGCCGCCAAGGCACGCATCGACAAGACGTCGTACGAACAGCAGTACCAGGCTTCGGTGACCGACCCGGATGGTTTCTGGGGCAAGGCCGCCGAGCGCCTGCAATGGATGCGCAAGCCGACG
>NZ_QANL01000245.1 GCF_003067705.1 Planctomonas deserti
ATACCGGCTGCGTGGTGGCCTACCACTCCAGCGTGGACATGGACGTGCGCCGTGTTGCGGGCATCAAGAGCATGCTGTTCGGCGGCGAGGGCGTGTTCCTGGCCACGCTGACCGGTCCGGGCAAGGTCTGGCTGCAGTCGCTGCCGTTCTCGCGCCTGGCCGGCCGCATGTGGATGGCCGCACCGCAGGGCGGTGGCCAGAACCGTGGCGAGGGTTCGGTGCTGGGTGGCCTGGGTCGGATGCTGGACGACGACAACCGGTTCTGACCCACTCATTTGGTAGGTGCCGACCTTGGTCGGCACCTACCATGGTCGTTTTCTGCTGAATAGGGAGGTTCTCGGCGGCCGCCTGGACCTGCCTTGGGTGGGTGCCAACCTTGGTTGGCACATTCCTTCAGCGCGCGACCAGGCATTTGTGCGGACCGAGGTCCGCACCCACCAGAAGCGATTCACGTTTTTTTGCTGAATAGGGAGCTGCCCCCACCCTGCCCGCCCCGCCACGGCTTC
>NZ_QANL01000246.1 GCF_003067705.1 Planctomonas deserti
GAGGAAATTGCGCAGCATCTGGTCCAGGCAGCGCCGGTAGTTAGTGTGCCCGGGCTGGCGGAACAAGGCGCCCACTTCCGACTTGGAGACGTTGAAGCCGGCGCTGGCGAAGATCTCCATCAGGTCCACGTCGCGCAGCTGGAAGGCGACGCGCAGCTTCTTCAGCACCAGGTTGTTGTCGATGCGGGTTTCCACCGCACGCTGAGGCTGGCTCTCATCGCGACCGCGCAGGTGCACGATCAGGCCGTCGAGGAAGTGCGCCAGCGCACTGTCGCTCATCGCCTCGAAACCGGCTTCGTCCTCGCGGCGCAGCCAGGCCTTCACCTGTTCGGGATCCACGGCGAAGGCCGGGTCGGCCATCTGGCACAGGGTCACCACGTGGTGGTCGCCCAGGTCCAGGGAGTAGCGCACGCTGCGCAGGACATCGTTGTTGATCATGGCCCAATTGTACCGGTCACCCCGGCAGGTGGGGCCGGATCTGGCCGATCAGGCAACGCAACCCCCG
>NZ_QANL01000247.1 GCF_003067705.1 Planctomonas deserti
GCCAGTTCGGGACCACGTCGAGCTGCATCTGATCGTTGAGCAGCTGCACTTCACCGTCCTGGATAAGTACGCTCCAGCGCATCGCGCGCTGGATCTGCTGGCCCCACAGTTCGACGAAGGCACCATCGAGGTCAACCACCGACAGGTTGTCGAAGCGCGCCAGGCCCTTGCCCTGCTTGCCCCACCAGATCTCCGAGGCGTTGCCGCCGTAGTTGACCACCTGCACCTGGCGGCTGCGGTTGCAGGCCTTGCGGATGCGCGATTCGTCCGGATGGCCCAGGTCGATCCACTGCAGGATGTCGCCGGTGTAGTCGTGTTCCCACAGATCCGGCTCGTCATCGGTGCTCAGGCCGCGGCCGAATTCGAGGCGATCGCTGGCATTGAGGGCGAAGGCGAGCAGGCGCACCATCAGGCGATCGTCGGTCTCGGACGGGTGCTGGGCCAGGGTCAGGTTGTGGGTCACGTAGTAGCCGCGATCCATGTCGCTGATCTGCAGTTCGGCCTTG
>NZ_QANL01000022.1 GCF_003067705.1 Planctomonas deserti
TGCGCCCATTCCCGATTCAGTTCCGCCTGCCCTGGCCGCCGCGCTGAAGGCGCGTGGCATCGAGCAGCTCTACAGCCACCAGGCCGAGGCCTGGGAGGCGAGCCAGCGCGGCGAGCACGTGGCCATCGTCACCCCCACCGCCAGCGGCAAGTCGCTGTGCTACACCCTGCCGGTGGTCAGCGCGGCGATGCAGGACAAGGCCAAGGCGCTGTACCTGTTCCCGACCAAGGCGCTGGCCCAGGACCAGGTGGCCGAGCTGCTGGAACTCAACCGTGCCGGTGACCTGGGCGTAAAGGCCTTCACCTTCGACGGCGACACCCCCGGCGATGCGCGCCAGGCGATCCGCCTGCACGGCGATATCGTGGTGTCCAACCCGGACATGCTGCACCAGGCGATCCTGCCGCATCACACCAAATGGGCGCAGTTCTTCGAGAACCTGCGCTACATCGTCATCGACGAAGTGCATACCTACCGCGGCGTGTTCGGCAGCCACGTCACCAACGTGCTGCGCCGGCTCAAGCGCATCTGCGCGTTCTACGGCGTGCAACCGCAGTTCATCCTGTGCTCGGCCACCATCGGCAACCCGCAGGCGCATGCCGAGGCGCTGATCGAGGCGCCGGTTACCGCCATCACCGAATCCGGTGCGCCCAGCGGGCCGAAGCAGGTGCTGCTGTGGAACCCTCCGGTGATCAATCCGGACCTGGGCCTGCGTGCCTCGGCACGCTCGCAGAGCAACCGCATCGCCCGCATCGCGATCAAATCCGGGCTGAAGACCCTGGTGTTCGCGCAGACACGCTTGATGGTCGAGGTGCTGACCAAGTACCTGAAGGACATTTTCGACCACGACCCGCGCAAACCACCGCGCATCCGCGCCTACCGTGGC
>NZ_QANL01000248.1 GCF_003067705.1 Planctomonas deserti
AGCTGTTGGCGCATACGATCAACACCGCTCACGCGATGAAGGCGGTGGACGCACGCGAGTTGTCGCGGGTGATCGTGGATACCACCGTGCAGGAAAAAGCGATCGCCCATCCCACCGACAGCCGCTTGCTGGAGGTGGCGCGCAAGAAGCTGGGGCTGCTGGCCAAGCGACACGGCATCGTCTTGCGGCAGACCTATGTGAGGCAAGGTACGGGGTTGAGCCGCAAGGCCGGGCGCTATGCGCATGCGCGCCAGTTCAAGCGCATGCGCAAAGTACTGCGACGCCAACGCACGATCCTGGGACGCGTATTACGGGATCTGCAACGCAAGCTGGCCCAGCAGGAACCGTCGGTACGTGAGCGCATCGGTGTCTGGTTGGAGCGCGCACAACGGTTGTTGACACAGCGTCCCAAGGACAAACAAAAACTCTACGCCTTGCACGCGCCGGAAGTGGACTGCATGAGCAAGGGCAAGGCAGGCAGCCCGTACGAATGTGGCGTCAAGGG
>NZ_QANL01000249.1 GCF_003067705.1 Planctomonas deserti
CCAGCGCATACAGCGCCGCACCGATCATCAGTGTGCCGCTCACCCCCAGCACGATCGGCTCCAGGTGCCAGAAGCCCATGGTGAAGCGCTGGTTGAGCCGCGATTGCAGCGCATCGGTCTGCGTGGACAGCGCGATCAGGCGCGCCACCAGCAGTGACAGCCAGGTCATCACCACGTCGATCAGGCCGTAGATGCCGTCGAAGATGATCAGCGAAGAACTGGCCAGTAGGCCGAACACCACCGCCGCCGCGGCCAGCAGCAGAGAGGCGGCGATCGACAGGCGCAGCACGCCCTGTTCGGTGGCGGGGTCGAAGAACTGCGGGCGGTTGGCGGCCATGGTTCAATTGTAGAGCGGAGCCAGGCTCCGCTGCCTTTCGCTGCCTTTCGCTGCCTTTCGCTGCCTTCGCCGGCCAACCGCGCTACCCCCGTAGGGCCGCTTCCCGTAGACTGCGCGCCTCCCACGTACCGACGCCCGCCTGCAGTGATCACGCCACACTGACCCTT
>NZ_QANL01000250.1 GCF_003067705.1 Planctomonas deserti
TGGACAGGTAGGCGAAGGCCGCCGCATCGCTCATGAAGCGCTTCTGCTTGCGGTCGATCAGCGCCTCCAGGTCGAGGTCGACGCGACCGCCTACCTGGCTGCGCAGGCCCGCTTCGGCGTGGTCGGCCAGGGCGGTGATGCCCGAGCGCCCTTCGCGCAGCGCAGCCGAAACGGTATCCAGATCATTGCCGAGGCAGGACGCGATGCCCATGCCGGTGATGACGACGCGACGCATCAGAAGCTCCCGGTTTCAGTGAACAGGCCGACGCGCAGGTCGCGCGCGCTGTAGATTTCGCGGTCATCCACGTACATGCGGGCGTCCGACTGGGCCATCACCAGCTTGCGGT
Source organism: Planctomonas deserti (assembly GCF_003067705.1). Taxonomy (GTDB): domain Bacteria; phylum Actinomycetota; class Actinomycetes; order Actinomycetales; family Microbacteriaceae; genus Planctomonas; species Planctomonas deserti. The sequence continues at coordinate 348 of NZ_QANL01000250.1, forward strand.
TGATGACGCGGCTGATGTCGATCTCGTAGCGCACCCGCTTGGCTTCCGGCAGTACCTGGCCGGTGAACTTCACCTCGCCGCAGCCCAGTGCGCGGCCCTTGCCGGGGGCGCCCAGCCAGGTGAGGAAGAAGCCGGTCAGCTGCCACATGGCATCCAG
>NZ_QANL01000251.1 GCF_003067705.1 Planctomonas deserti
GTCAATCCCGAGATCCTTGGCACCACCGGCATGGATGCGGGCGCGGTGTTCGTGGCCACCTGCCTGGCTGCTGCACTGGGTTCGGCGGTGATGGCGCTGGCCGCCAACTTCCCGGTCGGCATGGCGCCCGGCATGGGCCTGAACGCGTTCTTCGCCTTCACCGTGGTCGGCGCTGCCGGCCTGCCGTGGCAGCAGGCACTGGGCGCGGTGTTCATCTCCGGCCTGGTGTTCCTGGTGCTGTCGCTGACCGGTGTGCGTGCATGGCTGGTGTCGGGCATTCCTTCGTCGCTGCGCTCGGCCATCGTGGCCGGCATCGGCCTGTTCCTGGCGATCATCGCGCTGCAGAAGTCGGGCGTGATCGTCGGCAATGAAGACACGCTGGTGGCGCTGGGCCCGTTGAACACGGCGCCGCCGCTGCTGGCGCTGGCCGGCTTTCTGCTGATCGCGGTACTGGAAGCGCGCCGCATCCGTGGCGCGATCCTGATCGGCATCCTGGCCGTGAC
>NZ_QANL01000252.1 GCF_003067705.1 Planctomonas deserti
GTCCAGCGACGTGGCAGGCGTGTTTGCCAGCGCATCGGTCAGCGGCTGGCCGCAGTACTCGACGCGGTGCGACAGCACCTTGCCGGGTGAGCGCGGCTGCGCTTCCTTGCCGGTCGGCCCCGCCTTGGGATCCTTCATCCAGCCCGTGTAGGTCTGGAAGCCTTCGTGGATGGGCTGTTCGACGCCGTTGTAGCACTCGATGTAGGCGTTCACCTTCTCCAGCCCGGGGTCGGCGACCGCCAGCCCCGCCGGGCTGTTGCAGCCGGCCAGCGCGCCGAGCAGAAGAACGGGAATCAGGCGTGTGGATGCGTTCAAATCAGTTCCTTGCACCAGTGAAAACTGCAGCCATCGTCCTGCATGGCGCGAGCGCGCGCTCCAGCACCTCGGGAAGGTGCTGGCATTCGGGGCTGCGGGGCGTGTCATGTCGCGATCGACCTGCTCGATCGCGACAAAAATAACGCGTTGAGCTTCCCGCTTACTGGCGGTTGCTCTGGAAAACCAG
>NZ_QANL01000253.1 GCF_003067705.1 Planctomonas deserti
TGGAGCATCCTGTGTGACTTCGACGGCACCATCAGCCTCGAAGATGTCATCGACTCGCTGCTGGAGAAGTACGGCCAGCCGGGCTGGCAGGAACTGGAAGAGCAGTGGAAGTCGGGAAAGATCGGCTCGCGTGAATGCATGCAGGGCCAGGTCAGGCTGCTGAAGCTGGACCCGGCCACGCTCGACGCCCACCTGGATCAGGTGCAGATCGATCCGGGCTTTGCCGCCTTTGTCAGCCGTGCCGAACAGCTGGGCGTGCCGCTGCGCATCGTCAGTGATGGCCTGGACTATGCGATCCACCGCATCCTCGCCAACCACGGCCTGTCGCGACTGCCGGTGGTGGCCAACCACCTGCGCTGGTGCGGGGACCACTGGGAACTGGAATCGCCCTACCAGGCCGAAGGTTGCCGCAGTGGCACCTGCAAGTGCACCTGCGCTGCGCAGGCGCGCGCCAACGAAGCACCGCGTGTGCTGATGATCGGCGATGGCAGCTCGGACTTCT
>NZ_QANL01000254.1 GCF_003067705.1 Planctomonas deserti
GCCTCGCGGCGCACTGCCGCGGTGCGTTCGGCGGGATGCCTGGACGCTCACGGCCGGAAGTGTACCCCTATCGCAGGGCAGGGACAGGCGCCGGCTGGAACCCAGCGTATCGTGATCGCTTCGAAGCTCGGTATGTGTCGGATTTCACTGTCTTCCCGAAGATGGGGGTGGCAGCGGGCGACACCAGCGGGACCGGCGGGGTCGTTCAAGTCCTGTGTGGCTGGATGAAGGCGCGTCGTCTCTCCATCCGGTGAGACCGGGCATTCCGGTTTGCCTGCCCGAGTGCGTTAAACTGGGGCATTGTGCGGCGCGCGGACCGGGTGGTCCCAGCCTGCCAACCCGCCGCAGGGGCCGCAGTTTGCGACGGTGCCCCTAGACGATGAAGTGCCAGCCGCCCCACGGGCCGGCGGCCATACCAAGACGGACTCATGAGCGACAAACCGCTGACCGATTTGACCTTTTCCTCCTTCGAGCTGCACCCGGCCCTGCAGGCCGGCCTTG
>NZ_QANL01000255.1 GCF_003067705.1 Planctomonas deserti
GTCCTCGCTGTTCGCCGGCATGGTCGCCGACCTGATCGACCGCCGCGGCGCGATGCTGCTGGCCGGCCTGCTGTTCACCGCCTCGATTCCGATCATGGCGTTGGCTTCGGGCTACACGCCGCTGCTGCTCGGCCGGCTGCTGCAGGGCATCAGTGGCGGCCTGATCGGCGTGGTGATTCCGCTGTACCTGGCCGAAGTGCTCAGCCCCGAGCGACGCGGGCGCGGCGCGGCCATGTTCCAGCTGCTGCTGACCGTTGGCCTGGTGCTGGCTGCCCTGATCGGCCTCTACCACGCCCACGCCGTGGATGCCGCCGCCGAAGCCGTGCGCTCACTGCCGGTCGCGCAGCAGGCGCAGGAACTGTTCACGGTGAAGGACCACGCCTGGCGCACCATCTTCTGGACCTGCCTGGCACCGGGCCTGCTGTTCTGCGCTGGCATCTTCTGGCTGTCCGAATCGCCGCGCTGGCTGGTGCGTCGCGGCCGCATCGATGATGCGCGCCG
>NZ_QANL01000256.1 GCF_003067705.1 Planctomonas deserti
GGTTATCGAAATCAGCCACAGCGCCTCCCGTTATTGCATTCTGGCCAGGCCGCGCTCTGTCATTTCGGCTGCCACACCGGCAGAGACACGAAACGCCGTTCCCGGCAGCACAAATGCCACAGGTTCATCCCGCGTGGCGTGAAGTGCATCAGTATGCAGCTTCACCAGTGCCACGACCGTGACCAGTTCAGACGTATCCAGAATCACGGTATCCGGCTGCGCTGATCCCACCTCATTTTCATGTCCGGTCAGCACATTTTCCCGGCTGAGAGGGGTGTCCTGACCGGCAGTTTCATCCGTGTCATCAAGCTCCTCTTTCAGCTCTGCCACACGGAGCGCCAGTTCTTCTTTCGTCCCCGTCAGGCTGACATCACGGTTCAGTTGTTCACCCAGCGAGCGGAGACGGGCAATCAGTTCATCTTTCGTCATGGACTCCTCCACAGAGAAACAATGGCCCCGAAGGGCCATGATTACGCCAGTTGTACGGACACGAACTCATC
>NZ_QANL01000257.1 GCF_003067705.1 Planctomonas deserti
GTTTGGTTTCATCAAGACCGAAGTGCTGCGCGATGATCCCAATGGCGTGCAGGACGTTGGCCTGTCCAGCCTGATCGCCGACCCGGTGCGCCTGGGCCAGGTCGAGGAGGAAGTCGCCAGGATGCGGGCCACGCGTGTCAATGCGATGCCGCTGCTTGCCCAGTCCAGTGACGGAATTTCACAGGAAGAACTGCAGCGCTATGGTGTTGGCGCCATTCCTGCTGACAAGCTGAAGTCGCGGTTCGCCATTGTGCTTCATCTCTATCATCTGGACCTGATCGAATCGATCCAGGGCTACATGAAGAACATGATCGTTGATCATGATCTGTTCGTGTCGGTGAAATCGGTTGCTGATCGTCGGGTGGCTGTGCGCTTTTTCGAAGAGCGGAAGGTGCGTGCCTTCGTCTTCGTGCATCCGAACATCGGGCGCGACGTCGGTCCCTTCGTCAGCCTGCTCAATACCGGCCTGCTCGACCGCTACGACGCGGTCTGCAAGATCC
>NZ_QANL01000023.1 GCF_003067705.1 Planctomonas deserti
TGAGGCAAGCGGGGGTTACGAGCGTGCTGCTCTGGATGTATTGCACGCCGCCGGCCTGCCGATGGTGCGAATCAATCCGGCGCGTGCACGGCGATTTGCCCAAGGCACGGGCCGTGCCGCCAAGACCGATCGGCTCGATGCGACAGTGCTGGCGCAGATGGCCCATTTGTTGCCGCTGACCCGCTACGTACCGCCTGCCCCTTGGCAGCAGCGTCTGGCTGAATTTGCGCAATGCCGCAGGCATTTGGTGCAGATGCGGGTCAGTGAGATGCAGCGCTTGCGGCGATTGGTCGATCCGGATCTGATTGCGATGAAGCAACGCCATATAGCCCAGCTATCTGACGATCTGAAGCAACTGGATAAAGCTATTGCCGAGCAGCTTGAGGGACAGCCTAGCTGGAAGAATATCGGCACGCTCAAAGGCGTCGGCCCCATCCTGATCAGCACACTGGCCTGCGAGTTGCCCGAACTGGGCAGCTTGGGAAGCAAAGCCATAGCATCGCTGGTGGGGTTGGCCCCGATGAACCGCGAAAGTGGCACCTGGCAGGGCCAACGGCGGATCAGTGGTGGGCGCGCAGTAGTACGCGAAGCCCTTTACATGGCGGCCCTGACGGCCATCCGGTACGAGCCAGGACTGCGCGCGTTTTACGCTGGCCTGAAGGCCAAGGGCAAAGCGAGCAAGGTGGCGCTCGTGGCGGTCATGCGCAAAATGCTGGTGATCCTCAACGCCCGTAAGCGGGACGCCGAGGTGGCCCTCGGCTGCCCCTGACAAGACAGTTGCTACCGGATACACCCGGGCACCGCCGCCACCTTCGGCACCGCCAACCGGTACACGTCCACGCCACCGGCACGCGGTGCCCTG
>NZ_QANL01000258.1 GCF_003067705.1 Planctomonas deserti
GATCGCCGGGACGCGGGGCGGTTCCACCTGGCGATCGGCCAGCGCATGGTCGCGCTCGCGCACGCGCTGCTGGAGGTCGTGGCTGTTGAGTGCGGCAACAGCCTCCTCGAGCTCGGACGCGGCCACGAACAGCGCCGCGGCGCCTTGATTGAAGAGCGCGCGTGCCTCGGCCTCCTTCGACGGATTCCCGGGCAGGGGCAGGTTGTGCGAGGCGTTGGTCCCGGCGCCGGGGAATCCGAAGCCCTTCACGGTTTCGGCAATGCCATAGGGCAGCCGCACGTCGGCATCGGGAACGGCGGCGCCCGCTTGCAGGCGCGACTCCATCACATGGATACCCCACGCGATGCTGGCCGGATCGCGCCCGTCCAGCGCGATCGGATCAAAGCCGTTCAATCGCAGGTGCCGGTCCAGCCACCGCTCGCCGCCCTGCTGGGCGATCTGGCTGCGCTGTTCGATGCGCCGCCCGTTGAGGATGATGATCGGGCTGACCAGCCCGCTGT
>NZ_QANL01000259.1 GCF_003067705.1 Planctomonas deserti
CGCCGATGCGCCCCGATCGTTAACGCCTGCCCGCGCAACGGCCGCAGGACCCGATCAGAAGTCCCAGAACACCGGCACCCAGCGGAACGTCTCGCCTTCCAGCGACACCCGGCCCACTGACGGGAACGGAAGATGCGTGGCCACCAGCATTTCGCCGGTGCCGGCCAGTTCCTTCAGCAGAGCGATGCGTACGCGTGCGGATTCCTCCGGGTCGTGCTCGAAGCCGTTGTGCCAGTTCGGCTGGTCGAAGCCGACCGCGAACACCGCGTCACCGGCGAAGGTCAGGGCCTGCCCGGCAGACGCCACGCGCACCACGCAGTGGCCCGGGGTATGCCCCCCGGTACGGTGGGCCGTCACGCCCGGCGCGATCTGCTGTTCGTCCTCGAAGGTGTGCACGTAGCCGCTGTACTCGGCCCAGAAGTGCTTGGCCGTGGCGCGCAGCGCATCGGGGAACCCTTGCGGCATGTTGGTGCGGCTGAAGTCCGGCGACTTCCAGAACT
>NZ_QANL01000024.1 GCF_003067705.1 Planctomonas deserti
GGCGTGATCCGGTGGTTGCAGCAGCAACCGAAAAAATTGGCCATGATCGGGCGACCCCCACGTTGTACGGCCCGCCCGTTCCGCCAGCCATGCCTGAATACCGTTCCCGCACCTCCACCGCCGGCCGCAACATGGCCGGCGCCCGCGCCCTGTGGCGTGCCACCGGCATGAAGGATGGCGACTTCCACAAGCCGATCATCGCCATCGCCAACTCCTTCACCCAGTTCGTGCCTGGCCACGTGCACCTGAAGGACCTCGGCCAGCTGGTCGCGCGCGAGATCGAGCAGGTCGGTGGCGTCGCCAAGGAATTCAACACCATCGCCGTGGACGACGGCATCGCGATGGGCCACGACGGCATGCTGTATTCGCTGCCCAGCCGCGAGATCATTGCCGACGCCGTGGAGTACATGGTCAACGCGCATTGCGCCGACGCACTGGTGTGCATCAGCAACTGCGACAAGATCACCCCCGGCATGCTGATGGCCGCGCTGCGCCTCAACATCCCGGTGGTGTTCGTCTCCGGCGGGCCGATGGAAGCGGGCAAGACCAGGCTGTCCGAGCACAAGCTGGATCTGGTCGATGCGATGGTGGTGGCCGCCGATGACAGCGCCTCCGACGAGAAGGTCGCGGCGTTCGAGCGCAGCGCCTGCCCCACCTGCGGTTCCTGCTCGGGCATGTTCACCGCCAACTCGATGAACTGCCTGACCGAAGCGCTGGGCCTGTCGCTGCCCGGTAACGGCACCACGCTGGCCACCCATGCCGACCGCGAAGCGCTGTTCCGCCGCGCCGGCCGCCTGATCGTCGAACTCTGCCACCGCTGGTATGGCGGCGAGGATCCGACGGCACTGCCGCGTGG
>NZ_QANL01000025.1 GCF_003067705.1 Planctomonas deserti
GTGTTCCTGCGCCAGAGCGCGCTGGAACGCCGCGATGGGCATGATGTGCTGGCCGGTTACCGCGATCCGCTGTTGATCGTCTGCGGCGCAAACGACCGCATCACGCCGCTGGCGGTGAGCGAGGAAATGCACGCGATGGTGCCGCACTCGCAACTGGTGGTGGTGCCCGACTGCGGGCACCTGGCACCGATGGAAAAGCCGGAAGAGGTCAGTGCGGCGATGCGCGGGTGGTTGCTGCAGGCGTAGGCCAAAGCCGCTTCTGGTGGGTGCGGACCTTGGTCCGCACCGATGCCCGGTCGCGCGCTGAAGAAATGTGCCAACCAAGGTTGGCACCTACCACAGGCAGGTCGGAGCACCCACCCGGTAGATCCACGCCATGCGTGGATGCGGTTTGCGATCCATTACATGCTCGTCGGTCATTGCCAAGTGTCACTGAAACGTGGATTCTGCATGCGGCACTACAGCATCAGTCCAACGCGATGAAAGCAGGACCGGAGGCGCGGTGAGGCGGTACGGGAGCAGCCCTGAGATCAACGATGCGATGAGCAATCCGACGCGTGCCGTTTCCGGCTTTGAAAGGCAGTTGATCGAGGCTGTGGCATCTCATCTGCCTGAGGCCTCTGCCTTGCAGCTTCACGCCGACCTTGCTTCCGCAGCGGCCGTAGAAATGGGTCCTGGTGGAGCTCGGGTGGGATTTGTCATTTCCGGATATGAGCGTCCGCCGTATCAAGGGCAGCACGCGTATCCCGTCGAGTTGCAGATGCAGGACGCAGATGGTGCTGAACTCACGCCGATTCTTCATGCGGACGCAAATGACCGTCTACTGGAGCTGG
>NZ_QANL01000026.1 GCF_003067705.1 Planctomonas deserti
CTCGATTTCGATGCGGAAACCCAGCTCGCGCAGCGCGGGCAACAGGAAGTCGCGGCGCTGGCGGAACGCTTCGCGGCGTTGCTCGAAGATCGCCATGGACGCCTCGCTGAAACACGCCAGGGCCGCGTGCTGGGCGATGCTTGACGCGCTGATGTACAGGTTCTGCGCCAGCTTCTCCAGATCAGGCACGGCCGCCGGCGGTGCCACCAGCCAGCCGAGCCGCCAGCCGGTCATGCCGAAGTACTTGGAGAAGCTGTTCAGCACGAAGGCGCTGTCATCCACCTGCAGGACGCTGGGCGCATCCAGGCCATAGGTCAGGCCGTGGTAGATCTCGTCCACCACCAGGTGGCCGCCGCGGGCGTGCAGCGTCTTGGACAGCGCCGCCAGTTCGTCGGCCGACAGCACGGTGCCGGTCGGATTGGCCGGTGATGCCACCAGTGCGCCGACGCTGTCGGCATTCCAGTGCTGCTGCACCAGCGAGGGGGTGAGCTGATAGGCCGTGTCAGGCCCCACCGGCACCAGCTGCGCGCCGCCTTCCACCAGGCGCAGGAAGTGGCGGTTGCAGGGATAGCCGGGGTCGGCCAGCAGCCAGTGGCGGCCCGGGTCGACCAGCAGGCTGCTGGCCAGCAGCAGCGCACCGGAGCCGCCGGGAGTGACCAGGATGCGTTCGGGATCGATATCCAGCCCGTAGTGGCTGCGATAGAAGCCACTGATCGCCTGGCGCAGGGCCGGCTGGCCACGTGCGGCGGTGTAGCGGGTATGGCCGGCGGCCAATGCGGCCTGGCCGGCACGCACGACCGGTTCGGCCGTGGTGAAGTCCGGTTCGCCGAT
>NZ_QANL01000027.1 GCF_003067705.1 Planctomonas deserti
GCTCATCAGGCTGGTTGAATTGGTGAACAGCACGTTGTCGTCGGCCATGCCGTGGATCAGCAGCAGCGGCGAGCGCAGGCCGTCGATATGGGTCAGCACGCGCGCTTCGCGGTAACCCGCTTCATTGCGCGCCGGCAGATCCATGTAGCGTTCGGTGTAGTGGCTGTCATACAGGCCCCAGTCGGTGACCGGTGCACCGGCCACGCCACAGGCGTACTGGTTCGATGCCTTGGCCAGCAGCATCAGGGTCATGTAGCCGCCGTTGGACCAGCCCTGCACGCCGATGCGCGCCGGGTCCACCCACGGTTGCTGCTTCAGCCAGGTCACGCCGCGCAGCTGGTCGGTCACTTCCACCGTGCCCTGCTTGCCGTACAACGCGCCACCGAAGTCACGGCCACGTCGCGGGGTGCCGCGGTTGTCCAGCGAGAACACCACGTAGCCCTGCTGGGCCAGGTACTGGTTGAACAGGTGGTCGCCACGGCCGGGCCAGCTGTCGGTGACGGTCTGGCTGGCCGGGCCGCCGTAGACGTACACCGCCACCGGGTAACGCTTGGACGGATCGAAGCCGGCCGGCTTGATCAGGCTGTAGTTGAGCGGGGTCTTGCCGTCGGCCGCGGTCAGCGTGCCGAACTCGATCGGGCGCTGCGCATCGCGATAACGCGCATACGGATGCTTCGGGTCCGCCAGATCGTTCTCGAGCAGGGTGGCGATCTTCTCGCCATTGGCGCGGAACAGTTCGATCTGCGGCGGCGTGGTGCTGTTGGACCAGCTGTCCACATAGACGCTTACATTGCGGGCGAAGCTGGCGCTGTGCATGCCCGGTGCC